>NZ_JAVDSG010000001.1:6147500-7347500 GCF_031455225.1 Saccharothrix longispora
GGGCCACCGCCTCGTCGTGCCGCCCGGAGTGGTGCAGCGCGTGGCCGAGGCTGTCCAGGGCGCCGGCCTGGCCGAACAGGTCCCCCAGCTCGCGGAACGCGGACAGCGCCTCCCGGCAGTGCGCCAACGCGGCGTCGTGGTCGCCCAGGAGGCTGTGGAACCAGCCCACCGCGTTCAGCGCGCCCGCCACGGCCGCCCGCCGTCCCGACCCGCGGAACAGCTCCAGGGCGCTCGCGCACTCGCGCAGCGAGTCCTCGTACCGGCCGCGCCGCTCGTGCACCGCCGCCAGGCCCCGGTGCGCGCGGGCGCGGCCGAAGTCGTCGCCCAGCCGGGAGGACAGCTCCAGCGCCAGCCCGTAGTGCCGGGCCGCGCCGTCCAGGTCGCCGGTCTTGATGCCGGTGAGGCCGATGTTGCGGTGCGCCCTGACCTGCGCGTCGAGGTCGCCGAGCCGGAGGCCCGCGGCCAGCGCGACCTGCTGCGTGGCGAGCTGGTCGCGCCAGTGGCCCTGGCGCTGGAAGTACGTGGCGACCGTCCACGCGAGCTGCCACGCGTGCGCGTCGAACCCCTCCTCGTGCGCCAGCTCCACCGCACCGACCAGGACCGGGTGCTCGGTGGCGAACCACGCCAGCGCGGCGCGGTGGTCGGCCGGCTCGACGGGGACCGCGCCGGGGTCTGCGGGCACCAGCGCGACGGGGTCGCGCTGCGGGTGGAGCAGCCGGTCGGCCCGGTCGGCGCTGTGCAGCAGGTGGTCGAGCAGGCCGCGCACGGCGGCGCGCCGCTCGCCCTCGTCGTGGTGCTCGCGCGCCTCGTCGGCGGCGTAGAGGCGGGTCAGGTCGTGGAAGGCGTACCGGCCGGGCGCCGGCTGGGACATCAGCCGGGAGCGCACCAGCTCGCGCAGCGCCTCCTTCGCCGCCGGCGTGCCCACGCCCGCGAGGCTCGCGGTGGCGGCGGGCGTCACGTGCGGGCCGGGGTGCAGGCCGAGCAGGCGGAAGACCCGCGCGGTCGACTCGCTCAGCCGGCGGCACGACCAGGAGAACACCGCGCGCGCCGCGGTGGCCGGGTCGCCGGCGTCCAGCGCGGCCAGCCGGGTCCGCTCGTCGGCCAGCTCGGCGGCGAGCGCGCCCAGCGGCAGGTCCGGGTCGGCCGCGGCGCGGGCGGCGACGATGGCCAGCGCGAGCGGCAGGCCCGCGCAGTGCGCCACCAGGGAGTCGAGCGCGGCCGGTTCGGCGGCCCGCCCGACCGACCCGATCCGCCGCTCCAGCAGCGCCCGCGCCTCCGGCTCGTCGAGCAGGTCGAGCGACAGCGGCACGGCGCCCTCGCGCACCACCAGGCCGCTTAGGTCGTTGCGGCTGGTGATCAGCACGAGCGGCGCCGTGCCGCCGGGCAGCAGCGGGCGCACCTGCTCGCTGTCGCGCGCGTTGTCCAGCAGCACGAGGACGCGCCGGTCGGCGAGGACCGTCCGGTACAGCGCGGCCCGCGCGTCCAGGCCGACCGGGACCCGGTCGCGGTCCACGCCCAGCGCGTCCAGGAAGTGCCGGATCGCCTCGTCCGGCCGCACCGGGTCGGCGGTCGGGTCGTACCCGCGCAGGTCCGCGTAGAGCCGGCCGTCGGGGAACCGGTCGGCCACCTCGTGCGCCCAGTGCACGGCGAGCGCGGTCTTGCCGACACCCGCGGTGCCGCCGATCGCGGCGACCACGGCGGTGCCCGCGTCGACGTCCAGCAGCCCGTCCAGCGCGGCCAGCTCGGCGCGGCGGCCCACGAAGAACCCGGTGCGCGGCGGCAGCCGGCGGGGCGCGACCGGGCGTGGCGCCGGCAGTTCCCGGTGCAGCCGCTGGAGGTTCGGGCCGGGCTCGACACCCAGCCGGTCGACCAGCCGGGCGCGCAGCGCCGCGTACGCGGCGAGCGCCTCGGTCCGCCGTCCCGACCGCGCCAGGGCCGTCATCAGCAGGGCGCAGAACCGCTCCCGCAACGGGTACCGCGCGACGAGCCCGCGCAGCTCCTCCTCCAGCTCATCGCCGCCACCGGCCTCCAGGTCGGCCTCGATGCGCCGCTCCAGCACCACCAGGTGCTCCTCCAGCAGCGGTGGCACGTCCTCGCGGCGCAGCACGGGCGACGCCACGTCCGCCACCGGCGTGCCGCGCCACAGCCGCAGCGCCGCCGCGTACTCGCCCCCCGCGGCCAGCTCGCGGAACACGTGCAGGTCCAGCGCGCCCGGCGGCACCTCCGCCGCGTAGCCGTTCGCGGTGGTGCGCACCACGTTCGCCTCACCGAGTGCCTGCCGCAGGCGCGTCACGACCATCTGGAGCGTCGCCTTCGCCCTGCGCGGGGCGGGCGCGTCGCCGTTCCACAGCCGCGCCACGAGGTCCTCGACCGGCACGGTCCGGTCGGCGCGCAGCAGGAGCGCGGCGAGCAGTGCGCGGGCCCGGCCACCGGGCACGGCCACCTCCCGGTCACCGTGCCGCACCTCCAGCGGGCCGAGCACCGCGAACCGGATTTCCGGTCTCCTCGGGTTCCGATGGGCAGCCACCCCGAATGTCTACCGCGACGGGCGGCGTGGCGCGCGTACGCCGACCGGGTCGGACCGGCCCACCGGGGGGTGAGGGTGCCGTGAGCGGAGTGTGAGGGGGCCTCGGCACACTGGGACGTGTCCACCGCCACACCCGGAGCCGACCGGCGTCAGGGGTCGGCCGAGCCTCGTGTGAGCCGAGTGTGAGGGCCGTGCGGCACAGTGGGCGCAGGTCCACCGCGGGACGCGGGAACGGCGGTGAGGGGCACGGGGGGTATCGCCGTTCGCGCTGGTGGGGGGCTACCCCCGCGGGGACCGGGACGGCCCGCGACCTGTTCGGCGATCGCCCGCCGGACGGGCCGCGGGCCGTACTCGTGCGCGGGTGGGGGTCCCACCGGGACCCCACCGTCAGCGACGACTCACTCGGGGTCGATCCAGGACACCTGGATGCGCTGCTGGCCGAACTTGCGGGTCACCAGCGTGCCCCGACCCGGCGGCTGCGGCGACGGCTTGAGGTTGCCGACGACCGAGCCCTCCTCCTTCGAGCCGGACCCGACGAGGAACGGGGCCGAGAGCTCCTTGAGCTTGCCGAGGATCGGGTCGAACAGCGCCCGCGAGGCGCCACCCATGCGGCGGACCACCACGATGTGCAACCCGACGTCCTTGGCCTGCGGGATGAACTCGGCCAGCGGCGCGAGCGGGTTCTGGCCGCCCTGCGGCGCCACCAGGTCGTAGTCGTCGACCACGATGAACAGCTCCGGGCCCTTCCACCACGAGCGGTTCTTCAACTGCTCCTGGGTGACGTTCGGGCCGGGCAGGCGGCCGGTCATCGAACCGCGGACGTCCTTGATCATGTCCGTGAGCTGGGCCGACGACACGGCGTAGGACAGCAGGTGGTCCGTCTCGATGTAGCCGAGCATGGTGCGCCGGTAGTCGACCAGCATGATCAGCGCCTCGGCCGAGGTGTAGCTGTTCATGATGCCGCGCACGATGGTGCGCAGCAGGTTCGTCTTGCCGGACTCGCCGTCGGCCAGCGACATGAAGTGCGGGTCGGCGTCGAAGTCCAGGTAGACCGGCGCCAGCGCGTCCTCGTTGACGCCGATCGGCACCAGGTGGCCGCGGTTCGGGTTGAGCTGCTGGACCTGGTTCACGAAGTCGGCGTACGGCAGCACGTCGGGCAGCAGGCGGACCTGCGGCGCGCGGCGCCCGCGCCAGGACGCGTTGACCTTGGCCATCATGTCCTGCACGCCGGCGGACACGCTCTCCGCGTCCGAGGACGCGTCGATGCGCGGCAGCGCCGTGAGGAAGTGCAGCTTCTGCGGCGACAGGCCGCGGCCCGGCCGACCGGCCGGGATGTTGACGGCGACCTTGCGGTCCACGTCCGACTCGCTCGGGTCACCGAGGCGCAGCTCGAAGCGGGTGCCCAGGAGGTCCTTCATCGCGGGCCGGATCTCCGCCCACCGGTTCGCCGACACGACCACGTGCACGCCGTAGGACAGGCCCTGCGCGGTGAGCGCCTGGACCATCGGCTCCAGCGCCTCGAACTCCTGCCGGAAGTTCATCCAGCCGTCGACGATCAGGAACGCGTCGCCGAACAGGTCGTCGCGGATCTCGCCGCGCCGCCTGCGGTTGCGGAACTCGACCATCGAGTCGATGCCCTGCGCCCGGAACCGCTGCTCGCGCTCCGAGATCAGGCCCGACAGCTCGGCCACCATGCGCCGCGCCTTGTCGACGTCCAGGCGGGAGGCGAAGCCACCGACGTGCGGCAGGTTCTCCATCGCGGCGAGCGTGCCGCCACCGAGGTCGAGGCAGTAGAACTGCACCTCCTCGGGCGTGTGCGTCAACGCCATCGACGTGATCAGGGTCCGCAGCATCATCGACTTGCCCGACTGCGGGCCACCGACGATCGCGCCGTGGCCGGCCGCACCGGAGAAGTCCGCCCACAGCAGGTCGCGCCGCTGCTCGAACGGCTTGTCGACCACGCCGAGGGGCAGCTGGAGCTTGCCGTTGGCGAAGAACCCGGGCGCGGTGAGGCCGCGGTCCTCGGTCGCCTGGAGCGGCGGCAGGAGGGTGTCCAGCGACGGCGGCTCGTTCAGCGGCGGCAGCCACACCTCGTGCGCGGGCGGGCCCTGGCCCACCAGTCGCTCGACGATGACCTCCAGCTCGCTGGGCTCGTTGGAGTCCTCCTTCTTCTCCTGCTTGACCGGTTCGAGCGGCCTGACCGGCTCCTTGGGGATCTCGATGTAGTCCGGCACGAAGAAGCGCGGCCGCTTGTCGCTGGTCACCGGCGCGGACGGGCCCGCGACCTGGAGGCCGGCGGGCCGGTACGGGCCGGACACGTACAGCGCCTTGAACCGGGTCAGCGGCGAACCCTGCACGCCCAGGTAGCCCGAGCCGGGGATGGGCGGCAGCTCGTAGGCGTCCGGCACGCCGATCGCGGCGCGCGACTCGGCGGCGGAGAACGTCTTCAGGCCGATCCGGTAGGACAGGAACGTGTCCAGGCCGCGCAGCTTGCCCTCTTCGAGGCGCTGCGAGGCCAGCAGCATGTGCATCTGGAGGGACCGGCCGACGCGGCCGATCTGGAGGAAGATGTCGATGAAGTCCGGCTTGGCCGTCAGCATCTCGGAGAACTCGTCGATGCAGATGAACAGCGCGGGCAGCGGGTCGAGGTCGGCGCCGTTCTCGCGGGCCTTCTCGTAGTCCCAGACGTTCTTGTAGTTGCCCTTGGCCAGGACCTCCTGGCGGCGCGACACCTCGCCGGCGATGGCGTCCTTCATGCGGTCGACCAGGGTCAGGTCGCCCGCCAGGTTGGTGATCGTCGCGGCGACGTGCGGGGCCTTGTCCAGGCCCAGGAACGTCGCACCGCCCTTGAAGTCGACGAGGATCATGTTGAGCGACGTCGACGAGTGCGTGGCGAGCATGCCGAGCACGAGCGTGCGCAGGAACTCGGACTTGCCGGAACCGGTCGCGCCGATGCACAGGCCGTGCGGGCCCATGCCCTCCATCGCGGCTTCCTTGATGTCCAGCTCGACGTGCTGGCCGTACTCGCCGATGCCGAACGGCACGCGGTAGCGGTCGCGCACCGGCCTCGGCCGCCACGCGCCCTGCACGTCGAAGGTCATCGGGTCGCCGGGGACGCCCAGGAACTCCAGCAGCGGCGGGTTGTTGCTCATCGACAGCGGGTCCTCGTCGCCGCCGCCCGCCTCCACGCCGCCGATCCGGTACGGCGACAGCCGCCGGGCCAGCGCCTCGGCCTCGACCACGCTCAGCCAGTCCGGCGCGCCGAACCACTCGACGCCGCTCGCGCTGCGCGCGCCGAGCTTGCCGTCCTCGATGACCAGCCGCAGGCCGCGGCGGGCGGTGAGGTTGCCCAGGGACTCGGACAGGTCGAGCAGCGTGACGCCGACCAGGCCCTCCTCCAGGATGATCTGCTCTTCCCGGGTGACGTCGCCGTCGTCGATCACGATGACGACGTGCGGCTGGTCGGCGGGCGGCGGCGCGTTGCGGGTGAACCGCTGGCGGTCGCGCAGCTGCTCGTCCAGCATCTGCTCGACCTCGGTGAGGGAGCTCGCCATCATCCGCATCTGGCCGATGCCGTCGATGATGTTCGGGTGCTGCACGTGCGGCAGCCACTTCATCCACTCCCACTCGGCCTTGGTGCGGCCGGTGGTGACGACGGCGATCAGCAGGTCGTCCGGCGAGTGGAAGGTGGCCATCTGCGCGAGCAGGGCGCGGGCCAGGCCGCGCTTCTCCTCGATCCCGCCGAGCAGGCCGACGGCGGCGAAGCCGCGCAGCGCGATCGAGATCGGCAGGTCGGGCACCAGCGAGTGGGCGCGCACGAAGCGGCGCAGCGCCAGCGTCGCGATGGGCTCCAGCTCCTCGACCGGGCCGGTCTGCGGCGGCACCAGGCGGGTGGCCAGGCGCTGCGAGCCGCGGCCCGCGCGCAGGTGGCAGAAGTCCGGGTCGTTCTGCCGGCGCTCCCACATGCGCCGGGTCGTGGCCAGGGACCACAGCATCTGGGGGTCGGGGTGGACCCACTCGCGCTCGGCGCGCTGCTCGTTGGCGGCTTCGCGGGCGCGGTCGCGCATCTGGCCGAGGTAGCGCAGGTAGTCCTTGCGGTCCTCGTTCATCTCGGCCTTCTTCTGGCCCTTGCCGCCGCCCATGCCGCCGGCCATCATGCCGATGGTCGAGACCAGCATCATGCCCGGCATGATCATCGCAGCGGGGCTCCGCCCGCTGTAGCTGAACATCAGCACCATCATGCCGACGGACGACACGATCATGACGACGGGCATCGCCTTCATCATGATGTTGCCGGGGATGACGCGCGGCACCTCGGGTGGCGGTTCGAGGTGGACCTCACCGCCGGGCGGGCGGGGAGCAGCGAGGCGTGCCGTGCGCTTGAACTGCAGCGTGCTCACCTGAGAGGCACCTCTTCAAACTCGATCGAAAACACCTCTCGGCACGCGTGCGGGTGCGCGCGCCGACCAGTAGCAACCGACACTATTGCGCATCGAAACGGCCCGTGGCGGTGGGTCCGGGAAATCCGCCGGCCGGATGTGTTGCGCACGTGTTGTGCGGATCGGCACTTCCGGGTCATTCGGTGAGGCCATACTGGGTCCGCTCCCGCCGTGCCCGCTCCCGCCGGGGCGGCCGACGGGACCGCCGACCGGCCGAATAGGGTCGGGCGAGACCCACGGCACACACTCATCAGGACTTAGGGGGCGCTGGTGGCGACCGGTACGACGGTGTTCAGCCGGGTGACGGTGGTTGCGCCGCGAACGCGTATCGACGTCGCGCTGCCCGCCGACGTCGCGGTGGCCGACCTGCTGCCGATGCTGCTGGACATGGCCAAGGAGGCCACTCCGGACGGCGGCGTGCGGCACGGCGGCTGGGCCCTGGCCAAGCTGGGCGACAGCCCGCTCGACCCGAGCCGCACGCTGGCCTCGCTGGGCGTGGTCGACGGCGAGCTGCTGCAACTGCGCAAGCGCAACGAGAACCCGCCGCCGCCGCTGTACGACGACGTGGTGGACGCGATCGCCGAGTCCGACCCGGACAGCTTCCGGCCGTGGACGAAGGACACCGCGCGCCGCTACGGCCACATCGCGGGCGCGCTGTCCCTGATCACGGCCGCCGTCGCGGTCCTGCTGTCCGGTCCGCTGGCCGGCGGCGGCAGCCTCGGGCCGGCGATCAGCGCGGGCGTCGTGGCGATCGTCGCGCTGGCCGCGGGCGCGGTCGTCTCGCGCTCCTACAACGCGACCGGCACGGGTGTGCTCATCGCCGCCGCGGGCGGCCTGCCCATGGCGTACGTGGCGGGCCTCTACACCGTCCCGGGCCCCATCGGCCGGCCGAACCTGCTGCTGGCCAGCGCGCTGGTGCTGATCTTCGCGTCGGTGGCGATCCTGCTCATCGGCCGCGGCATCACGGTGTTCATCGCGGCCGCGACGGCGGGCGCGCTGAGCGGCCTGGCGTTCCTCGTCGGCATCTTCGTCGACCACCCGCTCCAGGGCATCGCGGCGGCCACCGCGGCCGTCTCGCTCGCGGCGCTGTCCACGCTGCCCCGGCTGACGATCCAGCTGGCCAAGCTGCCGCTGCCGACCGTGCCGGGCAGCGCCGAGGACCTCAAGGAGGACACCGGCTTCCCGGAGTACTCCGTCATCGAGCGCCGCACGGCCAACGCCCACGAGTACCTGACCGGCATGATCATCGGCTGCGGCGGCGTCGCCGCGGTGTTCGGCGTCATCGCCGCCTCCGACGGCACCGTCTGGGGCCCGCTGCTGGCGATCGTGGTGACCCTCGTCCTGCTGCTGCGCGGCCGCTCCTACGCCAACGGCGCGCAGGCCGTGGCGCTGCTGGCCAGCGGCATGGTGGCGGGCGCGGGCGTGCTGGTCGGCTGGCTCCTCGGCTCCACGCCCGGCGACCGGCTGCTGTACGTGTTCGGCACCCTCGTGGTGGTCGGCGCGCTGGCGCTGGTGCTCGGCGTGATCTTCCCCCACCAGAAGTTCTCCCCGGTGCTGCGCCGCACGGTCGACGTGCTGGAGGCCATCCTCATCGCGGCGGTGCTCCCGCTCGCCCTGGCGGTGATGGACCTGTACGTGGCCATGCGCCAGCTCATCCCCGCGTGAGGAACCGATGCGCATCCGCAAGCTCGCCGCGCTGACCGCGGTGGCCGTCACGCTGGCCACCGCGCCCGGCGTGCACGCGCAACCCGCCTCGACGGCCCCGCCGACCCGGCCGAACTCCCAGCCGCCGCCGGCCGACCTGGCCAAGTACCTGCGACCGCGCGCCAACCCCCAGGAAGACGTCGACTACAAGCAGTCGACGCAGTGCATCACGTCCGGCACGGGCGACCGCGCCATCCCCAACAAGCCGTGGGGGCAGATGCAGCTGCGCCTGGAGGAGGCGCACCGCTTCGCCACCGGCAAGGACGTGGTGCTGGCGATCATCGACACGGGCGTCAACGCGGACCACCCGCGCCTGGCGGGCCGGGTCGTCCCCGGCGGCGACTACGTCGAGACCGAGCGGCGGGGCGTCTTCGACTGCGACGGCCACGGCACCGAGGTCGCGGGCGTCGCGGCGGCCAGCCGGGACGACGCCACCGGGTTCGTCGGCGCGGCGCCGGACGCCAAGGTGATGGCGATCCGGCAGACCAGCGACCACTACAAGTTCGAGGACCCGGCCAAGGTCGACAGCCGGGCGTCCGCCGGCAAGGTCGACACGCTGGCGAAGGCCATCGTGGTGGCCGCGTCGGACGGCGCGAAGGTCATCAACATCTCGCTGACCGCGTGCGCCCCGCCGAGCGAGCCGAGCACCGGCGAGCGCGAGCTGCAGGCCGCGATCAAGTGGGCGGTGGACGAGAAGGACGTCGTCATCGTCACCGCGGCGGGCAACATCGCCCAGGACAGCGGCTGCCAGGGGCAGAACGACAACCAGAACCCCCAGAACGTCAACGTGGTCGCCTCGCCGCCGTGGTACGCGGACGACGTGCTGGCGGTGGCCTCGATGAGCGAGAACGGCGCGGTGTCGTCGTTCTCGGTGTGGGGCCCGTGGATCAGCGTGGCCGCGCCCGGCGAGGACATCGTGACCCTCGACCCGGCGGGCAAGGGCCTGACCGACGCGAAGACCAACCCGCAGAGCGGCCAGCTGTCCCGCATCCAGGGCACCAGCTTCGCCTCGCCGTACGTGGCGGGCGTGGCGGCCCTGGTGCGCGAGCGGTTCCCGGACCTGAAGGCGCGCCAGGTGATGGAGCGGATCAAGGCCACCGCCCAGCACCCCGGCAACCCGAGCGGGCGCGACCACAAGGTCGGCTACGGCATGATCAACCCGGTCGCCGCGCTGACCGCCGAGCTGCCCGGCGAGTCCGGTTCCGCCATGTCGGCCACGCCGACCCAGCTGATGACGACCCTCGACCCGCTCAACCCGCCGGACAGCACGCCGATGATCGTGGCGCTGGCCGGGACCGGCACGGGCGTGGGCCTGCTGCTGCTGACGCTGTTCATCGTGCACACGGTCAACCGCAACCGCGCCCGGCGTGCCGCCGTCCCGGTGAGGCGCTCGGCGCTCTGACCCCGCCGGGTCACGAGACCGGATCACCGCGAAGGGCCGCCTCCCGGACACCGGGGGCGGCCCTTCCCGCGTTCGAGGTGTCGGTCAGTCCTCGCCGAGCACCGACGGCGCGGACTTCTTGGGCTTGCCGAACAGCTGCTCGGTGGACCCGGCGAGCCGCACCTTCGCCCGGTGCTCCTTGTCGCCGCCCTGCTGGCCGCCCGCACCGCCCGTGGCGCCCATCATGCCGCCGCCCACCACCCCGGCGCCGGTCCCGCCACCGGGGCCCGCCGGGCCGCCCGGGGCCGCCGCGGCGGCGGGCCTGGCCGCCGGTTCGGCGGGCCCCGGCTCGGAGACCGCGGTGGAGCCACCCGGCGACATCTGCTCCGGGGCGCCCCCACCGGGAACGCCACCGGGAACGCCACCGCCCGGCACACCCCCGCCGCCACCACCGGTCGGGGACCCGCCGCCACCGGAGGCCGCGGCGGGCTCCGGGGCGCCCGGGGGCCGCCCCGTCGGCGGGGCCGCGGGCTCGGCGGTCGGCGGGGACGCGGTCGGCGGGGTCGCGGGCTCGGCCCACGTCCAGTCCCGCTCGGGGTAGCGGTGCTCCATCACCACGTCGGCGAAGTCGTCCGAACCGGACACCCCGTCGCACAGCCGCAGGAACGCCTCCAGCACGTCGCGCACCGACTCGTGCAGCTCCTTGACGGGGTCGTGCAGGTCGTCCAGGACCTCCACGACGCGCCGGTCGCCGTCCAGCGGCAGCGCCGCCGCGCCGGACACCGCCTCGGCCGCCTCGGCGAACACCCGCGACATGTCCTCGACGATGCCCCGGACGCCCTCGGCGGTCCCGTCCAGCGCCTCGCCCATGGCGTGCATGGCGTCGGACATGTCGTGCCCGGCCAGGCCGACCTGGCGCATGTGGTCGACGAACGCGTCGGCGTCCCGCCCCTGCCACGCCGAGTCGAGCTTGCCCAGCGGGCCGGTCAGGTCGCGCGTCACGTGCTCGGCGACGAGCCCCGCCCTGCGCCAGCGCCCGGCCTCGTCGTGCAGGTCCTCCCAGTCGCCCAGGACGGGCGCGAAGTAGTCGGCGACCAGGTCGCGCACGCCGAGCCTGCGGCTGATCCCGGAGAGGTAGTCGAGTTCCGCGCCCACCTCGGCGGCGATCCGCCCACCGTCCCCGGCGCGCATCAGCCACCCGCCCCGTGCCGCTCGGCGCCCTTGATCAGCGCGACGGCGTCCTCGTCCTGGGTTCCGTAGTGCTCGGCCACGTCGTGCAGGCCCCCGGCGGCGGCGGTGAGCACCTCGCACGCCCGGTCCAGCTGCCGCTGGAGCAGCCCGGCCGCGCGGGCGTAGGACTCGGCGCTGCGCAGGGTCCGGCCCAGCTCGCCGAAGCTCCGCGGCCGCACCGGCGCGTCGCGCAGCTCCGCGCGGGCCCGCGCCAGCTCACCGGCCGCCTCGTCGACGCGCTCCGCGTACAGCTCCAGCCAGCGCGGGTCGACCGACACCCGACCGGCGCTCGTCGACGCCACCGCGCCGCGTGGGACCTCGTGCACCACCGCACCTCCTGAGCCCTGTGACGGCGGCCGGCCCGCGCCGGTTCCGCCGGAGGGGTCAGCCGCCCTGCTTCTTCGCCTGCTCCTCCGGGAGCAGCCCGTTGTCCTTGGGCACCGGGATGGAGTCCCAGCTGCGCGCGGCGTCGTTGCGGTTGAGCTGCGGCCCGTTGGGCAGCAGCCGCAGGATCGACTCGGGTCCGGGCGTGAAGCCGTCCGCGCCGAGGCCGAGCGCGGCGGCCGTGGTCACGTCCGGCACGCCGTACTTCACGCCGCGGCCGGTGATCAGGTGGATCGGGCCGCTCGTGAAGTCCTGGGTGGACGTCGCGCTGCGCACCACGGCGGCCTTGCCGGGCGCCATCACGAACTGGCTCACGACCTCGCCGGTGGCGCCGACCTGGTTGATCGTCACCGGCACGACGCCCGACGGGACCGGCAGCGACGGCGCGATGGTCACCTTGGTGTGCTGCGACTTGTTGTCCGAGCCCACGTTCTGGGCCTGCCAGCCGAGGCACACGACGCGGTTGTTCTGGTTGGCCTCCAGCGTGTCCGGCACCTCGGTCGGGTAGTCGTCGAAGTCGAGCTGCTTGGTCGTCTTCGCGCTGTTGATCCGAGCGATGTCGACGCGCTTCGGGTCGGCGCCCTGCGCGTAGGCGGAGCGGATGAGGTCGCCGGCCGCCTTGCTGATCTCCTGGAGGCCGTCCCGGAGCGTGACGTAGAAGACCGGGTCCGCGCCGGTGCGCGCGACCTCGATCACGTCGCCGACCTTGAGGTTCTCGCCCTGGACGTAGGTCACGGCCTGGCCGCGGCCGTCGATCTCGGGCGCCACCAGCGGCTTGGCCTCGGGGATGGCGTTGAGCAGGCCGGAGCTGATGATGCGCGGCTTCTTCTGGTTCAGGTTGAGCGCGGTGAGGACCTTCGCGTCACCCAGGTCGACCTTGGCCCGAACGGTGGAGGTCGAGGTCACCTTCGAGTTCACCGGCGCCTTGTAGATCAGGTACGCCTGCTTGTCGTCGGTGGCCGCGCGCACCAGCAGCGCCCGGTTGCCGTCGAGCAGCTCGCCACCGCCGCTGTAGCCCGCGAGCACGGTGGTGGTGAACCTGTTGTTCGCCGTGGGGTCGTTCAGGGACTCGTCCAGCGTCAGCGTGTCGCACACCGACCAGTCCGAGCCGATCCGGTCGGCCGGGGCGGGCAGCACGTCGGGACCGTCCGGGATGCCCGTCAGCCGGCCCTTCGCCAGCTTGGACAGGGCCTTCTCGGTGACCAGCTTCGGCTCGCCGCCCGCGACCTGGGGGGCCTGGTTGACCGCGCCGGCCGCGGCGTCACCGCCGGCCTGGGCCTCGGTGCCGCTGTCCGGGTTCTGCTGCTGGAGCAGCAGCAGCCGCGCGGAGGCGAGGTTGGTCATCGGGATCAGCGTGCGGGGCGAGCCGCCGCGCACCACGTAGACCTGGCCGGTCTCCTTGGAGATGGCGATCTGCGTGTCGTCGGTCACCTGCGGGTCCGGCGAGAAGAAGCCGAAGATCAGGAAGCCGATCAGGCCGATGACGCCGAGGAGGACCCCCACCGCGGTCGCGCGCGAGTGCGTGCGCATCGGGTCGTGCAGCATCACCGCGTCCCTGCGCACCAGGGCGGACTGCATCCTGCGCAGCACGAAGCGGTAGGCCTGGACCTGTGACTTGGTGGTGGGTGTTGATGCCATTCTCGGCTCGCTGCTCTCCCAGTCGCGGTACGGTCTGCACGATAGCCGGACGGCGGGTGGTCCGTGTGCGGGTTGGTGAACCCGGTCGGTCCACCCGGCGCACGCCGACGGAAAGAGAACCAGATCGGATGTCGGTCACTACTCCGCCTCCGGGCACACCACCCGTGGGCGCGGCTCCCCGCCCGGGCGGCCCGCCCACCCCCGCGGGGGCACGTCCGCAGGCCGCCGGCAACGCCGTGCGCGCCGCCCTGCTGAAGGCCCGTCGCCGCACCGCCGGTTCGAGCCTGGGCGCACTGCCGGTCGCCAACCTGGTCGTGCTGGAGGTCGGTGTCGCGATCGGCCTGGTCCTGCTGGCCGTCGGCGCCACCGGTGACGGCGTCGAACCCGTCCCGATGTACATCGCGGCAGGCGTGGTGCTCGTCGCGCTCGTCCTCGCGTTCACCCGGTCCCGGGGCCGCTGGCTGACGCAGTGGATCAACCTCGTCGTGCGCTACAACTTCCGCTCGCACACGCGCGCCGCCAAGCGCAGCGGCCCGGTGGAGATGAAGCCGCCGTCGGAGGAGGAGAACTCGGTCATCGGCCCGGAGGACCCGAGGGTGGCGCTGCTGCGCCTCGCGGTGCCGGACCTGGTGATCGCCAAGGGCGTGGACCACGAGCGCCGCCCGCTGGGCATGGCGTGGCACCAGGGCGCGTGGACCGCCGTGCTGCTGGTCGACCCGGCGCCGGGCCTGATCACCGCGGTGGGCAGCGCGCCGTCGCTGCCGCTGGGCGCGCTGGCGCCCACGCTGGAGGACCGCGGCGTGGTGCTGGACTCGATCTCGGTGATCTGGCACTGCTACCCCGGCAGCGCCGCCCTGCCCGCGAACTCGCCCGCGCTCAACTCGTACCTGGAGGTGCTCGGCCCGCTGCCCGCGGCGGCCCGGCGCACCACGTGGATCGCCGTGCGGCTCGACCCGCGGCGGTGCGCGGCGGCCATCAAGGAGCGCGGCGGCGGCGTCGTGGGCGCCCACCGCGCGCTGATCGGCGCGCTGTCCCGGGTGCGCAACGCGCTGGAGTCGGCGGGCGTGTCGATCCGCCCCCTCGACTCCGACGAGCTGATCCGGGCGGGCATCTCCGCGGCCGAGCTGACGTCGGTGGCGGGCTCGAACAACCCCGTGGCGCTGCGCGAGAAGTGGAAGGGCGTGACGGCGGGCGGCGTGGGCCACGCGAGCTACGCCATCACCGGCTGGCCGTCGAAGGGCATGCGCAACAACCTCAACGCGCTGACCGGCGTGCGGGCGCTGTCGTCCACGCTGTCGATGACGATCTCGCCGAGCAGCGAGCAGGGTCAGGTCGGCCTGCGCGGCCTGGTGCGGGTGAGCGCGCGGACGCCGTCCGAGCTGGACCGCGCGGACGACAAGCTCAAGGCGCTGGCGGACAAGCTCGACATCACGCTGACCCCGTTGAACGGCCTCCAGGTCTCCGGCCTGGCGGCGACGCTGCCGCTGGGAGGTGTGGCGTGACGAACGCGCGCCTGTTGGACTCGCACGGCCGGGGCGTCGCGCCGGAGTTCCTGGTGTCGCCGCAGATGCTGGACGTGGTGAGCCCGTCGGGCGACCGCGGCGGCATGGTGCTCGGCTCCGGGTTGCAGGGCGAGCCGCTGACGATCTCCGTGCTGCGGTCCGCGCCGACCCGCATGGTCGTCGTGGGCGGGCTCTACCTGGCCCGCCAGATCGCGTTGCGCGCCATGGCGACGGGCGCCTGGATCACCATCGCGACGGGCCGCCCGGCGGCCTGGCAGCCGGTGGTGCGGGCGGCGGGCGCGGGCGCGGACGGCCGCCCCTCGCCGCTGGTGCAGCTGCGCCGGCTCAGCCCGGTGGAGCTGCCGCGGCCGTCGGAGGACAGCCCGCTGCTGGTCGTGCACGACGGCGGCCACGTGCCGCAGGAGCTGTTCCCGCCGCGGTCCCCGTGGCAGACGACGATGTACGTTCTGCCCTATTTGCACCCGCAGGCGGCGAACACCGCGAATTCCGCGGACCTGGTGCTGCTCCAGCGGTTGCCGCTCGGCCAGGCGCAGTTGGCGTCGCAGATCTGGCGGTTGCCGCCCCAGATGGCGCACCAGCTGACCACGCTCAAGGACGACCAGGTCATCGCCCTCGGCACGAACCTGTGGCGCCCCCTGCGACTGGTCACCACCCCCGGTGAGCAGCAGATCCTGGGTGCTGTCCGCCGCGGCGACTGACCCGTCCCCGGACACCGCCGCGCCCCTCGGACCACCGGTCCGGGGGGCATATTTTCGCACTTCCGTCCAGTCACTCTCCGCAGCAATTCGTTCACAGCGCGAATAAAACTGTGGAGGAGCCATTTGTCGGCTGTTCCGCGCAATTCCTTGCGCGCCCACCCGCGGGAGAACTAGGAACGACTTCACCGTGTTCGGACGGTATCGGGGGCGACACCGTCCGAACACACACCCTGTGAAGAGGAGACCCCGCCCATGGGAGACGTTCGCACGTCCTGGACGAGACGGCCGGCCGGTGTCGGGCTGGCCACGGGCACGGTGTTCGCGGTCACCGCCGCGCTGACCACCTTCACCGCCGTCGCCGCCGAGGGCGACATCCGCGGCCTCGGCGCGCCGAACGCGGTCAAGGACAGCTACATCGTCGTGCTCAAGGACGTGGGCACGAGCAGCGCGAGCGCGCTCGGCGCCAAGTACCGGGCCGACGTGAAGCACACGTACACGTCGGCGCTGCGCGGCTTCTCGGCGACGATGACCGAGGCGCGGGCGCGCGAACTGGCCGCCGACCCGTCGGTGTCCTACGTCCAGCAGGACGCGGTGGTCACCATCGCGGGCACGCAGGCGCCGACCCCGTCGTGGGGCCTGGACCGGGTCGACCAGGCCGCGCTGCCGCTGGACAACTCCTACACGTACCCGAACGAGGGCGAGGGCGTCACCGCCTACATCATCGACACGGGCATCCGCTCCTCCCACGGCGACTTCGCCGGCCGCGCCACCAGCGGCCGCGACACCGTCGACAACGACGACGACTCCAGCGACTGCAACGGCCACGGCACGCACGTCGCGGGCACCGTCGCGGGCACGGCCCACGGCGTGGCCAAGAAGGCCAAGCTGGTCGGCGTCCGGGTGCTCAACTGCGCCGGCTCCGGCACCTACGCGGGCGTCATCGCCGGCATCGACTGGGTCACCGCGAACGCGGTCAAGCCGGCCGTGGCCAACATGTCCCTCGGTGGCGGCGCGGACGCCACGGTCGACCAGGCCGTGCGCAACTCCATCGCCTCGGGCGTGACCTACGGCGTCGCCGCGGGCAACAGCAACGGCGCGGACGCGTGCAACTTCACCCCGGCGCGCACCGCGGAGGCGATCACGGTCGGCTCCACGACCAGCACCGACGCCCGGTCGTCGTTCTCGAACGTCGGCACCTGCCTGGACATCTTCGCGCCGGGCACGTCGATCACCTCGGCCTGGCACACCAACGACACGGCCACCAACACCATCTCGGGCACGTCCATGGCGACCCCGCACGTCGTCGGCGCGGCCGCCGTCTACCTGGCCGCCAACCCCACCGCGACCCCGCAGCAGGTCCGCGACGCGCTGGTGAACGGCGCCACCAACGGCGTCGTCACCGACCCGCGCACCGGTTCGCCGAACAAGCTGCTCCGCGTCGTCGGCGACGTCGTCCAGCCGCCCGGCGGCTGCGAGGCGAAGACCAACGACGCCGACGTCGCCGTCCCGGACCTGGGCACCGCGTCCAGCCCGATCGTCGTGGCCGGCTGCGCCGGCAAGGCGTCCGCCACCTCCCGGGTCGAGGTGCACGTCAAGCACTCGTACCGCGGCGACGTGGTGATCGACCTGGTGACGCCGAGCGGCGCGGTCAAGCAGCTCAAGGTGCAGTCGGGCACGGACGGCGCGGACGACGTCAACGCCACCTACGCGGTGAACCTGTCGGCGGAGAACGCCAACGGCACGTGGAACCTGCGCGTGCGCGACGCGTACAGCCAGGACACCGGGTACATCGACAGCTGGACCCTCGACCTCTGAGACCAGCGGCGCAGTAGCGGCCAAGCGGCCCCGAACCGGTACCACCGGTCCGGGGCCGCTCCCGTTTCACCTGGTCAGGGACTCGCAAGCCCCACGAGGGCGGTGGCATGGTCATACTCATGTCGATCCTGGAGGTGGAGATGTCCGCAGCTCTGCAGCACCCGGTCGGCCCGCACACCGTCGACGAGTGGCTGGCCCTGCCCCCCGCGGAGGACGGCGCTCGCACCGAGCTGATCTTTGGATACCTCCACGTGTCTCCCGCAGCGTCCAACGAGCACCAGTTCGCCTCCCTGGAGTTGGCGGTGCTGCTCCGCAGCGCCATTGCCGCGTCCGGCCGCGAGGACCTGTTCGCCGTGCAGGCGGTGAACGTCAAGATCTCCTCCGCGATCCGCACCGGGCTGATACCGGACGTCGTGATCGTCGACCGCAAGCAGCGGGGGACGAGCTACCCCGCGCACGCCCTGGTGGTGGCCGTGGAGCTGTGGTCGCCGGGAAACACCCGCGAGGAGCGCGAGACCAAAATGGCCGCGTACGCGGCTGCGGGTGTGCCCTTCATGTGGGCGGTGTTCGAGGAGGACGACCCGAGACTGGTCGCGCACCGGCTCGAACGAGATCGCTACGTCGTCGAGAACGTGGTACGCCCCGGTGGTCCGGCGACCGTCACCGCATCGCCGATCCCCGTCACCGTGGACCTGGACGACATCATGGACTGGTGACCACCCGGACGTTGCGCGTCACCGCCGCGCGCGCGGCCAGTTCGTCGTCCGCCGGGTAGTCCACCCGGACGAGCGACAGGCCGTGCGGCGGGGCCACGGTGACCGCGCTCGACCTGGAGGTCAGCGACAGCAGCGACGCGGGCCAGCCCACCGGCTTCCGCCCCTCCCCCACGGCCAGCAGCGCGCCCACCAGGCTGCGCACCATCGAGTGGCAGAACGCGTCCGCCGACACGAACGCCGTCAGCACGTCCCCCTCGCGCTCCCACACCAGCCGCTGGAGCTCGCGGATGGTCGTCGCACCCTCGCGACGTCGGCAGAAGGCGCAGAAGTCCCGCTCCCCCAGCAGCAGCGCCGACGCATCGTTCAACGCGCCCAGGTCCAGCGGGCGGGGCCAGGACAGGGTGTCCAGCCTCCGCAGCGGGTGCGCGCCGGACGGGGCGTCGGTCACCCGGTACTCGTAGTGCCGCCTCAGCGCCGCGAACCGGGCGTCGAAAGCGGCGGGCACCACCCGCGCCGAGAACACCCGCACGTCCGGCGGCAGGGCCCGGGCCAGGCGCTTGGGCAGGGCGGCGACGTCCACCGACGACGGCAGGTCGGCGTGCGCCACCTGGCCCGCCGCGTGCACGCCGGCGTCCGTCCTCCCCGCCACGGTCAGCGAGACGTCGTGCCGCAGCACCGTGGACGTCGTGTCCTCCAGCACCCCGCACACCGTGCGCCGCCCGGGCTGCCGCGCCCACCCGGAGAAGTCCGTGCCGTCGTACGCCAGGTCCAGGCGCACGCGAACGAGCCCGTCACCCCCGGTGGGGGCGACGGGCTCGTCGGTGAAGTGCTCGTCCGTCAGGACTCGTCCTTCTTCGCCTGCGGCTCGGCGGACTCGTCGTCGGCGCCCTCGGCGGGCTCCTCGGTCGCGTCCTTGGTGGCGGACTCGGGCGCCTCGGCGTCCTGGTCCTCCACCTCGTCGGCCTTGGTCTCCTCGGCGGCCGGAGCCGCCTTGGGGGCCTGGTCCTTGGCGAACTTCGTCTTGCGGGCGCGCTCCGCCTCGGAGGTGACGGTCTGCTCCGCGACCAGCTCGATCACGGCCATGGGGGCGTTGTCGCCCTTGCGCGGCAGCGTCTTGGTGATGCGGGTGTAACCGCCGGCGCGCTCGGCGAACTGCGGGCCGATCTCGGCGAACAGCTTGTGCACGATGTCCTTGTCACGGATGACCTTGAGGATCTCGCGACGGTTGTGCAGGTCGCCGACCTTCGCCTTGCTGATCAGCTTCTCGGCGTACGGGCGCAGCCGCTTCGCCTTGGCCTCGGTCGTCGTGATCCGACCGTGCGTGAACAGGGACGTGGCCAGGTTGGCCAGCATCAGCCGCTCGTGGGCCGGCGAGCCCCCGAGACGCGGTCCCTTGGTGGGGGTGGGCATCGAATTGCTCCTCGGATTTCTTCCTGATCCTCTGCTCCGGGCCGGCCGCTAGCGGCCTTCAGAGCTGCTCGGTCTCCGCGTAGTCCTGGCCGTCGTCGTGGGAGTCCACGGTCGTGTCCGCGCCCCAGCCTTCGGCGGGGTAGTCGGACGCGGCGGCCGACGGGTCGAACCCAGGGGGGCTGTCCTTCAGCGCGAGGCCGAGGCCGACGAGCTTCATCTTGACCTCGTCGATCGACTTGGCGCCGAAGTTGCGGATGTCCAGCAGGTCCGCCTCGCTGCGCGAGACCAGCTCGCCCACCGTGTGGATGCCCTCGCGCTTGAGGCAGTTGTACGACCGGACGGTGAGGTCCAGGTCCTCGATCGGCATCGCGAACGCCGCGATGGTGTCGGCCTCGGCGGGCGACGGTCCGATCTCGATGCCCTCGGCGTCGACGTTCAGCTCGCGCGCGAGGCCGAACAGCTCCACCAGCGTCTTGCCCGCGGACGCGACGGCGTCGCGCGGCGTGATGGAGGGCTTGGTCTCCACGTCGAGGATCAGCTTGTCGAAGTCGGTCCGCTGCTCGACACGGGTGGCCTCGACCTTGTAGGTCACCTTCATGACGGGCGAGTAGATCGAGTCGACGGGGATGCGGCCGATCTCGGCACCGGCCTGCTTGTTCTGCACGGCGGGGACGTAGCCGCGACCGCGCTCGACCACGAGCTCGATCTCCAGCTTGCCCTTGCCGTTCAGGGTGGCGATGTGCAGGTCGGGGTTGTGCACGGTGACACCGGCCGGGGGCACGATGTCGCCGGCGGTCACCGCACCCGGCCCCTGCTTGCGCAGGTACATGGTCACCGGCTCGTCCTCCTCGGAGCTGACGACCAGCTCCTTGAGGTTGAGGATGACGTCGGTGACGTCCTCCTTCACACCGGGCACGGTCGTGAACTCGTGCAGCACGCCGTCGATGCGGATGCTGGTCACGGCCGCGCCGGGGATGGACGACAGCAGGGTGCGGCGGATGGAGTTGCCGAGGGTGTAACCGAAGCCCGGCTCCAGCGGCTCGATGACGAACCGGGAGCGGGTCTCGTTGACCGCTTCCTCGCTGAGCGAGGGGCGCTGGGAAATCAGCACTGGGTTCTTCCTCTTCTACTACCCCGACGCCCGCTATTTGACGCCGTGGGATGCCGGTCGCGGAGACCGGCGAACGCGTGCGGCACACCATTCCGTGCCGTCGCGGGACCCGACTGGAGGGGCCTCGCGAGAGGCCCCTCCAGGAGGATCACTTCGAGTAGAGCTCGACGATCAGCTGCTCGGTGACGGGCGTGTCGATCTGCGCCCGCTCCGGCAGCTGGTGGACCAGGATGCGCAGGTTGGACTGCACGACCTGGAGCCACGCCGGGATCGGCCGGTCGCCGAACGACGCACGCGCGGCCTCGAAGGGCAGCGTGGGCAGCGACTTCGGCTTCACGTCGATGATGTCGAACTTCGACACCTGGTAGCTGGGGATGTTCACCTTCTGGCCGTTGACCAGGAAGTGGCCGTGGCTGACCAGCTGGCGGGCCTGGCGACGGGTGCGCGCGAGACCGGCGCGGTACACCACGTTGTCCAGGCGGGACTCCAGGATCTGCAGCAGGTTCTCACCGGTCTTGCCGGTGCGGCGGACCGCTTCCTTGTAGTAGCGGACGAACTGCTTCTCCAGCACGCCGTACGTGTAGCGGGCCTTCTGCTTCTCCTGGAGCTGGAGCAGGTACTCCGACTCCTTGATGCGACCGCGGCCGTGCTGGCCGGGCGGGTAGGGACGGCGTTCGAACGCCTGGTCCCCACCGACGAGGTCGACCTTGAGGCGACGCGAGATGCGCGTGGCCGGTCCGGTGTAACGAGCCATGGTGTCTTACTCCTCCCCGTGCCTCAGACCCGGCGCCGCTTGGGCGGGCGGCAGCCGTTGTGGGGCTGCGGGGTCACGTCCTGGATGGTGCCGACCTCGAGACCGGCGGCCTGCAGCGAACGGATCGCGGTCTCGCGGCCGGAGCCGGGACCCTTCACGAACACGTCCACCTTGCGCATGCCGTGCTCGGCGGCCTTGCGCGCGGCGTTCTCCGCGGCCATCTGCGCGGCGAAGGGCGTCGACTTGCGCGAGCCCTTGAAGCCGACGTGGCCGGCGGAAGCCCAGCTGATCACGTTGCCCAGCGGGTCCGTGATGGACACGATGGTGTTGTTGAACGTGCTCTTGATGTGGGCCTGGCCGTGCGAGACGTTCTTCTTTTCCTTGCGCCGGACCTTCTTGACCCCGGCGCCCGTGCGGGACTTGGGTGGCATCTCTGGGTGATCTCCTACGTAGTACGCGAGGTGTTACTTCTTGCCGGCCTTCTTCTTGCCCGCCACGGTCTTCTTCGGACCCTTGCGGGTGCGCGCGTTCGTCTTGGTGCGCTGCCCGCGGACGGGCAGGTTGCGACGGTGGCGCAGACCCTGGTAGGTGCCGATTTCCATCTTGCGGCGGATGTCGGCCTGAACCTCGCGGCGGAGGTCACCCTCGACCTTGAAGTTGTTCTCGATGTAGTCCCGCAGCTTCGCCAGGTCGGTGTCGCCGAGGTCCTTGACCCGGAGGTCGGGGGACAGCTCGGTGGCGGTCAGCACTTCCTTGGACCGCGTGCGACCGATGCCGAAGATGTAGGTCAGCGCGATCTCCAACCGCTTTTCGCGGGGGAGGTCGACGCCAGCGAGTCGTGCCATGCGGCGCTTGCTCCTAACAGTGGTGTCGCTCCAGGTCTGCTCCTCGCCCGGTCCCGGGACTGACTCGCTGTGCCAGTGTCCGGTCGCTCTCACGACCGGGTGTCCCGGCCCCGGCCTGGAGTCCGGGGGTGTGCCAGGGGACGTGCGGGTGGTGGTGCGCCCGCGCGCGTCCCCGACAGGTGCGAGGAGGCTTGCTTGCTGGTCGCGTCCCTGAAGACTCGACTAGTGCCGGTTGGCTCTGGTCAGCCCTGGCGCTGCTTGTGGCGCAGGTTCTCGCAGATGACCATGACCCGGCCGTGGCGGCGGATCACCTTGCACTTGTCGCAGATCTTCTTGACGCTCGGCTGGACCTTCACGCCTGAGCTTCTCCTGCGTCAGCCGGCGCGCCCCTGCTTGAGCGCGCCGGAGGTCACTTGTAGCGGTAGACGATGCGCCCGCGGGACAGGTCGTAGGGCGAGAGCTCCACGACAACCCGGTCCTCAGGGAGGATGCGGATGTAGTGCTGACGCATCTTGCCGCTGATGTGTGCCAGGACCTTGTGACCGTTCTCCAGCTCGACGCGGAACATCGCGTTGGGGAGCGGTTCTACTACGCGGCCCTCGACCTCAATGGCCCCGTCCTTCTTGCCCATGTCCTCCGCGTTTCGTGACGGTGGGTGTTTCTTCGGAGTGCGGGCACGCGCTGCCCCGACTCCGCGGTAAGGCCCTTGACGAACCCTGCCCGCCGGGGCGAACCCCAGGCATGGCGGAACCGGCGCGACGTATGCGCCACCGCTCCATACTACGCGCGTCCGCGCCCGTGCCCAAATCGAGCGCCGTCGAAGACCTCCGACGCGCTTCGTCGCAGGTCAGGTCACCTGCGGGTGGTCAGCCACACCGAGCCGAGGACCGAGCCCGGGACCAGCGCCACCCACAGGAACCACGGGTACGCGACGCCGTTCCCGCCCAGCACGCTGACCAGGAACCAGACCACCAGGTTCACCGCGCTCACGCTCAGCCAGAGCGTGGTGAGCACCCGGAGCACCGTCCGGCCGACACCGGACTGCCGCCGAGGCGGGAGGGGCGGCGGGGCGGCGGGCGGCGCGAGCGGGGTGGGCAGGAGCGGGGTGGGCACCTGCGGGAGGTCGGCCGTCAGGGCGGCCAGGTCGCCGCGCGTCCTGGCCTGCCAGGCGTGGACCACGCGGGCGTCGAACTCCTCCAGGTCGAGGCTGCCGTCCGCGTGGGCGCGGCGGAGCCAGTCCTGGACCAGTTCGCGGTCGGCGTCGGAGGCGCGGAGGTCGCCGGGGCGCACGGGCGGCTGCGTCACGCAACCATGGTGGCGCGGCGGGCGACGGGGCAGAAGGGGGCCGTCCCCCGGGAGGTTCGGTGGGCGCGGGTCGCGCGCCCACCGGTCAGCCCTCGTCGGGGGCGGTCAGCACCCAGGGGCCGTCGTCCGTGACGGCGATGGAGTGCTCCCAGTGCGCCGCGCGGGAGCCGTCGGCCGTCACGACGGTCCAGCCGTCGTCCAGCTCCACCGTGCTCTCGCTGCCCAGCGTCAGCATCGGCTCGATGGCGATGGCCATGCCGACCTTCAGCCTCGGGCCCTTGCCGGGCTTGCCGTGGTTCGGCAGGAAGGGGTCCATGTGCATCTTGGTGCCGATGCCGTGACCGCCGTAGCCGTCCACGATGCCGTACTCGATCCCGTGCTCCTCGCCCGCCAGGATCGTGGCCGACTCGATGGCGAACGAGATGTCGCTCAGCTTGTTGCCGGGCACGGCGGCGGCGATGCCCGCCTCCATCGACCGCCTGGTGGCCTCGGACAGCTTCAGCTCGGCGTCGCTCACCGCGCCCACCGCGAGCGTGACGGCCGAGTCGCCGTGCCAGCCGTCGAGGATGGCGCCGCAGTCGATCGAGATCAGGTCGCCCTCGGCGAGGACCTGCGTCCGCGCCGGGATGCCGTGGACCACCTGCTCGTTCACCGACGCGCAGATCGACGCCGGGAAGCCGTGGTAGCCCTTGAACGACGGGACCGCCCCGGCGTCCCGGATGCTCTGCTCCGCCAGCTCGTCCAGCTCGGCGGTGCTGACCCCGGCCTTGGTGTGCGCGGTCAGCAGCGCCAGGGTGCGCGCCACGACCAGCCCGGCGGCCCGCATGGCCTCCAGCTGGCCGCGGCTCTTGATCTCGATCATGCGGTCACGACCGGGGAGCACGCGGCGCAGGGCATCGACGACACCGTTCACTTCACGTCGCGCAGCGCGCGGAGGGCGCGCTCGCTGATCTCGTCCACGTCGCCCACCGCGTCGATCGAGACGACGATGTCGGCGTAGTGGTCGAGCAGCGGCGCGGTCTCCGTGCGGTACACCTGCTGGCGGTGCCGGATGACCTCTTCCTTGTCGTCCGTGCGACCGCGGGCGAGCAGGCGCTCGACCACGACGTCCTCGTCGATCCGGAACTCCAGCACCGCGTCGAGCGCGTGCCCGGCCGCGGCGAGCATCTCGCCCAGCACGCCCGCCTGGGCCACGTTGCGCGGGAAGCCGTCGAGCAGGAAGCCGCCCGTGGCGTCCGCCTGGGCCAGCCGGTCGCGGACCATCTCGTTGGTCACCTCGTCCGGCACGAGCTCGCCGGAGTCCAGGTACTCCTGGACCTCCTTGCCGAGATCGGTCTGCCGGCTGATGTGGGCGCGGAAGAGGTCCCCCGTGGAGATGTGCGGCACGCCGAGCTTGGTGCTGAGGACCAGGGCCTGCGTGCCCTTGCCCGCTCCGGGCGGGCCGACGAGAACGAGTCGCACTAGCGGAGGAACCCTTCGTAGTTGCGCTGCATGAGCTGGCTCTCGATCTGCTTCACGGTGTCGAGGCCGACACCGACCATGATCAGCACCGCCGTGCCGCCGAACGGGAAGTTCTGGTTCTGGCCCTGACCGGTCAGGTCGAGGAACAGGTTCGGCAGGATGGCGACGATGCCCAGGTAGAGCGAGCCCGGCAGCGTGATCCGCCCCAGGACGAAGCGGAGGTACTCGGCGGTCGGTCGACCCGGTCGGATACCCGGGATGAACCCACCGAACTTCTTCATCTCGTCGGCGCGCTCGTCCGGGTTGAACGTGATGCCGACGTAGAAGTACGTGAAGAAGACGATCAGCAGGAAGTAGAGCGCGATGTGGATCGGGCTCGACTGGCTGACCAGGTGCGTCTGGACGAAGGTCTGCCACCAGCCGGGGGCGGAGCCGTCGTTCGAGGTGGTGAGCCGCGAGATCAGGTCGGGCAGGTACAGCAGCGACGAGGCGAAGATGACCGGGATGACACCGGCCTGGTTCACCTTGAGCGGCAGGTACGTGGACGTGCCGCCGTACATCCGCCGGCCGATCATGCGCTTCGCGTACTGGACCGGGATGCGGCGCTGGGCCTGCTCGACGTAGACGACGCTGGCGATGATCAGCAGTGCCGCGATGCAGACCAGGAAGAAGGTCAGGCCGCCGCGGTCCCAGATGATCTTGCCCTCGATCGGGATGCGCGCCGCGATGCCGCAGAAGATCAGCAGCGACATGCCGTTGCCGATCCCCTTCTCGGTGATGATCTCACCGAGCCACATGATCACGCTGGTGCCGGCGGTCATCACGACCACGAGGACGACCAGGTTGAAGATGCTCTCGTCGGGGATGACGGGGACGTCGCAGTTCTGGAAGAGCTGGTCGCGCACGGCCAGGGCGATGATGCCCGTGGACTGGAGGACCGCCAGCGCGATGGTCAGGTAGCGGGTGTACTGGGTCAGCTTGCCCTGACCCGCCTGCCCTTCCTTCTTCAGCTGCTCGAACCGCGGGATGACCACGGTGAGGAGCTGGACGATGATGCTCGCGGTGATGTAGGGCATGATGCCCAGCGCGAAGATCGACAGGTTCAGCAGCGCGCCGCCGCTGAACAGGTTGATCAGCGAGTAGATCCCCTGCTGGTCGACCTGCTCGATGCACTGTTTGACGTTCTTGAAGGAGACGCCCGGCGCGGGCATGGTCGCGCCCAACCGGTACACCACGACGATCCCCAGTGTGAAGAGGATCTTCTTCCGTAGGTCCGGCGTCGCGAGAGCCGAGCGGAATGCGCCGAGCACGCGAACCTCCATCAGCGTTGCCGCCCCACTGGGGTCGGCATCTCTGCGGTACCGGCTGTGTTGCCGGCACAGTCTTGCGGGCATACCGCCGACACTCGCCGACGGTGGCGGAAGCGACGGGTAGCCGCGACCGACCCGGAGGACATCCGGGTTCAGCCCGCGACTTTAACAGCCGCGAGGCCGATCGCCGTAGCCAGTCGTCCTTCACACTTCGTACCTGATCGACTACGGCGGTCTACAAGCCCCCGAACGGATCAAGTTCCGATGCTTCCGGCCGGTCGCGCGGACCGGCGGTCCTCCACGGGGGCGCCACCGGGTCGGCCGAGGGGGCGTGGTGCGCCCTGAGGACGGCCGTGCGGGCCTTTCCGGGGTGCGCCGGGCCGTTGTGGGCCGGAACACGCAGGAGGGGACTGCGGGACACGTGGGGCGGTGTCGCCGCCGGCCCGCGAAACCCGTTACGCCCTGGGCGAACACCGTCTCGGACGGGCCCGTCCACCGGGTTGACCGTTAAAAAGCCGCGCCCGAGACGCGGAACGGCCCCCGGAGCGGGAGGCTCCGGGGGCCGTTCGCGTGCTGGTGCGGTCTAGAGCACCGTGTGCGTGCCGCCGGCGGCGGCGATCTTCTCGACCGCGCTGCCCGAGAACTTGTTCGCCACGACGTCGACCTTCACGCCGTTCAGGTCACCGTTGCCGAGGACCTTGACGAGCTCGTTCTTGCGCACCAGGCCCGCGTGGATCAGGGCGTCCACGTCGACGCGGCCACCGTCCGGGAAGACCCGGGCGATGTCGCCGACGTTCACGACCTGGTACTCGGTGCGGAACGGGTTGCGGAAGCCCTTGAGCTTCGGCAGGCGCATGTGCAGCGGCATCTGGCCACCCTCGAAGCGCGGGGAGACGTTCTTCCGCGCGCCGGTGCCCTTCGTACCGCGACCGGCCGTCTTGCCCTTGGAGCCCTCACCGCGACCGACACGGGTCTTCGCGGTCTTGGCGCCGGGGGCCGGACGCAGGTCATGGATCTTGATGGTCACGACTGGACCTCCTCGACGACCACCAGGTGGCGGACGGCCTGGATCAGGCCGCGCACCTGCGGCGTGTCCTCGCGGACCACCGACTGGCGGATCTTGCGCAACCCCAGGGTCCGGAGGGACTCGCGGTGGTTGTGCTTGGTACCGATGCTGCTCTTGACCTGGGTCACCTTGAGCTGCGCCATGGTCACACCGCCCCTGCACGGGCGCGGAGCATGCCGGCGGGAGCCACATCCTCCAGCGGCAGGCCGCGGCGGGCGGCCACCTCCTCGGGGCGCTGGAGGCCCTTCAGGGCCGCCACCGTGGCGTGCACGATGTTGATGGCGTTGTCGGAGCCCAGCGACTTGCTCAGCACGTCGTGGACACCGGCGCACTCCAGCACCGCGCGGACGGCGCCACCGGCGATGACACCGGTACCGGCCGACGCCGGGCGGAGCAGGACGACACCGGCCGCCTTCTCGCCCTGGATCGGGTGGGGGATCGTGCCCGCGATGCGGGGGACGCGGAAGAAGTTCTTCTTCGCCTCCTCCACACCCTTGGCGATCGCCGCCGGCACTTCCTTGGCCTTGCCGTAGCCGACACCGACCATGCCGTCGCCGTCGCCGACCACGACGAGGGCGGTGAAGCTGAAGCGACGACCACCCTTCACGACCTTGGAGACGCGGTTGATCGCGACCACGCGCTCCAGGTGCGGGGTCTTCTCCTGGGCCGCGCCGCCGCGGCCGCCATCACGACGGTCGCGACGCTCTCCGCGCTCGCCCCCGCCGCCTTCGCGACGCGTGCGTCCTGGCATCAGGCGTCCCTCTCAATTCCAGTGATCTGCATTGTCAGAACTCCAGCCCCGCCTCGCGGGCGGCGTCGGCCAGAGCCGCGATCCGGCCGTGGTAGGCGTTGCCACCGCGGTCGAACACGACCTTGGTGATGCCGGCTTCCTTCGCACGGGCGGCGGCCAGCTGGCCGACCTTCGCCGCACGGGCCTTCTTGTCGCCGTCGACCGCGCGGACGTCCGCTTCGACCGACGAGGCGGCGGCCAGGGTGTGGCCGGTCAGGTCGTCGATGATCTGCACGGTGATGTGCTTCGACGACCGGTGCACCGCCAGGCGCGGGCGCTCCGCGGTGCCGCTGACCTTCTTGCGGAGGCGGAAGTGACGACGGGTCTTGGAGACGCGGCGGGTGGTCGAGATGTCCTTGCCCACCGGCTTGCGCTTGGTTGCAGTCTCGCTCATGTCACTTACCCGTCTTTCCGACCTTGCGGCGGATCTTCTCGCCCGCGTAGCGCACGCCCTTGCCCTTGTACGGGTCGGGCTTGCGCAGCTTGCGGATGTTGGCGGCGACCTCGCCCACGAGCTGCTTGTCGATGCCGGCCACGGAGAACCGGGTCGGGGTCTCCACCGCGAAGGTGATGCCCGCGGGGGCCTCCACCTTCACCGGGTGGCTGTAACCCAGGGCGAACTCCAGGTCCGAGCCCTTCAGAGCCACGCGGTAACCGACGCCGTGGATCTCCATCTTCTTCTCGTAGCCCTGGGTCACGCCGACGACCATGTTCTGCACCAGGGTGCGCGACAGGCCGTGCAGCGAGCGGCTGCGGCGCTCGTCGTTCGGGCGCTTCACCTCGAGGGTGCCGTCGTCGGCCTTCTCGATGATGATCGGCTCGGCGAGGGTCAGCGACAGCGAGCCCTTCGGGCCCTTCACGCTGACGTCCTGGCCCGCGATGTTCACGTCGACCCCGGAGGGGACGGTGATCGGCAGCTTTCCGATGCGCGACATAGCTAGTCCCCCTTCCTCACCAGACGTAGGCGAGGACTTCCCCGCCCACACCGGACTTGTTGGCCTGGCGGTCGGTCATGAGACCGCCAGAGGTCGAGATGATCGCGACGCCAAGACCACCGAGCACCTTCGGCAGGTTGGTCGACTTCGCGTAGACGCGCAGACCGGGCTTCGACACGCGGCGGAGACCCGCGATGCTGCGCTCCCGGTTGGGGCCGTACTTCAGCTCCACGACCAGGTTCTTCGCGACGTCGCCCTGCTCGTCGCGGTAGCTCGCGATGTAGCCCTCGCGCTTGAGGATCTCGGCGATGTTCGCCTTCAACTTCGAGTGCGGCATCACGACCTTGTCGTGGTAAGCCGAGTTCGCGTTCCGCAGACGGGTCAACATGTCTGCGATCGGGTCGGTCATCGTCATGGTGACCTGGTCAACCTTTCTCACTGCGGTTCCCCAGCCAGGGTCCGAGCCGGCCCCGGGGGGCCGGCTGGTCGTGGACGGGCCTACAGCGAAGTGAATGATCTAGAAAACCTGCCGCCGAGCCGGACTTACCAGCTGGACTTGCTCACGCCGGGCAGCTCGCCCCGGTGGGCCATCTCGCGGAGGCAGATCCGGCACAGGCCGAACTTGCGGAACACCGAGTGCGGGCGACCGCAGCGCTGGCAGCGGGTGTAACCCCGCACCTTGAACTTCGGCTTGGCCGCGGCCTTGTTGATCAGCGCCTTCTTGGCCATGTCAGTTCTCCCTGAACGGGAAGCCCAGCTGCTTGAGCAGCGCGCGGCCTTCCTCGTCGTTCGTGGCGGTGGTGACGACCGTGATGTCCATGCCGCGGGGGCGGTCGATGGCGTCGGGGTCGATCTCGTGGAACATCGACTGCTCGTTGAGACCGAAAGTGTAGTTCCCGTTGCCGTCGAACTGCTTGCCCGAGAGGCCGCGGAAGTCGCGGATGCGGGGCAGCGCGATCGTCAGCAGCCGGTCCAGGAACTCCCACATGCGGTCGCCGCGCAGCGTCACGCGGGCGCCGATCGGCATGCCCTCGCGCAGCTTGAACTGCGCGATGGACTTGCGGGCCCGGCGGACCTCGGGGCGCTGGCCGGTGATGATCGCGAGGTCCTTGACGGCACCCTCGATCAGCTTGCCGTCGCGGGCGGCGTCACCGACACCCATGTTGACGACGACCTTCACCACGCCGGGGATCTGCATGACGTTGGCGTACTCGAACTGCTTGCGCAGCTCCGCGACGATCTCCTCGCGGTAGCGCGCCTTCAGCCGGGGGATGGTCTTCTCAACGGTGGTCATCAGATGTCCTTCCCGTTACGACGGGAAATGCGCACCCGCTTGCCCTCGTCGTTCGTCCGGTAGCCCACGCGGGTCGGCTTGCCGTCCGAGTCGACCACCATCACGTTCGACACGTTGATGGGGGCTTCCTGGGTCACGATGCCGCCCGACTGCGCGCCACGCTGGGTCTGGGTGACCCGGGTGTGCTTCTTGATGCGGTTGACGCCCTCGACCAGGACGCGGTTCTCAGCGGGGTAGGCCTGGATGACCTTGCCGCGAGCACCCTTGTCCTTGCCGGCGATAACCACGACGGTGTCGCCCTTCTTCACCTTCATGGTCAGAGCACCTCCGGCGCCAACGAGATGATCTTCATGAACTTCTTGTCGCGCAGCTCGCGGCCGACCGGGCCGAAGATGCGGGTGCCGCGCGGCTCGTTGTCGTTCTTGATGAGCACCGCGGCGTTCTCGTCGAAGCGGATGTAAGAGCCGTCGGGACGGCGCTTCTCCTTGACCGTGCGGACGATGACCGCCTTGACGACGTCGCCCTTCTTGACACCGGCACCGGGGATGGCCTGCTTCACCGTCGCGACGATGATGTCCCCGATACCCGCGTAGCGGCGGCCCGAGCCACCGAGAACACGGATGCAAAGGATTTCCTTCGCACCGGTGTTGTCGGCGACGCGCAGCCGCGACTCCTGCTGGATCACTTACCTTCTCCTGACCATTCCTGGCCCGCCAGATTGCCGACCTGACGGGCTCGGTCCCTAGAAAACTACTTGGCCTTCTCGAGGATCTCGACGAGGCGCCAGCGCTTGGTGGCGGACAGCGGACGCGTCTCCATGAGCAGGACGCGGTCGCCGACACCGGCGGTGTTGCCCTCGTCGTGCGCCTTCACCTTGGTGGTGGAGCGCATGACCTTCGAGTACCGGCGGTGCTTCTTGCGGTCCTCGACCGCGACCACGATCGTCTTGTCCATCTTGTCGGACACGACGTAGCCCTCGCGGACCTTGCGGTCGTTGCGCACCTCGGTCGTCACTTCGTTGCTCTCGCTCATGCCGCACCCTCACCAGTGGAAACCGCGTCGGGGGAGGTCGAGAGACCCAGCTCCCGCTCCCGCATCACGGTGTAGATCCGGGCGATCTCGTGCCGGACCGTGCGCAGGCGGCGGTTGTTGTCGAGCTGCCCGGTGGCCATCTGGAAGCGGAGGTTGAACAGCTCCTCCTTCGCCTCCCTCAGGCGCAGCACGAGCTCTTCCTCGGTGAGCTCGCGCAGCTCGGAAGCGGTGGTACCCGCTGCCATCAGAACTCACCACCCTCACGCGTAACGATGCGGCACTTCATCGGGAGCTTGTGGATCGCGCGGCGGAGCGCCTCGCGGGCCACAGCCTCGTTCGGGAAGCTCATCTCGAAGAGCACCCGACCCGGCTTGACGTTGGCCACCCACCACTCCGGGGAGCCCTTGCCGGAACCCATGCGGGTCTCGGCCGGCTTCTTGGTCAGCGGGCGGTCCGGGAAGATGTTGATCCAGACCTTGCCGCCACGGCGGATGTGCCGGTTGATCGCGATACGAGCCGACTCGATCTGCCGGTTGGTGACGTAGGCGGGCTCCAGAGCCTGGATGCCGTACTCGCCGAACGTGACCCTCGTACCGCCCTTGGCAGCACCGGACCGACCGGGGTGGTGCTGCTTGCGGTGCTTGACCCTGCGCGGGATGAGCACTACTCAGCCCTCCGTCTTCGCGACGTTCGGAGCGTTGTCCGTGGCAACGTCGCCAGTCGTCTGATCACTTGCCTGGGCGGCGCGACCCGCCTCCGTGCTCGTCGCGGTGGTGCCACTGGCACCGGAGCGGCGGGCCCGGTTCGGGCGGTCGGTGCGGTCGCGCCGCGGCGCGCGGTCGGCCGCCGGGGCGGCGTCGCGCTCGCGCTTGGCACTGATGCCACCGACGATGTCGCCCTTGTAGATCCACACCTTCACGCCGATGCGGCCGAACGTGGTGCGGGCCTCGAAGAAGCCGTAGTCGATGTCGGCGCGGAGCGTGTGCAGCGGCACGCGGCCGTCGCGGTAGTGCTCCGAGCGGGACATCTCGGCACCGCCGAGGCGACCACCGCACTGCACGCGGATGCCCTTCACCTGCGGCGAGCGCATGGCCGACTGGATGGCCTTGCGCATCGCACGGCGGAAGGCCACGCGGTTGGACAGCTGCTCGGCCACGCCCTGCGCGACGAGCTGGGCGTCCGACTCCGGGCTCTTCACCTCGAGGATGTTGAGCTGCACCTGCTTCTTGGTGAGCTTCTCCAGCTCACCGCGGATGCGGTCGGCCTCGGCGCCGCGGCGGCCGATGACGATGCCCGGCCGGGCGGTGTGGATGTCGACGCGGACCCGGTCACGGGTGCGCTCGATCTCCACCTTCGAGATGCCGGCGCGCTCCATGCCCTTCGAGAGCAGCTTCCGGATCTTGACGTCCTCGGCCACGTACTCGGCGTACTGCTTGTCGGCGTACCAGCGCGACTTCCAGTCGGTGGTGATACCGAGGCGGAAGCCGTGTGGGTTGATCTTCTGGCCCACTACCGAGCCCCCTTCTTCCCATCAACGCCGGCCTTCGCGCCGGCCTTCTTGGGACGGCTCTCCACCTCGACGGTGATGTGGCTCGTCCGCTTGCGGATCCGGTAGGCGCGGCCCTGGGCGCGCGGGCGGAACCGCTTGAGGGTCGGACCCTCGTCCACGTAGACCTTCGACACCCACAGGGTGTCGGGGTCGAGGGACAGGTTGTTCTCGGCGTTGGCCATGGCGCTCGCGAGCACCTTGCGGACCGGCTCAGATGCCGCCTGCGGCGCGAACTGGAGCACGGCCAGGGCCTCGCTGGCGCTACGACCCCTGATGAGCTCGACGACGCGGCGCACCTTCATCGGCGTGTCGCGGACGTAGCGAGCCCGAGCCACGGCGCGCGGGAGCTCCGGCGCCTCAGCTTCGTTACGGGCGTTCATCGCTGCTTCCCCTTGCTCTTCCTCTAGTTCGTCGCCTTAGCGGCGGCGCGACTTCCGGTCGTCCTTGATGTGACCCTTGAACGTGCGGGTCGGGGCGAACTCGCCGAGCTTGTGCCCGACCATCGCCTCCGTCACGAACACCGGCACGTGCTTGCGGCCGTCGTGCACCGCGATCGTGTGGCCCAGCATGTCGGGGATGATCGTCGACCGGCGGGACCAGGTCTTGATGACGGTCTTCTTGCCCGACTCGTTGAGGACGTCCACCTTCTTGAGCAGGTGGTCGTCCACGAAGGGGCCCTTCTTAAGGCTGCGAGGCATCCTTCACTCCCTCCCTGCTCAGCGCTTCTTACCGGTGCGACGACGCCGGACGATGAGCTTGTCGCTTGCCTTGCGGCGGCGGGTACGGCCTTCGGGCTTGCCGGCCGGGTTCACCGGGTGGCGACCACCGGAGGTCTTGCCCTCACCACCACCGTGCGGGTGGTCGACCGGGTTCATGGCGACACCGCGGACGGTGGGCTTCTTGCCCTTCCACCGCATGCGGCCGGCCTTGCCCCAGTTGATGTTCTGGTGCTCGGCGTTGCCGACCTCGCCGACCGTGGCGCGGCACCGGACGTCCACGTTGCGGATCTCGCCCGAGGGCATCCGCAGCTGGGCGTAGGGGCCGTCCTTGGCGACGAGCTGCACGCTGGCACCGGCCGAGCGGGCGATCTTCGCGCCGCCGCCGGGGCGGAGCTCGATCGCGTGGATCACGGTACCGACCGGGATGTTGCGCAGCGGCAGGTTGTTGCCCGGCTTGATGTCGGCCTTGGGGCCGTTCTCGATCCGGTCGCCCTGCTGCAACTTCGACGGCGCGATGATGTAGCGCTTCTCGCCGTCGGCGTAGTGCAGCAGCGCGATGCGCGCCGTGCGGTTGGGGTCGTACTCGATGTGCGCGACCTTGGCCGGCACGCCGTCCTTGTCGGTGCGGCGGAAGTCGATGAGGCGGTAGGCCCGCTTGTGGCCGCCACCCTTGTGCCGCGTCGTGATCTTGCCCGACGCGTTGCGGCCACCACGGCCGTGCAGCGGGCGGATCAGCGACTTCTCCGGCGTCGACCGAGTGATCTCGGCGAAGTCGGAGACGCTCGCACCGCGACGACCGGGGGTCGTCGGCTTGTACTTGCGAATGCCCATCTCTACGCAGTCCTCGTCGTCATCAGGCGGCCGGGCCGCCGAAGATCTCGATCGGCTTGCTCTCGGCGGACAGCGTCACGATGGCGCGCTTGGTGTCCTTGCGCTTGCCGAAGCCCGTCCGGGTGCGCTTGCGCTTGCCCTGGCGGTTGATCGTGTTGACGCTGACGACCTTGACGCCGAAGACCTTCTCCACGGCAATCTTGATCTGGGTCTTGTTCGCACCCGGAGCCACCACGAAGGTGTACTTGTTCTCCTCGAGGAGCCCGTAGGACTTCTCGGAGATCACCGGCGCGAGCAGGATGTCCCTGTGGTCGGGGATCACTTCGAAGCCTCCTCGTCGGTGTCGGACGACACCGCAGTGGCCTCGGCGGAACCCTGCCCGTGCTGGGCCTTGCTCGCGAGGAACACGTCGAGCGCGTCCTTGGTGAACACCACGTCGTCGTTGACCAGCACGTCGTACGTGTTCAGCTGGTCCGGGGCGATGATGTGCACGTTCGGCAGGTTGCGCAGGCTGACCCACGAAACCTCGTCGGTGCGCAGCAGCACGGCCAGCACGCGGCGGGCCTCGGTGACCGTCCCCAGCGCCTTGCGGGCCGACTTGGTCGACGGGACGTCGCCCTCGACGAAGCCGCTCACCACGTGGACCTGGCCGGCGCGCGCCCGGTCGGAGAGGGCACCGCGCAGGGCGGCGGCCTTCATCTTCTTGGGGGTGCGCTGGCTGTAGTCGCGCGGCTGGGGGCCGTGCACGACGCCACCACCGGCGAACTGCGGGGCGCGGGTCGAGCCCTGACGGGCGCGGCCGGTGCCCTTCTGCCGGTACGGCTTCTTGCCACCGCCGCGGACTTCACCGCGGGTCTTGGTGGAGTGCGTGCCCTGGCGGGCCGCGGCCAGCTGGGCCACGACCACCTGGTGCAGCAGCGCCACGTTCGCCTGCGCGTCGAAGATCGCGGCGGGCAGCTCGACGGAGCCGTCGGTCTGGCCGGCCGGGGTGCGGATCTCAACGGAAGTCATGATCAGGCACCACCCTTCGCAGCGGTCTTGATGAACACGGTGCCGCCCTTGGGGCCGGGAACGGCGCCCTTGATGAGCAGCAGGCCCGACTCGGCGTCGACCCGGTGGACCTTGAGGTTCTGGGTCGTGACGCGCACGTGGCCCATGCGGCCGGCCATGCGCAGGCCCTTGAACACGCGGCCGGGCGTGGCGCAACCGCCGATCGAACCGGGCGAGCGGTGCTTGCGCTGGGTGCCGTGGCTGGCGCCGAGGCCGTGGAAGCCGTGGCGTTTCATGACACCCGCGGTGCCCTTGCCCTTGCTGGTGCCGACCACGTCGACCACCGCGCCGGCCTCGAAGACCTCGGCGGTGATTTCCTGGCCGACCGTGTACTCGGACGCGTCCGTGGTGCGCAGCTCCGCCAGCTGGCGGCGGGGCGTGACGCCCGCCTTGGCGTAGTGGCCCGCAACGGGCTTGTTGACCTTGCGCGGGTCGATCGCGCCGAAGGCCAGCTGAACGGCCGAGTAGCCGTCGTTCTCCTGGGTCCGAACCTGGGTGACCACGTTCGGCTCGGCCTTGACGACGGTAACCGGAACGATCCGGTTGTTCTCGTCGAAGACCTGAGTCATGCCGAGCTTGGTGCCCAGGAGGCCCTTAACCTGCCTGTCAGACATGGGTCTCTTTGCTCTCCGCCCCAAATGGGATCAACACTGCCGCGTCCAACGCTTACTGGATGTTGACGTCGACGCTCGCCGGCAGGTCGATGCGCATGAGCGCGTCCACCGTCTTCGGCGTCGGGTCGAGGATGTCGATCAGACGCTTGTGCGTGCGCATCTCGAAGTGCTCGCGCGAGTCCTTGTACTTGTGCGGCGAGCGGATGACGCAGTAAACGTTCTTCTCAGTGGGCAGCGGCACAGGCCCGACGACCCGAGCGCCGGTGCGCGTCACGGTCTCGACGATCTTGCGCGCGGACGCGTCGATCGCCTCGTGGTCGTAGGCCTTGAGCCGGATGCGGATCTTCTGTCCCGCCATGATGGCTTGCCGTTCCTCTGCTTCTAGTACCGCTGCGGTGCGGGCACCTTTCGCGAGGTCACGGGACCTCCGGCGCGCTCCGCCCCCTATTCAGGACTGACACCGAGCGGTGTCACGGTGCCCGGTCCACGCGGTCGGGCGTGTCGCACCCTCTGGCACAGACCGGTCCCACTGATGAAACCTGTGGGATTTTGTCTTGCTCGATCAAACCCCGCTCGTGACGGGGCGGCCAGGTCCAGAACTCGAACCGGCCGCCCCGACGAGCAACCCGTCAATAGTTGCACACGGCCGTGCGCAAACCAAATCGGGGGGTGAGCTGTAGAGCTAGATCACTTGACGATCTTGGTGACCGAGCCCGCGCCGACGGTCCGGCCACCCTCGCGGATGGCGAACCGCAGACCCTCGTCCATGGCGATCGGCTGGATCAGCTTCACGGTCATGGCGGTGGTGTCGCCCGGCATGACCATCTCGGTGCCCTCGGGGAGGGTCACGACGCCGGTCACGTCGGTGGTGCGGAAGTAGAACTGCGGGCGGTAGTTGTTGAAGAACGGCGTGTGCCGACCGCCCTCGTCCTTGGACAGGATGAAGACCTGCGCCTCGAACTCGGTGTGCGGGGTGGTGGTGCCCGGCTTCACGATCACCATGCCGCGCTCCACCTCCTCGCGCTTGATGCCGCGGAGCAGCAGGGCGGCGTTGTCGCCGGCCTGGCCCTCGTCGAGGAACTTCTTGAACATCTCGATCGAGGTGACCGTGGTCTTGCGCGAGGTCTCCTTGATGCCGACGATCTCGACCTCTTCGTTGACCTTGATGATGCCGCGCTCGATGCGACCGGTCACCACGGTGCCACGACCGGTGATGGTGAACACGTCCTCGACCGGCATGAGGAAGGGCTTGTCGACCTCGCGCTCCGGCTCCGGGATGTTCTCGTCCACGGCGTCCATCAGGCCGACGAGCTTCTCGCCCCACTCGGCGTCGCCCTCCAGCGCCTTCAGCGCGGAGACGCGGACGACCGGCAGGTCGTCACCGGGGAACTCGTACTCGGAGAGCAGCTCGCGCACCTCGAGCTCGACGAGCTCCAGGATCTCCTCGTCGTCCACCATGTCGGCCTTGTTGAGGGCCACCACGATGTAGGGCACACCGACCTGGCGGGCCAGGAGGATGTGCTCCTTGGTCTGCGGCATCGGGCCGTCGGTCGCCGCGACCACCAGGATGGCGCCGTCCATCTGCGCCGCACCGGTGATCATGTTCTTGATGTAGTCGGCGTGACCGGGGCAGTCGACGTGCGCGTAGTGGCGCTTCTCGGTCTGGTACTCGATGTGCGCGATCGAGATCGTGATGCCGCGCTGCTTCTCCTCCGGCGCCTTGTCGATCTGGTCGAACGGCGTGAAGGGGTTCAGGTCCGGGTACTTGTCGTGCAGGACCTTGGAGATCGCCGCGGTCAGCGTCGTCTTGCCGTGGTCGATGTGACCGATGGTGCCGATGTTGACGTGCGGCTTCGTCCGCTCGAACTTCGCCTTCGCCACTGGATTGTCCTCCTGGACTTCTGTTGCTTAGTCCGGCGGGCGGATTACTGCCCGCCGGACGTCACGTCTGGGTGGTGCGGACCCCAGGGACTCAAACCCCGGAGAGCCCGCGCGGTGCTGCGGTGCTCCGGTTGGGGTTACTCGCCCGTCGCCTTCGCGATGATCTCCTTCGCGACGTTCGCGGGAACCTCGGCGTAGGAGTCGAACGTCATCGAGTAGTTCGCGCGACCCTGGGTCCTGGACCGCAGGTCGCCGACATACCCGAACATCTCCGACAGCGGCACCAGTGCCTTGACGACACGGGCCCCGCTGCGCTCCTCCATGGCCTGGATCTGGCCACGGCGGGAGTTCAGGTCGCCGATCACGTCGCCCATGTAGTCCTCGGGCGTGGTGACCTCGACCGCCATCAGCGGTTCGAGGATGGCCGGGCTCGCCTGGCGGGCGGCTTCCTTGAGCGCCATGGAACCGGCGATCTTGAACGCCATCTCCGACGAGTCGACCTCGTGGTACGCGCCGTCGAGCAGCGTCAGCTTGACGCCGACCAGCGGGTAGCCCGCCAGCACGCCGTACTGCATGGCGTCCTGGGCGCCCGCGTCCACGGACGGGATGTACTCCCGCGGGATGCGACCACCGGTCACCGCGTTGACGAACTCGTAGAGCGCGCCGTCCTCGGTCTTCTCCAGCGGCTCCAGGTCGATGAGGACCTTCGCGAACTGGCCCGAACCACCGGTCTGCTTCTTGTGGGTGTAGGAGTACTTCTCCACCTTGCGGCGGATCGTCTCCCGGTACGCCACCTGCGGCTTGCCGATGTTCGCCTCGACCTTGAACTCGCGGCGCATGCGGTCCACCAGGATGTCCAGGTGGAGCTCGCCCATGCCGGCGATGATCGTCTGGCCGGTCTCCTGGTCCAGGTTGACCCGGAACGTCGGGTCCTCCTCGGCCAGCTTCTGGATCGCCGTGCCCAGCTTCTCCTGGTCGGCCTTCGTCTTGGGCTCGATCGCCACCTGGATGACCGGCTCGGGGAAGGTCATCGACTCCAGCACGATGGGCGCCTGCGGGTCGCAGAGCGTCTCACCGGTGGTGGTGTCCTTCAGACCGATCACGGCGTAGATGTGACCGGCGATGGCCTCGTCGACCGGGTTCTCCTTGTTGGCGTGCATCTGGAAGATCTTCCCGATGCGCTCCTTGCGGTCCTTGGTCGAGTTGATGACCTGGGTGCCGGAGGCGACCTTGCCCGAGTAGACCCGGATGTAGGTCAGCTTGCCGAAGAACGGGTGGGCGGCGATCTTGAACGCCAGCGCGGCGAACGGCTCGTCCGTCGACGGCTTGCGGAAGGCCGGCGTCTCGCCGTCCTGCAGCGTGCCCTCGACCGGCGGGAGGTCCAGCGGGGCCGGCAGGTACTCGATGACCGCGTCGAGCATGGGCTGGACGCCCTTGTTCTTGAACGCCGAGCCGCACAGCACCGGGTAGGCGGTGCGGTTCTTGACGATCGCGCGGATGCCCGTCTTGATCTGGTCGACGGACAGCTCCTCGCCGCCCAGGTACAGCTCCATCAGGGCGTCGTCGGTCTCGGCGACGGCCTCGACGAGCTGCTCGCGGTACTCGGCGGCCTGCTCGGCGAGGTCGGCCGGGATCTCCTCGACCGTGTAGTCCTCACCCTTCTGGACCTCGCCGCGCCAGGTCAGCGCACGCATCTCGACCAGGTCGACGACGCCGATGAAGTCGCTCTCCGACCCGATCGGGATCTGGATCGGCAGCGGCTTCGCGCCCAGGCGCTCCTGGATGGTGCGCACGGTGAAGTAGAAGTCCGCGCCGAGCTTGTCCATCTTGTTGACGAAGCAGATGCGCGGGACGTCGTACTTGGTCGCCTGGCGCCAGACCTGCTCGGACTGGGGCTCGACGCCCTCCTTGCCGTCGAACACGGCAACGGCGCCGTCGAGGACGCGGAGGTTGCGCTCCACCTCGACGGTGAAGTCGACGTGGCCGGGCGTGTCGATGATGTTGATCTGATGGTTCTTCCAGAAGCAGGTCGTCGCGGCCGACGTGATCGTGATGCCGCGCTCCTGCTCCTGCTCCATCCAGTCCATCACCGCGGCGCCGTCGTGGACCTCGCCGATCTTGTAGCTGATCCCGGTGTAGAACAGGATCCGCTCGGTCGTCGTGGTCTTGCCCGCGTCGATGTGGGCCATGATCCCGATGTTGCGGACCTTGGCCAGGTCGGTGAGCACGTCCTGTGCCACGGGTGGTTCCCCTGTCTTGAGCTCGCTGGTAGCAGGCTCACTAGGGCTGGGAGAGCCCCACCGGTCCTCGGGGAACCGGCGGGGCGTCGCATCACCAGCGGTAGTGGGCGAAGGCCTTGTTCGACTCGGCCATCTTGTGCGTGTCCTCGCGGCGCTTGACGCTCGCGCCCAGGCCGTTGCTCGCGTCGAGCAGCTCGTTCATCAGGCGCTCGATCATGGTCTTCTCGCGGCGCTGCCGGGAGTACGTGATCAGCCAGCGCAGCGCGAGCGTGGTCGAGCGACCCGGCTTGACCTCGATCGGCACCTGGTAGGTGGCGCCACCGACGCGGCGGGACTTCACCTCGAGCGCGGGCTTGACGTTGTCCAGAGCGCGCTTGAGCGTGACGACCGGGTCCGTGCCGGTCTTGTCGCGGGCGCCTTCGAGGGCGCCGTACACGATCCGCTCGGCCACGGAGCGCTTGCCGTCGACCAGCACCTTGTTGATGAGCTGGGTCACCAGCGGAGAGCTGTAGACCGGGTCGGAGATCAGCGGCCGCTTCGGGGCCGGTCCCTTGCGGGGCATCAGCTCTTCTCCTTCTTCGCGCCGTAGCGGCTGCGAGCCTGCTTGCGGTTCTTCACGCCCTGCGTGTCGAGGGAGCCGCGGATGATCTTGTAGCGGACACCGGGGAGGTCCTTCACACGACCGCCGCGCACGAGCACCATCGAGTGCTCCTGGAGGTTGTGGCCCTCACCCGGGATGTAGGCCGTGACCTCGATGCCGCTGGTCAGCTTCACGCGGGCGACCTTGCGGAGCGCCGAGTTCGGCTTCTTGGGCGTGGTCGTGTAGACGCGGGTGCACACACCGCGCCGCTGCGGGCTGCCCTTGAGCGCCGCGGTCTTCTGCTTCGCGACCTTGTCCTGCCGGCCCTTGCGGACCAGCTGCTGGATCGTTGGCATACGCCGGCTGCTTCTTCCATTCGAGCGCTCGTCGCCTTGGGGGCGTCGACCGCTGTTTACCTGGTCCCTCTCTGCACCCGAGGTCGGGCGTGTCGCACCCTTCCGGCGAGGCCGGTGAGGTCAACGCCGTTACCCCAGGTCCGCAGGCGACATCCCAGGACGCCCCTACGTGTGGAGGTCACCGCGGCCGGCTTTCCAGCACGACTGGCGCGTAGGCACGCGGAGCGGCCCGACATGGGTCGGGCACGAGTACCAAAGATACCCCGCCCGCTTCCCACTGGTCAAAACGGGCCACCTCTACCGCCGATCGAGTGGAGATCGCACCGCGATCGGATGACCGCCCGGGTGGGCGGGGGTCGGAGCCGGGGAGCGCCGGGTGGACACGCCACTGGGAGTGACCGTGATTTCACCGGACCGAGTGACTGATCGCCACGTGGTCTCCACGCGGCAGGCCGGCGCGGACGGTGCGCCCCGCCGGGCGACACTGGTCCGGTGAACTCGGACCTGATCACGGGGATGGCGGCGCTCGTGGGCGCGGGCGCCGCCCCCGAGGTGCTGGCGGTGCGCGGGGACGTCGTGGTGGTCCGCGTCGGCGACGTGGTGCTCAAGGCGCACGAGCGCGGCACGGACCCCGTCGTGCTCGCCGACCGGCTGCGGCTGGCCGCCGACCCCCGGTTGGCCGACCTGCTGCTGCCCCCGCTGCCCCTGGGCGGGGCGCCGGGACCGGCCGTCGTGCTCGGCCGGGTCGTCACCGCGTGGCCGGTGGGCACGCCGGTGCTGCAGGCCGAGCCCGAGGACCTGCCGATGGAGGCCGCCGGACGGGTGCTCGCGGCGCTGCACCGGTTCTCCGCCGCCGACTTCGCGCCGCCCGTGCCGCCGGCGGGGGCCGTGCCGCGCATGGTGCGGGCGGTGCGGGACCTGGTGCTCGACTCCCCCGCCGCCGCGCTGGTGCGCCGGGCGTTCGCGACCCTGCCCGAGCTGCCCGCGGGCGGCACGGTGGTCGTGCACGGCGACTGGCACCTCGGGCAGCTGGTGGAGCGCGACGGGTACCGGTTGATCGACCTGGACGACCTCGGTGCGGGCGACCCGGCGTGGGACCTGGCGCGGCCCGCCGCCCTGCACCTGTCCGGCGTGCTCGACGCGCGGGCGTGGGGGCGGCTGCTGGGGGCCTACCTCGACGCGGGCGGCCCGGGCGTGCCGGCCGGCGACCCGTGGTCGGCGCTGGAGGTGCCCGCGCGGGCGCTGGTCGTGCAGATGGCGGCACGCGCGCTGAGCGCCGCGGAACGGGACGGGACGGACCTGAACAGCGCGCAGGAGGCGCTCGTCGACGCGTGCGGCCGGATCGTGTCGGCACACGAACCCATTCCGCGCGGCTAATATCGGGCACATCGCGTCAAGAGCAGGAGGCTCACCACGATGCAGTGTCCCAAGTGTCATGCGAACATGCGCACCTTCGACCGCATGGGCGTGCACATCGAGCAGTGCGATGGCTGCCGCGGCGTCTTCCTCGACTACGGCGAGCTGGAGGCGATCACCCGCCTCGAGCAGCAGATGGCCCCTCCGCCGCCCCCGCCGCCGGTCGCGCCGGCGCCCGCCCAGGTGCACTACGTCCAGCAGCCGGTCCAGCCGGGCTGGGGCGCCGCGCCGGGCTACGGCCACCACTACGGCCACCGCAAGCACCGCGGCCTGGGTGGTCTGTTCTTCTCGTCGTGACCTCCGGGCGGTGGCCCCGGCGCGCGCGGTCGCGCACGGGGCCACCGCAGGAGGCGCGGACAGCCGCGCGGACAGCGGCCGGAGTTGCCACTACCGAAAAACATGGCAATAATCGGTAGTGACCGAAGGGGGTCGCCATGTCCGTCGCCACCGAGGCCGCGCAGATCCGTGACCTGTTCGAGCAGATCGAAGAGATCGAAGAGATCGCGCTGAGCCTGGCGGAGGACGACGAGCGGCGGCGCAAGCTGCACGGCGTCGTGGCCAAGGCCCTGCGCAAGGCCCCACCCGTCCGCCCCGTCGTCGCGGGCGAACTGCTCGACCTCACCGAGAAGACGGTGAAGGCGTGGGCGCGCGAAGGCGTGCTGGCCATCCACAGCCGCGAACCCCGCATGCTGCTGGACGCCGTGCGCCTGCACGAGGTGCTGCACGTCGTGGCCGACCTGCGCCGGGCCGGCCGCACCCGCTCCCTGCTGGACGAGGTCCACCGCAGGTTGAGCGACGCGGCCCTGCTCGACCGCCCCGACCTGGCCACCAGCCTGGCGCAGATGCACCGCGGCGAAGGGCGCGTGGTGCGCTGATCGAGGTCGTCGAAACCCCCGTCGCCGCCGTCCAGGCAGCAGGCCTGCGCGGCGCGGCCCGGGTCGCCTACGACCGGTTCCTGGACGAACTGGCGCACGGCGGCTGCTCGGCCCTCGGCTACCGGGTGACCGGCCCCGAACCCCTGCCGCGCCTGTGCGTGAAGCACCTGCGCGGCGCGGACCGCGCGGTGGTCGCCTTCCCCGCCGCGCGCACGGCGTGGGTCCTGCTCGTGGGCCCGCACGACGACGACCCCGGCCGCGACCTCTACGAGGCCCTGTACGAACTCGCGGGCGTCCGCCCGAGGCTCGCGGAGAAGCGCACCAAGCCGCCGTGCTGCGAGGACGCCGCTCCCCCGGTCTCCGACAGCGACCTCGTCGACGACCTGGTCGCCCGCGCCCGCTCGCTCACGAAGTCCCGCCGCCGCACCGGCTGACCGCACGGTGCGTTGCATATTTTAGACGAGATTACACATTCCGTTATCATAGGGATGTGACGGGGACGCCCTTTAGGGATACAGCAACCAAGTTGGCCGAGCGCATGGACTACATCAGCATGTCCATCGGCTGCGACCGCGTCCGCTCACACGGTTGGTGGCGGAACGTCGTGGTTTTCGGGGCTTGGAGTGGTCCCGGCGAGTCCCGGGTGGCCCCACCGCCCCCGGAAGCGATGACAGGCATCGCCAAGTTGTTCGGTACTACGGAGGAGCACGTCAAAGCCATGGTCGCCGAGGACTGGTACGGGGTCGCCCCAGCCTCCGGGCCCTCAGGGCGCGTGCAGCGACTGGCCCTCCTCATCGACAGGTTGAGCGAACCGGACGCCGACCTGGTCGAGAGCATCCTCCGACGCATCGCTCCGGAAGCATGAACGAACCGGCACACGAGCGCACAGCGCATCTGGACGAGACCGGGGTCAGGATCAACGCCGAGCAGCGGCTGTACGGCATCGCCGCGGTAATCACGTCTCGCCGCGAGCACGCGGAGATCTGCGACGCGCTGCGACCGATGTTGTTGCCCGGTAGGACCTGCCTGCACCACTACGACGAGACGATCGACCGGCGCCTGAGCATCGCGAAGGTCATCACGCGACTCACGCTCGAGGGAGCGCTCGTGGTGGTGGAGACAACGGCACCTCGGCAGCAAGAACGAGCGCGAACCCGTCTACTGACCGAACTCCTACCTCGTCTCCAACACCAGGAGTGCGTCGACCACGTCGTGCTGGAGTCCCGTGCGGGTTCGGACAAGCACGACCGCCGCACCCTGGACCGGTTGCGCCGGTCCCGGGTCGTGACGGCGTCGCTGCGCGTGGACCACGTACGGAAGGACGCGACGCCGCTGGTGTGGCTCCCCGACTTCATAGCCGGCTCGTACTTCGCCGCTGAGCACCACGGCGAACCGGAGCCGTGGGCACTGATCGCGGAATCCCACCTGATCGACGTTCGCACCATCCGCGACGGCGAATGAGAACGCGAAGCCCGGAGTCCCACGACAACGCGGGCGCATCCGGGCTCACTTTCGACCGTGTCCGCAGACCGGCGACATCGTGATGCTACCAGGCGGTCACCTTCATGCCCAGGTGAACGGCTCTTGGAACACATCGCCGCGGTGGCCGGACGCCGCAGCGGCACCGACCGACGACCGAGGTCGGCTCGCGAAGTCCCGCCGCCGCACGGGGCGGGCCGGGGCGGTGGCACCCGCCCCGGCCCGCGTCGGTCAGCCCGTGACCGCGAGGTGTCCCGCGACGGGCGTCGGGCGCGGCGCCTTGGCGGGCCCGCCCGAGGACGCGGACGTGCCGGCGACCCGGGTGGTGGTCGTCGTGGGCGCGTCCGACGGGGTCGGCGTGGCGCTCGGCGTCGGCGTCTGCTCCTCCGCCGCGCCCCGCGCGCACGTCGCCGAGGCGATCTCGATGCGCTGGAGGTTCGCCACCTCCACGACGACCGCGGTGACGGTCAGCGAGCCGTCGCCGTTGCGCCGCTGGTCGTTCAGCACCACCGACGCCACGCCGGGGACCTCCACACCGGTGCCGGGGGCCGGGCGCAGCGCCACCTCGTGCCCGGCGATCCGCGCGCCGGCCAGCGTCACACCGCCCGCGCCGTCGTCGCACCTCGCCTCGACCAGCTCGGCGCTCAGGTCGAAGGGCAGGCCGACCAGCTCCAGCCGCGTGCGCACGTCCACCGCGCTCGACCGCGCGCGGCCCGCGTCGACCTCGGCGTTGAGGGCGGCGGCGGTCAGGACCGGGGTCGTCGGGAGGGGCAGGGCGACCTCGGCCGCGGACGTCTGCCGGAACCCGGTGCCGCCGGCCAGGGACGCCAGCGGGTCGATCCCGAGCACGCCGGTGGCCGACAGTGCGGTGGCCGAGCCGACCGGGGCCGCGGCGAGCGCGGAGGCCGCGGGGGTGGCCGCGACGCCGACGGCGAGGGCGCACAGGACGACCGCGAGCCGTGCGGTGACGGCGGAGCGCTTGCGGGACAACGTGTTCCCCTTCATCACTTGACGATCACCACGGTGCCCAGCGGCAGGGTGAGGAGGACGTCCAGCGCGTCGTCGGGCACGCGCACGCACCCGTCGCTGGAGGCGGTGCCGAACGGGGTCGCGTCCGGCCAGCCGTGCAGCGCCACCGTGCCGGGGCCGCCGCCGAACGTCTCGTGGCTGTCGGAGTGGGCGCCCAGCGGCAGGACGTACCGGCTGAAGTCCGTCACGGTCTCCTCGATCGAGGCCAGGACGAACGTCCGGCCGACCGGCGTGGGGTGCTCGGCGGAGCCGACGCCGACGGTCCACCGGCCGATGGACCGACCGCGCTCCAGCACCTCCAGCCGGTAGGCGGCCAGGTCCACGGTGACCAGGTGGTCGTTCTCGGCGCGCTCGACGTCGTCACCGCCCGTGTGCACCCAGCCGCTGGAGCGGTTGGGCCGGTTCGGGAGCAGCACGCGCGACCAGTCGCCGCGGCGCTCGACCTCCGGCACCCACGTCGGCGAGCCGACCTGGGTGGCGGGCAGCTTGGCGACGGCCCGGCCGCCGACCGCGTCGTGCACCACGACGTCCTCCACGACCCGCAGCACCTGCCCCTCGGTGGGCTCGGCGCCGTGGTCCTGCGGAAGGCCCTCGATCGTCGCGAAGGTGGTCGCCTCGGGCAGCGTCGCGAACGCCTGCTCGTCCACGGCGACGGGTCTGACCTGCTGTTCTTCCTGGGGGGAACCGCACGCGGCGGTGACGGTGATCGCCGTGAGCACGGCGAGCACGAGAACTCGGGGCATGGGGAGGGGCATCCTTCGGGTTCGACTGGTCCCGGCGGGGGAGGCGCTCGACGGCGCACCCGGGACGTGGTCCGCGACCGCTCGTAACGGGGCGATCACGACGGACCCGAAGCTATCCACGCGGGCCTCGTTGCGACAAGAGGCCCAGCGGACGCTCACCTCCATGTCGCAGCGCCCGCTGCTCCTGTGAGCGGAGCGTGACCGGAATCCGGGCATGAAGAAGCCCCCGGAGTGATGCGCTCCGGGGGCTTCTTCAGCTAGCTACGGGCTTCAGCGGTAGTCGCGGCCGAAGTCGTAGTCGTCCAGCGGAACCGCGGCACCGGTCCCCGTGCCGAAGACGTCCGGCGTGTAGTAGCCGTCGTCGTAGCTCGGGATCGCGTACGCCGCCGCACGCGCCTCCTCGGTCGGCTGGACCTGGATGTTCCGGTACCGGTTGATGCCGGTGCCGGCCGGGATCAGCTTGCCGATGATCACGTTCTCCTTCAGGCCGATGAGCTTGTCCGACCGGCCGTTGATGGCGGCGTCGGTCAGGACTCGCGTCGTCTCCTGGAAGGAGGCCGCGGACAGCCACGAGTCGGTCGCGAGCGACGCCTTCGTGATGCCCATCAGGACCGGGCGACCGGCGGCGGGCTCGCCGCCCTCGGCCACGACGGCCCGGTTGCCCGACTCGAACTCCGCGCGCTCGACCAGCGAGCCCGGCAGGAACTCGGTGGCGCCCGAGTCGATGATCGTCACCCGGCGCAGCATCTGCCGGACGATGACCTCGATGTGCTTGTCGTGGATCGCCACGCCCTGGGCGCGGTAGACCTTCTGGACCTCCTGCACCAGGTGCAGCTGGGCCTCGCGCGGCCCCATGACGCGCAGCACCTCGTGCGGGTCGGGCGTGCCCTCCAGCAGCTGCTGGCCGACACCCACGTGGTCGCCGTCCTGGAGCGGGCCGGTGGCCGTGTTCGCGAGCCGCTGCCGCTTGGACAGCTTCTCGAAGAGGATCTCCTCCGACCCGTCGTCCGGGATGAGGGTGATCTTCCAGAACCGGTCGCCGTCCTCGATCCGCACCCGGCCGTCGACGTCCGCGATGGGCGCCTTGCCCTTCGGCACACGGGCCTCGAAGAGCTCCTGCACGCGGGGCAGACCCGTCGTGATGTCGTCACCGGCGACACCACCCTGGTGGAAGGTGCGCATCGTCAGCTGCGTGCCGGGCTCACCGATCGACTGGGCGGCGACGATGCCGACGGCCTCGCCGACGTCGACCAGCTGGCCGGTGGCCATCGAGCGGCCGTAGCAGGACGCGCACACGCCGACCGCGGACTCGCAGGTCAGCACCGAGCGGACCTTGACGCGGGTCACACCCGCCTCGATCAGCGTGGCCAGCGCCGGGTCGCCCAGGTCGGCACCGCGGTTCAGGACGAGGTTGCCGTCCTTGTCCGTGATGTCCTCGGAGCTGGTCCGGGCGTAGACCGAGGTCTGCGCGAACTCGGCCAGCACGACCTTGTCGCCCTGCCGCTCGCCCACGGTCATGTTCACGCCGCGGGAGGTGCCGCAGTCGACCTCGCGGATGATGACGTCCTGCGACACGTCCACCAGACGACGGGTCAGGTAACCCGAGTCCGCGGTGCGCAGCGCGGTGTCGGCGAGGCCCTTGCGGGCGCCGTGCGTGGCGATGAAGTACTCCAGCACCGACAGGCCCTCGCGGAACGAGTTCTTGATCGGCCGCGGGATGTACTCGCCCTTCGGGTTGGTCACCAGACCGCGCATGCCCGCCAGGGAGCGGACCTGGGTCATGTTGCCCGCCGCCCCGGACGCCACGATCATGCGGATCGAGTTGTCCTCGGGGAAGTTGGCCTCCATGACCTCGGCGACCTCTTCGGTGGCCTTGGTCCACACCTTGACCAGCTCGTTGTTGCGCTCCGTGTGGGAGAGCTGACCGCGCTGGTAGCGCTTCTCGACCGCGTCCGCGAGCTTCTCGTACTCGTCGAGGATGCCCTGCTTGGCCTCCGGGACGAGCACGTCGGAGATCGCGACGGTCACGCCGGACCGGGTGGCCCAGTAGAAACCGGCGTCCTTCAGCTTGTCCAGCGTCCGGGCGACGGTGACCATCGGGTACCGCTCGGCCAGGTCGTTGATGATCGTGGCCTGCCGCTTCTTCGGCATGACCTCGTTGATGAACGCGTAGTCCTGGGGCAGGACCTCGTTGAACAGCACGCGACCGAGGGTGGTCACGGCCAGCCACGGCTGACCGGGCTCCCAGCCCTCCGGCTCCTGGCCCTTCGGCGGGTTCTTGTCCGTGATCCGGATCTTGGCCATCGCCTGCAGGCCCAGGGCCTTGCGGTCGAACGCCATCAGCGCCTCGGCCGGCGAGGAGTACGCCTGGCCCTCGCCGATGTCGCCCTCCTTGTGCCGGGTCAGGTGGTACAGACCCGTCACCATGTCCAGTCGCGGCATGGCCAGCGGCTTGCCGGACGCGGGCGAGAGGATGTTGTTCGAGGACAGCATCAGCACGCGCGCCTCGGCCTGCGCCTCGGCGGACAGCGGCAGGTGGACCGCCATCTGGTCACCGTCGAAGTCGGCGTTGAACGCCTCGCAGACGAGCGGGTGCAGCTGGATGGCCTTGCCCTCGACCAGCTGCGGCTCGAACGCCTGGATGCCCAGCCGGTGCAGCGTGGGCGCGCGGTTCAGCAGCACGGGGTGCTCGGTGATGACCTCTTCGAGCACGTCCCACACCGCGGGGCGCGCGCGCTCCACCATCCGCTTGGCGGACTTGATGTTCTGCGCGTGGTTGAGGTCGACCAGCCGCTTCATCACGAACGGCTTGAACAGCTCCAGCGCCATCTGCTTGGGCAGGCCGCACTGGTGCAGCTTCAGCTGCGGGCCGACCACGATGACCGAACGGCCGGAGTAGTCGACGCGCTTGCCGAGCAGGTTCTGGCGGAACCGGCCCTGCTTGCCCTTGAGCAGGTCGGACAGCGACTTGAGCGGGCGGTTGCCCGGACCCGTCACCGGCCGGCCGCGGCGGCCGTTGTCGAACAGCGCGTCGACGGCCTCCTGGAGCATCCGCTTCTCGTTGTTGACGATGATCTCGGGCGCGCCGAGGTCGATCAGCCGCTTGAGGCGGTTGTTCCGGTTGATGACGCGGCGGTACAGGTCGTTCAGGTCCGAGGTCGCGAAGCGGCCACCGTCGAGCTGCACCATCGGGCGCAGGTCCGGCGGGATGACCGGGACGCAGTCCAGGACCATGCCCTGCGGGTTGTTGCGGGTCGCCTGGAAGGCGGCCACGACCTTGAGTCGCTTGAGGGCGCGCAGCTTCTTCTGGCCCTTGCCGCTGCGGATGGTCTCCCGCAGGACGTCGGCCTCGGCGTCCACGTCGTAGTCACCCAGGAGCCTCTGGATGGCCTCGGCGCCCATGGCGCCGGTGAAGTAGTCGCCGTAGCGGTCGTACAGCTCGCGGTAGAGCAGCTCGTCCGCGATCAGCTGGGCGCGCTCGAGCTTGGTGAAGGTGGACCAGATCTCGTCGAGCCGGTCCAGCTCGCGCTGGGCGCGGTCGCGGAGCTGGCGCATCTCGCGCTCGCCGCCCTCCTTGACCTTGCGGCGCACGTCGGACTTGGCGCCCTCCGCCTCCAGCTCGGCCAGGTCGGCTTCCAGCTTCTGCGCGCGGGCCTCGACGTCCGCGTCGCGGCGGTTCTCGACGCGCTTGCGCTCGACCTGCATCTCGTTCTCGAGCGTCGGCAGGTCGTTGTGGCGCAGGTCGGCGTTCACGCCCACGATGACGTAGGCCGCGAAGTAGATGATCTTCTCAAGGTCCTTGGGGGCCAGGTCGAGCAGGTAGCCCAACCGGCTGGGGACGCCCTTGAAGTACCAGATGTGCGTGACGGGGGCGGCCAGTTCGATGTGGCCCATCCGCTCGCGGCGCACCTTGGCGCGGGTCACCTCGACGCCGCAGCGCTCGCAGATGATGCCCTTGAAGCGGACGCGCTTGTACTTGCCGCAGTAGCACTCCCAGTCCCGGGTGGGACCGAAGATCTTCTCGCAGAACAAGCCGTCCTTCTCCGGCTTGAGCGTGCGGTAGTTGATGGTCTCGGGCTTCTTGACCTCGCCGTAGGACCACTGGCGGATGTCGTCCGCGGTCGCGAGACCGATGCGGAGCTCATCGAAGAAGTTGACGTCGAGCACGTCTACTCTCTTCCCCTTTTTTGTTTCGGTGCTGCTCGGGAGCTGGCGGTGCGGTCACCGCGGGACGCGGTAGGCGTCCCGCGGTGACCGGCGAGGTACTAGTTGACGACGTCGTCCACGGACGGCGACTCGGACCGCGACAGGTTGATGCCGAGGTTCGCGGCCGCGCGCTCCAGGTCTTCGTCGTCGCCGTCGCGCATCTCGATCGCGGCGCCGTCCGAGGACAGCACCTCGACGTTGAGGCACAGCGACTGCAGCTCCTTGAGCAGCACCTTGAAGGACTCCGGGATACCCGGTTCCGGGATGTTCTCGCCCTTGACGATGGCCTCGTAGACCTTCACGCGGCCGAGCACGTCGTCGGACTTGATGGTGAGCAGCTCCTGCAGGGTGTAGGCGGCGCCGTACGCCTGCATCGCCCAGCACTCCATCTCACCGAAGCGCTGACCACCGAACTGCGCCTTACCACCCAGCGGCTGCTGCGTGATCATCGAGTACGGGCCGGTCGAGCGGGCGTGGATCTTGTCGTCCACCAGGTGCAGCAGCTTCAGGATGTACATGTAGCCGACTGACACCGGGAAGGGGTACGGCTCGCCGCTGCGCCCGTCGAGGAGCACCGCCTTGCCGTTCTCCTTGACCATCCGCTCGCCGTCGCGGTTCGGGATCGTCGAGCCCAGCAGGCCCGTGATCTCGTCCTCGCGAGCGCCGTCGAAGACCGGCGTGGCGGTCTTCGTGCCCGGCTCGACGTCGTACAGCTCCGCCGGCAGGTTCTTCGCCCAGTCCGGGTCGCCGTTGATGCTCCAGCCCTGCTTGGCGATCCACCCGAGGTGGGTCTCCAGCACCTGGCCGATGTTCATACGACGCGGGACGCCGTGCGTGTTCAGCACGATGTCGACCGGCGTGCCGTCCTCCAGGAACGGCATGTCCTCGACGGGGAGGATCTTGCCGATGACGCCCTTGTTGCCGTGGCGGCCGGCGAGCTTGTCGCCGTCCTGGATCTTGCGCTTCTGGGCGACGTAGACGCGGACCAGCTCGTTCACGCCGGGGGGCAGCTCGTCGTCGTCCTCGCGGCTGAACACGCGGATGCCGATGACCTTGCCGTACTCGCCGTGCGGCACCTTCAGCGACGTGTCGCGCACCTCGCGCGCCTTCTCGCCGAAGATCGCGCGGAGCAGGCGCTCCTCCGGGGTCAGCTCGGTCTCGCCCTTGGGCGTGACCTTGCCGACCAGGATGTCGCCGGGCTGGACCTCGGCGCCGATGCGGATGATGCCGCGCTCGTCGAGGTCGGCCAGGACCTCCTCGGAGACGTTCGGGATGTCCCGGGTGATCTCCTCGGCGCCCAGCTTGGTGTCCCGCGCGTCGATCTCGTGCTCCTCGATGTGGATCGAGGTCAGGACGTCGTCCTGCACGAGGCGCTGCGACAGGATGATCGCGTCCTCGTAGTTGTGGCCCTCCCACGGCATGATCGCGACGAGCAGGTTCTTGCCCAGCGCCATCTCGCCGTTCTCGGTGCACGGGCCGTCGGCCAGCACCTGGCCGTGCTGCACCCGGTCGCCCTCGTTCACGATGGGCTTCTGGTTGATGCAGGTGCCCTGGTTCGAGCGGCGGAACTTGTGCAGGCCGTAGGTCTGCCGCGAGCCGTCGTCGGCCATGACCGTGACGTAGTCGGCGGAGATCTCCTCGACCACACCGGTCTTCTTGGCCACCACGACGTCACCGGCGTCGACCGCGGCGCGCAGCTCCATGCCGGTGCCGACCAGCGGGGACTCGCTGCGCAGCAGCGGCACCGCCTGGCGCTGCATGTTCGCGCCCATCAGGGCGCGGTTGGCGTCGTCGTGCTCCAGGAAGGGGATCATGGCGGTCGCGGCCGACACCATCTGGCGCGGCGAGACGTCCATGTAGTCCACGTCGGACGGGTCGATCATCTCGACCTCGCCGCCCTTCTTGCGGACGAGCACCTTCTCCTCGAGGAAGTTGCCCTCCTCGTCGATCTTGGCGTTCGCCTGCGCCTTGACGTACCGGTCCTCCTCGTCGGCCGTCAGGTAGTCGACCTGGTCGGTGACCCGACCGTCGACGACCTTGCGGTACGGCGTCTCGATGAAGCCGAACGGGTTGACCCGCCCGTAGGAGGACAGCGAGCCGATCAGGCCGATGTTCGGGCCTTCCGGCGTCTCGATCGGGCACATGCGGCCGTAGTGCGACGGGTGGACGTCGCGGACCTCCATGCCGGCCCGCTCACGGGACAGACCGCCGGGGCCCAGCGCCGAGAGGCGGCGCTTGTGGGTCAGGCCCGCGAGGGGGTTCGTCTGGTCCATGAACTGCGACAGCTGGGAGGTGCCGAAGAACTCCTTGATCGCCGCCACGACGGGGCGGATGTTGATCAGGGTCTGCGGCGTGATCGCCTCGACGTCCTGGGTCGTCATGCGCTCGCGCACGACGCGCTCCATGCGGGAGAGGCCGACCCGGATCTGGTTCTGGATCAGCTCGCCGACGGTGCGCAGGCGGCGGTTGCCGAAGTGGTCGATGTCGTCGACCTCGACGGGCACCTCGGTCTCGCCGGGCTTCATGTTCGTCTCACCGGCGTGCAGGCGGACCAGGTACTCGATCGTCGTGACGATGTCGTCCTCGGTCAGCACGCCCGTGGAGATCGGGCTGTCCAGGCCCAGCTTCTTGTTGATCTTGTACCGGCCGACCTTCGCCAGGTCGTAGCGCTTGTCCTTGAAGAACAGGTTCTCCAGCAGGGCCTGCGCGGACTCCTTCGTCGGCGGCTCGCCCGGGCGCAGCTTGCGGTAGATGTCGAGCAACGCCTCGTCGGTGCCCGCGGTGTGGTCCTTCTCCAGCGTCGTCAGCAGCGTCTCGGAGAACGAGAAGCGCTCGCGGATCTGCTCGGTCGACCAACCCAGGGCCTTCAGCAGCACGGTGACCGGCTGGCGGCGCTTGCGGTCGATGCGCACGCCGACGGTGTCGCGCTTGTCGACGTCGAACTCCAGCCAGGCACCCCGGGACGGGATGATCTTGACGCTGAAGACGTCCTTGTCGGTCGTCTTGTCGATCGCGGTGTCGTAGTAGACACCCGGCGAGCGGACGAGCTGGGAGACCACGACCCGCTCGGTGCCGTTGATGATGAACGTGCCCTTGTCCGTCATCATCGGGAAGTCACCCATGAACACCGTCTGGCTCTTGATCTCGCCGGTGGTGTGGTTGGTGAACTCCGCCGTGACGAACAACGGGGCGGCGTACGTCATGTCCTTGTCCTTGCACTCCTCGGTCGAGGCCTTGACCTCGTCGAAGCGCGGGTCGGAGAAGGAGAGCGACATCGAGCCGGAGAAGTCCTCGATCGGGGAGATCTCGTTCAAGACCTCCTCGAGGCCGCCCGTGGGGGCCTCGTCACCCGCGTCCACGCGGCGCTGGAACCACGCCTCGTCGCCGGTGAGCCATTCGAACGACTGAATCTGCAGGTCGAGCAGGTTGGGCGTCTGAAGCGGTTCGTGGATCTTCGCGAAAGAGACTCGCTTCGGCGCTCCGGGAATCCCCGACGTGGAGTTGGTCGCAGCAGTGGCCTTGGTCGCGCGAGAGATCGCCAAGATGCGTCCTTCCAGGGACAGGTAGCTGGCTAGTCAGCGGAACTAGCACGGCTGTCAAGGGTGCGGCGATGCCCGGCAATCCAGCTCTCGGCGAAGGGCAAACGGAAAGAGGGCAGCGCAAAGGAGCAGTCTAGCTACGCGCACGCCAACTGTCGAGAGGCACGTGGAAGGACCTTTCTCGTGCTCACCGACAGAGTGACCCCGCTGACGCTCGCAGTCAAGATGCCACGCGGCGATCACCCCACTGGCGCAAGCTGCGATAACCGCGTGTTATCGCGCTGACCTGGGAAAATACACCGACGTGGGCAACGTGATCCGTTGGCGGCGCTTGCGGGGACATCGGGGAGCCGTGGCGATTCCGTTCGGTCACCGCCGCAAAATAGTGATGCAGCTCACGTTGTGCGAAGTGTTCGGATGGGGTTCGCGGTCCTCGGTGGACGTGTTCGGGGTTGGGGACGCCCCGCCGGGGGTAAGGAGGGGGCGGCGAAGGCGCGGGAGAGGGCCGCCCGGGGGTGACGCGGGGTGTGGGCGGCTGGTCAGCACCGGGCGGCGGGTCAGCACTGGGCGGTCTCGGCCGCCTGGTCCCCGCTCTGGCCGAACATCTCCATGTTGTCGACCTTCCACCGGCCGTCGACCCGCTGCGCGCCGACCCGCATCATCGCGATGCCGCCGCCGCTCTGGTTGTCGGTCGTGCGGGTGGTCACCTGGTCCACGAACAGCAGCACGGTGGCGCGGTCCCCGGACAGCGAGGTCACGCCGCTGGAGACCGCCTTCACGGTGACCACCAGCTTCTGCTCCGGCGCGAGCGCGCGGACCGGGCCGAAGATCGCGTTGTACTGGCACTTGGCCTTGCCGACCAGCAGCTCGTTGGCGGCGTCCTCGGTCGCGGCGACGTCGGCGAAGTTGTAGGAGAACGCCTTCTCGACCGCCTCGCGCGTCTGACCGGCGACCTCGGCGGTCCCCGCGCTGTCGACCAGGGCGCGGTCGTAGCGCACCTCCCCGGCCCGCACCTGGAACAGCACGCCGAGCCCGACCAGCAGCGCGGCCAGCACCACCAGCGAGACCGGCAGCAGGAGCCCGTCGCGGCGGGACCGGTCACCGGTCCCGCGCCCGGTCTCCCCCGCGCCGGGCACGTCGTCGAGCACGCTCGCGGCCACGGCGTCACCGGCGCGCTTGCGGCGGCCGGTCGGGCGGGGGCGCGGCGCGGGCTCGGGAGGTCCCCCGCCGGTGCCGTCCTCGTCCGCGCCGTCCCCGGGCTCGATCAGGCCCAGGACCCGCGTGGACGCCTCGGCCGGGTGGTCGTCGGTGCCGTCGGCCGGCTGACCGGGCGCGAGATCGGCGGCGGTGTCGTCGACGGCGTTGCCCTCGGTGACGGCGGCGTCGGTGACGGCGGCGTCGGTCCTGGCGGTGTCGTCCGCCCGCTGCCCGACGTGCTCGGGGCGCTTGCGCAGGCCGGCCACTCGGGGACGGCCACCGGTCGGGGTGGACGGGACGGGACGGCGGCGGGACGGGGGCACTGTCATCTCCTCGCGATCACGCGCCGCCGGCCGCGACGGGCCCGAGCGCGCTGAGCTTCCAACCGGCGTCGGTGCGGGCCAGGTCGGTCTGGTACCGGTTGACCTTCTTCACCGACTGGCCGCCCTCCGGGGTGACCGTGGTCTCCACCACGGCGATGAGGTGGGCCTTCCCCGCCCGCGGGTCCAGCTCGGTCACGGCCGCGTCGAGCACCCGGCTCACCGTGACCGTCCGGGCGTCCTCGATCTGCTTCTTCCGGGTGTCCCGCCCGCTCTCGATCTCCGACCGCAGGTCGCCGGTGGACGAGTCGAGCCACCGGTCGAGGTCGGCGTCCACCTTCTTGTAGTCGAGCGTGGTGAAGTTCGCGATGCCGACCTGGCCGACCCGCAGCACCTCCTCGCGCTCGCGGGAGAACGCCACGGACTCGCTGGACGAGGCGCTCCACCAGGACACGCCCGCCCACACCGCGTACCCCGCGGCCAGCACGGCGAGCACCGCGGCGACCGGCAGGAACCACCGTCGAACAGCCATTGCGTCCTCTCCTCAGCCCGGCAGCCCGAGCAGCTGGCCCAGGCTGGTCAGCAGGGGCGGCTCGACCGCCTCGCCCTGGCCCGCCGGGGGCTCCAGGCCGGGCTGCGACGTCTCGTTGCCGGTGGGCGTGGTCGGGGTGCCACCGTAGGGGGCGTTCTGCGCGCCGCGCACGGCGGTCGCGCTGCCCCGGGCGAGCGCGCAGTACGCCTGCGTGTTCAGCGGGGCCGGCGTGGTGTCGGTGCCCTGGCGGATGCGCGTGCCCTCGTAGCCCACCGTGCACGGAGGCGGGTCGAACACGTTGAGCGCCAGGCCGAAGTGCGCGCCGGTGCCGTCGCCCTTGGCGACGGAGAAGCCGCCGCCCACCACGATCGGGTAGGTGACGGCGATCTGCTCCAGCCCGTCGAGCCGCGTGACCAGGATGTTCCCGGTGGTCAGCAGGTTGGCCAGCACCACGCCGAGGTTCGGCCCGCTCTCCGCGAGCAGCGCCGACACCTGCTCGGCGGCCTGCGGGGACACCCCGATGAGCCGCCGGAGGTCGCCGTCGGAGTCCTTCAGCTGCTCGGCGAGCGCCCGCAGGTCCGACGAGAACGACCTGATCGCGCTGCCCTGCCCGGCCTGCGTGTTCAGCACCACGAGCCCGCTGTCGAGCAGCGCCCTGGTCTGCGGCAGGTTCTCCGTCGCGGCCTTCGTGAACAGGCGGGTGTTGTCCAGCAGCACCTGGAGGTCGGGCCCGGTGCCGTCGAACGCGAGGTCCAGTTCGTCGACCACGGTCTTCAGCGAGTCGGCGGGCACGGACTTCGCGAACGCGTCGAGGTTGGTCAGCAGCTCGTCGACGGGCGGCGGCGTCCTCGTCGCCGACCTCGGGATGACCGCGCCCGCTTCCAGGTAGGGGCCGTCCTCGCCGCGCGGGCGCAGGTCGACGTACTGCTCGCCGACCGCGGACCGGTTGGCGACCACGGCCTCCAGGTCGGCGGGGATGCGCGGCGCGTCCGGGTCGATGCCCAGGTCCACGTCCAGCCCGTCGCCGGTCAGCCGCATCTGGCCGACCCGGCCGACGGCGACGCCGCGGTAGGTGACCTCGGCGTTGGTGAACACGCCGCCGGAGTCGGCGAGCTGCACCGTCACCACGTAGCCCGACGACCCGACCAGCCGGCCGAGCCCGGCGTAGCGGGCGCCGACGTAGCTGACGCCGACGAGCGCGATCAGCACGAACGCGCCGATCTGGAGCTTGGTCCTCCGGGGGATCACCCGCGCCCACCTCCGAGCAGTCCACCGAGCAGGTCGCCCAACCCGGACCGCCCGGACACGCCGGGCAGCGGCAGGTTCGGCAGCGGGAGCGGCAGCGACGGCGCGGTGCCGGTGATGCCGGGCAGCGACGGCGTCGACGGCAGCGGCGACTGCCGGGACCGGCCCAGGTTCTCGACGATCGTGCCCAGGTCCAGGTCGATGTCGGCGTACAGGTTGGTGTAGTCGCCCCTGATGCCGTCGAGCGCCGAGTCCGGGAACGGGTAGGTGAGCAGCAGCTCGAACCCGTTCGGCAGGTTGGTGCCCGCCTCGACGAGCTTCCGCAGCGTCGGCGCGAGCGCCTTGAGGTCGGCCACGACGTCGTCCTTGGACCTGTTCACGGTGTCCACGGCGACGTCGGACAGGGTGTCGAGCGACTGGAGCAGCGTCACGAGCTGGGTGCGCTGGTCCGCGAGCACCCTCAGGCCCGGCTCCAGCTCCTCCAGGACGCCGCCGATCCGGTCGCGCTGGGCGCTCAGCGTGCCGCCGAGCCGGTTGAGGCCGTCCAGCGCCCGGGTGATCTCGCCCTTGTGCGCGTCCAGCTCGCCGACCAGCGTGTCCAGGTTCGCCAGCAGCGACTTGACCTCCGGCTCGTTGCCCTCCAGGGCCGCGTTCAGCTCGCGGGAGATGTCCTGGAGCTGGGCGATGCCGCCGCCGTTGAGCAGCATGGACAGCGCGCCGAAGACCTCTTCGACCTCGGGGTTGCGGTTGGTCCGGTCGAGGGGGATGACCGCGCCGTCGTCCAGCGAGCCCTCCTCCGCGCCCTCGGCGGGACCGGCCAGCTCGACGTACTTCTCGCCGAGCAGGGCGGACTGGCGCAGCCTGGCGACCGCGTTGCCGGGCAGCCGCACGTCCCCGTTGACCAGCACGGTCACCTCGGCGGTCCAGCCGTCGGGGGCAAGGCCGATGGCGTCGACCCGGCCGACCGGCACGTCGTCGACCTTCACGCCCGCCTGCGGCACGAGGTCGAGCACGTCCTGGAACTCGACCTTCACCCGATAGGGCCGGTCGCCGACGTCGGCGCCGCCGGGCAGCGGCATGTTGTAGACGCCGTCGAAGCCGCCCGAACCGCAACCGGCCAGCAGCAGCGCGCCGGACACGGCGGCCGCGATCCCCGTGAGCGCCTTCACCGCGGCACCCCCGCGAGCGGCAGGGGCAGCGGCACCTTGCCCTGGGTGAGGTCGGAGACGATCTGGCCGGGGTCGTTCAGCGGCACCGCACCGGACAGGATCGGTTCGAGCTGCCGGCACGCCTGCGAGAGCGCGCCGGGCACCCGGCCCGGTTCGACGCCCTGGATCAGCTTGCACACCAGCACGATCGGCGGCTGGCTCAGCTCGTTGATGTCGGCGCGGGTGTCGAGCGTGCCGGACGCCGCGTTGTAGGCGTTCTGGAGGTTGCCGAGGGCCAGCGGCGCCACGTCCAGGGTCTCCGCGAGCGAGGCCCGCTGGTCGACCAGCACCTGCGTGATCCCCGCGAGCTTGTCGACGTTGGACTTGAGCGCCGCCCGGTTGTCCTGGATGAAGCCCTGCACCCGGCCGAGCGCGGTGGCCAGCTCGTTCAGCGCGCCCCCGAGGTCCTCCCGCTCGTCGGCGAGGAACCCGGCGACGTCGGCGAGCTGCCGGTTGAGGTCGCGGACCTGGCTGTCGTTCGCGGCGAGCATCCCGGTGAACTTCTGGAGCTGGTCCACGGTGGCGAACAGGTCGTCCCGGGAGCCGGACAGGGTGCGGGTGGCGTCACCGAGCTGCTGGATGGTGTCGCCGAGCGCCTGCCCGTTGCCCTCCAGGGTGTCGGCCGCGGAGTCCAGCAGGTCGGACAGCGCGCCGTCCCGGTTGGCGCCGTTCGGCCCGAGGGCGGTGGTCAGCCTGTCCAGGCTCGCGTACAGCTCGTCCAGCTCGACGGGGGTGGCGGTGCGCTCGCGCGGGATGGTCGCGCCGTCGGCCAGCCGCTCTCCGCCGGTGTAGGCGGGGGCCAGCTGCACGTACCGGTCGCTGACCACGCTCGGCGCGACCACGACGGCCTGCGCGTCGGCGGGCACCTCCACGGTGCGGTCGATGGACATCGTGACCTCCACCGTCGCGCCCCGCGGTTCGACCTCCTCGATCGAGCCGATCCGCACGCCGAGCACGCGCACGTCCGAGCCGGGGTACACGCCCACGGCCGAGCCGAACACGGCGGTCACGCGGTGGCTGTCGGCACCCGCGAACACCCACCACACGGCCGCGGCGACGACGAGCGCGAACACGCACGCCAGCGCGACGGCGCGGGTGAGGCCGCGGCCGGCCCTGGTGGTGGTCATCGGTTCCCTCCCTGGGCCGGGGCCGAGCGCTGCACACCGGGCGGGAGGCAGCCCTCCTCGTTGAAGCCGACCACGCCGAGGTTCACCGACGGCGGCAGCAGGCCGCAGATGTAGACGTCGAACCAGCGGCCGTTGCCCAGGGTGTTCGCGAACACCCGGTAGAACGGCCCCATCAGCGCGAGGCTCCGGTTCAGCGCGTCCTGGTTGCGCTGGAGCATCGTCGCCACCCGGTCCAGCTGCTCCAGCGCGGGCCGCAGCTGGGCCTGGTTGTCGTCCACCAGCCCGGACAGCTCCCGGGACAGCTCGCGGGTGCCGTCGAGCAGCGCGGTGATCGCGTCCCGCCGCTTGGCCAGCTCCGCCAGCAGCAGGTTGCCGTCAGCGAGGAGCTTCTCGAACTGCTCGTTGCGGTCGGACAGCGTTCTGGTGATCTCGTCGGTGTTGGCCAGCAACGTGGCCAACTGCTCGTCGCGCGAGGAGATCGTCCTCGACAGCGCGGACAGCCCGTCCAGGGCGCCGCGGACGCTCTCCGCCGAGCCCTGGAAGGTCTCCGAGAGCACCTGGAAGCTGTCCGCGAGCTGCCGGGTGTCGATCTGGCCGACCGTGGTCGCGAGGCCGTTGAACGCCTCCTGCACGTCGTACGGCGACAGGGTGCGCTCGCGCGGGATCGGGTCGCCCGGGTCCAGCGGCTGCGACCCCTGCGGGTCCAGGGCCAGGTACTTCTGGCCGAGCAGCGTCTTGATCCGGATCGTCGCGGTGCTGCGGTCGCCCACCCAGGCGTCCTTGACCTTGAACGACACCAGGACCCGGTCCCCGGCCAGCTCGACGTCGGTCACCTTGCCGACCTTCACGCCCGCGACGCGCACCTCGTTCGACGGCACGAGGCCCGCGGCCTCGCTGAACTCCGCCGAGTACGTGGTGCCGCCGCCGATGACCGGCAGGTCGTCGGAGTGGAACGCGGCGAGCAGCAGCAGCGCGATGACGGTCAGCGAGACCACGCCGACGGTGACCGGGTCGCGCTCCCGGCGCGGTGAGGGGCTGTGCTTCACGGGCGACACCTCGCCTGGGTCACCGGCAGCGCCGTGATCGGGACGGGGTCGTCGATGATCGGCGGCACGGCCACCCGCCCGGTGCCCTCGCAGAGGAAGAAGTTGAACCAGGAGCCGTAGGACGCGGTCCGCGACATCGCCTCGACCTTCCCGGGCAGGCGCTGGATGACGCCCTCCACGACGGCCTCGTTGTCCGCGAGCGTCTGCGACACCAGACCGAGGTTCGCGATGTCGTCCTTGAGCGGCTGCCGCGCCTCCTCCAGCAGGCCCGCCGTGGTGTTCGTCAGGTCGCCGAGGGCGCTGATCGCCTCGCCGATCGGCTGCCGGTCCCCCGCGAGGCCGGTCGTCAGCTCCTGCAACGTCGTCACCAGCGTCGACACCTGCTCCGTGCGCGAGTTGACGGTGTCGAGCACCGCGTTGAGGTTGGTGATGACCTCACCGATCACCTGGTCGCGGCCCGCCAGCGTGGACGTCAGCGAGGCGGTGTGCCGCAGCAGGCTGTCGATCGTGCCGCCCTCGCCCTGGAGGACCTGGACGATCTCGCTCGACAGCTGGTTGACGTCCTCCGGGTCCAGCGCCTGGAACAGCGGCTTGAAGCCGTTGAACAGCACCGTCAGGTCCAGCGCGGGCTTGGTGCGCTCCAGCGGGATGACGCCGCCGGGCCGGAGCGCGGCGGCGTCGCCCACGCCGTGCTCCAGCGCGACGTACCGCTGGCCGACGAGGTTGCGGTACTTGATCGTCGCGGTCACCGAGACGGGCAGCGTGCGGTCGCCCTCCAGGGTGAACTCGACCTCGGCGAGCCTGCGGTCCACCAGGCGGATGTCCTCGACCTGGCCGACCCGGACGCCCGCGATGCGCACGTCGTCGCCCTCGTTGAGCGCGGTGACGTCGGTGAACCGGGCCGTGTACTCGTTGCCGCCGGCGAAGTTCGCGTTGGAGATGGTCACCGCGAGCAGCGCCGTCGCCAGGATCGTGACCGCGGCGAAGACGCCCAGCTTCACCAGCGGTGCGGCGAGGGACCTCATGCCGTCACCTCCGCTCCCCGGTACAGGGGGCCCAGCAGCAGCGCCGTGAAGCTCGGCATCTCGTCCTGCGCCAGGCCCACCTCCGGCGCGAGCAGCGCGGCCAGGAAGTCCTGCTCGGCGGGCGAGTTGGCCAGCACCGGCGCGCCGTACGACGACGACACGACCGTGCCGTCCTCGCGGATCGTGCCGGTGTTCGGCGGCAGCACGCCGTCGGTGGCCGAGCGCGCGGGCGGCGGCGACGTGGACCCGTCCTCCACCGGCCCCTCCGGCGGGTACTGCGGGAACGGGTCGGGCCGCGGCACGATGTCGTAGCAGCGGGGACCGCGCTTGTCGGCGTACTCCGGCTCGTCCTTGCCCGGCTCGTACTTGCCGCGGTTCGCGGTGACCTCCAGCGTGATGTGCAGCCCCGGCTCGTCCGTGCCCTTGCCGAACACCTGGTCCATGATCGGCTTGAACTCGGTCAGGCCCTTGAGCAGGCACGGGTACTCGGGCGCGTACTTCGCCAGCAGCTCCAGCGTCGGCCGCGACACGTCCGCGAGCTGGATGAGGTTGTTCCTGTTCACCGCGAGGAAGCTGTTCACGTCGACCGAGGTGGTGGTCAGCGCGCCGTACAGGGTCAGCAGGTCGTCGCGCTGGTCGACCAGCGTGCGGCTGGTGACCGTGGCGTCGGACAGGGCCCGCACCAGGTCGGGCGCGGCGTCGGCGTAGGTGTTCGACACGTCCGCGAGCCTGCTGATGCCCTCCTTGAGCTTCGGCAGCTCCGGGTTCAGCTCACCGAGGTACGCGTCGAGCTGCACCATGGTCTCGCCGAGCGGCCTGCCCCGGTTCTCCAGCGCCTGCGACACGGCGGTCAGCGTGGTGGCCAGCTTCTCCGGCTGCACCGCCTGGAGCACCGGCATCAGGTCGTCGAGCACCTCCTCCAGCTCCACCGCGCCGCTGGAGCGGTCCTGCGCGATGACGTCGCCGTCGCCCAGCGGCCGTTCCCCGCGCTCGGGCAGCACCAGGTTCACGTACCGCTCGCCGAACAGGGTCTTCGGCAGCAGGCGGGCCGAGACGTTCGCCGGGATGTGCCGGACCTGCCCGGGGTCGAGCGCCAGGTCCAGCTCGGCGCCGTCGCCCGCGGTGCGGATGCCGTCGACGTGGCCGACGACCATGCCGCGGACCTTCACGTCCGAGTCGACCAGCAGCTGGTTGCCGACCCGGTCGGTCTTCAGCGTCACCTTCACGACCTCGGTGAACGCGTCGTTGTAGAGCGCCACCGTGAACGTGAGGAACAGCGCGATCACGGCCAGGAACACGACGCCGAGCAGTCGCCGCTTGAGCGTCATCCGGCGATCCTCACCGTCGTCGTCGTGCCCCAGATCGCCATGCTGAGGAAGAAGTCCAGCAGGCTGGTCGTGACGATCGCGGTGCGCACCGCGCGGCCGACCGCGATGCCCACGCCCGCCGGCCCGCCGGACGCCCGGTAGCCGTAGTAGCAGTGCGTCAGGATGATCACGACGGAGAAGACCAGCACCTTGCCGAACGACCAGAGCACGTCCACCGGCGGTAGGAACAGGGTGAAGTAGTGGTCGTAGGTGCCCGCCGACTGCCCGTAGAACTGGACGGTGATGAACCGCGCCGCCAGGTAGCTGGTGAGCAGGCCGATCACGTACAGCGGGATGATCGCGACGAAGCCCGCGATGATCCGCGTGGTGACCAGGTACGGCATGCTGGGGATGCCCATGACCTCCAGCGCGTCGATCTCCTCCGAGATCCGCATCGCGCCGAGCTGGGCGGTGAAGCCGGAGCCCACCGTCGCGCTCAGGGCGAGCCCGGCCACCAGCGGCGCGATCTCGCGGGTGTTGAAGTAGGCCGACACGAAACCCGCGAACGCCGACGTGCCGATCTGGTTGAGCGCGGTGAAGCCCTGGAGGCCCACGACCGTGCCGGTGAACACCGACAGGCCGACCATCACGCCGATCGTGCCGCCGATGACCGCGAGCGCGCCGGAGCCGAAGCTCACCTCGGCCAGCAGCCGCAGCGTCTCCCGCAGGTAGCGGGTCAGCGTGCGCGGCGTCCACGCCAGCGCGCGCAGGTAGAACCACAGCTGGTCGCCGAAGGTGTCGAGCATCGACAGCGGCGCGTTCGCCGCCTTGCGGACCCGGTTGCCGATCGTGGCCACCTCAGCTCCCCTTCGCCGGGACGACCTGGAGGTAGATCGTGGTGAGGACGAAGTTCACGAAGAACAGCAGCAGGAACGTGATGACGACGGCCTGGTTGACCGCGTCGCCCACGCCCTTCGGCCCGCCGGCGGGGTTCAGCCCGCGGTAGGCGGCCACGATGCCCGCGATGAACCCGAAGATCAGCGCCTTGATCTCGGAGATCCACAGGTCCGGCAGCTGCGCCAGGGCGCTGAAGCTCGCCAGGTACGCGCCGGGCGTGCCGTCCTGGAGGATCACGTTGAAGAAGTAGCCGCCCATCACGCCGACGACGCTGACCATGCCGTTGAGCAGCACGGCCACCAGCATCGTGGCCAGCACGCGGGGCACCACCAGGCGCTGGATCGGCGAGACGCCCAGCACCTCCATCGCGTCGATCTCCTCGCGGATCTTGCGGCTGCCGAGGTCGGCGCAGATGGCGCTGCCGCCCGCGCCCGCGATGAGCAGGGCCGTCACGATCGGGCTGGCCTGCTGGATGATCGCCAGCACGCTCGCCGCGCCGGTGAACGACTGGGCGCCGATCTGCCGGGTCAGGCTGCCGATCTGGAGCGCGATGACCGCGCCGAACGGGATCGACACCAGTGCCGTGGGCAGCACGGTCACGCTCACCACGAACCAGCACTGCTGGATGAACTCCCGCAGCTGGAAGGGGCGGCGGAACGTGTTGCGCACGACGTCGATGCCGAGCGCGAACATCCGGCCGGTCTCGCGCAGGGCGCCGGCGCCGGGGAACGTCGCCGACGTGCTCACAGCACGCCCCCGCGCCGCGGCCACGGGGTGGGACCCGCCGGGGTGGTGGCGGCGTCCGCCGGCAGCCGGTAGTGGCGCTGCTCGTCGGGCGTGAGGCTCGCGATGATGCCCTTCCGGGCGTCCGGCGACAGGGTGTGCAGGATGCTCATCACCCGGTCCTTGCGGCGGCGGACCGCGCCGCGCGGCGGCAGGCCGGGCGTCGGTTCGAGCTGCGGCACGACGCCGCGCACGTCCTCGTCCGGCGAGCCGTCCGAGTGGCCCGCCTCCTTGTGGGCGAGCTCGGCGGCCATGGTGGCCTGGTCCTTCTCCTCGGACATGCCGATCGGGCCGAGCCGCCGGCCGTTGAGGAACTGCTCCACGACCGGCTCGTCGCTGGTGAGCAGCACCTCGCGGGGGCCGAACATGACCAGCTCGCGGCGGAACAGCATGCCCAGGTTGTCGGGCACCGTGCGCGCGACCGTGATGTTGTGCGTGACGATCAGGATGGTCGCGTCGATCTGCGAGTTCAGGTCGATCAGCAGCTGGCTCAGGTACGCCGTGCGCACCGGGTCCAGACCGGAGTCCGGCTCGTCGCACAGGATGATCTCGGGGTCCAGCACCAGCGCCCGCGCCAGGCCCGCGCGCTTGCGCATACCGCCGGAGATCTCGCCGGGGAGCTTCTTCTCCGCGCCGACGAGGCCGACCATCTCCATCTTCTCCAGCACGATCCGCCGGACCTCGGCCTCGGTCTTGCGGGTGTGCTCGCGCAGCGGGAAGGCCACGTTGTCGAAGAGGTTCATCGAGCCGAACAGCGCGCCGTCCTGGAACAGGACGCCGAACAGCTTCCTGATCTCGTACAGCTTGTGCTCGGAGCAGCGGACCAGGTCCGTGCCGTTGATGACGATCTTCCCGCGCTCCGGCTTGAGCAGCCCGACCAGCGACTTCAGGAAGACGGACTTGCCGGTGCCCGACGGTCCGAGCATCACGCTGACCTCACCGGGAGGGAGGGTCAACGTGACGTCCCGCCAGATGGTCTGCTTGCCGAAGGACTTCGTCAGGCCCTCGACGACCACCTCGACGCCCATCGCACCTCCTGGTCAACGGCACCGGAGCCGACACCGGCCGGCCGGTGTCATACCGGTGCAACGAGGACGTCCCGCCGTGGTTACTCGCCAGTTGGCCCAACGCCATCTCAACTGGGTAACGGGGTGACGTCCGCCACCGACCAGAACCCTACCCACGAGTAGGCAACTTTTTCCAGTCCGCTTCGGCCGTCGCACGGCGGCGCTGAACAGCACGAGGGCGGGCACCCGGTGTGGGTGCCCGCCCTCGACGGTGCCTGGAGCGCTAGATCACTTGAGCGAGATCTTGGCGCCGGCGGCCTCGAGCTTGTCCTTGGCGGCGTCGGCGACGTCCTTCGCCACGTTCTCCAGGATCGGCTTCGGAGCGGACTCGACCAGCTCCTTGGCCTCCTTCAGGCCCAGGCCCGAGACGACCTCGCGGACGACCTTGATGACCTGGATCTTCTTGTCGCCCGCGCCCTCGAGGACGACGGTGAACTCGTCCTTCTCCTCCTCGGCGGGGGCGGCGGCGGCGGCCGGGCCGGCGGCGGCGACGGCGACCGGGGCGGCGGCGGTGACCTCGAAGGTCTCCTCGAACTGCTTCACGAAGGAAGACAGCTCCAGGAGGGTCATCTCCTTGAACGCGTCGAGCAGCTCGTCGGTGCTGAGCTTCGCCATGGTGGCGGTCCTTTCTCTTTCAACGCCCGAACTGCGGCCGGGACGCGGAGTGTGCGGGTGTTGTGATCAGCTTTCGGCGGGAGCGTCGTCCTCGGCGGCGGCGGGCGCCTCCGCGGACTTCTTCTCCACCAGGGCAGCAGCCAGGCGGGCGACCTGCGAAGCCGGGGCGTTGAACAGACCCGCGGCCTTGGCCAGGTTGCCCTTCATCGCGCCCGCCAGCTTGGCGAGCAGCACCTCACGGCTTTCGAGGTCCGCGATGGCGGTGACCTCGTCGACCGAGAGCGGGCGGCCATCCATGTAGCCGCCCTTGATGACCAGGGCCTTGTTGTCCTTCGCGAAGTCACGCAGGGCCTTCGCCGCGTCGACCGGCTCGCCTTCGACGAAGGCGATGGCGGTCGGGCCGACGAGCAGGGCTTCGAGGCCCTCGACGCCGGCGTCCTCAGCGGCACGCTTGACCAGCGTGTTCTTCGCAACGGTGTACGTGGTGCCCGCGCCGAGAGCGCGACGCAGCGTGGTGAGCTGCGCCATGGAGAGGCCACGGTACTCGGTGACGACGGCGGCCGAGCTACCGCGGAACTTGTCCGACAGCTCGGCGACGGCCGAAACCTTGCTGGGCTTCGCCATGATCGCCTCCTCTCTGGGCTTTGGTGACCGCCGGGAGAGGGCTCCGCGCAACAAAAAACGCCCCTGCGCAGCAGCACGGGGCGTGACAGACCGGAACGGCCTGCTACTTCCTCGTTCTCCTGCGCGGGTCGCCCGTCGTGCGGGACCTTCGTTCCGGGTCACGTGACGTGCTCCGGATGACCAGCGGTCTTCGGTGAACCGTTGCCCAGCGTACGGCAGGTGGCAGTCGGCTTCCAAATCGGCATGATGTGACGCGTGACCGACGAGCCGCCCAGGAACCCGCCACCGCCACCGGACCTCGACCCGGAACAGCTGAGGCAGTTCCAGGAGTTCCAGAGGTTCCAGGAGTTCCAGCGCTTCCAGCAGGCCCAGGGCGCCGCCGGACCGCCGGCCCTCCCCCCGGGCCAGTCCCCGCCCCCGCACCTCCAGCAGCCCCACCCGTACCCGCACCCCCCGGCGGCCCCGCCCCCGGCGCCGCCGCGCACCCCGCTGTGGAAGACCCTGCTGCGCAGCAAGCTCGTCCGGCGGCTGGTCTACCTGGTCGTCGTCCTGCTGGTGCTCTCGTACTTCTACGAGCGGTACTTCGGCGGCGACGACCCCGGTGACGTGGCGGTGGACAGCGGCGGCGTGGAGAACAACGTCACCGCGCCCCAGACCCCGTACGGCAACAACGGCACGATCGCCCTGTTCTACAAGCACGTCGGCACCGGGGACGGCGGCCAGGCGTGCTCGTACTTCAAGACCGACGAACCGGAGAAGGCGTTCGCGGAGGCGTTCGGCGCACCGGACTGCGAGGCCGCGGTGGGCAAGCTGAAGGAGCAGGTGACGGACGTGAGCACCTACCGCCAGCTCGGCTTCCCCGCCGACATGCGCACCGCGCCCGCGTCGGGCTCGGTCGAGGTCAGCTCCTGCGCGCTCACCGTGCGCAGCGGCCCCAAGCTGGGCAGGTTCACGCTCACCAGGCAGCCGAGTTCGAGCTGGGCGATCACCGGTTACGCGCCCGAACCCGCCTGTCCCTGAACGGTTCCCCCGAACGCGGGAGCGCCCCCCGGCACCAGGCCGGGGGGCGCTCCGCACAGCGGTCGAACGAGGTCAGGCGGTCGCCTCGTCGGACAGCAGGTTCCGGGTCCGGTTCGGGTCGACCGGGATGCCGGGGCCCATCGTCGTCGAGACGGTGACCTTCTTCAGGTACCGGCCCTTCGCGGCGGACGGCTTCGCGCGCAGGATCTCGTCCAGCGCGGCGGCGTAGTTCTCGACCAGCTTCTCCGGCTCGAACGACACCTTGCCGATGACGAGGTGCAGGTTGGCCTGCTTGTCGACGCGGAAGTTGATCTTGCCGCCCTTGATGTCGACGACGGCCTTGGTGACGTCGGGCGTCACGGTGCCGGTCTTCGGGTTCGGCATCAGGCCGCGCGGGCCGAGGATGCGGGCGATGCGACCGACCTTGGCCATCTGGTCGGGGGTGGCGATCGCGGCGTCGAAGTCGAGCCAGCCGCCCTGGATGCGCTCGATCAGGTCCTCGGAGCCGACCGCGTCGGCACCGGCGGCCTCGGCCTCGGCGGCCTTGTCACCGGTGGCGAAGACGATCACGCGGGCGGTCTTGCCCGTACCGTGCGGCAGGTTCACGGTGCCGCGGACCATCTGGTCGGCCTTGCGGGGGTCGACGCCGAGCCGGATGGCGACCTCGACGGTCGCGTCCAGCTTGACCTTGGACGTCTCCTTGGCGAGCTTGGTGGCCTCCAGCGGCGAGTACAGCCGCTCCCGGTCCACCAGCTCGGCGGCGTTCTTGTACGCCTTGCTGCGCTTCATGCGTCTGTTCCTTAAGTGGATCAGTAGTGGTGACGAGCCAGCGCGTGGCTCTCCCACGGACTGCGAAGTACGGGGGTGGTCAGCCTTCGACCGTGATGCCCATGGAGCGGGCGGTGCCGGCGATGATCTTCGCGGCCTGGTCGACGTCGTTCGCGTTCAGGTCGACCATCTTGGTCTGCGCGATCTCGCGGACCTGGTCCATGGTCACCTTGGCGACCTTGAGGCGGTGCGGTTCGCCCGAGCCCTTCTCGACACCGGCGGCCTTGAGGATCAGCTTCGCGGCCGGCGGGGTCTTGAGCTTGAACTCGAACGAGCGGTCCTCGTACACGGAGATCTCGACCGGCACGACAGTGCCCCGCTGCGACTCGGTCGCGGCGTTGTACTGCTTGCAGAACTCCATGATGTTGACGCCGTGCTGACCCAGCGCGGGGCCGACCGGCGGCGCCGGGTTCGCGGCCCCGGCCTTGATCTGCAGCTTGATGACAGCTGCGAGCTTCTTCTTCTTGGGAGGCATCTCAGTTCCTTTATTGCGGTGTCCGCGCCCGGCCCTGCCAGCCGCAGCGTGGCTGCCGGCACCCCTTTCGCAGGGGGACCGGGAGCTCTTGGTGTCCTGGCTAGATCTTGGAGACCTGGCTGAACGACAGCTCGACCGGAGTCTCGCGACCGAAGATCGACACCAGGACCTTCAGCTTCTGGCCGTCCGCGTTGACCTCGCTGATCGTGGCGGGCAGCGTGGCGAACGGGCCGTCCATGACGGTGACGGACTCGCCGACCTCGAAGTCCACCTCGATGGTCGACTTCGTCGGGGTCGCGGCCTTCTTGCCCGCGGCGGGCTTCTCCTCGACCCGGGGCAGCAGGAACTTCAGCACCTCGTCGATGGTCAGCGGCGACGGCTTCGACGTCGCGCCGACGAAACCCGTCACGCCGGGCGTGTTGCGCACCGCGCTCCACGAGGCGTCGTTGAGCTCCATCCGGACCAGGATGTAGCCGGGCAGCACCTTGCGCTGCACCTGCTTGCGCTGGCCGTTCTTGATCTCGGTGACTTCCTCGGTCGGCACCTCGACCTGGAAGATGAAGTCCTCCATGTCGAGCGTCTGGATGCGCGTCTCGAGGTTGGTCTTGACCTTGTTCTCGTAGCCCGCGTACGAGTGCACGACGTACCAGTCGCCGGGAGCGCGGCGCAGTGCCTCGCGCATCTCCTCGGCCGGGTCGGCGGGCTCGGCGTCGATGTCCGGGACGACGGCCGCGGCCTCACCGGGCTCGTCGGCGTCCGCCTCGTCGGCCTCCGCCTCGGCGTCGTCGTCCTCGTCGGCAGCAGCGGAAGCGGACTCCTCGATGGCCTCCGACGCCTCGTCCTGCTCGCCGGCCTCGACGCCACCGTCGAGGTCCTCGCCGGTCAGGTCGGTGTGCTCCTGGGCGTCAACGCCGTTCTCGGACGTCACTGTGGGTCCCGCTTCCTCTCATGCATCACATGTCCACCGCCACCCGGGGCGGCGCGGCGCTCGGCTCAGCCGAACAGCCGGAACATGCCCCAGGCGAAGGCCGAATCCAGGCCGAAGACCAACGCCACCATGAAGGCCACGAAGACCAGCACGACCCCGGTGTAGGTGATCATCTGCTTGCGGGTCGGCCAGATGACCTTCCGCAGCTCGCTGACCACCTCACGGATGTAGCGGACGATCCGGGCGAAGATGTTGGGACGCTTCTCCGAGTCCGTCCGCGAGCGCGTGGGGCGGCCCTTCTTGTCCGCCTCGGCGTCGGAGTCGGCCTCGGCCGACTTCTTCGCCTCGACGTCCTTGCGGCCCGCCGGCCGTGCGGAACCACGGCGCTCGCGCCGCGCTGCGGCGGTAACCGGCCGGGAGGCGCTCTCGCGCTCGTCCGGCTGGTCCTGCTCGCGGCCCTCGCTCATGCCGTCCTCCGCTCACGTTCGCGCTTCGACGCAGGGGCGACAGGACTTGAACCTGCAACCTGCGGTTTTGGAGACCGCTGCTCTGCCAGTTGAGCTACGCCCCTTTGGGGTTCCACCGTCGGAACCCCCTGGCCGGAGACGCCCCGCACCGCCCTCACGTGGCTCGTGAGGCAGCGACTCGGCGTTCCGAGTTCCAGAGCATACGGCACGCATCGCCCTACTTTCCAACCGGCCCGGTCAGAGGGGGTGCCGGCACTCGGGCGCGTTGTGCGGTCTGCCACGATTGGGGCCATGGCCACGCCTGAGACGACGACCGAGTCCACCCCCGCCGAGCCGCCCCGGATCTCCAAGCGGATCGGCGGCATCGCCGAGTCCGCCACCCTCGCGGTGGACGCGAAGGCGAAGGCGCTCAAGGCGGCCGGTCGACCCGTGATCGGCTTCGGCGCCGGCGAGCCCGACTTCCCGACGCCCGAGGCCGTCGTCGCCGCCGCCCAGGCCGCGTGCGCCGACCCCCGCAACCACCGCTACACGCCCGCCGCGGGCCTGCCGGAGCTGCGGGAAGCCGTAGCCGCGAAGACGCTGCGCGATTCCGGCTACGAGGTGAAGGCCTCGCAGGTGCTGATCACCAACGGCGGCAAGCAGGCCGTCTACCAGGCGTTCGCCACGATCGTGGACCCGGGCGACGAGGTGCTGCTGCCCGCGCCGTACTGGACCACCTACCCCGAGGCGATCACCCTGGCCGGCGGCGTCCCGGTGCAGGTCACCGCCGACGAGACGACCGACTACCTGGTCACCGTCGAGCAGCTGGAGGCGGCGCGCACCCCGAGGACCAAGGTGCTGCTGCTGTGCTCCCCCTCGAACCCGACGGGCTCGGTCTACCCGCGCGAGCAGGTCGTCGCGATCGGCGAGTGGGCGCTGGAGCACGGCGTGTGGGTGATCACCGATGAGATCTACGAGCACCTGGTGTACGACGGCGCCGAGTCGGTGTCGCTGCCGGTGGTCGTGCCCGCGATGGCGGACCGGACGATCGTGCTCAACGGCGTGGCGAAGACGTACGCGATGACCGGCTGGCGGGTGGGCTGGCTGATCGGCCCGGAGGACGTCGTGAAGGCCGCGACGAACCTCCAGTCGCACCTGACCTCGAACGTGGCGAACGTCTCGCAGCGCGCGGCCCTGGAGGCCGTGTCCGGGTCGCTGGAGGCGGCGCACGGGATGCGCACCGCGTTCGACCGCCGGCGGCGCACGATCGTCGAGATGCTGTCGGCGATCCCCGGCGTCGAGTGCCCCACCCCGAAGGGCGCGTTCTACGCGTACCCGTCGGTCAAGGCGCTGATCGGCAAGGAGCTGCGCGGGACGACGATCACGGACTCCGTGCACCTGGCCGCGCTGATCCTGGAGCACGCCGAGGTGGCCGTGGTGCCCGGTGAGGCGTTCGGCACGCCCGGCTACCTGCGGCTCTCGTACGCCCTGAGCGACGAGGACCTCAAGACCGGCGTCACCCGACTGGCCGACCTATTGGCCGAGGTCCAGTAGAAAAGCGACTGTCCGTCACAATAGGCACCCTTCCGGGGTGCCTATTGGCGCATTTGGACACTTTTCGGTGACGGCGTGTAACTGTGATCGAGTTCGCGTCGATGTCCCGGACGTCACCCGCTGTCGCGGGCAGTTCGTCCGAGGAGACCACCATGTCGTACCCCCAGCCGCCGCAGGTGCACCACCAGCCGCCGATGCCGCCGCCGGCGCCGCAGAACGGCCTCGGCACGGCCGGCTTCGTGCTCGGCCTCGTCGGCCTGCTGTTCAGCTTCCTGCCGGTGATCGGGATCGTCGCGTGGCCGCTGGTCATCCTCGGCCTCGTGCTCGGGCTGGTCGGCGTCTCCAAGGCCAACCGCGGCCAGGCGACCAACAAGGGCCTCGCCGTCGCGGGCATCGCGCTGTCCGCGATCGGCCTGGTGATCTGCGTCCTGTGGGCGGCGGTGTTCACCAAGGCCGCGTCCGACGTGGACCGGGCGGTGGACGAGCTGAAGGCGGAGGCCGACAAGCAGTCCGTGGTGCTCTACGAGGTCACCGGCGAGGGGACCGGCGCCAGCGTCACGTACTCGTCCTACAGCGACGGCGGCGCGTCCACCAACGACGAGGACATCACCACGTTCCCGTGGACCAAGGAGGTCACCGTCAAGGGCCTGTTCAGCGGCGGCACGCTGACCGTGATGACCGGGGCCGACGGGGGCACCGTCACGTGCCGCATCACGGTGGACGGCGTGGAGAAGAAGACCGCCACCGCGACCGGGACGTTCTCCGTCGCCAGCTGCTCCGACTTCTGAGCCACTCCGCGTAACCCGTCCGGGCGAAGGCTGTAACCGGCGGTCGTGTCACACCGATGGTCCATTCAGTCCCACCGGTCCACGTCCGAGGAGCCCCATGCCGGAGCCCGAACGGCCCCCACGACCGCGCTTCCGCACGTGGTCCGTCGTCGCGGGCGCGGCGGCACTGGTGATCGGGGCCCTGGCCCTCGTCCTGTGGACCACCCGGCCGGTACCACCGGTGCGGGTGGTCTACGAGGTGAGCGGCGAGGTGGAGCGGGCCACCGTCACCTACTCGACCTTCCGGCAGGGCGGGACGCACCCCGGGGAGACGCTCCGCGAGGAGCTGACCGCGCTGCCCTGGCGCAAGGAGCTGGTGGTGGCCGACGCACCCGTCGACGGCGTCCTCACCGTCACCATCGGCCAGTCCGGCGGGGACGTGGGGTGCGCGGTGACCGTGGACGGCGTCGAGCGGCGCTCGGCCACGGCCACCGGCGCGCACACCAGCGCCCTGTGCAACGGTTTCTGACGGCCGGCGGAGAGCCCCGCGGAGGTCCTCCGCAGAAGGACCCCGGGGAGGGCCTCAGGGCAGCCGCACGCGGGCCGACGCGCCCCCGAGGACCGACTTGCCCTCGAACGAGGCCGTCACGTTGACCTTGAACGTCCCGTCCTCCAGGACCTTGGTCACCTTGCCCGTCACCTCCACGAGCGCGCCCTCGTCGTCGTCCGGCACCGGGACGGGCCGCCCGAACCGCACGCCGTACTCGACGACGGCGCCCGGGTCGCCGGCCCACTCGGTGACGATCCGGCCCGCGAGGCCCATGGTGAGCATCCCGTGCGCGATCACGCCCGGCAGGCCGACCTCGCGGGCGAACCGCTCGTTCCAGTGGATCGGGTTGAAGTCGCCCGACGCGCCCGCGTAGCGGACCAGGTCGGCGCGGGTGATGCGCAGCGTCAGCGGCGGCAGCGCGTCGCCGACGGAGACGTCCGAAGCCCTGATCACGACTCCTCCCCGCGGACCACGAGGGTGGACTTGGCGGTGGTGACCGGCTCGCCGTCCTCGGTGGTGATCTCGGCGCGCAGCGCCAGCATGTCGTTGCCCATCCGGGACGTGATGCCGTCGACGTGCAGCACCACGGACAGCCGGTCGCCCGCCGTGATGGGGCGGTGGTGGACGAACACCTGGTCGCCGTGCACCACGCGGCTGTAGTCCAGGCCCAGCTCGGGGTCCCCGACCAGCACGTCGTTGATCTTCAGCGACAGCACGACCGCGAACGTCGGCGGCGCGATGACGTCCGGGTGGCCCAGGGCGCGCGCGGCCTCGGGATCGCGGTGCGCCGGGCTCGGTTCCCCGACCGCGTCGGCGAACTCGCGGATCTTCTCGCGGCCGACTTCGTACGGGGGCGACGGCGGGTAGGAACGTCCGACGTAGGACTGGTCGAGAGGCACGGCACGCAGGCTATACGCGACGAGGCCCGTCCCCACGCGGGGGACGGGCCTCGTCGAAGCGGTGCTACCGGCTCAGCGGGTTTCCTTGTGAGCGCGGTGGGTCTTGCAGTTCGGGCAGAACTTCTTGATCTCCAGGCGGTCCGGGTCGTTGCGCCGGTTCTTCCTGGTGATGTAGTTCCGGTGCTTGCACTCCTCGCACGCGAGGGTGATCTTGGGGCGTACGTCGGTTGCAGCCACGGTCCTTGCCTTCCTAGAGCGCGTGTGCCCCGGTTCCCCAGTGCGGGCTTACCGCCTGGCGGGGATCTTGCGAGTAGCGGTGGCCGGACTTGAACCGGCGACACAGCGATTATGAGCCGCTTGCTCTACCAACTGAGCTACACCGCTTTACACAAGTCAGCCGCGATGCTTGAGCACCGCGGCCGGTTGTGGAGCCCCTTTACGGAATCGAACCGTAGACCTTCTCCTTACCATGGAGACGCTCTGCCGACTGAGCTAAAGGGGCTTGCTCTTGCAGCGAGTAGAACTCTACAACACCCCTCCCGCAGGAGTGAAATCGGGGGTGCCGATCAATGCACCAGAGTGAGCACCGTCTCATCCCGGGCACCCCTGACCTGCACGGTCCGCGCCCGCAGCCACGCCTCGAAGCGGTCCTCGGACAGCGGCCGGGAGATCAGGTAGCCCTGCGCCACGTCGCAGCCCATGCCGACCAGCTGGTCGCGCGCGGCGTCGTCCTCGACGCCCTCGGCGACCACGGTGAGGCCGAGCGAGTGGCCCAGCTCGACGATGGAGCGGACCACCGCCATGTCGCCCAGGTCCGTGCCCATGCCGAGCACGAAGCTCTTGTCGATCTTGACCTCGTCCACCGGCAGCTGGCGCAGGTAGGCCAGTGACGAGTAGCCGGTGCCGAAGTCGTCCACCGCCAGCACGACGCCCATCTGGTGCAGGCGGCGCAGCACGGGCAGCGCGCGCTCCGGGTCGGCCATCACGCCGGACTCGGTCAGCTCGAACGTGAGCAGCTCCGGCGGCACCTCGTGCCGGCGCAGGGCCGCCGCGACGCGGTTGGGAAATTCCTCGTCGGCCAGCGTGCGCACGGACAGGTTGACCGCGATCGACATCCGCAGCCCGCGGTCGATCCACAGCCTGACCCGCTCCAGGGCCCGGTCCATCACGAAGTCCGTCAGCACGTCGACCAGGCCGGTGGCCTCGACGGCGGGCACGAACTCGTCCGGGTCGACGCGGCCGAACTCCGGGTGCTTCCAGCGCACCAGGGCCTCCGCGCCGATCACCTGGCGGCTCGGCAGGGCGATCTTGGGCTGGTAGTGCACGGAGACCTGGCCGTTCTCCAGGGCCGAGCGGAACTGCGTGACGAGCTGGAAGCGGCGCAGGAAGATCTGGCCCATGCTCGGCGCGTACTGGCGCAGCGGCTCGTTCTCGGTGGTCGCCCGCACGGCCACGTCGGCGTGCTGGAGCAGCACGTCGGGGTCGTACTCCTCCAGCTCCTCGTCCGCGGTGGTGGCCCAGCCGACGACCGCGCCCGCCTCCACGGTGAGCCGGTCGACGGGGTAGGGCACGGACAGCGCCTCGCGCAGCCGCTCGGCGATCTCCCGGACCCGCTCGGACTGCCGGTCGAGCAGCAGCGCGGCGAACGCGCCGCCCTCCAGGCGGGCCAGCGGCACCTCGGGGCCCAGCTCGTCGCGCAGCCTGCGGCCGGCGGCGACGACCATCCGGTTGGCCCAGGTCTGCCCGAGCGCGTCCGAGACGGTGGACAGCACGTCGAGGTCCACGCGCACCACGACGGCCGTGTCGGCCTGGCGCATCGGCTCGCTCGCGGCCTCGCGGAAGCCCGGCCGGTTGAGCAGGCCGGTCAGCGGGTCGTGGTAGGCGTCGTGGCGCAGCCGGGCGAGCAGCCTGCGGTTGTCCACGGCGGTCGAGAGGTGGCTGGCGAGCGTGCGCAGCAGCTGGAGGTCGGCCTTGCCGAAGCCGCGCCACCGGCTGAGCCGGTCGTGCACCTCGACCGCGCCGAGCAGCTGGGTCGCCCCGCGCAGCGGCACGACCAGCGCTTCCTGCGCGTCCCGGCGGGCCAGGGCCTCGGAGACCTCCTCGCCCGCGTCGACGACGCGGAAGTACCGCACCTGCGCGCCCGGCAGCTGGAGCATGGCGTCCTCGCGCAGCACGCGCGGGTCGTCGCGGCGCATCCCCGGCGGCAGCGGCTCGCCCGAGACGAAGCTGCGCATCGGCGCCTGGGGGTCGGTGCGCAGCCGCAGCACGACGCGGTTGGCGTTGAGCTGCTCGCGGATGCGGTCGGCGATCAGCTGCCACTCGTCGTCCTCGGCGCGGCCGTCGCCGGCGTCCGGGATCGCGCCGCGCGGGCCCGTGGCGTGCCGGCCGGAGCGGGCGACGCGCAGCGAGACCTCGCTCAGCGCCTCCAGGTCGCGCTGCTCGCGCAGCAGGCCCGAGTAGGCGAGGTAGATGGCGGTGATGCCCGCGAAGACGAGGCCGATCAGCAGGCCGCCCCACGGCACGCGCGTCGCGACCTCGTAGCCGACGAGGCCGGCGGAGGTGTTCAGCAGCGCCACCACGAGGGTCTGCGCGACCAGGCGCAGCGCCGGGCCGAGCCGCATGCCCTTGCGCATGATCCGCAGCGCGGTCAGGCCGAGCAGGCTGGCCAGCAGCGGCACGGCGATCGTGCCGACGAACGCGCCCGCCCAGACCGGACCGCTGCGGCCGAGGAGCTCCTTGACCCACTCGGCGACCGCGAAGGCCACCGAGATCTCCATGAACATCAGGCCGGCGTTGTAGACGGCGCGGTCGAGCACGCGGCGGCCGAGCAGCGTGCCTACGCCCGCGACGACGTGCGCGGCGAGCACGACCTCGAACGGCGCGACGAGCAGGCCGAGCACGAGCGGGATCTCGGTGAACGAGATCGTCCAGGCCACCCCGCTGCGCACGTCGACGTTGATGGCGAGCTGCTCGGCCAGCAGGAAGCCGACGACGAGCAGCGGACCGGTCCACAGCAGGCTCGGCGTGGCGGAGTTGTCGGGCAGCCAGGAGCCGACGGCGAACGCGGACAACCCGCCCGCGACGAGGAGCAGGGCCGCGAACACGCTGAAGGAGCGGTTCGTGGACCGGGACGGCGCGGTGGGCGCCTTGGCCGACGCGTGGTCGGACATCCAGCCTCCTCGTCGGCCGTCGTCACGGCAGGCCGGGTCGCGGCCTGCGGGCTCCTGGCGTGACTGAGGGGTCCCGAACATCGACCAGGACCCCTCCAAGGCTGCCAATGTACCCCGGTCGGGGGACGAAATGGCAGGTCGTAGGACGGATTACCACGAAAGGTGACGACGTCGTTCACACGTTCAGCAGGCCCTTCACCACTACGACCGCATGGCGCGAGAAGCGAACCCGATCATCGGCGGCGGTGGTCCGGACCAGCCCAACGCGGCGTGACGCCTGCTCAGCCGACGGGTCGCCGCACCCCGGCCGGGCGGTGCGCGCCGGGACGGTCGCGGTGCGCGCGGAACCGGTTACGGACACCTCCGGGACTCCGTAGGGGCCGTTCACCGCATCCGGCTCCACAGGGTCACCGCTCCCCCCCTACACCCCCACCAGTTCCCGCCCGGTGACCGCCGCGTCGCCCCGCAGCACCTCGCGCACGCCCTCCAGCACCCGGCACGCCTCCACGGCCGCCACGTGCTGGGCGGCGCCGCTGCCGATAGCGTCGCGCAGCGCGAGCCACACCGCGGACTCGTCCTCGCGCACCGCGCCGAGCAGGTCGTGACGCTCGGGGTACGGGTGCAGCGCGATCTTGCCGACCAGCCCCTTGAGCGTGCCGAAGACGTCCTTGGGCAGGTCACCCGCGAGCCGTTCGAGCTTGGCCGCCAGGTCCACCCCGGTCAGCTCGGACGCCGACAGCGGCCCGAAGTTCAGCACCGCGGCCAAGCCGTACTCCAGGTCGTCCACGGCGTTGAGCAGCGCGCCGACGTCGGCGGGCGCGGGCGACGACCGGGGCGAGCGACGGCGTCCCGGGAACCGGACGACCAGGCCGAGGAGCACGCCGGTCGCGAGGGCCGCGAGGGCGATGAGGATTTCGCTCATGGCCCGAGTGTCTGGCCGGCGACCGCCCCCGCCCCGCCGGTCCGCGACGGCGGGTCGATCGGGTCGCCGACCGGTCGGCCGCACTTCGGCTGGGCCGATCAGCACAACCGGTCACCGCGCCGGGGAGGACCGGACGGACGCCACACCGTCGGGTGATCTCGCCTGGGCCACCCGAGTGAACCCGGGTCGGCCGGGTACTCGGGGCCCGGGGCCGGACCTCCTGTGGAAAGAGGGAAGCTGGTATGGGCACAGCGGGCGAGGGGGTCGCCGTGATCGTCGTGAAGGAGCTGTCCGGCCGGGCCAGGTCCATGCTCCGGGCCGTCGCCGCGGGCAGGGCGCAGCTGTCGGGGGGACGCGAACCGGACCTGTACGTGGACGGGCTGCCGTGCTGCGACCAGATGGTCACGCACGACCTGGTCCACGCGGGCCTGCTGAGGGCGCGCCGCGCGGTCGGCCTGGACGAGCGGGTGGACGCGGAGCTGACCGAGGCGGGGAGAGCGGCGATCTCATAACCCTCGAACAAATGTTCGATATGAGTTATGCTGCATCCCGAGGCCGGCACGCAAGCGAGAGGAAGCGCTTGCGCGTCGGCCTCACCTACGTCACGGCTCCGCGGCCCCCGCTCGGGGCCGCCGACCGGCGCAGCAGCCCGTGAACGACGAAGACCCCCGCTCGCGCGGGGAAGAGCTCGACGAGTGCGACGCTGTCTTCAACAGGCCGCGGACCACCCCCGCTCGCGCGGGGAAGACACTTCTTGACCTGGCACTTTAGCGGAGCCCAGGACGATTTCATTCAGTTGCGGACTGGATGACGCACCACTGCCCACAGCTGCGGACGGCAGTACCGAGGAGATGTGTGACGCTTACGCCCTGGAGGCTTCCGTCACCAGCACAACCCTCGTGACGCTTCCTCACTGCAGACCTCCGTCCCCCGCCCGGCGCGTCCGTCCCCAGGACCGGTAACTGCGGTAACCGTGCAGGTCAGAGGGTTACTGTTGATCACGGGTTACCGATGCGCATCGGTAACCTCACGCGGGTAGCGAATGGCCGGTCACAGCATGGCCGTCCTGCGCGGGTCTACGCGAAGTGCCTCGACGGCGGGGAGGAACGCGCACGGCAACTCGTCCAGGCAGGGCTGGGAGCCGCATAGGGCCGCTGAGAACTTCGGTACGTCCTCGGCACAGCCACCCGTAGAACGCCGGTTGCGGCCGGACGCAGCCGGACACGACGAGAAGACCCCCGTGACCTGTTCTCACAGGTCACGGGGGTCTTCTGGCTCGCGTGGCGGGTAGAGGATTCGAACCTCTGTAGCTTTCGCGACGGATTTACAGTCCGCTCCCATTGGCCGCTCGGGCAACCCGCCCCGCGCCCGGTCTCCCGGGTGCGGTGGAGACAATACATAAGCCCGTCCGGACCCGTGCAACCGGGATACCCGAGTAGGCTTCCGGGCGGTTCCAGATCCACCGACGCGGAGGTACCGGGCACGTGGCAGACCCGTCGTTCGACGTGGTGAGCAAGGTCGATCGCCAGGAGGTCGACAACGCGCTCAACCAGGCCGCCAAGGAGCTGAGCACGCGCTTCGACTTCCGGGGCACGGGAACGCAGGTCTCCTGGGCGGGCGAGGAGGCGATCACCTTCCAGTCCGAGACCGAGGAGCGGTGCCGCGCCGCCATCGACGTCTTCCAGGAGAAGCTCGTGAAGCGCGGCATCTCGATGAAGGCGTTCGAGATCGGCGACCCCGCCCTCTCCGGGAAGGTGTTCAAGGTCACGGGCACGCTCGTGCAGGGCATCTCCAGCGAGAAGGCCAAGGAGATCGCGAAGAAGGTCCGCGACGAGGCGCCCAAGGGCGTGCAGGCGCAGATCCAGGGCGACCAGCTCCGCATCTCCGGCAAGAAGAAGGACCACCTCCAGGACGTGATCGCCCTGCTGAAGGGGTCCGACTTCGGTATCGCCCTCCAGTTCACCAACTACCGGTGAAGGGCATCGTCCTCGCCGGTGGCAGCGGCACGCGGCTGCACCCCATCACGCAGGCCGTGTCCAAGCAACTGCTGCCGGTCTACGACAAGCCGATGGTGTACTACCCGCTGTCGGTGCTGATGCTCGCGGGCGTGCGCGAGGTGCTGCTGATCTCGACGCCGGTCGACCTGCCGCTGTTCAAGCGGTTGCTGGGCGACGGCTCGCAGTTCGGCCTCGACATCTCCTATGCCGAGCAGGCCCACCCGAACGGGCTGGCCGAGGCGTTCGTCATCGGCGCGGACTTCATCGGCGAGGACGACGTGTCCCTCGTGCTGGGCGACAACATCTTCTACGGCCAGGGCTTCTCGAAGCTCCTCCAGAGGAACGCCGAGGAGCTGGACGGCTGCGTGCTGTTCGGCTACCCGGTGAAGGACGCCGAGCGGTACGGCGTGGGCGAGGTCGACTCGACCGGCAGGCTGATCTCCATCGAGGAGAAGCCCGCGCTGCCGAAGTCGAACAAGGCCATCACCGGCCTGTACTTCTACGACAACCAGGTCGTGGACATCGCGCGCGGCCTCACGCCGTCGTCGCGCGGCGAGCTGGAGATCACCGACGTCAACCTGGCGTACCTGCGCGAGGGCCGGGCGACCCTGGTGGACCTCGGGCGCGGTTTCGCGTGGCTCGACACCGGCACGCACGACTCGATGCTGGAGGCGGGCCAGTTCGTGCAGGTGCTGGAGCACCGGCAGGGCGTGCGCATCGCGTGCCTGGAGGAGATCGCGCTGCGGATGGGCTTCATCACCGCGGACGAGTGCTACGCGCTCGGCGAGAAGCTCGCGCAGTCCGGCTACGGCCAGTACGTGATGAACGTGGCGCGGGAGGTGCGCCCGTAGGGCGTCGTCGGCGTCGTCAACGGCGTCGCGCCAGCTCCTCCAGCCGGCGCACCCGGTCCGCGATCGGCGGGTGGGTGGAGAACAGCCTGGCGAGGTTCTCCCCCGCCCGGAACGGGTTGGCGATCATCAGGTGCGACTGCGCGACGACGGCGGGCTCGGGGGCGAGCGGCGCGACCCTGGTGCCGTCCTCGATCCTGCGCAGCGCCGAGGCCAGGGCCAGCGGGTCGCCGGTCAGCTCCGCGCCGGACCGGTCGGCCTGGTACTCACGGGACCGGCTCACCGCCACCTTCACGATGCCCGCCGCGATCGGGCCGAGCAGCGCGATCAGCAGCACGGCGAACGGGTTGACCCGGTCGTCGTCGTCACCGCCGAACGCGCTCGCGAACAGCGCCAGGTTGGCCAGCGCGCTGACCGCGCTCGCCAGCGCGCCCGCCACGCACGAGATCAGGATGTCGCGGTTGTAGACGTGCGACAGCTCGTGCCCGAGGACGGCGCGCAGCTCGCGCTCGTCGAGGAGTTCGAGGATGCCGGTCGTGCAGCACACGGCGGCGTTGCGCGGGTTGCGGCCGGTGGCGAACGCGTTGGGCGCGGCCGTGGGGCTCAGGTAGAGCCTGGGCATGGGCCGGCGGGCGGTCTGGGCCAGTTCGCGCACGATGCGGTACATCGCGGGCTGCTCCACCTCGGACACGGGGCGGGCCCGCATGGTGCGCAGCGCCAGCTTGTCGCAGTTGACGTACGCGTAGGCGTTGACGCCCAGGGCCAGCAGCAGGCCGATCACCAGGGCGGTCCGCCCGAACAACGAGCTGATCGACACGATCAGGCCGCTCATGACGCCGAGGAGCAACGCGGTCTTCAAACCGTTGTAGTGCTTGTGCACGGTGCGTCGCCTCCGGCTGTTCTACGTCCTCCCCCTCAACGCGCCCGGCCGGCGCGCGGTTCCGGCACCGGGGCGTGCCGGTCGTGTGGCGGTGGTCTCCGGCGCGGGCTCGGCACCGCCGTCGAGCTGCGGCGGAGGCGGGACGTGCGACACCCAGGAGCCCAGCACGTCGCGCTCGTGGACGAGTTCGGCGACCGCGCCGTCACCGGTCGGCGTGCCGGTGCCGGGATAGGAGAAGTCGGGCGCCCAGTGCAGCGCGTCGAACGGGCACGCCTCGACGCAGATGCCGCAGTAGAGGCACTGGCCGTAGTCGACGGCGAACCGGTCGAGCACGTTGCGGGCACGCGGGCGGGCCGAGCCGGGCACCTGCTCGACCTCGGTGTGCGAGTCGATGTGGATGCACCAGTCGGGGCACTCGCGGGCGCAGATCATGCACACCGTGCAGTTGGCCTCCAGCAGCGCGATGACGCCGCGGGTGCGCGGGGGCAGGGGCGGGGTGCGCGCGTCGGGAGGCGTGCCGTCAGGGGGTGTGCCGTCGGGGGGTGTGCCGTCGGGGGGTGTGCCGTCGGGGGGTGTGCCGTCTGGGGGCGTCTCACCGGGGGGCGTGTCACTCATCGGCGTTCTCCTCGTAGCGCGGGCCCCACGACGGGTCGGGCACGCCGGGTGGGGCCGCGCGGCGGCGGCTGGGCGCGGACGTGCCGTCCTCGCCCGGTTCGAGCCGGCCGGGCCAGGGGCGGACCACGCGGGAGGCCAGCACGAAGTCCTTGCGCAGCGGGTGGCCGGCGAACGAGTCGGGCAGCAGGAGGTGGGCGACGTCGTGGTCGAGGGCGAGGCCGAACATCTCGACCGCCTCGCGCTCGTGCCACGCCGCGCCCGCCCACAGCCCGGCGACGCTGGGCAGCTGCCGCCCGGCCTCGACCTCGGTGCGCAGCAGCAGGCCCTGCCTGGTGCCGGGGTGCAGGACGTGCAGCAGCACGGCGTGTCGCGCGCCGACCGCTCCGGGGCGTCCGGCGTCCTCGACGCCCAGCCAGTCGAACTGGGTGCAGCCGAGGTCGTCGCGCGCGTGGCGGGCGGCGGCGAGCCAGCCGTCCAGGGGCACGTGCGCGGTGGTCTGGCCGAACGCGGTCTTCACCGCCGCGCCGGGGACGCGGGCGGCCAGGTCCTGCGACGCGGCGCTCACGACACGAGCCGGTGCAGCGCGGCGAGGCCGTCGAGCAGCGCCTCGGGGCGGGGTGGGCAGCCGGGCACGGCGACGTGCACGGGCAGCACCTGGTCGATGCCCTTGGTGACGCTGTAGGAGTCCCAGTACGGGCCGCCGGTGTTGCTGCACGCGCCGACCGAGAGGACGTACTTCGGCTCGGGCATCTCGTCGTAGGTCGCGACGACCGCGGGCAGCATCACGTCGGTGACCGTGCCGGAGACGACGAGCACGTGCGCCTCGCCCGCCGCGTGCACCGGGTCGACGCCGAGCGCTTCGAGGTGCTCCGGGCGGTGGCCCTCCAGGGCGGCCATGACCTCGACGCCGCAGCACGCGAGGCCGAGGTCGAGCACGGTGACCCGGTAGGTCGTGCCCCAGTCCAAGGTGGAAACCGTCACGATCCATGAGGCTAATACGTGGAGGCCCGCCGGGCTGCCGCCCGGCGGGCCTCCAACCCCCCAATACCCCCTGATTGCTCCCACGTGAACAAGCACCTGGTTGCGGCAGAAGTCTCTTACGGATCGCGCATAGCTGTCCAGGGATAAGACCAAGATCTTCGGATAATTTCAACACGAACTGCGGTCAAGTTCAGTACAACTAATCGGTAGAACACCCGACGCGACCCGAGAGGCCCTGCATGTCGACCTCGGCCAAACTGCTCCTGCCCGCCGGCACCCGGCTCAGCAGACTCCTGCACACCTCGCCGCTGCTGCTCGACACCACGTTGGACCAGCTCAGGACCTTGATCGCGGTGTACGAGACGAAGTCCGCCCTGCGCGCGGCCCGGGTGCTCGGGCGGGAGCAGTCCAGCGTGCAGAAGCAGGTGGACACGCTCAACCGCAACTTCAAGTCGCTGTGCGGCGAGCCGCTGGTCGTCAAGCAGGGCCGCGGAAAAGACGTGCTGATCACACCCACCGGCGAGGCGCTGGTGGAATTGGCGCGGACCACGTTGACCGAGTGGCTCGATTCGATTCACGATTGCCGCCGCAAGCTGGGCACGACGCTGACCGTCGGCACGACCAGGTTCATGCTCGACCCGCTGGCCAAGGCGTGGCACCACGTGGCCGACGACTTCCGCCGGCGGGACGTCGAACTGAAGGTCGTGCACATCCGCACGAAGGACATCTGGACGTCGTTGGAGTCCAAGGAGGTCGACATCGTGTGCGGGAGCGTGGTGACCCCCGCGGGCCGGCGGAGCGGGTTCGACGAGTTCGACGTCATCGAGTGGCGCCGGGGCGGGTTGGCGCTGCTCACGAACCTGCCGGAGCACCGGTTGCCGGATCGCGTCGGCACCGGGGAATTGCCGAAGCTGCCGCTGGTCGTGCCCGGTGACGGCCTGATCGCGGAGTTCCTGCGGGGCTGGTTCGGACCGGACTACCGGAACGAATTGGACATAGCGGCAGAAATCGACGAAATCCAATACGGCATGTCGTTGCTGCGCTCGGGCCTCGTGGAGGGCTGCATGATCGTCACCTCGGGCCTCGGCGTGGTCGCCGCGAACGGCGACCTGCGCGAGGGGGCGGGGCTGCGCGTGGTCGAGCTGAAGAACGACCGGAAACCGCAACTGGAACGCCTGGTCGGGGTCTTCGCCCGCAAGGAGGAGCGGGCGAAGTTCCCGTCCGACCACCCGTTGAACCTGCTGTGGGCGGCGTTCCAGCGCGAGGTGGCCGACTAGCGGGCCGCTGCCTGGACGTGCCCGGCGGGGCCGCCCGGGTCGGTGGGCTCAGCCGGCCTGCGGGGCACCCGGCGGCGCTTCGCCTGCCTGGCCAGCCACTCGAGCCCGGAGAGCCGCTCGGGCACCCCCGACGTGCGCCGACGCGCGGGCTCCTCCTCGTGCTGCGGTTGGGGCGACGGGCGCTGGGCGTCGAGTTCGTTCATGGCGCGCTCCCTACCTTCGTCGACAGCGGGTGCCGTCGATCGGAACACCGCCGGAGGGTTGCGCGCCAGGGTGCTCAGTCCTCCGGGTGACGTTCGGCGGGACCGCGGTTCCCGGTGGTATGGACGACTCCGGCGGGGGTGCCGTAGCGCGCCGCGTAGCGGGTCGGGGTCTCGCCGAACATCGCGGTGAAGTCGCGGACGAAGTGGGGTTGGTCGGCGTAGCCGAGGTCTGCCGCCAGGGCCGCCCAGTCGATGTGCCCGCCCGCGGCCATGCGCTGGGTGACCTCGTGCAGGCGGTAGCGGCGGATCACCCACTTGGGCGTCACCCCGACGTGGTCCGCGAAGAGGCGCTGAAGGCTGCGGGCGGTGGTGCCGAGGTCGGCCGCCAGGACGTCGACGCGGGTGATGCGCGGGCTCGCGGCGATCAGGTCGACGACGTCGACCGCGTCGCGCGCCCTCGGGTCCGGTTCGGGCAGGGCGCGGCGCAGGGCGTCCTCGACACCCGGCACGTCGGGCTCCACCGGCAGGTCGCGGAAGACCTCGGCCGCCGGGATCGCGCGGTCGGTGATCGACTGGACCGGGGCCCCGAGGAACGGCCGGAAGGCGCCGGGGCGGAACGCGACGCCGAACGTGCGGCCCGTGCCGTCGAGGTCCTTGAACACGTGGCCGCCGCACACCCCGTGCACCTCGGCGCGGCCCGCGTGGAAGCTGAGCTGGACGTTCGGGTAGGGCACGACCAGCTGCCGGTACGGCCGGGCGTAGGACCACTCGACGGCCCAGTAGCGGGCGACGTGCGGGGCCAGGTCGGGCGAGGGCGCGTGGAACTCGTGGGTCTGGTGGTCCCGCCACGCCAGCTCGCGCTCGTCCCGTCCGTTCACGTCCCGCACCGGCCCCGCCCCACTCCCCACGAAGGCATGTCGCCTTTCTTCAAGACACCCGCCTCCGATCTTCCTAGGGTGGCGGCATGTCCCGTGAGCAGTTGATCAGCCGAGCCGTGGCGACCACCCTGGAGGTCGTGGACGGCATCACGCCCGACCAGCTCGGCGCGCCGACCCCGTGCACCGAGTTCGACGTCCGCGCCCTGGTGAACCACCTGATGCACTGGGCCCCCGTCCTGGAGGGGTCCGGCCGCAAGGAGCAGGTGGCCCCGCCGGCCGAGTCCGACAACGCGACCACCGACGACTGGGCGGCCGAGCTGACCGCCCAGCTGCGCGCCACCGCCGCGGCGTGGAGCACGCCGGAGTCGTGGGAGGGCGCCACGTACATGGGCGGCCCGAACACGATGCCCGCGGAGGTCGTCGGCGGCATCACGCTCGGCGAGCTGGTCGTCCACACCTGGGACCTGGCGCAGGCGACCGGCCAGACCCCGACGTGGGACGACGAGGTGCTGGAGCACGTCCACCGCCGCTTGGTCCCGACCGTCGAGATGGGGCGCGGCATGGGCATCTACGGCCCCGAGGTCCCGGTGCCCGACGACGCCCCGCTGCTGCACCGCATCCTCGGGCTCACCGGCCGCAAGCCCTGATCGCGCGCACCCGGTCGCACGGCGGCCCCGGAGACCTCCGCGGAGGTCTCCGGGGCCGCCGACGTGGTCCGCTCAGCCGGCGGGCGGGTTCGGGTCGCGCTCCCGGGGGTAGGTGTTCTTCTCCCCGATCGTGCCGTCCTGCTTCTTGATGACGTGCTCGACGCCGCGCTCCTGCGCCATGCGGCGCCCCTCGGCCTGCGCCTCGGCCTTCGTGTCAGCCGTGCTGGAAGCCCGCTCGCCGCCCTCGATCTTGTTCTTCCACCGGCCGTCCTCGTAGTACGTCTCCACGTCGCCCTTGGCCACGCTCAGCACCTCCTCAAGGTTCACTCGATGGGGTGGTCATTTCGAGCGGCGCCTACACATCGCGCTTGCGGACGTGCGCAGGTGGGAGCACGAGCGCTCCGCCGGACCGCTCGTGCGAACCACCGGAGCGTCGCCCGCCGACGAGGTCGGAACGGGATCAGTCCCGCAGTTCCATCGTGCAGCACTTCGGACCGCCGCCCGACTTGCGCAGCTCCGAGATGTCCACGAAGTGCGGCTCGAAGCCGCGTCGGGCGACCTGGTCGGCCAGGTGGGTCGCCTCCACCGGCAGGACGACGTTGCGGCCGTCCGAGACCGCGTTGAGGCCCAGGCACGCCGCGTCGGCCTCGGTCGCGATGACGGCGTCCGGGAACAGGCGGCGGAGGACCTGTCGGGTGCCGGGCGAGAAGGCGTCCGGGTAGTAGGCGACCAGGTCGTCCGCGAGGACGAACAGGGCCACGTCCAGGTGGTAGTAGCGCGGGTCCGTCAACCGGAGGGAGACGACCGGCACACCGAGCACCTCCTGGGCCTCGGAGTGGGCCAGGGGGTCGGTGCGGAAGCCCGTGCCCGCCAGCAGGTACCTGCCCGTCCAGGCGAAGTCGCCCTCGGCCTCGTTGGTGCGCTCGGGCATGACGACGGACCGGTAGCCGTTGGCCAGGAACCAGCGGCGGAAGTGGTCGGCTTCCGCGGCTCGCTGGGGTGCCCGGAAGCGGGAGCCCAGGACCCGGCCGTCGACGACGGTGCCCGAGTTGGCCGCGAACACCATGTCGGGCAGGCCGGGGACCGGCTCGATGGTCTCCACCCGGTGCCCCAGGCGTTCGTAGGTCTCCTTCAGGGCGGTCCACTGCTCCACCGCCAACGCCGTGCTGATGGGCCGCGTCGGGTCCATCCACGGGTTGATCGAGTACTCCACGGTGAAGTGCTCGGGCGGGCACATCAAGTACCGACGGGTGGTCGGCACGCGTACCGGCGCGACCGGCGTCGCCACGTCCAGCACGATCGGCTCGTCGCCGGGGCCCATGAGGGAAACCGAGGTCATGGATCGAAATGTAGAGTGCCCTCCGACCATCGATCAACGCCGCGATATTGCGTCTTCTAGGGCAGAATGTTGCGTGTGGACTCGATTGACCAGCGAATCATTTCGTGCCTCATGGCCAACGCCCGCTCCAGCTTCGCCGACATCGGCAAGGAGGTGGGGTTGTCGGCGCCCGCGGTGAAGCGGCGGGTGGACAAGCTGCTGGACACGGGCGTGCTGCGCGGCTTCACGGCGGTCGTCGACCCCGAGCAGCTCGGGTGGGGCACGGAGGCGTTCGTCGAGGTGCACTGCCGCGGCAACGTGACGCCGCACGACATCCGGCAGCGGCTCGAACCGATGGCCGAGGTGCTGGCCGCCTACACGGTGTCCGGCGCGGCGGACGCGATCGTGCACCTGCGCGCGGCGAACATCCACCACCTGGAGACGGCGCTGGAGCGGCTGCGGGCCGTCGAGATCATCGACCGGACCGTGTCGACGGTCGTGCTGTCCCGCCTCCTCGACCGCCCGCCGGCTCCCTGAGGTCCGGCACCTAGAGTCGACGGCATGGCCGAAGTCCTCCTGGAGCGCGCCGACCGCGTGGCGATCGTCACCGTGCACGACCCCGACCGCCGCAACGCGCTCACGCTCGACCTGTCCGAGCAGCTCGTCCGGGCGGTCGAGGACTGCGAGCGGGACGACGGCGTGCACGCCGTGGTCGTCACCGGCACTCCCCCGGCGTTCTGCGCCGGCGCGGACCTGACGGCGCTCGGCGAAGCCCGCGAGGAGGGCCTGCGCCGCATCTACGCGGGCTTCCTCGCCGTGGCGGGCTGCGCGCTGCCCACGATCGCGGCCGTCGGCGGCGCGGCGGTCGGCGCGGGCCTCAACCTGGCGCTGGCCTGCGACGTGCGCCTGGTCGGCGCGCGCGCCAGGTTCGACGCGCGGTTCCTGCAACTGGGCATTCACCCGGGCGGCGGCATGACGTGGATGCTGCAACGGCTCGTCGGTCCGCAGACGGCGATCGCGATGACGCTGTTCGGCCAGGTCCTGGACGCGGACGCCGCGGTCGCGCGGGGTCTGGCGTGGGACCGCGCGGACGGGGGTCACGACGAGCTGGTCGCGTCGGCGGTCGAGCTGGCGCGCGCGGCGGCCGACGCGCCGCGCGAGCTGGTCAGGACCACCAAGTCCTCCATGCGGAGGACCGCCGTGCTGGACGAGCACGCGCAGGCCGTTGACACGGAGCTGACACCGCAGGCCGCCTCCATCGGGACCCCGGAGTTCCAGGCGAGGCTGGCCGCGATGAGGGCCAGGATCAGCGGGCACTGACCCCACGCAGGGAGTATCAGTAGCTGCTAATCGGAGTAACACGTACCTCTGGACACCCTCCTGGTTGCTCAACCGCCGATATGCGGCACGTGGTGAGACCGATCGTCCCGCACCGTGGTACGGCTGCAACCGGCCCGTCAGCGGCGACGGCTACCCTCGATGAGGGGGAGGGGCACCAGCCCCTAGCGGTGTGAGGAAAGGGATCGGCCCAGGACATGACTACCGACGTTGGTAACGGCGCCGCGCCAGGTGGTGCGGAGGTCCGCAAGCTCGACCGCGTGGTGATCCGGTTCGCCGGCGACTCCGGCGACGGCATGCAGCTGACGGGTGACCGGTTCACCTCCGAGGCCGCCGCGTTCGGCAACGACCTCGCCACCCTGCCCAACTTCCCGGCCGAGATCCGGGCGCCACAGGGCACCCTGCCCGGCGTGTCCAGCTTCCAGCTGCACTTCGCCGACTACGACATCCTCACCCCCGGCGACCGCCCCGACGTGCTCGTGGCGATGAACCCGGCGGCGCTCAAGGCGAACATCGGCGACCTGCCCAAGGGCGGCACGCTGATCGTCAACACCGACGAGTTCTCCAAGCGCAACCTGGTGAAGGTCGGCTACGCCGCCAACCCGCTGGAGGACGGCTCGCTGGAGGCCTACCAGGTGCACGAGGTGGCCATGGCCACCCTGACCATCGGCGCCCTGGAGGAGACCGGCCTGGGCAAGAAGGACGCGGAGCGGGCGAAGAACATGTTCGCCCTGGGCCTGCTGTCCTGGATGTACCACCGGCCGACCGAGGGCACCGAGCGCTTCCTGCGCGAGAAGTTCGCCAAGAAGCCCGACATCGCCGAGGCCAACGTGCTGGCGTTCCGGGCGGGCTGGAACTACGGCGAGACCACCGAGTCGTTCGCGGTCACGTTCCAGGTGGCGCCGGCCAAGCTGGACGAGGGCACGTACCGGCAGATCACCGGCAACACCGCGCTCGCCTACGGCATCGTCGCCGCGGGTCAGCGGTCCGGCCTGCCCGTGGTGCTGGGCACGTACCCGATCACGCCCGCCTCGGACATCCTGCACGAGCTGTCCCGGCACAAGCAGTTCGGCATCACCACGCTCCAGGCCGAGGACGAGATCGCCGGCATCGGCGCGGCGCTCGGCGCCTCGTACGGCGGCGCGCTCGGCGTGACCAGCACGTCCGGTCCCGGCATCGCGCTCAAGTCCGAGACCATCGGCCTGGCCGTGATGACCGAGCTGCCCCTGATCGTCATCGACGTGCAGCGCGGCGGCCCGTCCACCGGCCTGCCGACCAAGACGGAGCAGGCCGACCTGCTCCAGGCGATGTTCGGCCGCAACGGCGAGTCGCCGGTGCCGGTCGTGGCGCCCCAGTCACCCGCGGACTGCTTCGACGCCGCCCTGGAGGCCGCGCGGATCGCGCTGGTCTACCGGACGCCGGTGCTGCTGCTGTCCGACGGCGCCATCGCCAACGGCTCCGAGCCGTGGCTGATCCCGAACGTCGACGAGCTGCCCGACCTGACCGTGGCGTTCGCCACGGAGCCCAACGGTCCGGACGGCGAGTTCTGGCCGTACCTGCGGGACCCGGAGACGCTGTCCCGCCCGTGGGCGGTGCCCGGCACGCCGGGGCTCCAGCACCGGATCGGCGGGCTGGAGAAGGCCGACGGCACCGGCAACATCTCCTACGACCCGGTCAACCACGACCACATGGTGCGGCTGCGGCAGCGCAAGGTCGACGGCGTCGAGGTGCCGGACGTCCTGGTCGACGACCCGTCGGGCGAGGCGAAGGTGCTCGTCGTCGGCTGGGGTTCGACGTACGGCCCGATCGGCGCGGCGGCGCGGCGGGTGCGCAAGCTCGGCATGCCCGTGGCGCACGCGCACCTGCGGCACCTCAACCCGTTCCCGAAGAACCTGGGCGAGGTCCTGGCCCGGTACGAGAAGGTCGTCGTGCCGGAGATGAACCTGGGCCAGCTGGCGCTGCTGCTGCGCGCCAAGTACCTGGTCGACGCCATCAGCTACACCAAGGTCCAGGGCCTGCCGTTCAAGGCGGAGGAGCTCCAGGACGTGCTCGCCGACGTGATCAAGGGAGTGTCGTAATGACTGCGACGGACCTGGGCCTCCCCGGGCTGGGCGGCCTCGCGGGCGTGCCCACCTCCGACCAACCGCAGAAGGCCAAGGAGTACAAGTCGGACCAGGAGGTCCGCTGGTGCCCCGGCTGCGGCGACTACGTGGTGCTCAACGCCGTGCAGTCCTTCCTGCCCACGCTGGGCCTCAAGCGCGAGAACATCGTGTTCGTGTCCGGGATCGGCTGCTCGTCGCGGTTCCCGTACTACATGAACACCTACGGCATGCACTCCATCCACGGGCGCGCGCCGGCCATCGCGACCGGTCTCGCGGTGGCGCGGCCGGACCTGTCGGTGTGGGTGGTGACCGGTGACGGCGACGCGCTGTCCATCGGCGGCAACCACCTGATCCACACGCTGCGCCGCAACGTGAACCTCAAGATCCTGCTGTTCAACAACCGGATCTACGGCCTGACCAAGGGCCAGTACTCGCCGACCTCCGAGGCCGGCAAGGTCACCAAGTCGACGCCGCTCGGGTCGCTGGACCACCCGTTCAACCCGGTGTCGCTGGCGCTGGGCGCGGAGGCCACGTTCGTCGGCCGCGCGATCGACTCCGACCGGGTCGGGCTGACCGAGGTGCTGCGGCAGGCCGCCGAGCACCGCGGGTCGGCGCTGGTGGAGATCTACCAGAACTGCCCGATCTTCAACGACGGCGCGTTCGACGTGCTCAAGGACGCCGACGAGGCGTCCCGGCGGATCATCGACGTCGTCGACGGGCAGCCGATCACCTTCGGCAACGGCGAGTTCGCCGTGGTCCGCGAGGGCTTCGGGCTGGCCGTGGCCAAGACCTCCGAGGTGGCCCCGGAGGAGGTCGTGGTGCACGACGCGAGCGACCTGAACCTGGCGTTCGCGCTGTCCCGGCTGTCGACGCAGGACCTGCGGCACACCGTGACCGGCGTGTTCCGCAAGACGTCCCGCCCCACGTACGACGACGGGGCCCGCGAGCAGGTCGAGCAGGCCAAGGCCGCGCAGAAGGCGGACCTGGCCGCGCTGCTGCGCGGCAAGGACACCTGGACCGTGCTGAGCTGACCGCCCGAACGGAGAAGACCCCTGTTCCGCCTCCCGGAACAGGGGTCTTCCGCGTGACGGGCCCCGTCAGGCCAGGACCGTCAGGCGGGACCATCAGGGCGCCTGGTGGAAGCCCGCCTTCTCGGCGTCGGACGTGGTGCGGAACCAGACGTCGGCGCGGGTCTCGCGGAAGTTCGCCGAGTCGTTGGTGAAGTAGCGGCGGCCCGTCAGGGTCGCCTTCACCTCGAACTCGGGGGCCGGGGCCAGGCCGTCGGACTTGGGCAGCACCGAACCGGGGCCGAACGGGGAGCGCGGGTTGAAGCCCTCCTCCTGGCCGCGGTACCGGGTGCTGCCGGTGCCCGCGGCGGGCCTGCCGCCGGTGCTCGGGCTGAACCCGACCGGGCGCGGGCGGACCGGGCGCGCCGGCGGCGGGGTGGCCGGCTTGGGCGCGGAGAGCGGCGGCGGGGTGCGCCGCTCGCCCGACTGGCGGGTGGGGCGCTGCGGCAGGCCGTTGGGGCCGGCGGCCGGGCGGGCGGGCTGGGCCTGGCCCGTGGACGCCAGCAGCTCCGGCGCCAGCGTGGGCACGAACGGCTGGTCGCCGCCCGACGCGGGCGGCGGGGTGGGACGGGCCGTCTCGGGCAGCTCGTCGTCGGTGACCAGCGGCTCGAACAGGCTGCGCGGCCGGGGGCCGTCGCCCTTCGGCGGGTCCATCGCGACGGACCTGGGCGTGGGGTCCGAGCTCCGGACCACCAGCGGTTCGCCCGAGTCGACGAACGTCGGCTCGAACGGCACGTCGGCCGAGGGCCCCGGCTTCGCGGGTGCCGGCTTGACCGGCTCCACCTCGTCCGCCTCGGTCCTCTCCGACGCGGGCGTGAACAGCCCCGACCTGGGGCGCACCGGCTCCGGTTCGGCCTGCTCCGCCTGCTCGGGCTCGCGGGGCTCGGCGGGCACCGGCTCGAAGGACCCGATGGCGGTCTGCTCGGCAGCCGGCTCGACCTCGGGCCGCTCGGAGACGGGCCGCTCGGAGACGGGCCGGTGGGCGGCAGGCTGCTCGACGACGGGCTGCTCGGCGGTCGGCGGGTCGAAGACCGGCTGCTCGGCGGTGGCCGGCTCGGCGGCGTGGAGATCGGCGGGGTCGTGGTCGGACGCGTGCCGGTCGCCCCCCTGGAGGTCCGCGAAGAACCGCTCGTCGGCGGCCTGGTGCTCGGCGAGCGACCGGGGGCGGTCGCCCCCGGCGTCGAGGGCGGCGTCGCGCCCGTCCGGGGCCTCGGCCGGGATCTCAGGCAACGTCGCCGTGATCGGCTCCGGCGCCTCGGAGCGACGCTCCCGGTCGGTCTCGTCACCGACCCGCACCGGCCTCATGACCTCGGTCCTCGGCCCGCGCTCCGCCGATTCCCACTCCCGCTCGGGCTCCCGCTCGCCCAACTCCTCGTCGGGCAAGGTCACCGGCTGGAAGTGGCCGGTCAGGTCGTGCTCGGGCCAGACCTGCTGCTCCTCGTCCTGCTCGACGTCGCCCCCGTCGACGTGCCCGGGGTCGACACGGCCCCGGTCGACCTCGGCGATGGCCTCGGCCAGCGCGGTGGCCGGGATGAAGGCGGTCTCCTCGGCGGCCTTGCGCTCCGGCTCGTCCTCCTCCTCGCGCCCCTCGGCGACCTCGTCCTGGTAGACCTCCTGGACGGGTTCCTCGCGCCACACCTCGCGCGGCTGGAACGCCTGCACCTCCGGCGGCGCGGTCGGCTCCTCGCGGCGCGGCGCGACCTCGGCGACCGGCGCGGGCGGCACGGCCGGCAGGAGGTTGGTCTCCTCCACGGGCAGCTCCGGCTCGTCCGCGGGCTGCGGGCGCTCGGCCCGGGGGAACGGCTGGGGCACCACCCGCGTGGACGAAGGCGGGGGCGTCGGCTGCTGCCTGGGCTTCGGCTCCAGCGTCTCGTGCGTGTCGGTCTCGCTGCCGAGGCGGTCGAACAGGCTGCGCGGGCGCTCCTCCTCGAACTCCGGGAAGTCGTGCGACTCCTCGAAGTCGGACAGCGGTCGGTGCTCGTCGTCCAGCTCCTCCAGCAGCTCGTCGCGCTTGTCGAGCTTCATGTTGGACACGTCGTAGCGCGGCTCGTCGTGGGCGTACTCGACGGGCTCGGCCCGGTCGAACGCCGGGCGCTCGAAGCGCGTCGGCTCGGCGACCGGCTGCACGTCCGACAGCGACCGGGACGCCTCGACGTGCCAGCTGTCGAACTCGTCACGCGCGGCCTCGGGCGCGGTCGCCGGCGTCGGGCGCGGCGACGTGAGGAGGCGTTCCTCCAGGTCCTCCAGCTCCCGCTTGGCCGGGCGCACGAGGACGAGCCAGGTCAGTGCGGCACCTGCCACGAAGGACAGCAGGCTCCACAGCCACACCTGCCCGAAGAGCGAACCCACGGGAGACCCTCCCACTGCTGCTTGTCACACCCCGACACGCTCCGCTTCCGAGCCTTCACCCGGTTGGGGAAGCGGTGCAAAACTACCCTGACGCCCCGGTTCGGCGCGTGGGGCCGGCCGGACCTGCGCCCAGTGTGTGACACTGGACCATTCGGAGCAACCGACCAGCCAAAACGGTCGGCGTACAGTACTCCCCGTGCCGCCGTTGACGAACTCCTCCGCTGTTCAGGCGGATGTCCACCGGACGAACAAGGGGATCGCCCTCGGTGCCGGCGCCTACTTCATCTGGGGCATGGTGCCCGCCTACTGGCCGATGCTCCAGCCGGCCGGCTCGGTGGAGATCCTGGCGCACCGCATCGCGTGGTCGCTGGTGTTCATGGCGATCATCACGACCGTCCTGCGCGGCTGGGGCGACCTCCGCCGGCTGTCCGCGCGCGGCTGGCTCATGGTCACCGCCGCGTCCGTGCTGATCGCGGTCAACTGGGGCGTCTACATCCACGCCGTCAACACGCAGCACGTCGTGGAGGCGGCCCTCGGCTACTTCATCAACCCGCTGGTGAGCGTCCTGCTCGGGGTGTTCGTGCTCCGCGAGCGCCTGCGCCTCGCCCAGGGCGCCGCGCTGGTCATCGCGGTCGCCGCCGTGGTCGTGCTGGCCGTGGACTACGGCAGGCTGCCGTGGATCTCGCTGGTGCTGGCGTGCTCGTTCGGCGTCTACGGCCTGCTGAAGAAGACCGTGCCGCTGGACGCGACGACCAGCCTCACCGCGGAGAGCGTGGTGCTCGCCCCGGTCGCCGTCGGCTACCTGCTGCTGCTCGGCGACGCCGGCACGTTCCACGGCGGCGGCTGGTCGCACGCCCTGTGGCTGGCCTCGGCGGGCCTGGTCACCGCGATCCCGCTGGTCATGTTCGGCGCGGGCGCCCGGCTCGTGCCGCTGGTCACGATGGGCATGCTCCAGTACCTGGCGCCCGTGCTCCAGTTCGCCTGGGGCGTGTTCGTGGCGCGCGAGCCGATGCCCGCCTCGCGCTGGTTCGGCTTCGCCCTGGTCTGGGTGGCGCTGCTCGTCTTCACCGCGGACACCCTCCGCGCCAACCGCCGCCGAGCCGACCCACTGCCCCCTGAACCGATCCCCTGAACCAACCCCCCCTGCGGCCGGCCGCCGACCACCGACGCCCCACCGACCACCACGCGAGGCCGCGTCGGCTTGTCGGGGCGCGTTCCGGAAATCACGCTCTTCGATTTCCGGAACACGCCCCGATGAGCCGACTTCCAGGCGGCCGAGCCGCCGTCTGCGAAGCAGCGGCCAACTACCGAGTGCGGGTGACCACGTACTCGCTGACCGACTCCAGCGCGTCCCGCGCGGTGCCCCTGGGCAGCACGTGCAGCAGTTCCCGCGCCCGGTCCGCGTACTCGTCGAGCGTCTTGCGCGCCCGCGCCAGCCCGTTGGAGACCCGCAGCAGCTCCAGCGCCTCCAGCACCTCGGCGTCGTCCTCGACGGGGCCGCCGAGGAGCGTCGCCAGCCGCGACCCGGGCTCCTCCTCCAGCGCGTAGAGCATGGGCAGCGTCTTCACGCCCTCGCGCAGGTCGGTGCCGGGCGTCTTGCCCGACTCCTCCGACGGCGAGGCGATGTCGATGACGTCGTCGGAGATCTGGAACGCGGCCCCGATGACCTCGCCGTAAGCGCGCAGCGCCTCGACCTGCTCGGGTGTCACGTCGGAGAACATCGCGCCGAACCGGGCCGCGGTGGCGATCAGCGAACCGGTCTTCTCGGCGATCGTGGTCAGGTAGTGCGCGACCGGGTCCTCGCCCTCGCGGGGCCCCATGGTCTCGCGCATCTGGCCGGTCACCAGCTCGGAGAACGTCTCCGCGATGATCCGGGCCGCCCCGGTGCCGAGGTCCGCCACCAGCGCCGACGCGTGCGCGAACAGGTAGTCGCCGGTGAGGATGGCGATGCTGTTGTCCCACTTCGCGTTGGCCGACTCCGCGCCGCGGCGCATGGTGGCCTCGTCCATCACGTCGTCGTGGTAGAGGGTGGCGAGGTGGGTGAGTTCCACCACCGCCGCCGCCTTGACCACGTTCACGCGGTCCCAGGTGCTGCCGAACTGCGCGGACAGGATGGTGAACAGCGGGCGGATGCGCTTCCCGCCCGCCTCGACCAGGTGCAGGGACGTCTCCATCACCGGGTGGAACTCGCTCCGCACGACCGCGCGCAGCAGCTCCTCCACCTCGTCGAGGCCGCCCTGAACCAACTCCGCGAGCACGGGGTCCGAAAACCGGAACCCCGTCCCCGCCCGCTCGCTACTGGTCACCCCTCAGAGCCTACGTACCACTAGAAGATGAACGCGCCGGCACCCGCCCATTCGAGGGCGGGAGTCGGGAAGACACCGAGGGCGAGGGTCACCGCGGTACCCAGGGTGATGGACATCGTGGTGAACGCGCCGGGCACGCTCACCGCGGGGCCGTCGGCCGCCGGCTCGCTGAAGTACATGAGCACGATCACCCTCAGGTAGAAGAACGCCGCGATGGCGCTGGCCACCAGGGCGATCACCACGAGCGGCGTCATGCCGGCCTCCACGGCCGCCGCGAACACCACGAACTTGCCGACGAAACCGCTGGTCATCGGCAGGCCGGCCAGGGCGAGCAGCAGGAACGTGAACACGGCCGCGAGCACCGGCGACCGCTTGGCCAACCCGGCCCACTGGGACAGGTGGGTGGCCTCGCCGTCGGCGTTGCGGACCAGGCTGATGACGCCGAACACGGCGACCGTCGTGAAGCCGTAGGCCAGCAGGTAGAACATCGTGCCCGACAGACCCTCGGGGTTCAGCGCGATCACGCCGACCAGCAGGAAGCCCGCGTGCGCCACCGACGAGTAGGCGACCATGCGCTTCACGTCGGTCTGGGTGAGGCCGACGATCGCGCCCACGAACATGGAGATGATCGCGACGCCCCACAGGACGCCCTCCCACTCCCAACTGGAGCCCTCGAACGCGCCGTACAGCACGCGCAGGATGCCGCCGAACGCGGCGACCTTCGTGCAGGCCGCCATGAACGCCGTGACCGGCGTGGGCGCGCCCTGGTACACGTCGGGGGTCCAGGCGTGGAACGGGCCGACCGACCCCTTGAACAGCAGGCCGACGACGAGCAGGCCGAAGCCCGCGTACAGCAGCGTGTCGGACCGGTCGGTGGCGGTGGTGGCGCTCGCGATGTCGGCGAGCTTCACCGAGCCCGCGTAGCCGTAGAGCAGGGCCACGCCGTAGAGGAAGAACGCCGACGCGAACGCGCCCAGCAGGAAGTACTTGACCGCGGCCTCCTGCGAGAGCAGGCGGCGACGGCGGGCCAGGCCGCACATCAGGTACAGCGGCAGCGACAGCACTTCCAGCGCGATGAACATGGTGAGCAGGTCGTTCGCCGCGACGAAGACCATCATGCCGCCGAGCGCGAACAGCGTCAGCGGGAAGACCTCGGTCTGCATGCCGAAGCGGCTCGCCTGCTCCCGGGTCATCACGGCCACCGCCGCGCGCCCGGTCACCTGGACGCCGCCGCCCGGTCCACCGGCCGGGCCGCCGGCCGAGCCCTCGGGCACGAACGCGCCACCGGGCTCGACGGACCGGTCCGCGATGAGCAGCACCGAGGCCAGGCCCAGCATCAGCAGCGTGCCCCACAGGAACACCACCGGCTGGTCCACGGACACGTGGCCGGAGAACGTGGTCACGCCCTGCTCCGGCGTGTCCTCGGCCAGCCCGTAGAGCACCAGCGAGACACCCGCGGCGGCCAGGGTGAGGAGGAGCAGCACCACCTGGCTCGCCCAGCGCTGCGCCTTCGGCAGGAACGCCTCGACCAGCACGCTGAGGCAGGCCGCGCCCAGCACGATCAGCAACGGCGCGACGGCCCCGTAGTCGATCTCCGGGGCTTGCAGCCGCTCCACCTGCGAGAGGAACGTCGTCACGTCACTTGCCTTCCTGCGCGACCGGGTCGGCCACCCCGACCTCGCTGAGCGTCGCCCCGACGGACGGGGTGATCACGTCCAACACCGGCTTCGGGTAGAAGCCGAGCACCAAGATCAGCGCCACGAGCGGTGCGAGCACGGCCAGCTCGCGCTTGTTCAGGTCGGGCACGGAGGCGCGCTCCGGGTCGACCGCAGCACCCGGTCCGCCGGCCAGGTCGACCAGCGCCGTGCCGCGCACCGGGCCCTGGAAGACCCGCTGGTACAGCCACAGCACGTACAGCGCGGCCAGCACCATGCCGATGGCGGCGAGGATCGTGTAGACCGGCTCGTTCGGGTAGGAGCCGATGAGCACCAGGAACTCGGAGACGAACGAGTTGGTGCCGGGCAGCGCCAGCGACGAGAGGCCCGCCACGAAGAACAGGCCGCCGAGGACCGGGGTGAGCTTGGCCATGCCGCCGTAGTCCTCGATCAGGCGCGACCCGCCCCGGGCCATCACCATGCCGACGACCAGGAACAGCATGCCGGTCGAGATGCCGTGGTTGACCATGTAGAGCACCGCGCCCGCGCCGGCCTGCGAGCTGAACGCGAAGATGCCCAGCGCGATGAAGCCGAAGTGCGCGATCGAGGTGTAGGCCACGAACCGCTTCATGTCGGACTGGCCGACGGCGAGCAGCGAGCCGTACAGGATACCGACCACGGCGAGGACCAGCACGACCGGCGCGAGCTCCTGGCTGGCCGCCGGGAACAGCGGCAGGCAGTAGCGCAGGAAGCCGAACGTGCCGATCTTGTCGAGCACGCCGACCAGCAGCACGCCCGCGCCCACCGGCGCCTCGGCGCCGGCGTCGGGCAGCCACGTGTGCAGCGGGACCAGCGGCGCCTTGATCGCGAACGCGACGAAGAAGCCGAGGAACAGCCAGATCTGCGTGGACAGCGGCAGGTCGCGGGTGACGGTGACCAGGGTCGCCCAGTCGAACGTGCCCTGCCCGATCCTGTCCGCGCTCACCACGTACAGGCCGATCACGGAGGCCAGCATGATGAGGCCGCCGAGCAGCGAGTACAGGAAGAACTTCATGGCCGCGTACTGCCGGTTCGGCCCGCCGAAGCGGCCGATCAGGAAGTACATCGGGACCAGCACGGCCTCGAAGAACACGTAGAACAGGAACACGTCGGTGGCGGCGAACACGCCGATCATGCCGGTCTGCATCGCCAGCAGCAGCGAGAAGAACCCGCCCGCGCTGCGCCCCTCGGGCAGCCGGTCCGCCCACGAGCCGCCGATGACGACCGGCACGAGGAACGCGATCAGCGCGATCATCACCAGCGCGATGCCGTCGATGCCGAACGACAGGTGCACGCCGAGGGAGGGGATCCAGTCCGCCGAGCTGGTCAGCTGGAGCCGGTCCCCGCCCGGGTCGTACGCGGTCCACGCCAGCACCGCGAGCACCAGCTCGCCCAGCGAGAACGCCAGCGCGACCAGCTTGGCGACGCGGTCGTTCCGCCGCAGGAACGCCACCACGACGCTGCCGACCAGCGGCAGCACGAGCAGCGCGATCAGCACCCAGCTCACGAGAACCTCACCATCAGCAGCGCGCCCAGGACGAAGACCGCACCCAGGAGCATGGAGAGCGCGTACGAGCGCACGAACCCGGTCTGCAACCTGCGCAGCCGGCCCGAGCTACCTCCGAGCAGCGCCGCCGACCCGTTGACCAGGCCGTCGACGCCCTTGTTGTCCACGAACACCAGCGCGCGGGTGAGCCAGGTGCCCGGCCGCGCGAACAGCGCCTCGTTGAGCGCGTTGCCGTACAGGTCGTTGCGCGCGGCGCGGACCGGGAACGACACCCGCAGCGGGCGCTCCACCGGCTGCGGCTTGCGGCCGAACAGCAGGTAGGCGGCCAGCACGCCCAGCGCGGACAGGCCGAGCACCAGGATGGTGATCTCGGTGTGGCCCAGCACGCCGTGCCGCTCCTGGAGCTCGCCCAGGGACGGCGTGAGCCAGCCCGCGAGGTTGCCGCCGGAGCTGAGGAGGAAGCCCGCGCCGACCGAGCCGAACGCCAGCACGATCATCGGCACCGTCATCGACAGCGGCGACTCGTGCGGGTGGTACTCGCGGCCGTCCGCGGACTTCAGGTCGGCGTACCGGGGCTTGCCGAGGAAGACCAGGATCAGCAGGCGCGTCATGTAGAACGCGGTGATGCCCGCGCCCAGGGCGGCCACGCCGCCGAAGACCCAGCCGCGCCACCCCTCCATGCTGAACGCCGCCGCGATGATGGCGTCCTTGGAGAAGTAGCCGGACAGGAACGGGAAGCCGATCAGGGCCAGGTAGCCGAGCGCCCAGGTGACGAAGGTGATCGGCATCTTCTTCGCCAGGCCGCCCATCCGCCGGATGTCGCCCTCGTCGTTCATGCCGTGCATGACCGAGCCGGCGCCGAGGAAGAGGCCCGCCTTGAAGAAGCCGTGCGTGAGCAGGTGCATGATGCCCAGCGCGTAGCCGATCGGGCCGAGGCCGACGGCGAGGATCATGTAGCCGATCTGGCTGACCGTCGAGTAGGCCAGCACCTTCTTGAAGTCGTCGTAGGCGCAGCCGATGACGCACCCGATCAGCAGCGTCAGCGCGCCGATGACCATGACGACGAGGCGCCCGTCCTCGGACAGGTTGTAGATCGGGTTCGAGCGGGCGATGAGGTACACGCCCGCGGTGACCATCGTCGCCGCGTGGATCAGGGCCGAGACCGGCGTGGGGCCGGCCATGGCGTCGGGGAGCCACGCCTGGAGCGGGAACTGGCCGGACTTGCCGCACGCGCCGAGCAGCAGCAGGAGCGTGATGGCCAGCACCTCGGCCGAGGACAGCTCGCCGACGCGGGCGAACACCTCGGTGTACTGGGTGGTGCCCAGCTCCTTGAACATGATGAAGATGGCGATCGCGAGGCCCAGGTCGCCGACCCGGTTCATCAGGAACGCCTTCTTCGCGGCCGACGCCGCTTCCGGCTTGTGCTGGTACCAGCCGATGAGCAGGTAGGAGGCGAGGCCCACGCCCTCCCAGCCGAAGTACAGGGTCACGAAGCCGTTGCCCAGCACCAGCAGGAGCATCGCGGCGACGAAGAGGTTCAGGTAGGCGAAGAACTTCCGCCGCCCGGCCTCGTGCGCCATGTAGCCGATCGAGTAGATGTGGATCAGCGACCCGACACCGGTGATCAGCAGCACGAACGTCAGCGACAGCGGGTCGAGGCGCAGCCCGAACTCCACGTCCAGCGCGCCCACCGGGATCCAGTCGAACAGGTGCACCTCGGTGCTGCGGTCCTCCGGGCCCCGTCCCAGGACGTCGAAGAACAGCGCCACGCCGTACGCGAACGCGGCGATCACGGTGGCGCTGCCCAGCAGGTGGCCCCACTTGTCCGTGCGCCTGCCACCGACGAGCAGGACCAGCGCGCCGAACGCGGGCAGGGCTAGCAACAACCAGGCGAGACTGCCGATCCCGCTGGCGACAACAGGTTCCGTCACCGGTGACCCCTCAGTACTTCAGCAGGTTGGAGTCGTCGACCGAGGCCGAGCGACGCGTCTTGAAGATCGACATGATGATCGCCAGGCCGACCACGACCTCGGCCGCGGCCACGACCATCACGAAGAACGCCATCACCTGGCCGTCCAGCCCGCCGTTGACGCGGGCGAACGTGACCAGGCTGAGGTTCACCGCGTTGAGCATCAGCTCCACGCACATGAAGACCACGATGGCGTTGCGCCGCACCAGAACGCCGACCGCGCCGAGGCTGAACAGCAGCGCGGACAGCAGCAGGTAGTACGTAGGGGTCACGACGACTCTCCCTTGAGCGCGCGCGCGTCGGGCTCGTGCCCGGTGCCGGACACCTCCGCGACGTCATCGTCGAGACGTTCCCTCGCGGTCGTCTCGATCAGCTCGGACAGGGACTCGGCGGCGACCGAGCCGTCCGGCAGCAGGGCGGGCGTGGCCACCGAGTTGGCGGTGGCGAACACGCCGGGGCCGGGCAGCGAGCCCGGGCGGTCGCCGCGGAAGCGCTCCTCGACCAGTTCGCGCTGGGTCTTCTTCGCCGTGCCCGGGCGGGAGGCGAAGGCCAGCACCATCGCGCCGACCGCCGCCGTGATCAGCAGGGCGGAGGTCAGCTCGAACGGGAACAGGTAGTCGGTGAACAGCGCCTCGCCGATGTTGGCGACGTTCCCGCCGTTCGCGGTGTTCTGCTGGGCCAGGCCGACCGCGTCCACGTCGGTGAGCGCGCGGGCCAGCGAGCCGACCACCAGGGCGGCGAAGCCGACGCCGAGCGCGGTGGCGGCCAGGCGCTGACCGCGCAGCACCTCGACGACGGAGTCCGAGCTGTCCCGGCCGACCATCATCAGCACGAACAGGAACAGCATCATGATCGCGCCGGTGTAGACGATGATCTGCACGAAGCCGAGGAACGGCGCCTGCTGGACCATGTAGAGCACGCCGAGGCTGAGCATGGTGAGCACGAGCCACAGCGCGGAGTGCACCGCGTTGCGGGCGAACAGCATGCCCAGCGCGCCGGCGAGGGCCAGCGGGCCGAGCACCCAGAACGCGACGGCCTCGCCCGTGGTGACGGTGTCGACCACGCGCTCGACGGCGTCGGGCTGCTGGAGCAGGAACGACGTGAGGCTCACTTCAACGCCTCCTCGGGGCCCGTCTCGACGGTCTGCCCCTCGGGCACGCCGGCCGAGCGGGCCAGCTGCGGGCCGTTGACGTAGTAGTCCTGCTCGTTCTCGCCCAGCCGCATCGGGTGCGGCGGCTGCTCCATGCCGGCCAGCAGGGGCGCGAGCAGGTCCTCCTTGGTGAAGATCAGCTTCTGCCGCGAGTCGTCGGCCAGCTCGTACTCGTTGGTCATCGTGAGCGAGCGGGTCGGGCACGCCTCGATGCACAGGCCGCAGCCGATGCAGCGCAGGTAGTTGATCTGGTAGTCGGCGCCGTAGCGCTCACCCGGCGAGTAGCGCTCGTCCTCGGTGTTGTCGCCGCCCTCGACGAAGATCGCGTCCGCCGGGCACGCCCAGGCGCACAGCTCGCAGCCGACGCACTTCTCCAGCCCGTCCGGGTGCCGGTTGAGCTGGTGGCGGCCGTGGAACCGCGGTGCGGTGACCTTCTTGACCTCGGGGTACTCCTCGGTGACGACCTTCTTGAACATCGTGCCGAAGGTGACGCCGAAGCCCTTGACGGGATCAAAGACGCCCATCGCCGGCCTCCTTTCCCGCCGAGGTGGACGTGACTGCCGCCGGTTCCCGGTCCTGGTCGGTTCCCGGCAGCTCCGCGACCGGCACCTGCCGGCGTGGCGGGGCCTTGGGGACCTGGAGGTCCAGCGGCGGCACCGGGAAGCCGCCACCGGTGAGCGGGACGGCGTTGGGGTCGTGCGGCTCCCGCTTGTCGGGGAGCAGGAACGCGATCAGCAGCACGATCGCGAGGACCGAGCCGATCACGATCAGCGCGGTGGAGGTGTCGAGCCCGCTGTTGGACTCCCACTCCTGGCGCAGGTAGCGGGCGAAGGCCACCGCGACGAACCAGACCAGGGCGATCGGGACCAGGAACTTCCAGCCCAGCCGCATGAACTGGTCGTAGCGCAGGCGGGGCAGCGTGCCGCGCAGCCAGATGAACAGGAACAGGAAGCCCAGCGTCTTGACCACGAACCAGAGCAGGCCGAACCAACCGCTGTTGAGCAGGTGGTCGTCGCCGACGAACGGGAACTTCCAGCCGCCCAGGAACAGCGTGGTGGCCAGCGCCGAGACGGTGACCATGTTGACGTACTCGGCGAGGAAGAACAGCGCGAACTTCAGCGAGCTGTACTCGGTGTGGAAGCCGCCGACCAGCTCCGACTCGGCCTCGGGGAGGTCGAACGGCGCGCGGTTGGTCTCGCCGACCATCGACGTGACGTAGATGAGGAAGCTGACCGGCAGCAGGTAGAAGTACCAGCCGGCGGACTGCGACTCGACGATGTCCGAGGTGGACAGCGAGTGCGAGTGCAGGACGACCGCGACGATCGACAGGCCCATCGCGATCTCGTAGGAGATCACCTGCGCGGCGGAGCGCAGCGCGGCCAGCAGCGGGTAGGGCGAGCCGGACGACCAGCCCGCCAGCACGATGCCGTACACGCCGAGCGAGGAGCAGGCCAGCACGACCAGCACGCCGACCGGCAGGTCGACCAGCTGGAGGGCGGTGCGCTCGCCGAAGATCGAGACCTCGCCGCCGATCGGGATGACCGAGAAGGCCACGAACGCCGGGATGCAGGAGATCACCGGGGCCAGGAAGTACACCCACTTGTCCGCCAGGACCGGGCGGATGTCCTCCTTGAACGCCAGCTTGAGGCCGTCGGCGAGCGACTGGAGCCAGCCGTTCGGCCCGACCCGGTTGGGACCGGGCCGCTGCTGCATGCGGGCGACGACCTTGCGCTCCCAGTTGATCATGAACAGGGTCATGACGACCAGGAACGCGAAGATCCCCACGACCTTGACGAGGACCAGCCAGAGCGGGTCGTCGGCGATCAGTTCTGCGGTGCTCATGCCTTGCCTCCGGGCGGGGTGATCTTCTCCGCGGTGCCCGTGACGACCGGCGCGACCGCGACCACGGAGCCGTGGCCCGCGACCAGGTTGCGCCGCACGGTGACCGCGCCCGAGTTGCCGGGCAGCCACACGACACCGTCGGGCAGGTCGGCCGCCTCGACCGGCAGCACCACCTCGCCCCGGTCGGTGGAGACGGTGATCTCGCCGCCCAGGTGGACGCCCAGGTGCACGGCGGTGGCCGGGGACAGCTTGGCCACCACCGGGCGCGCGGTGCCCGCCAGGTTCGGCTCGTCGTCCTGGAGCGAGCCGTTGTCCAGCAGGCGGCGCCAGGTGGCGAGGACGGCCTGGCCGTCCTTGGGCTGGGTCAGCAGCGGGGCGGGGACGGTCGGCGCGGCGGCCTGGACCGCCGCGACGCCGAGCCGGGCCAGGTCGGCCGCGGCGGCCGCCGGGGTCTGCGTGAACAGGTCGGCGTCCATCTCCACGGCCAGCGTGTCCAGGACCCGGCAGTCCGGCAGGGTGCCGGTGCCCTCCAACGTGGTGGCGAACGGGCGGGGGCGGCCCTCCCAGTTGAGGTAGGTGCCCGCCTTCTCCACCGCCGGGGCGACCGGGAGCACGACGTCGGCGCGCGCGGTGACCGCGCTGTGCCGCAGCTCCAGGCTGACCACGAACCCGGCGAAGTCGAGCGCGCGCTCGGCCAGCGCCGGGTCCGGCAGGTCGTACGGGTCGACGCCGCCGACGACCAGCGCGTCCAGGCCACCGCTCGCGGCGGCGGTCAGGATGCCCGCGGTGTCGCGGCCGGGCTTCACGGGCAGCGCTCCCGCAGCCAGGCCCCACGCCGCCTCGACCTCGGCGCGCGCCGCCGCGTCGCCCACCAGGCGACCGCCCGGCAGCAGCGTGGGCAGCAGGCCCGCTTCGAGGGCGCCGCGCTCACCGGCGCGGCGGGGGACCCAGGCGACCTTCGCGCCGGTGCGCCCGGCCAGCGCCGCGACCGCGGAGAACAGGCCCGGGACCTCGGCGGCGCGCTCGCCGACCAGGATCACCGCGCCCGGCTTCGACAGGTCCTCGACCACGTCGGCGGCGTGCTCGGGCAGCGCGTGGAGCGCCGACGGCTCCTGGCCCGGCACGCAGGCGAGCAGCACGCCGTTGGTCTTCTCGACCGCGGGGGTCGTGAACTGGCCGAGGTGGAACACCCTGGTCCGGTTCTTGCGACTGGCCTTGCGCAGCCGCAGGAAGACGATCGGCGACTCCTCCTCCGGCTCGAACGCCACCAGCAGCGCGGCCGGGGCGGCCTCGATCGCCGCGTAGGTCACGCCGCCGTTGTCCGGGTTCGCGCCCAGCACCGAGGCGGTCAGGAACTCCAGCTCCTCGGCCGAGTGGGCGCGGGCGCGGAAGTCGACGTCGTTGGTGCGCAGCGCGATCCGGGCGAACTTCGAGTACGCGTAGGCGTCCTCGACGGTGAGCCGGCCGCCGGCCAGCACGCCGACGCCCTTGCCGTCGCGGGCCTTCGCCAGGCCCTCGGCCGCGTGCTGGAGCGCCTCGGTCCACGACGTCTCGCGCAGCTCGCCGGTGGCCGCGTCGCGCACCAGCGGGCGGCGGATGCGGTCGGCGGCCGTGGCGTAGCGGAACGCGAAGCGACCCTTGTCGCAGGTCCACTCCTCGTTGACCTCGGGCGCGTCGCCGGCCAACCGGCGCTGCACCTTGCCGCGCCGCCAGTCGGACCGCGTGGAGCAGCCCGACGCGCAGTGCTCGCACACGCCCGGCGTGGACACCAGGTCGAACGGGCGGGCGCGGAACCGGTACGCGGCGCTGGTCAGCGCGCCCACCGGGCAGATCTGGATGGTGTTGCCGGAGAAGTAGGACTGGAACGGCTTCTCCTGCGCCACGCCGACCTGCTGCTGCGAACCGCGCTCCAGCAGCTCGATGAACGGGTCGCCCGCGATCTGCGCGGAGAACCGCGTGCAGCGCTGGCACAGCACGCACCGCTCCCGGTCCAGCAGCACCTGCGTGGAGATCGGGATCGGCTTCGGGAACGTCCGCTTGTGCTCGTGGAAGCGGGAGTCCGCGCGGCCGTGCGCCAACGCCTGGTTCTGCAGCGGGCACTCGCCGCCCTTGTCGCAGATCGGGCAGTCCAGCGGGTGGTTGATGAGCAGCAGCTCCATCACGCCCTGCTGCGCCTTGTCCGCCACCGGCGAGGTCAGCTGCGTCTTGACGACCATGCCGTCGGCGACCGTCATCGTGCAGCTGGCCTGCGGCTTCGGCATCGCCCGGCCGCCCATCTCGACCTCGACCAGGCACTGCCGGCAGGCACCCGCGGGCTCCAGCAGCGGGTGGTCGCAGAAGCGCGGGATGACGGTGCCGAGCCGCTCCGCGGTGCGGATCAGCAGCTCGCCCTTCGGCGCGACGACCTCGACGCCGTCGATGACGAGCTTGACGTGGCCCTCGGGGACCACCAGCTCCGTGCTCTTGTCAGGCGCGATGGTCATGCGCTGGCTCCTGCCAGGACGGTACCTGCTCGGTTCTTGGCCGAGTTCTGGTCGCACAGGGCCAGGAACTCGTCCTTGAAGTACTTGATGCCGCTGGTGATGGGGCTGACCGCGCCGTCGCCGAGGGCGCAGAACGAGCGGCCCAGGATGTTGTCGCAGACGTCCAGCAGCGTGTCGATGTCACTGGCCGTGCCGTTGCCCGCCACCATCCGCTGGAGGATCTGGACGAGCCAGTAGGTGCCCTCGCGGCACGGCGTGCACTTGCCGCACGACTCGTGCTTGTAGAACTCGGTCCACTTCATGACCGCCCACGGCACGGACACCGTCTCGTTGAAGATCTGGAGCGCGGTGGTGCCCAGCATCGAGCCGGCCTCGGCCGCGCCCTCGAAGTCCAGCGGCACGTCCAGGTGCTCGGTCGTGAACAGCGGGGTCGACGAGCCGCCCGGCGTCCAGAACTTCAGCGGGATGCCGTCCTTCATGCCGCCCGCCATGTCCAGCAGCTCGCGCAGCGTGACGCCCATCGGGGCCTCGTACTGGCCGGGGCGCTCGACGTGGCCGGACAGGGAGAAGATCTTCGGGCCCGGCGACCGCTCGCGGCCCATGGTGCGGAACCAGTCCGCGCCGCCGTTGACGATGTACGGGACGCTGGCGATCGTCTCGACGTTGTTCACCACGGTCGGCGAGGCGTACAGGCCCGAGGTCGCCGGGAACGGCGGCTTGAGCCGCGGCTGGCCGCGACGGCCCTCCAGCGAGTCGAGCAGCGCCGTCTCCTCGCCGCAGATGTACGCGCCGGCGCCGGCGTGCACGACCAGGTCGAGGTCGAAGCCCGAGCCGAGGATGTCCTTGCCCAGGTAGCCGGCCTCGTAGGCCTCGCGCACGGCGGCGTGCAGCCGGCGGATCACGTGCAGCACCTCGCCACGCACGTAGATCGCGGCGAAGTTCGCCCGGATCGCGTACGAGGTGATGATGATGCCCTCGACCAGCGAGTGCGGGTCCGCCATCATCAGCGGAATGTCCTTGCAGGTGCCCGGCTCGCCCTCGTCGGCGTTGATGACGAGGTAGTGCGGCTTGCCGTCGTTCTGCGGGATGAAGCCCCACTTCATGCCGGTGGGGAAGCCCGCGCCGCCGCGCCCGCGCAGCCCGGAGTCCTTGCACTGCTGGATCAGCTGGTCCGGGTGGGCGGTGAGCGCCTTGCGCAGCGCCGTGTACCCCTCCAGCTGCTCGTAGGTCTTCAGCGTCCAGGAGCGCGGCGACAGCCAGCGCTTGGTCAGGACGGGAGTCAAGGAATCAACCACGTCGACCTCCCCCTACTTCTTTTCCGGCAGCGGCGGGAACTCCGCGTTGTCCGGCATCGCCGGAGCCGTCCACCCGCGCTCGGCGGCCAGGGCCGCGCCGCGCACCGTCTCCGGGGCGGCCGACGGGCCGTCCAGGTCCGCCTCCCGGCCCTCGAAGAAACCGGCCAGCTGGAGCTCCGCCTGGCGGAAGTCGGTCAGCCGCGCGCCGCGCGTCGGGTGGGGCTTCTCCCCCGCCTGGAGGGACTTCACCAGCTCCAGCGCCTTCTCCGGCGTCTGGTTGTCGAAGTACTCGTAGTTCACCTGGAGCACCGGGCCGAGGTCGCACGCGGCGAGGCACTCGGCGTGCTCCAGGGTGATCGAGCCCGGCGCGCCCGGCTCGCCCGAGGTCTCCTCGTGGCCGAGCGGCCTGCCGTCGGACCCCAGGTGCTCGCGCAGCCCCGCGTAGATCGCGTCACCGCCGAGCGCGGCGCACAGGGTGTTCGTGCAGACGCTCACCAGGTGCTCGCCGCAGGGGCGGCGCTTGTACATGGTGTAGAACGTCGCGACCGCGCTGACCTCGGCGTTGGTGAGGTCCAGCTGGTGGGCGCAGAACGTGATGCCCGCCTGGCTGACGTACCCCTCGACCGACTGCACGAGGTGCAGCATCGGCAGCAGCGCCGAGCGGGCCACCGGGTAGCGGGCGATGATCGCCTGCGCCCTGGCCACCGTCTCCTCGTCGAACACGCTCGTGTCGAACGTGCCGGGGGTCGCGGTGGCCTGCGTCGCCACCGGGTCCAGCGGCGAGGCCGCGAAGACGTTCTCGGGAGTGCTCATCGGTCACAACCACCCATCACCGGGTCGATGGAGGCCACCGACGCGATGACGTCGGCGACCATGCTGCCCTCGCACATCGCGGGCATCGACTGGAGGTTCACGAAGCTGGGTTCGCGCACGTGCACGCGCATCGGCCGGGTGCCGCCGTCGGAGACGACGTGGTAGCCCAGCTCGCCGCGCGGCGACTCGATCGGCACGTACACCTGACCGGCCGGCACCACGAAGCCCTCGGTCACCAGCTTGAAGTGGTGGATCAGGGACTCCATGGACTGGCCCATGATCTTGCGGACGTGCTCCAGCGAGTTGCCCATGCCGTCGGCGGCGATGGTCAGCTGCGCGGGCCAGGCGACCTTGGCGTCCTCGACCATCACGGGACCGGCGACGAGGTTGTCCACGGCCTGGCGGATGATCCTGAGGGACTGGTGCATCTCCTCCAGGCGCAGCAGGTAGCGCGCGTAGGAGTCGGCCGCGGTCGACGTGGGCACGTCGAACTCGTAGTTCTCGTAGCCGCAGTAGGGCTCGACCTTGCGCAGGTCCCACGGCAGGCCCGCGGAGCGCAGGATCGGGCCGGTGATGCCGAGCGCGAGGCACGCGTCCACCGGCAGGTAGCCGACGTTCGCGAGCCGGTTGCGCCAGATCGGCTGGCCGGTGAGCAGCTTGTCGTAGTCGGGCAGCCGGGAGTCCATCACCTTGATGAAGTCCTTGATGCGCTGCTCCGCGCCCTCCGGCAGGTCCTGCGCGAGGCCGCCGGGGCGGATGAACGCGTGGTTCATGCGCAGGCCGGTGAGGAACTCCAGCAGGTGCAGGACCTCCTCGCGCTCGCGGAAGCCCGAGGTCATGCCGGTGAGCGCGCCCAGCTCCATGCCGCCGGTGGCCAACGCCACCAGGTGCGAGGAGATGCGGTTCAGCTCCATCAGGATGACCCGGATCGTCTGCGCGCGCTGCGGCACCGTGATGCCGAGCAGCTTCTCGACCGCCATGCAGTACGCGGCCTCGTTGTGCAGCGGCGCCAGGTAGTCCATGCGCGTCACGAACGTGACGCCCTGGGTCCAGTTCCGGTACTCGAGGTTCTTCTCGATGCCGGTGTGCAGGTAGCCGACGACGCTGCGGGCCTGGGTGACGGTCTCGCCCTCCAGCTCCAGCACCAGGCGGAGCACGCCGTGCGTCGACGGGTGCTGCGGCCCCAGGTTCATGACGATGCGCTCGTCGCCCGCGGCCTCGGCCAGCACCTCGTCCCAGTCGCCGCCGGTCACCGTGTAGACGGTGCCCTCGGTGGTCTGCCGGGCGCCCGCGTAGGAGTCGGGGTTCGAGGTGGTGCGGTTGGCGTCGTACGAGTCGCTGTCACGGCCGGCCGCGCTGGTGTCGGTGCCCGTGGTCACGTCGGAAAGACGTTCGGTCATGAGTAGGACCGCCTCTGGTCTGGCGGGGGGATCTCCGCGCCCTTGTACTCCACCGGGATGCCGCCGAGCGGGTAGTCCTTGCGCTGCGGGTGGCCGTCCCAGTCGTCCGGCATGAGGATTCGGGTCAGGCCCGGGTGACCGTCGTAGACGATGCCGAACATGTCCCAGGTCTCGCGCTCCTGCCAGTCCGCCGTCGGGTACACCGACACCACGCTGGGGATGTGCGCGTCGTCCACGTCGACCGAGACCTCCAGCCGGATGCGCCGGCGGTAGGTCATCGAGGTCAGGTGGTAGACGGAGTGCAGCCGCTGCGCGACGTCCACGCCGTAGTCCACACCGGACACCGAGCTGCACAGCTCGAAGCGCAGCGCGGGGTCGTCGCGCAGGATGCGCGCCACCTCGACCAGGTTCTCCCGGCGCAGGTAGAAGGTGATCTCGCCGCGGTCGACGGTGATCTGCTGCACCGTGTCGGCCGGCAGGCCCTTCTCCCGGATCGCGGCGAGCAGCTCGTCGGCGACCTCGTCGAACCAGCCGCCGAAGGGCCGCTCGGACGGCGCGGCGACGTGGGCGGGCAGCCGCAGGCCGCCGAAGCCGGACGTGTCGCCGGAACCGGAGATGTTGAACATGCCCCGGCGGGCGCGGCCGGCCTCGACGCCGCCGCGCGCCCCGTGCTCCTCGTACTGGGCCTCGCTCATGCTCGACGAGCTGAGGGCCTCGTCGTTGCCCGGGGTGCCCGCGCCGGGGGTCTTGGCGACCTCGCCGGGGGTGTTCCGGTCTTCAGCGCTGTTCTCGTTCGGCATGCCGCTCACTTCTTCGCAAAGCGCTGGGACGACGGGATCAGCTCGGTCCGGTGGCCCTGCTCGGCGAGCAGCGCGGCACGGGTCGGGCCGAGCGGCTCGTCCATGATCTTCGCGTGGATCTTCAGGATGGCGTCGATCAGCATCTCCGGCCGCGGCGGGCAGCCCGGCAGGTACATGTCGACCGGCACGACGTGGTCCACGCCCTGCACGACCGCGTAGTTGTTGAACATGCCGCCGGAGGAGGCGCACACGCCCATCGCCAGGACCCAGCGCGGCTCGGGCATCTGGTCGTAGATCTGGCGCAGCACCGGGGCCATCTTGTTGGTGACCCGGCCCGCGACGATCATCAGGTCGGCCTGGCGCGGCGAGGCGCGGAAGACCTCCATGCCGAACCGGGCCAGGTCGTAGCGCGGGGCGCCGGTGGTCATCATCTCGATGGCGCAGCAGGCCAGGCCGAAGGTCGCGGGCCACAGCGAGGACTTGCGGGTCCAGTTGACCAGCTTCTCGACGCTGGCCAGCATGATGCCGTTCGGGAGCTTCTCTTCGAGACCCATGGTCTTCCCCCTCAGTTCCAGTCGAGGCCGCCGCGACGCCAGACGTAGGCGTACGCGAAGCCGACCGTGGCGACGAACAGTGCGATCTCCACCAGGCCGAACAGGCCCAGCCGGTCCGCGGAGACCGCGAACGGGTAGAGGAAGACCATTTCGATGTCGAACAGGATGAACAGCATCGCCGTGAGGTAGTAGGCGACCGGCATGCGGCCACCGCCCACCACGGGTTGCGGCGACGGCTCGATGCCGCACTCGTAGGCGTCCAGCTTCGCGCGGTTGTACCGGCGGGGACCGATGTACGGCGCTGCCGTCACCGAGAACAGCGCGAAGGCGCCGGCGAGGGCGAACATCAATACGAGGGGGAGGTAAGCGTCCAGCACTCTCCGTCGTCCTTTCCTCGCTGTCGCGGTGGTGGTGCACCGCCGACCGTTGCGCACCCTATGGGGTGTTCGTGCACCCTCCGGGAGTTAGGCACGCCTAACAATCCGCAGGTCGCTTGTGAAACACTTCACAAGGCATCACAGCCGGTTGTGAACTGATTCACAAGACCTGTGGGCCAGTGTAGAACGTCACAGACAGGCGTGACACACGCCCCCCACACCCATGCTGACCAGGTCATACCAGGGCTGGATCGACAGTCGGAGGGACGGCCCGTGAACGAGGCCACACCGAATACGAAACAGCGCCGTCCCGGAGGACGGCGCTGGACCGATCAGGTGAGGGCGATTAGGCCGTCGGGGTGACCTTCGTGGCGGCGGTGATGATGCGGTCGAACGCGTCGCCGTCCTTGGGGTCGTACAGGCCGGCGAGCAGCTTCAGGACCAGCCTCATGAGGGTCTTGCGGGGCAGCCCGTACTTGGTCGCCGTGCGCATGATCGCGGGGTGGCCGATGAGCTTGCTGAAGACGTTGCCGAGGCGGTAGTAGCTGCCCAGGGCCTGTTCGATGCGCACCGGGTAGCCGTGCAGCGCGCGCTCGCGGCTCGCGCCCTGGCGGGCCAGGGCCTGCACGACGCTCTCGGCGGCGATCCGCGCCGACTCCATGGCGTAGCCGATGCCCTCGCCGTTGAACGGGTTCACCATGCCGCCGGCGTCGCCCACCAGCAGCAACCCGTCCCGGTAGTGGGGCTTCCTGTTGAGACCCATCGGCAGGGCCGCGCCGCCGATCTTGCCGGTGGCGTTCTCCTCGCGGAAACCCCACTCCTCCGGGGTGCCGTCGAGCCAGCTCTTCAGCAACGCGCGGTAGTCGGTGGTGCCGTACGCCTTGGAGGTGCTGAGGATGCCGAGGCCGACGTTCACCGTGCCGTCGCCCATGCCGAAGATCCAGCCGTAGCCGGGCAGCAGCACGTCGTTCTGGCGGTCCCACAGCTCCAGGTGCGACTCCAGGTAGTCGTCCTTGGTGCGCGGGCTGGCGTAGTAGCGGCGGACCGCGACGCCCATGGGCTTGGCGTCGTCCTTCTGGATGCCGACGCTGAGCGCGAGGCGCGCGGACACGCCGTCGCAGGCCAGCACGAGGGGTGCGCGGTAGGTCACCGGCTCCTTGCCCGGCCCCTGCTTGGCCTCCACGCCGACCACGCGGCCGTTCTCCACGACCGCGCCGGTGACGGTGGTCTGCTGGTGCATCCGGGCGCCCGCCGCGACGGCGGTGTTCGCCAGCATCTCGTCGAAGTCCTGCCGCGGGCGCACCAGGCCGTAGGGCGGGAACGTGGCCAGCTCGGGCCAGTCCAGCTCCAGCGTCACGCCGCCGCCGACCACGCGCAGGCCGCGGTTGTGCAGCCAGCCCGCCTCTTCCCGGGTGTCGACGCCCAGGTCGACGAGCTGCTTCACCCCGCGTGGCGTGAGGCCGTCACCGCAGACCTTCTCGCGGGGGAAGGTGCTCTTCTCCAGCAGCACCACGTCCAGGCCGGCCCGTGCCAGGTAGGTGGCCGCGGTGGAACCCGCGGGCCCCGCCCCGACCACGATCACCTCGGCGTCCTCGCCTGCCTTGCGGCGGCTGGGAGTCGTCATCCCCGCTCCTTGTGCCCGTGTTCACAAAGTCCCCCCCGAGTCTACTTGCGCTCCCCTGAGACCCCCGCGAGTCGTAAGTCCAAGCCGCGCGAGTCGTAAGTCCAAGCCGCGCGAGTCGTACGTTCGGGACCCCTGAGTCCTTCACCCACGAGTGAAGAACTCAGGGTGCGCGAAGTCACGACTCGCGCGGCGCGAAGTGACGACTCGCGCGGTGTGGGATTACGACTCGCGGGTCAGGCGGGTTTGGTGGCTCGGTGGAGGGCGACCATGCCGCCGGTGAGGTTCATCCAGGCCACGTCCTCCCAGCCGGCGCGGGCGACGACCTCGCCCAGTGCGCGCTGGTCGGGCCACGTGCGCATGGACTCGGCGAGGTACTTGTAGGCGTCCGGGTTGGACGAGACGAACTTCGCGATGAGCGGCAGGACCTTGAGCAGGTGGCGCATGTAGACGTACCGGAACGGCCGGAACGTGGGCGTCGACACCTCGCACACCACCAGCCGGCCGCCGGGCCGCACCACGCGCGCCATCTCGCGCAGCGCCGCCTCGGTGTCGTTGAAGTTGCGCAGGCCGAAGCTGACCGTCACCGCGTCGAACGCGCCGTCCGCGAACGGCAGGTGCAGGGCGTCCGCGGCCACCTTGGGCACGTCCCGGTGCCGCCCGCCGAGCAGCATGCCGACCGAGAAGTCCGCCGCCACGCACCACGCGCCCGAGGCCGCGTACTCCACGGTGGACACCGCCGTGCCCGCCGCGAGGTCCAGCACCCGCTCGCCGGGACGGGCGTCGAGCACGCGCCTGCTCCACTCGCGCCAGCGCCGGTCGAACCCCAGTGTCATGACGGAGTTCGTGCGGTCGTAGCCCTTCGCCACGCCGTCGAACATCTCGGCGACCTCGCGGGGGTTCTTGTCCAGACCTGCGCGCGACATGGGAGCAGACTAGGTGACGCGCAGAGCGGCCAGCATCCCGTCCACCGCCACCTGCCACGGGTACTCCTCGGCACGTGCCCGCGCCGCGCTCCGGCGGGTCGGCTCCGGGTCGTCGAGCAGGGCGCTCACCGCCCCCGCGAACGCCAGCGCGTGGTCGGCCACCGCGGCGCCGCACCCCGGCCGCACGATCTCCCGCAGCGCCGACGAGGCCGAGACCACCACCGGCGTGCCGGAGGCGAGGGCTTCGAGCGCGGCCAGGCCGAACGTCTCGTGCGGCCCCGGCGCGAGGGACACGTCGGCGGTGGCCAGCAGGTCCGCGACGGCCGCGCGGTCGCCCAGGAACCCGAGGAACGTGACGGGCAGGCCCGCGGCCCGGCGTTCCAGCGCCTCCCGGCGCGGGCCGTCGCCGGCGACGACCAGGCGGACGCGGTGACCGGCGGCGTGCAGCTCGGCGGCGGTGTCGACGCTGCGCTCGACGTGCTTCTCCGGCGACAGCCGTCCGCAGTGCACGAGCAGCGCGTCCGCGCCCCGCGCGAGGTCCGCCCTGAGCGACCGGTCGTGCCGGGTCGGGGTGAACGTGCGCAGGTCCACGCCCAGCGGGACGCGCACGACGTTGCGCGCGCCGATCCGGTCGAACTCCTCGCGGGCGAACTCCGTCGTGCACACCACCACGTCGTAGGAGGCGGCCATCCGGGCGTTGGCCGCGTCCGCGCCCCGCCGCGCCAGGCCGCCGGGCACCAGGAACTGCTCCAGCAGCCGGTCCAGCCGCTCGTGGGAGACGACCGCGCTGGGCACGCCCCGCTCCGCCGCCCACCGGCCCATGCCGCGCAGCGTGAGCCGGTCGGACACCTCCAGCCGGTCGGGGGCCACCCGGTCGAGGAGGGCGCGCACCCGCCACGGGTCCACCGCGCGGTAACCGCCGGTGCCGGGGATGCGCGGCGCGGGCAGCGTGACGCGCCGCACCCCGCCGGCCAGCCGTTCGTCGGCGTGCGCGGGCCCGGGGACGACGAGGACGACCTCGTGGCCGTGCGCGGCGTACCCGGCGCCCAGGTGGTGCAGGGCCGTGCGCAGGCCGCCGGACCGGGGGCCGTAGAAGTTGGCCAGTTGGACGATCCTCACGCCGCGCGCCGCTGCGGGAGGTCCAGCACGGCCGCGTAGTGGGCCAGCAGCTCGTCGCACACCGCGGTCCACGTCCGACCGCGCACCCAGCGCCGCGCCGCCTGCCCGTACTGCCGGCGGCGCAGCGGGTCGCGCAGGTCCTCCACGGCGGCGCGCAGCCCGTCGTCGTCGCGGAACAGGTAGCCGGTGTTCGGCCGCACCAGGTCGCGCGGACCGCCCGCGTCCGGCGCCACCACCGGGACGCCGCTGGCCAGCGCCTCCTGCACGGCCTGGCAGAACGTCTCGTGCGGCCCCGTGTGCGCGAACACGTCCAGGCTCGCGTACGCGGTCGCCAGCTCCGTGCCGCCGCGGAAGCCCAGGAACACCGCACCCGGCAGCTCGCGGCGCAGCCGCTCCTCCTCCGGCCCCTCGCCGACGACCACGAGCCGGACGCCCGGCAGGTCGCGCAGGGCCGCGAGCCGGTCCACCCGCTTCTCCGGCGACAGGCGGCCGACGTACCCGACCAGCAGCTCCCCGTCCGGGGCGAGCTCGCGGCGCAGCGCGTCGTCGCGGCGGCCCGGGTGGAACAGGTCGACGTCCACGCCCCGACCCCACCGGTGCACGCGCGGCACGCCGTGCTCCTCCAGCGCCCCCACCGCCCAGCTCGACGGCGCGAGCGTGCGGTCGGCCTGGGCGTGCAGCCGGCGCGTCCACCGCCACGCGGCGCGCGCCGTCAGCCCGAGGCCGTAGTGGCCGGCGAACCCGGCGACGTCCGTCTGGTAGACGGCGACCGTCGGCACGCCGAGCCTGCGCGCCGCCGACAGGCCTCGCGCGCCGAGCACGAACGGGCTGGCCAGGTGCACCACGTCCGGGCGGAAGTCGTGCAGGGCGGTCAGCACCCGGCGCGTCGGCACGCCCACCGGCAGCGAGCTGAACCGCGGCAGGTCCACCGCCGGGACGCGCACGACCGGCGTGCCGTCGTGGTGCTCGTCGCCGGGACCGGGTGCGACGACCAGGGCCTGGTGACCGCGTGCCCGCAGGTGCTCCAGCACGCGCAGGACGGAGTTGGTGACCCCGTTGACGTGGGGCAGGAAGCTCTCGGTGACGATCGCTACGCGCACGCCGATCACCCTGGGTGGCGGAGGACACGACGGCGTGACACCTCGGCGAACGCCCGCGGAACTCCACGCGTCGGGGTTGACGTTGGCCCCGGCTTCACCTGGAGTACGCGCCGCGGTCACCCGTTGCGGTGACACTAGGTCGGCATGACCGTCTTGTCGTCCCGACCTGCCCAGCCCGTCGATCCCGGACTGGTGTCGATCGCGTTGGAGGTGGCGGGTCGCCTGGCCAACGACGCGTCCGACGTCATCATGGCGACGGCGGGGCGCGGTGCACGGCCGGACGAGGACGCGTCGCCGTTCGACTGGGTGACCGACACCGACCGCACGCTGGAGCGCCACACTCGGCGCGTGCTCACGGCGGAGTTCCCCGACATCCCGGTGTTCTGCGAGGCCGCCGACACCGACGTCGCGGCGGACCTCCCGTTCCGCTGGGTCGTGGACCCGGTGGACGGCACGGCGAACTACGTGGCGGGCCTGCCGTGGTGCGCCTACAGCCTCGCCCTGGTGGACCGCTGGGGCCCGGTCGTGGGGGTGGTGGCCGACCCGTACCGGGCGCAGATCTACGCCGCCGCGCGGGGGCGCGGGATGAGGGCCAACGGCACGCCGGTGCGGCTGGGCGACCAGGCCGTCAGCACGATCGTGTGCACGGAGATGACGAGGACCGGCCCGTGGCCCGGGATGGGCGAGTTCATCTCGCGCGCGGCGGTGGCGGGCACGGGGGTGCGGGTGCTGGGCTCGAAGGCGCTGGCGGTGGCGCAGGTGGCCCTGGGGCACGCCGCGGCGGCGGTCCTGCACAGCTACCACGAGTGGGACGTGGCGGGCGCGGTGGCGCTGGCGGTCGAGTCGGGCGCCGTCGTGCTCGACCGGCGGGGCGAGGACGCGTCCCTGCCGGTGGACGGCCTGCTCGTCGCCGTGCCGGAGGTGGCGGAGGAGGTTCTGGGGTGGTGGCGGTCGTCGATGACCCGTTAGGCCGTTTGACGCATTCCCCGCCCTGTGCCATAGTTGTCGCGTCGGGCCCAGTAGGGCCCGGAAGTGAACCCGGTTCACCTTCCGGACGGTGGGTTGCCGGGTTTCGCGCTGTCTAGGCTGCCTCGACCCTCTTGACGCCTTCCACGAGTCCCGCCACCCGGCGCCGCCACTCACCGCCTGCGCCGTAGCTCCACGCGATCGCGTCGCTCGCCCACAGCATCGGGTCCTCGTGCGCGCGGAAGTGCTCGTAGTTGATGGCGAAGATCTTCCTTTTCACGAGAGCCATCGTGTGCCGGTCGTAGGCGTCCTGGTGGGCGCAGCTCTCCAAGACCAGTCGCGACGCGCTGATGTTGATCAGGTGCATCCCGGCCGCCCGGAGGCACGCCTGCCGCGCCGCCCGGTCGCTCGGGTGTTCGCACGTGAAGATCCGGGCGCGGACACCGAGTTCATCGAGCAGCGAGAGGATGGCCCGTCGGCGCGACTCACCTTCCTTGTAGAAGTGCAGGCGGCGCTGGCCGGGCTTCACCTTCGCGCGGAGGGCGGTCCGGATGCGGTCGAGGTCGCGCGGGAGGGCGATGACGACCGCGACCAGGTAGGTCGGGCCGCGGCGGGACTCGTCGAGGAATGCGTGCCACATGACCCAATGGACCAATGGACCAGTGGCCACGTGCAATTGGTCTAACCATTCCCGAGGTTCGGCAGCTGCTGCTCCAGCACTTCGAGGTGCACGCGGGCCTCTTCGAGGGACGGCTGGTCGAACATCCGCAGTGCCACGCGGCCCACCTCGTCCTCGAACGCGGTGAAGTCGCGGACGGCCGCCGCGAGGCGTCGGGCCACCGGGTGGTCCTGGCCGCCGTCCAGCGCGCGGCCCAGGTGGGCCATGCGGCGGACGTCGGCGAGTTCCCCGTCGAACTGGGCGGCGATCCGCTCGAACCACTGGCGGGCCGGGGAGGGCGGGATGGTGTTCACGGCGGCGCGCACCCGGCTGACCGACAGCTCGCACCTCGCCACCATCGCCGACCAGCGGTCGTTCGGCGGCGGGGGCGCGGGCGGCAGGAGCTGCGGGGGCCGCGGCGGCGGGAGCGCCTGCCGGGGGCGACGGACCGCGCCGACGACCAGGCCGATCAGCGTGCCCGGCACGCCACCCATCACCACGCCCAGAATCCCCGAGGCGACGAGGCTCGCCGCGACGCTCGCGCCGGACTCGCCCACGGACGTCGGGATGGCGAAACCGAACAGGAACAGGACGCTCATCAGCACCGTGCCGATGAGCAGACCCCACAGCGCCGACCGTCCCATGTGCACCAATGTGCCAGATCAGGCGTCGAAATCGACCGTGATCGACGTGGTTCGCGCCACCGACTGGCAGGTCAGCACGAATCCCGCCTCGACCTCGCGCGGTTCCAGGGCGTAGTTCCGGCGCATCTCCACCTCGCCCGACACGACCAGCGCCCGGCACGTCCCGCACACGCCGCCCTTGCAGGCGAACGGCAGGTCGGAGCGCACCCGCTGGGCCGCGTCGAGGATCGGGACGCCGGCGGGCAGCGGCACGTCGGTCGACCGGCCGTCCAGCACGACGGTGCACGTCGCGGCGGCCCGCACGACGGCGTCGTCGGCGCGCAGCGGCGGCGGTGGCGGCTCGTCCACGTAGAACAGCTCGTGGTGCACGCGCCCGTCCGGGACGCCCAGCGAGGACAGCACCGACCGCGCGTCCGTCACCAGCCCGTACGGCCCGCACAGCCACCAGTCGTCCACGTCGGCCCACGGCACGACGGTCCCGAACAGCGCCCGCAGCTTCGCCGCGTCCAGCCGGCCGGAGAACAGCTCGACGTCCCTCGGTTCCCGCGACAGCACGTGCACCAGCTGGAACCGGGCCGGGTACCGGTCCTTCAGGTCGGCCAGCTCGTCGCCGAACATCACCGTGTCGGCCCGCCGGTTGCCGTACAGCAGCGTCACGCGCGCCCCGGCCGCCAGCACGGACGCGGCGATCGACAGCGCGGGCGTGATGCCCGAGCCGGCGACGACCAGGCCGTGGTGGTCACCACCCGCAGGTGTGAAGTTGCCGGCGGGCGGCAGCACCTCCAGGACGTCACCGGGCTGCACGCGGTCCACCAGCAGCGTCGAGAAGAGCCCGCCGTCGACCCGCCGCACACCGATGCGCAGCGGCGTCCCGACGGCCGCGCAGATCGAGTACGACCGGCGCTCGTCGCCGTTGCGCAGCGTCACGAACTGGCCCGCGCGGAACGCGAACAGGTCGGCCAGCGGGGCCGGCACGTCGAACGTCACGGCCACCGCGTCCGAGCAGAGCCGCTCGACCGAGGCCACGGTCAGCTTGTGGAACTCCGGCCGCGCCACTCAGATCTCCTTCACGTGCTCGAACGGCTCGGCGCAGTCCAGGCACCGCCGCAGCGCCTTGCACGCCGTGGACCCGAACCGGGACAGCTCGGACGTGCGGAACGACCCGCAGCGCGGGCACGCCACGCGGGCGGACGGCGGCACCAGGTTCAGCGGCACCGGCCCGGCGACCTTCGGCCCCAGCCGGGACGGCGGCGCGATGCCCGCCTCCCGCAGCTTGCGCAGCCCGTCCTCGCTGATCCAGTCGGTGGTCCACGCGGGCGACAGCGAGGTCCGCACCTCCACCGCCGAGTACCCGGCCGCCAGCAGCGAACGCCGCAGGTCGGCGCCCATCTCGTCGAGCGCGGGGCACCCCGAGTAGGTGGGGGTGATGGTCACCGAGACCCGGCCGCCCGGCGCCTCGGTCACGTCCCGCAGCACACCCAGGTCGGCCAGCGTCAGCACCGGCAGCTCGGGGTCGCGCACCCGCGCCGCCACGTCGTACGCGGTGGTCACCGCGATCACCAGACCGCGCCGGGCAGCGACCGGTGCAGGTGCTGCATCTCGGCCAGCAGGTAGCCCATGGCCTCGGTGTGCACGCCGTCGCGCCCGGCCCGCCCGTTCACCCGCGCCGCGGGCACGTCCGCCGGCCGTTCCAGCCCGGCCGCCGACAGGACGGCGTCCAGCACCCCGTCCACCTCGGCCCGCAGCTCGGACGGGTCGACCGCGACCCCCGGCAGCCGCAGCTCCACGGCGTGCGGCGCGAACAGCTCGTCGACGAACGGCCACACCCGCTCCAGGCCGGCCCGCATCCGCCGGTGGGACTCGTCGGTCCCGTCGCCGAGCCGCACGGTCCACTGCGCGGCGTGGTCGCGGTGGTAGGCCAGTTCCTTCAGGCCCTTCTCGGCGACGGCCGCCAGCACCGGGTCCGCGCTCCCCCGCAGCCGCGAGTACGACGCGACCTTCCACGAGGAGAACACCAGCAGCCGCGCGATCGTGGTCGCGAAGTCGCCGCCGGCGACCGGGCCGCACTCGATCTCGGCCAGGTGCACGTTGCGGAAGTCCCGCTCGTCGCGCAGGAACGCCAGCGCGTCCTCGTCCCGCCCCGCGCCCTCGACCTCGCCGGCCCGGGTGAGCAGCAGCCGGGCCTGGCCGAGCAGGTCGAGCGCGATGTTGGCGAGGGCGACGTCCTCCTCCAGCTCCGGCGCGCGCGAGGTCCACTCGGCCAGGCGGTGGGACAGCACGAGGGCGTCGTCGCCGAGCATCAGGCAGTACGCGGCCAGGTCGGCCCGGTCGACGCCGGCGGGCACCTCGCGGTCCACGCCGGCCAGCGGCTCGGCGAACCCGGTGCCGAAGGCCCAGTGCGCGTCGTCCTCGCCCAGCAGGGACTCGTAGGCGTTGTCGAAGCTCATAGGTGCGGCACGTCCTCGGGGATCTCGTAGAACGTCGGGTGCCGGTACACCTTGTCGCCGCTGGGCTCGAAGAACGGGTCCTTCTCGTCCGGCGACGACGCGGTGATCGCCGCCGCGGGCACCACCCAGATGGACACGCCCTCGTTGCGGCGGGTGTAGACGTCACGCGCGTTGCGGAGGGCCATCTCGGCGTCCGGCGCGTGCAGGGAGCCCACGTGCACGTGGTTCAGCCCGCGCTTGCCGCGGACGAACACCTCCCACAGCGGCCACGACGAGCTGCTCATGCCACGTCCTCCCGGACAGCCCTCTTGGCCGCGTGGGCCTCGGCCGCCGCGCGCACCCACTCGCCGTCCTCGTGCGCCCGTCGCCGGTGCTCGACGCGCTGCTTGTTCGCCGGTCCGTTGCCGCCGACGACCTGCCAGAACTCGTCCCAGTCGGGTTGGCCGAAGTCGTGGTGGCCGCGCTCGGGGTTCCACTTCAGCGCGGGGTCGGGCAGCGTCACGCCGAGCTTCTCGGCCTGAGGCACGGTCATGTCGACGAACTTCTGCCGCAGCTCGTCGTTGGTGTTGCGCTTGATCCGCCACGCCATCGACCGCTCGGTGTTGGCGCTCTCCGCGTCCGGCGGGCCGAACATCATCAGCGACGGCCACCAGAACCGGTCGACGGACTCCTGGACCATGGCGCGCTGCGCGTCGGTGCCGCCCATCATCGTCATCAGCAGCTCGTAGCCCTGCCGCTGGTGGAAGGACTCCTCCTTGCAGATGCGGATCATCGCCCGCGCGTACGGCCCGTACGAGGTGCGGCACAGCGGCACCTGGTTGCAGATGGCGGCGCCGTCCACGAGCCACCCGATCACGCCGACGTCGGCGTAGGACAGCGTCGGGTAGTTGAAGATCGAGGAGTACTTCTGCCGGCCCGAGACCAGCTTCTCGGTCAGGTCGCCGCGGTCCGCGCCGAGCGTCTCGGTCGCCGCGTACAGGTAGAGGCCGTGCCCGGCCTCGTCCTGGACCTTGGCCAGCAGGATCGCCTTGCGGCGCAGCGAGGGCGCGCGGCTGATCCAGTTCCCCTCCGGCTGCATGCCGATGATCTCGGAGTGCGCGTGCTGCGCGATCTGCCGGATCAGCGTCTTGCGGTAGCCGTCGGGCATCCAGTCGCGTGGTTCGACGCGCTGACCGGCCGCGACGGTGCGCTCGAACTCCGCCTCCAGGTCCATGGAGGCGATGTTACACCTGAACGCGGTTTTTGAGGAGAACTGTCACAAACGCCGGCGCACCCACCAGACCAGCGGCAACAGCACCGCCCACACGGCGAGCAGGAACGTGCCGACGGGCAGCAGGGCGAGCACGGCGGTGCGGCCCGCGACCCGGGCCACCTCGGGGTCGGCCGTGTCGTACTCGATGCGCACCAGCTGGCCCGGCTCCAGGCCGTCGGGGTAGAGCAGGCCCTGCGACGGGCTGTGCACCGCGCCGTCCGGGGTCGCGAAGCGCACGACCGTGCGCTGGAAGGAGACGGAGACCACCTCGGCGGTGGCCTTGCCCAGCCGCTCCTCGATCATCAGGTCGTCGCGCCAGCACGCCGCGAGCAGGATGACGCCGATCAGCGTCACGACCGAGCCGAGCACCAGCAGTGCCCGGACGACCAGGAGCTTGACCTTCGGGCGAACGCCCGTCCGCACTGCGTCGTCCACCACACCTGAGGAGTCTAGGGCGGTGTGCGCACCGCATCTCAGGGGTGACTCCATACCCTCGTTGGTGTGACATCGGCTCCTGCTCAGCGAACACGACAGCGGCTGCGCGCACACACCGCGCACACGCCCGGTGACGACCTCCTGGGCAGACTGCCCTCGCCGACCGGCGCGCTGAGCTGGGTCCGCGACGGCGAGGGCCTGGTCGGCTGGGGCGAGGCGGCTCGCTTCGAGGCGTCGGGCCCGGACCGGTTCGCCGCCGCAGACCGCTGGTGGCGCGAGTTCACCGCGGCGCTGGACGTGGACGACGAGCTGGACGTGCCCGGCAGCGGTCCCGTGGCGTTCGCGAGCATGGCGTTCTCCGACCGCCCCGGCCACTCGGTGCTCGTGGTGCCCGAGGTCGTCGTCGGCCGGCGCGGCGGGCACACCTGGACCACGACGATCGGCGAACCGGGGCACCACGCGGTGCGGCCCGTGCGGCGGCCGACGGGGGTGTGCTACGCCGACGGCGACCTGTCCGCGACCGGCTACCGCGAGGCCGTGCGCGCCGCCGTGGCGCGGATGCGGGCGGGCGAGCTGGACAAGGTGGTGCTGGCGCACGACCTGCTGGCGGTGGCGGACGAGCCGATCGACCACCGGTTCGTGCTGGCGGGCCTGGCCGGGCGGTACCCCGAGTGCTGGGTGTACGCGGTGGACGGCCTGGTCGGCGCGACCCCCGAGCTGCTGCTGCGCCGCACCGGGTCCGTGGTCGACTCGCGCGTGCTGGCGGGCACCACGTGGCCGCACGACGGGATGTCCGACGACGAGCTGGCCGCCGCGCTGCTGTCCTCGGGCAAGAACCGCGAGGAGCACGAGTACGCGGTGGCGTCGCTGGTCGACACGCTGCGGCCGTTCTGCGCCACGATGTCCGTGGACGGCCCCTCCGTGCTGCGGCTGCCGAACGTCTCGCACCTGTCCAGCGACGTGATCGGCGAGCTGAGCGGCACGCCGTCGCTCCTCTCGCTCGGCGAGGCGCTGCACCCGACGGCCGCGGTCGGCGGCACGCCCCGGGCCGACGCGCTCCGGGTGATCGAGGAGCTGGAGGGCCTGGACCGGGGCCGCTACGCGGGTCCCGTGGGCTGGGTCGACGGCCGCGGCAACGGCGAGCTGGGCATCGCGCTGCGGTGCGCGCGGGTGGACGGCCGCACGGCCCGCCTGTTCGCCGGCTGCGGCCTGGTCGCCGAGTCGGACCCGGACAGCGAGGTGCGGGAGGCGCACGCCAAGATGCTGCCGTTCCGCGAGGCCCTCGAAGGCCGCTGACCAGGTCGCGACGACATCACCGCCCGGTTGGGGGGTGGTTGCCGCCTTCTCGACAACCAGTCCTCATCCGCGCTCGTGCGGCGGTCAAGAGCACTTCCGTCTCGACCTGCGGTGCGGTGCGAACCGGCCAGGCTTGGCCGGTTCGCACCCGCACCGCACGGCATCACCGGTTCTTCACACCCGTCACGAACGCCGCCCACGCCGCCGAACCGACCCAGAACACCCCACCGCCGGGGTTCTTGGAGTCCCGAACGCCCACACCGCGCCCGGCGACGATCCGGCACTCCACGCACTGGTCACTGCCACCGCCGCTGCGGCTGCTCTTGAACCAGCCGGTGCCGTGCGGGGACTTCGAGGTGTTGGACATGGCTAGATCTCCTCCAGCTTCCGACGGATGAACTCGACCGTGTCCTCGTGGTCGCGGGCGAGTTCCTGGGTCTTCTTGAAGGCGCGCAACAAGTTCGCCGTGTCGACTACGCCGTCGAAGTAGGTGGACGGTCCGTAGGAAGTCGAAGCGAACGCGACATCCGGCGCACTGCCGGCGAAGTCCAACACGGTCACCCCGCCGCTGGATGCGGGATTCCTCATGTCCGCCAACCGCAACACCTGCATGGTGATGGACGGATGCCGTTTGTCCAGGTGGAGCAGGTGTTCGAGCTGTTCCCGCATGATGCCGGCGTCGTCCTCGCGGCAGTCGATCGCTTCCTCGGTGAACACGAATTCGAGCTTCTTGGGCTCGTCCGCCTCCAATGTGGTGATCTGCCGCTTGCGACGGAACATGAAGCGGTTCTCGATCTCGGCCTGTGACGATTCCCAGAACACCCCGTCGCAGGAATCGATCACGGCGCGGATGTAGCCGGGAGCCTGGAGCAGTCCCGGAACCACACCGGGCTCGTAGCAGCAGATCGTGACGGCGTCCGCTTCCATGTCCGCGAGCCGCTGGAACGAACCGGGCAGCGTGTCGGTGTAGGGCTGGGGGTCGGATGCGCTGCGGCGCAAGCGCTTCCGCGCCCGTGCGCCGAGTTCGAGGACGGTGGCGCGCTCGCCATCGGGCACGCCGAGGAAATCGAGCACGCACGTCAACTCGTCATTGCCTAGCGTCGCGGTGCCGTCCTCGACCATGCTGATCCGCGAGTCGACGCGGCCGATCACCGCGCCGACCTCGGCCTGCGACACGCCCTTGAGGTTCCGGTAGCGCTTGAGCGACAAGCCGAGTTGCCTCCGCTCCACGGTCTGCCGAGCACGCATGTGTCGATGCCTCCACGGAATTCACGACAGCACCCAGTGTGCTGCGACGGGAGCGGGCCGGACAGGGCCACCCGAGGCACCTGATCGAGCGACTGCCGTAAGGGAGAGATCGCCCTTAGGCTCGGCACGTCTCAATCGCTCCGTAGTCGACTGGCTACAGCGCGTGGAGCATAGCCATCCACCACCAGGGAGTGGTGAAGGCCCCGACCGGACGTGAAGGAGTCGACGGACGTGATCAAGGGCAGGGGAACCAGCGTCGAGACGTGGGTGTCGGTGACCGGGAGCTGCCCGATCACCTGTGAGGTCGGCGACCGGCAGGCGCAGGTCCGCTTCGGCGTGGAGCACTCGTTCGCGCTGGAGGTGCTCTTCACCGAAGAAGCGCTGGAGGACCTGGTCCACACGGCGCAGGGAGCACTGCGGACGATGCGCGGGGACGACTGAGCAGCACCGCGGGCCACGTCGCCGGTCGGGGCGAAAGGGGGTGGGGATGGCGTCGATCCGAGAGGTGGCCGCGCGAGTCAGGGCGGCGTGCGAGAAGGGCAGGCAGGCGCGGTCCGCTCTCGAACGGGCGGAAGACCTGGCCGAGGAAGCCCACGACGAACTGGCGCGGACGCTGACGGGTTCCACCGATCCGGACGTGGACCCGATGTTGGCGTCGTTCCTGGCGGTGAAGGACGGGTGCAAGGGATACCTGTGGCCGCTGCTCAACGAAGCCGTGAAAGCCGCCGACAGCTACGCGAACCGCCTGGCGGCCGAGGGCTCCCGAAACCCGGACCCGGCCGCTCGGCATCCGCCGCAGCCACCCACAGCGCAGCCACCGCATCAGCCCCCGACCCGTCAGACCGAACCCGATGATCCATTCGTCATCCCGCCCGAGCGCATCGAGCAGCTACGGCGAGAACTGCCCCCGCCCGTTGTGCCCAACACCGGGCAGAAAACACACGGGTGGTGGATCGGCCCGGATGGCCAGGCCCGGCACATCGTCAGCGAACGGGACTGGCGTTCCAAGCTCGTGAATGAACAACTTGCCGAAAAGGGATGGGCGGATGGCACGGCTCGATCCGGTGATGTGGAAATAAGGCTGGCCGCAGACATGGCCGCGAACGGGATCAAGCGCGCTACCGTGGTGATCAACCACGTGGTGTGCAAAGGAAGGCTGAACTGTGACACGCTCGTGCCGATCCTTCTCCCGGAAGGGGCCACGCTGACCGTGTACGGGATCAACTCCAAAGGGATGCGCACCCGCACCCGCTACACAGGAGGAGCACAGCCATGGTGGAGCTAGAGGCTTGGTACGACGAGGAGCAGGACGATGCCGTGATCGTCAGGACCTCGGCCGAACTGGATGCCGTGTTGGACACCGTGGCCGGATGGGACGGTCGTGTCCTGGTAGACCTGTATGTGGCCGGAAACCCCGGTCGCGCGAACTTCAACGTGGGACTTCACGGACTGGCCGGACGGGGTGTGCTCTACTACGCCGGCAGCGGGCAGAAGTGGTTCAGCACGGAAACGCCCGACACCGATCTGAATTCCGACGGACGAATCCTGTACTACTACATGAACTCGGACACGGAGTACCCGGCTGATTCCGAGATAGCGCTGGACGTGGTGCGCCGTGCCGCCCACGAGTTCATGGGCACCGGAGGCGAGCGACCAACCGCTTCCGCTTGGCGGATCGCCCCGGACTGGTGGTGAATCCACGACCCTGTCGTATCCGCCGACACGTCTCCGGGCCACGTGCCGAACATGACCGACGCGTCAACGGCCGTCGACACCCCAGCCGAGCCGGACGCCGAAACCGAGTGGCAACCGGGCTGGAACCAGCCACTCGGCCGGGGGCCACGGGAGAAGGGCTGTGGAGCACGTGTGCGGAATAGCGGTGTGACAGGAGTCATCGGAACGGTGGGCGAGCGCCGGCCAACCGGTATGTGACCACAGCACTGGACAACCCCCAGGACACCGTCTACTCCGCCGTCACCACCAAGATCGTGAACGGCCTCGGTGAGGCCTCCTGACGCGCGGGGCCGCCCTCACCCGGGGGCGGCCCCGCGTCTCGCACCGCGTCAGTGATCGTGGGCGGCGAGCAGCTCGTCGAACGGACGGAGCGAGGTGGCGTCGATCCGAGAGGTGGCCGCGCGAGTCCGGGCCGCGTGCGAGAAGGGCAGGCAGGCGCGGTCCGCTCTCGAACGGGCGGAAGACCTGGCCGAGGAAGCCCACGACGAACTGGCGCGGACGCTGACGGGTTCCACCGATCCGGACGTGGACCCGATGTTGGCGTCGTTCCTGGCGGTGAAGGACGGGTGCAAGGGATACCTGTGGCCGCTGCTCAACGAGGCCGTGAAAACCGCCGAGGGCTACGCGGACCACCTGACGACCGAAAGCGCCCCTTCCCCGGCGCAGCCACCGCAACGGCCACCTACCCGCCAGGCCGAACCGACCGACCCACCGGTCATCCCGCCCGAACGCATCGAGCGACTGCGGCGCGAACTACCCCCGACCGTGGTGCCCAACACCGGCCACAAGACACATGGTCGGTGGATAGGCCCCGATGGCACCGCTCAACCGATCATCAGCGGGCGGGACGAGCACGCCAAAGCTGCGGACGCCCGACTCAAGGGCATGGGCATACCCGGCCCCGCCGCGAAAACAGCGGACGTGGAGATCAAGCTGGCGGCCCGCATGGTCGAGGAAGGCATTCGGCACGTCACGGTCATCATCAACAACATTCCCTGTGTCGGACGGTTCGGCTGCGACACCCTCGTGCCGATCCTCCTCCCGGAGGGGGCCACACTGACCGTGCACGGCACGACCGAAAAAGGCGAACGGTTCCGCAAGCGATACACAGGAGGTGCCCGCCCGTGGTGGCGCTAGAAGCATGGTTCGACCGAAACGCCGAAGGGCCCACCATCGTGCACACCCCGGCCGAACTGGATGCCGTGTTGGACACGGTGGTGACGTGGAACGCTCCCATCACCGTCCAACTGCTGACCGCCGAAGATCCTGGTCACGTGCTGTTGGACGTCGGTCTGGACGCCAGGACCGGGCGTGGAGTCCTCTACTACTTCGGACCGGACAAGCCGGACGGCTGCATCAGCAAGGGGGACCGCACCGCCGAGCCACCCCCCATCTACTACTTCACCGGCTCGGATACCGAGTTCCCCGCAGACGCGGAAATCCCCTTGGCCGAAGCACGCCGGGCAGCGCACGAGTTCATGGACAACGGCGGCGGATGGCCTGACGGGATCGAGTGGCAACCGCGCTGGGACTGACCCGGTCGGCTCGCGAGTCGTCAGCACAGCCCGCGCGAGTCGTCGATTCAGAACCGCCGAGTTCGCCGTTCAGGCCCACGCTCAGTAGTCGTGCGCGGCGAGCAGTCGGCGCGTTCCGCGGATCTTCCGGTACGACTTCGGCTCTATCGGAACGGCGTGGCGAACGCGTTGAACGCCTTCCACGAAACCCGCCAGGGTGACGAGCCAATCGCGCTCATGACCTCTGACGCGCTCCCAGCAGGCATCGGGTCCGACCGACACGTCATGGACACACGAACGGGGCAAGGTGGTCGTGACGCTGCCCGAGCAGGGGCCGGCGAACCCGCCGCGCGTCGGCGGGATGGCGACGTGGGGCATGCGCAAGGACTGGAGTATGTGACAGGGGTCACCGGGACACCGGACGGGGCTGCGGCCAATCGGTACGTGACCACAGCACTGGACAAACCCCCGGACCTCCGCGGGCCCGACGTCACCGCCGCGTTCGCCGAGCTGTTCGACGCGCACGCCCGGCGGCTGCGCGGTTACCTGGCCGGCCGGGTCGGCGAGTCGGCGGCCGACGACCTGGTCGCCGAGACGTTCCTGGTGGCGCTGAAGCGGCGGCACAGCTACGACCCCGACCGCGCGCCCGTGAAGGGCTGGCTCTACGGGATCGCCACGAACCTCGTGCACGAGCACGTCCGCCGCGAGGCCAGGGGGCACCGGGCCCGGCTGCGGCTCGTCGGCAGGCCGGAACCCGACCACGGCGCCGCCGTCGCCGACCGCGTGGACGCCCAGCGCAGCACCGAGGTGCTGTCCCGCGCGCTCGCCGCGCTGCGCGACGAGGACCGGGACGCGCTGCTGCTCACCTCGTGGGCCGGGCTGACCCCGGCCGAGGTCGCCGCCGCGCTCGGCGAGAACGACAGCACCGTCCGCTCCCGGCTGCACCGGGTCCGCACCAGGCTCCAAGCCCTGCTCACCGAGGAGACCACCCGCGATGCGTGAACTCGACGACGCGCTCGACGAACTGAACCGCGACGCCCGCACGTCGGACGCCCCGCTGGACGCCGTGCGCGCCCGCGTGCTGGCCGCCGCCGCGGCCGAGTCGGCCGCCCCGAAGCGCCCCGCGTCCCGCCGCTGGTACCTGCCGGTCGCCGTCGCCGCGGCCGCCGCCCTGGTCACGGGCGTGGTGGCGGTGAACAACAGCGGCACCACCGTCGAGCAGGTCGCGGAACCGCTGACCACCGGCGTCACGGAGTCGGAGGTGCCGCCGGTCCGACTGCTGTCCGCGCGGGAGTACCTGACCATGGCGGCCGACGCGATCACCGCCGTCGACCAGCCGCTCGCGCCCGGCCAGTACCGCTACATCGCCGCGCACGAGTGGAACCAGCGCGGCGTGATGACCGGGTCGTCCGTCGACGACCCGAATCCGACGCCGGCCGGCTACGACTACCTGGTCGAGTCGCGCACCGAGACGTGGATTCCCCAGGACGTCACCCAGGAGTGGTTGAACCGGCGCACGCCGCTGGAGGGCGCGAAGTTCCTGGGCGGTTCGGTGCCGCAGTCGGAGGCCCCGCTGCCCGAGCCGGACGTGACCGCGAAGGGCGAGCGGCGCGGCAGGTGCGGCGACTTCTTCCCGAACTCGCAGCCGAGGAAGGTGTGCGGCGACCCGCAGGACTGGGACAACCCGGACTTCTACACGGGCCTCCCCCGCGACCCGCAGGCCCTCGCGCAGTGGCTGCGCGACGCCACCGCGCACCGCGGCGGCGCGCCGACCACGATGTTCCACTGGGCCGTGCAGCTGCTGCGCACCGGCCTGGTGCCCGCCGACCTGCGCTCCGCGCTCTACCGGGCGCTGGCGACGCTCGACGGCGTGACGGTGACCGACGGCAACGTGGTCCTGGACGGCCGCGTGGGCGTCGCCATCACCATCGAGAGCCCGGCCGAGCACCGCGAGCTGATCGTGGACCCGGCCACCGGCGACTTCATCGGCGAGCGCATCGTCGCCGGCCCGGAGCCGCACGACCCGTGGATCGCGCCCGGCACGGTGACCGGCCACTCCGCCATCACCACCAAGGTCGTGAACGCCCTGGGCGCGACCTCCTGACCGACCTCTCGGGGCCGACCCGACCGGGCCGGCCCCGAGAGTCCAACGTCCAGGACCCGAGAGTCCAACGTCCAGGACCCGAGAGTCCAGCGTCCAGGGCCCGAGAGTCCAACGCTCAAGTCCTCTGAGTTCTACGTTCGGGACCCGGGAGTTCTACGTTCAGGAGCCCGCACTCAGTGGTCGTGGGCGGCGAGCAGCTCGCGCGTCTCGCGGATCTTCCGGTACGACTTCGGCTCCGCCGGGGCGACAGCGGTCCTGGCCTGCGCGCCACCCGCCGAGCCCGGCGCGGCGGCCGGCTTCTCCGGGGTGAACAGCCAGATCCGGAACAGCTCGTCGAGCTGCCGGCCGGACACCCGCTCGGCGAGCGCGACGAAGTCCTCGATCGACGCGTCACCGTTGCGGTGCCCGGCGAGCCACTCCTTCAGCAGCCCGAAGAACGCCTCGTCGCCGATCTCGGCGCGCAGCGCGTGCACGGCCATAGCGCCCCGGTCGTACACGGCCCCGTCGAACTGGTTCGCCGCGCCCGGGTCGCCCGGCAGCACCGTCCAGAACGGGTCGTCGGCCGGGTACAGCGAGTAGAGGTAATCGGCGTTCTCCTGGGCCGTGCCCTCGCCGACGTGCTCCGACCACAGGAACTCGGCGTAGCTGGCGAAGCCCTCGTTCAGCCAGATGTCCCGCCAGCGCCGCACCGACACCGAGTCGCCGAACCACTGGTGCGCGACCTCGTGCGCGACGACGTAGGTGTTCGAGCCGCGCCGGAAGAACGCGGCGTCGTAGGTGGAGCGGGTCTGGTTCTCCAGCGCGAAGCCGATGCCGGGCGTCGCCACGCCGCCCTGCGCCTCGAACGGGTAGGGCCCGAAGGACTCCTCCAGGAACTCCGTCACCTCGGGCGTGCGCTCGATCGACGCCACCGACGCGCCGTGGTCCGCGCCCAGGCGCTCCGAGTAGGCGTTGAGGACCGGGCGGCCGGCGGCGTCCGTGGACTGGCGGATCTCGAACTGCCCGATCGCCACGAACGCCAGGTAGGTGGCCTGCGGCTGGGCGCTGCGGTAGCGCCAGCGGGTCCAGCCGTTGATCTGCTGGGTCGTGCCGCCGAACGTGCCGTTGGAGATCACCTCGACACCGCTCGGCACGGCCACCGACACGTCGAACGTGGCCTTGTCGGTCGGGTGGTTGTTGCTCGGGAACCACCACGGCGCGATGTCCGGCTGGTCGATCGCGAGCGCGCCGTCCGGGGTCCGCTTCCACGACGTGTAGCCGTCCACCGCGTGGCTCGACGGCACGTCGGAGTAGGTGACCACGATCGTCAGGGCGGTGCCCGCGCGCAGGGTGGCGCGCGGGTCGACCACGAGTTCGCCGCCCGCCTGCGTGAACCGCGCGACCTTGTTGTTGATCCGGACCGAACTCGCCTTCAGCAGGAAGTCCAGGTTGAACCGGGTGAGGTCCTGGGTGGTCTTGGCCAGGATCGTCGTGGTGCCGGAGAGGTTGTCGTTCGCCGGCTGGTAGTTGAGCCTGATGTCGTAGTGGGAAACGTCGTACCCGCCGTTGCCCGCACTCGGGTAGTACGGGTCGCCGATGCCCGGCGCTCCTGGTTGCGCCGCCGTCGCCGTGCCGGCGAGCAGCAGCAGGGACGCCGCGGTGGCGGTACCGAGGGTCAGCTTCGCTCTCAGGGACATGCCCGGCAAGCTAGCCCCGGTGTGGGGGGCGGCATACCCCCGTACGTAGGTTTCGGCTAGTGGAACGCCGTTGACACGGCGGCCTTCAACCGCGCGTGCAGAGTGCGCAATTCGTTCCGCTCCGCACGGATCTCGACGACTTTGATCCCGTCCGGACGGCCCAGTTCGCGCCGCAGGTGATCGGCGTCCAGCGCCCGCACGTGGGGCACGTGGTGCGCCGCGCACAGGGCCGCGAGGTCGACGCCGTGGGGCGTGCCGAAGACCCGCTCGAACGTCGCCGCGTGCTCCGGCGCGCCCTGCTCCAGCAGCGCGAAGATGCCGCCGCCGTCGTCGTTGAGCACCACGACGGTCAGGTCCGGCCGGGGCTCGCCGGGGCCGATGAGCAGGCCGTTGGCGTCGTGCAGGAACGTCAGGTCACCGATCAGCGCGACCGTCGGGCCGGCGGTCAGCGCGAGGCCGGCGGCCGTGGAGACGCTGCCGTCGATGCCGGCCACGCCGCGGTTGGCGAACGTGGTCACGTCCGGGCGGGGCGCGGCGACCAGGTCGACGTCGCGGACCGGGTTCGACGAGCCGAGGAACAGGTTCGCGCCCGCCGGCAGCGCCGCCACCACGTCGCGGGCCACGTGCAGGCCGGTCGGCCACGGCTGCCCGGCGAGCAGGTCGTCCACCACGTCGGACACCGCCTTGTCGGCGTGCTGCCACGAGGTGAGCCAGTCGTGGTCCACCTCGTGCTCGCCCAGCACCAGGTCGGTCGAGGTGTGCGTGGCGGCGAACTGCGGGTCCGGCCAGTCGAGGTCGCGGCTGAGCACGTGCACGACGGGGGTGCGGGCGATGAGCTTCAGCACACCCCTGGTCAGCGTGGGGCGGCCCACCACAACCAGGGCCTGGGGCTCCAGGTGCGCGGGGAGGTCGGAGTTGAGCAGCAGCGAGCCGTGGCGCAGGGCGAGGCCGGTGCCCTCGGTGGGTTCGGCGACGACCGGCCAGCCCGCGCGCTCGGCGAGGTCGGTGATGTCGAGGTCGCTGTCGCCGACGACCACGAGGGTGCGCGGGCCGAGGTGGTCGGCGGTGTGCAGCGAGGTGGTGGCGCGCTCGGCGACGCGGGTCCACGGGACGTCGAACGGGCGGCCGTCGAGGTCCTCGGGCCAGTCGTCGTCGCCGTCGGGCACCAGCGGGTCGCGGAACGGCACGTTGAGGTGCACCGGGCCCTGCTCGCGGGCCGTGGCGACGACGCGGCAGACCAGGGAGCGCCACAGGCCGTTCTGGCCGGTGCGGCGCTCGGCGATGGGGAACTGGAGGGTGTCCAGGCCGAACACCCGCTGCTGGTCCACGGTCTGGCTGGCGCCCGTGCGGTACAGCTCGACCGGGCGGTCGGCGGTGAGCGCGATGACGGGGACGTTCGCGTGCCGCGCCTCCAGCACCGCCGGGTGCAGGTTGGCCACCGCCGTGCCGGAGGTGCAGGTCACGGCCACCGGGCGACCGTCGCCGCGGGCCAGGCCCAGGGCGAGGAAGCCGGCCGTGCGCTCGTCGACGCGCACGTGGAGGGTGATCCGCCCGGCCACCGCCGCCTCGTGGAGGGCGAACGACAGCGGTGCGTTGCGCGATCCGGGGCTCAGCACGACGTGCCGGACGTCGTTGCGGATCAGCTCGTCGACGAGCACCCTGGCCTGCGCGGTGGACGGGTTCACCTGGACATTGTCCCCCAGTGCACGATGGGGTGACTCCCCTTGCTGAGTCGAACAGGTGTTCGAACAATGGGGACATGACCCGCTACCAGGCCCTCCCCGCCACCCGTCCACGCCGCAGGGCGGTCCCGTTCTCAGCTCCGGCTCGGGCTTATTGTCCCTGGCGTGGCAGACCAGGACGTTTCCGAGCTGTTCGACCCCACCCGCTGGAAGCGGGTCGAGGGCTTCGACTTCACCGACATCACCTATCACCGCGCGGTCGACCAGGGCACGGTGCGCATCGCGTTCAACCGGCCGGAGGTGCGCAATGCGTTCCGCCCGCACACGGTGGACGAGCTGTACCGCGCGCTGGACCACGCGCGGATGAGCTCGGACGTCGGCTGCGTGCTGCTGACCGGCAACGGGCCGTCCCCCCGTGACGGCGGGTGGGCGTTCTGCTCGGGCGGCGACCAGCGCATCCGCGGGCGCAGCGGCTACCAGTACGCCTCGGGTGAGACGTCCGACACCGTCGACCCGGCGCGGGCCGGCCGGCTGCACATCCTGGAGTGCCAGCGCCTGATCCGGTTCATGCCGAAGGTCGTGATCGCGGTCGTGCCGGGGTGGGCGGCCGGTGGCGGGCACAGCCTGCACGTGGTGTGCGATCTCACGCTGGCGAGCGCCGAGCAGGCGAAGTTCAAGCAGACGGACGCGGACGTGGGCAGCTTCGACGGCGGCTACGGCTCGGCGTACCTGGCACGGCAGGTCGGCCAGAAGTTCGCCCGGGAGATCTTCTTCCTGGGGCGCACCTACAGCGCCGACGACATGCACCGGATGGGCGCCGTCAACGCCGTGGTGCCGCACGCCGAGCTGGAGGCGACGGCGCTGGAGTGGGCGGCGGAGATCAACGGCAAGTCCCCGACCGCGCAGCGGATGCTGAAGTACGCGTTCAACCTGATCGACGACGGCCTGGTGGGTCAGCAGCTCTTCGCGGGCGAGACGACCCGCCTGGCCTACATGACCGACGAAGCCGTGGAGGGCCGTGACGCCTTCCTGGAGAAGCGGGAGCCCGACTGGTCCGATTACCCCTACCACTACTGAGCCGATGATCACCCTCACGGCACTCCGGGCCGCGCTGGCCCCCGCCCTCACCGCTCCGCACTCCCCCGCCGACACCCCGGGCGACGTCGGGCTGCCGCTGGTGGCCCAGCCCGGGGGCGGGCCGCTGCCCGCCCTCCGCGGCTGGGAGACCGGGGCCGCGGTGGCGGTGGGCACGTCCGGGTCCACCGGGACGCCCAAGGTCGTCCTGCTGTCCGCCGAGGCGTTGGTCACCTCGGCGCGGCTGACGCACGAGCGGCTCGGCGGGCCGGGCACGTGGCTGCTCGCGCTGCCCACCACGCACATCGCGGGCATCCAGGTGCTCGTGCGCTCGGTCGTGGCCGGCACCGAGCCGGGCGTGGTGGACCTCTCCGGCGGCTTCCGGGCGTCCGGGTTCGCCACCGCCGCGCAGGCCGTCCTGGCCTCGCCCGGACGGCGCTACACGGCGCTGGTCCCGACCCAGTTGGGTCGGCTCGTGGCCACCGAGGGCCCCGGGCTGGCGGCACTGCGGCAGTTCGACGCCGTGCTGCTCGGCGGGGCCGCCACGCCGCACGCGCTGCTGGAGCGGGCACGTCGGCTGGGCGTCCGCGTGGTCACCACCTACGGCATGAGCGAGACGTCCGGCGGGTGCGTCTACGACGGGCTGCCGCTCGACGGCGTCCACGTGCGGCTGGTCGACGGCCGGATCGAGGTCCGGGGACCGGTGCTGGCGCTCGGCTACCAGGGCGGCGAGCCGTTCGGCGAGTGGTTCCGCACGGGTGACCTGGGGCGCGTCCGGCCCGACGGCGTGCTGGAAGTCCTCGGCCGGGCCGACGACGTGATCATCAGCGGCGGCGAGAAGATCGCCCCGCTCCAGGTGGAGCGGGCGCTCGCCGCGCAGGCGGGGGTGCGCGAGGCGTGCGCGGTGCCGCTCGCCGACCCCGAATGGGGGCACGTGGTGGCGGCCGCGGTGGTCCCGGAGGATTTCGGGAACCCACCGGACGAGGCGGCGCTGCGCGCGGCGGTCGGGGAGGCGGTCGGCCGGTTCGCGATCCCGAAGCGGGTGGTCTTCGTGCGCGAACTGCCCCTGCGCGGCCCCGGCAAGGTCGATCGCCGGGCGGTCGCGAACTCCTTCGAGTGACTTTCTCGCAAGGTCGGTTCACGGTTGGTTGACAGGTAACCCTTCCGGGCGATTGGCTCGGCAGGCCGTGACACGCGGCCCTGCCGCGGTTCCCCCGCACCGCGTGTCCGGACGAGGAGTGCTGCGATGACCAGGCGCTACCTGTTCCCGCTCGCCCTCGCCACCGTCCTCACCGCAGGGCTGGCGACACCCGCCGCAGCCGCCGGTGACGCCGAGTGGCGAGCCGACCTGACCACCGTCGACGCTGATGACACCGGGGTCGGCGCGCACGACGGCGCGATACGCCTCGACCGGGCCGCGCCGACGCCCGCCAGCGCACGGGCCGCCGTGCGCACCGGGTTCCTCCTGCTCGAACCGCACGACCTGGGCGCACCGGCCAACGCCGTGGCCGCGACCGTCGAGAGCACCGTCCCGGCCGGCGCCGAGGTGGCGGTCGACGTGCGCGGCGCGCTCGGCGGCGACCGGTGGACCGAGTGGGTCGAGGCCCGCCCCGACGCGCCGGCCGTCCTGCCGCGGGCCGTCGGGACCGTGCAGGTGCGCGTCGCGCTGACCGCCGAGAAGGCCACGCCGGAGGTCCGGCGGCTCGACCTGCGGGCGTTCAGCGCGCCCGCGAGGACCGACGGCGTCACGGCCGAAGCCGCCGGCCTGTCCTACCGGGTGTACGCCACGCGCGAGGGCCTCGTCGGCGGCACCACCGCGAACGGCCACGTGATCGTGTCGCGCGACCACTTCGTCGCGCTGCCGTCCCGCCGGGGCCTGAGCGCCAAGGGCACCGGCACCTACAGCGTGCGGGTGTGCGCGTCGAACGGCCGCTGCGAGTGGGCCCCGGTGTGGGACGTCGGCCCGTGGAACACCAAGGACGACTACTGGAACCCGTCGGCCACCCGCGAGATGTGGAAGGACCTGCCCCAGGGCAAGCCGGAGGCCCAGGCCGCCTACGAGAACGGCTACAACGGCGGCAAGGACCAGTTCGGCCGCACGGTCGCCAACCCGGCGGGCATCGACCTGGCCGACGGCACCTTCTGGGATGGCCTGAAGCTGACCGACAACGCGTGGGTCACCGTCACCTACCAGTGGACCGGGTCCGGCCCGGCCGGGTTCGTCCGCACCGAGGCCCAGAACGGCACGGTGAACGTCCGCGGCGGCGCCACCTCGACGGCCTCGCAGGTGGGCATCGCCGCGAACTACGCGCAGGTCCGCGTCGAGTGCCAGGTCACCGGCCAGTCCGTGACGGGCACGCAGGGCACGTCGAACCTCTGGTACCGGATCGCGTCGGGCAAGTTCGTCGCCCGCGCCTACGTGTCGGGCGTCTCGGGCGCGACCGCCTGCTGACGGCGGGAACCACCCGGGAGCGGGTCCCCGTTCACCATGTCGGAGGATGTCCGGCATGGCCACAGTCGCCCAGTGGGTCTCGGGGACCCGCCCCCGCACGCTGCCGAACTCGATCGCACCGGTCCTGGTCGGCGCGGGCGCCGCGCACCACGTCGACGGCTTCGACGCGACCCTGACGGTCCTGGCGCTGGTGGTGTCGGTGGCGCTCCAGGTGGGCGTCAACTACGCCAACGACTACTCGGACGGCATCCGGGGCACGGACGCCGACCGCGTCGGCCCGTTCCGCCTGGTCGGCTCGGGCTCGGCCGACCCGGGGGCGGTGCGCGCGGCGGCGTTCGCGGCGCTGGGCCTCGCCGCCGTCGCGGGCCTCGTGCTGGTCGCGCTGTCCGGACGCTGGTGGATGATCGCGTTCGGCGCGGTGTGCATCGCCGCCGCGTGGTTCTACACCGGCGGGCGCAAGCCGTACGGGTACTCGGGCCTGGGCGAGCTGGCCGTCTTCCTGTTCTTCGGCCCGGCGGCGGTGCTCGGCACGCTGTACGTGCAGACCGGCGAGGTCACCGGCATCGGCATCGGCGGCGCGGTCGCGATGGGCGCGTTCTCCACCGGCGTGATGGTCGCCAACAGCCTGCGCGACATCCCCACGGACCTGCGGGCGGGCAAGCGGACGCTGTCGACGACCCTCGGCGACCGGGACTCGCGCATCCTCTACCTGGCGCTGGTGACGATCCCGTTCGTCATCACCCTGGCGATCGGCCTGCGCGTCCCGCTGTCCCTGGTGGGCTTCCTCGCCCTGCCCCTCGCCCTGCTGGGCGCCCGCCGCGTCCTCAAGGGCGCGACGGGCCGCGACCTGATCCCGGTGCTGCGCGACACCGGCCTGGCGATGCTCGTGTGGGGCATCGCGGTGCCCGCGGCGCTCGTCCTCGGCTGAGGGCGGGGGCTGACGGGCCGACCGGCTACCAGGCGTCCTCGGTGAACGACAGCGGCTCGTCGTCGTCGCGGGGCGCGGGTTCGGGGGCGACGACGCGCGGCTCCTCGCCCCGGCACAGGGCGGAGAGGGCGGCCCGGTCCGCCTCCAGGGCCGCCTTCACGCCCCGGTCGTCGGCGGCTTCGCCCAGCAGCACCTGCCGCCAGCTCAGGTAGCCGCCGGCGATGCGCCGCTGGAGCGCCCGCAGCTCGGGGGACGCCTCGTTGGACTTGGCGTACTGCATCACCCGCCGCACGTCGTCCGCGGACGGCTCGCGCTGCGGGTAGCGCAGCTTCGCCGCCTCCCGGATCGCCCTGTCGGCGTCGGCGACCGACCTCGTCAGCACGTCCTCGGCCGTCAGCACGTCCGCTGTCCGCCAAGCGCCCACCGCTCGCCCCTCTCCGACACACGCCGCCGATCCCGCTGCGACGCGCGGCGCCCGCCGCGCGTTCCACCCCGCTCCCACAAACGTGCACGAGCAAACGGACGTCAGGTCGTCCAGGCGCCCGTGGTCAGGAACTCGTCGAGCGTCTTCAGGTGCGGGACGAGGTCCATGCCCTGCGCCGCGACCCACTCGTCCGAGTAGTACGTGTTCGCGTACCGCTCGCCGCCGTCGCACAGCAGGGTCACCACGCTGCCCCGCTGCCGGGACATGCGCATCTCCGCGATCAACTGGAACGCGCCCCACAGGTTGGTGCCGGTCGAGCCGCCGACGCGCCGCCCGAGGACGTCCTCGACGCGCCGGATCGTCGCGATCGACGCCGCGTCGGGCACCTTCACCATGCGGTCGATGACCTGCCCGATGAACGAAGGCTCGACGCGCGGCCGGCCGATGCCCTCGATCCGCGAGCCCCGCGCCGAGGTCAGCGAGCCGTCGCCGTCGCGCCACGCGTCGAAGAACACCGAGTGCTCGGGGTCCACGACGGCGAGCCGCGTCCGCAGCTTCCGGTAGTGGACGTAGCGGCCGATGGTGGCGCTCGTGCCGCCGGTGCCCGCGCCGACCACGACCCACTCGGGCTCGGGCGCGGCCTCCAGCGCCATCTGCTGGAACACCGACTCGGCGATGTTGTTGTTGCCCCGCCAGTCGGTGGCCCGCTCGGCGTGCGTGAACTGGTCCATGAAGTGCCCGTCCAGCTCGGTCGCGAGCCGCCGGGACTCGTCGTAGATCGCGCTCGGCTCGTCCACGAAGTGGCACCGGCCGCCCTGGCGCTCGATCAGCGCGATCTTCTCCGGGCTGATCGAGCGGGGCATGACGGCGATGAACGGCAGGCCGAGCAGCCGCGCGAAGTACGCCTCGGACACCGCCGTGGAGCCGGACGACGCCTCGATCACGGGCGTGCCGCCGACGACCCAGCCGTTGCAGATGGCGTAGAGGAACAGCGACCGCGCGAGGCGGTGCTTGAGCGAGCCCGTGGGGTGGGTCGACTCGTCCTTCAGGTACAGGTCGATCCCCCACTCCGGGGGCAGGGGGAAGCGCAGCAGGTGGGTGTCGGCGCTGCGGTTGGCGTCCGCCTCGATGATGCGGACGGCCTCGCACACCCACTCGCGGGTGCGGGGGGAACATCGATCTACCGAAGTACTCACGCCGGCACGATAACTTCTGCGGCGTGACCTCACTCCTGAGCAGCTCTTTCCGCGGCAGCCTCCTCGCCGGCGCCGTCGGCGACGCGCTCGGCGGCTCGATCGAGTTCGACCGGATCGACCGCGTCCGGCAACGGTTCGGCCCGTCCGGCCTCGCCGACTACGCGCCCGCCTACGGCAGGCTCGGCGCGATCACCGACGACACCCAGATGACCCTGTTCACGCTGGAGGGGCTGGTCCTGGCGCGGCGGCGGGGCAGCGACCCGGTGCACGAGGTGCGGGCGGCCTACGGGCGGTGGCTGCGCACCCAGGGCGGCCCGGAGGTGCCCGGGGACGGCTGGCTGCTGGGCGTGCGCGGGCTGCACGAGCTGCGCGCGCCGGGCAACACGTGCCTGACCGCGCTGCGCTCGGGGGTGCTGGGCACGGTCGACGACCCGATCAACGACTCCAAGGGCTGCGGCGCCGTCATGCGCGCCGCACCGGTGGCGCTGTGGTCGGACGACGTGCGCGAGGTGTTCGGGCTGGCCGCGGCGACCGGCGCGCTGACCCACGGGCACCCGAGCGGCTACCTGTCGGCGGGCGTGCTCGCGGTGCTCGTGCAGCAGGTGCTGGCGGGGCTCGCGCTGCTGCCCGCGATCGGGGTGGCGCGCGCCGAGCTGGTCCGGTGGGACGGCCACCAGGAGCAGCTGGCGCTGCTGGACCTGGCCGTGGAGATGGGCGCGAAGGGCGTGCGGCCGACGCCGGAGGTGATCGAGACGACGCTCGGCGGTGGCTGGGTGGGTGAGGAGGCGCTGGCCATCGCGGTGCTCACCGCGCTCACCGCGCGGGACCTCGGCGACGGGCTGCTGCTCGCGGTCAACCACTCGGGCGACAGCGACTCGACCGGCGCGCTGTGCGGGAACCTGCTCGGCGCGCGGGACGGCGTGGACGCGATCCCGCGGCACTGGCTGGAGGCGCTGGAGCTGGAGCACGTGGTGGACCGCCTGGCCGGCGAGGCGGTGGAGCTGTTCGGACGGGCCTGACCCGGTCCCCGGGGCGGGGACCGGGTCAAGGACCGATCAGGTCAGGATCAGCGACAGCCCGTAGGCCGACAGGATCGGGTTGACTTCCTGGTAGTAGGTCGTGCCACCGGACGAGCAGTTGCCCGAACCGCCCGACGTCACGCCCTGCGCCTGGTTGGCGCTCAGCCACGAGCCGCCCGAGTCACCCGGCTCCGCGCACACGTTCGTGCGGGTCAGGCCGTAGACGACGCCCTGCGGGTAGTTCACGGTCTGGCCGCGCCCGAGGATGTAGTTGCACCACATCCCGGTGGTGGAGCCGGAGCGGCACACGCCCGAGCCGACCGGCACCTGCGACGACCCGCGCACGTAGTACCAGTAGCCGTCGTAGCCCTCCATGTACCCGTAGAGGTTCACGCCGGCGCTCGCCCGCACCCAGGCGTAGTCGTAGTAGGGGAACGTCGAGCCCGCGAAGTGGCCGAGCAGCGCGCCCGCCTGGTCGCTGGCCGAGGAACCGGGCGTGCCGCAGTGGCCCGCCGTGACGAAACCGCCGTACACGGCGAAGCCGACCGAGCAGCGACCGCCGTAGTTGATCCAGTAGGGCCAGCCGCCGACGACGTCGGCCCTCGTCACGGGCGAGTGCTCCTCCTCGACCACGCGCACGGCGGGGTGGGCGGTCCTGGCGGCCTCGACGAACTTCGTCACGGCGTCGTCGACGCGGTGGCGGTTGACCGAGACGACGACGGTGTTGGTCTTGACGTCGACGTACCAGCTGTTGACGCCCGCCGGTGCGGACCGGCCGGCCTGGCGGTCGATGGCGGTCTTGGCGGCGTCGAGCTGGGCGTGGGTGTGCGCGACGGGCACGACGGTGACGTCGAGGCCGGTCGGCGCGGTGGCGGCGGTCCCGGCGACGGCCACGGCGAGCTTGCCGGTGGCCGGGTCGAACCAGCTGCCCGCGTAGGAGGAGCCGTAGAGCGTGCGCGCGACGGTCTCGGCGGCGCGGGCCCGCTCCTCCTGGGCGAGCCTGGCCTGGACGCCCTCGGCGGTGAGGCCGAGGTCGCGCTGCATCGCCAGCGACATGCCGACGGCGACGCGCGGTGCGGAGGTGGCGGAGGTGGCGGCGACGGGATCGGCGGCGGAGGCCGCGGACGTCGCGGACAGGGAGGTCGCGACGAGTCCGAGCGAGAGGACGGCCGCGCCGACTAATCGACGTGCACGGGAACGGGTCACTGGACAGCCCCTTCGGCAGGATGGAGGCAGCTGACGGGATAGCGGTACAGAACGGTACTTTTCCACGGAACCGATCCGTACCGCCGAGACGGTGGACGCGCGCTGGTCCACCTGTGTGATCAGGGGCGTGGAACCGCTCGGCAGGATCGGCCGGGCCACCGTCGACGTGCTCGGTGTGCCGCTCGACAGCGACCGGACGGACGTCCGGCAGCGTCCACCCCCTGCTCGACCGCCTCGAACGCGCCGGCCACCCGACGGGACCGGAGGTCATCTGATGACCCGACTCGCCCTGGCGCGGGTGCGGGTCGCCGCCGCGCTGCTGCCGCACAGCCGTGGGGACCGCTACTCGGCGCGGTGGCGGGCCGATGTGGAAGGCGCCCGGGAGGTGGGGTTGAACCCGCTCGGCGTCGCCCTCGGCGCGCTCCGGGTGGCCCGGGGCGAACGAGGGGCCTGCTGCACTAGACCTGCCGCACCGGGGGCCCGCTGCTCAGGACTGCCCGGTGGCGGTGTCGCCGCGCAGCTCGGCGCGCAGCCGGTCGCGTTCGGCGCGGCGCACGGCCTGCTTGGCCTCCAGCCCCTGCGCGACCCGCGTGCGCAGGCCCTTGAACACGAACAGCGAGAGGGGCAGCGCCACGACGACACCCACCGCCAGCGCCACCAGCAGCGGCACGTTGGCGAGCACGAGCAGCGCGGTGACCGCGGCGACCATGCCCAGGCGCGCGCCGATGTAGAGCGTCACATCACGACCCAGGTGCACGGTTACCCAGGCTACGCGCCCGCCTCCGGGCCGGTCCTCGGGTCCCCGGCCTCGTCGGTGTTCGGCCGCCCCTCGAAGCGGGTGGACAGCACGACCGTCGTGCGGGTGCGCGCCACGCCCTGGATGCGGCGCAGCCGGCCCAGCGAGCGCTCCAGGTCGTCCACGGTCGCGACCCGCACCTTCACGATGAACGACTCGTCGCCCGCCACCCGGTAGCAGGACTCGACCTCGACCAGCTCGGCCAGCGAGACGGCGAGCTCGTCGTCGTCCGCGGTGTCCGTGGGGTGGATGCTCACGAGCGCGGTGACGCCCAGGCCGACCGCGCTCGGGTCGACCACCGCGTGGTAGCCGACGATGACGCCGGTGGCTTCCAGCTTGCCGACCCGCTCGTGCACGGCCGAGGCCGACAGGCCGACCTTGCGCCCGAGGTCGGCGTAGGTGGCCCGACCGTTGACCCGGAGAGCGGCGATGATCTGGCGATCAAGAGCGTCCACCGGCCACAGCCTAGGGCCACCCGCGGTGATGTCCGAACCGCACGCTTCGTCCCTTTGCTACCTCTTTACCATCACCCAAGCGTTCGAGTACCCGAAGGGTGGGATGCCACGATGCGTCCGGTACGTCTGTTCGCCACCGGGGAGGATCACCGTGACCGTGACAGCACACGCGGGGGAACGACTGCTCACGCCGGGTGAGGTCGCCAACCTGTTCCGTGTCGACCCCAAGACGGTGACCCGGTGGGCCACCGCCGGCCGCATCGGTTCCATCCGCACGCCCGGCGGGCACCGCCGGTTCCGCGAGTCCGAGGTCCAGGAGCTGTTGTCGCAGCTCACGACCGAGGCGACCGAACCCGTCCGGCACTGAGGCCGCACACCTCCGCGACGCGGGTAATCTCGTGGCAAAGGAGGTGGCGACCATGCTGTACCTGCTCGCGGTGGTCGGTGCGATCACGATCGCCGTGCTGCTGTGGCGCTCGTTCGGACCTGACCGGGTCGATACCGCCCCCAGCCGCCGGATCATCGCGCCCGACGACGATCCGGACTTCCTGCGCAAGCTCGGTGAGCAGCGCAAGAAGAAGAAGCCGGAAGAAGAGGAATGACGGTGCGGGGGCCTCGTGGCGGGCCCCCGCACCGCGTCCTAGTTGTTCGGGAAGTCGTCCGCGACGGTGGCGGCGAGCTCCAGCAGCGCGAGCCGGGTGTCCGGGGCGAGCTTGTCCAGCTCGATCTCGGCGCCCTCCTCCAGGTGCTGGTCGAACGGGATGCGCACCACGGCGCGGCAGCGCTGGGCGAAGTGCGCGGCCAGCTTGTCCAGGTCTACCTTGCCCGAGCCCGGCCGCACCGAGTTGATCACCGCGACGGACTTCGCGACCAGGTCGCGGTACCCGTGCGCGTCGAGCCAGTCGAGCGTGGCCGCCGAGGTCTGCGCGCCGTCCACCGAACCGGACGAGACGAGCACCAGCGAGTCGGCCTGGTCGAGCACGCCCTTCATGGCCGAGTGCATCAGGCCGGTGCCGCAGTCCGTCAGCACGATGTTGTAGAACAGCTCCAGCAGCGCGACCGTGCGCAGGTAGTCCTCATCGCTGAACGCCTCGGACACCGCCGGGTCCTGCTCGGACGCGAGGATCTCCAGCCGGCTCGGCGACTGGGACGTGTAGGCGCGCACATCGCTGTACCGGGTGATGCGGGACGCGTCGCGCAGCAGGTGCCGCACGGTCGCCGTGGTCTCCCTCGGCACCTTCAGCGCCAGCGTGCCGCGGTCCGGGTTGGCGTCCACCGCGATGACCCGGTCACCGCGCAGCGACGAGAACGTGGAGCCGAGCGTGGTCGTCGTCGTGGTCTTGCCGACGCCGCCCTTCAAGCTCAGCATCGCGATCTTGTAGCAGCCGCGCAGGGGCTGGTTGATGCGGCCGATCAGCTCGCGCCGGCGCAGGTCGGCCGGGCTCTCGCCCAGGTTGACCAGGCCGCCGGTCATCGAGTGCAGGGTCTTGCGCCAGCCCGATTGCGGCGGCCGCTTCGCCCGCTTGATCAGCTGCTGCGAGGTGACCTCGTTGGCGTTGGCCTGCTGGGGCTTCGGCGGCTGCTGGGGGGCGAGGCTCTGCGGGAAGTTGTTGGGGAACCCGCCCTGGTACTGCTGGCCCGGCACCTGGTACGGCCCGGACTGCTGGCCGGGCGGCACCTGGTACGCACCCGAAGGACCGCCCGACACCTGGTAAGCGCCGGACTGCTGCCCCGGCGGCACCTGGTACGCACCCGAAGGGCCGCCCGACACCTGGTAAGCGCCCGACTGCTGCCCCGGCGGCACCTGGTACGCACCCGAAGGGCCACCCGACACCTGGTAAGCGCCCGACTGCTGCCCCTGCGCCGGGAACCCGCCCGACGGCGGCCCCGTCACGGGGCCCGAGTGCACCGGACCCGAGTGCACCGGACCCGACTGGGACGGGTCGATGTAGACCGTCTTCGGCTCGACGTACTGCGGCTCGGGGTGGGGCTGGTCCGACTGCTGCGGCTCGGGCCACTGCGGCGGGTGGGGCTGCTGGGCTGGATTGGGCTGCTGGGCTGGGGTGGGCTGCTGCCCCTCCGCGCCGGCCGGCGGCTGCCACGACGGCTCAGGATTCTCGTAGCGACCGGTCACCGCTGGGGTCCCTCCCTGAGCGAAAACGGGCCGGGACGTCCCCGACCCCCACGCGTTCGACGGTAGTCAACCACCAGCGGTTCCTCGACACTGGGTGTGCGCCCACCCACCCGCGCGCGAGCCTCGGCAGGCGCGTGACGTGGGCGGGCGTTCGCCGCACAGGTGGTGGTCTACGCGATCAGGAGACACCCGCGTACGAGTGCAACCCAGTCGTTACGAGGTTGATGAAGAACAGGTTGAACACGGTGAGCGCGAAACCGAGCGTGTTGATCCACGCCGCGGGCCTGCCGCGCCACCCCGCCGTGGCCCGCGCGTGCAGGTAGGCCGCGTAGACGACCCACGACACGAACGCCACGGTCTCCTTCGGGTCCCAGCCCCAGAACCGGCCCCAGGCCGCCTCGGCCCAGATCGCGCCGCAGATGATGCCGATGGTGAACAGCGGGAACGCGAACACCGTGCTGCGGTAGGCGAGCCGGTCGAGCACGTCGGAGTCGGGCAGCTTCGCGAACCGCGCCCGGCCCGAGGACTTCAGCAGGTACAGCACGCTGGCCACGCCGGGCACCAGCAGGATGCCGCTGGACACCGAGATCACCGACACGTGCACCACGAGCCAGTACGACTGGAGCGCGGGCTGCACGGGCGCGGCGTCGGCGTAGAGCACCGTGCCACCGAGGAACATCAGGACCACGATCGGCACGAGCACGAACCCGCCGAGCCTGCGCACCGGGAACACGCGCGCCAGCACGAGCCACGTGACGACGGCCGCCAAGGTGAGCAGCGAGCCGTACTCGTACATGTTGCCCCACGGCGCGCGCCCGGTCGCGAACCCGCGCAGCACCAGGGAAACGGCCTGGAGCAGGGCGCCGAGGACGGTGAGGGCGAGGCCCATCGAGCCCAGGCGCTCGGCGCGGGAGCGCCGCTCCTCCACCACGAGGCCGGGCGTCCACGTGCCGTCGGACCGCGAACCGCCCGCCGCCGCCACGAGTTCGCGCGCCTTGGCCTTGGCGGGCTTCGCGAACGCCGCCTCGAACAGGTACAGGACCGCGGCGAAGAAGTAGACCGCGACGGCAGCGCCGTACGTCCAATCGCTGTAGGTCGACAGGGCCGAGTTGACCGGCATCAGCTCTTCTCCTCCTTGGCCAGCAGGTCGCGGGAGAGCCCGGTGAACTCCTCGCCGTACCCGGCCTGATCGGTCCGCGCGAGGCCGCCGACCTCGATCACGGTACGCCCGTCCTCACGTGCCGCCGCCCGCACCCACACGCGGCGGCGCTTGATGCTCAACGACAGCCCCAGACCCACGATGACCAGGATCGCGAACACCAGGACCCACACCTGGGTGGGGTCGTGGGACACCTGGAGCGCGACCCAGTCGCGGACGCCGTCGAACCGGATCGCGGTGCCGTCGTCGAGGGTCAGCTGCTCGCCCACGCGCAGGTTCTGGCGGGCGACCTTCACGAGCTTGCCCTCCTCGACCATCTGCGGGTTGAGGGAGAAGATCGACTGGCCGCGCCCGGAGTCGGTGCCCAGGTCGCCCCGGTAGACGTCGACCGCGACCGCCGGGTCGTCCGCCGCGGGGAACGCCGAGTCGAGCAGTTCCCCCCGGAACACGGCGGTCGGCGCGAGCAGGCCGGTGATGGCGAGCTGGCTCTTGCGGCGCTGCTCGGGGTCGGTGACGCCCGGCGGGTCGAACTTCGTCGCGCCCTCGGAGGCCATCGTGACCGGGTTGACCGGCCGCCACTGGACGGAGCCGGTGCGCACCTGGCCGTCCGGGAAGGTCACCGTGAACAGCGGCGTATAGCCGTGGTCGATGAGGTAGACCCGGTCACCGGCGGTGCGCAGCGGGCTGTTGACCTCCAGCCGGTACGGCCGCCACGTGCCGGTGGCCAGGTCGTCGTCGGACTGGTACTCCAGATCGGCCCGGTAGCTCTCGGCCTGGCCGCTGTGCAGGTAGGTGGCGTCGAAGCCGTCCACCTTCACGCAGAACTGGTTCAGGTCGGTGCCGTCGACGCGCAGGCCGGGCCGGAACGAGTCGTAGTTGTAGACGCCGGAGTTGCAGAACTGGCCGCCGTTGGCGGGCACGATGACCTGGCCCTCGTAGCCGAACATCCTGCCCAGCGCGAAGGCGATCAGCAGGCCCAGCAGCGAGAAGTGGAACACCAGGTTGCCGGTCTCGCGCAGGTAGCCGCGCTCGGCGCTGACCGTGCGCGCGCCGTCGGCCTCCACGCGGACGGTGCGCCGCCAGCCCTTGAGCCGCCGCTCGGCGTGCGCGACGACGTCCTCGGGGGCGAGGGTGGTCTCGCCGGTGGCGTGGTGCGGCATGCGGGCCAGGTTGCGCGGCGTCAGCACCGGCTCGGCCCGCATCTGCCGGAAGTACTCCCAGGTGCGCGGCAGCAGGCAGCCGACGAGGGAGACGAACAGCAGCACGTAGATCGCGGAGAACCAGGTGCTGGCGTAGACGTCGAAGAACTGGAGGCCGTCGAGGAACCGGCCCCACCAACCGTTCTCGGCGATGTACTCGTCGACCTTGGTCGCGTTGAGCGAGCGCTGCGGCAGCAGGGCGCCGGGCATCGCGCCGAGGGCCAGCAGGAACAGCAGGGTCAGCGCGGTGCGCATGGCGGTGAGGCCGCGCCACGTGTTGCGCAGGAAGGCGAGGGCGGCACCGGCGGGGCGCCGGGACGGCGGCGCGGGCGGGGTCTCGGTGGTGACCATCAGAGCGGCAGCACCACGTCGCTGACCACGGTGTCCCGCAGCCACCCCGTGAAATCGCCCCACAGGCCGGTGACCAGGGCGATGCCGACGGCGATGAGCAGCACGCCGCCGAACACCTGCACCTGGCGGACGTGCCCGCGCAGCCAGCCGGTCACCCGCACCGCCCAGCGCGCGCCGAGCGCGATCAGGATGAACGGCAGGCCCAGGCCGAGGCAGTAGGCGAGCACCAGCACCACGCCGCGCGCGGTGGTCGAACCGACCTCGGTGCCGCCCGCCAGGATCAGCACGCCGGAGAGGGTCGGGCCGACGCACGGCGTCCAGCCGAGCGCGAACACGCCGCCGAGCAGCGGCGCGCCGACCAGGCCGGCCCGCGGTGCGCGGTGCAGGCGGACGTCGCGCTGGAGCACCGGCACGAGGCCGATGAACACCAGGCCCATGGCGATGGTGACGACGCCGCCGACGCGCTGGAGCAGCTCGCCCTGGAGCCAGAAGAGGTCGGTGAGCCCGAGCACGACGAACGAGGTGAGGGCGAACACGACGGTGAACCCGAGCACGAACAGCAGCGCGGCGCCCGCGACCCGCCAGCGGCCGGACTTGGGCGACTCCCCGTCGGCCACCGCCGGCGCCTCCGCCCCGACCAGCCCGGCCAGGTAGGCGAGGTAGCCGGGGACGAGCGGGACGACGCACGGCGACGCGAACGAGATGGCCCCGGCCAGCAGTGCGACCCCCGTGGCGAGCAGGATGGGGCCCGAGGTGGCCAGGTCGGTCGGGTTCACGCGTCCAGGGTAGGTAGGGCGCACTTGACGCCGCGCACCGGTCTCCCTTATACGCGACCCAGCTCACACACCCGTGCGTCAGGTAATACCCATTCGTGGCGAATCGAAACCCGACGATCCACCCTTGTGAGTGAGTGACGCACTTCATAGCGTGACCTCCATGCGCGCACACCGGCTGTTGCTGCCGTTGGCCGTGGTCTTCGCGGTCGTCGCCGTCCCCCTGCCCGGCGGCGCCGCGGAGTCCGACGTGGAGTGGATGGAGGTGTTCTCCCCCGACGGCGCGATCACCAGGACCGCCGTCCCGAGGACCTTCGAGAGCAGGGCGGCGCCGGCCGAGGTGCGGGCCGCCGTCGTCCCGATCCAGCAGACCGGCGCCCCCGAGCAGCGCTTCGACCTGGTGTTCGTCGGCGACGGCTACACCGCCGCGGAGACCGCCGCCTACCACGCGCACGTGGTGGACAAGTGGGACGAGCTGTCCGCGGTCGAGCCCTTCAAGTCCTACCAGCGGTACTTCAACGTGTGGCGGGTCGACGTCGTCTCGAACGAGTCCGGCGTGGACAACGACCCGGCGCTCGGCAGCGCCCGCGACACCGCGCTCGACATGGGCTTCTGGTGCCAGGGGCGCGACCTCCAGACCGAGCGGCTGCTGTGCGTGAACCAGACCAAGGCCACCCAGTTCGCCGCGCTCGCACCGGGGGCCGACCAGGTCATCGCGCTCGGCAACACCGCGAAGTACGGCGGCGCGGGCGGTGGCGTGGCCACGGCGGCGGGCGGGAACGCCCAGGCCGGGCAGATCGCCGTGCACGAGCTGGGCCACTCCATCGGCGGCCTGGCCGACGAGTACGACTACCCGTACGAGGCGTACAGCGGGGCCGAGCCGACCGAGGTCAACGTGACCAAGGACCCGACCGGCGCGAAGTGGTCGGCCTACCTGGGGCAGCCGTCACCCGACGGGGGCGCGGTCGGCGCGTTCACCGGCGCGAAGTACCACCGGACCGGGCTCTACCGACCCACCTCGGACTCGATCATGCGCACGCTCGGCCGCGAGTTCAACCTCGTCGGCCGGGACGCGATGGTCGACGCCTTCCGGGCCAGGGTCCCCGAGCTGCCCTGAGCCCCCGGAACCGCCCTGAGGTCCGGCGGTGACGGCGGGGCGTCACGCCTCGGCGGCCAGGTCCTCCACGATCGGCAGCAGGTCGGTGGCGATCACGCCGCCCAGGAACGCGGCCGCGACCCGGTGCTGCCTGTCCAGCACGAACGTGGACGGCACGGCGTTGGGCGGCAGGCCCTTGAACGACAGCATCGCCCGCCCCGACTCGTCGTAGATCGACGGGTAGGTCAGCTGCCGGTTGGCGATGAAGTCGCGCGGCAGCTCGGTCGACGTCTCCTTCACGTCCACGCCCAGCACCTGCACGCCCAGCGGCCCGGCCTCGTCCTGCACCTTCTGGAGCTCGGGCGCCTCGGTGCGGCACGGCGGGCACCACGCGCCCCAGATGTTGACCACGACGACCTTGCCCGCGTAGTCGTCGAGCGAGACGGTCGCACCGTCCTCCATCAGGCTCGGCCCGGTCAGGCCCACGACCTTCTTGCGCTCGTCGCCGTCCCAGCGCAGCTTCGTCTCGCCGTTGGGCGCGACCAGTTGGAACTCGCCGCCCGTGGCGACCGCGTCGTCGCCCGTGCTGCACCCGGAGAGCAGCAGCAGCGCCGCCACGGCCGCGGCGAGCGCCCTCATGCCCCGGTCACCCGCGGGTTCGTCGCGCCCGCCGGCTCGGTGTAGACCACGCGGACCAGCTGCTCGCCGTCGAACACCAGCGAGGTCAGCGACGCGAGCGAGCACTCGCGGCGGCGCGGGTCGTGCCACATCCGCTTGCCCTCCAGGAACCGCCGCAGCGTCCAGATCGGCAGCTGGTGCGACACGCACACCGCCTCGTGGCCCTCGGCCGTCGCCCGCGCCCGCTGCACCGCGCCGAGCATGCGGTGCGCGATCTCGATGTACGGCTCGCCCCACGAGGGGCGGAACGGGTTGACCAGCTTCGGCCAGTGCTCGGGCGAGCGCAGCGCGCCGTCGCCGACCGAGACCTTCATGCCCTCGAACTTGTTGTCCGCCTCGATCAACCGCTCGTCGGTGGCCAGCTCCAGCCGGTGCGAGTCGGCGATCGGCGACGCGGTCTGCTGCGCCCGGTCGAGCGGGGACGCCACGACGTGCGCGATGTCGTGGTCGCGCAGGTGCTCGGCCACGGTCAGCGCCTGCTTCTGGCCCCGCTCGGAGAGCATGAAGCCGGGGATGCGGCCGTAGAGGACGCCGGTCGGGTTGTGCACCTCACCGTGCCGCAGCAGGTGGACGACGGTCTTCACTTCGCGGACTCCTCGTGGACTGCCCCTGCCGCGGCACGGGCGGCGTGCGGCAGGGCTTCGGCGATCACGTCGAAGTCCCGCTCGGTCATGGCCGCGTTGACGAACCACGCCTCGAACGCGCTGGGCGGCGGGTACACCCCGCGCTCCAGCAGGGCGTGGAAGAACGGCGGGAAGCGCCACGTCTCGGCGGCCTGCGCGCCCGCGTAGTCGGTGACCTCGTCGGCGGTGAAGAACACGCTGACCAGGTTGCCGGCGAACTGCACGCGGTGCGCCACGCCCGCTTCGGTGAGCGCGGCGGTGAACAGCCCGCCCAACCTGGTCGCGTTCGCGTCGAGCGCGCGGTAGACGTCGTCGGTCGCGGCGCGCAGCGTGGCCAGGCCCGCGGCCACCGCCACCGGGTTCCCCGACAGCGTGCCCGCCTGGTAGACGGGCCCGGCCGGGGCGAGCTTCGCCATCACGTCCGCCCGCCCGCCGAACGCCGCCGCCGGCAGGCCGCCGGACATGACCTTGCCGAACGTGTAGAGGTCGCCCGCGACGCCCTCCAGGCCGTACCAGCCGGCGCGCGAGACGCGGAAGCCCGTCATGACCTCGTCCATGACCAGCAGCGCGCCGTTCTCCTCGCACAGCGCCTTGAGCCCGGCGTTGTGCTTCGGCGCGATGGCGCCCATGTTGCCCGCGGCGGCCTCGGTGATGACGCAGGCGATCTCGCCGGGGTTCTCGGCGAACGCCGCGCGCACGGCCTCCAGGTCGTCGAACGGCAGCACGATCGTGTCGGCGGCCTGCGCGCCCGTGACGCCGGGCGAGGTGGGCAGGCCGAGCGTGGCGACGCCGGACCCGGCCTGGGCGAGCAGCGCGTCCACGTGCCCGTGGTAGCAGCCGGCGAACTTCACGACCTTCCGCCGCCCGGTGAAACCGCGGGCGAGGCGGATCGCGCTCATCGTGGCCTCGGTGCCGGAGTTGACCAGGCGCACCCGTTCCACCGGCGCGACGCGGCCGATGATCTCCTCGGCCAGCTCGATCTCGCCCTCGGTGGGCGTGCCGAACGACAGGCCGCCCACGGCCGCCGACCGGACGGCCTCCACCACGTCGGGGTGGGCGTGGCCGAGGATCATCGGACCCCAGGACGACACCAGGTCGACGTACCGGTTGCCGTCGGCGTCCCACAGGTGCGGACCCTCGCCGCGCACCATGAACCTGGGCGTGCCGCCGACCGAGTGGAAGGCCCGGACCGGGGAGTTCACGCCACCGGGGATCACCGCCGTCGCGCGCTCGAACAGTTCCTGGGATCGCGTCGCTGTCACGCCGTCCAGTCTCACACGTCCCGTTCGGCGCCCTGTTCCCAGCCGTCGTGATCCCGGTCGCCCACTGCGCGCCCGTTCCGCTCCGACGCCTTCGTGCGCACCGCGAGCACGGTCTGGCGCACCGCGTCGAGCAGCAGCACGCCGGCCACCAGGACCAGCCCGGCCGCCGCGCCGACCCAGTTGCCCTTCATCCGGGTGGACTCCAGCGGCGGGCCGTCGGGCACCGGGTAGCTGTAGCGCAGGATGCCGCGCTGCCAGCACCACACCGCGAGCGCCACCAGCAGGACCGCCAGCACCACCTCGCCGGCGGCGGCGAACGCGCGTCGGGGCTGGTTCAGCCGGGGTCCGGCGGGGGCCGGCTCGGTCTCCACGGTGGTCGCGGTCACGCGGTCAGCTTCTCACGACCCGCGCGTGGCGAGCAGCCTGGCCAGCGCGGCGCGCAGCGCGTCGGCGTCCCGCGCCCAGGCGGTCACCACCGTGCCGTCGACCAGCCTCACCGGCACCGCCTCCGTGCCGCGCGGCAACGACCAGCCACCGCCCAGCACGGTCGAGCCCGCGCGCGGTTCCACGCCCTCCACCTCGGCCACGTCGCGGACCTGGAGCTCCTCGCGACCCACGTGCAGGGCCACCGGGGTGAGCCGGACCGCGTACAGCCGCCGCCTGCCCTGCACCCACAGCAGCGTCGGCAGGAACAGGGCCACCGCCACCAGCGACCACAGGACCGGGCGGAACGCGCCGGTCAGGCCCTCCACGCCCAGTCCGACCAGGGCGAACACCGGCCCCCACAGCAGGGGCCACCACGACGCGCCGTTCTCGGCGTACACGGTCGGCTGCTCCACCTACCCGAGGTTCCCCGCGAAGTAGTGCCGGGTGCCCGGCAGGAAGCTGAACACGGCCGCCACCGCGGGCAGCAGCAGCCGCAGCACGACCACCACCCACGAGGCGGGCTCCAGGCCCTCGCGCGCCCCCACGACCACCGCCGCGACGGCCAGGATGCCGATCACGAACGCCCCGCCGCACAGCGCCAGCCGCGCGTGGTAGCCGCCCCGCACGAACGCCACCGAGCCGAGCACCCCGCCGATGGCGAGGCAGCCCGTGCCGAACAGGGTCAGCACGGACCCGGTGCTGACCAGCCCGCCCTCCTCGGCGATGAACCGCACGACCGTGCCGACCGGCCACGACAGCGACGCGAGGACCCAGAACACGAACGCCACCAGGACCGCGCCGGGCCGCACGAGCGCGGTCGTGAACTGGTCCACGCCGCGCATCTGGCCGGGGTAGCCGGGCAGCGGTCCCGCCTGCGGCTGGTGCACCGGCCGCATCGGCGTGCCGTACGGGTCGAACGGCGGTTGGGTCATCTCGGCACCGACCTCGTGAACGCGGTGGACGCGGGCAGGAACATCGACACCATGCCCGCCGTGGTGGTCCCGGCGAAAGCCAGTGCCCAGACCAGGCCGGCGGACGAGTGCGCGTGGGGCAGGGCGAACAGCGCGAAGAGCCCGACCACGAAGCCGATCGCGCCCAGCACGGCCAGCAGGACGCGCGCCCACTCCCGCCCCGACCGCAGCTTCAGCGCGGCGACGACGAACGGCGTGGACAGCACCGCGAACCCCAGCCCGAACAGCACCGGCGTGAACCGCGCCCCCACCTCGGCCTCGGCCCGGGTCAGCGGGTCGCCGGTGGCCTGGGAGTCCGCCAGGATGTCGTCGGCCAGCGCGTCCGCCCCGGTGTAGAGCAGCGCGGGCAGCCCGAGGACGAACAGCGCCGTGGCGGCGAGCCACGACCAGGACGCGGCGGTGAGCGTCGCCGGGCGGGTCGGCGCGGCCCCCTGCTCGACGGCCGCGGGCATCGGCCCGACCCACCCCGGGTAGCCCGGCGGCGCCTCGTGGGCGGCCTGACCGGGCAGGGTGACGTGGTGGTACGGGGACTCGAAAGGACCGGGGTCGGGCATGGGCGGCCTCCGCGGCTAGTGCTGCCGCACCCACTGTGCCGTACCGCGCAGCCACGTGAGGGCCAAACCGACCGTGATGAGCAGCAGGGTCACCAGGTTCACCGCGGTCGCGCCGGGCAGCACGATCCACAGCACGTGCAGCGCGGCCACCACCGTCAGCACCCCCCGCGCCCACCGCCTGCCGCGCCGCAGCAGCAGGCCGCCGCCGACGTACCCGACGCCGAACAGCAGCGCCACGGCGGTCAGCTGCACGAAGATGCCGCCGACCAGCGCCGGGTCGTCGCCCGCGCGCGCCGCGGCCCGCTCGAACTCGTCGCGGCGCAGCCACAGCACCGCGTTCTCCAGCAGCAGGAAGGCGCCCAGCGCGAACCACACGGCGGTCGCCGCGCGCACGACCGGGGGTGGCGCGACCCGGGACGGTGGCCCGCTCACCCGGCGCGCTTGAGGGAGTCGAAGTAGGCCTTCGAGTTCGGCAGGTACAGCGTCACGATCGCCGCGCCCACGACCAGCACGATGAGCAGTCCGACCAGCGAGAACCCGATGAGGTGGTAGACGAAGACCACGGCGCCCAGGACGGTCAGCGCGACGCGGGCCCAGGTGCGGCCGGCGCGCAGCCGGAAGGCGAAGAAGGCCATGAGCAGGCCGAGCACGACGCCGACGCCCGTCACGAGCACCAGGGTCGCCTTGACCGCGGCCTGGAACTGCTCCTCGGTGAGGCCCTGCGTGCCACCGGGGCTGTTGCGGGCCGCCTCGACGGCGGCGTCCTGCTGGGTCAGCACCAGCAGCGAGGACAGCGCCAGGAGCACGGCGCCGGCGATCCACAGCCAGAACGACGTGCGGACCTCGCGCGGCTCGGCGGGCTCGGCGGGGCCCGCGGGCTCCCAGGCGGGCATCGGCCGGACCGGGTCGTTGTCGTCCTGAGGAGTCGTCACGTGGGAGAACGCTAGGGGCGGCCACGGCCCGCTGTCCACCGCGACAGGCGGTGGGCAGCGGACCCGTGACCTCGGCCGTCAGCTGGCCTTGAAGTAGTGGTTCGCGTCGGCCTTGTACATGAAGATGATGCCGCCGACGATCGCCGCGAGCTGCACCAGGTTCAGCAGCGCCTGGATCGCGCCCAGGAAGCCGACCGCGAACAGGATGCCGATCGCGAGCAGGCCGAGGAGGCCGAACAGCACCGCGAGGCCGCCGAGGACGGTCAGCAGGATGCGGGCCCAGTTGGCGCCCTTGCGCATCTGCATCACCACGACGATCCACAGCACGGCGATGACCAGGCTGAAGATGATGCTGCCGTAGCTCGGCGACGCGTCGCCGATGAGGGCCGGGTCCACGTTGAGGGACCTGGCGGTCTCCTCCGCGATCGCCTGGGCGGTGGCGAAGCCGATGAGGCTGCCGAGGATGCCCAGGCCGGCCGCGACCAGCCACAGCAGGTACGCGGTGTCGACGGACTTCGGGCGCGCCGGAGCCGCCATCTCGCCGTGGCTCAGCGGCGGCGCCGGCTGGTAGCCGCCCTGCTGGGGGTAGCCGCCTTGGGGCTGGCCACCCTGCGGGTAGCCACCCTGCTGCGGGTAGCCGCCCTGCTGGGGGTTGCCCTGGTTGTAGGGGTCGTTCGGAGTGGTCATGCGACGGACCGTAGGAGTGCGCGGGGCCCCAGTCGACCTGAAATCACAATCCGTTAGCTACCTGGGGTGGCTTTGCACTGACCGAGCGCACTGATCTGAAGTGCCCGGAAACTGATGGTGAGAACACCAGCACCACGGCGACCGCGTCGATGATCATCGTGACGACGCCGAAGACCAGGTCAACGGGGTTGACCGCCAGGCCGAACGCCGCCGCGACACCGGTCACCACGGCCAGCAGCCGCACGATCCCGAGGAACGCGCCGCCCGCCGCGAGCAGGGTCAGCACGACCCGCGCCCAGTTCCGGCCGGCCGCCACCTTGTTCGCCAGCAGGACGTACAACAGCAACACGCCGGCCACCAGCAGCAGGCCGAACACGATGCCGCCGGTCGCGGCCGCGTCCAGCTCGTCCTGCCCGAGACCGGGCTGGCGGGCGCGCAGCTCGCCGATCAGCATCTCCCGGTCGCCGAGCTGCACGACGAACCGCGCCATGCCGACGACGGCGGCGAGGATGAACAGCCACCGCGCCAGGTCGACGCGCTTCGGCGGGACGGGCTTGGCCGGCTTGGCGCGCTTGCCCGCCGGCGCACCGGGTCCGGTCGTGCGCGGTCCGGTCTTCCCCGGCTCGGTCATCCGCGGTCCAGCCAACCCGCGGCCTCGACCGCCCAGTAGGTGAGCACCACGTCCGCGCCCGCGCGGCGGATGGAGGTCAGCATCTCCAGCACGGTGCGCTCGCGGTCGATCCAGCCGTTGCGCGCCGCCGCCTCGACCATCGCGTACTCGCCGGAGATCTGGTACGCCGCGACCGGCACGTCCGAGACCTGCGCCACGGCGGCCAGCACGTCCAGGTACGGCAGCGCGGGCTTCACCATGACCATGTCGGCGCCCTCGGCGAGGTCGAGCGCGACCTCGCGCAGCGACTCGCGGACGTTCGCCGGGTCCTGCTGGTAGGTCTTGCGGTCGCCCTGGAGCTGCGACTCCACCGCGTCGCGGAACGGCCCGTACAGCGCGGAGGCGTACTTGGCGCTGTAGGCGAGGACACCGGTGTCGGTGTGCCCGGCCTCGTCCAGCGCGGCCCGGACGACCCCGATCTGGCCGTCCATCATGCCGCTGGGGCCGACCACGTGGGCTCCCGCCTCGGCCTGGGCCACGGCCATCTCGCCGTAGACCTCCAGCGTGGCGTCGTTGTCCACGGCGCCGTCCGGGGTGAGCAGGCCGCAGTGGCCGTGGTCGGTGAACTCGTCCAGGCAGCAGTCCGACATCAGCACGGTGCTGTCGCCCAGCTCCGAGCGCAGGTCGCGCAGGGCGGCGTTGAGGATGCCGTCCGGGTCGGTCGCGCCGGACCCGACCGCGTCGCGCTCCGCCGGGACGCCGAACAGCATGATGCCGCCGACGCCCGCCTCCACCGCCTCCACGGCCGCCTTCACCAGCGACTCGCGGGTGTGCTGGCGCACGCCGGGCATGCTGGCGATCTCGGCGGGCCGCTCCGCGCCCTCCTTGACGAACATCGGCAGCACGAGCTGGCGCGGCCGGACGGTCGTCTCGCTGACCAGGCGCCGCATGGCGGGCGTGGTGCGCAGCCTGCGGGGCCGGTGGGCTGGGAACACGGTGGCACTCCCTCGTCGGAAAACGCGTCGGGGCCACGCGAAGGTGGCCCCGACCGCACTGCTTCGAACTACCAGAGCTTCTTCAGGAACGGCGCAGTCGCTTGGTCTTGCGCGGGGGCGGCAGCGCCCCTTCCGCGCGCAGCCGCGCCGCGTGCTGGGCCAGCGCGTCCACCAGGGCGGGCACGTTGGCGTCCTCGGGCTGCACGTCGACCCGCAGGCCGAACTCGCGCGCCGTCTCCGCCGTCTGCGGCCCGATGCACGCCACCAGCGTGCGGGCGTGCGGCTTGCCCGCGATGCCGACCAGGTTCCGGACCGTGGACGACGAGGTGAAGCACACCGCGTCGAACCCGCCGGACTTGATCATCTCGCGGGTGTCCGCGGGCGGCGGGGCGGCCCGGACGGTCCGGTAGGCCGTCACGTCGTCGATCTCCCAGCCGCGCTCGCGCAAGCCGGCCGCCAGGGTCTCGGTGGCGATGTCGGCCCGCGGCAGCAGCACGCGGTCCACCGGGTCGAGGATGTCGTCGTACGGCGGGAAGTCGGCCAGCAGGCCCTCGGACGACTGCTCGCCGGACGGCACCAGCTCGGGGATGATGCCGAACGAGCGCACCTTCGCCGCCGTGGACTCGCCCACGCAGGCGATCTTGACGCCGGAGAACGCGCGGGCGTCCAGGCCGAACTCGCGGAACTTCTCCCACACGGCGCGCACGGCGTTGGTCGAGGTGAACACCACCCACTGGTAGCGGCCGTCGACCAGGCCCTTGACCGAGCGCTCCATCTGCGCCGGGCTGCGCGGCGGCTCCACCGAGATGGTGGGCACCTCCACCGGGATCGCGCCGTGCGAGTGCAGCCGGTCGCTCATCGCGCCCGCCTGCTCCTTCGTCCGCGGCACGAGCACGCGCCAGCCGTACAGCGCCCGCGACTCCCACCAGGACAGCTTCGGCCGGCCGGCCACGCCCGCGCCGACCGTGACGACCAGCGGGCCGCCCAGGTCGCCGGCGTCGGCGGCCAGCGAGGCCAGCGTGGTGTCGACGGTGCGCTGGCCGAAGCCGGTGCCGTCGGCGGTCACCGCGACCGGCGTCTGCGGCGCGAGGCCGTGCTCGACCAGCGAGGACGCCGCCTCGGCCAGGTGGCCGCCGGTGGCGTGCAGCACGAGCGTGCCGGGCGCGGCCGCGAGGCTCGCCCAGTCGGTCACGCCCCGGACGTCGGCCTCGGTGTGCACGGCGCCGAGCGCCACGCCCGCGTAGGCGGGCACGGCCGTGCCGCCGGGGACGCCGGGGACGACGTCGAACGCGATCGTGGTCTTGGAGACGGCCTGCGCCTCCTTGACCACCGAGTCCTGGGTCAGCGGGTCACCCGCCACCAGGCGCACCACGGCGTGGCCGTTCTTCGCCTCGGCGACCAGGTCCTTCGCCACGTCGGCGGGGTCGCCCACGGCGGGGCGGACCTCGACGCCGTCCGGTACCAGCGCCACCACCTCGCCCGGTACGTCCGGGTCGGTCACCACGAGCTCCGCCTTGGCGAGCAGGTCGCGGGCCCGAACCGTGAGCAGCCCGGTGTCGCCGGGGCCGGAGCCCACGAAGGCGACTCGGCCGGGGGTCTTGCGCGCGCGGGTCATCAGGGAACTCCCCATCAACTACGCCCCGCCGGCGACGCGGTGGCGTGGCCGGAGAGGTCGAGCAACTCGGCGGCCAGCGCGCGGCCGAGTTCCTCTGCTGCGGTCAAGTCACCGGTGGCAGACGCACGGAGGAGGTCGCCGTCCTCCGTCGCCATGACCCCGCGCAGGGACAGGCGGAGAACCTCTTCCCCTGCGTCGTCGAGGTCTTCCACCACATCGGCCAGTGCGCCGACCGGCGCGCTGCAACCCGCCTCCAGCGCGGCCAACAGGGCGCGCTCGGAGGCGACAGCGGCCCGACTGGCCGAGTCGTCCAGAGTGGACTGGAGGAGGTGTTCGGTGTCGACGTCGTCGACCCGGCACTCCACTGCGAGGGCGCCCTGCGCGGGCGCGGGGAGCATCTGGATGGGCTCCAGCGTCTCGGTGATCTCGGCCGTGCGGCCGAGTCGGGAGAGGCCCGCGCGGGCCAGCACGACGGCGTCCAGCTCGCCGTCGACGACCTTGCGGATGCGGCTGTCGACGTTGCCGCGGATCGCGACGACCTCGACGCCCAGGCCCAGCGCCTCCAGCTGCGCGGCGCGGCGCGGCGAGCCGGTGCCCACCCGCGCGCCCTGCGGCAGCTCACCCAGGGTCAGTCCGTCGCGGGCGACGAGCGCGTCGCGCGGGTCCTCGCGGGGCGGCACGGCGGCCAGCGACAGGCGCGGGTCGGGCGCCGTGGGCAGGTCCTTGTACGAGTGCACGGCGATGTCGACCTCACCGTCGGCGAGCGCGTCGCGCAGCGCCGAGGTGAACACGCCGATGCCGATCTCGGCGATGGGCGCGTGCGAGCGGTCACCGGGCGTCGAGACGGTGATGATCTCCACGTCGGCTCCCGCCGCGCGCAGCGCGTCGGCCACGTGGCCGGTCTGCGCGAGCGCGAGGGCGCTGCCGCGGGTGCCGATCCTCAGGGTGCGGTTCACCGCTTCTCACCTTTGGGTTGCGTCGAATGGGGTGTGCTGACGGCGGACGGCGCCTGCGGGTCGAGCCCGAACAGCTCGCGCAGCGCCTCGGCGTAACCGGCGCCCCCCGGTGCCGCGGCCAGCTCCTTCACCCGCACGGTGGGGGTGTGCAGGAGCTTGTCCACGACCCGGCGCACGGTCTTCGCCAGTTCGTCGCGCACCGCGCCGTCCAGCTCGGGCAGCCGCGAGTCCAGTCGCAGCAGCTCGGCGTCGACGACCTCGGCGGCGCGCTTGCGCAGTGCCGTCACGGTGGGCGTGACCCCGGCCGAGCGCTGCCCCGCCAGGTAGGCGCGGACCTCCTCGGCCACGATCTCCGCCGCGCGCAGCGCGTCCTGCCCGGTCGGGGCGTCGGACAGCCTGCGCTGGAGGGTCTCCAGGTCGACCACGCGGACGTTGTCGAGCAGCGTCGCGGCGGGGTCGACGTCCTTGGGCAGGCCGAGGTCGCAGACGACCAGCGGCTTGCCGGGTTCGCGGTCGCCGATCAGCTCGGCGCCCACGACCGTGTCGACGGAGCCGGTGCAGGCGAACAGCACGTCCGCGCCGGTGATCTCGTCGACCAGGTGGGCCAGGTCGGTGGAGCGGGCGGCCACGCCGTCCGCGCGCAGGGCGCCGGCCAGCCGCTCGCCGTTGGCGGCGGTGCGGTTGGCGATGGCGACCTCGCCGATGCCGGCGCGGCGCAGGTGCGCGGCGGCCAGGCCGCCCATCGAGCCGGCGCCCACGATGACGGCCTTGCGGCCGGTCAGGCTCCCGAGGACGCCCGCGGCCTCGCCGAGGGCCTCGGACACGACGGACGAGCCCGCGTGGTCGATGCCGGTGTCGGTGTGGATGCGCTTGCCGACCCGCAGGGCGTGCTGGACCAGCTCGTGCAGCGTGCGCCCGACCACGCCCGCCTCGTCGGCGGTGTTGTAGGAGCCGCGCAGCTGGCCCAGGATCTGGGCCTCGCCGACGACCATGGAGTCGAGGCCGCCCGCCACGGAGAACAGGTGCTCGACCGCGGCGGCGGCGTAGTGCACGTAGAGGTGGTCGAACAGGTCGCCGGGGTCGGCGCCCGCCTGCTCGGCGAGCACCTCGACGACCTCGTTCATGCCGCCGTGGAAGGTCTCGACGACCGCGTAGACCTCGACCCGGTTGCAGGTCGAGAGCAGCACGGCCTCGGACACGCTGGGCGACCGGAGGAGCCGGTCGAGGACCTTGGCGCGGTCCGCGTCGGCGACCGCGACGCGCTCCAGCACGGGGACGGGGGTGGTCCGGTGGGACAGACCGACGACGAGCACGCTCATGCGGCCACCACCGGCCGGCTCGCTACCCGCACGATCACGGGCGAATCACCACCCCGTCCACTCCCACGCCGTTGACCACGTCACCGGCGGCCTCGTCCGCCCGCCGCGCGACGTGGAACGACAGGATCTGCATCTCGACCGCCAGGTCGACCTTGCGCACCTCGACGTAGTCCGGGACCTGGAGCACGACGGGTGCGAAGTTCAGGATGCACTGAACACCCGCCGATACCAAACGGTCGCAGACGGCCTGAGCGGCCTGCGGCGGTGTCGCGATGACGCCGATCGACACCTCGCGCTCGGCGCAGACGGACGTGATGTCGTCGATGTGGTGGACGGGTATGCCGCCTACCGGCACTCCCGTGAGATCCGGGTCGATGTCGAACAGCGCGGCGACCGGGAAACCGCGGCTGGGAAAACCGCCGTAATTCGCGAGCGCGTGACCAAGATTACCGATCCCGACGACCGCAACGGAGTGCTTGCGGGTGAGGCCGAGGATGCGCTCGATGTGGCTCACGAGCACCTCGACGTCGTAGCCGACGCCGCGCGTGCCGTACGAGCCGATGTAGGAGAGGTCCTTGCGGAGCTTCGCCGAGTTCACCCCGGCCGCGCCCGCGAGTTCCTCGCTGGAGATGGTCGTCACCTGCTGCTCGACCATCCCGGACAGCACCCGGAGGTAGACCGCGAGCCGCGCGACCGCCGCCTCGGGGATGGCCCGGGCGCGTTCGCGGACCTCGGCGGTCGTCTCGGGAGCGGTCGCCTTCGGGCTGGTCACGACACCGTCACCCTGCCCCCGCCGATCCGCCACGCTGAGACTCCTCGACATCCGTCGCACCGACCCGCCGGGCACCGCCACCAGCGGGGTGATGCGACCACCGTACCGCTTGTGAACGCTTGCACAAAGTTGGCGGACGGGACCGCTGTCGTCTGCGTCACCCTCGCGGAGGACGTGTCACCCGACCGCCGGCACCCCCCTGCCGAAAACAGGTGAGCCGCGCCTCCCCGCGGATACGGGGGACGCGGCTCGCCTTCGGGTGAATTCCCGATGTCATTCCTACGGCCCGTCGGAAAATCCGCCGCGCGAAATGCGCGGTGCGGAATCCGACCGGGGTGGGGCGGTGGGAGCGGCCCGATCCGCCGGGCCGCTCCCACCTGGTCCGCTGCCGGTCAGGCGGCCGGCGGGGTCAGCACCTCGCCGATGACGAACACGGTGGCGTTCGCGGTCGGGATGTTGCCGCACAGCACCGGGGCGCCGTTGACGGTCATCGCGTCGCCGGTGCCGGCGATGGTGAGCTGCTTGCCCTGGAGCGAGTCGACGGAGCCCGCGGACTCCAGGCCCTTGGCGTCGTAGCGCTTGCCCACGACGTGGTACTTCAGGATGTCGCCCAGCACGGCCGGCTGGCCCGCCAGCTCCGCGAACTTCGCGTCCCCCAGCGCGGCGAACGCCGGGTCGGCCGGCGCGAAGACGGTGATCGCCTCCTGCGAGTTGAGGGTGTCGACCAGGCCCGCGGCCTGCACGGCCGCCACCAGCTTGGTGAGCAGCGGGTTGTTGGACGCGGCGGTGGCGACCGGGTCGGACACCATGCCCTGCAGCGAGCCCTTGTCCGCCGGGTCGCTGGGCACCTGCGCGCAGCCGGCGCCGAACACGTCCGTGGTCTGCGTGACGCCGTCGCCGCCCGAGGCCATCGGGGCGGACGAGCTGGGGGCCATCGTGGTGGTCGTCTCGGCGGCGGCGCTGCTGGTGCCGGAGGACGCGGTGTCGCCGCTGCCGCAGGCGGTGACCGACAGGGCGGCGGCGGCGATGGCACCGATCATGGCGAGCTTGGGGTTCCGCACAGCGGATCACTCCTCGTTTTTACCGGGTTCGGTAGTCACTAAGACGTTCGAACCACTCGCCGATCCGGTTCGACCGAATCACTCGATCGTGAAAAAAACCGAGTGCCAGCCGGTCGCGCCGTCGGGAACGGGGGCCACGCGCGCCTGCGGCTGCGTGACACCGTCCGCGTCCGTGGCGCGCACCTCGACCAGGTGACCGCCCGGCGGCAGGTCCAGCTCGGCCCGCCACATCCGCCAGGTCGAGCCGTTGACCTCCTCCGCCAGCTGCGCGGTCTGCCACGGCCCGCCGTCGGAGCGCAGCTCGACCTTGCCGACGCCCGTGGGCTGCGCCCAGGCCACGCCGGTGACCACGGCCCTGCCGGTGACCGTGGAGAGGCCCTTGGGGCTGTCGATGCGGGACATGACCTTGATCGGCCCCCGCTCGCCCCAGCCGCGCTCCAGCCAGTACGCCTTCCGGGCGGCGAACGTGGTCAGCTCCAGGTCGACGACCCACTTGGTGGCCGACACGTAGCCGTAGAGGCCGGGCACGACGAGGCGGGCCGGGAACCCGTGCTCCAGGGGCAGCGGCTCGCCGTTCATGGCGAGGGCGACGAGCGCGCCGCGGTCCTCCTCCATCACGACGTCGACCGGGCTGCCCGCGGTCCAGCCGTCGGCGCTGGTGGAGAGCAGCTGGTCGGCGCCGTCCCGCACGCCCGCCTCCCGCAGCACGTCGCGCAGCGGGACGCCGACGAAGTTCGCGGTGGACACGTACGGGCCGCCGACCTCGTTGGACACGCAGGTCATCGTGATCGTGCGCTCGACCAGGTCGCGGCGGCGCAGGTCGTCGTAGCGGAGGTTCAGCTCGCGGTCGACCATGCCGTGCACGCGCAGCACCCAGTCCTCGGCGCGCACGCGCGGGACGCTCAGGGCGGTGTCGACGCGGTAGAAGTCCCGGTTGGGGGTGATGAAGCTCGGCGTGCCCTCACCGGCGAAGTCGGCGGTGGCGGGGATCGGCGGGGCCGGCCGGGCGGGGGTGAGGTCGCCGACGGCGCGGCGCGACGCCTCCACGTCCACGCGGGTGGCCAGGAGCTGCCCGCCCGCGCCCGCGACGGCCGCGCCGACCGCCGTGGCGCCCGAGGCGATGAGGAACCGCCGCCTGCCCTCGGAGTCGACGCCGGCGCGGCGCGCGTCGGTGTCGGGCGCGTCGGCGTCGGGCGCGTCGGCGTCGGGCGCATCGGGTCCGGGTCCGGCGGAGGCGCGCAGGGCGCGGGCGTGCAGGGCGCGGAACACCGCGACGCCCACCACCAGGCTCGCGATCGGTGCCAGGACGCCCAGCTGCCCCAGGTCCGGCCGGTACACCACCGCCGCGACGCCGAGCAGGCCCAGCACGACCGCGAGCACCGTGCCGGGCAGCGGGGAGCGGCGCGACAGCAGGCCCGCCACCAGCGCCGCGACCAGCAGGACCAGCGCCATGCCGAGCAGCAGCACGAGCTTGTCGTACGTGCCGAACGTGCGGACGGCGAAGTCCTTGACCGGGCTCGGCGTGAAGTCGATCGCCGTGTTGCCGACCGCGAGGAACGGCGACGACGGCGGTCCCACCAGCGCCGCGACCAGGTGTCCGGCCGCCAGTGCGGCGGCCACTCCGAGCAGTCCGACGAGTGCGGCGGTCCAGCGCTTCATGGGAGGTATTCGACACCCGCGCCCGACCGGTTCACCGAAACCGTAAGGGGCCGGTAACCGGGCCCCACCCAGCTGGGTCGGTCCCGGGCGGGTCGGCGCGCGTTCAGGCGAGCGCCGCCCGCAGCCGGTCCTCCTCGACCGACCAGTACCCGTGCTCCTCGCCGTCGACCAGGATCACCGGCACCCGGTCGCCGTACTCGGCGCGCAGCTCGCGGTCGGCGTCGACGTCCCGGACGTCCCAGGGGACGCCCAGCTCACCGCAGATCCGCTCCAGGTCCGCCCTGGCCCGCTCGCAGGCGTGGCAGTCGACCCGGCTCATCAACGTGACGTGGTGGCTCACGCGTCCAGGCTAGAGCCCCGCCGGCGGCGGCCCCGTCAGGACAGGGGCAGCCGCAGCCGGGCCCGGGCCAGCTTCCCGGTCGGCGAGTGCGGCAGGGCGTCGGCGAACTCCACCACGGTCGGCACCTTGAACTTCGCCAGCCGCGCCGCGCAGTGCTCCCGCACCTCGTCCTCGGTCAGCCCGCTGCCCTCGACGCGCACCAGCACGACCTTCACCGACTCGCCGGTGCGCTCGTCGGGCACGCCGACCGCCGCCGCCTCGGCCACCCCGTCCAGCTCGCCCACCACCTGCTCGACCTCGTGCGGGTAGACGTTGAAGCCGTTGACGATGATCAGGTCGCCCGCCCGGTCCACCAGGTGCAGGTCGCCGTCCTCGTCGAGGTAGCCGACGTCACCGGTGCGGAACCAGCCGTCGGCGTCCGGGCCGTGCGCCCCGTCGGGCCAGTAGCCGCTGAACAGGTTGTCGCCCTTCGCGGCGACCAGGCCGGTGCCGGGCTCGTCCTCGTCCAGGTCGAGCGGGCGGCCGTCGGTGTCGACCAGCCGCACCTGCACGCCGGGCAGCGCGCGGCCGACCGAGCCGGGCTTGGGCGTCCCGCCGGCGAGGGTGCTGGTGAGCACCGGGCCGGTCTCGGTGAGGCCGTAGCCCTCGTAGACGGGCAGGCCGACGACCCCGCGCACGGCGTCGAGCACGCCGGGCGCGAGCGGTGCGGCGCCGGAGGTGAACAACCGGACGGTCGCGAGGTCCTCGCGGAGCCGCTCGGCGGGCTGGGCCAGGATCGCCGAGTACATCGGGGGGACGCCGACGAGCGTGGTCACCCGGTGCTCGCGGATGGCGGTGAGCGCCTGGTCGGGGTCGAACCGCTCCAGCAGCACGGCCGTCGCGCCCGCGCCCGCCACCTGGAACAGGCCGGGGCCGAGGCCGTAGACGTGGAACAGGGGCAGCGCGAGCAGCACCCGGTCGCCCGCGGTGACCGGGGCGGGCCGCAGGGCCGCGCACTGCTCGACGTTGGCCAGCAGCGCCCGGTGCGACAGCATCGCGCCGCGCGGCGAACCGGACGTGCCGGAGGTGTAGCCGAGGACGGCCAGGTCCTCGCCGGAGCCGATCGCGGCGAACTCCTCCGCGCGGGCCTCCCCGGTGGGCTCCGGGGTCGGCTCGGGCAGCACCTCGGCGTCGCTGCCGCCGCCGTCGCCGATCAGCAGCCGCGCGCCGCTGTCGGCCACGAGGCGCTGGAGCTCGCGGGCGGGCTGGCCCGGACCGGCGGGCACCACGACGCCGCCGGCGCGCAGCACGCCGAACACGGCGACGCAGAACGCGGGGCCGGTGGGCATCCGCACGACCACCCGGTCGCCGGGCTCGACACCCGCTCGGACCAACCGGTGCGCCTCGGCGTCCACGGCGGCGTCCAGCTCCGCCCAGGTGACGCTGTTCGCAGTCGTGACATCGACCAGTGCGACGTGCTTGGGTCCACGGTGCGCGGAGGCGCGAACCAGGTCGGCGACGTTGCGGGCGGAAGCGGCCAACTCGACCTCCTGGGGAACCACGGCGTACCTCAGCGCAGTCTGTCACGTGCGGACGGCGGCGCGCAGTGCCGCCACCCGCATCGCAGGCCGGACCCCGCCGACCGTTACCTACTACGGAGTAACAAGACGTATGCTGCCGGCACGGCGACGCTGTGGAGGTGCCGCGGGCCGATGACCGCACGGGCACGCGAGAACCCCGTCCGAACCAACCGGACGCTCCGCTCACGGTGGAGCGCGGGAGGGCAGTCCAGCACGATCGACAGCGTGGGGAGCAACGCGGCCGAGGAGCCGTGGGACCTCGTCCGTGCCGCGCAGGACGGCGACACGGGCGCGTTCGGCGCGCTCTACGACCGGTACGTGGACGTGGTGTACCGGTACGTGCTGTTCCGCGTGGGCGACCGGACGTTCGCCGAGGACGTGACCAGCGAGACCTTCCTGCGCGCCCTGCGCGGCATCCGCTCCATCAGCTACCAGGGCCGCGACGTGGGCGCCTGGTTCGTCACCATCGCCCGCAACATCGTCTTCGACCACGTGAAGTCCAGCCGCTACCGGCTGGAGGTGACCACGGCCGAGCTGACCGACAACCGCGAGGTCGCGGACGGGCCGGAGCAGGAGGTGCTGACCGGCGCGGCCAACGCCGAACTGCTCCGCTGCGTCGCCCAGCTGGGTGACGACCAGCGGGAATGCATCACCCTGCGCTTCATCCAGGGCTTGTCCGTCGCCGAGACGGCCGCGAGGATGGGCCGCAACGAGGGCGCCGTCAAGGCCCTGCAGCACCGCGCGGTGCGCCGGTTGGCCCAACTGCTGCCGAACTGGCTGCGATGATGACCACCGCACCGCACCGGCACGCGTAACCCGGGACCGCCCGGTTCGTTAGCCGTTGCAGGATCGCTCGGACGGTGCGGGATGGTGGGCAGAGGGATCACGCCGTTGTGGCGTCACAGGCAGCGCGAGCAGTTCGCCCGCGCCGTCGACGCGCACCTCGGGGACGAACGCCCCGGCGAGGCGCGGGACGAGGACGAGGCGTTCGCCGACGAGCTGGCCGTCGTGGCCCTGCTGCGGAAAGCCGCAGTCACCTCCGGGCCCGACGAGGAGACCAGGGCCAGGATGCGCGAGCGCGTCCTCGGCGCGAGCCCCCCGCCGCCCGCCCGGGTCGACGTCGTCCGCCCGCACCGCGCCGGTGCGCGCGGCCGCTTGGCGGTCGCACTGGTCGCCGCGCTGTGCCTCGTGTTCTCGCTCGCCGGGATGAGCCTCCTGCTGAGCCGCGACGCGCTGCCCGGTGACGCCCTCTACGGGGTGAAGCGGACCGCCGAGTCCGCCTCGCTCGGCCTGACCTTCGGCGAGGAGCCGAAGGGCCACAAGCGCCTGGAGTTCGCCGCCGCGCGCCTCGACGAGCTGGAGACGCTCGTCGACCGCTACCGCGAGTCCGGCGGCGGACCGCTCGGGGCGTACCTGACCGCGCTGGCCGACTTCGACGCCGACGCCGCGGCCGGTTCCCGCGTGCTGACCGCGCTCGGGGCGGACTCGGACCAGGGCGCGCTCGACGGGCTCCGCGACTGGGCCTCGACCCAGTCCGACCGGCTCGCCGGGCTGCTGGGGTCGCTGCCCGCCGGGGCCGCGCCGCGCGCCGACGAGTCCCGGGACCTGCTCGACCGGATCGCCGAGCGCGCGGTCGCGCTGCGCGCCCGCGCGGGGTGCACCGCGGTCGCGTCCGGCGAGGTCGACCAGGTGGGTCCGCTGCCCGCCCGGGACGACTGCGCCGCGTCGCCGGCCCCGGTGGGCACGACCGCGCCGACGACGGTCGCGCCCACCGCACCGCCCGGGTCCGCGGCGGTCGTCCCGCCCACCGCGCCCGACGGCGAGCCCGGCCGGACCGCACCGGAGCAGCCCGGCACCGCGACCCCCGCGCCGGGCGCCACGCCGACCGCGCCGCTGCCGCTGCCCCTCCCGCCGGTCACCACCACGCCCGGACCGCTGCTGCCGCTGCCCACCCTGACGCTCCCGTCGCTGCCGCTGCCCGGCCTGGGCGGCTGATCGCTACCCTGTGCCCATCGGACCGCGGGAGGCGCTGACGTGGTGATAAGGCGTGTGGTGGAGGGCTCGGCCGAGCGGGAGAGGCTCGCCGCGCTGGCCGGCGAGGCGTCGGCCGAGGCCGCGCTGGCCGACGTCGGCCCGTCCGGGAGCGCGTCCACCGACCTGACCGCCGCCGCCTTCTTCGACGTCGACAACACGATGATGATGGGCGCGTCGATCTTCCACTTCGCCCGCGGCCTGGCGGCCCGCAAGTACTTCAGGAACTCCGACCTCGCGGGCTTCGCCTGGCAGCAGCTCAAGTTCCGGGTCGGCGGCCGGGAGGACCCGCAGAGCGTGGCGGCGTCGCGCGAGCAGGCCCTGTCGTTCGTCGCGGGCCGGTCGGTCGCCGAGATCGTCTCGCTCGGCGAGGAGATCTACGACGAGCTGATGGCCGACCGGATCTGGACCGGCACGCAGGCGCTCGCCCAGATGCACCTGGACGCCGGCCAGCGCGTGTGGCTGGTCACCGCCACGCCGGTCGAGCTGGCCCAGATCATCGCCCGCCGGCTCGGCCTCACCGGCGCGCTCGGGACGGTGTCCGAGAGCTCCGACGGCGTCTACACGGGCCGGCTGGTCGGCGACCTCCTGCACGGCCGGGCCAAGGCGCACGCCGTGCGCGCCCTGGCCGCCAAGGAGGGCCTCGACCTGCGCCGCTGCACCGCCTACTCGGACTCGGTCAACGACGTGCCGATGCTGTCGGTGGTCGGCACCGCGGTGGCCGTGAACCCGGACTCGGGCCTGCGCGAGACCGCTCGCAAGCGGGGCTGGGAGATCCGCGACTTCCGCACCGGCCGCAAGGCGGCGAGGATCGGCGTGCCCTCCGTGCTGGGCGCGGGCGCGCTCGCCGGGGCCGTGGCGGCCACCATGGCCTACCGCCGCCGCCTGCGCTGAGCGGACCGCTCCCCGTCTGCGGTCCCTCCCGTCTGCGGTCCTCCCCTCGGCGGTCAGCCCAGGAACACGTTCCGGCGCTGCGCGAGCAGCCGGTAGAGGGTCTGCTGGATCGTCTCCCGGACCTGGTCGGTCAGGTTGAACACGAGCATCGGGTCGTCCGCCGCGTGCTCGCCGTGCACGTCGGTCCGGATCGGCTCGCCGAACTCGATGTACCACTTCGACGGCAGCGGGATCGCGCCCAGCGGCCCCAGCAGCGGGAAGAACGGCGTCACCGGGAAGTAGGGGAACCCGAACAGCCTGGCCAGCGCCTTGATGTCGCCGATCTTCGGGTAGATCTCCTCGGCGCCCACGATCGAGCAGGGGATGATCGGCACGCCGGTGTCCAGTGCCGCCGACACGAACCCGCCACGCCCGAACCGCTGGAGCTTGTAGCGGTCCTTGAACGGCTTGCCGATGCCCTTGAACCCCTCGGGCCACACGCCGACCAGCTCGCCGGAGGTCAGCAGCCGCTCGGCGTCCGGGTTGCAGGCGAGCGTCTGCCCGGACTTGCGGGCCAGCGCGCCCAGCACGGGCGTCTTGAACACCAGGTCCGCGCCGAGCATCCGCAGGTGCCGGTGCCCCGGGTGGTCGTTGCGCAGCGCGAACGCCGTCATCAGCGCGTCCAGCGGCAGCGTGCCGGAGTGGTTGGCGACGATCAGCGCGCCGCCCTCGGCCGGCACGTTGTGCAGGCCGATCGCCTCCACCCGGAACCACTTCTCGTACAGCGGCCTCAGCGGCGGCATCAGCACCGCGTCGGTCAGGTCGCGGTCGAAGCCGAACTCGTCGACCTCGTAGTCGCCCCGCACGCGGCGGCGCGCGAAGGCCAGCAGGTCCGCCAGCCGCCGCTCCCAGTCCGCCGGCCGCCGCTCCGGGGTCGGCAGCGGCGTCACCGTGCCGCCCGGTTCCGCGCCACCCGGTTCCCCGTCCGGTCGCCGGTCGGCCCGGTCCCCGCCGTGCAGGGGGATGACCCGTGCCTCCGCCACACCCGCCTCCTCTCCAGAACCGCTACCGGAACCTGGCGGCCACACCGAGCACACCGCGCTCGACGGACGCCACCAGTTCCGGGTCGATGACCGGCGACAACGCCCGGCCGCTCACGTAGTCGTCGAACGCCTGGCGGGTGGTCCACCTCGGCGTGAAGCCGAACTCGGTCTTCAGCAGCGTCGTGTCCACCACGCGGCCCCAGTTGAGGAACCGCATCTGGTCCGGCGAGAAGTCCACCAGCCGCGCGCCGCGGAACAGCCGCCCCACCGAGGGCACCGCCGGGCTCGGCACGCGCAGGTTCACCCGCCCGGCCCGCCTGATGGCCTGGGACAGCAGCAGCACGCCGTCGCCGCCCACGTTGTAGACGCCGGGCAGCTCGCGCAGGGTGGCGCGCTCCAGGACCGCCAGGGCGTCCTCGGAGTGCAGCAGCTGCACCCGCGCGTCGTAGCCCAGCACCGTCGGCACGACCGGCAGGGCGAAGTACCTGGTCAGCACGGTGTCGATGCGGGGACCGATGAAGTTCGTGAACCGCAGCGCCGTGACCGACACGTCCGGGCGGCGGCGCGCGAAGCTCCGCACGTAGCCCTCGACCTCGACCGCGTCCTTGGCGTACCCGCTGGAGGGCAGGTCCTTGGGACCCATGTCCTCGGTGAACACGGCCGGGTCGCGCGAGCTGGACCCGTACACCGCGCTGGTCGACTTCACGACGAGCTTGCGCACGTGCGGCGACTTCTGGCAGGCGGCCAGCAGCTGCATCGTGCCGATGACGTTCATCTCCTTCATCGCGGTGCGGCCGGTCGGCCCGGCCGGGTTCGCGGTCAGCGACGCGTGGACGACCGTGTCGACCTGCGCGGTGGCGATGACCTTCGCGATGAGCGGGTTGCGGATGTCGGCGCGCACGAACTCCGCGCGGCCCATGCGGCGCAGCACGTCGCGCGGCGGCGGCTCGGTGTCGACGCCGATCACGCGTTCGACCTCCGGGTTCGCCGCGAAGCGCGCGGCGAGGTGGCCGCCGAGGAAGCGGCTGCATCCGGTGACGAGGACGACCCTGGGCGCCATGCGACTCCATCTGCGGGGGGACTGGCGACGATGCTAGCCCCGTTCCGCGCGGCGCGAACGCCGGCGGGGCGGCGCCTTGACGCAGGTCACCGGAGCTTCCGCGCGATTCACCCGAACGGCGGGGTGACGCGAGGTGCCCGGAAACGGCGACACCGCCGGTCCCGCGGCACGTGGCCGGGGACTGGCGGTGTCCGAGAACCCGCTGGGGTTACTTGCCGCGCTTCCTGCGCTGCACCCGGGTCTTGCGAAGCAGCTTGCGGTGCTTCTTCTTCGACATGCGCTTGCGGCGCTTCTTGATGACCGAGCCCATGCGGGTCCCTCTTCTACTACTCGACGTCGGTTGTCTCCACGCGCCGGTGGAGACACCCGTCAAGTGGGCGCGCCGACACCAGGCACGAACGGCCTATGAGTTTACCCGGCGGCCTCCGCGGGCTCTCACCCGGCGTCGAAGTAGGCGTTGCGCAGGTACTCGTCGACCGCTTTTTCCGGAACTCTGAACGACTTGCCCACGCGCACCGCCGTGAGCTCTCCCGAGTGCACCAGGCGGTACACCGTCATCTTCGACACGCGCATCACTAGCGCGACCTCGGCGACCGTCAGGAACTTGACTTGGCCGAGCGACTTCTCCTCCGCAGGCATGGATCACCGCGTCCTTCGACACGCGTCGTGCCGTCGGCTTCCCCACCGACGGTTCGACACGCACGTGCTCCCCCGAGAGTAACGGGACTCGTGGGACTGGTGCGACGGCCAATGGCCGGATCAGTCCACCTCGTGGGCGCGCCCCAGCTCCACGGAGCGGTCCCGGGCGGCCTCCAGGGCGGCCAGCATGGCGGCGCGCACGCCGTGCCGCTCCAGCTCCCGGATGGCCATGATGGTGGTGCCGGCGGGCGACGTGACGGCCTCGCGCAGGATCGTCGGGTGCTGCCCGCCCTCGCTCAGCATGGTGGCCGCGCCGACCGCCGACTGGATGATCAGGCTGCTGGCGAGGTCGCGCGGGATGCCCAGCAGGATGCCCGCGTCGATCATGGCCTCGACCAGGTAGAAGAAGTACGCGGGACCCGAGCCGGACAGCGCGGTGACGGCGTCCTGCTGGCTCTCCGGGACGCGGGCGACCCGGCCCACGGTGCTCAGCAGCTCCTCGACGAGGTCGAGGTGCTCCCCGGTGGCGTACCGGCCCGCGGAGACCGCGCTCATGGCCTCGCCGACCACCATGGGTGTGTTGGGCATCACCCGGACCACCGGGGTGCTGTCGGGCAGGCGGCGCTCGAACAGGGTCGTCGGCAGACCCGCGCACAGCGACACGACCAGCGTGCCGGGCTTGAGGGCGGGCGCCAGCTCGTCCAGCAGCGGCTCGATGTCCTGCGGCTTGACCGCGACCACGAGCACGTCGGCCCGCTGCGCGGCGCCCGCCACGTCCAGGCCCTCGATCCCGTACTGCGCGGTGAGCGCGGCGGACCGGTCCGGGTGCTTCTCGGTGAACAGCAGCTCGTCGGCCTCGCGGCCACCCTGGAGCAGGCCGGAGAGCAGCGCCTCCCCGATCTTGCCGGCGCCCAGCACGGCGATGGTCGTCATGCCGCCTAGCCTGCCACGCGCCCGCAACCGCGGACCGGACCGCCGGCGGCCCGGCCCGTCGGGGCGTCGGGGTCAGCCCGCCGGGGTGAGGGCGAGCTGGCGCGCCTGGCACACCAGCCGCCCCGTCGAGTCCACCACCACGGCGTCCTCGTCGAACCACTGGCCGTGCACCGCGCTGCACGACACCCGCAGGCGCAGCCAGCCCGGGGCCGGTTCGGCGCGCAGCAGGGCCGTCAGCTGGACCGTCGGCGACCAGCCGAACCGGCCGAGGTTGAAGGTGACCGGCATCGAGATGTCACCCGCCAGCAGCGCGAAGTACGGGTCGGGGCGCTCGCCGTGCGGCTTGGCCCACAGGCGCAGCACCAGCGGGTCGCCGGTCCGGCCGTTGAGGAAGCCCGCGCCCTCCTGGTCCAACCGCACGTCGCACACGCCGCCGAGCTTGTAGACGCCGCCGGGCCCGAGGGAGGCCAGGTCGACGGCGTTCGCGGGTGGCGCGGCGGGCATGTCCGGCAGGTCGGTGTACCCGGGTCGCTCGGCGGGCAGCCGGCCGACCGTCACCGACGCCTCGACGCACCCGCGCCCGCGCTGCTCCAGCACCGCCGTCACCACGGTCGCGGTGCGCCCGGCCTTGCGCACGTCGGTCCTGATCAGCACCGGCCCCACCTCGGGGGCGCGCAGGAACTGGGCGCTCACCGCCAGCGGCGCGAGGCCCTCCGCGGCGGGCACGGCGACACCGGCCGCGTGCACCGCCGCACGGGCCACCAGGGCGAGCAGGAACCCGCCGTGCGGCTTGGGCCCCACGGTCCACGCGGCGGGCAGGGCGGCGGTGAACGTGCCGTCGCCGAGCGGGCGGACGGCACTGGCTACCGAGAACGGCACGGGGCTCCTCACGAACGGCCGAGCAGCGGGCGCAGGAAGGACGCGGCACCGGCCGGGCGCTCGGCCAGCCGCCGCGCCAGGTGGCCGTGCCACTGCCGGCCGAAGGGCACGTGGACGCGCACGACGTGCCCCTCGGCCGCGAGGCGGGCCTGCTCCGCGGGGCGGACGCCGTACGGCATCTGGTGCTCGAAGTCCTCGCGCGCCCGGCCGTACCACCTGGACCGCTCGCCGACGATCTCCACCAGCCGCGGGTCGTGGGTCGCGAACACCGGGTGACCGGCGCCCGCGAGCAGGGCGTTGGCGCAGCGCACGTAGTTCAGGTCGACCTCGTGCGGGTCGGTGAACGCCACCGACGCCGGCGCGGCGCGGGTGCCCTTGCGGAGCCGGACGCGGGTGTCGGCGAGCGCGCGGCAGTCGTCGTGGGTGCGCCGCAGGGACGCCTGGAGCGCCACGCCCGTCGACGGCCAGGTGCGGCGCAGCTCGGCGAGCAGGCCCAGCACCGGGGCGGTGGCGGTGTGGTCCTCCACGTCGAGGGTGACCGAGGTGCCGGCCCGCTCGGCGGCGGCGCACACGCGGGAGGCGTTGTCCAGGGCCAGGGCCCCGTCCAGGGCCTGCCCGACGGCGGACGGCGTCAGGTCGACCTCGACGTCCCCGGCCAGGCCCACGTCGTGCAGCTGGTCGAGCAGGTCGAGGTGGAGCAGCACGGCCCGCTCGGCGGCGTCGCGGTCGGCGGCGGGTTCGCCCAGGTGGACGAGGGCGACCCGCAGGCCCCGGTCGACCAGCTCACCGGTCGCGTCGAGCGCGTCGGAGGTGGTCTCGCCCGCCACGAAGCGGCGCACCAGGTCCCGGCTCACCGGCGCGGTCGCGACCACGCGGCGGACCGCGTCGCCGTCCGCGGCGGCCAGGATCGACGTGCGCAACGGGTTCACGATCAAGACCCTAGCCGCAGCACCCGGCGCCGCGGTCTCACAGGTGGAGCCGGGCGAACAGCAGTGACTCGGCGAGCATCTCGACGCGCTCGGCCGGGGTCTTCGCGCGCCGGGTGTTGACCTCCAGCACGACCTGCCCGGTGAAGCCGGTGCGGCGCAGGCGCCCGAGCAGCTCGACGCACGGCTGCGTGCCGCGGCCGGGCACCAGGTGCTCGTCCTTGGGCAGCCCCGAGCCGTCCGCCAGGTGCACGTGGGTCAGGTTGTCGCCCATGCGCTTGGCCAGCTCCATGGCGTCCACGTGCGCGGCGGAGGCGTGCGACAGGTCCAGGGTGTAGTTGCGGTGGCCCACGTCGGTGGGGTCGATCGACGGGCGGAACGCCGTGACCTGCACCGAGCGGCCGCGACCGAGGGCGCGGCGGACCGGGAACATGTTCTCCACGGCGATGGCGACGCCCGAGGCGTCCTCCTCCTCCGCCACCAGGTCGGCGAAGCCCTCGGCGTAGCGCCGCTGCCACAGGAACGGCGGGTGCAGCACGACGGTCCGCGCGCCCAGGTCGGCGGCGGCGCGCACGCTGCGCCGCAGGCGCTCCACCGGGTCGGGCGACCACACGCGCTGGCTGATGAGCAGGCACGGCGCGTGCACGGCCAGCACGGGCACGCCCGTGCGCTCGGACAGCCGCCGGAGCGCGCCGACGTCCTGGCTGACCGGGTCGGCCCACACCATGACCTCGACGCCGTCGTAGCCCAGCTCGGCGGCGGCCTCGAAGGCGGCACCCGCCGGCTGCGGCCACACCGCCGCCGTGGACAGCCCGACCGGGATCAAGACTTCACCAGCAGCATCGCCGCCGGTGAGACCGTCACGATCAGGCCGACCAGCACGGCGAGCACGGTGGTCTGGAGGTCGTCCGCGCGGCGGATCTTGCGCACCATCATCACGAGACCGATGGTGACAGCCAGCGCCACGACCAGCGCGGCGGGCGCGAGGGTCCGCCACAGGTAGTTGAATCCCAGCCACAGGGCGGCGCCGCCGACCACGCCGACCGCGAGCTGCCCGATCATGAGCAGCCACTCCTTGCCGGCCGACCGGTCGCCCTCGGGGAGGTCGTCGTCCTCGTCGACGTCGACGTCCGCGAGCCCGGCGGGTTCCTCGTCGTCCTCGAACCGGCGACCGCGGGCCGGGGGCGGCGGGTAGTCGTCGCCGTCCTCCTCGTCGAGGTCGACGTACGGGTGGAACGCCGTGCTCTCCTGCTCGCGCGGGCCGCGGGGTCCGCGCGGGCCGCGGGGGTCGTCCTCGTCGTCGCCGAACCAGTCCTCGGCGCTCTGGTCGGGCAGCGGTTCCGGCAGCCTGGGCGGCGCGGGCGGCACGATCAGCACCGACTCCGTCGGCAGCGACTCCAGCGGCACGTTCGGCGTGAGCTTGTCCGTGATGCGCGGCATCACCTCGGTCACCGGCTCGCGCGGCGGCGCGGGAGGTCCCGGGACGGGCGCCGGCGGCTTGACGACCGGCGGTGTGGCCAGGGGCGGCTTGGCCATCGGCGCGGGCCGCGCGGGCGGCGGGACCGGCGGTGGCACGGGCAGCGGCAGTGGCCGGGACGGCTCGCCCGCGTAGTCGTCGACGATCGGCGGGACGACGCGCGTCTCCTCGGCCGGGTCCACCTCGGGCGCCCGCCGCCGGCCGGGCTCGGCCTTCTTCGGCGCGGGCGGCTCCAGGCGCGCGCGATCCGGGCGCGCGAGATCCGGGCGCACGAGATCCGGGCGCGGCGGGTCCAACCGGGGTGCGGGCGGCTCGGCGCGCGGCACGACCGGCGGCTGGTAGGCCGTGCGCTCCGGCTCGGGCTCCGCCGCGCGCTGCCGCTGCGGCAGCGGTGGTGGTGGCGCGGCGGCGGCCGGGGGCGCGGCGGCGGCCGGCGACGTGGGCTCGTCCCTGATCGGCAGCAGTCGGCCGCTGTCCGAGTTGACCCGGTCGATGATCGCCTGGGGGGCGGTGTCGGTCGGGTCCTCGGCACGGCGGCGGCGACGACGCGGCTGCGCGTCACCGGAACCCCCGCCGTACTGGGCGAGCAGCTCCGCGACCGTGCGCTGGGTCTGCTCCGACTCGCTCTCTCGACTCATCAACTCCACCGTGCCCCGTGGCGGCCAGTCCGTCCAGTGTCGCCCGTCCGGCGCGGGCGGTCCTCCGGGGTGTCCTGGTCCAGGCCGTTAATGTGGTCCAGCCGACGCAGGATGACCCCTTCGCGCAGCGCCCAGGGGCAGATCTCCAGCTCGGTGAGTGACAGGGCTCGCATCGTGGCCTCCGCCACCAGCGCCCCCGCCACGAGCTGGTGCGCCCTGCTCGGGCTCACGCCCTCCAGCTCGGCCAGGTCGGTCGCGGACATCCGGGAGATGAACGCGAGCAACTGCCGCAACCCGGCGTCGGTCAGCACCCGCCGTGCGCGCGGACCGGCAGATGATGGCGCGGCGCCGGTCAACCGCGCCAGCGTCCGGAAGGTCTTTGACGTCGCAACCACCCGATCGGGTGGTCCGACCCGCTTCAGCCTCTTCGCCACCGGGGCCAGCTGCTCGGCCAGCCACTCGGCGGTCTCGCGCACCTCGGCGCGCGACGGCGGGTCGCCGCGGAACCGCGTCCGGGTCAGCCTGCCAGCGCCCAGCGGCACCGAGCACGCCTCCTCGGGCGCCTCGTCGACGCCGACCGCGAGCTCCAGCGAGCCGCCGCCGATGTCCAGGCACAGCAGCCGGCCCGCGGACCACCCGTACCAGCGGCGCACCGCGAGGAACGTGTAGCGCGCCTCGTCCTCGCCCGAGAGGACCCGGAGGTCCACGCCGGTCTCGGTGCGCACGCGCTCCAGCACCTCGGCCGAGTTCCCGGCCTCGCGCACCGCGGAGGTGGCGAACGCCATCAGGTCCTCGCAGCCGAAACCGGTCGCGGTGGCCTTGGCGGCGGCCACCGCGCGCACCAGTTGGTCGGCGCCCTCGCGCGTGAGCGTGCCGGAGCCGTCCAGCTGCTCCGCGAGGCGCAGCACGGACTTCTCCGAACTCATCGGCTGCGGGTGGGCACCCCGATGAGCGTCCACCACCAAGAGGTGGACGGTGTTGGACCCGACATCAAGCACCCCGAGGCGCACGCGGTGCACCGTACCCGGTCGGGGTGGTCAGGACTCGAACTTGTATCCCAGTCCGCGCACGGTGACGAGGTGACGGGGCGCGCCGGGGTCGGGCTCGATCTTCGACCGCAGCCGTTTGACGTGCACGTCCAGGGTTTTGGTGTCGCCGACGTAGTCCGCGCCCCAGACCCGGTCGATGAGTTGGCCGCGGGTCAACACCCGACCCACGTTGCGCAGCAGGTACTCCAGGAGGTCGAACTCCTTGAGCGGCAGGCCGACCTCGGCGCCGTCGACGGTCACCACGTGCCGCTCGACGTCCATCCGCACCGGTCCCGCCTCCAGGACCTGCGGAAGCAGCTCCTCGGACTCGCCGCCGCGGCGCAGCACCGCGCGGATGCGGGCGATCAGCTCGCGCGCCGAGTACGGCTTGGTGACGTAGTCGTCCGCGCCCAGCTCCAGGCCGACGACCTTGTCGATCTCGCTGTCCCGCGCCGTGACCATGATCACCGGCACGGTGCTGCGCGCGCGCAACTGCTTGCACACGTCGGTGCCGCTCATGCCGGGCAGCATGAGGTCCAGCAGCACGATGTCGGCCCCGTTGCGGTCGAACTCCTCCAGCGCCTCCTGGCCGGTGGCCGCGAGCGCCGCGGTGAAGCCCTCCTTGCGCAGCAGGAAGGCGAGCGGATCGGCGAAGGACTCCTCGTCCTCCACGATGAGCACCCTGGTCACAGCTCTCCTCCGTCGTTGCCGCCCGCGCCGCTGGGGACGGGGGTGGCCAGCGCCCGGCCGTCGAGGTCCCCCGCGGCCAGGTCCTTCGTTGGCGCGTCCCGGTCCGGGTGGGCCGGGACGCGCAGGGTGAACGTGGAACCGGTGCCGGGCAGGCTCCACAGCTTCACCTCGCCGCCGTGGTTGTTGGCGACGTGCTTGACGATCGCGAGGCCCAGCCCGGTGCCGCCGGTGGCCCGCGAACGGGCCTTGTCGACCCGGTAGAAGCGCTCGAACACCCGCGTCTGCTGGTCCTCGGCGATGCCGATGCCGCGATCCGTCACGGCGATCTCGACGAACCCGTCGACGAGCCTGCGGCTCACCGACACCGGGCTGCCGGGCGGCGAGTAGGCCACCGCGTTCTCCAGCAGGTTGCTCAGCGCGGTCACCAGCAGCGTCCGGTCGCCCTCGACCTCCAGACCGCTGGGCTCGTCGGTGGTGACCTCGATGTCCGCGGACTCGGCGGACATCTTGGAGCGGCTCATCGCCTCGTCGATCACCACGTCGACCTCGACCCGGCCGAGCTCCGGCAGCCTCTCCGCGCCCTGGAGGCGCGACAGCGCGATCAGCTCGGTGACCAGGGTCCCCAGGCGGGTGGCCTCCTGCATCATCTTGGCGCTGAACCGGCGGACGTGCTCCTGGTCGTCGGCGGCGTCGAGCACCGCCTCGGCCAGCAGCGCCAATGCGCCCACCGGGGTCTTCAGCTCGTGGCTGACGTTCGCCACGAAGTCCCTGCGGGTCGCCTCCAGGCGCACGGCCTCCGACTCGTCGGAGGCGACGACCACGACGAACTGCTCGGTCAGCACCCTGGCCTCGGCGTGCACGGCGGTCGGCTGGCGGCCCTTGATGACCTCCAGGGACGACAGGTCCACGCCGACCACCCCGCCGTTCTCGCGGCTCATGGCGGCGGCGCGTCTGGCCCGGTCGTCCACCCGGTTGTTCCGCACCACGCCCAGCTCCTCGGCCCGGGCGTTGTGCAGCACGACGTCCCCGAAGCCGTTGAGGACGACGATGCCGTCGTGGGACGTGCGGACGACCATGGCCATCAGGTCGGCGACGGTGAGGCCCTTGGGGCGGCTCGCCCGCTGCCGGGCGGTGGCCCGGCCGGCGACGAACGCCGCACCGCCGATCAGCAGAGCGCCGATCAGCAGGACGAGGTAACCCGTTGCGGTCACGAGCGCATCGTAAGCAGGTCAGGGTGGGTACGGCCTAGTGCGCGCGCGTGGTTCGTGATGCCTGCGACACCCACCGGCTGCGATGTTTTCCCGCAGGCCGGCCGCAGTTCACCCAATCGTGTCCATTCGAGCCGGTCCTGTTCGGACAGGCGCACGCCGGCCGACGCCGGGGTCACCTCCGGGTGACGGGCGGGGGACGGGCCGGGGACCGGGACCGGGGACGGGGACCGGACGGACGAGGCGGCGGTGCGCGCCGGGGTGTCCCCGCGCGTACCGCCGCCTCGTGGCCGGACCGGGTGTGCGACGAAGGGCTAGCGACCCTGGTTGGCCACGGCCTTGATCGCGTCCGCCGCCGCGTCCGGGTCGAGGTAGGTGCCGCCCGGGGTGACCGGCTTCAGCTCGTCGTCGAGGTCGTAGCGCAGCGGGATGCCGGTCGGGATGTTCAGGCCCGCGATGGCCTCGTCCGAGACGCCGTCGAGGTGCTTGACCAGGGCGCGCAGCGAGTTGCCGTGCGCGGCGACCAGGACGGTCCGGCCGGCGCGCAGGTCCGGGACGATGTCGGACTCCCAGTAGGGGATCATCCGCTTGACGACGTCCAGCAGGCACTCGGTGAGCGGCAGGTCGGGCCCGAGGCCCGCGTAGCGCGGGTCCGCGTCCTGGCTGAACTCGGAGCCGGGCTCGATGGGCGGCGGCGGGGTGTCGTACGAGCGGCGCCAGAGCATGAACTGCTCCTCGCCGAACTCCTCCAGCGTCTGCTTCTTGTTCTTGCCCTGGAGGGCGCCGTAGTGGCGCTCGTTGAGCCGCCAGTCGCGCTTCACGGGGATCCAGTGCCGGTCGGCGGCGTCGAGGGCGAGGTTCGCCGTGCCGATCGCGCGGCGCAGGAGGGACGTGTGCACCACCTCGGGCAGCACACCGGCCTCGCGCAGCAGCACTCCGCCGCGCTTCGCCTCGGTCACGCCCTTCTCCGACAGGGGGACGTCCACCCAGCCGGTGAACAGGTTCTCCGCGTTCCAGACGCTCTCGCCGTGGCGGAGCAGCACCAGGGTTCCGACAGACATGGCCGTCAGCCTGCCAGATGACGCGCGCCTGCTCACGACGGCGGTGGGTGTGACCTTGATCGGTGCAGCACCCGACGGGCCGGAGCCGGGGGCGCGGTGCGGCGGCCCGACTGATCCGCCGCACCGCTCACGGCGTCAGCCGCCGGCGCCGACGGGCACGCCGCCGCCGCCCAGCAGACCGCCGAGCAGACCTCCGGCCACCTGGCTCACGATCGGCACGCTGCCGAGGAGGGGCAGGCCGAGCTTCGGCTGCGCCTCCGAGGTCCTGCCGAGGGCCTCGACCGAGTGGGTCAGGTCCGTGCGGTCGCTGTCCGAGGCGTTGGCCGCGGGAGCCGCCAGCAGGACGGCCGCGGTCGCGCCGACGGCGACGGCGAGCTTTCCGAGCATGCGCATGCGTATCTCCATGATGTGGGCGGTTTTGCACCGGACATGGTTGTGGCAACCGCCCGTCCAGGCACCACCAAAACCCCCACAGTCACACCATCGAGCGGCAACCATCCACTACCGGGGGACGTCCACACGCCGAAGGCCCCGGCTCCGCGGGCGGATCGCGGGAGCCGGGGCCTTCGGGCGGACGTCCTAGGACGCCGCCTCGCGCGCCCGCAGGTCCTTGCGCAGGATCTTGCCCGCCGCCGACTTGGGGATCGCCTCGATGAACTCCACGACCCGCACCTTCTTGTGCGGCGAGACCTGGGCCGCCACGAAGGACATCACGCCCTCCGCGTCGAGCGACGCCCCCGGCTGGAGGACGACGAACGCCTTGGGCACCTCCTCGCCCTCCGCGTCGCGCACGCCCACCACGGCGGCGTCGGCGATGGACTCGTGGGTGAGCAGCAGCGCCTCCAGTTCGGCCGGCGGCACCTGGTAGCCCTTGTACTTGATCAGCTCCTTGACCCGGTCGACGATGCTGACCAGGCCGTTCTCGTCGATGACGGCGACGTCGCCGGTGTGCAGCCAGCCGTCGGCGTCGAGGGTGGCGGCGGTGGCCTCGGGGTTGTTCAGGTAGCCCTTCATGACGTTCGGGCCGCGGCACCACAGCTCGCCGCGCTCGCCCACGCCGACGTCCTCGCCGGTGGCCGGGTCGATGAACCGGCACTCCATGTTCGGCGCGATGACGCCCACCGTGCCGACGGAGATGTCGTCGCGGCTGTCCGGGATGGCGTGGCTGACCGGGCTCATCTCGGTCATGCCGTAGCCCTGCGAGACCCGGCAGTCCAGGCGCTTGGCGACCGCGGCGGCGAGGTCGACGTCCAGCGGCGCGGCGCCGGAGAAGATCGTGTCGATGCCGGACAGGTCGTACTGGTCCACCAGCGGGTGCTTCGCCAGCGCCACGGCGACCGGCGGGGCGATGTAGACGCGGTTGGTGCGGTGGTCCTGGATGACGCGCAGGAACTCCGGCAGGTCGAACTTCGGCAGCGTCACGACGGTCGCGCCCACGTACAGGCCGTTGTTCATCAGCACCTGCATGCCGTAGATGTGGAAGAACGGCAGCACGGCCAGGACCTTGGTGGTCTCGCCGACCTCCAGCATCGGCTGGCACTGGACGATGTTGGCGACCAGGTTGCGGTGCGTCAGCATCACGCCCTTGGCCCGGCCCGTGGTGCCCGACGAGTACGGCAGCACGGCGACGTCCTCGGCCGGGTCGATCGACACGACGGGCGTCGGCGCGGTCGTGCCCAGCAGGGACGTCAGGCTCGGGTAGCCCTCGGCGGCGTCGAGGACGACGACGTCGGAGACGCCCGCCTTCGTCGCGCCGGGCGCGGCGTTCGGCAACAGGGCCGAGACGGTGAACAGCATCCTCGCGCCCGCGTCGGACAGCTGGTGGGCGACCTCGTCCGCGGTGTAGAGGGCGTTGATCGTGGTGGCGGTCGCGCCGGCCCGCAGCACGCCGTGGAAGACGACCGCGTAGTACGGGGTGTTCGGGCTGAGGATGCCGACCACGTCCCCCTTGCCGATGCCGCGCTCGGCGAGGGCCGCGGCGAGGCGGTCGACCGCGCCGGCGAGCTGCGCGTAGGTCAGCGATGCCCCGGACGTGCCGTCGACCAGCGCGACCCGGTCGGCGCGCTCGCCGAGGTCGGCGAGCAACAGCTCGTGCAGCGAGACGTCCGGGACCTCGACGTCGGGGAACGGACTGCGGAAGACCATGCGGCTGCCTCATTCATCCAGGGGGCCGTGATCCCGCCATCGTGAGTCAAGCCACACCGGGGGTCAAGACACGCGCTGTGAAGGAGCCAGTGTTACTTAATCGCGCTAAGAACACTCGAACGGAGTAACGGAGCCTCTTGTGGGGATCGCCGCGAATCTGCCAAGTTGGCAGGGCTCCACGGGTCGGCTCCCACGCACTCCGACGACTCGTGCGGCAACCACCGCGGTTCGCAATCCCCCCGTCGAACCGCGGCCCGCTTGGAATCCCGGGCTCCCCCCCGCCCGGTTCCACCGCAGCGGGGACTGACGCGGGGCGGCTTGACTCGCGACTCCCCCTCTCTCCCAAGCCGCCCCGCGCTCCCCGCGCGGCCATGCCACTCTCAGTAGAATTTCCTTCAGGGAACGCCTAGCCGGCATCCCCCTGAAGGGTGACCACGCCCTTCCGGCGCCGGCGCCACCACAGGTAGCCGAAAGCGGGCACGCCGAGCACCACCGCGAACGGCAGCACCGCGCCCAGCACCACCAGCAGCCAGCCCACGGCGGTCACCAGCGCCCGCCAGCCGCCGCCGAGCGCGTCGAGGAAGCCGGGGTCCTCCGGCGCCGCGACGGGCGCGTCCCGCGACGTGATGGACACGGTCAGCGTGGACAGCGCGACCTGGCCCTTCAGCGCGTCGTACCGGCGCTGGAGCGACTCCAGCTCCGACTGCCGCTTGGTCAGCTCGGCCTCGATGCCGGTGATCTCCGAGGTCGACGTGGCCCGGTCGAGCAGGGCGCGCACCCGCTCGACGCTCGCCCGCTGGTTGGCCAGCCGCGCCTCGATGTCCACGACCTGCTCGGTGACGTCCTCGGTGCGCACCTCGCGGCGGGTCACCTCGACGCCGTCGAGCGCGGTGATCGACCCCAGCACCGCGTCGAGCTGGTCGCCGGGCACCTCCAGCGTCACCGAGGCGCGCTTGAGCTGGGCGTTCTCCTGCGACGTGAACCCGCCCGCGCCGAGCACCACGTCCTTCACGCGGGTCAGCGCGCCCTCGACGTCCTCCGCCCGCAGGTCGACGGCGGCGGTGCGCACGAGCTGTCGGTCGTCGACGGCGGGCTGCCCCTGCTGCGGCTGGTCCGGCTGCGACTGCCCCTGCTGAGACTTCTCCTGCTGTGGCTTCCCCTGCTGTGGCTTCTCCTGCTGGGTGCCCGCCTTGCCGTTGAGCAGACCCCCCTCGGGCGCCACGGCCGCCTGCTCCGGCACCCCGGCCGAGTCCGCCGCGCTCGTCGAGCCGCCGCCCGCGCTGCACCCCGCCAGCGCCAGCGCCGCCAGCGCGGTCAGCGCCCATCCCACCCGTCTGCCCATCTGCCCCTCCCGGTGTGAAAGCTCACCGGGTGGACGGTGCGGGGGCTCAGCCCAGTTGCGCCCGGGCGATCACGATTCGGACACCAGGTGCCGGAACGCCTGGAGGTTGGCCAGCGACTCGCCGCGCGACACCCGCCAGTCCCACTCCCGCTGGATGGCGCCCGCGAACCCGATCTCCAGCAGCGTGTTGAAGTCGCCGTCCGCGGCCTCCACCACCTGCCCCAGCACGCGGTCCAGCTCGTCCGCCGTCACGGCGTGGTGGGAGATCCGGCCGACCAGGTAGATGTCGCCGGTCGTGTCGATCGTGTAGTGCACGCCGTAGAGCTTCGCGTTGCGCCGCAGCAGGAACCGGTAGACCGCCTCGTGCGCCTCGTCCGGCTTGCGGCACACGAACGCCTCCACGACGAGCGCGTGCCTGCCCACCACGAGCCAGCAGTTGGTCTGGAGCTTCTTCGCGCCCGGCAGGGTGACGAAGAACCTCCCCGGCTCCTTGTGCTCGTAGCGCAACTCGCGGTCGTCCAGCGCGGACGTGATGACCTCGTCCAGGCTCGTCGTGGGGCTCAAGCGAAGACCTCCTCGCGGAACACGTCCCGGGCCTCTGCGTACCCGGCCAGGAGTGAATCAGTCGTCCGGTCCCAGGAGAACCGGCGGGCGTGGCCGACCGCGTGGCCCGCCAGCTCCTCCCGGCGACCGGGGTGCAGGGCCACGCCGGACAGCGCGCGCGCCCACCGGCCCGGGTCGTGCCCGTCGACCAGCACGCCGGACACGCCGTCGCGCACCGCCACCGGCAGCCCGCCGACGGCCGCCGCCACGACGGGCGTGCCGCACGCCTGCGCCTCCAGGGCGACCAGGCCGAACGACTCGTTGTGGCTGGGCACGGCCACCACGTCGGCCGCCCGGTACACCAGCGCCAGCGACGCCCCGGCCTGCGGCGGCAGGAACCGCACCACGTCGGACACGCCCAGCTCGGCGGCGAGGCGCACCAGCTCCTCGGGCGTCCTCATGCCCGAACCGGACGGCCCCCCGACCACCAGCACCACCAGCCGCGACCGCAGCGCCGGGTCGAGCGCCACCATCTCGGCGGCGGCGCGCACCAGCACGTCCGGCGCCTTCAGCGGCTGGATGCGGCCGACGAACGCGAGCACCACGGCGTCCCGCGGCAGACCGAGCGCGGCGCGGGCGGCGGCCGGGTCGCCGGGCGTGAACCGCTCCAGGTCCACACCGGGCGGCACGACCAGCACCTTGCCGGGGTCGGCGTCGTACAGCTTGACCAGCTCGGCCGCCTCCACGTCGGTGTTGGCGACCAGCCGGTCGGCCTCGGCGGCGACCTGCTCCTCGCCGATCACGCGCATCCGCGGCTCCGGGGAGTCGTCCTCGGCCAGCGCCAGGTTCTTCACCTTGGCCAGGGTGTGCGCGGTGTGCACCAGCGGCACCGCCCAGCGCTCCCGGGCGAGCCAGCCCACCTGCCCGGACAGCCAGTAGTGCGAGTGCACGACGTCGTAGTGGCCGGGTTCGTGCCGCGCCTCGGCCCGCAGCACGCCCGCGGTGAACGCGCACAGCTGACCGGGCAGCTCCTCCTTGCCCAGGCCCTCGAACGGCCCGGCGACGACGTGCCGCACCTTGACGCCGGGCGCCAGCTCGGCGACCGGCGGCAGGTCGGACGACGTGGCCCGGGTGAAGATCTCCACCTCGATGCCGCGCCGGGCCATGCGGGTGGCGGTCTGCACGATGTAGACGTTCATGCCGCCCGCGTCGCCCGTGCCGGGCTGCTCCAGCGGCGACGTGTGCACGGAGAGCACGGCCACCCGCTTCACCGGGCCACCTCCGCGGCGAAGCCCGCCAGGTCCGCGGCGAAGCGCTCGGGCCGCTCCAGGAACGGCGCGTGGCCGGTGCGTTCGTAGCGGCGCAAGTCGGCTCCGGGGATCAGGGCCGCCGCGTGCTCCCCGGCGGCGGGGTCGACCACCTCGTCGGCGGTGCCGTGCACCACCAGTGTCGGCCTGTCGAGGCCCTTCCACACGGCGGAGCCGTCCACGTCACGCCGGAACAGCTCGCGGCGCACCCGCGGCGGGACGCGCAGCGCCGTGCCGAGCAGGCGCTGCACCACCTCGCCCGGCAGGCCGGGGGCCTGGTCCCGGCAGAACCGCGCCAGCGCGGGCACGGCCACGTCGGGGTCGTCCGACAGCGCGTCCGGCAGGGCCCGGCGCATCACGGGCCCGGTCGCGCCGCCCGGCCGGTCCCGGCCCAGGTCGGTGATCGCGCCGACGAGGACCACCCCGGCCACCCGGTCCGCACCGCGCCGAGCCAGGTAGTCGGTGATCACCAGGCCGCCGTAGGACCACCCGACCAGCACCGCGGGCCGGCCTACGTGGTCGAGCACCGCCGCCAGGTCCGCGGCCCACACCGCAGGGTCGCGATAGCCGCCGTCGGGGACGTCGGACGAGCCGTGCCCGCGCAGGTCGACGGCGTACGTCCGCAGCGCCGGGTAGGCCGGCCACACCTCCCCGGACTGCGCCCAGCCGTGGACCAGCACCACCGCCGGGGCGGCCTCCGGTCCGGATTCGCGGACCGAGAGCCGCACGCCCTCGGCGCCGAGGAGAGTTGTCGCCACGACCTGTGCCAACAACCCCGCCGGCCGGGAGCTTCCCCGGGGAAAGCGAGCTCACACGAGAGGGCCCCGCCGGAGCGGGGCCCTCCACGCGGACCACCGCGTCACAGCGCCGATCTCACAGCGCCGATCTCAGAGCGCGGATCTCAGAGCGCGGATCTCAGAGCGCGGATCTCAGAGCGCCGACATGGTCTGCCACTGCGACCACGGGATCTGCCAGTCGTACCAGTCGAACTGCGCGGGCAGCGTCGTGATCGAGCCGGTGACCTCGACCGGGTCGCCCACCAGCGCGCTGTCGTAGTACGCCTTGGCGTCGGCCTCCAGCAGGTTCGCGCACCCGTGCGAGGTGTTGTTCGAGCCGATGTTCGCCGCGTTGTCGTTGTTCTCGTGGATGAACTCGCCGTGGTTGGAGAACCGGACGGCCCACTTCTTCAGCACGTTGGTGTAGCCGTAGCGCGGGTTGTCGAAGCTGAACTGCTCGAACTTCTGCATCACCACGAACGTGCCGTTGGGCGTGGTCAGCTCGGGGTCGTCGGGCTTGCCGAACGACGCCGGGTAGCTCGCCACAGTCTGCCCGTCCCGCTGCACGACGAGCTGGTGCGTCGGGTTGTCGATCTTCACGACCTGGTTGCGGCCGATGGTGAAGTCGCTGGTCACGTCCGCGCGACCGTACGCGCCGCCGCCGTAGGGGACGCCGTAGAGCTTCGCCTCGACCTTGATCTTCGTGTTCGCGGGCCAGTAGTTCTCCGGCCGGTAGTGCACCTCGCGGGGGTTGAGCCACGCCCAGCCGCCCCGCACGCCGGCCGAGTTGGTCACGGTGAGCGCCTTCTCGACGGTGGCCCGGTCGGCGACGTCCACGTCGAACTCGACCTTGATCGGCACGGCGACGCCCATCACGTCGTTGTCCCCGGGGAACAGCGTGGCGCGCACCTCGCTGGTCGGGGTGACCGTGGTGAACGTGCCCTTCAGCTCGACGGGCCTGCCGTCGGTGCCGGTGGCCCGCCCCGCGTAGGTGTAGCTCTTGCCGTACCCGAGCGCCTCGGTGGTCGTCCAGGACTTCCGGTCGTCCGCGACGGCGCCCGCGACGGCCTTGCCCTCGGGGTTGGTCAGCGTGACCTCGTCGATGGCGCCCTCGGTCACGGTGACCCGCACCGGGGTGTTCACCGGCGCGTCGACCGCACCGTCCGCGGGCGCGGTGGTGAACGTCGCGACGGGCGGGTTGTCGCCGCCCACCGGTTTCGCGGTGCCCTGCTCCACGTTCGCCGAGCAGCCGGCGAGCAGCGCCACGCCGGCCAGCAGTGCGGTCAATCTCCTGCGCACGATGCGACCTCCTGGTGGAAGGACGTCCGGCACGACCTTTCGGTGCAGGTGACCTGCGCCACACACCTAGGATCGGTGTCGTGAACCGTCCTATCGCAGTCGTGACCGGAGCCAGCGCGGGAATCGGTGAGGCCACCGCCCGCGCACTCGCCGCCGAGGGCTTCCACGTCGTGCTGGGCGCCCGGCGGCTGGACCTCCTCAAGGGTATCGCGGCGGAGGTGGACGGGACGGCGATCGAACTCGACGTCACGTCCGCTTCTTCCGTCGCGGCGTTCCTGGACGCCGTGCCGAAGGCGAAGGTGCTGGTCAACAACGCGGGCGGCGCGCGCGGCATGGCGAGCGTCGCCGACGCCGACGAGGACCACTGGCGCTGGATGTGGGAGACGAACGTCCTCGGCACGCTGCGCCTGACCAAGGGCCTGCTGCCGAAGCTGATCGACTCCGGCGACGGCCACATCGTCACCGTGACGTCGGTCGCCGCGTTCGAGGCGTACGACAACGGCTCCGGCTACACGTCGGCCAAGCACGCCCAGTCGGCGCTGCACCGCACCCTGCGCGGCGAGCTGCTGGGGCAGCCCGTGCGCGTCACCGAGGTCCTGCCCGGCATGGTCGAGACGGACTTCTCGGTGAACCGCTTCGACGGCGACACCACCCGCGCCGCCGCCGTCTACCAGGGCGTGGTGCCGCTGACCGCCGACGACGTGGCCGACGTCATCGCGTTCGCGGTGACCAGGCCGTCGCACGTCAACCTGGACCGGATCGAGCTCAAGCCCCGCGCCCAGGCGTCGGCGTCCCGCGTGCACCGGGGATGAGCAGGTCCACGTCGAGCTGGTCGAGCACCGGGCCGACGGGGTTGGCGAACCCCCGGTCCGGGCTCCCGCCGCAGTAGAGGCCCACGGCCAGGTTGGCGTCGTCCAGCAGCACGGCCCCGGAGTCGCCGTGGTCGGCGAACCGGGGCGTCTCGATCCGGATCTGGTCGCGCAGCGTCCGCACGCCGAGGCCGGCGCCGAAGTCCAGCGAGATCGCCGCGTCCGTGGAGGCGACCACGCCCACCGTGACGGCCGTCGTGCGCCCGCGCTTGCGCACCCGCTGCCCGACCACCGCCGTGCCGGGGCCCAGCACCGGCCCCAGCCCCACGACCTCCGGCCGCACCCGCGGCCTGGTCAGCATGATCGCGGCGGCGTCCACCCGGCTGGACAGCGCGGCCCGCGCCAGCGCACCCACCCGGTCGCGCAGGGGGTGCCCGCCGTCCACCCGGGACGGGTGCACCATCGGGTCGCCCACCGCCCACGCGTCGTCCACGCAGGCCACGTGGAACGCGGTCAGCGCCATCAGCCCCCGCCGCCGGCGCGGCACGACCAGCGCGCCCAGCGTGCCCGCGACGACGTAGTCGTCCACCACGGCCACGTCCGGTGGCACGAACCGGATCGCCCGGCTCGGCCCGATCCCGATGCCGCCCACCAGCGTCCCGTGCCGCTCCGCGCCGTTCACGCCCTCGGACGAGGCGACGGTGTGGTGCGGCGAGAACACGTCCTGCACCACGTCGGTGGGCACGCCCAGCACGTCCGGCGGGATGGTGAACTGGGCGGCGGGCCCCTTCCGCCGCACGTACACGACGATCGCCTGCTCACCCGTCGCCCGGCCGCCGACGACCTTCTCCCCGAGGTCGACGCCCACCACGCCCGGCCGGCTCAGGAAGTCGTCCTCGACCAGTCTCTTGATCGGCCTGACGGCCGCGCGCTCGTCGTCCCGGTAGGCCATGACGACCTCCAACAGGTGCCTCTACCTCCATGAAACGCGCGGAGTGAGGATTCGTCACACGGAGTCACCCGTTCGGCCGTCGATCCCGACGAGGGGTTCAGCCCAACCCGCAGCCCACCATCACCGGCTCGGGGTGGAGTTCCACGCCGAACGCGGTGCGCACGCCGTCGCGCACCTCGCGGGCGAGGTCGAGCAGGTCCTCGGTGGACGCGCCGCCGCGGTTGGTCAGCGCCAGCGTGTGCTTCGACGACAGCGCCACGCGGTGCCCGGCGTGGCCGCGCGTGAACCCGGCGCGCTCGATCAGCCACGCGGCCGACAGCTTGGCGAAGCCGGGACCCGCCGGGTAGGTCGGCACGTCGACGTGCGGGCCGAGGCGCTCGGCGATCCGGATCAGCACACCGGCCAGCGTGGAGTCGTCCAGCAGCGGGTTGGTGAAGAACGAGCCCGCGCTCCACGTGTCGTGGTCGGCCGGGTCGAGCACCATGCCCTTGCCGCGCCGCAGGTCGAGGACCGCCTCGCGGGCCGCGTCGACGGGCACCCGGTCGCCCTGCGCGACGCCCAGGACGCGGGCCAGCTCGGCGTAGCGGATCGGGGCGGACTGGCCGCCGGCGGTGAGGGCGAAGCGCGCGCGCAGCACGACGGCGCGATCGGTCCCCTTGAGGACGGACGTGCGGTAGGCGAGGCCGAGGCCGTCGGCGGGCATCTGCTGCACCCGGCCGGTGCGGCGGTCGAGCAGGTCGATCGAGGTCAGCACCTGGGAGATCTCCACGCCGTACGCGCCGACGTTCTGCACGGGCGTCGCGCCGACCAGGCCGGGGATGCCGGACAGGCACTCCAGACCGCCCAGGCCCTGCGCGACGGCCTCGGCGACGACCGAGTCCCAGTCCTCGCCCGCCTCGACGGTGAGCTGCACGAGGCCGTCGCCGAGCGGGTCGAGGCGGCGGCCGGACGTGCCGACCTGGACGGCGGTGCCCGCGAACCCGGCGTCGGCGACCACCAGGTTCGACCCGCCCCCCAGGAGCAGCACGGGATCACCGGCGGCGTCCAGGGCGCGGACGGTCTCGACGAGTTCGGCGGCTGTGGTGGCGCGCGTGAACCGCGCGGCCGGGCCACCGAGCCGTAGCGTGGTGCACTCGGCGAGCGGCACCCTGGCGCGCACCTGAGCACTGGACAGCGGGGTGGTCACGGGCGTCAACGGTAGCCTCCGCGACATGGCACGCCGCATCGAGCACCGAACGACGTCACCGCGCACCGCGGCGGAGGTGTACGCCGCGCTCGTGGACGAGGGCTACCTGCGTGACCGGCTGGCCGTCCTGGGCGGGCGGGACGCCGAGCTGGTCGCCTTCAGGAAGACCGGGCAGAGCACGACCTACCAGCTCAAGCAGGGTGTGGCGGCCGAGCACCTGCCGTCGTTCGCCCGCGGCGTGCTGGGCGGCGACCTGGTGATCACGCGCACCGAGACGTGGACCGCCGCCGGCCTCACCGGGACCATCGAGGGCGTGCTGGGCGGCGTGCCCGGCCGCCTGGAGGGCACGATCACGCTCACCGACACCGCCTCGGGGAGTGATCTGACCCTCACCGGCCAGGCGAAGGTCGGCATCCCGTTCGTGGGCGGCAAGGTCGAGGCGCTGATCGCCGAGCAGGTCGCCGTGCTGCTGGACAAGGAGAGCGGGTTCACCACCGAATGGCTCGCGCGCCACGCCTAGCCGCGGGCCGGGCCCGCGCGCTCGGCCTGCCCACCAGGGGGACGACCAACCCGAACCGCCTGCGCCGGGTCGACCGGTGGGTGGCGCACGCCCACCGCGACCTCCTCGCCGAGGGGGAACCGCTGGTGGTGGACCTCGGGTACGGCTCGTCCCCGGTCACCACGGTCGAACTGGCCGCGCGGCTGCGCGCGGTGAACCCGCGCGTGCGCGTGCTCGGGCTGGAGCTGGACGCCGATCGGGTCGCCGCGGGCAAGGAGGTCGCCGACCCGCCGGGGCTGGACTTCCGGCGCGGCGGGTTCGAGCTGGCCGGCGCCCGGCCGGTGCTGCTGCGCGCGTTCAACGTGCTGCGCCAGTACACCGAGGAGCAGGCGGCGGAGGCGTGGACCACGATGGTCGGCAGGCTCGCGCCGGGCGGGCTGCTGGTCGAGGGCACGTGCGACGAGATCGGCCGGCGCTGCTGCTGGGTGGCGCTGGACGCGGGCGGGCCGCGCACGTTCACCCTGTCCTGCCTGCCCGCCGACCTGGAGGCGCCGTCCGACCTGGCCGAACGGCTGCCGAAGGCGTTGATCCACCACAACGTGCCCGGCGAGCGGGTGCACGCGCTGCTGACCGAGCTGGACGCGTGCTGGGCCGCGGCCGCGCCGTTCGCGCCGTACGGGCCGCGCGCCCGCTGGGTCGAGGCGGTGCGGCTGTTCGCGGACCGCGGGTGGCCGGTGCTGGGCGACCGGCGGCGCCGGCGGCTGGGCGAGTTGACGGTGCCCTGGGAGGTCGTCAGTCCCTAGGGTGTGCGGTGTGGACCACGCGGACTTCGTGAAGCACCTGAGGATCGAGTACACCGCGCTGCGCGCCGCGGCCGAGGCCGCCGGGCCGGACGCCCCCGTGCCGACCTGCCCGGGGTGGACGGTCCGGGACCTGGTCGACCACCTGGGCCGCACGCACGCGTGGACGCTCAAGGCGTTGACGACCCCGCCGGACGGCCCGAGGCCGGACTTCCCCGAGCGCCCCACCGAGTGGCGCGAGCTGCTCGACTGGTGGACCGCGGCGGCCACCGAGATGGCCGACACCCTGGCCGGCACCACGTCGAACACACCCGCGTGGACGTTCGCGGGACCGGCCACGTTCGGCTTCTGGTCCCGCCGGCAGGCGCACGAGACCGCGATCCACCGCCTGGACGCCGAGCACGCGCTGCACGGCGACGGCGTGCCGTCCCTGCTGTTCGACGTGGAGTTCGCCGCCGACGGCGTGGACGAGCTGCTGGGCGTGGTCTCGCCGTACGTGTCCGGGCGCAAGCCGGTGGAGCGGGCCGGGCGCCTGCTGTTCCACGCCGCCGACGCCGGGCGCGCCTGGGAGGTGCGGCTCACGCCGGGCGAGCCGCCGGTCGTCGGCCCGGTCACCGACTCCGGCACGGACGAGGACGCCACCCTGGCCGGCACGGCCAATGCGCTGTACCGGGCCGTGTGGGGCCGGCCGAGCGGCGCCATCGCATCGGGTGACAGGTCGCTGCTGGATTCGCTGCCCAGACCGTAGATACTTCCCGGCGTGCCTCTTCCCGAACGCCGCTACGTGATCACCTTCGGCTGCCCCGACCGCACCGGCATCGTGGCGAGGATCTCCTCGTTCCTCGCCGAGCACGGCGGGTGGATCGTCGAGGCGGCGTACCACACGGACCCGGCCACCAACTGGTTCTTCACCCGCCAGGAGGTGCGCGCCGACTCGCTGCCGTTCGAGGTGGACGAGCTGCGGTCGCGGTTCGCGGGGGTCGCCGAGGACCTGGGCGCGCGACCCGGGTCGTGGCGGGTCGGCGACACCGGCGAGCGGCGGCGGGTGGTGATCCTCGTCTCCAAGGAGGGGCACTGCCTGTACGACCTGCTCGGCCGGGTCGCGTCGCACGAGCTGGACGTCGAGGTGTCCGCGGTCATCGGCAACCACGCCGACCTGGCCGGGATCACCCGCGCGCACGGCATCCCGTTCCACCACGTGCCGTTCCCGGCGAACGACCCGGAGGGCAGGCAGGCGGCGTTCGCGCAGCTGCGGCAACTGGTGGACGCGCACGACCCGCACGCCGTGGTGCTGGCGCGGTTCATGCAGATCCTGCCGACCGAGCTGTGCGCGGACTGGGCCGGGCGGGCGCTGAACATCCACCACAGCTTCCTGCCGTCGTTCATCGGCGCGCGGCCGTACCACCAGGCGCACCTGCGCGGCGTGAAGCTCGTCGGCGCGACGTGCCACTACGTGACGGCCGAGCTGGACCAGGGGCCGATCGTCGAGCAGGACGTGATCCGGGTGGACCACGACGACTCGGTGCCGGACATGGTCCGCAAGGGCCGGGACATCGAGAAGGTCGTCCTGGCGCGGGGCCTGCGGTGGCACCTGGAGGACCGCGTGCTCGTGCACGGCAACCGCACGGTCATCTTCTGACCCGGCACCTTCCGACCCGGCGTCTTCCGACCCGGCGTCTTCCGACCCTGGCGGACCCGACCCGACCGGACCGGACCGGGGCGGGACGTAGGCTGCCGCCGTGCGCACCGAGTTCACCCATCTCGACCAGGTCCGCGCGGCGGACGACCTGCGGAACGCCGTGCTGGTCGGCCTGGACCTCACCGACGTCGACCTGCGGGTCCCGGTGGACGGCGCGCTGTTCCTCGGCTGCGCCCTGTCGCCGGTCGGCCAGCGACGCGCGGCGGCGGCCGGGGCCCTGGTGTTCCCCGCCATCCCGGACCTGCCCTACGACGTGTACCGGTCGCGGCTCTACACGCCGGACGAGCTGTTCGCGGGTTTCGACCCCGACGACCCCGCGTCCTACGCGGACACGCCGGACGCCCGCACCTACCGGCACAGCCGGGCGCAGGGCCACAACCCCGATCCGCTGCACGCGCTGGCCGAGCGGCTGCACGACCACGCGATCACCGAGGCGCTGGCCGACGCGCTGCCCGAGCACCCGGTGGCGGTGATGGGCGGTCACGCCGTGGCGCGCGGCACGGACGGCTACCGGCGGGCGGTGGCGCTGGGCGCGAACCTCGGCGAGGCCGGGTTCACCGTGCTGACCGGCGGTGGGCCGGGCGTGATGGAGGCCGTGCCGCTGGGCGTGCGGGTCGGCGTGGACGACGGCGTGCTGAAGGACCTCGCGCGGGCGCCGGTGTTCGGCGCGGACGCGGAGTCCATCGGCCGCTGGCTCGCCGCGTTCCCCGCGGACCTGCCCGGTTCGAGCCCGGCGGGATCGGGCCCGGCGGGATCGGGCCGCCCCCGCACCCTGGGCATCCCCACCTGGTTCTACGGGCACGAGCCGCCGAACCCGGCGTGCGAGCTGCACGCCAAGTACTTCGCCAACTCGGTGCGCGAGGACGGCCTGCTCACCATCGCCACCGGCGGCATCGTCTACACGCCGGGCAGCGCGGGCACCGTGCAGGAGGTCTTCCAGGACTACTGCCAGAACCACTACGGCTCGGTCGGCCCGGCCGCGCCGATGGTGTTCCTGGGCAAGGACTTCTGGGTGGACGAGGTGCCCGCCGCGCCGCTCGTGCGGCGGCTGGCGCGCGGCCGTGAGGCGGAGCGGTGGATCCTCGTCACGGACGACCCGGACGAGGCGGTCGGCTTCCTGCGGGAGTACGCGGGCTGAGCGGCCCTAGCGGGCCAGGCCCTCGACGACCTCGGCGCCCGGCAGCTTCGCCAGCACGTCACCCGGCACGAGCAGCTTGCTGCCCCGCACACCGCCGCCGATGATCAGCTCCGGCGCGGCGGCGACCTCGGGCGACAGCAGCACCGGCCAGTCCGCGGGCAGGCCGACGGGCGTGATGCCGCCGTACTCCATGCCCGACAGCGACACCGCCTCGTCCATCGGCGCGAACGACGCCTTGCGCGCGTCCAGCCGCTTGCGCACCACGCCGTTCACGTCCGCCCGCGTCGTCGCGAGCACCACGCACGCCGCGTACCGGACCGCGTCACCGCGCTTGCCCGCCACGACCACGCAGTTCGCCGACGCCGACAGCGGCACGCCGTAGTGCGCGCAGAACTCGGCGGTGTCGGCCAGCGACGCGTCGATGGCGGTCACCGCGAGCCGGTCCGCGTCGGTCATCGACCGCAGGGCCGCCGCCACCGGGTCGGCGACCAGGTCGAGCCGGTCGATGGCGGGCACGGGCGTCAGGGTTCCGGCGATGGTCCACACGCCGACCATCCTGCCAAACGCCGCTTGACGTTGACGCAGCGTCAACCCCTACCGTCGTGCGCACAGGGAGGGGAACGGGGATGGCCTGGTCGATCGCGCAGGTGGCGCGGATGTCGAAGGTGACGTCGCGGACGCTGCGCCACTACGACGCGATCGGGCTGCTCGCACCGGCGTGGATCGGCGGCAACGGCCACCGGTACTACGAGCGCGAGCAGCTGCTCCGGCTCCAGCAGATCCTGCTGCTGCGCGACCTGGGGCTCGGCCTGGACACCGTGGCCGAGGTCCTGGACGGGCGGCACGCGACCGTCGACGTGCTGCGCAACCACGCGCGGTGGCTGGCGGCGGAGCAGGAGCGGCTGGCGGCGCTGGCGCGCACCGTCTCCCGGACGATCGAGGAACTGGAAGGGGGTTACCGCGTGAAGATGGAAGAGCTGTTCGAGGGCTTCGACGCCGACCGCCAGGCCCGCTACGAGGCGGAACTGGTGGAGCGCTACGGCGAGGGCGCGCAAGCGCACATCGACGAGGGCAAGCAGCGGATGCGGTCCTGGACGAAGGCCGACGCCGAGGGGTTCATGGCGGAGTGGCGCGGGATCGGCGCCGCGTTCGCCGAGCTGTTCGACGCGGGCGTCGCGCCCGACTCGCCCCGGGCGATGGAGGTGACGGACCGGCACCACACGTGGCTGTGCCGGAGCTGGACGCCGAACCGGGAGTCCTACACCGGTCTGGGGCAGCTGTACGTGGACGCGCCGGACTTCAAGTCGCAGTTCGACGCGCACGCCGAGGGTTTCGCCGAGTACGTCCGCGACGCCATGGCCGCGTACGCGCAGGCCCGGCTGTAGCCGGGTGGGGGGTGACCACGGGGAGGTGCACATCCCCGTGGTCGGTCACCCGGCTCAGAGGCCCTGGAGCCCGAACGCCTTGAGCGCCTCGCGGTTGAACGCGGGCAGGTCGTCGGGGTTCCGGCTGGTGACGAGCGTCCAGCCGTTCGCGCCGCAGACGCGGACCTCCTGGTCCGCCCAGTCGCCGCCCGCGTTGCGCAGGTCGGTGGCCAGGCTCGGCCACGAGGTGAGCTTCTTGCCGCGCACCACGTCCGCCTCGACGAGCAGCCACGGGCCGTGGCAGATGGAGGCGACCGGCTTGCCCGCCTCGACGAACCGCTTCACGAACGCGACCGCGTCGGCGTCCATCCGGATGAAGTCGGAGTTCGCGACACCGCCGGGGATCACGACGCCGTCGTAGTCGTTCGGGTCGGCCTGCGACAGCTCCAGGTCGACGGTGAACTCGTCGGCGGGCGTCAGGTGGTTGAACGCCCGGACCTTGCCGAGTTCCGGCGCGAGCAGCCTGGGCACCCCGCCGGCCTTCTCGACGTGCTGCCAGGGGTCGGTCAGCTCCGCCTGCTCGATGCCCTCCGAGCTGACCAGGAACGCGATCTTCTTCTGTTCGGCCATGCCGTTCGGCTACCCGGCGAGGAAGTCGGCCAACCACCGGCGGACGTCACCCCGGTGGGTCGACCAGGAGGGCACCAGCCCCAGCCTGCCGTTCGGGAACGCGGCGGCGACCTGCTTGGCCACGTCCTCCGGGTGCAGCGGGTCCTCGGTCGCCCCGATCACCAGCACCGGGGCGGTGACCCGGGCCAGCACCGCGCGGTCGGGCACCGCGACGCGGCCGGGGAGCCGGTCGAGCGCGCCGTGCAGCCGGGTGAACGCCGCGCGCCGCCGGACCTGGTGGTCCGGGGGTCCGCCGCCGGCGCGGACCGCGTCGTCGAGGGACAGCGCCGGCCGGGGTTCGTCGAGCACGGCGGGCAGCAGCAGGACGACCCGCTCGAACGCGTCGGGTTCCCCGGCGAGCAGCGCCAGCAGCGCGCCCGCCGTGAGGGACACGCCGATCGCGCGCGTCGCGCCGGTCTCGCGGGCGACCCCGCCCAGGTCGGCGGCGATCCGCCGGTAGTCCCAGTAGTCGTCGGGCGCGTCCGGGGCGTCGCCGTGCGACGGGAGCGTGACCACGACCTTCGTGCCGGGGAGGCCGGACGTGGGCAGCCGGGCCTCGCCGGGCGTGGCGCCGAGACCGTGGCCGACGAGGGTGACGGGGAGACCGGAGCCGAAGCCCCGGTGCGTCACCACCGCGGGCCGCGCTGGATCTCGATCAGCCGCGGACGCACGTCCACGACGTAGACGGTGACCGCGACGAGCCCGGCGAGCCAGAACATGGCGCCCGCCGAGAACGGGTGGAACAGCAGCAGCGCGAACGCGCCACCGCCGGTGATGCCGAGCCACGCCGGCTTGGTCATGCGCTCCGCCGCCGTGTAGGCGTCGGCCCGCTGCGAGAGCGCGTGCGCGAACGCGAACACTCCCATGACCAGCGCGGCGTAGTAGGCCGCGAACATGACCCAGTAGTCCAGGTACATCGGGCTGAGGGGCGGGAATGGGGGCAACACGCACCCAGCCTACGTGCGTCGCGCGCTCCCGGTACAGCCGAAACGGGGCGCCCCTGGTGGGACGCCCCGTCACGGTGCGGTCACTTCGCGGTGTTGCCCGGCTTCCGCGTCGCGGCGGTGGTCCTGGCGGCGGCGGTCTTCGCCGGGGCGGCGGGCTTGGCCACGGGCTCCTCGGCGACCTTGGCGGCGGGCTTGGTCACCGGCTTGGCGGCGGGCTTGGCGGCCGCGGTGCGGGCGGTCGCCTTGCGCGTGGTGCTGCGCACCTCGTGCGCGACCTCGCCACCGGCGTCGACGACGGCCTCGGCCAGCTTCTCGGTGGCCTCCTCGACCTGCTCCGCGGCCTTCTCGCCGGCGGTGCGGGTGCGGCGGGTGACCTTGCCGAGCACGTCGTCGGCGAGCACGCGGGCGTCCGCGGCGGCGGCCTCGGTGCGCTTCTGCGCCACCTCGACGGCCTCCTCGACCTGGTGCAGGGCCTTCTGGAACTGCGGCTGGGTCTGCGTGCGCAGCTTCTCCAGCGCCTCCTCGCCGTGCTGGGCGAAGAACTGGTAGAGGTTCAACGCCGACTGCGTGTAGGCGTCGACGACCTTCTTCAGCTCGGCCGGGTCGAGCCGGTCCCGGAAGTCCTTCAGGTCGGCCGACTCGGCCGCGGTCTTCGCCGACTCGGCGCGCTCGCGGGCCTTGCCGAGCGCCTCGATGACGGCCTTCGCGGCCAGGTCGCCGGCGCCCAGGGCGGCGAGCAGCGGGGTGCGCGCGGCGGCCACGGCCTGCTCGCCGACCTTGCGCAGTTCCTCGGTGGTGGGCAGGTTCGACATGGGGATCACTCCTCCTGGCCGGCGGTGTTCTCCCGCCGGAACGACTCGTAGACGTCGAGCAGCACCTGTTTCTGCCGCTCGGTCAGGTCCGGGGCGGTGACGATGGCGTCCGCGAGGGCCCCGCCCTCGCGCTGCTCAAGGATTCCGGCCTCGACGTACAGCGCCTCGGCCGAGATCCTCAACCCCTTGGCGATCTGCTGGAGGATCTCCGCGCTGGGTTTGCGCAGGCCCCGCTCGATCTGGCTGAGGTACGGGTTGGAGACGCCGGCGAGCTTGGCCAGCTGCCGCAGCGAGATCTTCGCGGTGTTGCGCTGCTGGCGGATGTACTCGCCGATGTCGCGGCCGAGATCGGCCACCGCCTCGTCGATGGACTTGTCCAACTTTGCGGCACCTCCTCGATCCGTATTCAACGGTACGCGCGAGTGCTAGCTGCTGCAAGCGCTGTGCTAGCAATCGGGACGTGTGCTCGCCCACAGGGCTACGGTGGGGGTGTGGACCTCGCGGCAGACCTCCGCGACGAGCTGGTCGACTCGCTCGTCGCCGTGAACGTGTTGCGCTCACCGCACTGGATCGCGGCGTTTCGCCAGGTCCCGAGGCATGCGTTCCTGCCGGGCTTCTTCACCCCGCGCCCGGACGGCACCTGGGGGGCGATCACCGCCGACCACCCCGACCACCTGGCCTCGGTCTACCGGAACCAGGTCTGCGTGACCCAGCTCGACGGCGACGACCGCGCATGGCAGCAAGCACTCGCCACCGGCGCGGTGCACGGCGTGCCCACCAGCTCGTCCAGCATGCCGACGATCATGGCGATCATGCTGGAGGCGCTGGACGCCTCGCCCGGCGACACCGTGCTGGAGATCGGCACCGGCACCGGCTACAACGCCGCGCTGCTCGCCCACGCCCTCGGCGACGAGGCGGTGACCTCCATCGACGTCGACCCCGGCGTGCTGGCCAGGGCGACGGCGAGGCTCACCGCCGGCGGTTACCACCCCACGTGCGTGGCGGGCGACGGCGAACGGGGGCACGCCCCGCGCGCGCCCTACGACCGGGTGCTCGGCACGTGCGCGGTGTCGCGGGTTCCGACGGCGTGGCTGGAGCAGACCGCGCCGGGCGGGGTCGTCGTGACGACGTTCAACCGGGCCGTCGGCGCGGGCCTCGTGCGGCTGACCGTGCGGGACGGCGTCGCGACCGGCCGCGTGCTGCCGGAGGACGGCCGCTTCATGCCGCTGCGCGCGCACGACCAGGCGTGGGCGCGGGAACCTCTGGTGGAGGCGGCGACCGCGCCGGCCGCGACGTCCAGGACGACCCTGCTGCCCGCGCGCGCCGTCGTGGACCCGACCAGCGGCTTCGAGTTCTTCGCCGGCCTGGCGCTGTCCGGCGTGGCGGTGGCCGGCGAACCGGTGCGCCTGGTCCACCCCGACGGCTCCTGGGTGCGCCACCGCGGCGCCGTGGTCGACCAGGGCGGTCCGCGGGCGCTGTGGGACCTCACCGAGGACGCCTACCGGCAGTGGAAGGAGCTGGGCAAGCCGAGGCGGCAGCGCTTCGCGTTCACCGCGGACCCGACCGGGCAGCACTTCCGGCTCGACGGGACCGACCTGACCTGGCCGCTCTAGTCGAGCAGTTCCTCCAGGAAGCTCCGCCGACGGGGTGGCGGGTAGCCCGGTTGGCCGTAGTAGCCGGGGTGGACGGGCGGCGGGGGCGCGCTGCCGGGCGGCGGCTGGTAGGCGGGCACGGCGCCGGGCGCGGGCGGTCCGGGCGCGGGCTGGTAGGCGGGTGGCGGCTGGTAGGGCGGCGGCGGTCCCTGCTCCACCGGCGGTGCCTGCTGTTCGACGGGCGGCGGGGCCTGCGCCCCTTCCGACCGGGCCCCTTCCGACCGGGCCCCTTCCGGTCGCTCCTCGGTCACGGGCGCGGCCTCCCGTTCGGCGACCTGTTCCCCGGACTCCACCCGGGCGACCCGCGTCTCGTCCGACGGCGCGGTGATCGCGAGCTGCGTCGGCTGCTCCACCGGTCCTTGCTCCACCGGTCCTTGCTCCACCGGTGGCCGCTCCACCTCGGCCTGGACCGGCGCGAGGGGGACCGGCGCGGGCGGGACCGGCGTCATCGGCGCGGGGCTGTACGGGGCCGGCGAGTAGGCGGGCGGCGACCCCGGCGCACCCCCGGGCTGGTGGGGCAGCGCGTAGTGCGCCCGCTCGGCGGCGATGATCTGTTCGAGCTCGCCACCGTCCAGGAAGACCCCGTGGCACCTCTCGCACTGCTCGACGTGCACGGACCCCCGGCTGATGGTCTTCATCAAGTCGTGGCATTTCGGGCAGATCACGTCTTCGAGGGTACGCACGACACGGGGGTGACCGCGTCGCCACCTTCGGTGACCGGTCCGCCATGATGCCCAGGTGTCCAGATTCCGCCAGCGGGCCGTGCTGATCGGGTGCGTGCTGGCCGCCGCCCTCGCGGTGGCCGGCCTCTTCGTGACCGACTACGGCATCGACCCGGACCTGTGGCTGACCGGTCTGGCCCTCGGGTTCCTGGCGCTGCTCGCCGCGCTGGACCCGTGGCTGCACCGCAAGCGCGCCGCGGGCCTCGCCACCGACGCCAACCTCGACGCCGCCGCGAACGACCTCGTCAAGGCCCTGCGCGGCCAGTGGAACGAGGAGTGCCGCGCCCGAGACCTCTCCGAACACCTCCTCGACCTGCACTGGAGCGCGGTCGAGGGGGAACCGGGCCACAGCGACGCGGTCGTGGGCTCGTTCCTGCGCAGCAGCCGCATGGTCTTCCTCGGCGAACCGGGCGCGGGCAAGAGCACGACGGTGATGCTGCTCACCCTCGGCATGCTCGACCGGCACGCCGACGGCTCCCCCGTGCCGTTCCTGCTGCCGCTGTCCACCTGGGACCCGGACGAGGAGGACGTGCGCACCTGGATGACCCGCCGCCTCTACGAGGACCACCCGGCGCTGCGCAACACCGAGCTGTACGGCAGCTACGCGGGCGACCTGCTGGTCGAGCAGCGGCGGGTGTTCCCGGTGCTGGACGGGCTCGACCAGATCCCGGCCGACCGCCGCGCGGACGCCGTCGACCGCATCAACCGGGCGTTCCCGCACACGGTGCCGCTGGTGCTGACCTGCCGCACGGACGAGTTCGCGGAGACCGACGCCCACGTCGTGGCCGCGAACGTCGTGCAGCTCCAGCCGCTGGACCACGAGGAGATCGCGGGCTACCTGCGGTCCACCTCGGACCCGGTGGCGGCGGCCCGCTGGGAGCCGATCTTCCTGCACCTGCGCGACGAGCCGGACGGGCGGCTCGCCGAGGCCCTGTCCACGCCGCTCGCGGTGTGGCTCGCGGGCGGCGTGTACGCCTACGGCGAGCCCAGCGAGCTGCTCGACCGCACCCGCTTCCCGGACCGACGCGCCATCGAGGACCACCTGGTGGACGCCCTGGTCGGGAGCGCGTTCGGCGACCGCGGCGCGGCGCACCAGGCGCGGGCCAGCCAGGTGTGGCCGCGGGACCGGGCCCAGCGCTGGCTCGCGTTCCTGGCCCGCGAGATGAACGCGCGCGGCGTGCGCGAACTGGGGTGGTGGGACCTGCGGCGCTCGGTGGGCCGCACCTGGCTGGCGTTCCTCGGCGCGCTGGTGCTCGGCCTGATCGGCGGGTTCGGCGTGATGTGGCTGATGGCGTACGCGAGCACGCCGGACCTCGCCCCGATCACCGGCCTGGGGGCGGGACTGGCCGTCGCGGTGGCCGCGCTGTACGCGTCCGGGCAGCGCTCGGTCAAGCCCCGGCTGGGCGTGTGGCGCAGCCTGCTCGTGGTCAGCGGCGTGCTCGGCGGCGCGGCCGGCCTGGTGTTCGGCGCGCTGTACGGGTTGTCCGCGGGCCTGGTCGTCGGCCTGGGCATCGCGGTGGCGGTGGCGCTGCGGTTCGCGCTGGGCACCACCGCCGAGCTGAGCCACCCGTCCAGTCCCCAGTGGACGATGTCGCGCGACCGGGTGGCGGTGTGGACCGGGTCGCTGGTGCTGGCCGTGGTGTTCGGCGCCGCCGCGGGCCTGGTGTTCGGGCCGCACCAGACCGGCATGGTGGGCCTGGGCCTGGCGTGCGGCCTGATGCTCGGCTTCACGCTGTCCGTGCTGCACCTGCGCTGGTGGTGGTACACGGTCGCGCGGATCTGGCTCGCGCTGCGCGGCAGGCTGCCGTGGGAGCTGACCGTGTTCCTGGACGACGCGCGCAAGCTCGGCGTGCTGCGGCAGGCGGGGGCGGCCTACCAGTTCCGGCACGCGCTGGTGCAGGACCGGTTGGCCTCCGGCACCCGCGAGCGGGTCAGGTCAAGCGCCTAGTCCGCGCAGCCTGCGCACCGCCTCGTCCAGCACCTCGTCGCGCTTGCAGAACGCGAAGCGCACGAGGTGCTGCCACGCTTCGGGGTGGTCGGTGAACACCTGCACCGGCACGCCCGCGACGCCGATCCGCCCCGGCAGCTCGCGGCACAGTTCGAGGCCGTCGGTGAAGCCGAGCGGGCGGACGTCCGCGGTGACGAAGTAGGTGCCCTCGCTGGGCCGCACCGCGAACCCGGCCTCGGCGAGCCCCGCCGAGAGGCGCGACCGCTTGTCCTCCAGCGACGCGCGCAGGTCGTCCACCCAGCCCAGCTCGTGGCGCAGCGCGTGCGCCACGGCGGGCTGGAACGGCGCGCCGCCCACGAACGTCAGGAACTGCTTCGCCGCCCGCACCGCGCCGACCAGCCCGGCGGGCGCGCACACCCAGCCGATCTTCCAGCCGGTGCAGTTGAACGACTTGCCCGCGCCCGAGATCGTCACGGTCCGCTCGCGCATCCCGGGGAACGCCGCCAGCGGCAGGTGCTCGCGGCCGTCGAACACCAGGTGCTCGTAGACCTCGTCCGTGATCGCGACGAGGTCGTGCTCGACGCACAGCCGCGCGACGGCGGCCAGCTCGTCCCGGGTGAACACGGTGCCGGTCGGGTTGTGCGGCGAGTTGACCAGGACCGCCCGGGTCTTCGGCGTCACGGCGGCGCGCAGCGCGTCGACGTCCAGCCCGAGGCGGCCGGTGCCGGGCTCCTCGACGAGCCCCACGGACCGCCGGGTCGCGCCGGCCAGCGCCACGGACGCCGCGTACGAGTCGTAGTAGGGCTCGACCAGCACGACCTCGTCACCGGGCTCGACCAGGCCGAGCAGCGCCGCCGCGACGGCCTCGGTGGCGCCGACCGTGACCAGCACCTCGGTGTCCGGGTCGTAGTGGGTGCCGTAGCGGGCGCGGTGCTCGGCGACGGCCTGCCGCAGCTCCGGCATCCCGGGACCGGGCGGGTACTGGTTGAGGCCCGCGTCGATCGACTCCTTGGCCACCCGCAGCATCGACGCGGGGCCGTCGGTGTCGGGAAATCCCTGGCCGAGGTTCACCGCGCCCGTCCGGGTCGCCAACGCGGTCATCTCCGCGAAGATCGTCGAGGTGAACGGCCTCATCCTGGTCACGAGCGCTGGTTCCCGCACGACTCCGAATCTTCACGGACAATGGCGGTGTGGAGCAACTGACCGCCGCTGACCAGCTCAAGCGCCAGGGCCTGCGCAGGATGAAGCTCGTGGCGACGGGCTTCTTCCTCGCGGCCACCGTGATCTTCGTCGTCGCGCTGCTGTTCGAGGAGGGTGGACCCGCCTGGGTCGGGTACGTCCGCGCCGCCGCCGAGGCGGGCATGGTCGGCGCGATCGCCGACTGGTTCGCCGTGACCGCCCTGTTCCGCAGGCCGCTGGGCCTGCCGATCCCGCACACCGCGATCATCCCGACCCGCAAGGACACCTTCGGCGACGCGCTGGGGTCGTTCGTCGGGCAGAACTTCCTGTCCGAGGCGGTGGTGAAGGACAAGCTGCGGCGGGTCGGCGTCGGGCGACGGCTCGGCGAGTGGCTGGTGAAGCCGGAGAACGCCGAGCGCGTCACGTCCGAGGCGGCCAACGTGGTCAAGGGCGCGGTCACCGTGCTGCGGGACGAGGACGTGCAGGCGATCGTCGAGCAGGCGGTCGTGCGGCGGCTCGTGGACCGGCCTTGGGGCCCGCCGCTGGGCACGCTGCTCGGGCAGGTGCTGGCCGACGGCGCGCACCACAAGCTCGTGGACCTGATGTGCGATCGGGCGTACGACTGGGTGCGCGACAACTACGACAAGGTCATGGGCGTGGTGTCGGACCGCGCGCCGTCGTGGTCGCCGAGGTTCGTCGACTCGATGCTGGGCGACAAGGTCTACACCGAGCTGCTGAACTTCGCGTGGGCGGTGAAGACCGACGTCAACCACCCGATGCGGCAGGCGGTCGACCAGTTCCTGGTCGAGTTCGCGTCCGACCTGCGCACGGACCCGGCCACGATGCAGCGCGCCGAGCAGGTCAAGCAGCAGGTCGTCGAGCACCCCGACGTGCAGCGGCTGATCGGGTCGGCGTGGGGCACGGCGAAGAAGATGCTGCTCGACGCGGCCGAGGACCCGTCGTCCGAGCTGCGCCGCCGGGTGCGCGAGGGCCTGGTGTCCTTCGGCGCGCGGCTGGTCGGGGACGAGTCGATGCGCGCCAAGGTCGACGGGTGGCTGGAGGGCGCGGCGGGGTACGTGGTGACCCACTACCGCGACGAGATCACCACGTTGATCACCGACACCGTCGAGCGCTGGGACGCCGAGGAGACCTCGCGCAAGATCGAGCTCCAGGTGGGGCGCGACCTCCAGTTCATCCGCATCAACGGCACGGTGGTGGGCGCGCTCGCCGGCCTGGTGATCTACACCGTCGGCCAGCTGGTGACGTGACGGCCGGCCCCTGCCCGGGGCCGGCCGTCAGCTCACGCTGAGCGCGCGCCGTTCCCGCCAGTTGCGCGCCTTCTCCCGGTTGCCGCACGTCTGCATCGAGCACCACGTGCGCGAGCGGTTCCGGGAGCGGTCGAAGAACGCCCAGCGGCAGTCGTCCGCCTGGCAGATCTTGAACCGCTCCCAGGACCCGAGGACCGCCAGCCGGGCCGCCGCGCCGAGCACCGCGCCCAGGGCGTCGGCGCTGGACATGGTGGGCACCCCGTGGCTGAGGTCGACCCGGACGAGCCCCGCGGCGGGGGTGGGGTCCGGGCCGTCGTGCCGTTCCCCGAGGGAGGCCCGCAGCGAGGCGCGGGCGGCGCGGACCCCGTCCAGCTCGCCGGGCGAGCCCAGTCCGCGTTCGGTGACCCACGCCCGCCAGGCGGCGGCGCTGTCCAGCACGTCGGTGCCGAGTTCGAGGTCCCGGGTGTTGAGGAAGGCGAGCAGCAGCTCCACATCGTGTTCCGCATCGCCGGCTCGACCCTGCGCAAGAGCTGCGTGGTCCCAGCCGGCCGCCAGACCAGTCACCCCTCCACTGTAGGCGTCGAAAGCCGGCGATGTGGCGAAGTAACCGGCAAGTGCCGTTCACCGGTTAGCCCTGTTGCCCGTTCGGACGAGTGACCCTGTTCCGCCGATCGGGTTATGAACCCTGTGTATACCTCGTGTGTATAGTCGAGTTCATGTCGATCGGACACACCCTGCTGGGCCTGCTGGAAAAAGGTCCACGGCACGGCTACGACCTGAAGAGGGCCTACGACGAGCGCTTCGGCCAGGACCGGCCGCTGCACTACGGGCAGGTCTACACGACGCTCTCCCGCCTGCTCCGCAACGGCCTCGTCGAGGAGGCGGGGGTCGAGGCGGGCGACGGTCCGGAGCGCAAGCGGTACGCGATCACGGACGCGGGCGTCACCGACGTGGAGCACTGGCTGGGCACGCCGGAGCCGCCCGAGCCCTACCTCCAGAACACCCTCTACGCGAAGGTCGTGCTGGCCCTGCTGTCCGGCCGCAGCGCCGACGAGGTGCTCGACGTCCAGCGCACCGCGCACCTGGCCACGATGCGCCGGCTGACGAAGCGGAAGGCGGACGGCGACCTCGCCGACCAGCTGATCTGCGACCACGCCCTGTTCCACCTCGAAGCCGACCTGCGGTGGCTGGAGCTCACCGCCGCGCGCCTCGGCCAACTGGAGACGGCGGTGACCCGGTGAACCCGATCCTGGAAGCGGTCGACCTGCGCAAGTCGTTCGGCCCCACCCCCGCGCTGGACGGCGCCGGGCTGCGGGTGCGCGCGGGCGAGGTCGTGGCGGTGATGGGGCCCTCGGGCTCCGGGAAGTCGACGCTGCTGCACTGCCTGGCGGGCATCCTGACGCCCGACACGGGCGTCGTCCGGTACCGCGACGTCGAGCTGAGCGCCATGGGCGACGGGGAGCGCAGCGAGCTGCGGCGCACCGACTTCGGGTTCGTGTTCCAGTTCGGGCAGCTCGTGCCGGAGCTGACCTGCCTGGAGAACGTGGCGCTGCCGCTGCGCCTGGGGTCGGTCAAGCGCAAGGAGGCCGAGTCGCGGGCCCGCGAGTGGCTGGAGCGGCTGGAGGTGGCCGACGTCGCGGACAAGCGCCCCGGCGAGACCTCCGGCGGCCAGGGCCAGCGCGTCGCCGTGGCCCGCGCCCTGGTGACGGGGCCGCGGGTGGTGTTCGCCGACGAGCCGACGGGCGCGCTCGACTCGCTCAACGGCGAGCGGGTGATGCAGCTGCTGGTCACGGCGGCGAAGGAGACCGATGCCGCGGTGGTGCTGGTGACGCACGAGGCGCGCGTGGCGGCCTACTCCGACCGCGAGGTCGTCGTGCGCGACGGCCGGTCGCGCGAGATGGAGCCGGTCAGGTGAGGTCGTGGTTGTCCGACCTGGCCCTGGGCGTCCGGCTGGCCCTGGGCGGCGGGCGCACGTCGTGGGTCAGGCTCGCGCTGACCGGCGCGGGCATCGGCATCGGCGTGGCCGTGCTGCTGGCGGCGTCGTCGGTGACGACGATCCTGGGGGAGCGCGACGCGCGGGCGGCGGCGGCCTCGGCCGGCACGGTCGAGTCGGCCGACGGGCGCGATGCGCTGTACCGCGAGTTCCACAACACCGAGTACCGCGGTGAGACGGTCTCGGGGTGGTACGTGCTGCCCGAGGGCGCGAACCCGCCCGTGCCACCGGGCACGTCGAGGGTGCCCGCCGACGGCGAGGTGTTCCTGTCGCCGGCGCTGGCCGAGCTGCTGGCGTCGCCGAGGGGCGAGTTGCTGCGCGAGCGGTTCCCCCAGCGGGTGGTCGGCACCATCGGCGTGGCCGGTCTGAACTCGCCGCACGACCTGCTGTTCTACGCCGGCGACGCGGACGTGGACCCGGAGCACGCCGACACGGTCGTCGCGTTCGGCCAGGGCGAACTGCTGGAGCGCACGCTCGACCCGGTGCTGACGCTGCTGGTCATGGTGGGCGTGGTGGCGCTGCTGTTCCCGGTGCTGGTGTTCGTCGGGATCAGCACCCGGCTCGCGGGGGCCGAGCGCGACCGGAGGCTCGCGGCGCTGCGGCTGGTCGGCGCGGGCTCCCAGCGCGTGCGGCGGATCGCGGCGGGCGAGGCGCTGCTGGGCGCGGTCACCGGGATGGTCGTGGGCGTGGCGCTGTTCCTCGTCGGGCGGCTGTTCGTGGAGGACGTCCGGCTCGTCGGCATCAGCGTGTTCAGGAGCGACTTCACCCCGTCGCCGTGGTTCGCGGTGCTGGTCGGGGTGCTGGTGCCGGTGCTCGCGGTGGTGACGTCGGTGGTGGCGATGCGCCGCACGGTCGTCGAGCCGCTGGGCGTGGTGCGCCGCACGAAGCCGGTCCGCCGCGTGCTGTGGTGGCGGACGCTGCCGATCCTCCTCGGCTCGGCGGCGCTGCTGACGCAGAGCGACACGCTGGGCGGTGGGCGGAGCAGCGCGTCCGAGCCCCTGGTGATCGGCGGCATCGTGATGCTGCTGCTCGGCATCCCCGTGCTGCTGCCGTGGGTGGTCGAGCGGGCCGTGGGCCGGTTGCGCGGCGGTGCGCCGTCCTGGCAGCTCGCGATCCGCAGGCTCCAGTTGGAGAGCGGCACGGCGGCGCGCGTCGTGGGCGGCGTGGCCGTGGTCCTGGCCGGCGGCATCGCGCTCCAGTCGGTGCTGGCGAGCGCCGAGAGCAAGATCGTCGACCAGCCGATCCCGGAAGCGGACAAGAGCCGCGTCGTGGTCGCCATGCGCGACGCGACGCCCGAGACGACCCGGCAGGCGATGGACCTGCTGGAGCGCTCGGTGGGCGTGGCGCACGTGCACCCGCTCGGCTTCGTGCAGTTCACCAGGGGCCCCGAGGACTACCAGGTCGCGACCGTCGGCACGTGCGAGGCGCTGCGCACCCGGGCGGTGCTGCCGACGTGCCGGGACGGCGACTCGTTCTACGTGGTGGACCCCCCGCCACCCGGGGGCGGGAACGCCCGGGACACGCAGGTCGAGCCCGGCGAGCGGGTCAGGATCACCGAGGGGTACGACGACGACGAGAAGACCATCGCGGAGTGGACGATCCCGCGGTACACCGAGGTGCGGCCGGACGAGAAGTCCAGCGATCACGGGTACGGCCTCCTGCTCACGCCGTCGGTCCTGGCCGACCTGCCGGCGCCGCAGGACTTCAGCAGGATCGTCGTGCTCGTCGACCCGGCGCAGCCGGACGTCGCGGAGCACGTGCGCAACGCCCTGGCCCCGCTGACGTGGCACACCTACGTCTCGTACTTCGGCGAGACCGGTGTGCCGGAACGCGTCGAGCAGTACCAGAGCATCCGCCAGGGCCTGCTGGCCGGTTCGCTGGTCACGCTCCTGCTGGCGAGCGCCAGCCTCCTGGTCCTGGCCCTGGAGCAGGTCCGCGAACGCCGTCGCCCCCTGGCGGTGCTGGCGGCCGGCGGTGTCCCGCGCGGCGCCCTCGGCCGCTCCCTGCTCTGGCAGAACGCGGTGCCGCTCCTCCTGGCGCTGGTGGTCGCGGTGTCGGTGGGCGGCGGGATGGCGGTCCTGCTGCTGCGGATCATCTCCCAGCCGATCGTCCTCGACTGGGCGGGCATCGCCCTGCTCACCGGCGCGGCCGCCTTCCTGGTGGTGGCGGTGACGGTCGCGTCCCTGCCGTCCCTGTGGCGGGCCACCGGAGCCCTGGGGCTGCGATCGGAATGACCCCGATCCGCCGCCGACCCGAGGAGCCGCGGTCACCGGGCCGGTGACCTGGCCGAACGCGCCCACCGCGAGCGCACTCCCGGCGCCCCTCCGGTCCCGGCCGCATCCCGCTCGTCGATCCAGGCCACGCGAACGACCGCCCGAGCGTCTTGAGAGGTGTGACGATCTCCCCGCGCGAGCATCCCCATGACGTCCCCCGCGCCGCGGCGGAGGGCCGGAGCGACCGGGGTGCGCTCCGATGAGGTGGGTCGCCGACCTGGTCCTGGGCGTCCGACTGGCTGTCGGGGGCAGCCGGACGTCCTGGGCCAGGTTGGCGCTCACCGCGGCGGGCGTCGGCCTGGGCGTCACGGTGCTCCTGCTCGCGGCCTCCATCGGCCCGGCCCGGGAGGCCAAGTCCCAGCGGGTGCAGGACGCGGCCCTCACCTCCGACGGCGATCGGGCCACGCTCACGGCGCGGCAGGTCACCGTCACGTGGCAGGGCCGCACCATCAGCGGTGTGGAGCTGGCCGCCACCACGCCGGACGCCCCCGCACCGCCCGGCGTCGGCCGCATCCCCGAACCCGGCGAGCTGGTCGTCTCGCCCGAGCTGTTCGACCTGATGCTCTCCGACGACGCCCTCCGCGCACGCTTCCCGGAGAGCGTCATCGGCGTCATCGCCGACGCGGGCCTGCCCCGCCCCCAGTCGCTGCTGTTCTACGCGGGCCTGCCGCCGGCCAACGAGGCCGACGCGGTCCCGGCGACCGGGTTCGGCGGCGAGCGGCCACCGGCGACCCTGCTCCCGGTCTACCGCCTGCTGATGGTGGCCGCGATCAGCGCGCTCCTCGTGCCGCTGGGCATCTTCGTCATGGTCGCCACCCGCCTCGGCGCGACGGGCCGCGCGCAGCGCCTCGCCGCGATCCGCCTGGTCGGCGCCTCCCGCACCCAGATCCGCTGGATGGCCGGCGGCGAGACGCTGACCGGCGCCGTCCTCGGCCTGCTGGTGGGCGTGGCGCTGTTCTTCGCCGCCCGCCCGCTGGCCCGGTTCATCGAGGTCGAGGGCGTCGGCTTCTTCCCCACGGACCTGCTGCCCGACCCGTGGCTGGGCGCGCTCATCGCCGTCGGCGTGCCGGTGGTCGCGGTGCTGTCCGCGCTGCTGGCCCTGCGCACCGAGGAGGTCGGCCCGCTCGGCCCGCACCGCACCACCGAGATCCCCGTGCGCCGCGCGTGGTGGCGGTTCACGCTGATCGGCGTCGGCGCCGCGGTGGTCGTCGTGCTCGCCTCGACCGGGTCGTTCTGGCAGTTCATGTCCGACACGCGCCTCGCCCTCGGCCTGGGCCTGGGCATCGCCCTGGTCCTCGCGGGCACGGCCGCGGTGCTGCCGTGGCTGGTCGCCAAGGTCGCGCACGGCGTGGAACCGGACGACGTCGCCCGGCTGCTGGCCCTGCGCACGCTGCGGTTCGACGACGGCACGCCGCGCGTCCTGTCCGGCGTCGTCGTGGTGCTGGCCGGCTCGCTCACGCTCCAGGTGCTGCTCGGCGTCGCCGCCCAGTTCACCGCGGCCCCGCCGAACGAGACCCCGGACCGCTGGGTGCTCCAGCTCGACCGGCACACGCCGGTCCGCTCGCTGGAGGAGGCGATCACGCTGACGGGCGGTGTCCGCCGGATCAGCGAGGTCCGCACGCACCTGACCGATCGGGTCACGTTCATCACCAGCACGGACTGCGCGGAGATCGCCGAGCGCCTGGGCGTCGCCGACTGCGCCCCCGGCTCCGCCTACCTGCGGGGGCCGGGTCCCGCGCCGGGCACCAAGCTCACCGTCAACGGCCGGGAGTGGACCGTCCCGCGGTACAGCACCACCGACGTGGGGCCGCGCGGCCTGCTGGTCGCCGACGGCGCGGACCCCGTGCTGGCGTCCGCCACCCCGACCGAGCTGGTGGTGCGCGGCGACCCGGACGAGTCGTTCGCCGACCGCCTGCTGTCCGCGACGGGCCGCGTGGACCGGGGGGTCACGCTGCACCGCGCGCAGTTCCAGGCCGGGCAGGTGGAGCTGTTCAGGTCGCTGCGCAGCGGCGTGATCGGCAGTTCGGTGCTGCTCACCCTGCTGGCCGTGATCGGTCTGGCCGCGGCCGCCGTCGACCAGGTCGTGGAGCGCCGCCGCCCCACCGCCGTGCTCGCCGCGAACGGCGTGCCGCACCGGGTGCTGGCCGCGTCGGCGCTGTGGCAGTCGGCCATCCCGACCGCCCTCGGCACCACCCTGGCGATCCCGACCGGCCTGGGCACGGCGTGGCTGGTGGTGCCCGCCGAGCGGTTCCGGGTCGACTGGGGCGAGATCGCCACCACGGTCGGCGCGGCCGTCGTCATCGTGCTCGTCGTGTCGCTGTGCACGGTGCCCGCGCTGCGCTCGGCGGTCCGGCCGACCGGTCTGCGAACCGAGTAGCGACGCACCGAAACGATCTTCGGTTCCCGATACCACTCCATCGTGCGTCACAGGTATCGGCAGGTCAGAGGGCACGCTCTTGTGGTTCGTGCAAGATCGACACAACGCCGAACTGCTGACCCTCGCCCACGCGGGCGACCGGTCCGCGTGGCAGGAACTCGTCCGCCGCTACGTCCGCCTGGTGTGGGCGGTGCCCCGATCGCACCGCCTGGCCCCGGACGACGCGGCGGACGTCTGCCAGACCACGTGGCTCGCGCTGGCCGAGAACCTCCAGCGCATCCGCCACCCCGACCGGCTGGGCGCGTGGCTCGTCACCACCGCCCGGCACGAGTCGCTGGCCGTGCTGCGCCTGCGCGGCCGGGAGGACCCGATCGAGGTCTGGGACCTGCCGGACCACGGCGCGACACCCGAGAACCTCGCGCTGACCAGTGAGACCAGAACCCGCCTCTGGCAGGCCTACGCCACCCTCACCGACCGCTGCCGCGAGGTGCTGAGGCTGGCCGCGTTCGCCCCGGAACTGTCGTTCTCGCAGGTGGCGGACGCCGTGGGTGTCCCGCTCAACAGCCTGGGCCCGACCCGCGCCCGCTGCCTGGCGGCACTGCGCCGACGCCTGGGCGTGGAGGTGGCCCGATGACCACCGACCGCGCACTGCTCGACGCCCTGGCCCACCTGGTCGACCGGCTCGACCCGACCCCCGAGGTCCTGGCCCACCGGGCCAGGGCCGCCCTCGCCGAGCGCACCGACGCCACCCCGATCCGCCTGCTGACCGACTCGGCCCACACCACGCCGCCGGGGGTGCGCGGACGGGGGAGCAGCAGGACTCTCCGGTTCGCGGGCCTGGACCTGCAACTGGACCACGTCGAGAACGGCCTGCACGCCACAGGGCTGATCAGCCCGACCACGCTGCCCGCGCTGACCGGCGTGGTGCTGGTGTGCAGGCCGGGCGGCGAGACGAGGGCGCGGATCGACACCGACGGCTGGTTCCACGTGGACCACGTCCCGTTCGGGCCGGTCAGGTTCGTCCTGCACGCCCCGGCCCGCGACCTGGCGACCCCGTGGTTCACCGCATGACCGCCCGCCGGCCCCGCCCCGGCGGGGGTCCGGTCGACGGCACCGCCCACCGGGCGCGCACCCACCGGACCCTCACCCTCGCCGAAGCGCTCCTCACCACGGGCCTGGTGCGCGAGGCGACCGCCGTCCTCCGCCCGGCCGTGGCGTGCCGGCTGCCCGAAGCGCTGCTGCTCGCCGCCCGGTGCGCCCTCCGGGCCGGCGACCACGACACCGCCCGCGCCCTGGCCTCCGACGCCGAGGCCCTGTTCCGCGAGCACGACCGCCCGTCCTGGGCGCCGGCGGCCCTGGCCGTGGCCCTGCGGGCGGGCGCGCCGGGCCGCCCCACCGCCGTGGCCGAGGCCTGCGACCGGCACGGGCACCACGACGACGCCGCCGACCTGCGCCTCACCCACGCCCCCGACCAGGCGGCGGCCCGCCGGCACCGGGGCACCGACCGGTCGAGGGCCATCGGCTGGCTGGCCCGCGCCCGCCTGTCGACCACCCGGCGCGACGCCGTCGCCGCCTGCCGCGCGGGCCTCGCCCTGCACGACCCCGACACCCACGGAGACCTGGTGGACATCGCCCTGGACCACGCCCTGACCAGCCGCGACGCGCGTTCCGCCTGGCGCTGGAGCGAGTGCCGCCGCACCCCCGCGCCCACCCCGCAGGCCGCGCGCGCCGGTGCCGAGCTCCGCCTCGCCCGCGCCCGGGCCGACCACGTCCGCGTCGCGCTGCTGGAACGCGAGATCCGCCGGCTCTCCCGCACCACGACCGTGCGGCGGGCCGCGCCGCTGACCGACGTCGTGGACGCGCTGCGCGACCGCGCCCTGCTGGTCTTCCTCAGCCACCGGGGCAGGCTCGTCGCGGTGTCCGTGGCGGCCGGCCGGGTGCGGTTGCACGACTTCGGCGAGGCCGCGGCCACCGCCCGGCACGTCCGCGCCCTGTCGCTGGCGACCGCGCCGCAGGCCGTGGCGGAGCTGGACCGGCTGCTGCGGCCGGCGGGCGACCGCCCCCTGGTGGTCGTGCCGAGCCCCGAGCTGGCGCGGGTGCCGTGGGCGGGGCTGCCGTCCGCGCGGGGCCGCGCCGTGTCGATCGCGCCGTCGGCGACGTGCTGGTTCCGCGCCGACCAGCGACCGCTCGCCGTGGCGGACCGCCTGTGGGTGGCCGGCCCCGACCTGCGCCACGCCCGGTACGAGGTCGACGTGCTGCGGCGGCGGCACGGCGGCCGGTACCGCTCCACCGTGGACGAGACGCTGCACTGCATGCTCGACGCGGACGTCCTGCACGTCGCGGCGCACGGCGTGCACGAGGACGAGATGTTCTCGCACCTGCACCTGGACGACGGGCCGCTGCACGGTCACGACTTCGCCGCCCTGCCGCGCGTGCCGGCGGTGGTCGTGCTGTCGGCGTGCGCGTCCGGCCTGGCGGGCGTGCTGCTGCGGCGGGGTGCGAGGGTCGTGGTGGAGAGCGTCCGTGCCGTGCCCGACGACCGCCGCGTGGTCGACCTGATGGTGGACCTGCACGCGAACCTCGACCGCCCCGCGCAGGCGCTGGCCGACGCGCAGGCGAAGCACGGCGACCTCGGCTTCGTCTGCGTCGGGGCCGGATGATGCGAACACCATTCGGATCAGCCGGTCCACCCAGCATGTGCTCACCCGATCGGTTGAAGTACTTCGTCGGTAGCCGACCCCCCTCGAAGATCATCCCCTCGCCACCTCGCCCTCCTGCCCGATCGCGGTTCACGCAGCAGGGAGCGATGTGGACCGTCGCGTTCGGACAGCCGACGGTTCGTCCACAGAGGACGTGAGGGATCGTCACCCGATGCGGTAAGCGCGACGGACGGTGTTCACGGACCGGCACGACAACCCGGACAGCCGCACCACACCGCCCTTCCGAGTGGGTTCCGCGCGAGAACGTTCGGAAATCGGGTGACCAGTGCTAGACATAGCACAACGTCGACCTCGAACGGTCCGTCCCGTTCGCCGTACCCGGAACGGTGGTGATCAGCAGTGGCAGTCTCCGACGCGGTGCGCCGCAGCGGGTCGCTGCTGCTGCGGGCACTCACCGTGAGCGGGCTGGCGACGGCGGCGTGGCTGGTGTGCGCCGGCTCCGCGTCGGCCGACACCGCAGATCACCCGGACGAGGCGTCGAAGTCCCTCGACACGGTGAACATCGCGCTCGACAGGCAGGTGGCCGGACAACTGTCCGGCGTGCTGCCGACCGCGGGGTCGCTGTCGCCGATGCCCTCCGCGTCCGACCTGTACCCGGCGGTGGTCGACGTGCCCGGGCACCCGGTCGGGCAAGCCCCGACCGTCCTGGTCTTCGAGCCGGCGACCCTGACCGCGCAGGTGCTGGGCGGCCTGGAACCGACCGGCGCGAACGTGCCCGGGGCGAGCCTGGCCGGAGTGGACCTGACCGACGCGGTCCCGGTCGGCCACGCCCTGTCGTACGGCAGCCAGTTCGGGTCGGCCTCGCTCGGTTCGGTCGCCCTCGGATCGGCTCCGCTGGGGTCCGCCCCGTTCGAGGACGGTCCGTTCGAGGACGGTCCGTTCGGGACCGAGGTGCTCGAAGGGCCGGAATCCGAATCCGGTCCGGAAGCGGAGCACGACGGCTTCTCCGGCTACACCTACGCGGGCAGGGCGGACAACGCGATGCCCGCACGCGCGTACGAGGCGAAGGTGGCCGCGAAGGCGGCGGCAGTGGCAGCGGCGACCCCCGCCGCCCCGCCCGCGGAACCGGCGGCCACCGAGGAGGCGGCCACACGGCACCCGGCGCCCCCGGCGGTCGCCTGGACCACCCCGTTCGACCAGGAGCCGATGACGTCACCCCAGGTCACCACGCAGGTAGAGGTGATCTGGGAGGCGCCGGAGCCGAACGCGCCCGCGCCCGCGCCGAAGCACGCACCGAGCGGGCCGACCGCGTCGTCGAACAGCAGCACCGACAGCGGCGGCGGCCACCGCGGTGGCGTCATCGCGGCGTTCACCACCGAGTCGACCCCGTACCCGCTCACCGCGTCGTCGGCGGAGCGGCGGAACGACTGGCGTTCACCGGGCAGCATCCCGGGACTGCCCAGCACATCACCCGACTGAGCACCGCGGCACCGGTCTGCGCCCGTCGGGGCGAGTCGGGCCGAGCACGGTGACGTCGCAGTCCCGCACCAGGTCGAAGCCCGTGCGGGTGTCCTCCGCGCAGCCGTGGAGCGGCAGCGTGAAGTGGCAGCCGTGAAGTGGCAGCCGTGAAGCGCTGACGCGCGCACTCCCAGCACCACCCCTACCTCCCAGCACCACCCCTGAACTCCCGTTCCTGCCGACCGCGCCCCGGCACGAACGGGTGAAGGTCCCATCGCAGCGCTGCCCCCGCAGCGATCGGGACCGCACAGGAACCTGCGGCAGGGGACGCCAATCCCTGGAGCGTCCCCGCCGCAGGTCCCACCAGGCACCGTCGGGTTCCGGCTCATCGAGGGGCTGCGCCGGACCCGACGGGACAGACACGATCGGGTGATCATCGCCCCGACCATGTACGTAATCGGGATCTCGCGCCTCGGTTGACATGAGGAACCCCCGCGGCGGCGCACCGGGCCGTGCGCCGGACCTGGCCCCGGCACGAGGTGCGCGCCGTGCTGCTCGCGACCGACGGCGTGGCGTGCGGCGTGGACGACTACAGCCTCTTCGCGGACTGGCGGGAGGTGGCGGAGATCACGTCGGAAAATGGCCCCGAAGCGGTGCTGGACGCGATTCGCGTCGCCGAATCGGGTGATCCGGACCGGACGAAGTGGCGGCGTTCGAAAGTGCACGACGACCAGGCGCTGGCGTTCGTCCGATTCCGCTGACGAGTCCGCGGTTCTGCACCCGGAAAATGGAAAAGCCCCGGCGGGTAATCCGCTGGGGCTTTCTCCTGGGAGCGTGGCCAGGGGCGGGGTCGAACCGCCGACCTACCGCTTTTCAGGCGGTCGCTCGTACCAACTGAGCTACCTGGCCAGGCAGCCGCCCGGCCTTGCAGCCGAACTGCCTTGCGACCCAGACGGGACTCGAACCCGCGACCTTCGCCGTGACAGGGCGACGCGCTAACCAACTGCGCCACTGGGCCTTGCTGTACTGCGTCCTGCTGCACTGCTGATCCTACTGTACTACGTGCCCCCAACGGGATTCGAACCCGCGCTACCGCCTTGAAAGGGCGGGGTCCTAGGCCGCTAGACGATGGGGACCCAGTTCCTCCGGCAGCCCTTGGGCCACCTTTTCCCAGGCCCTCCACGCTGTCCGGTGGAAGCATCGTAAGCATAGGGCACGATGCCTCGCAGCTCCAAAACGGGGGTCCGACAAACGCCTGACCTGCGATTCCTGTTCGCCCGAAGCGCACCCAGGGGCGTTTGGGCACCCACTCGGCGGCCGATCGGCGGCCGATCACCCACCGCTCGACCGCCACCCGGTGTCGCGGCACGGTGCGGCGGCACGACCACGACCCGTCCCCGCCCACCCGGCCGGCGCGGTCGGTCGCCGGGAGCCGTCGCCCGGACACGACCGGGGCACCCCCGGGCGTGCGGGCATTGCCCGGCCGAAAACCGCTCGGTATGTTCCGAAGCGGCCCACCCGAGACGCGCTTCCGGGGGGTGCGCGTCTCGGATGGGTCGCCACCTGCGCGTCTAGCGTTGAACGGGCGGCAGGCCCCCGTCCTCACCCGGCGACAGCCCGAGCATGTCGAGCAGCAACCGGCAGTCCTCGGCACTGGTGGCCCCGCGCGCGACGGAGAGCCGCGCCCGGTGCACCTGCTCGTCCGAGATCCGCGATGGTTCACCGGTCCGCTGGGCGGGCACTCCCGCACTGCCCGGCCTGGACGTGATGTCGTCCTGGTTCCACAGGAACTGACGTACTTCTAGGGACCCGCTCATGACGCCTCCCCGACTTGAGGTTGGCGCGAGGCTAAGCGAGCCCGTCGAACCGCCGCAGCCCCCCGGAGAGTGATTCAGGTGCGACGGAGTGTCACTTTCCGTGTGGGCCACTTGGTGCCGAGCGCCGCGTGGTGTGCTTGGCGCGAACGAGGAGGGTGGAACCCATGACCGAACCGGTAGCGGGGCAGACGCCGGAACCAGCGGTGACGGATGCAGCAGCGGGGACGCCCCCGACCGCCGGCACGCCGTCGTCGGATCAGCCGCGCGACGAGACGCCGAACGCCGGCCCGACCCCGGACGGCACCGGGCAGCCCGCCGGGCAGGAGCTGTTCGGCGGCCTCTCGCTGGCGGACATCGAGGCGGACATCGACCGGCTGATGAACGACAAGATGAGCGAGCTGGACGGGATGCTCGCGGGCCTGGAGGAACTGGTCCAGCGACTGGAGGGCGAGATCGCCCACCTGGAGCCCCCAGCGGACGACACCTCTACCCCCTAGGGGTATCCTTGGCGGTGGCCGGCACCGACGAGGAGACGAGGACCCATGTCCGTCACCAGCACCTACACCGTCAAGGGCATGACCTGCGGGCACTGCGCCAGCTCCGTGACCGAGGAGTTGGTCGACGTCGAGGGCGTGACCGGCGTCGACGTGGCGCTCGACTCGGGCGCGGTCACCGTGACCAGCACCCGTGAGCTGTCGCGCGACGAGGTCGCGGCCGCGATCCGCGAGGCCGGGTACAAGCTCGTATGACCAGCACGGAGACCAGGCGGCACGTCGAGCTCGCGATCACGGGCATGACGTGCGCGTCCTGCGCGAGCCGCGTCGAGCGCAAGCTGAACAAGCTCGACGGGGTCACCGCGTCGGTGAACTACGCGACCGAGAAGGCGGGTGTCGACTTCCCGGTCGGCATGGCGGTCGCGGACCTGGTCTCCACCGTCGAGGCGGCCGGGTACGGGGCGTCCGCGCCCACCCGGGCGCCCGAGGGGCCCGTCGAGGACGACCACGCCGCCGAGCTGCGCCTGCGGGTCGGCGTCGCGGCGTTCCTCGGCGCGCCGGTGGTCGTGCTGTCGATGGTCCCGGCCTGGCAGTTCCCGGCCTGGCAGTGGTTCTCGCTCGCGTCGGCGAGCGTGGTCGTGTGGGTGTGCGGGTGGCCGTTCCACCGGGCCGCCGCGGTCAACGCCCGGCACGGCGCGAGCACCATGGACACCCTGGTGTCGATGGGCGTGGTCGTGGCCTACCTGTGGTCGGTCTACGCCCTGGTGCTCGGCGAGGCGGGCGAGCTGGGGATGCGGCACGGGTTCAGCCTCGTGCCGCGGCCGTCGACGACCGGTGACGTCTACCTGGAGGTCGCGGTCGGCGTCACGGTGTTCCTGCTGCTCGGCCGGTGGCTGGAGGCCCGTGCGAAGCGCCGGGCGGGCGCGGCGCTCGCGGCGCTGCTCGCGCTGGGCGCCAAGGACGTGGCCGTGCTGGACGAGGACGGCCGGGAGACCCGCGTCGGGGTGGACGCCCTGCGGACGGGCACGCGCTTCGCCGTGCGGCCCGGTGAGCGGATCGCGACCGACGGCGTGGTGGTCGAGGGCTCGTCGGCGGTGGACCGGTCCGCGGTCACCGGCGAGTCGGCGCCCGAGGAGGTCGGGGTCGGCGACCGGGTGGTCGGCGGCACGGTCAACGCGGGCGGCAGGCTCGTCGTGCGGGCCACGAGCGTCGGCGCGGACACGCAGCTGGCGCGGATGGGGAAGCTGGTCGAGCAGGCGCAGTCGGGCAAAGCGGACGTGCAGCGGCTCGCGGACCGCGTCTCCGGCGTCTTCGTGCCGGTGGTGCTGGGCATCGCGGCGCTGACGCTCGCGGGCTGGCTGCTGGCGGGTCGCCCGCTGGAGTTCGCGGTGACGGCGGCGGTCGCGGTGCTGGTGATCGCGTGCCCGTGCGCCCTGGGCCTGGCCACGCCGACGGCGCTGCTGGTCGGCACGGGCCGGGGCGCGCAGCTCGGCATCCTGGTGAAGGGCCCGGAGGTGCTGGAGTCGACGCGCCGGGTGGACACGGTGGTGCTGGACAAGACGGGCACGGTCACGACGGGTCGGCCGACCCTGGTGGACGTGCTGCCGGCGGAGGGCGTGACGCGCGCCGAGCTGCTGCGCGCGGCGGGCGCGGTCGAGCACCCGTCGGAGCACCCGGTGGCGGCGGCGGTGGTGCGCGGCGCGGGTGCCGAGGTGGGCGAGCTGCCCGCCGTGGAGGACTTCGCGAGCACGCCGGGCGTCGGCGTGACCGCGGTGCTGGACGGCCGCCGGGTGACCGCGTCGCGCCCCGGCCACGCCGGGTTGCCCGAGGACCTGGCGGCCGCGGCCGCGGAGGCGGAACGGGGTGGTCGCACGGTCGTCGCCGTCACGGCCGACGGCCGGCCGCTGGGCCTGCTGACCGTGGCGGACGAGGTGAAGCCGACCAGCGCGCGGGCCGTGCGCGAGCTGCGGGCGCTGGGGCTGACGCCGATCCTGCTCACCGGCGACAACGAGGTGGTCGCCCGCGCGGTGGCCGCCGAGGTGGGCGTGGACGAGGTCGTCGCCGGGGTGCTGCCCGCCGGGAAGGTCGCCGTGGTGGAGCGGTTGCAGGCCGAGGGCCGCGTGGTGGCGGTGGTCGGCGACGGCGTCAACGACGCCCCCGCGCTGGCGAAGGCGGACCTGGGGCTGGCCGTGGGCACCGGCGCGGACGCGGCGATCGAGGCGGGGGACCTGACGCTGGTGCGCGGCGACCTGCTGGTGGCGGTCGACGCGATCCGGCTGTCCCGCCGCACGCTGCGCACGATCAAGGGCAACCTGTTCTGGGCGTTCGCCTACAACGTGGCGGGGCTGCCGCTGGCCGCGCTGGGTCTGCTCAACCCCATGCTGGCGGGTGCGGCGATGGCGTTCTCCAGCGTCTTCGTGGTGACCAACAGCCTGCGGCTGCGCGGCTTCCGCGGGATCGCGGGCTGAAGATTTTTACCGCGAACCCACTCCCCTCGTCCGGGTGCGCGTGCAACAATCCGATTCGCTGACACACCCCCGGTCAGCACCTGTGGAGATCCCCTCCGGCCCCCGCGTTCCTCCCCCTGGCGCGGGGGCCTCTCCATGCACACAAGTGTGACCCAGGCCACAGTTTACCCGGTTCCGCAATCCAACCGTTATCGTGGCGCGGTGCCTCTTGGATCGCTAGGACGCTCGAAGTCCGGCCGGCATCGCCCGCCACACCGTGAACAGCAGGAAGAGCTCGTCCCCGACGAGGAGCTCCAGTCCTACCTCGCGGCGCTGGCACCGGAGACCGCGGACGCGGAGACCACGGGCGCCGGCAGCAGCTTCGGCAACGCGCAGGTCTACCAGCTCCGCCTCCAGCTGATGGCGAACGAGCAGTTGAAGGAACTGGCCGCCGAGCGGCAGACCTCCCCCCAGGCGCTGGCCACCGAGTGGGTCATGCAGCGGTTGGAGTGGGAAGCCCGCCAGCGCGGCTACTGACCCCGGGAGCGACCCCGGAACGACGTGGACAGGCCCCCGACCGGAACCGGTCGGGGGCCTGCGTCGTGCTGTGTGGGGACTTCGGGGGAGCAGCCCCGGGTGGGATCAGACCTTGCGCACGTTCTGGGCCTGCGGACCCTTGGTGCCCTGCCCGATCTCGAACTCGACCCGCTGGTTCTCGTCCAGGGTGCGGAACCCCTGGCCCTGGATCTCCGAGTAGTGCACGAAGACGTCCGGCCCGCCGTTCTCCTGGGCGATGAAGCCGAAGCCCTTCTCGGAGTTGAACCACTTGACAGTGCCCAGTGCCATGTACCTGCCTCCATCGCAGGGAAGCTTGGGGCTGCACCGTGCAACCCCGGCCGTCCCGGGGGCGTTTCCCCCGCTGCCACCAGCGGGGACGGCACGCCCGCGTGTCGTTCCGCGAGCGTGAGACACGAACACAGAAACCACGGCCTGCGTCGCCGAGGGTATCGGTTGGGTGACCTTCAGCACTACCGTTCGGCAGCCTTTGGTCAGCCCGGGATCAGCTCCCGCCCCGGAGGGGGCCTACTTCTCCGTCACCTCGGGCGGTTCGGGCAGCTCGACGTCGGCCTGGCCGATGTTGCGCTCCAGGGCGGCGCGCCACTCGCCGGTGCTCACCATCTTCTCCAGCGCGGCGTTGACGTCCGCCCGGCCCTTGCCGTCCTCCTTGCGCAGGCCGACGCCGTACCGCTCGGTGGTGAACGGCTCGCCGACGAGCTTGAGCAGCTCGGGGTTCTCCGCCACGTACCCGGCGAGGATCACCTCGTCGGTGGTGACCGCGTCGACCTTGGCCGCCAGCAGCGCGGTGACGCAGTCGGAGTACTGGCCGTACTCCACCAGCTCCACGTCGTTCGCGAACTGGTCCTTGACCTTCTGCGCGGACGTCGAGCCGGTCACCGAGCACAGGCGCTTCCCGTCGAGGTGCGCCGGGTCGGTGATCTCGGTGTCGCCGAACCGCACCAGCAGGCCCTGCCCGGTCTGGAAGTACGGGCCCGCGAAGGCGACCTGCTCCTTGCGCTTGTCGGTGATCGAGTAGGTGGCGACGACGAAGTCGACGGCCCCCTCGGTGATCAGCTTCTCGCGGTCGGCGGAGCGGGCCTCCTTCCAGGTGATGCCCTTCTCCTCGACGCCGAGCTGCGCCGCCACGTACTTGGCGACGTCCACGTCGAAGCCGACGAACTTGCCGTCGAGCCTGCGCTGGGCCAGGCCGGGCTGGTCGAAGCGGATGCCGATGGTGAGGTTGCCGTCGTCCGCCCTGCCCTCCAGCGTGCCGTCGTCGGCGCCGCCGCACGCGGCGCTGGAGAACAGGGCCGCCACCACGGCGGTCGCGGGCAGCAGTCGTCGCAACAGCATGGGTTGCGTACCTCTCGGGTGCTCGGGGAACGCGGCGCGGATCGACGCGCCGGACGTTCCCCATGCTAAGCAAGCGCAGGGGGATCTTCGGTGCGACGAAGGTCGCACCGGCCCATTCCACTGGGCCGTTCGGCCCAACGAGGTCTGTGAGCCACCCGACTCGGCCGTGGGGCGACAGCGCGGGCGGCGCGTCGCGGCCCGGGGGTCGAGCGCGTCGGACCCGGCGTGAGCGGCCGACCACCTGCGGTGACGGGCGGGGCGTAACGCGCCGGCCCGCGGAACCGATTCCACGTGACACCGTGGAACGCTGGAGCGGGTGCTGGGATGAGCAGTGGCAGACGGACCGGACTGGCCGGCGCGGCGCTCGTGCTGGCGTCCGCCGGACTGGTGGCGCTGGCCATGCTCGTCGACGGGCCGCGCCCCGTCGACGCGCGCCGGGTCGACCCGACCCCGGCCGGTCCCGCGCAGGTGCTCAGCGCGACCTTCACCACCACCGTCGAGGTCGCGCGGTCCACGACCCCCGTGGTGGTGGTCGCGCCGCCGCCGCGCCCCGAGCCGCCGCCACCACCGCCGGAACCGCGGCCGGTCGGGGAGACCCCCGCCGAGCAGCCGCCGGCGCCACCGGACCGGCAGCCGCCCCCCGGACCGCCCCCACCGCCGCCACCGCCCCCGCCGGACGGCGGAAACTGCGATCCCGCCTACACCACCGACGGCGTCTGCGTCCCGCGGTGGTTCCCGCGCGGGGTGTGGGACCGGTGCGGCTGGTTGCGGGACCAGGGCGTGACCCGGGTCGAGGTGCACGGCCGGGACCGCCACCACCTCGACCTGGACCGCGACGGCGTGGCCTGCGAGCGGTTCGTCTAGCGGCCCGCCCGACGCCCCCACCGGCGGGCCGGTCCGGGCGTCACCGCTCGGCGAGCCGGTCCAGCGCGCCGCCCACCCGGTCCGCCAACAGCCCCACCGCGCCCACGGCCCGGCCCACCGGGTCGTCCTCCGCGCCACCCAGCGCCCGTGACCGCACGTACGCCGCCTTCACCTCGGCCCACCGCCGCGCCCGCTCCGGCGTCAACGCGCCCCGCAGCTCGGCGAACTTCAGCAGGTTCGCCTCCGCGCCCGAGGTCAGCGTCTGCGCCTCGCCCAGGTAGTGGTCGTCCACGACGGCCTCCAGCTCGGCGTCGTTCATCACCGGCACGACCTTCTCCGCCAGCTTGTTCATGTTCCGGTAGGAGCCCTGGAGCAGGAACGGCGGCTCGGTGCGCGCGTCGTCGGACTGCGCGGCCGACGCGATGTAGGCGCGGTTGGTCGCCAGCACGACCTCCTGCACCCGCAACAGCTTGCGCAGCACCGACAGCACCTGCTCCAGCTCGACCGACGGGTACGGGTGGGCCAGCCGGTCGGCGCGCACCGCCTCGCCGCGCGCCATCCGCACCAGCAGCTCCACGTCGCCGCGGTCGCGCGTCGACAGCGGCGCCAGCACCGGGTTCGAGGTGAGCGCGTTCTCGACGTAGCTCAGCGCGAACAGGTCCTCGCGGCCGGACAGCACGTCGCCGAGGTTCCACACGTCCGCGCGGTTCGCGAGCATGTCGGGGATGCGGAACCGCTGCCCGGACTCGGTGTACGGGTTGCCCGCCATGCACACCGCGAACCGCTTGCCGCGCAGGTCGTAGGTGCGGGTGCGGCCCTCCCACACGCCCTCCATGCGGCGCTGCGCGTCGCACAGCGAGATGAACTTCTGGAGCAGCTCGGGCGAGGTGTGCTGCACGTCGTCCAGGTACAGCAGGACGTTGTTGCCCGCTTCCAGCGCGAACGAGATCTTCTCGACCTCCTGCCGCGCGGTGGCGTTCGGCGCGTCCGCCGGGTCGACCGACGTCACGTCGTGCCCCAGCGCCGGCCCGCTGACCTTGACCAGCACCAGGCCGAGCCGGTCGGCCACGTACTCCACCAGCGTCGTCTTGCCGTAGCCGGGCGGCGAGATGAGCAGCAGCAGGCCCATCTGGTCGGTCCGCTTGCCGTCGCCCGCCGCCCCGAGCTGCTTGGCCAGGTTGTCGCCGATCAGGGGCAGGTACACCTCGTCCAGCAGGCGGTTGCGGACGAACGCGCCCATCACCTTCGGCCGGTGCTCGTCGAGCCGCAGCCGCTCCCGCTCGCGGGCCACGACCTCCGTGCGGTGCCGCTGGTAGGCGCGGAACGCGGGCACCCGCTCCTCGCGGAACGCCCTGGTGCGCGCCAGCAGCTCGTCCAGCCGCACGTCGAGCTTCCGGTCGACGACCCGCGGGTGCGTGCCGAGCAGGCCGTCCGCGGTCGCGGACAGCTGCGCCGACGAGTCGTGGCGCGGCAGGTCGCGGCACAGCTCCACGGCCACCGCCTCGGGCAGGTGGACGTCGTGCCGCTCCCCCTCGGGCCGGCCGCCCAGGAACGCCTCGTACCAGCCCTCCACGAGCCGCCTGCGGTCCGCCGGCGCCGCGGCCCGCAGGTCCTCCTCGAACTCGCCGCGCCCGCCCAGCGCCCGGTGGAAGGCGTCCACCAGGGCGCGCGCGCCCGCGCTCGTGGCGAACCCGGCGGGTCCGCCGCACAGCTCCTCGAACAGGTACTCGCCCGCGAGCGGGTCACCGGCCAGGGCGGCCAGCTCCGCGCACAGCTCGTCGATCGCGCGGGTGTGCCCGAACACCGCCCGCGCCCGGCCCAGCGACCCGGCCCGGCGCTGCCACCGCGTCCGCTCGTCGTCGGTCAGCGACGCCCAGAACAGCTGCGCCGCGGCCCGCGCCGACGGCGGGAAGCGCAGCACGCCCGCGCCCGCGTGCAGGCGCAGCACGACGTCCAGCACCAGCGCCGCGTCGTGGTCGTGCACGCCCCGCTCGTAGCCCTCGTCCAGCCGGGCCTCCGCGACCCGGCGCACCAGGTCCGGCAACCGGCCCTCGGTCTGCGCCGCGAGCAGGTCGTCCAGGGGCCGCTCGGCCAGGATCGACGTCGCCAGGTGCTCCGCCCGGTAGACGTCACCGGTCTCCGACACCAGCAGCTGGTCCCAGAACGGCCGGGTCCCGTCGAACGCGGGGTCGCGCACCGGCGACCGGAAGTCCGTGCCGGTGAGCGCGAACGACAGCCCGCCGTCGCGCGGCACCAGGGTCAGGTCCAGCGGCTGGGTGTTCACCGCGAACCGGTGCCGGCCCAGCCGCACGGTGTCGCCGTCGAACAGGTCCAGCCGGTCGCGCAGCGCGCGCCCCGCCTCCTGCCGGGCCGCCAGCACCCGGCCGTCCAGCTCCTCGGCGCGCACCCCGTCGCCCAGCCCGCGCAGCTCGGCGGCCACCGACCGCAGCCTCGCCACCATCGGGTCGGACGCGAAGTAGGTGTTCACCTCGTCGAGCGACGCCAGTGACGCGACCCGCCTGGTCACGCTCGCCAGCACCCGGTCCGCGGACGCCACCAGCCGGTCGGCGCGGCGGGCCCGGTCGTCCAGCAGCGCCTGCTTGCGCGAGGAGAACGCCTCGTACACGTCGGTGCGCTTGCCGACCAGCCGCGACAGGAAGTCGTCGAACTCGCCGAACCGCGACTCCAGCCCCTCCAGCCGCAGCAGCAGCGCGCCCAGCTGCTCGTCGCACCGCTCCGGGGTGTCCGCGACCGCCAGCGCGCCCGTCACGGCCTGCCCGAGCAGCGCGAACTCGGCCGCGAACTCGGCCCGCCCCTCGGTGGCCAGCAGCGCGCGGCGGCGCCCGTCGGCGGTGGCGCGGGCGCGGTTGAGACCGGCGAGCACCTCGCCGACGCGTTCCAGGATCGACGTGCGCACGGTCGCGTCGGCGATGTCCAGCGACCCGACGACCTCGGTGAGCACCTCCAGCCCGCGCTGCCGCTCGCCCAGCTCCTCCACCACCGGCGCCGCCTCGGCGACCGTGCGGACGTCGGCGGCCTTCGCGACCAGCGCGTCCACCTGCTCGTGGTACACCGCGAACGCGTCGTCGCGGCCCAGGTGCTCGACGGCCCGCCGGCCCGCGTCCGCCAGCTCGTCGGCCACGCCCGCGACCAGCTCGTCGACCCGCGCCGCGTCGACGTACCGCAGCTCCTTCAACGTCACCAGGTGCCCCTGCGCCCGCCGCAGGTCGGCCAGCTGCCGCACCCACGCGTCGGCCGTCGTCGGCGCCTCGCCGCGCGTCCGGCGCACCAGCGACGCGACGTCCGCCGCCGCCTCGCCCAGCGCCGCCGCGGCGCGGCCGGTCAGCTCCCGCACCGCCTCGAACTCGTCCAGCACCTGCTCGGCGGTCGCCCGGACCTGCGTCAACGGGGTGCGCAGGTCGCCCAGCCCCGGCTCGCCCAGCCAGTGGTAGGCGTCGAACACCCTGGTGCACGAGGCGATCAGGTCCTCGAACACCGGCACCGACGGCTCCATCTCGCCCACGACCCGGGTCACCGAGAGGCAGTCGGAGATGCCGCGCACCAGGTCCGCGTTGCCGACCCGCTCCAGCGGTCCCGTGCCGACCGGCTGCGCGGCGGCGTAGGCGTCGGACAGGAACGGCGTCTGCCACACCTGCATCGGGTGCACGCGGGTCGGCTCGTCGCCCGCCGCGCGGAACACCACCAGCGTGCCGTCGTCGAACAGCGAGTACCCGTGGCACGGCAGCGGGTTCGCGACCTCCTTGCGGATCACGTTGTAGGGCAGCAGCAGCGACCGGCCGTCGCGGCGGGCGTGGAAGACGTACAGCACGTCCTCGCCGTTCGGGGAGCGCACGACCCGCTCGAACTCCAGCTCGTCGACCTCGGTGTCGAACGTCTTGGACGTCCCCGTGGTCAGGTAGTAGCCGCCGGGGAAGACCAGGCCCTGGTCGTCGGGCAGCCGGTGGCACGCCTGCCCGATGCCGTCCAGCCGCACCACGGACTTCGCGCGCGTGTTGAACACCAGGTGCCGCCACGCCGTCTCGTTGTACGGGCGCACGCGCAGCAGGATCAGCGACCCCACCCGCGCGTAGTGCACGTCCGCGTCGGCCAGCGACTGCAGCGGCTCGTCCACCGGCTCCCGGTAGACGCCCTCGCCGGTCTCGGTGTTGTCCTCCACCTTGATCGTGAGATCGCCGCCGAGGGTCTCGACGAACACCTCGCCCTGGATCGAGATGTGCGGGTGGCGGCCGAGGACGTGGTCCTCGCGCGTGGTCGGCGTCCACTCGAAGTCGTGCGACGGCGGGAACACGTGGTCCCGCTCGCCGCGGTCGTCCACGTACGCGACCGAGCCGTCCACGCCGACGTCCCAGCGCAGCACCCGGATGTCCTCGGTGCGCGCGCCGGTCTGGAACACCGCCAGCAGCCTGCCGCCGACGCGCCGCAGCTGCACCAGCCGGGTCTCCCGGTAGTACCGGTACAGCTCGGCGAAGTCGCGCCGGAACCGCTCGTCGAGCAGCAGGCCCGGCAGCTCGTCCGGGCCGGCGTCCTCGAAGCGGAACACGTCGCCGTCGCGCGTGAAGCGGTGCAGCGAGAACACGTCGCGGACCGCGGTCTCCGGCTTGAGGCCGAGGAACACGTTGTAGCCGAACAACATCAGGCCGGCCACCTGGGACCCCGGCCCCTCGGCCGTGGAGAGGGAGACGCAGTCGCGCGGCACGCAGTTGTGCTCGGTGCGGATGCGCTCGGTGCCCAGCAGCGCCAGCTCGGTGCTGCCGAACACCTCCAGCCGTCGCGCGTTGAGCGCCTCGGCCCGCCGGGCGAGCCCGGCGGCCTGCTCGGCCAGCCGGGCCCGCAGCACCTCGTAGGTGCCCGCCTCCAACGCGGTCGCGGTCGTCGCGGTCGCGGTCGTCGCGGGGGTGCTCACGACAGCGAGGCGACCGGCCGCTCGGCCACGCCCAGGCGCTGCGCGGCGGCCAGCAGCTCACGCAGCTTGCCCTCGTCCGGTCCGCCCGAGTTGATGAGCTTGAGCAGCAGCGCGGACACCGTGACGTTCTTCAGGTCGGCCGTGCCGAACGACCCGAGCAGCCGGCCGATGTCGTCGGTGAACTTCGCCTCGCCGTTCAGCCACGGCCCGGCGAGCGTGCGCGCCACGTCCGAGTGCTCCACGAACCCGTCGACCTGCTTGCCCGCCGTGATGGCGCCGACGACCCGGTCGAAGAACATGGTCTCGCCGCCGACGATGTCGATGTCGGCGTTCTCCAGGCCCGCGGCCAGCACCGCCGCCTGCGCCTGGGCGATGTCGCGCTGCACGTCGATGCCCTTGAGGCGGATGTCCTTCTCCGCCTCCAGCCGCAGCCGGTACTCCTCGTGCTCCCGGGTCGCCTGGTTCATCTCGGCCAGCGCGCCCGCCTTGTCCGACAGGCCCTCGGCCTCGCCCTTGAGCTTCTCGCGGATCGCCTCCGCCACCACCAGGGCCTTCTCCCGCTCCACGACGGCCTCGGCGCGGCCCACCTTCTCGATGGCGTCCGCGTCGCGCTCGCGCACCTGCACGTCGGCGAGACCGGCCGCCGCCACCTCGGCCTGCTTGCCCTCGGCGAGCCGGATCATCGCGCGCGTGTCCAGCTCCGCGGCCTGCTGGCGCGCCTCGGCGAGCAGCAGGTCCTCGCGGGCCTTGAACTTCGCCGCCGCCTCGGACGCCTCGGCCGCCTTGATGTCCTTGACCAGGTTCTCCTGCGCCTCGGCCTCCGCGCGGATCACGACCGCCTGCCGCTCCCGCTCGGCCTCCTCGACCGTGCGCAGCCGCTTGATGTTCTCCTCCTGCTCGGCCACGGTCTTCTCCACCGCGATCCGCTCCCGCACCACCTCGGCCACGGCCCGCTTCCCGCCCTGGACCTCCTTGTCCGCGGCGATCCGGGACAGCTCGGTCTCCCGCTCCCGGCCGATGACCTCCAGCAGGCGGTCCTTCTCGATGCGCTCGGTCTCGATCGCGATGACGCGCTCGCGGTTCTTCTCCGCCACGGCGATCTCGCGCGCCTTGTTCTCCGTCTGGATGCCCAACTGCTCCTCGGTGCGGATGTGGGCGGTGTTCGCCTTCAGCCGCTCCTCGGCCTGCACCTTGGAGATCTCCGCCTCCTCGCGGGCGCGCATCGTCTCGACCTCGCGCTTCTGCTTGATCTCCGCGTCGGCCTGGCGGCGCTCCAGCTCCAGGATCGTCTCGCGCGCCTCGACGTTCTGGCGCGTGATCTCCTTCTCCTCGGTGCGCTGGTACTCGTTCGTGCGGACGTGCTCGATCGCGGTCAGCTCGGTGATCTTGCGGATGCCCTGCGCGTCCAGGATGTTCGTCGGGTTGAGCTGCCCCATCGGCGTCTGCTCCAGGTAGTCGATCGCCGCGTCCTCCAGGCTGTAGCCGTTGAGGTCGGTGCCGATGACCTGGATGATCCGGTCGCGGAACTCGTCGCGCTTCGTGTAGAGGTCGACGAAGTCGAGCTGCTTGCCGACGGTCTTGAGCGCCTCGGAGAACTTCGCGTTGAACAGCTCCTGGAGCGTCGCCACGTCGCTGGCGCGGGCCGTGCCGATGGCCTGGGCGACCTTGATGACGTCCTCGACGGTCTTGTTGACGCGCACGAAGAACGTGATGCGGATGTCCGCGCGGATGTTGTCCTGGCAGATCAGGCCCTCCTGGCCCGCCCGCCGGATCTCGATGGTCTTCACCGAGATGTCCATGACCTCCGCGCGGTGCAGCACGGGCAGCACGACGGCGCCGGTGAACGTCACGTCCACCTTCCGCACCTTGGAGATGATCAGGGCCTTGCCCTGCTCGATCTTCCGGAACAGGCGGCTGACCAGGATCAGCAGCGCGATCACGACGACCACGACGACGGCGACGAGGATGCCGAAGCCGGTGGTGATGACGTCCATCAGTGGTACCCCCTTGTTCTGGCTACGACGGGTGGTGGCCGCTCCAGATCGGCGCGACCCAGAAGAACTCGCCGTCCACGTCGTAGTCGAAGATCAGCGCTGTGACGCCGGCGGTCAGCGTGTCGTTCCCCGCCTGCCGGACCTGCACGACGGCCGACGAGCCGTCCGCGGCGGTGACCTCGGCCTGGCCGAACGCCTGCGTGACGCGGCCGGTGCGGATGACGCACGGGCGGCCGACGAAGTCCAGGCGCGAGGCGGGCGGGTCGTCCGGGAAGAGCCGCTTGAGCGGTGCCATGAGCAGCCTGGTCAGCACCAGTCCCACCAGCAGCGACCCGCCCAGCACGGCGAACCCGACGCCGGTCGACGGGGCGAGCAGCACGGTGCCCGCGAGGGAACCGAACCAGGAGAACGCGACCAGCAGCGACAGGCCGACCGTGGCGGGCACGCCGCCGATGTCCAGCTCCACCCAGTCCGCGTCCGCCGCGCCGAACGCGACCAGCAGCCAGTAGGCCACGACGACCACCAGCAGGACGCTCGGCACGACGGCCGGGAAGGTCAGCGCAGCCGCGAAGAATTCCCCCATGCACCCCCCTTTGTCCGGATTTTAGAGGTCTTCCCGCCGGTCGGGGGGTGCTTTCACGGAACGCGGTCGGGCGGGCGCGGTCAGTGGACGAGCAGGCCGGACACCTTCGTCAGCGGGTTGCCCGCGTAGCTGACCACCGCGCCGTCCTCGAACGGCATCGACCGGATGCTCATGCCCGCGAACCCGGCGTCGGTGAGGAACCAGCCCCACGTCGTCAACCAAGGCCGGGGATCGCCGGGCACCACGTCCGGGTCGGGCCTGATCCGCTCCTGCACCACGTACGGCTCCTTCTCGACGGCGTCGAGGAGTTCCGCCCACTCCCGGTCGCCCACGAGCCAGCCGGGGTGGATGCCGGTGCCCGCGAACTCGCCCGCCGCCTTGACGATCAGGTCCTCCCGCCGGGCCCGCACCTCGTCGCGCGGCACGTCCCGCAGGTACCGGGTCCACGGCAGCAGCTTGTCCACCAACGCCTTCTCGTCGTCCTCCAGCTCGTCACGGCGCTCGGACAGCAGGGCGAGGGTCGACTTGTTGCCGTACAGGTGGCTGGCGAACGGCGTGTAGAGGCGCGTCCGGTGCCCCTTCACCAGCACGTCGGACTTGCCGACGGCCTGCGTGACGGAGAAGTACCGCACCACCACGTCGAGCTTCGTGCCGCGCAGGTGGAGGTGGCCGTTGCGCTCGGTCAGCTCGTGCAGCTCCCCCAGCAGCACGTCCACGCCCTCGCGCCGGCACGCCTCCCGGATGCTCGCGAACCCCTTGGCGAACCGGGCGAGCATGCCGCCCTCCTCGACGAACGCGATGGTGCCGTCCCGGCCCACCGCGTCCAGCAGGTGCCCGATCGGGTTGAAGTAGGCGAGGCCGTGCTCGGCGACGAACGGCGCGAGGACCGGCGCCTCGTGGATGGCGCGCGACAGCTCGCCGAGGTCGGGGCCGCCGAGCTGCGCGCCCGCGTTGACCTCCAGCAGCCGGAACCGGTCGCCGACCCGGTAGATGTCCGCGCGGCCGTGCATCGGCGGGCGCTCGGCGCTCATCAGCGCGGCCTCGGCGGGCGGGAGGCCCAGGGCCTCGGCGAAGCGGGCGGTGCTGCCGCCGAAGAACCGGCCGGGGAGCGTGAAGAGCAGTTGGAAGAAGTCGAGCAGGTCGGCCGCGATCTCGTGCGCGACGGCCTCCTCCAGGAAGAACGGCCGGCCGACGAGGCGGTGCCCGTAGTTGGCGGCGAAGTGCGGCGGCAGGTCCAACTGCCCCATCACCCCGTGCAGGCTCTCGTCGGCTAAGTAGGCCTCGGTCACGCGATCGGTCACGGTTGCTGCTCCTCTGGTCCGCGGTCGGCCACATGATGTCCACCGCGCGGCCCGCCCGCGAGGAGCCCCCGAAGCGCCGCCCGGACCGCTCCGCGGGCTCGGGGTCCGGGCGCGGGCCCCGCCGGCCGGTGGTCGGCAGCCCGTCGTCGGCGGCCGTCGTCGGCGGCCAGCCGGGCCACCAGCCCGTCGACGGCCGCGGCGAACGCTTCGGCATCACTCCGCGCGCCACCGCCGTAGTACGTTGCGGTCGTGCGCAGCGCACTGGTGATCGGCGGCGGCATCGGCGGCCTGACGGCGGCCGTCGGCCTGCACCGCGCCGGCTGGCGGGTGGACGTGCGCGAGCGCGGGTCCGACCTCCCGTCCACCGGCACGGGCCTGTGCCTCCCCCCTGGAGCGCTGCGCGCCTTGGACTCCCTGGGCGTCGGCGACAAGACCCGCCGCACCGCACTCCGCCACCCCGACGTGCCGGTGCGCCGCCCCGACGGCACGGCGCTGGGCGTCCTGGGCGCGGCCGGCGCGTACCTGGTCACGCGGCCCGAACTGCTGCGCGTGCTGGCGTCAGCCCTGCCGCCCGGCACGATCCGCTTCTCCTCGCCCGCGGACCTCTCCACCACCGGGGCCTTCGACGTGGTGATCGGCGCGGACGGCGTCCACAGCGGCGTGCGCGCGGCCCTGTTCGGCACCGGCGTGCGCCGGGTGGGCGCGGTCGCGTGGCGGGGCACCTCCACCGTGCCGGTCCCGGCCGGGGGCGAGACGTGGGGCAGGGGAGCCAAGGTGCGGTTCACCCCGCGAGCCGACGGCCGCACCGATTGGCACGCCCTGGTCGCCGACCCGCACGCTCCGAGCGCCGACCCGCACACCCCGGCCGCCACCCGCACGACCGACGACCCGGCCCGCCTGTTCGCCGACTGGCACGACCCGATCCCGCGGCTCCTGGCCGAGTCCACCGACCTGTCACGGCACGACCCGCTGCACCTGCCCCCGCTGCCCACCTACGTGCGGGGGCGCGTGGCACTGCTCGGCGACGCCGCCCACGCCACGACCCCCGACCTGGGCCGAGGCGCGTGCGAGGCGATCGTCGACGGCGTCGTGCTGGCGTCGTGCCTCACGGCCCCGGACACCAGGGCGGCCCTGCGCGCCTATGACCGGGCACGCCGCCGCCGCACCCAACGCCTCGCGTTCCTGTCACGACGCCTCAACGTCCTGGCGACGACGGGACGGGGCACCGCGCTTCGCGACACCGCCCTCCGCGTGGCCCTCGCCCTCCGCCCACGCCCCGAGCGCCCGTGGAGCCACGACCTGGAACCGGACGAACTGGCCGGCTAACGCGGGGGCTTCACGGTTTTCCTGGTGCGTGGCGTGGACGGCGGCGGGACCACGGGACCCGCGTTCCCGTCAGGCGCCTCGTCCAGGTCCACGACCACCGGGGCGTGATCACTGGGCCCCGTCCCCTTGCGGGCCTGCCGGTCCACCCAGGCGGCCTCGACCCGCCCGGCGACGTTCCCGGAGGCCAGCACCAGGTCGATCCGCATCCCGAGGTCCCGGTGGAACATCCCGGCCCGGTAGTCCCAGTACGTGTAGATCCGCTCGTCGGGCCACCGGTCGCGCACCACGTCCCGCAACCCGAGGTCGTGCAGCGCCCCCAACGCGGCCCTCTCCTCGTCCGTCACGTGCGTGTGCCCGACGAACACCGCCGGGTCGAACAGGTCGGCGTCGGCGGGCGCGATGTTGACGTCCCCGCACACCACCACGTCCTCGGGCCCGTCCGCCACCACGTCCCGCAGCGCGGCCAACCACTCCAGCTTGTAGCGGTAGTGGTCAGAGCCGACCTCCCGCCCGTTCGGCACGTAGACGGAGTGCACCCGCAGCCCGCCGCACGTGGCCGACACCGCCCGGGCTTCCTGCTCGGGGAACCCCGGCCCGCCGGGCAGCCCCGCCGTGACGTCCTCCACCCCGACCCGCGAGAGGATCGCCACCCCGTTCCACTGCACCTGCCCGTGCACGGCCACCTCGTACCCGCGCTCGGCGAGTTCGGCTCCGAGCAGCGCGAGGAACGCCTCGTCGGCGAGCTTCGTCTCCTGAAGGCACACGACATCGGGGCGCCGCTCGTCGAGCCAGGGCAACAACCGGGGCACCCGCTGCTTGACCGAGTTCACGTTCCAGGTAGCCAGACGCACCCGTCCCAAGCTAACGGGCTCCCGGTCCGCCCGCCCGTCAGCGCCCCGGTGGCGGAGCGGGCTCGGGCCTTCCCGTGAACCGGCGGTCAGGGGGACGGGTACTCGACGGGGTTCGGCGGTCGGACGTGCTTGAGGTCCCGCGGGTCGGCGGCACCGGTGCGGGCGTAGTTCCGGCGGGCCTCGGCGAGGCTGAGCCCGCGGTTCGGGCCGCCGCGCACCTGCTCGGCGTCGTGCTCGTCCTGGCCGTCGTCCTCCCAGAAGCACACGTCGCAGATCTCGTAGCCGCCCCGCTCGGCGAGGGTGAGGAAGCCGCAGCACGGACAGGCGTGCGGGCCGGACTCGGCATCGCGGACGACGTTGGGGAACGCCTCGTGGGACATGCCGCACATGGTCACACCCGCGACCGGGCGGAGGTGGCCGAACGAGCGTCACGGGGTCGTGCGTCCGGCCGTTCACGGCGGAAGCAGCTCGCCAGGGCTGCCACCGGCCGGAAGTCCTCGAACCCAGGTGTGGCGAAGGGGTGGCGGCGATCGTGGGACGCGAAACCCCCAGGCCGTCGACCTGGGGGTTTGGTGGGCCGCCAGGGGCTCGAACCCTGAACCAACGGTTCGTGAATCTTTCTCCTGGTTGACCGCCAAAGTCTGCGGATACCTGCCACTAGCTGCTTCCTTCGCAGGAGCAAAGGGTCGTTGTAGACAGTCGGCTCCAGTTGTCTTTCGTCATTTGTGGGGGGTAACTGGGGGCTCTGATCTTGCCCACGCCAGCCCTGTCAGGGCTCATCGCCCGACCTGGCAACCGATGTGGGTTCTATGCGGCCATGGTGCGATGATCGGTCCATGCCCGCGATGACCGAACTGGAAGAGCGTCAGATCCGTAACTATGTGGCGTCCCAGACACCACGAGAGTCCGGCGACGAAGTAACCCTTGTACAGAAGGTGAGCAGGCGGAGGGTCGCTGGCCGAAAGCACGATATATACGACGTATGGATGGCGAGCGGTCAACGATGGTGGGTTATCACTGACTTCACTAACCTGTACTCACAGGATGAGTTTCAAAGTATCGAGCAAGTGTTCACTTACCATCTTGGTCATAACATTGTCGTCCGCGAACAATTCAACATGGAACCTGACGAAGAGCAGGTGAAACATGCAGGAAGGGCTTGGCGTCGGTATGTTGGAGCCGTCGACGCGATGGCCACTGCAGAGGAAGCTGAAGATTTCCAAGCGGTCGGTATACGCTGCCGCGAAGTCCTCTTGGCGCTGGTCCGAGATCACATGGATGCTAGCTGGGTACGTATCCCCGGTGAACGGCCGCAGGATGCGAACGCCAAAGAGTGGCTGAAAATATTCGCGAATAGCCTCACCGCGACTACTCGACTTCGCAGATACTTGACAGCGATCGCTGAAAAGACTTGGGATCTTACAGTATGGCTGCAGCATTACGTTGATGCGACTGAACTGGATGCCGAGATCGTGCTCGGCGCTACCCAGCAGTTGCTAAAGACCTTCACTCTGTTGCGTGTTAGTCATGAGCAGGCTGGAGGCCAGCGCTGCCCAGAATGTGACTCATATCAGGTGGTTGAAGAAAGCAGCGAACTTGTTGAACGTAATGGACACTTCGGCACACTGCTGCACGACGAATGCGTGACATGTGGCTGGAAGTCCGACGAGAAGTTTGAGCAGTGGCCACGAGAACGATTGCAGCGACTCATTGACTACGCAACTGGCACATGGAGTCCGCCCAAAAAGTCCATGGACGACCTTGAGGTAAAAGAAGAGCAGGACGACCCGCAGAGCGATTGATCTACGGCGCTAGTTAATAAGGTGGTGCTTCCAGAATGCACCATCGCTGTAACATCGGGCAGCGCCAGAGCTATATCACATGCATGGAACGCATCGCGGTTGAAGACTACACGGTCCTTGTTCTAGCGCATGGCAGCACCACCTCTGAGGTCAGCAACGCTAAAGGGCACTTGTTCGAGGAGTTTATCGCACAGCTCCTCCATGCGTTCGGATACAACAAACCCCACCGAGATCGTCTCAACCCGACGGCCGATGGAATCGAACTCGATGTCACAGCCACGAGCGACTTCAACCGAAGTATGGCCATCGTTGAGTGCAAGGCTTACACGGCACAAGTCAAAGCCCAAGTCTGCACCTCATTCCTTGGCAAGTTACAACTCGCTCGATACGATCACGATGAAGATGTGCACGGTTACCTATGCGTGCTGCCAAGACTCGTCGCTCAGGGCGAAGAGGTTGCACGCAAGGCGTTGGCAAAGGACAACAAGTTTCATTACTTGAATGCCCATTCCATCGTGGAACTTTTAATTGACCGTGGTCTCGTGCGTCGCAGTGTGACAGAGGTCGAAAGTGCGCTATCTAGCGACCATGCGGTGCTGATCACGAAGTATGGCCTGTACAGTTGCGCCAAGATGCTCGATCCAGCGACCCATCGAACGGACCACATCGTGGTTTGGGGTCCAAAGGCTGGCGCACCAGTACCGCCAGACGTCGTAGATCTCCTGGCATCAGATACCTATGCTTCTGGGCTTTCGGTAAAAGCGGTCGGATCGACGCCTGACCGTACATTGATCCGTCATCAAGACGAAAGCCCTCCTCCCGTGATCGTTTCCGTACGAGGAAGCTCATCGGATTTCGAATATCAGTTCCCCGCTTCTCCAAAGTTCTTTGTAGGCAGGCGGGCGCTCCTTCAAGAAGTCGAAGCTGTCATAAGAGGCAAGCGGGGTTGCTTCGTCCTGAACGCTCAATCCGGCTGGGGAAAGAGCTCCCTCGCTCTACAAGCGAAACAGTTGGCAGAGCAAAAGGGTGGTTACGCCGTCGTTATCGACAGCAGAACTGCCGTCACGTCTAACTTCGTTGTGGAAGCACTTCGGGAGGCGGGTGTCGGTGCCGAGTCAACTCACCTTATCGACCTCCCATCGAATGCATCCTGGGCCAGCCTCCAAAGCGCGATTTCTACCTTCGAGCGGAGCGCATGGAAGCGAGATGCATCTCTTCTAATCTTCTTCGACCAGTTTGAAAACGTATTCCAGGACGAGGCGACCACTCGCGAGTTCCGCAACCTCGTACTCCTATTAAATGACGCTACGTGCCCACTGGTCGTTGGCTTCGCATGGAAAACCGATCTGGTTACGTGGACAGAGTCGCATCCATATCAATTGCGGGATGAGATACGGTCCAGCAGCGTTCGTATTTCGCTGGGGCCCATGGGATCGCGCGAGATCGAGACGCTCCTGCGCCGACTGGAAAAATCTCTGGACCAGAAGCTTTCACTGGATCTGCGTCAGCGTCTACGCGAGTACTCACAGGGTCTACCATGGCTTTTCAAGAAGCTCGGAAACCATGTGATTCTCGAAATCAAACAGAACGGAAAGTCGCAGGAAACCCTAGTAAGCGAGGCCTTGAACGTTCAGAGCTTATTTGACTCCGACCTGGCAGGCCTGTCACCGGTGGAGAACGAAGCGGTGAGGCATGTCGCCCGATTTGCGCCGATTGCAGCCACCGAAGTCACGGAAAAGTATGATGGGAATATAGTTCAATCGTTGTTGGACAGCCGCCTAGTAGTGGCGGTTGGCGACAAGCTAGACACCTACTGGGATATCTTTCGAGATTTTTTGAATACTGGCAGAATCCCCATTGAAGACTCTTATACTGTACGTCAGAACCCCAGTTCTGTCGCTCGCTTGCTCATACCTGTAATGGATGCAGGCGGCAACATGAGCGTACAAGATCTCTGCAGCACTTTGGGCGCAAGTCCGCAACTGGTGTACAACCTGTGGAGAGAGCTCCGCCTGTTTGGACTGACGATATACGAACCGCATCGGGTAAAGCTTCTCGAAGAAATTATTGCAGCAGCAGATCCAGAGGAAGAAATTCGCGCACGCGTCTACCGTGCCCTACGTCGCCATCGAGCGTACTCGCTGTTTATAGCTCTAGCTGAACGTCTCGGTGATCGCGTTCTCCTCGGCAGTTTTGCGCGGGAGTTGCCAAGCATCTTTCCGGCCGTCGATGCACAAGAGAAGACGTGGTTGATGTATGCGCGTGCATTCGCATACTGGTTCGACTACTGCGGGCTGGCACACGTGCAAGGAAGCTACCTGGTAGTTCCACCCGAAGGGTTCCATGGCAACGGAAGACTACTCGCGTCAGATCGAGCTTCCCGAAGTCGCTCTGGATATTCCGTCCACTACGCGGCGGGCCCGTGTCTTCGTCTCCTCAAAGAGCTTAGCATTCGTCCGCGGAGCATACCTGAACTATCCCGTGACGAACGCAAGTTCATTGCGGCACTGGCTTCGTTGAACCTGGTCTCTTGGTCTGATGCAGACGGCTACAGGTCCTTGCCAGGAGTTGTTGTGGGCGGCAGCATTGTGCAGGAACGATTGCTCGAGGCACTTCGTGCCCTACCCGGTGGAGCGCAGGCACTTGCCGAACTCGACGCTGATCCCAAGGTGGAAAATCCGAAGCTAGGATCGATCATTAAGTCGGCTGTGGGCGCAGCTTGGAAACCGGTCACGGTAAGCGACGTGGGGGGCGCTTTTAGAAGTTGGGCCAAAGCGGCTGGCGTCAGCGTACTGACAGCCCGAAGGCAAATACGACGTTCGGACGGGGAATCTGTCGCCCAGTTTCATGATGACAGTTTGGCTGAGCGGCTATTCTAAGGAGCCCCGCCGCGTCGTGAGTCACGGCGGACCAATGGAGCCAACACCCTACCGCGTGAAAGATGTGATCACCTTCTTTCGTGGGCAAGCCTGTGGGCTGGTCGATGCCGCCAAGGCATCGAGCTGTCCACAGGCGCGGCAGCCGAGCGCCCGAACCACTTCGTCAGGCCAAACACTCGGCCCCCGCAGGGGGCCGCCTTGATGAAGAAAAGAAACTCTGAACACCGAGGTCGAGGCGGTCAGAGCACGTAGTCGAGCCGAAGCGTTGTCGCGCTGTGGACGCTGATGACGTAGGAGTAGGTCATGGTCACTGCGGTGGTGTTCGACGTCGGTGAGACCTTGCTGGACGATTCGCGGGAGTGGGGTGCTTGGGCGGACTGGATCGGGGTGTCCCGGCACACCTTCTCGACGGTGCTGGGGGCGGTGACTGCGGCGGGGCGGGACAACGCTGAGACGTTCCAGTACTTCCGGCCTGGGTTCGACGTGGCTCGTGAGCGGTGGTTGCGGGAAGAGGCTGGGTTGGGTGAGCGCATCGAGGACGCTGACCTCTACTCGGATGTGCGGAGCGGGTTGGCTCGGCTTCGGGAGCTTGGGCTCTGGGTGGGGGTTGCGGGGAACCAGACTGCTCGGACGGCTGAGCTGCTGCGCGGGTTGGAGCTGCCGGTCGACGGGCTCGCCACGTCTGGAGAGTGGGAGATCGCCAAGCCTGCGTCGGAGTTCTTCGAGCGGGTTGTGGGGATGACGCCTGCGGCTGAGGCCGAAGATGTGCTGTACGTCGGTGATCACCGGGACAACGACGTGGTGGCGGCCAAGGCAGCCGGGCTGCGTACGGCGTTGATCCGGCGCGGACCGTGGGGCTACCTGTGGGCTGATGACCCGCTGGTGCGGCGTGACGCGGATTGGGTCATCGACTCGCTGCACGACCTGCCGGAGCTGCTGGGCACAGCGTGAGGTGGTGGCCGCAGGCAGTGGTCAGCGTGCCCCGGCCCAGGCGGCCAGGTCGAGCAGGTCGGAGCTGAGTGTGGGGTGGGTGCGCAGCAGGACCGAGAGGGCTTGGCGCACCTGAGGGTGGGCGCGGGTGTGTTCCGGGGCTGCTTGGCGTGCTGTCTGTAGGCAGAGGTAGGCGTCTTCGTGATGGCCGAGGTCGAGTTGGGCTCTGGCCAGGTCGATGTAGTAGTGCGAGCGGCGTTCGGCGGGGAGCGCGTCTGGTGGGTGCCAGGTGGCGGCTCGTTGGATGCCTGTCGGGTCGCGCAGCTCGGCGGCCACCGCGAGTTCGTGGATGCGCAGGGAGGCAGGGCCGAAGGCGGTGCCGAGGTAGATGGCTTCGGGTGCGGCGTGGGCTGCGTGGCGGGCGGTGAGCAGGTGGTCGGCGGCGATGTCGGCTTTGCCTGCTCGGGCGGCTACTACGGCGGCGCGCATGTGCAGTGCGCCGAAGGCCGCTGCGGTCGGTGCCTGCTTGAGGGCTCGGGTGGGGATCTGGTCCGCGGCCAGTTCCAGGGCTCGGGCGGCGGTGTGGAGGTCTCCGCTGGCGAAGAACGTCTCGGTGCGGACGTAGGAGACGGCGGCCGGTAGTAGCGGGTCGTCGGCTTCCTGGGCGGTGGTGCGCATAAGGTCGATCAGGCGGGCCGACAGGTCGAAGTAGCGGTACTTGTAGGCCACGCCGTCGGCTGCGCGCAGGGCCAGGGTGAGCAGGGTGGCGACCTGGCGGCGGTCGGCGGTGGTGGGCAGTTGGCGGGCTCGGGACAGTTCGCCGAGCAGACCGGGTAGGTGGCGCACCAGCTCGCCGTAGCGGGCTTCGAGGCGGTGCTCGTTCACGAGCGTCACGGCGGTGCGCAGCTCGGCGAGGCTGCGGGTGGGGCCGTCGTCGGGGATGTCGAGGATGTCCAGCGAGCGGCGCAGGCGTGGGATGCCCACGTGGACGATGTCCAACTGCTGGGGCGCGGCCTGGTCGACCGGCGCCCACGACTGGTTGGGCGCGTAGGCCGGGGCCGGGTCCACGGTGCGGCTGGCGTACAGCTCCTGGACGTCGTGGACCTCGCGGATGCCGCCGTTGAACCACCTGAGGTGGTGCGGGACGTGGAGGGCGTTGCACCAGCGTTCGAGCCGTTCGAGGTCGTTCATCGGGCGGCGGGAGCGTTCGAGTTCGCTCACTCGGCCCTGGGTGAGGTCGAGCCACTCGGCGAGGGTGGCTTGGGGCACGGTGGGGCTCTGGGCCTGGCGGTAGGCGCGGAAGATCCGGCCGATGTTGCGCGTCTCGAACGCCTCACGCACCGTGGGACGTGCCCAGAACTCCGGCGGAAGCTTGGGTGCGCGGAGCGCTGAGGAGGCGGTGCACCGGCCGCAGAGCGCGCCCCGGTTGTCACTGGCCAACAGGGTGTCGCACGTGCTGCAACGCCGCTTCGACGTGTTCACTTCCCTGTTCACCCCCTGAGACCGGCTCTGACCACTTCGGAGTGTAACTGGGCTGTTACGGCGCTGACCTGCGGTTAGTGGTCGAGGTATTTATTTGAACAGCAGGTCGTATCGGAATGATCTTCCGCGCGGGCGAACCTGGACGAGCAAGTCCCAGGTGTACGCGGAGGTGAGGCCGATGGGGCTGTACGTGCTTCTCCAGCCGGAGGAAGACGCGGACGCGGGCGTGGTCGAGCGCGCCCAGGGACACCCGTCCCTGGTGATCTCGTCCGGTGACGCGCGGATGACGGTGCAGATCGCCGGGCGCGAGGGCGGGGCGGAGATGGCCATCCGGTTCGCGCGCCAACTGGCGGAAGCCGCAGGAACGTTCGCCGACCGGTGCGAGGCGTTGACCAGGCTCGCACCGTTGGACTTCGAGGCCTTGGCTGCCACCCTCGGCACCACGCCCGAGGAAGTCGCCGAGGCGGCGGAACGGGAGAACGACAAGCCGTCCACGATCGACGCGGAAGCGTTCACCGAGGTCAGCACGATCGAGGGGCGCACTCGGTGACCGTCGTGGGCGAGGAGGTCGAGGCAGCCGGTGAGATCGGGCGGCGGATGACCCGGCGTCGACCCGCGCGGCGGGCGCTCTACCACGCGGTGTTGGGCGCGCACCTGCGGAAATTGCGGGAGCGGCAGGGCGTCTCGATCGCCAGGATCGCGGAGCACTTCGACGTGTCGCAAGCGCTGCTGATCAAGGTGGAGAACGGACGCCGTGGGCCGAGCCCGGCGAGCCTGGCCATGTACTGCGAAGTGCTCGGCCTGCCGATGCTGGACCTGCTGGCGGACGTGGCGGAACTCCACCGGGAGATGGTCGACCCGTTCGACCCGCTGCTCCGCACCGCGTTGACACCCGACATGCGGGCACTCGACGGGCTCGCCCTCTACACGGGCATACCCCGGCGACACATGCCGCAAGCACTCCACCGCCGACCGAGGACGGCGAGCGGAGGGCGACACAGGCCGACGACCTCCCCCGAGGAACCCGTGAACGAGACCGCTGACGGCCAGGAGCAGGACGGGCTCGGACCGGCTGCGGCGGAGTGAACCGCTCACTCGATCCGCCCGCGCGAGGCGTCACCCGTCGAGAAGCCCGAAACGTGCGGCGAAGAAGTAGCGTCGATCGTGAGACGCGAAACCCCCAGGCCGTCGACCTGGGGGTTTGGTGGGCCGCCAGGGGCTCGAACCCTGAACCAACGGATTAAAAGTCCGCTGCTCTGCCAGTTGAGCTAGCGGCCCGCGGTCGAGGGTAGTGGACGGGCGGGGGTCGGTTCGACGGTGGTTGCGGGTGTCGCGGCGGGAGCGTGATCACGGCACTGTCGGACCCCGCCGGCACCGTGGACCCGTGATCACCCTGGAACCGTGGGCCGAGGCCGACTTCGCGCTGCTCGAACGGCTGAACTCGCCCGCGATGACCACGTACCTGGGCGGGCCGGAACCCCGGGACCGGCTGCTCGACCGGCACCGGCGGTACCTGCTGCCTGACGCGGGGCGGATGTTCCGGGTGGAGGTGGACGGGGTGCCGGCGGGCAGCGTGGGGTTCTGGGAGCGGACCTTCGGCGGCTCGGTGGTGTGGGAGGTGGGGTGGAGCGTGCTCCCCGGGTTCCAGGGGCGCGGGGTGGCGTCGGCGGCGGCGGGGCAGGTCGCGGTGGCCGCCTGGGCGGTGGACGGCGGCCGGTCGGTGCGGGCGTTCCCGAAGGTCGACCACGCGGCGTCCAACGGCGTGTGCCGGCGGACCGGGTTCGCGCTGGTGGGGGAAGTGGACTTCGAGTACCCGCCGGGCACGCCGATCCGGTGCAACGACTGGGCGCTCGAACCGGAGTCCACACCCTCGGCCGGGTGAACGGGTGTCGGCGTGTGGTGACCGCCACTCACGCCGCTGGGTGACAATGGGGATGATGTCGACCGCGCTGCACGCCACCAAGCCCTTGAAGATCGGCCAGTACCTGGTCGATCCCGCCGTCGTGCTCGCGCCGATGGCGGGCATCACGAACGTCGCGTTCCGGCAGCTCTGCCGCGAGTTCGGCAGTTCCAGCTCGCTCTACGTGTGCGAGATGATCACTGCCCGCGCGGTCGTCGAGCGCGACTCCAAGACCATGCAGATGATCACCTTCGGTGAAGGTGAACGGCCGCGTTCGATGCAGCTCTACGGCGTCGACCCGACGTCCATGGCGGAGGCCGCGCGGATCATCGTGGGCGAGGACCGGGCCGACCACATCGACATGAACTTCGGCTGCCCGGTGCCCAAGGTGACGCGCAAGGGCGGCGGGGCGGCGCTGCCGTACAAGCGGCAGCTGTTCCGGCGGATCGTGCGCGCCGCCGTGAAGGCCGCCGAGCCCGCCGGGGTGCCGGTGACGGTGAAGTTCCGCATCGGCATCGACGACGACCACCTGACCTACCTGGACGCGGGGCGCATCGCCGCGGACGAGGGGGCGCAGGCGGTCGCCCTGCACGCGCGGACCGCCGCGCAGCGGTACTCCGGGCGGGCCGACTGGTCGGCCATCGCCCGGCTCAAGGAGGCGGTGACCGACGTCCCCGTGCTGGGCAACGGGGACGTCTTCAGCGCGCGGGACGCCCTGCGCATGGTCGCCGAGACGGGCTGCGACGGCGTGGTCGTCGGGCGCGGCTGCCTGGGGCGGCCCTGGCTGTTCGGCGAGCTCCAGGCGGCGTTCCGCGGTGAGCCGATCCCCGCCGGTCCGCGCCTGGGCCAGGTGGCGGAGGTGCTGCTGCGGCACGGTGTGCTGCTCGCCGACTTCCTCGGCGAGGACAAGGGCATCCGCGACCTGCGCAAGCACATGGCCTGGTATCTGAAGGGCTTCCCGGTGGGTGCGGAGCTGCGGCGCAGCCTCGCCATGGTGTCCACGCTCGTCGAGCTGGAGGACCTGGTCGGCCGGCTCGACCCGGACCTGCCGTTCCCGGACAGCGCGGACGAGCCGCGCGGTCGCCAGGGCTCACCCGCACGTGTGGTGCTGCCCGAGGGGTGGCTGGCCGACCCCGAGGACGCGATGGTCCCGGACGCCGAAGACATGCACTCGGGTGGCTGACGTGCGGTTGCGCGGCGCGATGGCCGCGGTGTGCGCACTGCTGCTGGTGGCGTGCGGTGCCACCGTGGCCGGCACGCCGCGCCCGCTCCAGGTCGGCGACGTGGAGCGCGAGCTGGTCGAGGGTTACTTCGAGGACCTCAACGAGGCCGGCACGCAGGGCACGACCGAGCAGCGCGACCTGCTCACCGACACCCAGCACCCGGACTTCCGCGACGACGACTGCCGGCTGCCCGCGGGCACGATCAAGGTGCAGCCGGCGATGTCCACGCTGCGCCTCGACCCGGAGTGGACGCCGCCCGGCGCGGACGAGCACCCGCGCGGCGTGGTGCTGGTCGTGGCCGTGACGCTGACCGTCGTGCAGGACGGCAGCGAGGTCGGCAACCAGATCGGCTCCCAGCACGTGGTGCTGCTCAACGGCAAGGCCTACGGCTTCGCCCCCTGCGCCACCTGACCGTCTCCCGCGCCGACCGGCCGTCGCGCGCGGCGTTCAAACACGCTCGGCACACGCCTCCCCCAGTTGATCACCGAACGTCACCGGTTCGGAGCAGTGCACGGTCAACCAGTAGAGGGAAATCACTAGTAGACGCGTCCTGCCGGCTCAAGCGTCGCGTCGTAACAGACGACACCTGGCAAGTAGGGAGGTGAGCGCGATGACCGCACTGCGACCCGACGTCGCCGAGTTCGACAGCGACAGCCAGCCGGCGGTGGGCGTGCCCGCGTCGTCCCAGGGCGAGGGCAGCGGCCTGGTGCAGCTGCACGAGTCGATCGCCACCCTGCTCGCCTCCCGGGGCCAGTGGCGGCAGGCGTACCAGCACCTGCGCTCGGCGTTCGACCTGGTCTACGCCGACCAGGACGAGGAGCCCCAGGTGCCCGAGCAGCTGCGCCGCGAGGTCGACCGGCTGCGGCGCGAGCACGCCGAGGCTCGCGAGCAGAGCCTCCGCGACAGCCTCACCGACAGCTACAACCGGCGCTACCTGGACGAGCGCCTGGTCGACATGGTCGCCGCGCGCGGCACCGCCGCGTCCAGCCTGGCCATCGCGCTGATCGACCTCGACTGGTTCAAGCAGGTCAACGACACGTTCGGGCACGTCCTGGGCGACCGGGTGCTGCAACAGGTCGTCGAACTGCTCCAGGAGGAGCTGCCGGAGGGTGCGTTCTGCGCGCGGTACGGCGGCGAGGAGTTCGTGCTCGTGCTGCCGGACGTCGAGGCGGCGACAGCCGTCGCGGTGGCCGAAGCCGCGCGGCTTCGTGTCGAGCGTCACTCCTGGTCGTCGCTCGCGGCCGGGCTGCGGGTGACGGTGAGCGTCGGGCTGGCCTACGAGCCGCCGGCCGCGGACACGTCCACGCGCCCGCCGGTCTCCCCCGAGCAGCAACTGCTCCGCGCCGACGGCCTGCTCTACACGGCCAAGCAGTCAGGACGCAACGCGGTGGCCTACCGCGAGAACGGCCGTGTGCGTCTCGCGGGTGCCGCTTCCGGGCGACGTGGGATAGCCGAATCGCGGGTAGTCGGTTACTGATACCTACTGGTTACTCACCCTTTCGGGCGTAGCCTGCTGCGCGTAACCGAGTACTACGGACCCCTGTATCACCGGGAGTGGTCGTCAGGACTGGCGGTCATCCGTAGTATCGCCAAGGCAAGTGACACGCCGTTGGTGCAACCACTGTGTCCTTGCTGTCGTCAACTCGTGATGACGACCCACTAGTGACCGAAGCTGAAGGGAGCCCGGGTGCCCGACGAGCCCCGCCGTGGCGGCCCCGGACCCGGTGGAGACCACGCCTCGCAGGACGACCAGCCGACCGGACGTCGCCGCAGGTCGCTTGACGATGGCGGGCTGAGCGTGTCCGAACTGCTCGAACAGCACAGCCGCACGAACATCCCCCGGCCGGTCCCGCCGGGCCCCGCGGACACCGGACGACGCGCCGCGCCCGAACCGCCCGTGCCGCCCGCCGGACCCGCGCCGAACGGCCCGCGGTCGCCGGTGCCACCACCGGCGCCGGAGAGCACCGGCCGACGTGCCGCGCCCGACCACTTCACGCCGTCCGCGCCGGACCGCGTCACCCCGGCCCCGAGCGGCGAGCCGCCGAGGCGCCCCGCGGCACCCAACGACTTCTTCGCGCCCGCGCACGAGGGCACCGGCACGCGCACACCCCGCCCGATGCCGGAGGACGGCCCGCGCCGCGCGCCGAACAGCCGGCCCGCCGAGGTCCGACGCCCCGATGAGGGCACCGGTCGGCGGGCACGCCCGGAGCCGCCGGAGGCCCCCGGCGGCGGCAGGCGCGCCGCGGAACCGCCGCGCCGCTACGCCGAGGGCGACCCGAACGCGCAGCGCCCCGTTCCGCCGCCTCCCGTGCGCCCGGACGCGCCGCGTCCCGGTGAGCACACCGGCCGCCGTGCGCGCCCCGTGCCGCCCGAGGGGCTTCGGCCCGACGCTCCCCGGCCGGATGCTCCCCGACCGGATGCCCTGCGGCCCGACGCGCCCAGGCAGGACGCGCCCAGGCAGGACCTGCCCCGTCCGGACCTCCGCCGTCCCGTGGACGACCCGGCGGCCGACGTCCCACGTCGCGTGGGCGAGAACACCGGTCGCCGTGCCCGGCCCGAGCCGCCGGACGGTCCTCGTCGACCGGCTCCGCGCCCTGAGGACGTCGATCCCCGACGCGCCCCGGACGGTGCCGGCCCGCGTCGCCGGCCCGTCGAGGGCGACCCCGCGGGCCGCCGGTTCGCGGAGGGCAACGCGCCGCGCCGACTCGCCGAGGACGGGCCGGAACCGCCCGTCCGCCCCGGTGAGGGCACCGGCAGGCGTCCGATGGGTCCCCGGCCGGACGAGGGGACCGGGCGACGTCCCGTGCCCCCGGACGCCCACAGGCCCGTCGACCCGCGCCGACTCGCGGGCCCACCCGACGACCTCGACCGCGGAGCCGGGCCCCGCCGCCTCGCCGGCGGCCCGGTGGACGAGCAGGACCACGGCAGCGCGCCGCGCCGACTCGCCCCCGGCGCCCCGGCAGGCCCCCGCCGCCCCGTCGGCAGCCCCGTGGACGAACAGGACCACGGCAGCGCGCCACGCCGACTCGCCGCCGGACCCGCCGGCCCTGTCGCCGGGCCGCCGGCCGCGCCCGACGCACCCGGTCGGCGCTTCGCCGAGGACGTGGCCGAGCAGCCCGCCATCGCGGACCGCCTCGGTGCGGGCGCGCCCCCCAAGGCCACGCCGCCCCACGCTGCGCCACCCCACGCCGCGCCACCCCCGGTCACGCCACCCCAGGCCGCCCCGCCCAAAGCCGCCCCGCCGAGCGGGCCGGAACCGCGCGACCAGATCGACCCCGCCAGCCTCACCACCGAGATGGAGGCCATCAGCGACGACGTCAAGAAGCGTCGCGAGGTCGACCACACGCTGGCCCGCTTCTCCGCCGTCCACGACGAACTGGCCGAGCAGGAGCGCCTCCGCAAGGAGCGCCGGCAGAAGCTGATGCCGTGGAAGGCCGACCACGACGACGACGCCACCGAGTACGCCTCCCCGGTCGCCGTCCTCGACGGCGACGACGGCCCCCGTCGCCGCGGCCGCACGGCCAAGCACAGCAGGATCGTGCGCACGGTCAAGGTGGTCTCGCTGGCGGCGGCCGTGCTGGTGTTCGTGTCCACGGGCCTCGGCTGGGGCGCGATGCTCTACATCGACAGCAAGTTCGTCGAGGTCGACGCGCTCGGCTCGAACTCCGCCGCCGTCCACGAGGCCGAGAAGCAGCTGGGCGACGAGAACTTCCTGATCGTCGGCTCGGACAGCCGGGCGGGCGCGAAGACGCAGGACGGCGTCGGTGACACCGAGGCGGCGCCGGGCGCGCGGTCCGACGTGCTGATGCTCGCCCACATCCCGGCCGACCGGAAGCGGATGGTCGTCGTCTCGGTTCCGCGCGACCTGACGGTGACGCGGCCCGCGTGCGAGCAGTGGGACTCCGGCACCGGCCAGTACACCGGCACGCAGCTCGACCCGCTGGAGGGCGCGAAGGCCAACCAGGCCTACTCCGACGGCGGCCCGCGGTGCGTGGCGAAGTTCATGACCGAGCTGACCGGCCTGGAGATCAACCACTTCATCAGCGTGGACTTCAACGGGTTCCGCGGCATGGTGGACGCGGTCGGCGAGGTCGAGGTGTGCGTGCCGAAGCCGATGGTCGACGACGAGCTCGGCACGATCTTCGACCAGGCGGGCCGGTTCCAGATCACCGGCGGCAAGGCGCTCGACTACGTCCGCGCGCGCAAGGTGTCCGGCGAGCAGTTCGGCGACTACGACCGCGTGACGCGGCAGCAGAAGTTCCTGTCCGCGCTGCTGCGCAAGGCGCTGTCGTCGGAGATCCTGCTGAACCCGGGCAAGCTCAACAGCTTCCTCAACGCGTTCGCCGCGGCCACCGTGGGCGACAACATCGGCGTGAACGACATGCTCACGCTCGCGCAGTCGCTGCGCAGCCTCGACGCCGGCCGGGTCAGCTTCGTGACCGTCCCGCACTACACGGACGAGGGCCCGACGCTGTCGAACGACGACAACATCGAGATGCTGCGCGAGGCGGAGACCAAGGCGCTGTTCCAGTCGATCATCGACGGCACGCCGCTGCCCGACGAGAAGCCGGACCCCTCGACGCAGGCGGCCGGCACGACGTCCGGCGCGCCGACCCCCGCGCCCGCGGGCCCCGAGCCGGGCAAGGTCGTCGACCCGAACGGCCTCAAGGTCAAGGTGCTCAACGGCGACCCCGACTCGCCCGGCCTCGCGAACTCGACGAAGCTGGCCCTGGAGGAACTGGGCTACGAGGTGGTCTTCCGCGGCAACGGCGAGGCCGCCGAGAAGACGATCATCAAGTACTACACGGGCGGCGAGGACGTCGCGGCGACGCTGGCCGCGTCCATCCCCGGTGCGACGCTGGTGGCCGACCCGACCATGGGCGGCGCGGTGGAACTGCTGATCGGGTCCGGCTGGGACGAGGTCGTGCGGGCGCCGGGAGCCGGAGGCGGGCAGCAGGAGCCCGGCACGCCGCAGCCGCCCAAGGACCTGGAGGTCGTCAACGCGGCGGAGGACCCCTGTGCCTGAGCGAACTGGACGTTTCGGGTTCACCCCGGGTTCACCGGGGCGGGTCGTTCCCGCGACGACCCGCACGTAGGCTGACCGCCATGCGTGAGGCTTACCACGACCAGCTCGGACAACTCGCCGGGCAGCTCGCCGACATGTGCGCGATGGCGGGTGACGCCATGGAGCGCGCGACCGCGGCGCTGCTCGACGCGGACCTCGCCCTCGCCGAGCAGGTGATCGGGGACGACGTCAAGATCGACGACGTCCGCGCGGGCATCGAGGAGCAGGCGTACGCGCTGCTGGCGCTCCAGGCGCCGGTCGCGACGGACCTGCGCATCGTGCTCGCGGTGATCCACGCGGCGGAGAGCGTCGAGCGCATGGGCGACCTGGCGCTGCACGTGGCCAAGGCCGCGCGGCGCAGGCACCCGAACCACGTGCTGGCCGACACCGTGCAGCCGTACTTCGCGGAGATGGGCCGCATCGCCGTCGAGCTGGCGCGCGAGGCGACCGACATCATCCGCACGCAGGACGTGGCGCGGGCGCGGTCGCTGGAGGACGCCGACGACGCGATGGACGACCTGCACCGCCACCTGTTCACGGTGATCATGGACAAGGACTGGGCGCACGGCGTCCCGTCCGCGGTGGACACGACGCTGCTGGGCCGGTTCTACGAGCGGTTCGCCGACCACGCCGTGTCGGTGGCCAAGCGGACCGTGTTCGTCGTGACGGGGCGGATGCCCGGCTACGGCGGCTCCGAGGAGTCGTAGGTCCGCGACCGGGCTCGCGTCCGGAGGTTCGTGGGTCCCGTCCGCAGCTCCCTGAGGGGTCCGGGGCGGGACTCAGCCCATCAGGGCGTTCAGCTCCTGGGTGAGCTGGGCGGCGATGCGCGGGTTGTCGGCGGGGGCGTGGGTGAGCCACTTCTGGCCGTCCTGCCCCTGCCGGGTCTGCGACATGTAGCGGCCCTGGTCGTTGTCGAACCACGCGACCTGCGGGGCGCGCTGCTCGCGACCGTGCCTGCCGCGGACCGTGACGCCGAACTGGCCGGCGCGCAGCCGCTGCCGCTCGAACACCGCCTCCAGCGCGCGCACCTGCGTGGCCGCCGTGCTGCGGGGGGCCATGGCCCGGGTGAACGTCGCGTTGCCGAAGTCGTCGTCGCGGCGCGGCGGTGGCGGCGGGGTCTGCGCCGACATCGGCACGGTGATCGACTGCCCCGGCCCCGGGCGGTTGCCCGGGATCAGCTCCACGACCGCGCGCACGAGGGTCGCCGAGCGCATCAGGTCGATCCTGATCTGCCGGTCGTCCATGACGGCCAGCACCGCGTTCTCACCGGCCGCGCCCGCCCGCGCCAGCAACTGGCGCTCGACGTTGCGCGCGTCGAGCGACGCGATGGCGTTGAGCGAGTAGTCGAACTTGACCAGCAGGGTGAGCGCTTCCTCCACCCGGGGCGCGACCCGGCCGCGGTCGGCCAGGCCGCGCGACTCCAGGTCGCGGTAGACGGCGTTGCGGATGCCGCGCCGCTCGTCGAACGTCTGCCCGAGATAGGGGAAGTCGAACGGGTAGGGCCGGCTGCCGAGCCTCAGGTCTTCCCAGAGCATGTCGGCCGCCGCGTGCGACAGGGCGAACGAGAACACGCTCACCCGCCGATGACCGGCGGGGCGACCATGGTGCCGTCGCCGAAGACGTCCTCGGTCTCGACGAGGTACGACGCCGCCTTGTGCTCCTTGTCCTCCTCGCCCTGGCCGGCACCGGCGCCGGCGCCCATGCCACCCACGCCACCCACGCCGCCGCGACCGGCCGCACCCGCCGCGCCGGCGCCCGCGAGGCCGCCGCTGCCGCCGGGGCCGAAGCCGCCCGCGCCCGTGCGCCCGCTCTCGCCGAGCGCGCCCGTGGCGCCACCGGGGCCGAAGCCGCCCATGCCACCGCCGCCCAGGCCGCCGCGACCGGCCGCCGCCATGCCACCGGGCCCGCCACCGAGCCCGCCGCCACCACCACCGCCGGGCATGCCGCGTCCGCCGAGACCACCGGGGCCGCCGCCGGGCACGCCCCGACCGCCGAGGCCGCCGGGGCCCGTCTGACCGGGCCGTCCACCGGGGATGGGCACGCCGGGTCGTCCACCGGGAGGAGTGCCGCCGGGCGGGTAGACGCCGGGCGGGTAGATGTTGCCGCCGCCACCACCGTTCTGGCCGCCACCACCGCCACCGCCACCGCCACCGCCACCGCCGCCCCCGCCACCGCCGGGAGGCGTGATGCCGTTCCAGCCGGACTGGTTGGTGTTGCCGCCACCGCTGCCGCTGCCACCGCCGCCGGGGATGTTCACGTCGCCGAAGGAGCCGGAACCCGTTCCCGTGCCGGTCCCGGTACCGGTGCCCGTCCCCGTGCCGACGCTGCTGGGCACGGTCGGCCGGGTGCCGATCTCGTTCTCCCCGGTGCCGTTGGGGTCACCGCTGCCACCGGAGCCGTCCATCGGCGGGGGCGGCGAGAAGGCGGGCATCGTGGACCCGGCCTCCTGGAAGCTGGTGGACATGGTCGTCATGACCTCGGCCGCACGCTCGTGGGCCTGCTGCTTCTCCTCGAACTTCTGCTCGATCTGGTCGATCGTCTCGGCCCACTTCAACGGGTTGGGCTCGGCGAAGAACATCCTGTAGGCGTCGGCGGTGCTGAACTCGACCGGTTCGGGCATCGAGTTCTTGGCCGCCTCGGCCGCCTGGCTCTGGGTGTAGAGCTTGTTGCCGGTCAGCTGCGCGCCCTGCGCGGCGTTGCCGGACCAGGTGGCGACGTTGGTGAAGTACCCCTGAGCCGCCTCGGCCGCCTTGCCCTGCCACGCGCCCTTGCTGGCGGTGGTGGCGCTGGTGAGGTCGCTCTGCAGCTGGGCGAGCGTGTTGCCGACCTTCGTCCACGCCTCACCCTGGTCGTTCGCGGTGCCGGGCGCCATGTTGTCGGTGACCATGCCCTTGAGGGCCTTGTGGTCGTACCCCATGTAGAACGAGCCCGCGGGCGTGAGCGGCGGTCGGTAGTTCTCGACCGCCTGCTCCAGGTCGCGCTCCTGCTGCTGCTGGTACTGCGCGGACTGCTGCTTGTAGCGGATGTAGTCGTCGAGGGTCGTGATGGCCCCGAAGAAACCCGGGTTCTCGGCCCGCGCGCGCTCGTATTCGGCGCGCAGTTCGGCTTCGGTCTGCCCGGCGTAGGTGACCTGGGTCGCCTGGCTGTCCTGCTGCGAGTTCGAGTTCGGCGGTGCCACGACGTTCTCCTTGGACTACTTGGGCAGCGTCGGTTCGATGGCGTTGGCGACGCGCGTCGCGGCGTCGCACGCCTTGTCCAACGATGCGTCGTCGGACGCGGCGATGTCCACCCGGTCGGTGGGGGTCACCTCGATCGCGACCAGGCACGAGGTGTCGGAAGCCGGCGCCTTGACGAGCTTGGCGTCGCGGGAACCCACCCGGATGCCGGACACCTCCTTGCCGACCGCCTCGTCGATCTTGAGGTCCGGCTGCGGCTTCAGCGACACGGAGGTGGTCGGCGAGGAGACGGCGTCGCAGGCGTCGCCGTCGGGCTCGATCTCGGTCAGGTCCACCTGACCGGCCACCGCGTTGAGCGTGTCGCAGGCGTCGAAGTCCGCGAGCGCGTCACCGCCGGTGGACGGCGCGCTCGTCGTGGTCTTCGAGGTCTGCCCGGCCGTGGTCGCCCCGGTGTTCGTCGACGTCGCGTCGCCCGGCTCCTTCTCGGAGCAACCGGTGGCCACCGAGGCCACCACGGCCAGCGCCAGGACCGCGCGCGACGACAATCCCTTGATCAACGGTTCCACCCTCAGTAGCGGTTGTAGGTGCCGGCGGCGGAGTCGTCCACCTCGCGGTAGTTCTCCACGGCCTTCTGCATCGCCTGCCGGGCTTCGTCCAACGCGGTCCGCAACTGGTTGACGGCCGGGACGATGCCGGTGGTCCCGGCTCCGCCCACCGCGCCCTCCTGGTTGTACTGGGAGATCGCTTCCGCGTCGGGGCTGGTACCGAGCTTGACCCGCTGCCGCAGCAGCGCCAGGTCGTTGTCGATGTTCCGCAGTTCCTTCTGGGCGCTGTCGATCGCCTTGATGTACGCCTGGGCACCCGATTCGCTGATCGCGAACGAACCCGAGTCGGCCGCGGCCTTCAGGCCCTGCATGTTGGCCGTCATGGCCTGCATGGACTGGACGCTCCACGCACCTTCCGGCGCCACGATTACCCCCTGCGAGTCTGCCGATCCCAGCCGTCACGGTACCCCCGGACGGAGGACCGTGTCTCGATTTTGACGGTCGCCGCCGGCGGCGGGTTCCCTCGTCACCCGAACGCGCGAGAGCCCTCCCACCGCAGGTGGAAGGGCTCTCGGCCGGAGCACCGCTCAGCCGAAGCGGCCCGAGATGTAGTCCTCGGTCGCCTTCTGGCTGGGGTTGCTGAAGATCTTCTCCGTGTCGTCCACCTCGATCAGCCGCCCGGGCTGGCCGACACCCAGCAGGTTGAAGAACGCGGTCTGGTCGGAGACCCGCGCCGCCTGCTGCATGTTGTGGGTCACGATGACGATCGTGTACTCCTTCTTCAGCTCGGTGATCAGGTCCTCGATCGCCAGCGTGGAGATCGGGTCCAGCGCCGAGCACGGCTCGTCCATCAGCAGCACGTCGGGCTGCACGGCGATGGCGCGGGCGATGCAGAGGCGCTGCTGCTGACCACCGGACAGCCCGCCGCCCGGGCGGTCGAGGCGGTCCTTGACCTCGTTCCAGAGGTTGGCGCCGCGCAGCGAGCGCTCGGCCACCTCGTCGAGCTTCTTCTTGTTCCGCTCGCCCGCGAGCTTCAGGCCCGCCACGACGTTGTCGCGGATCGACATCGTCGGGAACGGGTTGGGCCGCTGGAAGACCATGCCGATGGTCCGGCGCACCTGCACCGGGTCGATGGACGAGGCGTAGATGTCCTCGCCGTCCAGCAGCACCTTGCCCTCGACTCGGGCTCCCGGCGCCACCTCGTGCATGCGGTTCAGCGACCGCAGCACGGTGGACTTGCCGCAACCGGAGGGCCCGATGAACGCGGTCACGTTCTTCGGCGGCACGGCCAGGGAGACCCCGTCGACGGCGTGGAACTTGCCGTAGAAGAGGTTGAGGTCCTTCACGTCGATGCGCTTGGCCATGACCGCCCGCTCACTTCGTCTTCGGAGCCAGCCACCGCGAGATCACGGTCGCCAGCAGGTTGAACAGCGTGATGATGAGCACGAGGGTGATCGCCGCGCCCCAGATGCGCTCGAAACCGGCCTGGGTCGGGTTGTTGCGCTCGGACGTCATGAGCAGCGGCAGCGACGCCATCGGGCCGTCGAACAGGTTGTAGTTGATGTACGGCGCGTAAGCGGCGAGCACCAGGACCGGCGCGGTCTCGCCCATGACGCGGGCGAGGGCCAGCATGATGCCGGTCACGATGCCGGACAGCGCGGTGGGGACGACGACCTTCACGATCGTCTTCCACTTCGGGATGCCCAGCGCGTAGGAGGCCTCGCGCAGCTCGTCGGGGACGATCTTGAGCATCTCCTCGGTGGTCCGCACGATCACCGGCACCATGAGCAGCACCAGCGCGAGGGACACCGCGAACCCGCTGCGGCCGAAGCCGAAGTAGGTGATCCACAGCGTGTAGACGAACAGCGCGGCCACGATCGACGGCACGCCGGTGAGGATGTCCACCATGAACGTGGTGGCCTTGGCCAGCTTCGACCGGCCGCCGTACTCCACGAGGTAGACGGCGACGAACAGGCCGATGGGCACCGAGATGATGCCGCAGACGAGGCCCTGCACCAGGGTGCCGTAGATGGCGTGGTAGACGCCGCCGCCCTGCTGCCGCGACAGCAGCCCGGACAGCGACTTCTGCCACCAGTCGGCGTCGAGGATCACCGGGAAGCCGCGCTGGATGACGACGTACAGCACCCAGACCAGCGGCACGATGGCGATCAGGAACGCCGCGTAGACCAGGGTGGTGGCGACGGCGTTCTTGAACTTGCGCGCGCCGCTGACGCTCTGGAACGTCGGCGGCGTCGCGAGGCGGTCGAGGTCGGCCGCCGTGTCGGTCGTCGTCATTCGTACTCCTTGTGACCGGCGACGATGGACCGGGCGATGGCGTTGACGCCGAACGTGAGCACGAACAGCACGAGACCCGCCGCGATGTAGGCGCCCGCGATGCGCGGGTCGTTGAACTCCGGCGCGGCCAGCGCGATCTTGGACGCGAACGTCGCGCCGCCGTCGAACAGGCTCCACCCGAACGTCGCGGCGGTGCCGCTGAGGATGATCGTCAGCGCGATGGTCTCGCCGAGCGCGCGGCCGAGGCCGAGCATGGACGCGCTGACGTAGCCTGCCTTGCCGAACGGCAGCACGGTGGTCCTGACGACCTCCCACTTGGTGGCGCCGAGCGCGATGGCGCCCTCGACGTGGGTGGCGGGAGTGCGGTCGAACACCTCGCGGCTGACCGCGGTGATGATCGGCAGGATCATGACGGCGAGCACGATGCCGGCGGTGAAGATCGTGCCGCCGATCTCGATGCTGACGTTGCCCTCGGCGAACAGGAAGATCCAGCCGAGCTTCGCGGTGAGCCACTCGCCGACGGGCGTGAGCACCGGGCCGAGCACCAGCAGGCCCCACAGGCCGAAGATGATCGACGGCACGGCGGCCAGCAGGTCGATGACGTAGGCGAACGACCGGGCCAGGCGGCGCGGCGCGTACTGGGTGAGGAACAGCGCGATGCCCAGGGCGATGGGCATGGCGATGACCAGCGCGAACGCCGCCGACACCACGGTCACCAGGAGCAGGTCCAGGATGCCGTAGCGCATGTTGTCGACGTCGCTGGTGGACCACTCGCGGCTGGTCAGGAAGTTGACCTTGTCGAGCCCCAGGGAGGGGATGGCCTGGATCAGCAGGAAGATGCCGATGGCCCCGATCAGGACCACGATGAAGATGCCCGACCCGGTGGCGAGACCGGCGAAGATCCGGTCACCCGGCCGGACGTGCTTTGTGTTCTCGGCTTCCGCGGTCGGGGGAATCGGAGCCTCCGAGTCGGGTCGAGCGGCCGGGACGCCCCCGCGGGCACCGCTGTCAGCGGTGCCCGCGGGGCGCTCGACCACGGTTCGGTCGTTCATCGCCTTGGCGCCTGCGAGGAGTCTGCCGGCCGGGTCAGGCGATGGCCTTGATGGCGGTCAGGATCTTGTCCTGGAACGCCTTGGGGAGCGGAGCGTAACCCGCGTCCGCCAGGCCGGCCTGACCGTCGGTCGCCGCGACCGTGAGGAACGCCTTGACGGCCTTCGCGGTGTCGGCGTCGTAGCCCTTGGAGCAGACGATCTCGTAGGTGGCGAGCAGCAGCGGGTAGGCGCCCGCGGTGGAGGAGGCGTAGATCGAGTTCAGGTCGAGGACCAGGTCGTTGCCGCTGCCCTTGATGGTGGCGCCGTCGATGGCCTTGCCGACCGTCTCGTTCGTCAGCTCGACCGGGCCGGAGCCGTTGTCGATCTTCGCGAGGGACAGCTTGTTGTCCTGCGCGAAGGACAGCTCGACGTAGGTGATGGCGCCGTCGATGGAGCCCGCCGCCTGCGCGACGCCCGCCGACTTCTCCTTGCCCTCGCCGATGCCGCCCTTGAACTGCTTGCCGGCACCCTGGGTCCACGCGCCCTTCGAGGCGGCCTGGAGGTAGAGCTGGAAGTTGTCCGTGGTGCCTGACTCGTCGGAGCGGTAGACGACCTTGATGTCCTTGTCGGGCAGCGACGCGCCGGAGTTCAGCGCGGCGATGGCCGGGTCGTTCCACTTCACGACGGTGCCGTTGAAGATCTTGGCGGCGACCTCGCCGCTCAGCGTGAGGTCGGTGACGCCGTCCAGCTTGTAACCGAGCGCGACCGGGCCGAAGACCAGCGGCAGGTTCCAGGCCGGGTTGCCCTGGCAGCGCTCGGCGGCGGCGGCCACCTCGCCCTTGCTCTCGGACAGCGGCGAGTCCGAGCCGCCGAAGTCGACCTGGCCGGCGTTGAAGTTCTTCACGCCCGCGCCGGAGCCGGAGGCGTTGTAGGCCACATCGGCGCCCGAGCACTTCTGCTGGTACGCCTGGATGAACGTGTCGATCGCGTTCTTCTGCGCGGAGGAGCCCTCTGCGTTCAGCTTGGACTTGCCGCCGCACTCGACGGGCGTGGACGACTCACCGGTCGTCGGCGCCGCACCCGAGGGGGCATTGTTGTCGCTGCCACATGCGGTGAGCAGAAGCGCACCGGCCGCGATCAGGCCGAGTACGGCGCCGTGTCGCTTGGTCTTCACCTGGGTCCTCCAGCTGCGAAGCGGATGTCGCGGCGAACCCCCGCCGCTCGACACGGACGGTAGGCAGCGAGGGTGGACAGGCACCCAGGACAGAGTGAACGCGAGGTGAACTCCGCACGGGAGGTGACTAGGGACACCGCCTTGTGGGTGATCCCGTGACCTGCGCGTATGCAGCGCGTGATGGGTTTGTCACTACCGGGCGTACTGGGCGTCCGAATCCCACCGGGTGAAGCCCAACCGGTTGTACACGGCCAGTGCCGCGGCGTTGTCGGACTCGACGTACAGCATCACCTCGGCGAGCCCGGCGGCGCGCAGGTGCGCCAGACCGGCGAGGGTGAGGGCCTTGCCCAGGCCGCCGCCCTGCGCATCAGGGTCGACGCCCACCACGTACACCTCGCCGAGGGTCGCCGAGTGCACCTTCGTCCAGTGGAAGCCGAGCAGCCGCTCCTCCGCGTCGACGGCGAGCAGGAAGCCGGTGGCGTCGAACCACGGCTCCCCCTCCTTGTCCCGGACGTCCTCGATGCTCATGGCGCCCTGCTCGGGGTGCCAGGCGAACGCGCGGTGGTTGACGTAGACGACGGCCGCCTCGTCCCGGCCGGGCACGAACGAGCGCAGCCGGACGCCCTCGGGCAGGACCGGTGACGGCAGGTCGGCGTCGAGGGGGCGGCGCAGCCGCAGCAGCTCGCGGACCTTGCGGTAGCCGAGCTTCGCGGCCAGGGCCTCCTGGTCGGGCCTGCCGCCGTGCGCCCAGACGCGCAGGGGCTCGGCGCGCTCGGCCACGGCGGCGAGCAGCGCGGCGCCGTGGCCGCGGCGGCGGTGCGCGGGGTGGACGGCCAGCTCGGCGACCTTGTTGCCGTCGGCGTCGCCGAAGACGTCCAGGTGCAGGTACCCGACCAGCGCGCCGTCGACCCGGGCCAGCAGGTGTGCGCTACCGCGCGCGCCGGGGCGCAGGCGCAGCACGACGGCCTCGCCCACCGGGGCGACGCCGTCGGCGTCCTGGGCGGCGCGGAGCAGGCCGGTGACCTCGTCGGCCTGAGCGGGGGACAGCTCCTCGAACCAGCTCGATTCCACGCCGTGAAACCTACCGGCCACCGAAGCCCTCCCGCGCCGGGTCAACCGCAACCGACCCCAGGGGTCACCCCCGCAGGCCCACCCTCAACGGGCCAACTCCCGCGGGGTCGCGTCGGTAGGTCGCGGTCGGTTTTCCGCGATCACGCCCTTCGATCGCGGGAAACCGGCCGTGAACTGCCGACTTCCAGACGACCCCGCCGCCGCGCCGAAGGCGCGGCCATCAACGCGGGTCGCGTCGGTAGGTCGCGGTCGGTTTTCCGCGATCACGCCCTTCGATCGCGGGAAACCGACCGTGAACTGCCGACTTCCAGGCGACTCCGCCGCCGCGCCGAAGGCGCGGCAATCAAATGCGGTAGCTCAGCTCCGCGTCGTCGATCCTCGGCTCCGGCGCGTCCACGTGCTCCACGCGGCGGGCGCTGCCGGGGCGCGGCGGGCGGACGAACTTGTAGCCCACGTTGCGCACGGTGCCGATGAGCGACTCGTGCTCGGGGCCGAGCTTGGCGCGCAGGCGCCGGACGTGCACGTCGACGGTGCGGGTGCCGCCGAAGAAGTCGTAGCCCCAGACCTCCTGGAGCAGCTGGGCGCGGGTGAAGACCCGGCCCGCGTGCTGCGCGAGGTACTTGAGCAGCTCGAACTCCTTGTAGGTCAGATCGAGGGGACGGCCGCGCAGGCGCGCGGTGTAGGTCGCCTCGTCGATGACCAGCTCGCCGAGCTGGAGGGAGCCGTCGCCTCCGGGCTGCTGGGCGCCGCGCCGCGAGCGCACCAGGCGCAGGCGGGCGTCCACCTCGGCGGGGCCGGAGGTCGGCAGCAGGATCTCGTCCACGCTCCAGTCGGAGTTGACCGCGACCAGGCCGCCCTCGGTGACGACCGCCACCACGGGGACGTCCACGCCGCTGGAGTCGAGCAGCCGGCACAGGCTGCGCGCGGCGGCGAGGTCGGTCCTGGCGTCGACCAGGACGATGTCGTGCGGACCGGCTTCCAGCAGCGCCGAGACCTCCGGGCGCAGCGGGCGCACCTCGTGCGGGAGGAGCGAGAGCGCGGGGAGGACCGCCTCGGGATCGGAGTCGGTGGTCAGCAGCAGCACGTCGATGCTCATCGCGGCACCCTCTCGTTCGGCCGGTGTGCGGTCACCGACCAGGCAGCGCGAAGTACGGTGACCGGGGCCCCGTTGCCTGCGGATGACGGAGACGATACCGGTGCGAGCCACGAAAAACCCAGGTCAGCAGGTCAGAGTCACAGTTGTTTCCACAAGCGTCACGCCTGTTACATCCATGTCACACGACGCCGTCCCCCTGCACGGCGTGCACGTGAGGTCGACACCGCCCGCGGCGGACCTGGCGTTCGTCGTCGGCCACGGCTTCACGAACCACGTGCGCAAGCCGTTCGTGGCGCGGGTGCTGCGCCGATTCGCGCGGCACGGCGGGGTCGTCGCGCTGGACTTCCGCGGCCACGGTCGCTCGGGCGGCGCGTCCACGGTCGGCGGCGACGAGGTGCACGACCTCGCGGCCGGGGTTTCGCTGGCCCGGCGGCTGGGGTACCGACGCGTGGTGACCGTCGGGTTCTCCATGGGCGCCTCGATCGCCCTGCGGCACGCCGGCCTGCACGAGGACCCGCCGGACGCCGTGGCGGCGGTCAGCGCGCCCTCGCGCTGGTGGGTGCGGGAGACCCCGGCCATGCGCCGGGTGCACTGGCTGCTGGAGCAGCCGCACGGCCGCCTCGCCGCCCGGGCGCTGGGCGTCCGCCTCGGCGCCCCGTGGACGACGCCCCCGGAGAGCCCGCTGGAGGTGGTGCACCGCATCACGCCGACCCCACTGCTCATCGTGCACGGTGAGCAGGACCACTACTTCGGCCCCGCGCACGCCGTGGCGCTGCACCGCGCGGCCGGTGGCGACGCCGAGCTGTGGCTGGAACCCGGCGTCCGGCACGCCGAGTCGGCCATGACGCCGGTCCTGGTGGACCGGATCGCAACCTGGCTCGACCGCCGCACGTCCTCCGAACCCGAGCACCACGCGACAGCAGAAGAAGGACGATGACCGCGACCGAGACCAAGCGCCGCCCCACGCGCGGGCGCAAGCTGATCATCGCCGCCCTGGTGGTCGGCGGGTTGCTGGTCGCCGCCGACTTCGGGTTGGCGGCGGCGGGCGAGTACCAGGTCGCGCAGAAGATGCGGGACAAGTTCCAGCTGAGCGAGGACCCCTCGGTCCGCATCAACGGCTTCCCGTTCATCACCCAGGCGCTGGCCGGGGACTACCGGGACGTCGAGATCAGCGCGTCCGGCGTGCCGGTGGCCGACCAGCTGCGCGACCTGGAGATCCGGGCCAACCTCTACCACGTGCGCATCGGCCTGTCCGACCTGCTGTCGGGCAACACGCGCGACGCCAAGATCGACCAGGTGCGCGGCAGCGTGAAGATCCAGGCGGCCGACCTGAACCGGCTGGTCGACCAGGTCACGCCGTTCTCGGACATGGCGATCGAGCCGGACCGGCGCACCGAGCAGCCCGCGGGCCAGCAGGCGGACCCGACGCGGGCCGCGGTGAAGCTGTCGGGCACCACGACGGTCGCGAGCCGCCAGATCCGGATCGCCGCCTACGGCACGGTGTCCCTGGTCAACGGTCAGGTCGCCATCGCGATCAACGACGTCGAGCTGGACGACACCGCGCTGGCCGGCCTGGACGCCGTGCTGGGCGTGGTGCGCGAGGCGCTGAGCGTCACCATCGACCCGGGCGTGCTGCCCTTCACCGTGACGCCGACCGCGGTGAAGGTGGAGAGCGGCGCGTTCACCGTGGAGGGCACGATCCGCGACATCCCGCTGGACCAGTGATGACCGGGGTCTGGGCCCTGTTGGGCGCGGTGCTGGTGGTGGCCCTGGTCGGCGTGCTGCTGAAGCGGCGCGACGGCCGGGTCCGCACCACCGCCGGCGCCCGCCCCGAGTTGCCCGGGCCGGTGCGCGACCTGCTCGTGCCGGGCACGCCGGTGACCCTGCTCCAGGTCTCCACGTCGTTCTGCGCGGCGTGCCGGCGCGCGGGGGCGCTCCTGGGCGACCTCGCGGACCGGACCGAGGGTCTGCGGCACGTCGAGCTGGACGTGACCGACCTGCCGGAGGTCGCGAAGGCCCTCGGCGTGCTGCGGGCGCCCACGACCCTCGCGCTGGACGCGTCCGGTGCGGAACTCCTCCGGGTCGGCGGCGTCCCGGAACCGGACGCGCTCACTGCGGCTTTGCGCCCACACCTGCCTGGACCGAACGGGTGAACTGAACTTTTTCCCACCAGTTGGGCGGCACTCCCGACCACAGGGACGAGCGGTTACCCTCGCAGCCATGACCACGCTGCTGACCAAGCGACTCGCGGTGGACCTGTGCCGCGTCCGCAGCAGCCTGTGTCGCGCGACGAGCTGACCGGGCGGTTGCCGGCGGTCCGCGCGGCTTGACGCGCGCGCCACCGCGCTCTACCACCGCCTGAGACGGACTACCCGGTCTTGTCCCCGTCAGGAGGTCGTCGCCGTGTCGAAAGATGCCCCAGTTGACCCGCGCGGTCCGCGCTTCAGCGCCTGGATCACCACCGCGATCCTCGCGGTCGTCCTGCTGACCGGCTCGTGGCGGTTGCTCGCCGCGCAGACGGTGCTGTTCGGCCTGTGCGCGTTCATCTCGCTCAAGCTCAACCCGTGGGGTCACGTCTACCGGTACGCCGTCCAGCCGAGGATCACGCCGACGAGCGAGCGCGAGGAGGCCGCCCCGCTGCGGTTCGCGCAGGGCGTCGGCTTCGTGTTCGCGCTGGTCGGCACGATCGGCTACGCCACCGGGCTCACCGCGCTCGGAGTCGCCGCCACCTCCGCCGCGCTGGTCGCCGCGCTGCTCAACGCCGCGCTCGGCCTGTGCCTCGGCTGCGAGGTGTTCCTGCTCCTCCGCCGCGTCGCACCCGCCCTCGCCCGACCTCAGTAGCACGAACGAATGAAGATGGAGCAGCTCGATGAGCCGTGAAGAAGTCCTGGTCTCGGCCGCGTGGTCCGAGGAGAACCTCGACACGCCCGGTGTGGTGTTCGTGGAGGTCGACGAGGACACGACCGCCTACGACGGCGGCCACGTCCCGGGCGCGGTGAAGATCGACTGGAAGACCGAGCTCCAGGACCCGGTCCGCCGCGACTTCGTCGACCGCGCCGGTTTCGAGGCGCTGCTGTCGGCCAAGGGCATCGCCAACTCGGACACGGTGGTCCTCTACGGCGGCAACAACAACTGGTTCGCGGCCTACGCGTACTGGTACTTCAAGCTCTACGGCCACGACTCGGTGAAGCTGCTCGACGGCGGTCGCAAGAAGTGGGAGCTCGACGGCCGCCCGCTGGACAAGGACGTGGTGCGGCGCGAGCCCACCACGTACACCGCGCAGGACCAGGACCTGACGATCCGCGCGTTCCGCGACGAGGTCGTCGAGGCGATCGGCGACAAGAACCTGGTCGACGTGCGCTCGCCCGACGAGTTCTCCGGCAAGCTGCTCGCCCCCGCCCACCTGCCGCAGGAGCAGGCGCAGCGCGGCGGCCACATCCCGAGCGCGATCAACGTGCCGTGGAGCAAGGCGGCCAACGAGGACGGCACGTTCAAGTCGAACGACGAGCTGGACCGGATCTACGGCGAGGCCGGGTTCGACGGCTCGCGCAAGACGATCGCGTACTGCCGCATCGGGGAGCGCTCGTCGCACACGTGGTTCGCGCTGCACGAGCTGCTGGGCCACGGCGACGTGAAGAACTACGACGGTTCGTGGACGGAGTACGGCTCGCTGATCGGCGTGCCGATCGAGCTGGGCGACGGCAAGGGGAACTGACGATGAGCCTGGACGGTTGCGGTGCGCCCCAGCAGGGCGTCGACATCGCGGTGGGTGCGAACGAGGTCGTGCTGAGCGGCAAGGTCAAGTCGGCGGGCGGGCCGGTCGGCGGCGCGTTCGTGCGGCTGCTGGACTCGACCGGCGAGTTCACCGCCGAGGTCGTGTCCTCCCCGGAGGGCGACTTCCGGTTCTTCGCCGCACCCGGCACGTGGACGGTCCGGGCCCTGCACCGCTCGGGCAACGGGCAGTCGTCGGTCAGCGCGGACGGGCCGGGCGTCCACCCGGTCGAGGTGGCCGTGGCCTGACCCCGTCCCGCGGGGCTGTTCCCGTGCCGGTCCCGGTGGCGTTCGCCACCGGGACCGGCGGCGTCCGGGGCCGTGGCGATAAACTCGGCTGGTGGAACACTTCTTCACAGGGCTCCTGGTGCTCGTGTCCCTGCTCGTCGTGTGGTTCGCCGGGTACGTCGTGTACCGGCTGTTCTCCGACCAGCGGTGACCGGCCCCGGGATGAACGGCGGGACGCCCGCGCCGGGCAGTGGTGACGCGGCCGTGCAGGCCGCCGCGGCGCGCGCGTCGGTGACCGGTGCGCGCAACCTGCCGCAGTTCGACGACCTGCCGGTGCCGGCGGACACGGCGAACCTGCGCGAGGGCCCTTCGCTGCACGACGCGTGCCTGGCGCTGCTGCCGCTGGTCGGCGTGTGGCGCGGCGAGGGCGAGGTCGTCTACCCGACGATCAACGGGCCGTACCGGTTCGGGCAGCAGGTCACGTTCGCGCACGACGGCCGGCCGTTCCTGTACTACGAGGCGCGGTCGTGGCTGCTCGACGAGGACGGCGGCGTGATCCGGCAGGCGGCCCGGGAGACCGGGTTCTGGCGCCCGCAGCCGGACGACACGATCGAGGTGCTGCTGACGCACAACACCGGGATCGTGGAGCTGTACTACGGCAAGCCGCGCAACCAGACGTCGTGGGAGCTGGGCACCGACGCGGTGATCCGGACGGCGACCGCGAAGGACGTCACCGGCGCGCAGCGGCTGTACGGCATCGTCAACGGCGGTGACCTCGCCTACGTCGAGGAGCGGGCGATGGTGGGCCAACCGCTCCAGCCGCACACGTCCGCGCACCTCAAGCGGATCGTGGGCTGATCACGGCCTGATCGTCGGGCGTCCCGCGCGGTAGGACGCTCCCCACTCGGATTGTTCAACAATCCTCATGTAGGACGTAAGCTGTGCCCATGCGGCTGCGGCGTTGCGGCACCAACGCGGTGCTCGTCGAGGTGGACTCGCCCGGCGAGGTGGAGGCGGTGCGCGCCGCGCTGGCGGCGGCCGACCTCCCGGACGTGGTCGAGCTGGTCCCGGCCGCGCGGACGGTGCTGGTCGAGACCCGGCCGGGCGGCCTGGGGGCGGTGCGCGCCGCGCTGGCCGGCGTCGACCCGGACCACCGGGCCGCGACGACGTCCCGCGAGGTGGTGATCCCGGTCCGCTACGACGGGCCGGACCTGGACCTGGTCGCCGAGACCGCGGGACTCACCCCCGACGAGGTGGTCGACCTGCACTCCGGCGCCGGGTACCGGGTGGCGTTCTGCGGGTTCGCGCCCGGGTTCGCCTACCTGGTCGGCCTGCCCGGACCGCTGCGCCAGCCCCGGCTGGACTCCCCGCGCACCAGGGTCCCGGTGGGCTCGGTGGCCGTGGCCGGCGAGTACACCGCCGCCTACCCGAGGGCGACCCCCGGCGGCTGGCGGCTGATCGGCAGCACCGACGCCCCCCTCTTCGACCCCCGGCGCCCGGAACCGGCCCTGCTCGCCCCCGGTCACCGCGTCCGCTTCGAGGTCGTCCGGTGACCCGCGCCGTCACCGTCCTGGCCACCGGGCCGCAGGTCCTCGTGCAGGACCTCGGCCGCCCCGGCAACGCGCACCTCGGCGTGCCGCCGTCCGGGGCGCTCGACCCGCCGTCCCTCGCGCTGGCCAACCGGCTGGTCGGCAACCCCGGCGGCGCGGCGGGTCTCGAAGTGCTGCTCGGCGGCCTGGTGCTGCGCGCCGAGACCTCGTGCTCGGTCGCGGTCACCGGACCGGCCACGCCCGCGCTGGTGAACGGCGTGCCGCGCGACTCCCCGCTGCACCTGGCGCCCGGCGACGTGCTCGCCCTGGGCACGCCGGTCGGCGGGCTGCGGTGCTACGTCGCCCTGTCCGGCGGCGTCGACGTGCCCGCCGAGCTGGGCAGCCGGTCCGCGGACCTGCTCTCCGGCCTCGGCCCGCCGCCGCTCGCCCCCGGTGACGTGCTGCCCCTCGGCACGCCGACCGGCGTCCCGGTGGGCGTGGACGTGCTGGTGCCGGTCCGCGTGCCGGACGTGCTGGTCGTGCCGGTGCTGCTCGGGCCGCGCGACGACTGGTTCACCGATCCGGCGGGGCAGCTGCGGGCCGGGCGCTGGACGGTGTCGGACCGCGGCAACCGGGTCGGCGTCCGGCTCACCGGGACCGCGCTGGAGCGCGAGCCCGGCCGGGTGGGGCGGGAGCTGCCGAGCGAGGGGCTGGTCACCGGGGCGGTGCAGGTGCCGGCCGACGGCGCGCCCGTGGTGTTCCTCGCCGACCACCCGACGACCGGCGGTTACCCGGTGATCGGCGTGGTCCCGCCCGGCGCCCTGCCGCTGCTCGGCCAGGCGCCGCCGGGCACCCCGCTGGTCTTCGCACCGGGCACGCCGGCCTGAGCGCTGTCTAGTACTCCGACTCGTAGAGCCCGTCCAGCACGGTGTGCAGCCCGGTCGAGTCCGGCAGGGCCTTGCCGTCCAGCGTGTGCACGCGGGTGATCTTGCGGACGCTCGACACGAGGAACACGCCGTCCGCCGGGTACAGCTCCGCCACGTCGACCGGCGCGACCTCGACCGACCACCCCGCGCGCTCGGCGGCCCGGAACAGCGCGGCCTGCGTGGTGCCCGGCAGGATGCCCAGCGTCGACGGCGGCGTGGTCAGGGTCCGGCCGCGCGCCAGGACCAGCGTGGACGTCGGCCCCTCCAGCACCGAGCCGGACGAGGTGGTGAACACGACCTCGTCGGCGCCGCGCCGCTCCGCCTCGCGCAGCGCGGCCATGTTGACCGCGTAGGACAGCGACTTGGCGCCGAGCAGCAGCCACGGCGCGCGCTCCGCCAGGCCCGGCTCGATCCCCCGCTCCAGGGTGACCGCGGAGATGCCGCCGGCGCGCTGGGCGATCACCTTGGGGGAGATGTCCATGCCGAGCGCGAACCCGGTGGGCGTGCCGTCGCCGCCCTCCACCCCGCGCGTGAAGACCAGCTTCACGGCGATCTCGGGGCCGCCGGACCAGGTGCCGAGCACGAGGTCCACGGCGCGCCGGAACGCCGCGAGGTCCGGTTCGGGCATGTCGAGCATCGCCGCCGAACGCGCCAGCCGGTCCAGGTGGGGCCCCAGCTCGCGGGGCTCGCCGCCGACGACGAGGATCGTCTCGAAGACGCCGTCGCCGCGCAGGAGGCCCAGGTCGTCGACCCGGATCAGCGGGGCGTCGGGGTCGGCCGGTGTTCCGTCCAGCAGTGCCAGCACGCGCATACCGCGAGCCTACTCACGTCCTAACATGGCTTTCGTGGACACCGTCAGCGGCCCCGAAGCCCTGCGCGAGACGCTGCACGACCGCGGCATGCGCATGACGCCCCAGCGCCAGCTCGTGCTCGACGCGGTGCGCGAACTCGGCCACGCGACCCCCGAGGAGATCTGCCGGCGCGTGCGGGTCACCGCGCCCGCGGTGAACATCACCACGGTCTACCGCACGCTCGACCTGCTCGACCGGCTCGGCGTGGTCCGGCACACCCACCTCGGGCACGGGGCGCCGAACTACTCGGTCCACGCGCACGAGCACGTGCACCTGGTGTGCCACCGGTGCGGGCGGGTGGAGGAGATCCCGTGCGAGCTGATGTCCCCGCTGGGGGGAACACTGGAGGCCGAGTACGGGTTCGAGCTTGATGCGAGCCACCTCGCGCTGTCCGGCACGTGCCGCGAGTGCCTCGCCGCCGGTGGACCGGCCGGCGGACGACCAGAGGAGTCCGAGTGAACTCACCGCTGCTGACCGCGCCCGGCGCCGTCGCGCCGTTCGACGGCAACCCCGACCAGGGCGTGCCGTGGCACTTCGGCGACCCGTTCGCCGAGCAGCGGTCGGCGGTGCGGTCGGCGGTGGTCGTGGACCGGTCGAACCGGGCCGTGCTCGCGGTGTCCGGCGACGACCGGCTGACCTGGCTGCACTCGCTGACCAGCCAGCACTTCGAGGCGCTCGGCGAGGACCGGGCCACCGAGATGCTGATCCTCGACGTGCAGGGCCGGGTCGAGCACCACGCCGCGGCGGCGAACGTCGGCGGCGCGGTGTACCTCGACACCGGGTCCGAGCGCGCGGGCGACCTGCTCGGCTACCTCACCAAGATGGTGTTCTGGTCCAAGGTCGAGGTGCGCGACGCGTCCGCCGACCTGGCGCTGCTGACCGTGCTCGGCCCGGAGGCCGCCGGTGTCCTCGCCGCGGTGGGCGTGACCGCGCCCGACGCGCCGCACGGCGTGGTGGCGCTGGAGGGCGGCGGGTTCGCCCGGCGCGCGTCGTGGCCCGGTGGGCACGCGGTCGACCTGCTGGTCCCCCGCGCCGAGCTCGCCGACCGGTGGGGCCGGCTGACCGGGGCCGGGGCGCGGCCCGCGGGCAGCTGGGCGTTCGAGGCGCTGCGCGTGGAGTCCCTGCGCCCCCGGCTGGGCGTGGACACCGACGAGAAGACCATCCCGCACGAGGCGAACTGGATCGACGAGGCCGTCCACCTGAACAAGGGCTGCTACCGCGGCCAGGAGACCGTCTCCAAGGTCCACAACGTGGGCCGTCCGCCCCGCCGGCTGCTGCTGCTGCACCTCGACGGCTCCCGCGAGGTGCAGCCGGAGACCGGCGACCCGGTCCTGGTCGACGACCGGGTCGTGGGCCGCGTCGGCACCGTCGCCCTGCACCACGAGCTGGGCACGGTCGCGCTGGCGCTCGTGAAGCGCTCGGTGCCGCCGGAGACCGAACTGCTGGTGGGCGCCGAGGACCGCCGCGTGCAGGCCGCCGTGGACCCCGACTCGGTGCCGCCGGACACCCCCGGCTTGGGCAGGCAGGCCGCGCGCAACCTGGGCCGCTGACCTCGGGCCGCACGGCGCCCGGGCCGGCGCCGGGCGGTGCCGGCGCCGGACGGGTGTCCGGTCCGGAAAACCGGTAACACACCCGACCTGCGGCGGAACCGGTCGCCGACCCCGCCGGCACGCTGGTCCGGACGGGTTCTGTGCCAGGATCACGGGCATGTCCCGACCCGGTTCCCACGGCACGCTGCTCACCGTCGCCCCCACCGGGGCCGAGCACGCCAAGGCCGACGTGCCCCGGCTCCCCGTCACCCTGGACGAACTGGTCGCCACCGCGCAGGCGTGCGAGCAGGTCGGCGCCGCGATGGTCCACGTCCACATCCGCGACGCGGAGGCGCGCCCGACGCTGGACCTCGGCCTGCTCAAGGAGACCGTGGCCGCGCTGCGGGAGCGCACGGACCTGATCGTGCAGCTGTCCACGGGCGGCGCGGTGACCGACCCGGAGGCCGACCGGCTGCGCGTGCTCGACGCGCTGCCCGACTCGGCGTCCTGCACGATGGGCACGGTCAACTTCGGCGACGACGTGTTCCTGAACCGCTGGGAGTTCATCGTCGCCCTGCACGAGGGCATGCGGGAACGCGAGATCGTCCCCGAGTACGAGATCTTCGACCTCGGCCAGCTCGCCACCCTGCGCCGGCTGCTCGACCGGCACGGCCTCCCCGCCGGCGGCAAGGTGCACGTGGACCTGGTGATGGGTGTGCCGGGAGGCATGCCCGGCGACGCCGAGACGCTCACCGCCGCCCTGCGGCTCCTGCCGGAGGGCGCGTCGTTCTCCGCGACCGGCATCGGGCGGACGTCACTCCCCGTGATGTTGACCGCGCTCGCCACCGGCGGTCACCTCCGGGTGGGAATGGAGGACACCATTTCCTACGCGAAAGGCCAGCCGGTGCGCGACAACGCGCAGTTGGTCGCCCGTGCGGCCGGGTTGGCGAAGATCGCGCAACGCCCGCCGATGCACAGTGCAGATGCACGTGCACTTCTGGGCGTGCGCAGTCCGGTACAGGTTTGAAACAACTTTGGAAGCAGGTTTGTGTTGGCGGGTGGGCAGGAACTACCTCAGGATGAGTACGTGATCGAGGTGCGTCCTGGCGGGCGCCGCCGTATCGACCGGGTGCTCGCCCCCGACTACACCGAGGGGGTCGAGCGGCTCCCGCTCGCCGACGTGCGGGCGCTGCGCGACGAAGCGGCGCAGGAGGAGACGGACCTGTCGTACCTGCGGCGGCTGCTGCACGCGCGGATCGACATCGTGCGGGCCGAGCAGGAGCGCCGGATCTCGGGCGGTTCGGCCGTGGTGGACCAGCTGGCGACGATCCTGTCGTCGAACGCCGTGGGGCCGGCGACCGGCCTGGGTCGCTACCAGACGCAGGAACCGTCCCGGGCGGAGGCGCACCGGCGGCACGTCGAGGCGCTGGTGTCGGACGTGGACCTGTCGGACGTGAGCGCGCTGTCGGACGACAAGCTGGGCCTGGCCCTGCGGGTGTTCATCAGCGAGGAGGCGTCGGTCTCGACGCGGCGGCGCGAGGTCCAGGCCGTGGTCGACCGGCTCAACGCCGAGATCGCGGGCCGCTACCAGAGCGGGAGCGCGTCGGTGGACGAGCTGCTGGCCGCCGAGCGCGGGTGGCCGAACAACCCGGGACGTTCCAAGGAGTAGGAAAGGCTCCCGCCATCCGGACAGGCCGCCTAACGTGGCCGGTTGATGGCACAGAGCGGTTCGTCGATCGCCCCCACCCGGTACCGCTGGGTGGTGCTGGCGGTCGGCGCGCTGGCCCAGGGCACCAACGCCGCGGTGTTCCTGGGGCTCCCGGCGATCTCACCGCAGCTGCGCGACCACTTCGGGCTGTCGCTGCCCCAGGTCGGCCTGCTGCTCGGCGCGGTCAACCTGGGCACCGTGCTCACCCTCGTGCCGTGGGGCGCGGCGGCCGACCGCCGCGGCGAGCGGCTCGTCATGACCGTCGGCGGGGTCGGCGCGGCGCTGTGCCTGGCGCTGGCGGCGTTCGACGGGGCCGTGGTCGCCGGGCTGGCGCTGGTCGGCGTGGGGATGTTCGGCGCGAGCGTGAACGCGGCGAGCGGCCGGGCCGTGCTGACGTGGTTCCCGCCGGACCGGCGGGGGCTGGCCATGGGGCTGCGGCAGACCGCCACCCCGCTGGGCGCCGCGCTGGCGGCCGTCGTCCTCCCGGTACTGGCGGTGGGGGCCGGAGTACCGGCGGCGTTCCTCGCCCTGGCCGGGTTCACCGGGTTCGTCGCGCTCGCCGTCGCCGCCCTGGTGCGTGAACCGCCGTGGAACGTGCGGTCGACCGGCCGCGGGCACGGCCTCGTGCTGGGGGACCGCGCCCTGATCCGGCTCTCCGCCGCCAGCGGGCTGCTGGTCGTACCCCAGTTCACCGCCGCCGCGCTGATGGTCGAGCTGCTGCACGAGCACCGCGGGGTGGCCGTGGGCGTGGCCGCCGGGCTGTTCGCCGCCGCGCAGGTCGCCGGCGGCCTCGGCCGGCTCGTGGTCGGCGCCTGGTCGGACCGCGCGCCCACCCGGATCGGGCCGTTGAAGCTGATCAGCGTGCTGGTGGCGGTCGGGTTCGCGCTGTGCGCGGCGCTGGACCGGGCCCCGGTGCCGGTCCTGGTCGCGGTCCTCGTGCCCACGGCGGCGCTGGCGCTGTGCTGGAACGGCGTCGCCGTCACCGCCGCGGGGGAGCTCGCGCCGGCCGGGCGCACGGGCGCCGCGCTCGGCATGCAGAACACCGCCAACTACCTGGCGGCGACCGTGACACCCCCGCTCGTGGGCTGGGCGGCCGTCACGATCGGGTGGTCTTGGGCGCTCCTGCCGGCCGCCGCGGCGGCGGTGGGCGCGCGCCTGCTGCTAACCGTGCCGCTCGCGCCGCGCGAGCTCGCCCCAGAACTCGCGTAGCCGCTCGTAGCGCAGCGCGACCTCCTCGGCGTCCCCCGCCTCCAGGGCGTCCACGATGGCGTTCACGTCCGTCGCCGAGGTGTCCTCCAGCAGGTCCTCGTCCTCGACGAGCTGAACCAGGCCGCCGTAGTCCAGCTCCACGGCCGAGTCGGGCGCGAAGTGGTCGAGCCACCGGCCGGTGTCGGCGAGGACCTTGGCGGGCCCCTCGTCGCCCAGGGAGGCGGACACCACGCGGTGCGCCCGCGCCACCCTCGCGCGGGCGTCGGGCATCGCGACCCGCCACGACACCTGCCGCTCGGGGTCGTCCCGGGGCGCCAGGACGATCCGCCTCGCCTCCGGCTCGACCAGCGCGAACCACGGCAGCGGCACCGTCCAGGTGGTGGAGACGACGTGCACCGCCCCGCCGGTCAGCTCGGCCATCACGGCCGACGCGCGGGTGCGGACGGCATCCGGTTCCACGGCCACCGCCTCGTCCTGGAGGGGGCCGGTGGAGGTGGCCAGGAAGCCGACCAGGGCGGCGGCCGAGCGGGCGCGGAGGTCCAGGGGGCAGACCAGGGGTCCCGGGCCGACCTCGCCCGGCACCTCGGCGGGGCTGATGGTCATCACGTCGAACGGCGCGTCGGGCGCGGCGCTGCCGTCCGACCGCTCACCGGGCAGGAGGCGGCGCGGCCGGGCGAGTTGTGACCGCAACCACAGCTCCCGTTCGCGCGCGCCGACGTCCGCCCGGCTCAAAGGCCCGTTTTCCAGGGCTTTCCGCACCTTGTCCGCCAACGGTGCGTCAAGAGCCGACAGCGGTTCGTACACCCTGAGGTAGGCGACGAACGGTCTAGGCACCCGCGCATCCTCCCATGGTGAGATTTGGCGGCACGTGTCACGCCTACCGCGTCGCGAGGAACCCCTTCGACACGGTACGGTAGTTACCAGGAACTAGTTGTCGAGACGAGTGGGGCCGCCGTTCCCCCGGCCGCCCCCGTCCCTGTGCGAGGGGGTCGAGCCATGGGGCGCGGCCGAGCGAAGGCCAAGCAGACCAAGGTGGCGAGGGAGCTGAAATACAGCTCTCACAACATCGACGTCGACGCCTTGCAACGCGAGCTGTCCAGCGGCGAGTCCGCCGCAGGTCGCCGAAGCGAAGAACGCTTCGACGACCCGTCGGACGACGAATACGACGACTACCGTCGCTGACGCGTCACAACACCCGCTGCTGAAGTTCGGGCTGCCGGAACACCACCGGCAGCCCGAACTTTGGCACGGACACCTAGAACGCCCTGGCGTACTGCCGTGGCGGGTTGGTCCGCACCCCGAGCTGCCGCGCCGCGTGCAGCGGCCAGTACGGGTCGCGGAGCAGCTCACGCGCCAGCAGCACCAGGTCGGCTGAGCCATCGGCGAGGACCTGCTCCGCCTGCCGGGCGTCGGTGATGAGACCGACCGCCCCGGTGGGCACGTCGGCCTTCCGCCGCACGGTCTCGGCGAACGGCACCTGGTACCCGGGTCCGGTCGGGATGTCGGCCCGCGGCACGTTGCCGCCGGTGGACACGTCGACCAGGTCCGCGCCCAGGGCCGCGAGGTCGCGTGCCAGCACGACGCTGTCCTCCGCGGTCCAGCCGCCCTCGACCCAGTCGGTGGCGGAGATGCGCACGAGCACCGGCACGTCCTGGCCCACGGCCTCCCGGACGGCGGCGGTGACCTCGCGGGTGAGCCGGGTGCGGTTCTCCAGCGGACCGCCGTAGGCGTCCGCGCGGTGGTTGCTGAGCGGCGAGAGGAACTCGTGCAGGAGGTAGCCGTGCGCGGCGTGCACCTCGACGACCTGGAAGCCGGCCTCGACCGCGCGGCGCGCCGCGGCGGCGAAGTCGGCCACCACCTGCGCGATCCCGTCGGCGTCCAGTGCCTCCGGCCGGCGGTAGGACTCGTGGAACGCCTCCGCGCTCGGCGCGACGGGCGTCCAGCCGCCGTCGGCGTCGGCCACCCCGCCGCGCCGCTCGGCGAACGGGGCGTAGGTGGAGGCCTTGCGCCCGGCGTGGGCGAGCTGCACGCCCGCGACCGCGCCGTTGGCCCTGATGAACTCGACGATCGGCCGCCACGCCGCGGTGTGCGCGTCGCTCCACAGACCGGTGTCCTCGGGCGAGATCCGGCCGACGGCCTGCACGGCGGTCGCCTCGGTGAGCACCAGGCCCGCCCCGCCGACCGCCCGCGAGCCGAGGTGCACGAGGTGCCACTCGTTCGGCAGGCCGTCCCGGGCCGAGTACTGGCACATCGGGCTGACCGCGATGCGGTTGGGCAGCGTGACCGATCGGAGGGTCAGCGGGCTGAACAGCTGGCTCACGTGCGGCTCCCTGGGTGGTTCGGGGGCGACGGGCCGTTCGGCGCGTCTACAGGTCCAAGGTCCCGGATCGGACAGGTTGTTCCCGCCTGTGTCGACCGTCCCACCTCGCGGGAGCTGCGCAATTCCATTCGGATCGGTATTGCGCGCGCATTCGCAGGTGATCTTCGAGAGGGGGTCGCTCGGCAAAACGCCGGACAAGAGGGGGCCAGTTACGCCCATTCGGGTGTACTGTCCGCATCAGGTTCGGGGAGACCATCACTTGCCGCCTGACGCAGGTCGGCCCATTCGAAGTCCCGCCGGTGACGACAGTAACAGGACCCCCATGCTGCCCATGCCGACCACCACGTTGACACAGGATCCAGCGTGGCCCAGCAACAGCTTGCTGGGTCGCCTACGAGAGAACACCCGCCAGGAGCTGCTGAACATCGGCACGGTCGTGCGGTACACGGCCGACCGCGAGGTCATCGAGCAGGACGCGAAGGACACTCACGTCCTTCTGCTGCTCGACGGCGTGGTCAAGGTGCAGACCACGGACGAGACGGGCGACACCGCACTGCTCGCCATCAGGGTCGCGGGCGACCTCGTCGGCGAGATGGCCGCACTCGACCAGAAACCGCGTTCGGCCACCGTGGTCACGTGCGGCGACGTGGTCGCCAAACTGATCACCAGCGGTGAGCTGATGAGCTTCCTGCACCGACGGAACGACGTTTTCGTCGAATTGATAGGGATGATCAACGACCGGCTCCGCTGGGCGAACCAACGGCGCCGCGATTTCCTCTCCCACCCCGCCGCGGAACGGGTGGCGCGGGTGCTGGCCGAATTGGTGCAGACCTACGGCCGGGAAGAAGCGCACGGGTGGACGCTGGGAATTCCGCTCACGAAGGTCGAGCTCGCCTCGATCGCGGGGATGAAACCGAGGACCGCCGAGAAGGCGTTCTCCGATCTGCGGAAAGCGGGGGTGGTGGTCAGTCACCTGAGGCGTGACGTGCTGGTGCCGGATCTGGCGAGCTTGCGGAAATTCGCGGGTATCTGAGGCCGGACCGCAGTTCTGCGGTATTGACGCCGATGTCGTACTCCACAGTGACTCTGCGCAGCCGCGGGCGCGGTGGCGCCCGTCCTGTGTCCGCTCGTCGAAAGGGCCGAACCCATGAGCCTCCAGCGCGGTCTGCTGGTCTGCTGTGACCTGAGGAGCTACAGCTCGGCCGACGACCGGCTCCAGCGGGAGCTGCAAGAGCTGCTGGTCCGCACCCTGGACCGGGCGGGCGAGGCCGCCGGGCTCGACCGGTCGCAGTGGGTGCGGCAGCCGAAGGGCGACGAGGAGTGGGCCGTGCTGCCCGCGACCACGCCGGAGCACGACGTGGTCGACCGGTACGTGCGCGCCCTGGCCGCCGAGCTGGAGCACGTCAACGCCTACCGCGTGCCGCACGCCCGGTTGCGGATGCGGATGGCGATCCACTTCGGCGTCACCACCGAGGGCGCGAACGGCTACCCCGGGTCCGACGCGGTGCTGGTCAGCAGGCTGCTGGACAGCAGAGCCGCCCGCGCGGGCCTGGAGCAGACCGGGGCCGACCTGGTCGTGGTGCTGTCGGAGGCGGTCTACACGTCGCTCGTGCAGGGCGGCTACACGACGCTGCGGCCCGCCGACTTCCGGCGCGTCGACGTGCGGGTGAAGACCTTCAGCGGGCACGGGTGGATGTGGATCCCGCAGGGCGACGCGCACGCCGTGCGGCTGGAGGACGAGGACGTCACCCCCGCCGCCGCCCCGCCGGCCCACTCGTCCCCGCCCGCCCCGCCGGGCGGGATCACCCAGAACGCGACGGCCGACAACGGCTCGACGGTCATCCAGGCCGGCCGGGACGCGCACGCGCCGACGCAGCGCGCCGACGTGATCCAGAACTTCGACCGCAACGACCAGCGGGCCTCCCACTTCGGCCCGGTCTACCGCGGGGACGAGAGGTCGTGAGGTGCGCGAGGAACCGCTGAGGCTGCTCGCCGGGGCGACCGCGGGCGCGCTGGCCGGGGCCGTGGACACCGAGCTGTGGCCCGACCTGCGCGCGCGGGTGGCGGCGGTCCTCGCCCCCACCCGGTGCGAGCTGGTCAGCGAGCGCATGGAGGAGGCCCGGAGCAGGCTCGTCGCCGTGCCGCGGGTCCGGCTGGAGCGGGCGCGGGCCGAGTTCACCACCGAGTGGCGGGGCTCGATCCACACGATGCTGTGGGAGAGGCCCGAGGCGGCCCGCGCGCTGCGCGCGGTGCTGCACGACGTGGGCCCGGGCCTGCCCCGGACCGGCTCGCCCGATCACCCCAGGTAGCGGACCCTCCGCGCCCGCCCCTCCGCCAGTTCGCCGTGCGCGGCGGCGATCTCCGGGCGGTGGGCGACCTCGGGCACGCCCACCTCCCACCACGCGCCGGCCTCCGTCCAGGCGGACGGGTCCGTGCGGATGACGACGACGGCCGGTCGGTTCCCGGTCGCGGCGGCCTCGCGGGCGGCGCGGTAGGCGGCGCGCAGGTCGTCGACGGTGTCGGCGCGGAACACGGCGCAGCCCAGGGCACCGGCGTGGGCGGCGAAGTCGGTGCGCGGCGGCTCCTCGTGGCGGGTGCGGACGTCGGGGTAGAGGTTGTTGAACGCGGCGCCGCCCTGGCCGGTCTGGAGGCGGTCGATCACGGCGTAGCCGTCGTTGTCGCAGACCACGGCCACGAAGCCGTGCCCGGCGAACGCGGCCGAGAACAGCTCGGAGTTCAGCATCAGGTACGAACCGTCACCGAGCAGGGTGGTGACCACGCCCTCCGCGCGCGCGATGGCCGCGCCCCACGCGCCCGCCAGCTCGTAGCCCATGCAGCTGAACCCGTACTCGACGTCCATGGTGGCCTCGCCGACCGCGCGCCAGCCGCCGATCAGCTCGCCCGGGAGGCCACCGGACGCCGTCATCACGTAGTCGGCCGGGCCGGACAGGTCGTTGACCACGCCCACGACCTGCGCGTACGTGGGCGTGCCGGACGGGACGCGGAGGCGGTCGACGTGCGCGTCCCACGCCGCGCGTTCCCGTGACGCCCGCGCCGTCCAGGCCGGGTCGGCCCGCCAGTCGCCCAGCGCGTCGGTCAGCTCGCGCAGGCCCTCGTCGGCGTCGGCGACCAGGCCCAGCGCACCGTGCTTGACGGCGTCGAAGCGGGCGGCGTTGAGCGCGACGAGCGCGCAGCCGGGGGCGAACACCGTCCACGAGGCGGTGGTGAAGTCCTGGAGCCTGGTGCCGACGGCGAGCACCGCGTCCGCCTCGGCGGCCAGGGCGTTCGCCGAGGTCGAGCCGGTGATGCCGAGCGGGCCGGCGTGCAGCGGGTGGTCGTGCGGCACGAGGGTGCGGCCGGCGGTGGTCTCCACGACGGGGACGCCGTGCCGTTCGGCGAAGCGCACCGCCCGGCCCGCGGCGCGCGAGTACCGGACGCCGCCGCCGAGGACGAGCAGCGGGCGTTCGGCGCCGCGCAGGACGGCCGCGGCCTCGTGCAGGGCGCGGGTGTCGGGGCGCGGTCGGAGCGGGCGGTGGGTGGTCGGGGCGAACAGGGCGTCGGGGAAGTCGAACGCCTCCGCCTGCACGTCCTGCGGCAGGGCGAGGGTGACGGGGCCGCAGTCGGCCGGGTCGGTGAGCACGCGGGCGACCTGCGGGAGGGTGCCGAGGAGCTGCTCGGGGCGGGTGACGCGGTCGAAGTAGCGGCTGACCGGGCGGAACGCGTCGTTGACCGTGGCACCGGGGTCGCCGAAGTGCTCGACCTGCTGGAGCACCGGGTCGGGCGCGCGGCTGGTGAACGTGTCGCCGGGCAGCAGGAGCAGCGGCAGGCGGTTGGCGTGCGCGACGCCGGCGGCCGTGACCATGTTCAGCGCGCCGGGGCCGAGGGAGGACGTGGCGACGCCGACCTGGCGGCGGTGGGTGGCCTTGGCGATGCCGACGGCGGCCAGCGCCATGCCCTGCTCGTTGTGCCCGCGCCACACAGGCAGGTGGTCCTTGACCTCCTCCAGGGCGTTGCCGAGGCCGAGCACGTTGCCGTGGCCGAAGATCGCGAAGACGCCGGGGAACAGCGGGGCCGCGGTGCCGTCGTCGAGTTCGGTGCGCTGGGCGAGCAGCCAGCGGACCAGGGCCTGGGCGGTGGTGAGCCTCATCCGCGCCTCCCGTCGGCGGTGGTGACGGGGCAGCGCGGGTCCCGGTCCCGGTCCCGCCAGGTGTCGCGGACCCAGCCGTGGGCGGGGTCGTCGCAGAACGCCATGGACCTCTCCGGGCCGGGTCCGGCCAGCACGTTCAGGTAGTACAGGGGGTAGCCGGGGGCGGCGACGCACGGACCGTGGTAGCCGCGCGGGACGAGGAAGACGTCGCCGTCCCGGACGACCACGTCCTCGTCGATCGCGCCGTCGTCGGTGTAGGTGCGGTGGAGGGCGAACCCCTCGCGCGACGGCGTGACCTGGTCGCGGCCGGCGACGCGGAAGTAGTAGACCTCCTCGTTGACGACGTCGCAGGTGTCGTCGTGCTTGTGGGGCGGGTAGGACGACCAGTTGCCGTCCGGGGTGATCAGCTCGCAGGCCATCAGCCGGTCGGCGTGGTCCCAGGCGCCGGGGACGCCGAAGTTGGTGACCTGGCGGGTGGCGCCGCCCGCGCCGCGGACCTCGACCGGGACGTCCTCCGCCGGGCCGTAGCGGGGCGGCAGCGCCCGTTCGCAGCGGGCCATGGGCAGGGCGACCTCGGCACCGTCCCGGGTGGACAGCCTCAGCTCGGAGTCCCGGCCGACGTACGCGAAGTCACTCACCCTGGTGAACACGGACTCCCGCCCGGTCAGCTCGAACCGCTCGGTGCCGCTCCCGTGGGCGACGTCGACCGCGCAGCCGCCCGACAGGGGCAGGACGAACGCCTCGAACCCGCCCGTGCGCACGGTCACCACCTCGCCCGGGCGGACCGCCACGACCCGCAGCGCGACCCTCTCCCACCCCGCGCCCCCGGGGGTCAGCCCGATGGGGTGCCCGTCGTCCGCCAGGCTCCCCGACGGTCGGTGCAGCGTCACGCGTGGACCTCCTCTGGAGTCACAGGCGCTCCTCGATCTCCCGGGCGGTGGGCATGGCGTCCGCGCACGCCAACCGGCCCGCGACGACGGCCCCGGCGACGTTGGCGTACCGGGCGGTCCGCTCCGGCTCCCAGCCCGACAGCAGGCCGTGGGCCAGGGCCCCGCCGAACGCGTCGCCCGCGCCGAGGCCGCACACGACGTCCACCGGGTGCGGTGGCACGGTCCAGGTGCCCTCGCGGGTCGCGACCAGCACGCCCTCCGCGCCCTTCTTCACCACGGCCAGCTCCACGCCCCGGTCCAGCAGGCGCGCGGCGGCCTCGTCGGGGTCCGCGGTGCCGACCGCCACCTCCACCTCGGCCCGGTTGCCCACGGCGACCGTGACGTGGTCGAGCATCCAGCCGATCTCGCGGCGGGCGGACCCGTCGTCCGGCCAGAACGCCGGGCGGTGGTCCAGGTCCAGCACGGTGTGCGCCCGGCGGGCCCGGTGGCGGAGCACGGCGCGCTGGGTGGAGCGGGCCGGTTCGGCGGCGACGCCCGTGCCGGTCACCCAGAGCAGCGGCACGTCGGCCACCACGTCCCACGGGACGTCGGACGGCTCCAGCGCCAGGTCGGGCGCCAGGGGTTCGCGGTAGAACAGCAGCGGCGGGTCCTCGGGCGGGTCCAGGGCGCAGAACACGACCGGGGTGCGCAGGTGGGGCGCGGTGCCGACGAACTCCGGCGACACCCCGAACGAGGTGAGCGCGGAGCGCACGTACGGGCCGAAGCCGTCCGGGCCGACCTTCGTCAGCACGGCGCTGCGCCTGCCCAGGCGGGCCGCGGCGACGGCGACGTTGGTGGCGGTCCCGCCGAGGGACTTCGCGAACGTGCGCACCTCGGCCAGCGGCACGCCGCTCTGCTCCGGGTAGAGGTCCACGCCGACCCGGCCGACGGTGAGCACGTCCAGCGCGGTCATCCGGTCGTGCCCCGCAGCTCGTGCTCCAGCGCCTCCAGCTCGGCGCCGCCCGCCATCTGCCGGGTCAGCTCGTCCAGGCCGATGTCGGCCTTCTCGTGCGACCCGAGCGACCGCCCCCGCTTGAGCAGCAGGAACCGGTCGCCGACGGGGTGGGCGTGGTGCGGGTTGTGGGTGACCAGCACGATGCCGAGACCGCGGTCCCGGGCCTGGGCGACGTACCGGAGCACGACGCCCGCCTGCTTCACGCCCAGCGCGGCGGTGGGCTCGTCGAGGATGAGCACCTTCGCGCCGAAGTGGATGGCGCGGGCGATGGCGACGCACTGGCGCTCGCCGCCGGACAGGGTGCCCACGGGCTGCTCGACGTCGCGCAGGTCGATGCCGAGGTCGGCGAGCGCGCTCCTGGTGGTGGCGCGCGCTCGGCGGCGGTCGAGGAAGCGGAACGGGCCGACGCCGGTGGTGGGCTCGGAGCCGAGGAAGAAGTTGCGCCACACGCTCATCAGCGGCACGACGGCGAGGTCCTGGTGGACGGTGGCGATGCCCAGGTCGAGGGCCTCGCGCGGCGACCCGAACCGCACGGGCTCGCCGGACACGAGGAGTTCGCCGCTGTCGTGCCGGTGCACGCCCGCCAGGACCTTGATCAGGGTGGACTTGCCCGCCCCGTTGTCGCCGAGCACGCAGGTGACCTCGCCGGCGGCGACGGTGGTGGACACGTCGTGCAGGGCGACGACGCTGCCGTGTGCCTTGCCGACGCCGCGGACCTCGATCAGGGGTTGGTCGCTCATCGCCGCACCCTTTCCGCCCGGCGCCGCAGGGCGTTGTTGACGAGCACGGCGGCGAGCAGCATCACGCCGAGGAACAGCTGGAACCAGTCGGAGTTCCAGTTCGCGTAGACGATGCCCTGCCGGGCCATGCCGAAGATGAGGGCGCCGACGGCGGCCCCGACCGCCGAGCCGAACCCGCCGGTGAGCAGGCACCCGCCGATGACGGCCGCGATGATGTACTGGAACTCCAGGCCGATGCCCTGGTTGGCCTGCACGCTGGTGAACCGCAGGATGTTGATCGACCCGACGAGCCACGCGGCGAACGCGGTCGTGGCGAACAGCGCGACCTTCGTGCGGAACACCGGCACGCCGACCGCCCGCGCGGCGGGCGCCGAGCCGCCGACCGCGAAGGTCCAGTTCCCGAAGCGGGTGCGCAGCAGGACCACCGAGGCGGCGACCGTGACCAGCACCCACCACAGGATCGACACGTAGAACGCCGTGCCGCCGATCGTGAACGTCGAGGCGAACAGGAACCCGGCGGACGCGTAGCCCTCCGCGGAGCGCATCCCGGACACCTGGACGGTGCCGGTGACCAGGCGCGTCACGCCGAGGTTGAGGCCCTGGAGCGCGAGGAACGTGCCGAGGGTGACGATGAAGCTGGGCAGCCCGGTGCGCATGACCAGCCACCCGTTGAGCACGCCGACGGCGAGCGCGAAGGCCAGCGACGCGAGCAGGGCGAGCCACACGTTCCAGCCGAGCCGGGTGGCGAGGATCGCGGTGACCAGCGCGGTGGACGCGGTCAGCACGCCGGCCGACAGGTCGAACTCGCCGCCGACCATGAGCAGCGCGACGGCGACGGCCATGATCCCGAGCGTGGACGCGTCGTCCAGCCAGGTGGCGACGCCCCCGGTGCTGAGGAACCGCTCGGTCACCACCGAGAAGAACGCGAACACCAGCAGCGCGCCGAGCAACGAGCCGATCTCGGGGCGGAGGACGAGCCGGTCGAGCAGGCCCGGTGACCCGAGGCGCTCGTCGGTCGCGGGGGGCGCGGTCGTCACCGGGTGCCGCGCTCGGCGTACTCGGCGACCTCGTCCACGTTGGACCGGTCCACGAACCCGGGTCCGGTGAGGACGGGCTTGCCGCCGCCGACCGTGTTGGCGTTGTCGCGGTAGAGCTTGAGCATCACGATCGGCAGGTAGCCCTGCTCGTACTGCTGCTGGTCGACGGCGAACAGCACGTCGCCCGCCTTGATCGCGCCGGTGACGTCGGCGTTGAGGTCGAACGTGGCGACGGCCGCCGCCGAGGACGCGCCCTTCACGGCGTTGACGGCGGACACCGCGACCTGCGGGTTGAGCGCGAGGACGGCGTCGACGGAGGTGTCGGTCTGCAGGGCGCCCTTGATGCGGGCCTCCACGTCGGTGGGGTTGTTGATGTCCACCTGGAGCGTGCTGACGGTGCCGCCGAACCCGGCGCGGGCGCCGTCGCAGCGCTGGTTGAGGCCGATGTTGCCGGCCTCGTGGATGACGCACAGCAACGTGGCCTTGCCCGCCTCCCTGAGCTTCGCGCCGGCCTGCTCGCCGGCGACGCTCTCCTCCTGGCCGACGTGGGCGAGCGCGCCGAACGCGGCGGACCGCTCGGAGCCGGAGTTGATGGTGATGACGGGGATGCCCGCCTTGACGGCGTTCTCCACGGAGGTCTTGAGCGCGTCCGGGTTGGCCATGGACACGACGATGCCGCCGACCCCCTGCGACACCGCGTTGTCGACGAGCGTGGCCTGGCGGCCCGGGTCGCCGTCGGAGTTGTAGTCGACGGTGACGCCGAGCTGCCGGCCCGCGTCGGTCGCCCCGTTCTTCACCACGTTCCAGAACGCGTCGCCCGCGGTGCCGTGGGAGATGACGGCGACGCGCAGGTCGCCGGTCGGGGCCTGGGCCGCGCCGGTGCCCGTGCCGTCGGCGTTCGTGCTGTCGGTGTTCGTGGCGGTGGGGCCGCTGCACGCGGCCAGCAGCGCGAGCCCGGCCAGGGCCAGGCCGGCGCGCACGGCCGTTCGGGGGGACGTCATCGTCGCTCCAGTTCGGGGATCAGGGTGGTCAGGTGCGCGAGGCTGCGCGCGGTGTCGTGCAGCGGGCCGTCCGCGGGGCCGTCCGGGTCGAGCGCGGTGTCCTGCTCCAGGACGAACCAGCCGTCGTAGCCGGCGTCCCGGAGGGTGGCCACGAGGGCGGCGACGTCCACGTCGCCGTCGCCCAGCGGCACGTACAGGCCCTCGCGGACGGCGGCGGCGTAGGTGGTGGCGCCGGAGCGGACGGTGGCGGCCACGTCGGCCCGCACGTCCTTGAGGTGCACGTGCCCGACGCGACCGGGGTGGCGGCGGGCGAGGTCGACGGGGTCCGCGCCGCCGATGAGGAGGTGGCCGGTGTCGAGGCAGAGGGGCAGGTCGGAGTCGGCGAGGAACCGCTCGACCTCGGCCTCCCGCTCGACGTGCGTGCCGACGTGCGGGTGCAGCGCGGTGCGCAGGCCGTGCCCGGCGGCCCGGTCGCGGACCAGGGATGCGGTGGCCACGAGCGTGCGCCACTCGTGGTCGGTGAGGTCGGGGCGGTCGTCGTAGCCGTCGAGGCCGGTGGCGGCGGCCAGCACCAGCACCTCGGCGCCGGCGGCGGCGAGCAGGGCGGCCACCCGGTCCGCCTCGTCGGCGGCGGCCCGGTCGCCGGTGTGCAGCGGCACGGCGAGGAACCCGCCGACGAGGGCGAGGCCGTGCCCCGCCAGGAGTCCTCTCAGGACGTCCGGGTCGTCCGGCAGGTAGTCGGGCGGGCCGAGTTCGGTGGCGCGCAGGCCGAGCGCGGACATCTGGGCCAGCACGGTGCCCGGGTCGAGCACGCGGCCCCAGCCGGGGACCTCGCACACGCCCCAGGAGATCGGTGCCCCGGCGAGCTTCACGCGACCGCCTCGCGCTCCGGCCGCACGGGCGCGCCGGACCGCCGCGACCGCTCGCACGCCTCGGCGAGCCGGAGGCTGACCAGGCTCTCCCGCACCGGTGACGGGTTGGCCGCCGTGCCCGCCACGACCTGCGCGAACACGGCCACCTCGTTGAGGTAGGCGCGGTGGAAGCGCTCGGCGAAGCCGGGGTAGGCGTCGGCGGCGGCCTTCGGCCCGTCGGGTTCGAGCGAGGTGAGCGGGGTGCGGGGGTCGAGGCCGGTGGTCAGCGAGTCGCGGCTGCCGAGCACCTCGATGCGGTGGTCGTAGCCGACGGGGTCGTGCCGACCGCCCGCCAGCACGGCGTGCGCGCCGCCCGCGAACGTCAGCAGCACCACGGCGTTGTCCACGTCGTCGGCCACCGCGAACGCCTGGTCCACCAGCACGGACCCGGACGCGTAGACCTCGACCACGGGTTCGCCGACCAGCCACGGCACGGCGTCCAGGTCGTGGATGAGCAGGTCGCGGAAGATGCCGCCGGACTTCGGCAGGTAGGACGGATCGGGCGGCCGGGCGTCGTTGCCGAGCGCGCGCACCAGGTAGACGTCGCCGACCTCGCCCGCGCGGACCCGCCGGTGCAGTTCGGACACGGCCGGGTCGAAGCGGCGCTGGAAGCCGACCAGCACCTCCACCCCGGACGCCTCCACGTCGGCGACCAGCGCGACCATCTCGTCGAGGTCGCTCGCGATGGGCTTCTCGCACAGCGCGGGCACGCCCGCCGCGAGGGCCGCGCGCAGCAGCGCCGGGTGCGTGGTGGTGGGCGTCGCCAGCAGGACCCCGTCACTCAGGGTCAACAGGGTGTCGAGGTCGTCCACGCTCCGGGTGCCGGGCAGGAGCGCCGAGGCGTGGGCCGCGCGGCCGGGGGCGGGGTCGAACAGCAGTACCTCGTGGACGTGGTCGAGGGTGGCCAGGTTCGTGGCGTGCATGGTGCCGATCCGTCCGACTCCGGCAACTCCGATCCGCATCCCGATGCTCTCCGTCCTGGTAGACGCGGTTTACCGTTAGAGCGCTCTAATGGCTGGAGCGCCCCCATGCTGTAGCGTGCGTCACACTGGTGTCAAGGCCGTGTTTCCCCGGCAGGCACGGCGCCGAGGAGGCACCCGTGGCAAGACCCACCATGGAGGATGTCGCCGCCCGCGCCGGGGTGTCCCGAGCACTGGTCTCGCTCGTCATGCGGGGATCACCGAGGGTGAGCGATCAGCGTCGCGCGGCGGTGCTCCGGGCGGCCCGGGAACTGGGCTACTCGCCACACGCCATGGCCCGCTCGCTGGCCAGCCGCACCTCGCACGTGCTCGGCGTGATGGTGTCCGACCTGCACAACCCGTTCTTCGCGGAGGTCGTGGACGGCCTGGACGAGGTGGCCCGGGACCGCGGTTTCGACCTGATCATCAACACCGGTGGCCGCAGTCCCGCGCGGGAGCGGCGCGCACTGGACAGCCTGCTGTCGTTCCGACCGGCGGGCCTGGCGCTGCTGTCGCCGGTGGTGCCGTCGGCCGACCTGCGCCGGGCCGCCGACCAGGCGCCGGTGGTGCTCGTCGCCCGCTCGTCCCGGCTGGCCACCGTGGACACCGTGAACGACGACGGCCGGCGCGGCATCGCGCTGGCCGTGGACCACCTGGTGTCGCTGGGGCACCGCGCGATCGCGCACCTGGACGGCGGCGAGGGCACCCAGGCGTCACCGCGGCGGCGCGGCTACCTGGCGGCGATGGCGGCGCACGACCTGCCACCGAGGGTGGTGACCAGCGAGTACACCGACGCGGCGGGCGCGCGGGCGGTGCGGGGACTGCTGGCCGACCCGCCCACCGCGATCGTGGCGTGCAACGACCTCAACGCGGTCGGCGCGATCTCCGCGCTGGAGGAGGCCGGGTTGCGGGTGCCCCGGGACGTGTCGGTGGTCGGCTACGACAACACGTCGCTGGCCGCGCTGCGGCACGTGTCGTTGACGACGGTCGACCAGCCGCGCAACGAGTTCGGCCGGCTCGCCGCCGAGGCGCTGCTCCAGCGGGTGCGGGGCGAGCGGGAGGAACCGGTGCGGCACCTGCTGCACCCGTCCCTCGTCGTCCGCTCGACCACCGCGCCCCCGCCGTGACCCGGGCGGCAGGGCCGGGTGTCGCCGACGACGCCGCCGACCTGGCCGTTGACTTGGCCGTTGACGTGGCCGCCGAGGTGGCCGATCACAGCTGTCGCAAACGCTTGCGCCGTACCGCTCCCGGGTCACCGGACTGCTTTCGCCCGCTGGTCCGGCGATCAGTCCCAGTTACCGCCGCGCCCGCGTCCCTGCTTGGTCCGCGCCCGCCGCTTCTTCTCCGCGATCCGGCGCTCCTGCGACCCCCTCGTCGGCTTGGTCGCCCGCCGCGCCGGGGGCGGCGCGGCGGCGGCGTCGCGCAGGATGCGCGCGAGCCGCTCCCGCGCCGCGGCGCGGTTCTGCAACTGCGCCCGGTGCTCACTGGCGACCACCGTGAGCACGCCGTCCACCAGGCGTTTTCCCAACCGGTCGAACATGCGGTCCTTGAGCCGGTCGGGCACCGACGGCGACGACGCCAGGTCGAACGACAGCTCGACCCGGCTGTCCGCCGTGTTCACGCCCTGGCCGCCGGGGCCGGAGGAGCGCGAGAACCGCTCGCTCAACTCGGCCGCCGGCACCACCAGCGTCCGCGTCACGACCAGGTCCTCGGGCATGCGTCCAGGTTAGGAGGTCGACCGGGGCCGGGTCGCCCGGTTTACCGGCTCGTCCAGGTCGAACGCGGGATTCCCGGGATGCCACGGCACGGGGGTGGGTTGGCGGCGTTCCGTGCTCACTTCAACCGATGGCGGTAACGGCGTTTCCGTACATGTTCGGGCCATTGTTCACCCGATCGTGAGACTGGTTGCGCCGTTACCGCAGGTCGAGCGCGTTCAGAACCGCGGGTGGTCGCCGACCAGGGAGGCCCGGGGCTCGTCGCCCTCGGCGCGGACCACGTCGCCCAGCACCCAGGCGGGCACGTGGCGGGCGGTCAGGACGGCCAGCGCGCGGTCGACGTCCTCGGGGGCGAGGACCGCCACCATGCCGATGCCCATGTTGAAGGTCTTCTCCATCTCCTCGCGCTCGACGCGACCGCGCTGGGCGATGAGGGCGAAGACCGGGGCGGGCGTCCAGGTGTTCCGGTTCAGGTGGGCGCGCAGGCCCTCCGGCAGGACCCGGGCCAGGTTGGCGGCCAGGCCACCGCCGGTGACGTGGGCGAACGTGCGGACCTCGGTCTCGGCGACCAGGGCCAGGCAGTCCTTGGCGTAGATGCGGGTCGGCTCCAGCATCTCCTCGCCCAGGGTGCGGCCGAACTCCTCGACGTGGCCCTCCAGCGGCATGCGGCCGATCTCCAGCAGCACGTGCCGCGCCAGGGAGTACCCGTTGGAGTGGAGACCGGACGAGCCCATGGCGATCACGACGTCACCGGCGCGCACGCGGTCGGGGCCGAGCATCGCCGACGCCTCGACCACGCCGACGCCCGTGCCGGAGATGTCGTAGTCGTTCGCGCCCATCAGGCCCGGGTGCTCGGCGGTCTCGCCGCCCAGCAGGGCGCACCCGGCCTGCACGCAGCCCGCCGCGATGCCCTCGACCAGCGCCGCGATCTTGTCCGGCACGACCTGGCCGATGGCGATGTAGTCCTGCATGAACAGCGGTTCGGCGCCGCACACCACGAGGTCGTCCACGACCATCGCGACCAGGTCGATGCCGATCGTGTTGTGCTTGTCCATGGCCTGCGCGACGGCGATCTTCGTGCCGACGCCGTCGGTCGAGGAGGCCAGCACCGGCTCCTTCCAGCGGTCGAGCTTCAGCTGGAAGAGGCCCGCGAAGCCGCCGATGCCGCCGAGCACCTCGGGACGCTGCGCCTTCGCCGCCCACGGCTTGAGCTTCTCCACCGCCTCGTCGCCGGCTTCGATGCTTACCCCAGCTGCGGCGTAGGTCGCCTTGGCGCTGTCCGTCACTTCTCTGTGCTCCATGGTGTCGCGGGGTCGGCGTCGCGACGTCCGCGGTCGGCTCGTGGGCTGGTCGTCGGCCCGGTCGGACCCGGTCAGGGCCGACGCAGGGCGTCCTCGGCACCGTACCCGTTCGTCAGAACGGGAGCGGCCGAGCCCGAGACACCGCGGATGCCCTCCAGGAGGTGCTTGCCGATCAGCGCGTCCTCGGGCAGCGGGATCGGGTAGTCGCCGTCGAAGCACGCCGTGCACAGCCGGGTCTTCGGCTGCTCGCTGGCGGCGATCAGCTGCTCCAGCGACACGTAGCCGAGGCTGTCGGCGCCGACCGACCGGCGGATGCCGTCGTTGTCGAGGCCGTTGGCGATCAACTCGGCGCGCGAGGCGAAGTCGATGCCGTAGAAGCACGGCCACTTCACGGGCGGCGACGCGATCCGGACGTGCACCTCCAGCGCGCCGGCCTCGCGGAGCATGCGGACCAGCGCGCGCTGCGTGTTGCCGCGCACGATCGAATCGTCGACGACGACCAGGCGCTTGCCGCGGATCACGTCGCGCAGCGGGTTCAGCTTCAGCCGGATGCCGAGCTGGCGGATCGTCTGCGACGGCTGGATGAACGTGCGGCCGACGTAGGCGTTCTTCACCAGGCCCGAGCCGTACGGGATGCCGCTGGCCTGGGCGTAGCCGATCGCGGCGGGGGTGCCGGACTCGGGCACGGGGATGACCAGGTCGGCCTCGACGGGGTGCTCCAGCGCGAGGCGGCGGCCGATCTCGACGCGCGTGGCGTGCACCGAGCGGCCGGCGATCGTGGTGTCCGGGCGGGCCAGGTAGACGTACTCGAAGATGCAGCCCTTGGGCTCGGGGTTGGCGAACCGGCTGGACCGCAGTCCGTTCTCGTCGATCGCGATCAGCTCGCCCGGCTCGACCTCGCGGACGAAGGACGCGCCCACGATGTCCAGCGCCGCCGTCTCGCTCGCCACGACCCAGCCGCGTTCGAGTCGGCCGAGCACCAGCGGGCGCACGCCCTGCGGGTCCCGGGCCGCGTACAGCGTCGACTCGTCGGAGAACGTCAGGCAGAACGCGCCGCGCAGCGTCGGCAGCAGCTCCAGGGCCGCCTGCTCGATGCCGATGTCGGCGGCGTGGGCGGCGAGCAGGCCGCACACGAGGTCGGAGTCGGTGGTCGCGCCGTGCTTGGTGTCGACGCCGGCTTCGCGGGCCTTGACCAGCAGCTCGGCGGTATTCACGAGGTTGCCGTTGTGGCCGAGCGACAGGCCGGAGCCGGTGGCCGTGGTGCGGAACGTCGGCTGCGCGTTCTCCCACGTGGTGGAGCCGGTGGTCGAGTAGCGGCAGTGGCCGACGGCGACGTGGCCGCGCAGGCTGGACAGCACCTGCTCGTCGAACACCTGGCTGACCAGCCCGAGGTCCTTGAAGACGACCACCTGGCTGCCGTCGCCGACCGAGATGCCGGCCGCTTCCTGGCCTCGGTGCTGGAGGGCGTACAGGCCGTAGTAGGTCATCTTCGCGACCTCTTCGCCAGGAGCCCAGACGCCGAACACACCGCATTCCTCGCGGGGTTCGCGCTCTTCCTGTGCTTCGTGGTCGGTGCGGCCGGTTGCGGACTGGTCGGTGACCACCGAGTGCTCCCTAGCGACGAGGTCGGGCTGCACCACCGAGTGTACGGCGAACGGAGGCTCATCCAGGCCCATCAGGACCCCGGTGACGTGATGAAACGCACCCTCAATCCATCTTGAGGGCGAACCAGATCTGCTCCTCTCCGGCGCGCTTGACCGGCAACCGGCCCCACAGCCCGTAGTGCACGAGCTGCGCTTCACCCGTGATCCGGAGGTCGGTCTCCTCCCCCGGCCACGCCGCGCGCACCTCCGGCACCAGGCCCGGTGTGAACGTCACCACCCACGCCTCGGGAACATCGGTGAGCTGCACCAGGGCGGTGCCCTTGGCGGTCGGCGGCACGTCGGTCGAGTACTTCGCGGCGAGCAGGGTGGTCAGCACCTCGTCGATGCCGTCCACCGCGAAGTCGGCGTCGCCCACGACCAGTTCGCGCAGTGCGGCCTGCGCGTCCCAGCGGCGCAGGTCGACCTCGTGGGCGATCCGCCGGTGCCACACCCACGCCAGGTCGGGTGCGGCGGGCGAGAACGTCCAGGCGGTCCGGTTGCCGGGAGTCGCCGGCAACAGCTCGGCGGCCTTCGCCAACTGCGCGTCGAGGTACTCCAGCGGCGCCACCCCGGCGGGCGGCGGGGGCAGCCGCAGCTGCACGGTGCTCCCGGTGCGCAGGTACTCCAGGGACGTCTCCAGGAACCGCCCGACGTGCAGGGTCAGGTCCGTGAACGTCCAGCCGGGGCAGCTGGGCACCGCGGCGGCGGGATCGGCCTTGCCGACCGCCGTCCGGAACATCGCCGCCTGCTCGGTGAACACCTCGGTCCACCGCTGGGTGGTCCAACCTCCGGGCACGTCCCGCCTCCCCGCCTCTGTCGCCGCTTGCCGCTTGCCGCTTGCCGTCGCCCGCCGCTGTCGTCGGTGGGCCAATCGTGCCGCACCACCCGGACCGCCCGTGCCCGAAGCCGCACATTCACGCCGATGCGGAGGAGGAGCGACGCGAAGGGGACGGGGTCGTGCAGCAGGGTCGGACCGGCCCGGCGTTGTGTGCACGCAACGCCGGACCGAGCGGACCGGACGTGACGGCGTCCGGTGACGTCCCTGGCCCGTGGAGGGGATGAGGACGGCGCGGGGTGCGGGCGCGCTGCGCCACGAGCCGCCTCGACAGCGCCGGGCGAGTGGGAAGAGCTGCGGGCTCGCGTAGCCGCTAGCCGGCTCCCACGGTCCGACCTCCCGACCACGCCAACGCCGGCCGGTGCGCGGGTCGCCTTCGGTTCGAGGTAGCGAACGGGGCCAATCGGGTGATGCGCACACGCAACGCTCGGCCGAGCAGAACCGTGCGCGACGGCGCCCGGTGCCGACCTCCGGTCGACGGGCAGAGCAGGTAGAAGGCGTGCGCCAGCAGGAAGCGCATTTCCAGGCGGAACGTGCGGAAGGAGGTGCTGCGACGGTGCTTGGGTCGGGCCATGTTCCCATGGTCGAACGGATGTTCGACGTGGGCAAGATCACGATCGAGTGATTCGACCAGGGGAGACACGTGGGTTCCGGATTCACCCGCCTGGCCCCGTGCTCGGCGGGAACCGGCGAAGATGACGGTGCGTCGCACTTCCAGCGGCTGGCGGCACGAAGGGTGGGGAACCGTGTTCGGTGTGCAACCGGAGACGTTGCGCGCGGCGTCCAAGCAGTTCCACGAGGGTGCGGACGCGACGGGCGACGGTGCTGAGCTGATCTCCATGCTCAGGCTGGAGGCGGACGCGCTGGGCCGGGTGCCCGCCGCCGCCGAGTTCGTGGACGCGCTGGCCAGGTGGGCCGGCGAGCAGTCGGACGACCTGCGCCGGGGCAGCGCCTGGTACCGCGACGCGGGCGACGGCCTCAACGAGAACGCCGACTCCTACCAGCGCGCGGACGACGACTCGAACGCCTCGTTCCGCGGCATCGAGGGGGGCATGGCGTGAGCTACACCGATCCCGAGGTCCTGTACGGGCGGCTGGCGAGCGGTGACGCCGGGCGCGTCGCCGCGGCGGCCGACCCCATCACCGGCGCGCGCAGCGCGGTCGGCCGCGCGGGCGACTCCGTGACAGCGGGCGGTTCCACGGCCGGCTCGGCGTGGCAGGGCGGTTCCGCCGACCGGTTCCGCGCGCGGGCCGAGCTGTCCACGAAGGCCGCGGCCGTCGCGGGCGAGCGCCTCGCCGCCGGTTCGGACATCGTTCAGGCCGCGTCGCGCGCGTACGCCCAGATGCGCGGCAGCGCCGACCAGCTGATCGACTTCTGGCGCGGCCGCTCGCCCGCCCTGGACGAGGCGCAGACCCGCGACCTGGCCAACCGGGTCAACGCGCAGCTCGACAACGTCAAGTCCGGCTACGAGAACGTCCTGCGCAGCTACGCGGGCGCCCTGGCCAAGGTGCGCCCGGGGTTCGAGGAGACGGCGGGCAGGGACGCGGGCTGGGGCACCGCCGTCGCGACCATGCGCACCACGGCCGCCGTGCCGGGCCCGGGGACCGACCCGAAGCAGGTCGCGGCCTGGTGGAAGTCGCTGACCAAGGAGCAGCAGGACGAGCTGCTGCGGACGAAGTTCCAGGAGTTGGGACAGCTCCGCGGCCTCCCGTCCGGTGTCCTGGACCAGGCCAACCGGATGCGCATCGACGACGACGTCCAGCGGTTCGGGGCACAGCGCGACCAGCTCGACGCGCAGATGCAGGAGCGGGCGCGGGAGCTGGGCCTCGACCCGGACGACTCCGGTGACATGACCAGGCTGCTCAACGATCCGCGGTACGCCTCCCTGCGCGACCAGTGGCAGGAGGCGTCGACCAAGGCCGAGAACGCGCAGAAGGCCCAGGGCAGCGTCGAGCAGGCCGAGGGTCTCGCGAAGCAGAAGGGCTGGCAGGAGAGCGACGTCCGCGTCCTCGCCTACGACCCGTACGGCCCGCGCGGCGACGGCGGCATCGCGGTCGCGTTCGGCGATCCGGACACCGCGGGCAACCTGGCCGTGTGCGTCCCGGGCACGGGGTCGGACATGGGCAGCTTCGGCCTGGACCAGGCGGCGAACCTGCGCGAGCAGATGGGTCCGAACGGCAACGCCACGATCCAGTGGCTCGGCTACGACGCGCCGGGCTGGGCGATCGGCGAGGTCGACAACCCCGCGCAGGCGCGCGAGGGCGGCGCGAACCTGGTGGCCGACGTGAACGGCTACCGGGCCGCCGCCGAGGCGGCGGGCAACCGCCAGCACCTGACGGTGATCGGCCACTCCTACGGCTCCACGACGGTCGGCTACGCGGGCATGAACGGCCTGGCCGCAGACGACATCGCGTTCATCGGCTCGCCGGGTGTGGGCGCGTCGAACGTCGACCAGCTCTCGGTGGGCCCCGGCCACGTGTACGTGGGCGCGACCGAGCACGACCCGGTGGTCCAGGGCACCAGCAACAGCTGGTTCACCGAGGACGGGTCGTCGATCGGCCCGTACGACGACCGGTTCGGCGCGAAGGTGTTCGGCACGACCGACTCGTCGATGATCGGCCACGCGCACTCGGCCTACTACGACGAGGGCACCGAGTCGGTGCAGAACCTGGCGCGCATCGCGACCGGCGACGGCGGCTCGGTGACCGGGCAGAAGTGGTACGACGACCCGCTCGGCCCCTCGCTGCCCGGTTCGCACATCCCGGTCGTCGGACCGGTGGTGGACGTGGTCAGCGGCACGGTGGCGGGCGCGGCGGACCTGGTCGGGGACGCCGGGACCGGGCTCTACAACGCCGGCCGCGAGGCGTGGAACGGCAACTGGTCCGAGGCGGGCACCGGTCTGCTCGACACCGGCAAGGAGATCGTCAGCGACGGTCTCGACGTGGTGGTCGGCGGGGTCGGCGACGTGGTCGAGTTCGGGCGCGACGCCGTCGAGGGCGTCGGCAGCGCGTGGGACAAGACCGTCGGTTCGTGGTTCTAGGGGGTGCGGCAGGGACCGGTGTCGGTTTGGAGACCGACACCGTCGAAGCTGTTCTCGTCCCACTGCCGCACCTTGCACATCAGCACGTCACCGACCTCGGTCCCCTCGGGGACCTGCTCGTCGGTGACCGCCGCGTGGGAGAACGGCGCGACGGAGTCGGGCTTCTCCTGGTCGAGTTCGAGGCGGAAGTGGTTGCCGATCGTCTCGGTCCTGGTGAGGTTCGTCCGGGGCGAGATCTCGATGACCTTGAACCGGACGTCGTCCTCCCACTCGCTGCCGCAGCCGACGAGCAGGGAACCCACCGCGAGGACGGCGACACACGCCTTCAGCGCCTTCACCCGACCGAGCTTAGCTAGAAGCGCAGCAGCGGGAGGAGGTTCGAGAGGTCTGCCCTGCTGCCGGAGGCGTTGACCTTCGCGCCGGCGAGCGCGTCCACCCAGGACAGACGGCCCACGGCCAGTTCCAGCCAGGTCCGGGGGTCCGTCTCGACCACGTTGGGCGGGGTGCCGCGGGTGTGCCGGGGCCCTTCCACGCACTGCACGGCGGCGAACGGGGGCACGCGCACCTCCACGCTGCGGCCCGGGGCGGCGCGCTCCAGGGTCCGCAGGGTGAGGCGCACCGCGGCGGCCAGCTCCGGGCGGGCCGGCGGATCGGCCTCGCCGGTCAGCCAGGGCAGCACGGCTTCCACCGCGGCGCGCACCTCGCGGGGGTCTACGGGCTTGGACGGCACGCCGCCCAGGCTAGCGCCGGGGGTCAGGGCTGCTTCGCGGCCCGCACGGCTTCCCCGAGCAGTTCTTCCACCTGGTGCGCGAGCCGGCGCGAGTCGGTGGGGGTGAACGTCGACCACGGCTCGGACCCGCTGGAGGCCCGCCGCTGCTGGAGGTAGCGGCCGTCCTCGGTGTCGAAGAACGCGACCACGCGGTCGGGCCGGCAGCGCTTGCCGTACTTGTCCCGGGCCGCCGCGCCGAAGTTCCCGGTGTGCACGAGACCGGTGAACATCTTCACCAGGGTCGTCGCGTCCTCCTGGCGCACGCCGTGCTCGCGCAGCGAGTTCTCCAGCGACTTGGGCGAGCCGTCGGACTTCTTCACGGCCGCTTCGAGGTCGGCGCTGGGCATGGTGACCGAGTGGCCGGACCCGGCGGGGTGCGCGGGCAGCGCGCCCAGCACGGCGGCCGGCAGGCCGGAACCCGCGGCGTGCCGCAGGGTGAGCCGCGAGTCGGTCAGCGTGGCGAGCACGCCGTGGTCGCCGTTCGCCGCGGCCAGCAGGCGCACGCTCCTGCCGATCCACACCCGGCCGTCGACCTCGCGCTCCGGGCGGGAGAGCAGCCGCAGCAGGTAGTCCAGTTCCGGGGCCAGGCCCCGAGGTCCGCCGAGGCCCCGCGCGGCGATGCCGTCCCACGCACGCCGCTCCAGGTCGGCCCGCTCCGCGTGCGTCTTCCCCGGCGAGGGCACCTTGACGACCAGCGGCATCTGCCCCAGGTCCAGGCGCTCCCAGAGCACGTCGAACTCCTCGGCGGAGAGCGTGATCGGCTCCCGCTCCGCCGCCCCCCCGAAAAAGGTCACCGCGATCCCCGTCCTCGAAGTCGGGCACGGGCCCGCGCCGTGGACGGCGCGGGCCCGTGCACCTCGACCACCACGCTACTGCTGGGGCACTTCCCCGATCACGGGCGGCGCGACGAGCCGGTCGTCGCCGAACACGTCGTTCGTCTCGACCAGGTAGTCGGCTGCCTTGTGCTCGATGTCGTCCTCGCCGTTGGCGCCCTGCCCGCCGGCCACGCCACCGGCCACACCGGCGCCACGACCGCCCGCGCCGGGGGCGCCGGGCGCACCGGGACGACCGCCCGCCGGACCGCCGGGGCCACCGGGGCCGAAGCCGCCGGGCATGCCCGGACCACCGGGGCGACCGGCCGCGCCGGGCCCGTGGGGACCGCCGGGACCGAAGCCGCCCGGACCGCCCGGGACACCGGGCATCCCGCCGGGACCACCGGGCATGCCGCGGAACTGGCCGGGGCCGCCGGGCAGGCCGGGGCGCGGACCGCCGCCGGGACCACCGGGACCACCGGGACCACCGGGACCGGGCAGGCCGGGGCGACCGCCCGTGGGCGGCAGGCCGGGCCGGACACCCGGACCGCCGGGGCCACCAGGCCCCTTGGGCGGGACCGGGAGACCGTTGCCGGGCGGCTTCGGCGGGGTCCAGCCGGGCGGCAACGGGCCGCCGACGGGCGGCTTGACGGCGGGCGGCGGGGTGGGCAGCGACGGCGGCGGCGTCGGCACGGGGTTCGGCGTCGGGTTCGCCCAGGACGGGTTGGTGGTGCCACCCGTGGGCGGCTGGCCCGGGACCGGGTTGACCGGCGCGACGGGGGTGCCGGTCGACGGCGGCGCCCACGACGCGTGCGTGGTGCCGCCGCCCTGCTCGGGCGGCGTCCACGTCGGCGTGCTGCGGTACCCGGCGCCGGAGCTGTTGAACTCGCCCGCGCCCGCCGGCGGCGGCGTGTCGATGACGACCTTCGGCGGCGGCACGAACTCGCCCAGCGTGCCGCTGTTCCACTCGCTGTTGGACTGGTAGTTGTTCATCACCTCGACGGCCTTGGCCTCGGCGTTGTCCTGCGCCGCTTCCTGCCGCTCGTGGTCCTGCTGCTGCTGGATGACGTGCATCATCCCGATCGGGCCGGTCAGCGCGCCGAGGACCTTGTCCCCGGTGGACGGGGCCTCGGTGGTCACCGGGACGGGCTCCGGCATCTCCTTGCGGGCGTCCGCGATGTACTCGCCCTGGAGCTGCGCGGACGTCTTCATCACGTCGGAGCCGCGCTGCGCGTCGGTGGCCCACTCGCCCAGCGGCGACAGGGCCGCCCGGGTCTCGGTCGCGCTGGAGCCCTCCCAGCTCGCGCCGAGCTTCTCCAGGCCCTGGTGGATCGACGTGTCGATCTCGCCGAGCGCCTCGGACAGCGCCTTCCACTTGTCCTCGACGGGACGGGAGGCCGCCACGCCCGGACCGGAGTTGATCATGTTGTACAGCTCGGGGTGCGCGTAACCGCGCCAGCGGTGGTCACCCATGGTGCTCGCTCCCCTCGGGTGCGTTGGTCACGGTGTTCACTGGTTCTCGACGCGTCCCCAGGACGCGGTGTTGTCGCCCTCGACGCGGCGGTAGTCGGCCTCGATGGCGGTCAGCTGGTCCACGACGCCCCGGAGCTGCTCGCGGTAGGCCAGGATCGCGGTCAGCGCGGCCGAGTCGCCCGCCTCGAAGGTGTCCTGGTTGAACTTGTCCGCCGTCTCCTGGCTCACCGGGTCGCCCGCCCAGCGACGCGCGCGCAGCGCCGGCTTGGCGTCCTGCAGCTGGGCGTCGAGGCGGTCCAGCGCGTCCGTGAACACCTTGCGGGCTTCCGGGATCGCCGAGGGCTGGATGCTCAGCTTCTGCTGCGTCCCGCTGTAGTCCGGGAGCGACTGCGTCGAACCCCCGCCACCACCATCCGCGATGAACACGACTCACCCTCCTCAGTGCAGCACACACCCCACCGTGTGCATTCGGGACGACTCTAGCTCTGATGCGTGACGCCGGTACGCGGTTCCGCCTCCGAAGGGAGTAGTTCTACCCGTTCACGAGCGTCTCGACGACGGCCCCGGCGACCTGCGGCGCGAGCCGGCACAGCTCCTCCTGGGGCGTGCCCTCGAAGCTCGCGACCTGGACGTCGGCCATCTGCCCGTCGGAGACGTCCACCCCCAGGTAGCAGGTCTGGGGGTCCTCCGGCGAGCTGCCGAGCACGGCGGGGAAGCCCGCGACCTGGAGCTCCTGCGCCTCCACGTCGAAGCTGCCGTCGGTGTACCAGGCGATGCCGGTGGTCGTGACGGCGGTGACGCGCACGCCGTACTTCCGGTCCTCGCGCAGGAAGTCGCAGGTCGGCGACTGGTAGACGCTGGACGTGCTCGCCCGCGGTGGGCGGTCGAGGCCGAACGCGGCGCGCTGCGCCTCGGTCAGCAGCGCGCACGGGTCGGACTTCCCGAGGTCGATCGCCTTCGGCCGGTCGGCCGGCTTCCCGGCGCTCGACCCGGAGGTCGGGGCGGCCGAAGTGGGGACGGCCGGGCCCGAGGCGGTCGTCGGGGTCGGGTCGCCGGCGGTCCCGGAACCGCCCGTGGTCTCGGAGCAGCCCGTGAGCAGGGCCAGGGCGGCGAGCAGCGGCACGACACGGCGCATGGGCTGAACGTAGCGGATCGGCGTCACCCGCGAGGTCCGCTCCCGCCGGTCCCGCTCAGCGGCAGCCCGCGTAGCGGCACGCCACGACGGCCGGCCGCTCGACCGGCGCGCCCGCGTCGATCGACCACGCCAGCCGCACGTACTGGGCGTGCGTCCAGGCCAGCGGCGTGGCCGACGTCGTGCCACGCCCGCGCCACACCTGCTCGGGCAGCATCCGGCCGGCGTTCGCGGCGGTGGCCATGTCGGCGAGGCGGCCCCGGGCCGCGCGGTGGTCGCCCGCGAGCAGCTCGTACTCGCCGCGCTCGCCCGCGAAGATCGGCCACGTGCGGCCGTACGTGCGGGTGCCGTCCGAATGGATGTTCCACAGGCCGCCGTCGGCGCGCTCGCCGTACCCGTCACCGTTGTAGCGGTGCCAGAAGCGGCCCTCCTTCAGCTGCTCGTCGACGACCCGCACGGTGTCGCGCACGACCGGGTCGTCGTGCGGGCGGACGCCGAGGCGCACCAGTTCGAGGAAGCTCGGGTCCACGGCGGCCCGCTGGTCGATCTCCACCGGGTGGTTGTCGCCGGGGTTGTAGGTGGTGCCCGCGTCGGGCTCGCCGTCCTTGGTGAGACGCAGGTAGTAGGGCTTCGCGGAGAACGGCCCGGTGCGCGTCACCGTCCACTCCTCCACGCGGCGCTCCCACTCGTCGGCGATGGCGAGGTACCGCGCGGCGCGCGGGTCGCCCGCCCGCCGGAGCAGGTCGGCCAGGCACACCAGGCCGGCGATCTCGGCGGCGATCGTGCCGGGCGAGTAGCCGCTCTGGTTCTCCCAGCGCTCCTGCTGCGTGAACGGGGCGTCCGGTTGGGACACCATGAACTCCGCCGCCCTCACCAGTCCGTCCAGTGTGGACCGGTCGGTGCGGCCGAGCAGGTGGGCCAGCAGCATCGGCGCGGCCTGCTCGTCCTGCTGCACGTTCGTCCAGTAGGGCTCGCCGGTGACGCGGGTGTTCTGCGGGAGGTGGCCGTCGGGCTGCTGCTGGACCCGCAGCATGAAGTCGAGGGCGCGGTCGGCGGCGGCGCGGTCGCCGGCGGCGAGCAGCGCGCTCGCCACCTGGTACTGGTCGCGCGGCCAGACCAGCGCGTAGGAGCCGAACTCGGGCGCGATCCCCCGGTCGAAGCCGAACGCCCACGGGAAGCCGGGGGAGGCGACGAACGCGCCGGGGTTGCGCTTGTCCTCGGTGGCGGCGAGCACGAGCACCGACGCGTCGTAGAGCGCACGGTCGGCGGACCTCGGCCGCGCCAGGGACCGGAGGTGGTCCTCCCAGCCCCGGTCGTAGCGGCGGGCGTGCCGGGCGAAGCCCTCCGCCAGGGACGACCGGGCGGTGCCCAGCGCCTCCCGCGGCGTGGTCCCGAACCCCAGGGACAGGGTGGTGCGCCGGTCGCGGACGCCGTCGACGCGCAGGTCGCCGGTCTGGACGACGTTGCCGGTGGTGGACCCGCGCGGGGTGATGCCCTCCTCGGCCACCAGGGCGCTCGCGGTGCTCGCGTCCCGGGCGACCAGCGCGTCCGGCTGGTCCACGGCCGAGTCGTCGTCGCCGTCGCGCGACAGGTTCGGGTCGAACACGACCTGCGCGGTGACGGGCCGGTCGGCGTGCAGCTCCACGTCCGCCAGCACCGCTGCCCGGCCCGGGTCGGTGGTCCAGGTGAACGACGCCCGCCACCCCTCGCCCCGGAAGACCTGCCGGAAGCGCAGCCTGCCGACGGGTTCGGTGCGCGGGTCGGCCGCCTCCCGCCCGTCCACCACCAGCTTCAGGTCGCGCGTCGCCGGCGTGCTCAGGTCGGGGTAGAAGACCTCGGTGAGGCCCGTGCGGCCGAGGGTGAACCACACCGGGCTCGCGGCCTGGCGGGCCGTGCCGAAGCCGAGTTTGTCGGCCGGCGCGTAGGTGGCCGGTGGACCGGGGACGGTCAGCGCGGTGGCCAGCAGCGCCGCGATCGTCGGCGTCACGCCTAACGGGGTCATGGGGGTGGGGTGCGCAGCACCGAGCGCGCTCAAACGGGTGACCGTAACCTCGGCGGCGTGACGGACACGGGACCTGGGCTGATCGAGGACTACGCGCTGCTGTCGGACCTGCGGACCGCCGCCCTGGTGGGGCGCGACGGGTCGATCGACTGGTTGTGCATGCCGCGGTTCGACTCGCCGTCGTGCTTCTCGCGGCTGCTGGGCACGGAGGACGACGGCCACTGGCGGATCGCGCCGACGGGCGAGGTCCGGTCGGTGACGCGGTCCTACCGCGACGGCAGCCTCGTGCTGGAGACGGTGTTCGAGACGGTCGACGGCGTGGTCAGGCTGATCGACACGATGCCGCCCGAGCAGGACCACTGGGACGCCGACACGCGTGTCGTGCGCGTGCTGGAGGGCGTGTCCGGGCAGGTCGAGATGACGTTCCGGTGGGTGCTGCGGTTCGCGTACGGCGACTCGGTGCCGTGGGTGCGGCGCGGCGAGCGGGACGGGCAGGAGTGCGTCGTCGCGCTCGCCGGGCCGTCCGCCGTGGCGCTGTACGGCGACCGCCTGCCGTACCGGGTGCCGGGGGTGCGCGCCCACGAGGCCGTGTTCACGGTCTCCGCCGGCGAGCGGCTGTCGTGGGTGATGGAGTTCGCCTACTCGCCGGACGAGCCGCCCGCGCCGGTCGACCCGGTCGCCGAGGTCGCGCGGTCCGAGGCGTTCTGGCTGGACTGGTCCTCGCGCATCGCCTACGACGGGCCGCACGCGGACGCCGTGCGCCGGTCGCTGATCACGCTGAAGGGCCTGTCGTACGCGCCGACCGGCGGGATCGTGGCCGCGCCGACCACGTCGCTGCCCGAGACGCTCGGCGGCGAGCGGAACTGGGACTACCGGTACTGCTGGCTGCGCGACGCCACGTTCACGCTGCTCGCGCTGGACAACTTCGGCTGCACCGACGAGGCGCTGGCGTGGCGCAAGTGGCTGCTGCGCGCCGTGGCGGGCGACCCGGCGGACCTCCAGATCATGTACGGCCTCGGCGGTGAGCGGCACCTCGTCGAGTGGGAGGTCGACTGGCTGTCCGGGTACCAGGGCGCGCGGCCCGTGCGGATCGGCAACGCCGCGTACCGGCAGCTCCAGCTCGACGTGTACGGCGAGGTCATGGACGCCCTGCACCTGGCGCGCGAGCGCGGGCTGGGCGAGACGCCGGACTCGTGGGCCATGCAGCGCGGCATGATGCGGCACCTGGAGACGGTGTGGCAGATGCCCGACAAGGGGCTGTGGGAGGTGCGCGGGCCGGACCGGCACTTCACCCACTCGCGGGTGATGCTGTGGGTGGCGTTCGACCGGGCCGTGCGGGCGGTCGAGGAGTTCGGCCTGCCGGGTCCGGTGGACCGGTGGCGGGAGCTGCGCGACGAGGTCCGCGACGAGGTGCTGGCCAAGGGCTGGAACGCCTCGCTGGGCTCGTTCACCCAGTACTACGGCGGCACGGAGCTGGACGCGGCGACGCTGCTGATCCCGGCCGTCGGGTTCCTGCCCGGCGACGACCCGAGGGTGCTCGGCACGCTGGAGGCGGTGGCGCGGGTGCTCAAGCGCGGCGACCTCGTGGACCGGTACGAGACCGGACCGGGTGAGTCCGAAGTGGACGGCCTGGCGGGTGTCGAGGGAAGCTTCCTGGCGTGCTCGTTCTGGTACGTCGACGCGCTCGCGTTGGCCGGGCGGCGCGAGGAGGCGCAGGCGATGTTCGACCGCTTGGTGGGGTTGGCGAACGACGTGGGGCTGCTGGCCGAGGAGTACGACTCCTCGTCGGGGCGGATGACCGGGAACTTCCCGCAGGCGTTCAGCCACCTGGCGCTGGTCAACAGCGCGGCCGTGCTGTTCGGCGGGCACACCCGCGAGGAGCGCGACCGCGGTGGCGTCGCGTGAGGGCGGCGGAGGTCGTGCCGGGCGAGCCCGACGAGTCGCGGGTCGTCGACCGGCCGGAACCGGAGGCGGCGGGCGACCTGCTCGTCGAGGGCCTGCTGGCGGGCGTGTGCGGCACGGACGTGGAGATCGTCCGCGACGGCTTCGGCACGCTGCCGCCCGGCCGGGACCGGATGGTGCCGTTCCACGAGTCGCTCGGCCGGGTGATCAGCAGCCCGACGCCGGACTTCGCGCCCGGCGACCTGGTGGTGGGCGTGGTGCGGCGGCCCGACCCCGAGCCGTGCCCGGCGTGCGCGGTGGACGCCTGGGACTTCTGCCGCAACGGCCGCTACACCGAGCGCGGCATCAAGGAGCTGGACGGCTACGGCGCGCAGCGCTGGACCGTGCCGCCGAAGTTCGCGATCGCGCTCGACGCCGGGCTCGGTGACGCGGGCGTCCTCACCGAACCGGCGTCCGTGGTGGCCAAGGCGTGGGCGCAGGCGGAGGCCGCCGCCGCGCGCACCCACCTGCCGGTCCGCACCGCGCTGATCACCGGCGCCGGCCCGATCGGCCTGCTCGCCGCGCTGCTCGGCGTGCAGCGGGGGCTCGACGTGCACGTGGTGGACCGCGTCACCGACGGCCGCAAGCCCGACCTCGTCACCGCCCTGGGCGCCACCTACCACCCCGACGTCGACCGGGTCGGCGTGGACGTGGACGTGGCGGTCGAGTGCACCGGCGTGGCCCCGCTGGTGTGGGAGTGCGCCCGCCGCGCCTCGGTCACCGTGCTGGCGGGCATCGCGGGCGAGCACGACCCCGTGCCGCTGGACCCGCACGTGTTCGACGAGGTGGTGCTGGGCAACAAGGCGCTGGTCGGCACCGTCAACGCGGGCCTGCCGGACTACCGGGCGGCGGCCGACGCGCTGGCCGACGCGCCGGCGGCGTGGCTGAACGGCCTGATCACCCGCCGCGTGCCGCTGGAGCGCTTCACCGAGGCGTTCGAGAAGGGCGAGGACGACGTGAAGGTGGTCGTGGACCTGGCCTGAACCCGGTCCGGCGGTCACCGGCGCAGCAGGTCGTCGATCTCCTCGGGCTTCATCGGCTTGGCGAAGAACCAGCCCTGGCCGGTGTCGCAGCCGATCCGGTGCAGGCGCTTGGCCTGCGCCGGCGTCTCCACGCCCTCCGCCGTGACGCCCAGCCGGAGCGCGTGCGCCAACTGGACGAGGGTGGAGACGATCTGCGCGTCGACCGCGTCCTCCTCGTCGGCCGCGCGCAGGCCCTCCATGAACGAGCCGGCGATCTTCAGCTCGTGCACGGGCAGGTGCTTGAGGTAGGCGAGGTTCGAGTAGCCGGTGCCGAAGTCGTCGATGGCGATGCGCACGCCCATGTCCGACAGCGCGCGCAGCGCCTCCAGCGGCTCGTCGGCGGTGCCCATGATCGCGCTCTCGGTCAGCTCCAGCTGGAGGTGGTGCGGCGGCAGGGCGCACTCGTCGAGGATGCGCTTGACGTCGCGCACCAGCTCGGGGTCGCGGGACTGGCGGACGGCGAGGTTCACCGACACGAACGGCGCGGCCTCGCCGAACTCGTCCAGCCAGCGGCGGGCCTGCTCGCACGCCTTGCGCAGCACCCAGCGGCCCAGCGGGACGATCAGGCCGGTCTCCTCGGCCAGCTCGATGAACCGGTCGGGCGCGAGCCGGCCGAACTCCGGGTGCTGCCAGCGCACGAGGGCTTCCACGCCGACGACCGTGCTGTCCTCCAGCCGCACCAGGGGCTGGTAGTCCACGTAGAACTCGTCACGCTCCAGCGCCGCGGGCATGGTCGCGGACAGCGTGAAGCGGGCGACCTCCTTGGCGTTGCGGTCCGGGTCGTACAGCGCCCAGCGGGACTTGCCGTCGGCCTTCGCCCAGTACAGCGTGATGTCGGCGTCGCGCATCAGGTCGGCCGCGGTGGTGCCGGACAGGGTGCGCTCGACGATGCCGATGGACGCGGACACGGTCAGCTCGTGGCCGCCGATGCGGATCGGCGACTCCAGCTCGCGCAGCACGCGGTCGGCGACGTCGACGATGTCCTGCGTGTCCCGCGAGCCCTCCACCAGGATCACGAACTCGTCGCCGCCCATCCGGGCCACCAGCTTGCCCTCGCCGGACACCGACAGGTCGAGCCGGCGGCCGACCTCGACCAGCAGCTGGTCGCCGATGTCGTGGCCGAGGCTGTCGTTGATCACCTTGAACCCGTCGAGGTCCAGGTAGCACAGGCCGGCGCGCAGCCGGGCGCGGTTGTTGAACACCCGGCCGAGGCGCTCCAGGAACAGGGCGCGGTTGGGCAGGCCGGTCAGCGGGTCGTGCAGCGCCTGGTAGCGCAGGCGGTTCTGGAGCAGGTGGCGGTCGGTGACGTCCTCGATCATCGCCACCTGGTACTGCGGATCGCCGTGGTCATCGCGCACCAGCGACAGCGTCAGGTGCGTCCACACCTGCTCGCCGTCGGCGCGGCGGAACCGCTTCTCGGCCCGGTAGTGGTCGCACTCGCCCGCGGTGAGCTGGTCGTACAGCCGCCAGACGCTGCCGCCGTCCTCCGGGTGCATCAGGTCGCGGATGTTGTACTGCCGCATCTCCTCGACGCTGAAGCCCAGCATGTCCTGCAACGCCTGGTTCACGTCGAGGATGCGGCCCTCGATGTCGGCGATGCCGATGCCGATGGCCGCCTCGGTGAACATCGCGCGGAACCGCGCCTCGGACGCGCGCAGCGCCGCCTCGGCCTGGTCGCGGGCGTCCAGCACGGCGGCGCGGATCGCCTCCTGCTCGGCGAGCGTGCGCTCGCGCAGCGCGCGGGCGTACCCGGCGGCCAGCGCGCCCTGGAGCGCGGCGAGGCGGGAGCGCACCAGCTCGTCGGGCACGACGCCCAGCTCGGCCAGCAGGTCGTCGCCGAGCAGTTGGACCGTGCGGCCCAGCGTGTCGGTGCCGGTGAAGTGCGCCTCGACCAGCCGCGCGCCGATCTCGTAGCCCGGCGCGGTGCGGAACGGGGTCGCGTGCAGCGCGTGCACCAGGACCTCGGTCAGCGCTTGCAGGTGCTCGGCGACCTCGGTCCGGGTCATCGGGACGTAGCTGCTGCCGATGACCGCCGTGGCCCAGGTCCGCGCGAACGACTCCGCCCCGGCCTGTACGGCGGGGTCGAGGTTCGATCGGCCCGGTGCTGCCACCCGATGGTCAACCTGTTCCGTCATGTCCGCCGGCCTACCGCCACACCCGCAGAGGATACGGCTGGTCGCCGACCGGAGTCGACAACACGGTCGGGTGTGCCTTCACCCGTCAGCGCTTCACCCGACGGGGTTACCCCCGCGGCGTCCCCGTCCGCCGGTCCGGTGTCCATCAGGGCTTCCGCCCCACCGCGCCGAAGCCGATGAAGTTGTCGGCGCCCCCGTTCACGTCGTCGGGCGACTCCGGGCGCCACAGCGGCAGCCGCTCCACGCCCGGGGGGACCAGGTCGAACCCCTCGAACAACGCCTCCACCTCCTGCTTCGAGCGGTAGGTGATCTCGCTGACGCCGCGGTTGTAGGTGCGCTTGGCCTCGTCCCACACCGGGTCCCACTCGCCCTCCTCGTACCCCGCGTGCGAGAGGGCCAGGAAGCTCCCCGGCGGCACGGCGTCCCGGTAGGCGGCCACGACCCCGCGCGGGTCGTCCTCGTCCGCCATGAAGTGCAGCAGCGCGACCATGAGCACGCCGACCGGCCGGTCGAGGTCCAGCCGGCGGCTCACCTCGGGTGACCGCATCACGCGTTCGACGTCCCGCACGTCGGCCTGGAGGACGCTGACCAGCGGGTTGCCGGTCAGGATGGCCCGGCTGTGCGCGACCGCGACGGGGTCGACGTCGACGTAGACCACGCGCGCGGACGGGTCCACGGCCTGCGCGATCTCGTGCACGTTGCCCACGGTCGGGATGCCGGAGCCCAGGTCGAGGAACTGGCGGACGCCCCGCGCGAGCAGGTGGCGCACCGCCCGGCGCAGGAAGGCGCGGTGGTTGAGGATCACGTTCTTGAGCAACGGCACGTCGGCGAGCACCTTGTCGGCCACCGCCCGGTCGACGGCGAAGTTGTGCGCGCCGCCGAGCCAGTAGTCGTAGACCCGCGCGATGCTCGGGCGCCCCAGGTCGATGTCCCCCGGCGCCCAGGTGGGCCGCTCCACGCTCTCCAAGCCCCTGCTCCTCACGCCGCGATTCCCCACCGTTGCGGTGACCCACACATCATGGGCCAACCCGGTGAGTCGGCACACCGCTCCTTTGCGCCGAGTTCGCGGATCGATCACCTCGCGTCCCGTCACCGGGGAGAATGACCCCCTTGTGAGGTACCTCTGGATCGTGGGCGCGGTCGCGGTGGCCGTCGCGGCGGTGCTGCTCGTCGTCCGGCAGCGCGGCAGGCACAGCCTGCTCGTCCCCACCCTGATCGGGTCGATCGGGGCGTTCCTGCTGGTCGCGGGCTGGTTGTTCGCGGTGGACCCCGGCGCGCCGAAGCACGAGGCGATCAAGACGGGCGGCCTGGCGGGCGGCGCCGTCGTCGCCCTCTACGCCCTGTGGCTCAACGACCGCCGGCGCCGCACGGACGAGGACCGGCAGGCGATCGAGGTGCGGCGGCAGCAGTTGGAGGACCAGCGCGCCGAGCACGACCGGTCCCGCGTCGCCGACGAGCGGTTCGCCCGGTCGGTCGAGCTGCTGGGCCACGAGGCCGAGCAGGTGCGGGTGGGCGCGATGCACGCCCTCGCGGGCCTGGCGCGGTCGCGGGAGGAGTACCGGCAGACCGTGCTCGACGTGCTGTGCGCCTACCTGCGGCGGCCGTTCGCCACCACCGACGCGGAGGACGCGCCGCGCGACGAGCGCGAACTGGAGGTCCGGCTCACCGCGCAGCGGCTGGTCGCCGACCTGCTCCCGCGCGACGACGAGCCGGACGCCCGGCGCTACGACCTCGACCTGACCAGGGCCTACCTGGAGTACTTCGACATCTCGCACCGCCAGGTCGGCGACCTCACCGTGCGCGCCGCCCACCTGGCCGAGTCGAACTCGTTCCACCACGTGGTCGTCCGCGGCGGCGCGTGGTTCACCGACTCGGTCAGCGAGGGCCGGCTGTACCTGCACGACATGACCTTCCACGGCAAGGCGTGGTTCAGCCGCTTCACCTGCCGCGACCGGACCGACTTCGCGCGCAGCCGGTTCCTCGGGCCGAACAAGTTCGCGGGCACCCGGTTCACCGCACCGGTGGGCTTCGCGGACGCCGTGTTCGCGCGCCCCGTCGACCTCACCGGCGCCCGGTTCCTGGGCGGGGTGGACCTGCGGTCGGCCGGGTCGCAGGGCGCGGCCACGATCGGCATGCACGTGGCGCTGGACCACGAGAACGCGTTGCCGGACGGCTGGGTGGTCGAGCGCCGCCCGGACGGCACCGGCCTGGTGAGGAGCTGATGGTGCGCGGACGCGGGTTGCTGCTGGTGAGCGTGGTCGCCGCGCTGCTGGTGACGGTGGGCACCACCGCCGTGCTGCTGCTGGTCGACCCGAAGCAGCCGAAGGCGGAGGCGATCAAGACCGGCGGCCTGGCGGGCGGCGCGGTCGTCGCGCTGTACGCCCTGTGGCTCAACGACCGCCGCCGCCGCACCGAGGAGGCGCGGCACGAGCTGGAGAGCGAGAAGGTCGCGGACGAGCGGTTCTCGCGCGCCGTGGAGTTGCTGGGCCACGAGGCCGACCAGGTCCGGGTGGGCGCGATGCACGTGCTCGCGGGGCTGGCCGACAGCACGCCGCGCTACAAGCAGACCGTGCTGAGCGTGCTGTGCGCCTACCTGCGGCGGCCGTTCGCGCACGCGTCGCTGGAGGAGAAGCCCGAGGACCCGGACCAGGCGTACTTCGGCGAACCCGGGCGGCGGGCGGATGAGGTGTCCCACGCCGACGACCGCGAGATGACCGTCCGGATGACCGCGCAGCGCCTGGTCACCGACCTGCTGCCGTGGGGCGAGGACCCCGACGAGGTGGTCTACCACCTGGACCTGACCGGCGCGAAGCTGGTGCACTTCCGGCTGGAGGGCCGCCGGTTCGGCCGGCTCGTCGCCCGGCGGACCCAGTTCTACGGCATCACGTCGGCGCGCGGGCTGGAGCTGGCCAAGCCCGCGCTGTTCTCCGGCGGGACGTTCCACGGACGGGTGGACCTCCGGGACGCCAAGCTCCACGGCGGCGTCTCGTTCCAGGACACGTCCTTCCTCGGCCGGGTGGACGTCACGGGCGCCCAGGTCGGCACGTTCCTGCACGTCAGCCCGCGGCTGCCCGAGGTGGTCGGCGCCCTGGAGGTGCTGCCCGGCACCGCGATGCGCCTCGACCCCGCCGGGTGGCCGCTGGTCGGCGACGGGCGACCCGCCGACCAGCGGCCACCCGACGGGCGACCCGCCGTCCTGCCGGACCACGTCCAGCGGGACTGACGGCACCGGGTCCTCCTGTTGGACAGCTCACCGCGTTCGGCCCACGCTGGTGGGGAACCACAACGGCGTACGAAGACGCACAACGGAGGAAGGTCCACGATGTTGACTCGTCGTATCGGAGGTGTCGAGGTCAGCGCCATCGGCCTGGGCGGGATGCCGATGTCGCTGTCCGGCCGCCCCGACCGCGACCGGGCGATCGACACGATCCGCACCGCGCTCGACAAGGGCGTGACGCTGATCGACACGGCCGACGCCTACTCGGCCGACGACACCGACTTCGGGCACAACGAGGAGCTGATCGCCGAGGCCCTCAAGGGCGTCGACGGCGTCCTGGTCGCCACCAAGGGCGGCCACACCCGCACCCCGGACGGCGGCTGGGGCCTCGACGGGCGGCCCGAGTACCTCAAGGCCGCGTGCGAGGCGTCGCTGCGCCGCCTCGGGGTCGACGCCATCGGCCTCTACCAGTTCCACCGGCCCGACCCGGACGTGCCGATCGCCGAGTCGGTGGGCGCGCTCGCCGACCTGCTCGACGAGGGCAAGATCCGGCTCGCGGGCGTGTCGAACTTCGACCCGGCGCAGATCCGGGAGGCGAACGACGTGCTCGGCGGTCGGCTGGCGAGCGTGCAGAACCAGTTCTCGCCCGCGTTCCGCTCCAGCGAGCCGGAACTGGAGCTGTGCGCGGAGCTGGACGTCGCGTTCCTGCCGTGGAGCCCGCTCGGCGGCATGGGCTCGGCCGGACAGCTCGGCACGAAGTTCGCGGCGTTCGCCGAGGTCGGCGAGGCGCACGGGGTGAGCCCGCAGCAGGCGTGCCTGGCCTGGATGCTCGCCAAGGCACCGCAGGTCGTGCCGATCCCCGGCGCGTCGCGGCCCGCGAGCATCGCCGACTCGGCCGACGCGGTGCACGTCCGGCTGACCCCGGAGGAGCTGCGCCGGCTGGACGGGTAGCGGCCCGCCGGGTCACGGCTGTCGGGTCACGGCTGCCGGATCGCGCCCCGGGATCGGCTCCCGTGATGCGGGAACGGGCGAATGGCCGGACGATCTAGGCCGTACGTACCAGCACCGCCGACCGAACGGGGGCGTCGATGGCGATGCACACCCGTCCGCGCACCCCGACCGCCCGACCGGGTGCCCCGACGACCACGAAGCAGCACGGGGGCGGGGGCCGCACCGCGGCCCCGGCCCCCGTCGTCACCCCTCCACCGGGACCGGGACCTGCCCGTACGCGGGGTGGCTCGGCGGGCGTTGCTCCGTTTTCGTGACCAATTAACACGAACCCTGGTGAATTGGTTAAACGAGCGGCACACTGCCCAACGAGTCAACCCCCTGCACTGGCTCAAGGAGTCCCGATGAAGAGCTTCGCCCGCTCCGCCACGTCCTTGATCGCGGCCGTCGGCCTGGCCCTGTCCGGCTCGGCCCTCGCCACCGCCGCACCCACCACCACCGCACCCACCACCTCCGACACCAGATCCGCCGACGCGGCACCCGTCGGCGACCACGCCATGGGCTCGCAGATCCGCAAGCACGAGGGCGGGGACGGCCGGAGCGTCGTGATCGACACCGACCCGGGCGCCCAGGCCGTCGTCTACGGCATCGACGTCAGCGGCCACCAGGGCAACGTCGACTGGGCGTACTGGTGGAACCAGGGCAAGCGGTTCGCCTACGTCAAGGCGACCGAGTCCACCAACTACCGCAACCCGTACTTCGCCCAGCAGTACAACGGCTCCTACAACATCGGCATGATCAGGGGCGCGTACCACTTCGCGCTGCCCGACCGCTCCGGTGGCGCGGCGCAGGCCGACTACTTCATCGCCAACGGCGGCGGCTGGTCGCGCGACGGCAAGACCCTGCCGGGCGCGCTCGACATGGAGTACAACCCGTACGGCTCGACCTGCTACGGCCTGAGCAAGGCCGGCATGACGTCGTGGGTCCTCTCGTTCAGCGACCGCTACCACGCCCGCACGGGCCGCTGGCCGGTCATCTACACGTCCACCAGCTGGTGGAACCAGTGCGTCGGCGGCGACTTCAGCTCCACCAACCCGCTGTGGGTGGCGCGCTACTCGACCACGGTCGGCACCCTGCCGTACGCCTGGCCGATCTACACGATCTGGCAGTACTCGTCCTCGCCCATCGACCAGAACCAGTTCAACGGCGCCTACGACCGGTTGCAGGCGCTGGCCAACGGCTGACGGGCACGCGTTCCGCCCGCCGGTGAGGGGGTCGGCCGGGAGCTCCGCGCCCGGCCGACCCCGCCGTCACCTCAGTCGAACAGCGCCGGGAGGGTGCCCTCCCACGCCTCGCGCAGCTCGTCCAGCGGCAGCGCCCCGAGGCCCTGCACCTCCAGCGAGCCGGACTCCGGGTCCACCACGCCGACCTTGCGCCACGGCAGGCCGCGCGCCGTGCACATGTCGGTGAACCGCAGCTCCTCGGTGCGCGGCACGGCCACCAGCACGCGGGCCGTGGACTCGCTGAACAGCTCGGTGAACAGGTCGCCCTCCAGGAACACCCGGGCGCCCACCTCGCCGATCAGGCAGGTCTCGACCAGCGCCTGCGCCAGGCCGCCGTCGGACAGGTCGTGCGCGGCGGACAGCATCCCGTCGCGCGAACCCGCCACCAGCACCTCGCCGAGCAGCTTCTCGCGCGCCAGGTCCACCTTCGGCGGCAGGCCGCCCAGGTGCCCGTGCACGACGTGCGCCCACTCCGAGCCGCCGAACTCCGCGCGCGTCTCGCCGAGCAGCAGCAGCGTCTCGCCGGCCTCCGCGCCGATCCCCGTGGGGATGCGGCGGCGGACGTCGTCGATCACGCCCAGCACGCCCACCACCGGCGTCGGCAGGATCGCCGTCGAACCGGTCTGGTTGTAGAAGCTGACGTTGCCGCCGGTCACCGGGATGCCCAGCTCGGCGCAGCCGTCCGCCAGGCCCTTCACGGCCTGCTCGAACTGCCACATCACGCCCGGGTCCTCGGGCGAGCCGAAGTTCAGGCAGTTCGTCACCGCGACCGGCGTGGCGCCGGACGTGGCCACGTTCCGGTACGCCTCGGCCAGCGCCAGCTGCGCGCCCGCGTACGGGTCGAGCCTGGTGTAGCGACCGTTGCAGTCGGTGGCCAGCGCCACGCCCCGGTGCGTCGACTCGTCGATGCGGATCATGCCCGAGTCGGACGGCTGCGCGAGCACCGTGCCACCGCGCACGTACCGGTCGTACTGCTGGGTGACCCACCGCTTCGACGCCAGGTTCGGCGACGCCGCCATGGTCTTGACCAGCTCCAGCAGCTCGCCGTCGGCCGGCTTCGGGAGCCGGTCCGGGGCGTCGGCCTGGAGGGCGTCCTGGTCGGCCGGGCGCTCGATCGGCCGCTCGTACACCGGGCCCTCGTGCGCGACCGTGCGCGGCGGGACGTCCAGCACGACCTCGCCGTGCCAGGTGATGACGAGCCGGTCGCCCTCGGTGACCTCGCCGATCTCCGTGGCGATGACGTCCCACTTGGCGCAGACCGCCATGAACGCGTCCAGGTCCTCGGGCCGCACGACCGCGCACATGCGCTCCTGCGACTCGCTGGACAGGATCTCCGCCGGCATCATGCCGGTGGCGCGCAGCGGCACCCGCTCCAGGTACACGTGCATGCCGCCGTCACCGGCGCTGGCCAGCTCGGACGTCGCGCACGCCAGGCCCGCGCCGCCGAGGTCCTGGATGCCGACGACGATGCGCTCGGCGAACAGCTCCAGGCAGCACTCGATGAGCACCTTCTCGGTGAACGGGTCGCCCACCTGCACGCTCGGCAGCTTCTTGCGCTTGCCCGCGCCCGCCGTGTCGTCGAACGTCTCGGACGCCAGCACGGACACGCCGCCGATGCCGTCGAGGCCGGTCCGCGCGCCGAACAGGATGACCTTGTTGCCGGTGCCCGAGGCGTGCGCCAGGTGCAGGTCCTCGACCCGCATGGCCCCCACGCACAGGGCGTTGACCAGCGGGTTGCCCGCATAGGTGGCGTCGAACACGACCTCGCCGCCGATGTTCGGCAGGCCCAGGCAGTTGCCGTAGCCGCCGACGCCCGCGACGATCCCGGGCAGCACGCGGCGGGTGTCCGGCGCGTCGGCCGGGCCGAAGCGCAGCGGGTCCATCACGGCCAGCGGGCGCGCGCCCATCGCGAGGATGTCGCGCACGATGCCGCCCACGCCCGTCGCCGCGCCCTGGTACGGCTCGACGTACGACGGGTGGTTGTGGCTCTCGGCCTTGAAGGTGATCGCCCAGCCGTCGCCGATGTCGACCACGCCCGCGTTCTCGCCGATGCCCGCGAGCATCTTCTCGCGCATCTCGTCGGTGGTGGTCTCGCCGAAGTACTTCAGGTGCACCTTGGACGACTTGTAGGAGCAGTGCTCGCTCCACATCACCGAGTACATCGCCAGCTCGGCGTCCGTGGGGCGGCGGCCCAGGATCTCCTTGATGCGGGCGTACTCGTCGTCCTTCAGGCCCAGCTCCCTGTAGGGCTGCTCCTGGTCCGGCGTGCTCTCCGCGTCCTTGACGGTGTCGACCTTGAGGATCTCCGCGGTCATGCCCCCACCACCGAGTCGACGAGGGAGAGGAACATGCCCAGGCCGTCGTCGGTCGGGCCGGTGAGCGCGTCGATCGCGTGCTCCGGGTGCGGCATCAGGCCGACGACCCGCCCGTTCGCGCTGGTGATGCCCGCGATGCCGTTGCGGGAGCCGTTCGGGTTCCCGCCGGCGTAGCGGAACACCACCCGGCCCTCGCCCTCCAGCTCGTCCAGGGTGCGCTGGTCGGCCTGGTAGCCGCCCTCGCCGGACTTCAGCGGGACCAGGACCTCGGCGCCCCGGTCGTACCGGGTCGTCCAGGCGGTCTCGTTGTTCTCGACCGTCAGCCACTGGTCGCGGCACACGAAGTGCAGCTTCGAGTTGCGCACGAGCGCGCCGGGCAGCAGGTGGGCCTCGCACAGGATCTGGAAGCCGTTGCAGATGCCCAGGACCGGCATGCCCTTGTTCGCGGCCTCGACGACCTCCTGCATCACCGGGGCGAACCGGGCGATGGCGCCGCAGCGCAGGTAGTCGCCGTAGGAGAAGCCACCGGGCACGATGACCGCGTCGACGCCCTTGAGGTCGTGGTCCGCGTGCCACAGCGGAACGGCCTCGCCGTCCGCGTACCTGACCGCGCGCTCCGCGTCGACGTCGTCCAGCGTGCCCGGGAAGGTGATGACCCCGACCCTCATGCCTCGACCCGCCTCACGACCCAGTCCTCGATGACCGGGTTGGCGAGGAACGTCTCGGCGATCTTCGCGAGCGTGGCGTCGTCGACGTCGTCGGCGACCTCCAGCTCGAAGTGCTTGCCCTGGCGGACAGTGGTGATCCCGTCGAACCCGAGACGGGGCAGCGCGTTGGCCACCGCTTGTCCCTGCGGGTCGAGGATTTCGGGCTTCGGCATGACGTCGACGACGACTCGGGCCACGACAGGCTGCTCCAAGCTAGGAGGACTGGCGGTACTCGCGAAGGGTACCTGAGCTGGGTGTTCATCGAGTTCACAGGTGGCGGGGGGCACACGTTCACCTGGTTTCACCCGATCGTGATCGATATGCGGGGCCGGAGTTCTGATAATCTTCGTATCGCCGAGGCCCCGTAGGCCGAGGAAGTGAGCACGGCACCCGACCGGACGGTCGGCGGCCGTGCTTCGCGCTTTCAGGACCAGTCCAATCGGATCACCGAACCGATCACGGGCGCTACCCGACGTCCCCAGTCACCGCCCGCTCCGTAGCTCCACACCGCGAGGTCCGCGAGCCAGAGCAGCGGGTCCCCCGTGCTGTCGAAGTGTTCGTAGGCCATGCTCGACTCGCTCGGCCTCGTGCCGAGGACGTCGCGGATGGTGCGGACGTCGTGGTAGTCGCGACCGACTCGGCTGTCGAGCACCAAGCGGGCGGCACCGAGGTCGAGCAGGTCGTTCACCAGGCGCTCGACGCACGTGCGTCGGGCCAGCTCCTCGCTCTTGCGGCAGTCCGCCCGGTAGACGTCCACCCGCGCCCCGAAGTGCGCGAGTCGGGAGAGGACCAGCCTGCGGCGTTGAGGCGTCTCCCGGTTGAAGTGCAGTTCCCGCTGGCCGGGCAGGAGAAGGCCGCGCAGCAGCGCCCGGAGGGGCGCCAGCGCACCAGGGTCCACCAGCGCGACCCCGAGGTAGTACGTGTCGTTGCGCCGTGATTCGTCGACGAAGGCGTGCACTGTCACGGCCGTTCATCGGCACCCGACCGGTTGGCCTGCACGAACGCCGCCCGAACGTGTGTTCACGTGTTCGCTTTCGGCTGACCCGCTGGCGGTCGCGCCCCGGCGGTCCCAGGGTGGGGCCATGCGGATGCTGGTGCTCGGCGGCACGGTCTTCCTCGGCAGGGCGACGGCGGCCGAGGCGGTGCGGCGGGGGCACGACGTGGTGTGCGCGGCGCGCGGGGAGTCCGGGGCGGTGCCCGCGGGGGCCGTGCACGTGCCCGTCGACCGGAACGCGGGGCTCGGCGAGCTGGAGGGCACGCACTTCGACGCGGTCGTGGACGTGGCCACCATGTCGGTCGGCTGGGTGCGCGGCGCGCTGTCCTCGGTGGGCGCGGACCACTGGACGTTCATCTCCAGCTGCTCGGTCTACGCCGACCACGCCACGCCCGGCAGCACGGAGACGTTCGCGCCGCTGGAGGACGACCCCCGCGCGCCGATGTCGCCCGAGCGGTACGGCGCGGTCAAGGTGGCCAGTGAGAACGCCGTCCTCGACGCCGTCGGCGACCGGGCGTTCATCGTCCGCGCCGGCCTGATCACGGGTCCCGGCGACCGGAGCGACCGGTTCGGGTACTGGCCGAACCGGCTCGGCCGGGGCGGGCGGGTGGCCGTGCCGGACGCGCCCGACCAGCCCGCGCAGCACGTGGACGTGCGCGACCTCGCGGCGTGGGTGGTGGACGCGGCCGAACGGCGGCTCACCGGCACCTACGACGCGGTCGGGCCGAGCAACCCGCTGAGCCTGGTCCTGGGGGAGGTCGCGGGCGCGGTGGCGCCGCCGGGCACCGAGCTGGTGCGCATCCCCGAGGAGGTCCTGGCGCGGCACGGGGTGGCGCCGTGGGCGGGGCCGCGGTCGCTGCCGCTGTGGCTGCCGGCCGACCACCGGTCGATGATGTTCCGCGACGCGGGTCCCGCGCTGGCCGCCGGGCTGCGCGTCAGGCCGACCGCCGAGACCGCCGTGGACGCCCTGGAGCACGAGCGGGAACTGGGCCTGGACCGCGACCGCCGCGCCGGCCTGCCGCCGGAGGTCGAGGACGAACTGCTGCGCGCGGTCGGCTGAACCGGGGTAGAACGGTGCGGTGAGGAGGCCCACCATGGAAATCGTCCACTTCGGACACTCCTGCCTGCTGGTCGACACCGGCTCCGCGCGCGTCCTGTTCGACCCCGGCACGCTCTCGTCCGGCTTCGAGCGGGTGACCGGGCTCGACGCGATCCTCGTCACGCACGAGCACGCCGACCACCTCGACCCCGACCGGCTGCCCGCCCTGCGCGAGGGCAACCCCGGGGCGGCGCTGTTCGCGCCGTTCGACCTGGCGGGGGCGCGACGGGCCGAGCCCGGCGCGGTGCTCGCGCTCGGCGGCACGTCCGTGCGCGTCGTCGACGCCCCGCACGAGGTCATCCACCCGGCGGTCCCGCTGCCCGCGAACGTCGGCTACCTCGTCGACGACGGCGCGTTCTACCACCCGGGCGACTCGCTGACCGTCCCCGGGCAGCGGGTCGACGTGCTGGGCCTGCCGACGGCCGCGCCGTGGATGAAGCTGTCCGACGCGGCGGACTTCCTCGCCGCGGTCGGCCCGCGCAAGGCGGTGCCGATCCACCAGGCGGTCCTGGCCGACCCGGCGGTGCACTACCGCGTCCTGACCGGCACGGCGCCCGACGGCGTCGAGGTCGTCGTGCTGCCCAGCGGGGAGGGGTTGGCCCTGTAGGTGGTCGGCGCGGCCCCGTGGTGCAGGGCCAGGTCCACGGCCTCCAGCAGCACGGGCGCGAGCCGGTCGAGCGACGCGGCGTCCACGCCGAGCCGCACCAGGCCGCCGCGCCGGGCCGACCTGCCGACCGCGAGCAGGTGGCTCCAGTGGTCGACGGCCATCCGCACCCGGCCGGGCCGCACGTCGCCGGTGCGCAGGTCGCGCACGCCCGCCATGTCCGCGCACACCGCGAACCGGTGCCGGCGCAGCGCGACCAGCGTGCCCGGTGACGCGAGCCACGACGGCGGCGCGAACAGGTCGGTGGCCAGGCCGAGCCGCTGCAGGCCGGCGCGCGCGGCGACCAGCCGCAGCCCCGCCTCGTGCGCGGGGAGCGCGGAGAACTCGGCCCGGCGGCGCAGTGACACCGCCCGGTGCGTCGGGTCGGCGGCGTGGTCGAACCCGTGCAGCACGAGCGCGTCACCCGCGGCGACGCGCGTGCGGACCCAGTCGGGAACCGCGCCGGGCACGGCCTTGCGCGGGGCCAGGAGCAGGGACAGCGGCACGTGCCGCCGGTCCAGCGCGTCGGCCAGGTCGGCGCACCGGTCGAGCGTGTCGGAGCCGATGCCGGACAGCGAAACCACGAGGTGGGCGGCCATGCGTCCAGTGCGCCGCACCGGCGTGTCGCCCGCTTGGCGACGAGGTGACGCGCCGGTGCGGATCGGGCGAAATCACGAGTTCGGGGCGTGCCCCCGCTCAGGACGTGCCGGAGGGCCAGTCGGCGAAGGACAGCCCGGTGATCCGCTCGTACGCCTCGACGTACCGGGCGCGGGTGGCGGCCACGACGTCGTCGGGCAGCGGGGGCGGCGGGGTGTCGGACGCGCGGTCCCAGCCCGAGGCGTCCGAGGTCAGCCAGTCGCGGACGTACTGCTTGTCGAACGACGGCTGCACGCGGCCGGGCGCGTAGCCGTCGGCGGGCCAGTAGCGCGACGAGTCGGGCGTCAGCACCTCGTCGCCGAGGACCAGCGCGCCCGAGCGGTCGAGGCCGAACTCGAACTTCGTGTCGGCCAGGATCACGCCCCGGGACCGGGCGTACTCGCGGGCCGCGCCGTAGATCGCGAGCGTCGCGTCCCGCAGCCGGCCGGCCAGGTCGGCACCGACCTGCGCCACGACGTGCTCGAACGACACGTTCTCGTCGTGCGCGCCGATCTCGGCCTTCGTCGCCGGGGTGAAGATCGGCTCCGCCAGCTCGGACGCCTCGACCAGGCCCCCGGGCAGCTGCACGCCGCACACCGCGCCGTCCCGCCGGTACTCGACCATGCCGGACCCGGTGAGGTAGCCGCGGGCGACGCACTCCACCTGCACCATGTCGAGCCGGCGCACGAGCAGCGCCCGGCCGCGCACCTCGTCGGGGATGCGCGGGTCGTCCCACGCCACCAGGTGGTTGGGCGCGAGGTCCGCGAACCTCTCGAACCAGAACACGCTCATCGCGGTGAGCACGCGCCCCTTGTCGGGGATCTCCGTGGAGAGCACGTGGTCGTAGGCGGAGATCCGGTCGGAGGCGACGAACAGGAGCAGGTCGTCGTCCACCTCGTGGACCTGGCGGACCTTGCCTGCGGCGACCTGCCGGTAGTCGGCGAGCTTGGGCACGATCCGAAGCCTACTTCGTCCCGCTCCGTGGGCACCCCTTCCCACCTGCGGCAAGATCTCCCCCATGCGTGCACCCGGAGTGATACTCGCCGTCACCGCCCTCTTCGCGGTCGCCGCCTGCGCCCCCGAGGAGCAGGCCGCGCCGCCCACCAACCAGGTCGACGGCGTCGCCTGCGACAAGGCGAACCTGGCGACGCTGACCACGGGCAAGATCACCTTCGGCACGGACCAGCCGGTCTACGAGCCGTGGTACGTGGACGACGACCCGACCAACGGCAAGGGCTTCGAGTCCGCGGTGGCCTACGCCCTCGCGGGTGAGCTGGGGTACTCGAAGGAGGAGGTCGTCTGGACGCGGGTCCCGTTCAACGCGGCGATCCAGCCCGGCAGGAAGACCTACGACGCCAACCTCACCGAGTTCTCCATCACCGAGGAGCGCAGGCAGGCCGTCGACTTCTCCGCGCCGTACTACGACGTGGGCCAGGCCGTGATCACGCTGGAGTCGTCCAAGGCCGCCTCGGTGAAGACGCTCGCCGAGCTGAAGCAGGTCAAGGTCGGCGCCCAGGTCGGCACGACCAGCTACGACGCCGCCAAGCGCCTCCAGCCGGCGCAGGACGTGGCCGTCTACAACACCAACGACGACGCCAAGGCCGCCCTGCGCGCCGGGCAGATCGACGCGCTGGTGGTGGACCTGCCGACCGCGTTCTACATCACCTCGGCGGAGCTGGAGGACGGCGTGATCGTGGGCCAGGTCCCGGCCGGCGACGGCAAGCCCGAGCAGTTCGGCATCGTGCTGGACAAGGGCAGCCCGCTCACCGCGTGCGTCTCCACCGCGGTGGAGAACCTGCGGGCCGACGGCACGCTGGCGAAGATCGAGCAGGAGTGGCTGTCGGCCGCGGGCACGGCACCCGAGCTGAAGTGACGAGCGAGCTGCAACGGGAACGCCTGGCCTACCGGCGTTCCCGCTCGCGGCGGTCCACGCTGGTCGCGCTGCTGTCCACGGTGGTGTTCGCCGCCGCGGTGGTGGCGACCACCACCACCGCGCCCGGCTGGCCGCGCGTCCGGGACTCGTTCTTCGACGTGGAGACGGCGTGGCGGTCGCTGCCCGCGATCCTCGACGGGCTGTGGCTGAACCTGCGCGTGCTGGTCGTGTGCGGGGTGCTGATCCTCGTGCTCGCGCTGGGTGTGGCGGCGCTGCGCACCCTGCGCAGCCCGGTGTGGTTCCCGCTGCGCGCGCTGGCCACGGTGTACGTGGACCTGTTCCGCGGGCTGCCGCTGATCATCCTGCTGTACCTGGTCGGGTTCGGGCTGCCCGCGCTGCGGCTGACGGGCGTGCCGAACGACTACGTGGTGCTCGGCGGCCTGGCGCTCGTGCTCGCCTATACCGCGTACGTGGCCGAGGTGTTCCGCGCGGGCATCGAGTCGGTGCACCCGTCGCAGGTGGCGGCGGCCCGGTCGCTCGGGCTGCCGCCGCGCAAGATCATGCGGCTGGTCGTGCTGCCGCAGGCGGTGCGGCGGGTCATGCCGGCGCTGCTGAACGACTTCGTGGCGCTCCAGAAGGACTGCGGGCTCATCTCCGTGCTGGGTGCGGTGGACGCGGTGCGGGCGGCGCAGATCGAGCAGTCCCGGGCGTTCAACTTCACCCCGTACGTGGTGGCGGGGCTGCTGTTCGTGCTGCTCGCGGTGCCGACGGCCCGGTTCGCCGACGCCGTGGGCCGCCGGGTGGAACGCCGACAGGGGGGACGATGACCGAGCCTGTGCTGCCCGACCCGGTGCTGTCCGACCCGGTGCTGTCCGTGCGCGGGCTGGTGAAGCGCTACGGGGTTCGCACGGTGCTGGACGGCATCGACCTCGACGTGCGCGAGCACGAGGTGGTGGCGCTGATCGGGTCGTCGGGGTCGGGCAAGTCGACCCTGCTGCGGTGCGTGAACCTGCTGGAGGAGGTGGACGACGGCCAGGTGCTGCTCGACGGCGTGGACGTCTCCGACCCGAGGGTGGACGCCGACGTGGCGCGGCGGCGCATGGGCGTCGTGTTCCAGGCGTTCAACCTGTTCCCGCACATGACCGTGCTCGACAACGTCACGCTCGCGTCGCGCGTCGTGCACGGCGTGCCCCGGGCCGACGCGGAGCGGAGCGCGCTGGAACTGCTGGCCCGCGTGGGCCTGGCCGACCGCGCCCGCGGCTACCCCGAGCAGCTGTCGGGCGGCCAGCAGCAACGCGTCGCGATCGCCCGCGCGCTGGCCCACGTGCCGCGCCTGCTGCTGCTGGACGAGATCACCAGCGCGCTGGACCCGGAGCTCGTCGGCGAGGTGCTGGAGCTGGTCAGGGAGCTGGCGGGGCAGGGGAGGACGATCCTGATGGCGACCCACGAGATGGGGTTCGCCCGCCAGGTGGCCGACCGGGTGGTGTTCCTCGACGGGGGGAAGCTGGTCGAGTCCGGCCCGCCCGCGCAGGTCCTGGGCGACCCGGAGCACCCCCGCACCAGGCAGTTCCTGAAGAGGATCATCGACGCGGGCAGGCTGTAGCACTACTCCGTGCGTGCGTCCGCGACACCGCCACTTGGGGTATCGGACCCGCTACCCCTACGCTGCTTCCCGTGGTCCATCGGAAGGCGCCAGTGGCCGTCGTCGGGGGGAGCTGCCTGCTCGCCCTGCTGCTCACGGGCGCGTGCGGCAAGCCGACGGCCGTCCCGGAACCGGTGGAGGTGCCCACCACCGCCACCAGTTCCCCGACGGCGCCCCCGTCCGTCCCGGCGGTGGCCAGCATCTCCGTGCGCCCGGTCACCACGACACCGCCGCCACCCACCGTGCGGGCGACCACCGAAGCCCCGCCCCCGCCGCCGGTCGACGTCCAGCCGCCGCCCGCGCCGGAACCCACGGCCGTGGCGCCGACGACGACGGAACCCGGGTTCGACGAGGTGGCGATCGAGGGGTTCCCGTGCGAGGAGCGGGGCGCGACGGCGGTGGACCCGGCGGGGCGGGCGCTGGTCTGCGAGCCCGGTCGGCGTCAGCGCCTGCGCTGGGAGCGCGCCCGCTGAGCGGTCCGGACGCGCTCCGCGCCGGTCAGAGGATCGGCTCCGGCACGTAGCCGGCCGCCGCCGGGAACGCCTTCAGCACGTCCTCCACCTGCGCCACCACGTCGGCCACCTGCTGCTCCGCCACGCCGGTGAACGACAGGCGGTCGGCGAGCAGGGCGTCCAGGGCGGCCCGGTCGAGCGGCAGGCGGTCGTCGGCGGCGAGGCGGTCCAGCAGGTCGTTCTCCGCCAGGCCCCGCTCGCGCATCGCGAGCGCCACCCCGACCGCGTTCTCCTTGATCGCCTCGTGCGCGGTCTCCCGCCCCACGCCCGCGCGCACGGCCGCCATCAGCACCTTCGTCGTGCCGAGGAACGGCAGGTAGCGGTCCAGCTCGCGGGCCACCACGGCCGGGTAGGCGCCGAACTCGTCGAGCACCGTCAGGAACGTCTCCAGGAGCCCGTCGAGCGCGAAGAACGCGTCCGGCAGCGCGACCCGGCGCACGACCGAGCACGACACGTCACCCTCGTTCCACTGGTCGCCCGCGAGTTCGCCGACCATCGACAGGTAGCCGCGCAGGATCACCGCGAACCCGTTGACGCGCTCGCACGAACGCGTGTTCATCTTGTGCGGCATGGCGCTGGAGCCGACCTGGCCGGGCTTGAAGCCCTCCGTCACCAGCTCGTGGCCCGCCATCAGCCGGATGGTCTTGGCCAGCGACGACGGCCCGGCCGCCAGCTGCACGAGCGTCGACACCACGTCGAAGTCGAGCGACCGCGGGTAGACCTGGCCGACGCTGGTCAGCACCCGCTCGAACCCGAGGTGCCCGGCCACCGCGCGCTCCAGCCCGACCAGCTTGTCCCGATCGCCGCCGAGCAGGTCGAGCATGTCCTGGGCGGTGCCGACGGGGCCCTTGACGCCGCGCAGCGGGTACCGCGCGATCAGCTCCTCCAGCCGCCGGAACGCGACGAGCACCTCGTCGGCGGCGGTCGCGAAGCGCTTGCCGAGGGTGGTGGCCTGGGCGGCGACGTTGTGCGACCGACCGGCCACGACGAGGTCGGCGTGCTCGGCGGCGCGGCGCGCGAGGCGACCGAGGACCGCGGCGGTCTTGCCCCGCACGTGCTCCAGCGAGCGCAGGACCTGGAGCTGCTCGACGTTCTCGGTGAGGTCGCGCGAGGTCATGCCCTTGTGCACGTGCTCGTGCCCGGCGAGGGCGTTGAACTCCTCGATGCGCGCCTTCACGTCGTGCCTGGTGACCCGCTCGCGCTCGGCGATGGACGCCAGGTCGACCTGGTCGACGACCCGCTCGTAGTCGGCGACGGCCCCCGCCGGCACGTCGACGCCCAGGTCGGCCTGCGCCCGCAGCACGGCGAGCCACAACTGCCGCTCCAGCACGACCTTGTGCTCGGCGGACCACAGCGTGGCCAGCTCCGCTGAGGCGTAGCGACCGGCGAGGACATTGGCGATGCGGGGCTTGACCGTCACGTGACCAGCATATTTGCCGTCCGGGCGGGGCCGGGAACCGGGCACGTCAGAACAGGGCCACCTTCGGGTCCACGGCCAGCCGGATCAGCTGCTCCGGCGACAGGGGCACGGTGTCGCGCAGCGTGCCGCCCTGCGCCGGGTCGTAGTTGTAGGCGTTGACCCGCACCACGGTGCCGTCGACGCGGAAGTGCGCCGCCGACAGCACGGCCGTGCCCTCGGGGCCGCCGTCGCCGGTGGCGACATCCACGCGGCTGCCGTCCGGCTGCTCCTGGGACATCACGCACGTGACCGTCCTGCAGAACTCGACCGGGCTCATCGCCGACGCCCCACCGCCGAGCTGCACCGACACCCCGCTGGTGCCCTCGGCGTCGAGGAACTGGAGCAGCCCGCTGGCGAACCGGGCGTCACCCTGCCCGCCGTTGTCGTCGAAGGCCACCTCGACCACCTTGGCCCCCGGCACGACCCGGCTGAACAGGGCGCCGAAGTGCTGCGCCAGGAACACCTCGGTCCCGCTGCGCCGGGGCTCCCCGGTCACGGTGGTGGCGGGCGGCCCCCACCGCGACGGCAGGAGGTCCCGGTCGCCGTCCGGCGCGACGGGCGGCGGCGTCACCGGCGACGACGGGGGCGGCTCGACCGTGGTCGTCAGCACCGGTCCCCCCGACGCCACCTCGACCCCCGCGCGCCGGTCGAGCACGCCCGGCAGCGACAGGACCGTCCCGGTCAGCACCAGTGTCGCCACCCCCACCGCCACCAGCGCACGACGCCTCTTCCGGGCGTGCCGGGCACGCGCGATCAGCTCGTCCGGGTCGAAGTCCAGGGGCGGTTCGTCCCCGACCGCGGCGCGCAGCCCCTCCCTGATCTCCGCCTCGCTCACGACGCCACCACCGCCCCCCGCTCCAGTTCCTCGACGGCGGCGCGCAGCGCCACGAGCCCGCGCGCGGTCTGGCTCTTGACCGTGCCCTCGGTGCACCCCATCGCCACCGCGACCTCGGCCACCGGCAGGTCCTCGAAGTAGCGCAGCACGAGCACGGCGCGCTGCCTCGGCGGCACGCGCAGCAGCGCCGCGTGCACGAGGTCGCGCGCCCACAGCTGCTCACCGGCCCGGTCCGGGTCGGCCGACGTGTCCGCCACGTCCGGCACCTGGCCGTCGCGCTGCTCCGCCCGCCGCCACGGCCGGCGCTTCTCGTCGAGCCACGTGCGCAGCAGGACCTTGCGGGCGTAGGCCGAGGCGTTGTCGCGCCACTCGATGCGGTGCCACGCCTGGTAGAGCTTGAGCAGGCTCGCCTGCATCAGGTCCTCGGCCATGTGCCAGTCACCGCAGAACAGGTACGCCGTTCGCCGCAGTGAGGCCGCGTGCCCCACCGCGAACTCCCGGAACCCCTGCTCCTCGGCCTTGCGCATGCCATCCCCTTCCGCGCCCCCACCTCCTGAACGCGGTCGGGGGTCACCGGGGTTGCATCGACTTCTCGAGCATGCGCCGGGCGGCGGCGCGCGGGTCCGGGCTGATCTCGATCAGGGCGTTCACGACGGCGCCGTCGACCAGCGCGATGAGCTCCTCGACCCGCTCGCGGGTGACGGGCTGACCGGTGCGGGTGAAGATGTCGAACAGCAGGTCGTGCAGCTGCACGGACATCCGCCGCATCAGCGGCCGGAGGTAGGGCCGCCGGCCGGTGGCCACGAGGCGCTCGTAGCGCAGCAGCACGGCCTCCGCGTCGCCCTCGCCGACCGGCCCGAGCAGCAGGTCGAGCACCAGGTCGATGAGCGCGTCGCCGTTGCAGCCCCCCGGGTCCAGCTCGTCGAGCCGGGCCTTGCCGTAGGCCAGCTCGGCGGTGCCGTGGTGCTCCAGCGCGGCGGTGACCAGGTCCTCCAGCGAGTCGAAGTAGTACGTGGTCGAGGCCAGCGGCAGCCCCGCGCGCTCGGCGACGGCGCGGTGCCGGATCGCGTCGAAGCCACCGGTGGCCAGGAGGCCGGCGGCGGCCTCGACCAGCGCCTGGCGGCGGCGTTCGCCCTTCGGCGTAGCGGCTGTCATTGCAGGGAAGGTACTAGTGCCGCCCCTAGAACCGGTCCCCGAGCCGCTGCGCCAGCGACGCCAGCTCGTCCGCGAACGGCGCGACCGCCGACCCCGCCGCCGGCTCGCTGAGCACGTACAGCTCCTCGCCGCCCGGCGTGGGCGAGCTCTGGAACCGCACCGACGGGTCCACCGCCAGGTCGGACGTGCCCGCGGGCGCGACGACGACGGACACCGTGCCGGTGGTCCCGCCGTCGCGGACCAGGTAGCTCGCGCCGCGCGCGCCCACCGGGCAGTTCGCGGCGGCCGGGGCGGGCTGGAGGCCCCGGGCGACCGGGAGCTCGTCGGCGAGGGCGACGGCGAGCTCCCGGTCCACCTCGACGCACCCACCGGGGGTGCGGCCGACCGTTGGCCGGTCGGCTGTCCCCAACGGCTCGTCCCCCTGCGTGGACGGGTCGTCGGGGACGCTCCTGGGCGGCATTCCACCGCTCCGGTCCGGTGCGGCGTCCTTGGGCAGCGCGGGCGCCTGGGCTTCACCGAACCGGGTGACGTCCGGGGACGGGACGCCCTCCGCGGAACCCACCGCGGCGGTGTCGCCCGCGGTGTTCGCGAACAGGCTCGTCGAGACCACGACGCCGCCGAACACCAGCACGACGGCGAGCGCGGAGCCGAGCGCCACGGCCGACCTGCGCCGCGCGGTCGCCCGTGCGGACGCCGCCCGGACCCCGCCCACGTCGAAGGACGCGGGCGGCGCGTCGCGGGTCGCGTCGCGGAACAGCTCCGAGAGCTTCTGCTCGTCCACCTACCTCCACCTCCCGTTCACGACGCGGGCCGCAAGTCGTCGATCGCATCGCCGAGCGCTTCGCGCAGGGCTTCCAGTCCCCGGGAGGTCTGGCTCTTGACCGTCCCCTCCGAGCACCCGAGCGCCTCCGCGGTCGCCGAGACGTCCAGGCCCTCCAGGAACCTGAGCACGAGCACCGCCCGCTGCCTGGGCGGCACCCGCCGCAAGCCCGCGACCAGGGTCTCGCGCGTCGCCACCGAGTCGGCGACCTCGCCGTCGGTCGCGGGCGTGTCCGGGACCTGGTCCACGAACCGCTCCCGCCGCCACGGCCGCCGGGACTCGTCGATCACCGCGCGCACCACGCTGCGGCGGACGTAGGCGTCCAGGGCCTGCTTGTCCCGGACCTTCCGCCACCTGCGGTGCAGCGCGACGAACGCGGTCTGCGCGAGGTCGTCCGCCCGGTGCCAGTCACCACAGAGCAGGAACGCCGTTCGGCGCACGGCCTCCCGGCGAGCCACGAAGTACTCCGCGAACTCCTGCTCGTCGCGCTGATCCACGCGGACTCTCTCCGCTCGTCGTGCTTGCACCTACCGGACGGAACCGGGACGGCCAACGGTTGCACGCCCGTCGACCGAGACTTGCGTCACCCCCCATCGTCGTACCGCCGACGCGGCCGGGTGGGGGCTTGCCCGGTGTGATGTGATCCATTCGTGACCCCGCTCCCGCCGCTGGACTTCCGGTCGGACACCGTGACCCAACCGGACGAGGCCATGAGACTGGCCATGTCGCGCGCCGAGGTCGCCGACGACGTCCTCGACCACGACCCGACGATGAGACTGCTGGAGGACCGCGTCGCCGAGCTGCTCGGCGTGGAGGCGGCGCTGTGGGTGCCGACGGGGTCCATGGGCAACCTCATCGCGCTCACCGTGCACCTGCGGCCGGGCGACCGGTTCCTGGCGCCGCGCGGCGCGCACGTGCTGGACAGCGAGCTGGGCACGGCCGCGTTCATCGCGGGCGGGATGCCGCACCCGCTGGAGTGCGACGCCGGTCCGGGACGCGCGTCGCCGGACGCGGTGCGCGCCGCGGCGGGCGTCCCGGGGCCGTACTACAACCTGCGCACGACCCTGTTGTGCCTGGAGAACACGCACAACTCTGCGGGTGGCTCGGTCACCCAGCCCGACGAGCACGCGCTGCTGGTGTCGGCCGCGCGCGAGACCGGGCTGCGGGTGCACCTGGACGGCGCCCGGCTGTGGAACGCGGCCGTCGCCCTGGGCCTGCCGCCCGCGGCGCTGGCGGTCGGCGTGGACACCGTGCAGGTGTGCCTGTCCAAGGGGCTGGGCGCGCCGGTCGGCTCGGTCGTGGCCGGGTCGGCGCTGTTCGTCGCCGAGGCGCGGCGGGTGCGCAAGATGCTGGGCGGCGGCGTGCGGCAGGGCGGCGTGCTGGCCGCCGCGGGCCTGGTCGGTCTGGACCGGGTCGACGACCTCGCGCAGGACCACGCCAACGCCAAGGCGCTCGCCAAGGGCCTCGCCGAGCTGGGCTGGCAGGTGGACGAGCCGGAGACGAACATCGTGCTGGCGGGCGTGCCGGACCTGGACGTGACGCTCGCCGGGCTGCGGCACCTGGGGGTGCACGCGGGGCCGATGTCGGGCAGGGTGAGGTTCGTGACGCACCGGGACGTGGGCGCGGACGACGTGGTCGAGGCGCTGCGGCGCATCGGGTCGGCGAGCTGACGTGCGCTGGGTGGTGTTCGACTACGGCGAGGTGATCTCGCAGCCGACCGGGGCGCTGCCCGAGCTGGCGTCCCTGCTCGGGGCGCCCGTCGAGGCCTTCGCGGCGGCCTACTGGGAACCGCGCCACGACTACGACAGCGGCACGCCCGACCTGGTGTATTGGCGGGCCGTGGGCGCGCTGCTGGGCGTCGAGGTGGACGAGGCGCTGTCCGCGCGGTTGACGGACGTGGACGTGCGAGGCTGGCTGCGGCCGGACCCGTCGGTGCTGGAGCTGCTGGCGGACCTGGCGTCGGAGGGCGTGCCGCTGGCGCTGCTGTCGAACGCCTCGGCGACGTTCGCCCGGGTGGCCGAGCGCGAGCCGTGGACCCGGCACTTCCGGCACCTGGTGTTCTCCGGCGACCTGGGCGTGGCGAAGCCCGACCCGCGGATCTTCGCCGCGCTGGCCGAGCGGATCGGTGCGGACCCGCGCGACTGCGTGTTCTTCGACGACCGGCAGGTCAACGTGGACGGGGCGAACGCGGCGGGGCTGACGGGCGTGCTGTGGCAGGGCAGCTCACACGCCCGGTCGGTGCTCGGCCCGTAGCTCCTCGCGCAGTTCCTCGCGCAGCGCGGCCAGCTCCGCCCTGACCTGGCGGAGCTCGGTCGCGGTGGCCTGCTCGGCCTCGGCGACCGACCCCTCGACGCCGCTGAGCCGCTCGACGATCCAGGACGCGATGGTGCCCGTGACGACACCGATCAGGGCGATGCCGCCGACCATGAGCAGCGCGGCGACCAGCCTCCCCTCCCAGGTCACGGGGTAGCGGTCGCCGTAGCCGACGGTGGTGATGGTGGTGAGCACCCACCACGCGGCGTCGCCGAAGGTGGTGATCGAGGCATCGGGGTGGCGGCGCTCGGCGTCCAGGACGGCGAGCGAGGCGCACAGGCCGACCAGGGTCGTGACGGCCGCGACGTAGACGCCGATCCGCTGCCGGACCCGGCCGGCGTACCGGCGGTTGAGCAGCTTGAGCACGGTGAGCAGGCGCAGCACGCGCAACTGGCGGACCACCGGCAGCAGCACCGCGAGCAGGTCGAAGAGGTGGGTGGTCACGAACCTGCGCTTGTCGACCGCGATCACGAGCCGCACCAGGTAGTCGACCGCGAAGACGAGCCACACGAACCAGAGGACGACCTCCAGGGTGCCGTGCAGGCCGGGGGTCGCGCGGTCGTCGAGGACCTGCCAGGCGTAGGCCACCAGGAACAGCACGGCGAGGCCGGTCAGGGGCCACTCGGCGCGCCGCTCCCAGTGGGCGAGGCGGCGCTCATCAGTCTCCGACACCGCACCATGGTGAACGCCGGTTCGGCGTTTTACCAGCTACCGGGGCGCTACGGCCCCTTGATGCCCTTGCGGCGGTTGGTCTTGATCGCGCCGTACGCGGCGGTGCCGAGGAACAGCACGCCGCCGATCACGGCGAGCCAGAAGACGCCCTCGATGACCGCTCCGGCGATCGTGATCACGACCCAGGCGGCGAGCAGCCACAGGATTATTCGACCCATGCCACACGAACGAGCGACACCGGCCGCGAGTTCCCCCACCGGCCGGTCCCCGCGGGTACAACTGTCGTCATGATGACGACAACCACCCGCCGATCCGCCGCAACGCCTCCTCGATGTCGTGGCCGGCCCCGGCGAAGGACATCCGGATGAACTCGTGCCCGCGCACGGGGTCGAAGTCGATCCCGGGCACGATCGCGACGCCCGTGTCGTCGAGCAGGCGGCGGCAGAAGTCCATCGAGTCGGTCGTGAGGTGCGAGACGTCGGCGTAGGCGTAGAAGGCGCCGTCGGCGGGGGCCACCTCGTCGATGCCGAGGTCCGCCAGGCCCTTGAGCAGCACGTCCCGGTTGAGGCGGTACCCCTCGACCAGGCGTTCGGCCTGCGCGTACGACTCGGGCTCGAACGCCGCGACGGCCGCGTGCTGGGCGAGGGCGGGCGGGCAGAGCGTGAAGTTGCCCGTGAGCCGGTCCACGGCCCGCCGCAGGTCGGGCGGCAGCAGCATCCACCCCAACCGCCAGCCGGTCATGGCGAACGCCTTGGAGAAGGAGTTGACGACGATGGTGTCCCGGGAGGTCTCCCACGAGCAGGCGAGGGGCGTGCCGTAGCTGATGCCGTGGTAGATCTCGTCACTGACGAGCCGCACGCCCCGCTCCGCGCACCACTCGGCGAGCCCGCGCAGCTCGTCGGGGGCGAGCACGGTGCCGGTCGGGTTGGCCGGGCTGGCCACGACCAGCCCGTCGAGCCGCCCCGCCGCCTCCAGCATCGCGACAGTCGGCTGGAAGCGCGTCTCCGGCCCGCACGGCAGCTCGACGACCTCGCAGCCCAGTGCCCGCAGGATGTTCCGGTAAGCGGGGTAGCCGGGTCGCGCGAGCGCCACCCGGTCACCCGCGTCGAAGGAGGCGAGGAAGGCCAACAGGAAGGCCCCGGACGAGCCGGTCGTGACGACCACGTCGTCGGGCGACACCGCGAGCCCGTACTGCCGGGCGTAGTGCCCGGCCAACGCCTCGCGCAGCTCGGCGATGCCGAGCTGCTCGGTGTAGCCCAACGGCTGCTCGCGCAAGGCCCGCTGCGCCGCCTCCAGCACGGGGGTCGGCGCGGGGCTGGACGGCTGCCCGGCGGCCAACGACACGACGTCCCCGTGCGTCCGCTGCCGACGCGCGGCGGCCGACAGCACCTCCATCACGTGAAAGGGAGGAACATCCGCACGAGCCGCGACACCCACCATGCGCGCCAGGCTAACCCCTGCCGCCCGGGGCCCTGCCATCCCAGGACCCCGGTCACACACCCGCTTCCCGGCTACTCGCGGAATTCGTCCAACAGCCCGGCGATCCTCCGGCGCAACCCGCCGGCGTCAACCGGCCCGTGGAAGTCGACCACGTCGGTCGCCCGGCGTCGCCGCCCGGTCCGGTCGATCGCCGCGGCCCCGAACTGGCCCCGCAGGTCCGGAGCGCCGACCGTCCCGTCCGGCTGCCGGGGCAGCAGGCCGACGAGCGCGGTGGCCAGGTCGTGCCCCGCCTCGCGCACGGAGAGCAGGTCCCCCCTGAGCACCGCCAGCAGCGAACCGGTGCCCGTGGACGCGGCGAGCGCGCGCACGGCCGTGCTGCCGATCCCGAGTCGCAGGTCCACCGATCTCGGCGGGTAGGCGAGCAGTTTGAAGGCGGCCCCCAGCCACGGGTCGAGTTCCGCGCCGCGGGCCAGACCTTGCGCGGTCAGGTGGCTCCACGGTGCGGGATCGTCCTGGACGTGCAGGACGATCGGCATGGCGCCGAGGTCGAGGTGTTCCCATGCCGTGCGGAACGCGGTAGCGCTGAGCGTAGCGTTGGTCACCGAACGTCACTCCCGAAGGACGGCGGGCAGTGCTTGGCCCCCCAGGCCCGCACCCGATTGACGTCACGTGGAACGGGGAGGTTCCACCGGACACCCCCCTGAAGCACCCCCAGGACCCCCCTGAAAGCGCTCAGACCTCCTGGAGCAGCTCCCAGACGCAGGCCGCGAGCCGGGCGTTGTCGATGGGTGTGATCGTGCTCCACTCGCGCCCGTCCGAACTGGGCCGCACCAGGTGCAGGTACCGGCCGGACGGGGTGTCGTGCCACGCCACCACCCGCGAGGCCCGGACGGGGGGCCCACCGACCTGGGCGCGTTCGGCGCCGAACTGGCCGCGCGTGCTCATCCCGTCGCACATGGCAGCCAGCTCCTGCGCCTCGTGCAGCGGCAACCCGTGCCGCTCCAGCGACAGCACCAGCTTCTCGGCGTCCCGGCCGGCCTCGTCGGACGCCTTGCGCAGCACGTCGTTCGGCAGGCTGATCGAACGCCCGTACCCGGCGGGCACCTCCCCGGCGACGGACACGGCGGCCTCGGCGAGCGCACTGGCGCGCGCCTCGATCAACCACACCTCGTCGCCGTCGACGACGGCGAGCAGCCCGTCCTCACCGGCGGACGCCGCGAGACCCTTGATCTTGCGGCGGTCCACCCACACCCACAGGTCGATCGACACCTGCGGGTTGGCGAGCAGCGCGAACGCGTCGGCCAACTCGGGCGTCAACCGCCGGTTCGCGGCCAGCCCGCGTGCGGCGAGCGACTGCCAGGCCCGGTCCACCAGCGCGGCCCGCTCGGTGTGCGTGACACCGGGACTGGGCACGTCCAGCGCGACACTGCGCCTGGCGAGCCGCTCGCCTTCCCACGCGACGTCGAACTCCAGGGTCGACAGGACGACCGTGCTCACTTCACTTCTTCTCGGGCTCGTCGCCGATGACCGACTGCACGACCATCCGCTCGTCACCGAAGACGTCGTCGGAGTCCACGCCGTACTTGCGCACGTGCTCCTCGTCCTCCTCGCCCTGGCCACCCCTCGCGGTGGCGGCGGGCTGCATCATCCCCGCACCGACGCCCTTGCCCGCGCCGGCGCCCGCGGCGCCGGGACGACCGGGCACGCGCTCGTCCGGGTCGATCATGCCGATCGTGGCCGAGACACCGGGCTTGCCGGTCAACGCGCCACCGGGCACACCGGGCACACCGCCCTTCGGGACGGAGCCGGCCCCGCCACCGGAACCACCCTTCCCGCCGGCCGCGCCCTCGGGCACCTTGGCCCCCGCGGGCACACCACCGCCGGACGGGTTGCGCACGACCCGCGCTCCGCGCGCGGCACCGGCCGCCAACCCGAGCGCCGCACCACCGGCGAGCCCCAACCCGAGCCCCAACCCGAGGTTCGACCCGCCGGCCTTGCCCAGCGCGGCGGGCGGCAGCACCGCCGAGCCGCCACCGGGCACGGTGGGCGCGATCCCCGTGACGGCACCGCCGGGAAGACCACCGGGCAGGCCACCGGGAAGACCGCCACCGGGCAACTGCGGCGGCAACCCGACCGTGCCACCGCCGGGCAGACCGCCGACCCCGCCACCGGGCAGCGACCCGGGCATGGCCCCCGGCACACCCGCGATCCCGCCACCGGGCTGGATCGCCGGCGCCACCGGCGTGCTGACGCTGGACGCGGACGTCACGTCGAACTGCGGCGGCTTGTTCATGCCCTGGTACTGGTTGAGCGCGTCGCGGCTCGCCTCGGTGTACTGGTCGAGCCCGCGGATGGTCTGCTCGCGCGCGGCCTGGGTCGCCTTGACCTCTTTCGCGTGGTCGGTCTCGTACCCGAAGAAGCCGCCCGCGTCGTCCCAGAAGTTCGTCTCCGTGTCGCCCTGCAACGTGGCGGGCTCCGGCATGCTGTTGCGGGTCTGGCTGTAGTTGGCCCCCTGCACGGCGGTGGCCTTGGAGTTCTGCTTGGCGGCATCGGTGCCGGACGTGGCCACGTCAGCCGACACGGTGACCGCCTTCCCGGCGTTGTCACCGGCCGCACCCTGCCAGTTGATGCCGAGCTTCTTCAGCTCGTCGCGCAACGTCTCGTCGGTCTCGTCCAACGTCGCCGCGAGCTGGCGCAACGCGTGCGAGGCATCGCTGAACCGCTGGGCCGCGTCGCCGCTCTGGAACTGCTGGACCAAGCCGGCCAACGCACCGTTGCTGTATCCCTCGAAGCGGTGGTCGGTGATCTGCCTGAAGCTCATGCCTCCCCCTTACTTCAAGGTCTGCAACGTCGTCAGCGCCAACTCCGCACCCTTGACCACGTTCTGGCACATCTGTTCCTGGGTGAAGCCGTCACCGATTGGGAAGAAAGAGATGAAGAACTGCTGCCCCTCGGCCACGTCGATCGCCAAGGCGCAGTCGCCGGTCGTGGTGCCAGCCAGCCTGACCTCGTAGGCGCCGTACCCGCTTACGGTCTTCTGGGCGACGTCCAAGTTACCGGAGCCCTCCCAGTAACCGACGCCCTCGTTCGCGACGAGGGCGACCTCATAGCTGTACAGCGGGCGGCTGTTCGCCCGGAAACTGCACGCAGGCGAGTCCTTGCCCTTGACCACGTCCTGCGTGCCGGGCTTGGCGTTGTCGATCCCGAGTTCCTCCTGCTGCTCCGTGGTCAACACGGAACACGCGTCGGGGATGCCCTCGAGCTTCAGCTCCTGCGGGCGTTTCGGGAACGCCACCGTGGGCACGCTCGAACCGGTCGACTCGGGTGCGGCACTCGTTGTGGTCTGTGGCTTGGGATCGCCCGAGGTACTCGGAGAGCAGCCCGCCAACACAGCGGCACCGGCCACCGCGAGTACGACCAGCCCTCTACTGCTTCGAAGCACTCGCCGCTCCCATTGCCGCCACGACCTCTTCTTCCGTGTGGCCGTACTGCTTGGCCGTCGCGCGGAGCTGCTCCACGAGTCCAGCCAGGCTGTCGATGTACTGCTCGATCCGGCGGGCGTAGGAATCCTCGGAGTCCACCAAGCGGTCGTTCCAAGCGGCAGCGATGTCGCTGTTGAGCTTGTCCATGCCGCTGACGCTGATCCGCAGGTCGCCGTAGGCGTCGTAGAGACGTTCCCGCAGTTCCTCGACGCGCGTGTTTATGATCTTGCCCGCTTCGAGGACGGTGCGCTCGCTAACCTCGAACTTCTGGCTGGAACCGGGGCCCGAGGCCATCGTGTCGCTCAGGCGCTTCTCCGCCGCGAACACCTCGCCGACCGCCTTGCCGATGGCTCCGCCTATGCCGGCGACGGCACCCAGTAGGCCGTTCTCCTCTGCCACGACGTCCTACCCCCGTACGGTCGGTGACTGGTCGGTCCCGGTCCGAGGCTACCAACGACCGCGTGAACCGGGCCTGAGGTTGGACGAAGCCGCACCCCTGTCGGTTCCCGCTGGATCAGACGTCCCGGACACCGGCCTTGACGGTCTCGACGAGCCGAGCGAAGGCCGCGACCGGGACGACCAGTGTTCCGGCGGTGGGGGCTTTGCTGTCGCGGACGGCCCGGCCAGCGGGTACGACCGCGCACTCGACGCACTGGTTGGCCCCACCACTGCGACTGCTCTTCCGCCAGTTGACGAGTGCTTCGGTCATCGGTCCCCCAACTCCTGCCGGATGGTGCGCAACAACTCGACGGTCCTGGTGACGTCCAGGGCTTGCCGCGCGGCCGACGCGAACGAGGCCCGCAACCTTTCGACGTCTCCAGGATCATCCACGATCGAGTCGCCCCCGACGTACTCCAATCCGACGAACGGGGCGTCCAGTGGGTCGTTGAAGCGGAGGATGCTGACCGCCCCCGCCATCGTGGGGTACTCGCCGGCCCCGAAGGGGAGCACCTGGACGGTGATGTTGTCCCGCTCGGCCAATTCCAGCAGGTGGTCGACCTGCTCGGCCATCACCTCCGCGCCACCGACGACGCGGCGCACGGCGGCTTCGTCCAGGACGGCGTGCACGACCAGGGGGTCCGGCCCGGCGATGCGCCGCTGCCGCGCCACCCGTGACTCGACGAACTTCTCCGCGTCGACCACGCCGCCGATCGACGCGCCGTTCGCGGTGATCGCCAGCGCGTACCGCCGGGACTGGAGCAGGCCGGGGACGAGGGTCGGGGAGATGATGTCGAGCGCCACCGCCTCGGTCTCCATCCGCAGGTACGCCTGGAACTTCTTCGGCACCGCACCGGCCAGCGGGAGCCGCGTGCCGTCCTGCTTGGCGTCCTCCCACTTCTGGAGCGCGTGCTCGCGCTCGTCGTCCGAGGCGTTGTAGTAGGCGAGCAGCACCTCGACCTCGGCGAGGCTGGGCAGGGTCTGCCCGGACTCGGTGCGGCTGATCGTGGACTGGGCCTTGCGGATGCGTCGGGCCGCGTCCTCGGCGGAGAGGCCGGCGCGCTCGCGGAACTGCCGCAGCAGCGAGCCGACCCGTCGCTTCCGCGTCGTCTGGTACGGCACGGTGATCCTTTCCGAACGACTTCGAGCACCTTAGTGGCGTCCACCGCCCGACCATGTCACTCAATCGTGTAATACCGGCTGTGGATATCCAGAGGATATGTTCCTTTATGTGAGTGCAGAAACCACGCAGGGCGGTATGTGGGTGGCAGTGGCCGACGACGGTCCGATCAAGCTCGGTGTCGAGCCGGAAGCGCGAAGGGCCGAGATCACGTTCTTCGGGTCGTTCGAGGTAAGCCTCAGCCTGAGCGAGCGGTCCATCTCCCGGTGCCAGGCCCTCTGCGCCGAAGCCCTGCGCGAGATGCGCGCCGTCGGCGACGACCCGGAGCGCTCGTGGATGCAGCCGGCCGCGCCGTCGGGGTGACGGTGGCACCCGGAGGGGAAGGTCGTCGCTCTCGCGGCGGTCCTGGTGCCGGCGGCGGGTGTCGCTCGGCCCGGACGAGCGCTGGGCCGGCACCGACCCCGACGAGTTCGGCCGGGAGTTCGCGTCCGCCGCGGAGCGCCTCGCCGACGAGGTGCGGGAGCGCGTCCGACACCGCTCGATAAAGTCCGCGCATGCCTTCCCGTGCGGAGCTGATCCGCGACGCCCAGGACCTGGAAGCCTCTCTCGACGAGTTCCCCGACGAGCGTGACGACATCCTGCTGGAAGCCGCCGAGGCGTGGCGGGCGGCGGGCGAGCACGAGCGCGCCCTGGCCTTGCTGGGCGAGGCCGTTGACCAGGGTGGTGAGAGCGGGGCCGAGGCGAGGGTCGCGCTGGCCGACGCGCTGTTCGACCTGGGCCGGGTCGAGGAGGCCGAGGCGGCGTTGGAGGAGCTGCGCCGCTCGCGCCCGGCAACCCCCTACCCGTACCAGTTGGCAGCGGAGCTGGTGCAGGAGCGGGGTGACCTCGAACAGGCGGCGCACTGGTACGACATGGCGGCGGCCAGGCTGACCGACGAGGAGTTGGAAGGCTTGCGGGAGGAGCTGGGATTCCTGTCGATCGCGCACAGCATCGTGGCCGGTCGGCGGCGGGTGCGGGAGGCGCTGGGTCTGCCGCCGGACCGGTTGGACGAGTCCGCGGCCACCTCCGATGAGGTTCCGGACGTGTTGGCCCGGCTGACCGGGCGGCTCACGCCCGCGCCGCCGCGCACGCGGGTCCTGTTCTGGACGCGCGACGGGCTCGCCGAGGCCCACCGCCGGTGGCCGGAGCTGGTCCAGGACGACGACGTCGCCGCTGTGGTGCGCGACCGCGAGCTGGCCAACCGGGAGTTGGCCGCGACGAGCACCGGGAAGATCACGATGGTGCTGATGAGCGCGGACGGCCTGGCCGGGTTCGCGGAGCGGACCGGCGGCGACCCCGCTTCGGCGGCGACGCGGGCGGCCTTCGCGGAGGAGGTCGTCGCCGCGGGCGGCGAGGTCGCCTGGCCGCCCGCGCGCAACGACAGGTGCTGGTGCGGTTCGGCCGCCAAGTACAAGAAGTGCTGCGGCCGGCCGTGACCTACGGGACCTCGACCACGCCCTCCGCCGCGCGCAGCGCGATGTCGGTCCGGTGGTGCGAACCGGTCAGGTGGACCGCCCCCACGCGCCGGTAGGCGTCTGAGCGGGCTTCGGCCAGGGTGGCGCCCGTGCCGACCACCGACAGGACCCGGCCGCCGGTGGAGACGACCGCGCCGTCCTCGCGGCGGCGGGTGCCGGCGTGGAGGACGCCCTCGGCTTCCGCCCCGCCCACCACGTCGCCGGTGCGCGGCAGGCCGGGGTAGCCCTCGGCGGCGACCACGACGGTCACCGCGTAGCCCTCGGACCAGTCCAGCGGGGGGGCCGCGGCCAGTTCGCCCACCGCGGCGGCGTGGAAGAGGGCTGCCAGCGGGGTGCGCAGCAGTGCGACCACGGCCTGGGTCTCGGGGTCGCCGAAGCGGCAGTTGAACTCGATGACCTGGGGGCCCGTCGAGGTCAGGGCCAGGCCCGCGTACAGCAGGCCGGTGAACGGGGTGTCGCGACGGGCCAGTTCGTCCACGACCGGTTGCACGCAGGTCGACACGATCGTGTCGACCAGGTCGGCCCGGGCCCACGGGAGCGGGGCGTAGGCGCCCATGCCGCCGGTGTTCGGGCCGGCGTCGCCGTCACCCACCCGCTTGAAGTCCTGCGCGGGCAGCAACGGCACCACGGTGGCACCGTCCACCAGGCAGAACAGGGACACCTCGGGGCCGTCCAGGAACGACTCCAGCAGCACCGGGTGGCCGTGGTCGAGCAGGGTCATGGCGTGGGCGCGGGCCACGGCGCGGTCGGCGGTGACGACCACGCCCTTGCCCGCGGCCAGGCCGTCGTCCTTCACGACCCACGTGGGGCCGAAGCGGTTGAGCGCCGCGTCGAGGCGGGCCGGGTTGTCGACGACCTCGGACGTCGCGGTGGGCACGCCGGCCGCGGCCATGACGTCCTTCGCGAACGCCTTCGAGCCCTCGATGCGGGCCGCCGCGGCGGACGGGCCGAAGCAGGCGACGCCCGCGGCGCGCACGGCGTCCGCCGCACCCGCCACCAGGGGCTGCTCCGGCCCGACCACGACGAGGTCGGCCTTCCACTCCTGCGCCAGCGCCGCGACCGCCGCGCCGTCGGTGACGTCGACCCCGTAGGTCTCCGCCACCCCGGCGATGCCGGCGTTGCCGGGCGCGCACGCCAAGGCGATCACCGAGGGGTCCCGCGACAAGGCGAGGACTAGGGCATGTTCACGGGCGCCAGACCCGATGACCAGGACACGCACGGTGCGGAAGCCTAGATGACCCGGCCGGTCACCCGCCCAGTGCGTCCAGCGAGCCGGGGTGCAGCGGCACGGGACCGGTCTCGCGGGCCTGGTCCCGGGAGATGTCCTTGGCCGCCGGGTGCACGACTTCCAGGTCTGCCTTCCGGTCGAACAGCAGCTTCGTCACGGCGCACGCGTCGCCCCGGGGGAAGTCCTCCCGCACGAGCAGCACGTTGGGCACCACGACCGTCGGCACGTCGGCCGGCTGCCCGTAGGCGGCGGCCGGGATGACGCCCCGGTCGTACACCTCGTTGACCTCCTTGAGCGCGTCGAGCTGCGGCGTGATGTCGAGGAACCGCACGTCGTCGCCCAGCGACGTGGTCAGGTCGGTGATCTGCGCGGTCGGCAGGCCGCCGGACCAGACGAGGCCGTCGAGGCTGCCGTCCTTCATGCCGTCGGCGGTCTTGGCGAGGTCGAGGCGCTGCGCCTGCACGTCGGTGTCGATGTCGAGCCCGGCGGCCTCGAGCAGGCGGGTCGCGATGACCTCGGTGCCGGACTTCGGCGAACCGGTGGAGATCCGCTTGCCGCGCAGGTCGGCGACGGAGGAGATGCCGGCGTCGGCGCGCACCAGCACCTGCGTGTAGTTCTGGTAGAGCCTGGTCAGGGCCTGCACCTTCTGCGGCTTGCCGTCGAACGCGCCCTTGCCGGCGACGGCGTCGGCGGCGGTGTCGGCGAGCGAGAACGCCACGTCGTAGTCGTTCGCGACGAGCTGCTGGATGTTCTGCACGGACGCGCCGGTCTCGGCCGCGGTGGCCTTGAGCGCGGTGTTGTCGCTGATCAGCTTGGCCAGGCCGCCGCCGACGACGTAGTACACGCCGCCGGAGTTGCCGGTGGCGATGGTGATGCGGCCGTCGCCGGCCTCGCAGGCGGCCCCGTCGGAGCCCGCCGACGCGTCCGGGGTGCGCTTGCCGCCGCACCCGGCGACGACGAGCCCGACCGAGAGCACGCCCACGACGGTCTTGAACGCCCAGCTACGCATGCTGTTCCTTCCTCCTCCGGACGAGGTGCACCACCACCGCGGCGGCCAGGAGGCCCAGGCCGACGGCGACGGTGACCGGTTGCAGGTAGAGCAGGGCGAGGGCCCCGAGCGCGCACAGCGCGCGTTCCGGCCACCGCGCGGGGCCGAACAGCCAGCCGCCGGTGAGCACGGCGAGCGCCGCCACCCCGAGGGCCGACGCGACGAACACCCAGAGGGCGTCGAGGAGCGGGGTCCGCAGCAGCAGGCCCGCGCCGTTCTCGGTGAGCACGAACGCGAGCGGCACGAGGAACGCGGGCAGCGTGTACTTCCAGGTCCGCCACATGGTCTTCACCACGTCGCCGCCGGTGATGGCGGCGGCGGCGACGGCGGCGAGCGCGGTCGGCGGCGTCACCTCGGACAGCACCGCGTAGTAGAAGATGAACATGGCCGCTTCCTCGCGGGCCACGCCCAGTTCGATCAGCGCGGGCCCGATCACGACCCACGCGATGATGAACGACGCGGTCACCGGCACGGCGAGCCCGAGCAGGCTCACCGCGACCGCCGCGAGCACGGCGGTGACCACCAGCACCGCGGTCGGGTTCGAGGAGATCGCGCCCGCGACGTCGACCAGCGCCGACGCCAGTTCCTGGCCGAGCCCGGTCTTGGTGATGGTGGACGTGATCACGCCCGCCGCGGCGCACACCGCGATCACCGGCAGCGCGGACCGCACGCCGGTGGCCAGCGAGTCGGCCAGGTCGAGCAGCCACCCGCGCACGTCGCCGCGCCGGGCGATCAGCGCGAACGCGGCGGCCACGCCGGTGGCGTAGACGACGGCCGAGTAGACCGGGATGTCCAGGGCGAGGAACAGCACGATCACGCCGAGGGACAGGAAGTGGTAGCCGCCGCGCTTGAGCAGCGTCCACGGGCCGGGCGCGTCGATCTCCACCGGCTTCGCGCCGAACCGCCGGGCGTCGACCTCCACGGCGAGCGCGATGCCCAGGTAGTACAGCAGCGTCGGCAGGATCGCCCACACCAGCACCTGGAGGTACGAGGTCTCCAGGTACTCGGCGATGATGAACGCCGCCGCGCCGAGGGTCGGCGGGGACAGGATGGCGCCGATGCCGGACGCGGCGAGCAGGCCGCCCGCGTTCTCCCTCGGGTAGCCGGCCTCGCGCAGCATCGGCCACGTCACCGCGCCGAGCGACACGGTGGTGGCGGTGCCCGAGCCGGACACGGTGCCGAGCAGGAACCCGGCGGTGGCGGCGGTGCGGCCGGGTGCGGTGCGCGACTTGCGGAACGCGGAGAAGCTGATGTCGACGAAGAACGCGCCCGCGCCGGAGGCGTTGAGCACCGAGCCGTAGATGGTGAACAGCACGATGTACGTGGCGGCGACGTCGAGCGGCGTGCCGTAGAACCCGGTGGCGTCGTTGTAGAAGCCGTTGATGATCTGTCCGAAGTCGACGCCCGCGTGGGAGATCGCCCAGGACGGCGGCAGGAACCCGCCGTAGTAGGCGAACGCGATGAACGCCAGGCACACGACGGGCAGCACCCACCCGGTGGTGCGCCGGCACGCCTCCAGGACCAGGACCAGCAGCAGCGTCCCGGCGAGCACGTCGAGGTCGGTCAGCTGCCCCTGCCGGTCGAGGAACGCGTCGAAGCCCCCGAACAGCGGGTACGCGCCGACCGCGAACGCCACCGCGGCGAACGCCCAGTCGAGGGGACCCGGGTCGTCGCCGGCCGCCCAATCGCGTCGGGCACCGTCACGTCGGGCACCGTCACGTCGGGCACCGTCACGCCGCCCGCGCGGCCGGTAGCACAGGAAGACGAGCGGCAGCGTGACCGCCAGGAACACCACCAGGTAGTACTGGCCGCCCTTGGCGAACGGCCAGAACACCTGCTTGAGCACGAGCAGCGCGACGGCGACCCCCGCCACCCGCACTCCCAGGTCCCACCGACGGGACAGGGCGCGCGACGGGCGCTCCTCGTCGTGCTCGGCGATCAGCCGGTCGACCTCTGCGGTGCCGGTGGCGGCGTCGCCCCCCGGCTGCGGTTTCGTGGCCACGCGCACCCCTTCGTGTCGCGCTCGATCGAGCGCTCCCGAAGCTATCCGTGTCGCGGGTCACAGCCATAGGTCGACCGGCTAAAGGGACTGTAAAGCCGTCACACGACCCGGTTGTCCACGTAGCACCAGCGCCAGTCCTCGCCCGGCTCGAACGACCGGATCACGGGGTGGTGCTCGGCGCGGAAGTGCGCGGTCGCGTGCCGGCGCGGGCTGGAGTCGCAGCACGCCACGTGCCCGCAGCCCAGGCAGATCCGCAGGTGCGCCCAGGTGCGCTCCCCCGCGGCGAGGCAGTCCGCGCACCCGTCGGCGCTGTCCGGCGACACCTCGGCGGGCAGGTCCGACACGTGAGGACAGGTCATACCCGCCATCATCGCGCAGGATTGCGGCATGCACGGACCCGCACTGCTCCTGCTGCTCGTCGGCGCGCTGCTGGTGACGGCGGTCGCCAAGCGGCTGGGCTGGTCGTCGCCGCTCGTCCTCGTCGGCGTCGGCCTCGCCGTGTCGTTCATCCCCGGGCTGCCGGAGTTCGCCCTGGAACCGGAGCTGATCCTGGTCCTGGTGATCCCGCCGCTGCTGTACTCGGCGGCGCTGGACAGCTCCTACCACAACTTCCGCGCGAACCTGCGGCCGATCGGGCTGCTCGCCGTGGGGCTGGTGCTGGCGACCACGCTCGCGGTCGGCTGGGTGGCGCACCTGGCGCTGCCGGGCCTGCCGCTGTGGTCGGCGCTCGCGCTGGGCGCGGTGGTCGCCCCGCCGGACGCGGTGGCGGCGGTGGCGGTCGGGCGCAGGCTGAACCTGCCGCGCCGCACCATGACCCTGCTCACCGGCGAGAGCCTGATCAACGACGCGACCGCGCTGACCGCGTACAAGGTGGCCGTCGCGGCGGCGGCCGGCGCGACCGCCACGTGGGCGTCGGGCGCCGGCACGTTCCTGGTCAGCGCGGGCGGCGGCGTGGTCGTCGGGTTGGTCGTCGGGGTGGCCGTGCGGTGGGTGCGCGACCGGTTGGACGACGGCGTCCTGGGGAGCGCGCTGGGCATGCTGGTGCCGTTCGGCGCGTACCTCCTCGCCGAGGAGCTGCACGCGTCCGGCGTGCTCGCGGTCGTCGTGGCCGGGCTCTACATCGGGCACCACGCGCCGCGCGGCTCGTACTACACGCGCCTGCAGGACACGGCGGTGTGGCGGTCGGTGGACGTGCTGCTGGAGTCGTTCGTGTTCGCCCTGATCGGGTTGCAGCTCAAGACGGTCGTGGCCGCCGTGGACGTCACGCCCGCGCTGGTGCGGGGCGCGGCGGCGGTGCTGGGGGCGACGGTCCTCGTGCGGTTCGCCTGGATGTACCCGGCCGCGTACCTGCCCCGGTTGCTGTCGCGGCGCGTCCGGGAGCGCGAGCCCGCGCCGGGGTGGCGCGGCGTCACGGTGATCTCGTGGGCCGGGATGCGGGGCGTGGTGTCGCTGGCCGCCGCGGCGGCGCTGCCGCTGGACCTGCCGGGCCGCGACGTGATCGTGTTCTGCGCGTTCGCGGTCACCGTGGGGACGCTGCTGGCGCAGGGCACGACGCTGCCGCTCGTCATCCGCGTGCTGGGCCACCGGGGCGACGAGGCGCGGGCCGACGCGCTGGCCGAGGCGCAGGTGCAGCACGCGGCGGCGCAGGCGGCGGTGGCCCGGCTCGACGAGGTGACCGGCGACGGCGGCACCGCGCCCGAGCACGTCGTGGAGCGGCTGCGGATCATGGCCGAGCAGCGGGGCAACGCGGCGTGGGAGCGGCTCGGGCGGCAGGACGACGAGTCGCCCGCCGCGTCGTACCGGCGGCTGCGGCGGACCATGCTCGACGCCGAGCGCCAGGTGTTCGTCGAGGCCAGGGACGAGGGCCGGATCGACGACGAGGTGCTGTTCCGGGTGCTGCGCGAACTGGACCTGGAGGAGGCCGCCATCTCCCGGGAGTGACGGCGGGAGCCCGAGGCGTTCACCGTGACGTGATCTCCGGTTCGCCCTACGGTGACCGGGACGTCGCGGTGCGCGACGAGGCTGCCGCGCGTCTGGGTTCTCTACGGGAGGTCGGCGATGGTGCGGACGAGGTTCGTCGGGGCGGCGCTCGCGGCGCTGGTGGTGGCCGGGGTGGCGGCAGTCCTGCCCACCGGCTCGGCCAGTGGCGACGACCGCGTGGAGGTGTCGCGCAAGGGCCCGCTGGTGATCGGCCACCGCGGCGCGTCGGGCTACCGCCCGGAGCACACGCTGGCGGCGTACGAGCTGGCCGCGCGGATGGGCGCGGACTACGTGGAGCCGGACCTGGTCGTCACCAAGGACGGCAAGCTCGTCGCGCGGCACGAGAACGAGATCGGCGGCACCACCGACGTCGCCGCGCACCCGGAGTTCGCCGCGCGGAAGACCACCAAGGTCGTCGACGGCGTGCCGATCACCGGCTGGTTCACCGAGGACTTCACGCTCGCCGAGCTGAAGACGCTGCGCGCGGTGGAGCGCATCCCGGACGTCCGACCGCGCAACGCGCTCTACGACGGCCGGTTCGAGATCCCCACCTTCGAGGAGGTGGTCGAGCTGAGCCGGCGGCTGTCCCGCGAGCTGGGGCGCGACATCGGCCTCTACCCCGAGACCAAGCACCCCACGTACTTCCAGGACATCGGCCTGCCCCTGGAGCCGCGCCTGGTCGACGTGCTCAACCGCAAGGGCCTCAACCGGCACGGCGCCAAGGTGTACGTGCAGTCCTTCGAGGTGGCCAACCTCAAGGCGCTCAAGCGCGAGCTGCGCGTGCCGCTCGTGCAGCTGGTCAGCGGCTCCGGTGCGCCGTACGACTTCGTGAAGGCCGGCGACAAGCGCACCTACAGCGACCTCGTGACCCCCGCGGGCCTGCGGGAGATCCGCACGTACGCGTCCGGCATCGGCGCGGAGAAGAGCCGCATCATCCCGCGCGACGCCGCCGGCCGCCTGACGACGCCGACGACCCTGGTGCGCGACGCCCACACGCGCGGGCTGGTCGTGCACGCGTGGACGTTCCGCAACGAGAACGCGTTCCTGCCGGCCGACTTCCGCACCTCCACCGACCCGGCCGCCTACGGGCGCGCGTTCGGCGAGTACGCGGCGTTCTACGCCACCGGCCTCGACGGCGTGTTCGCCGACAACCCGGACACCGCCGTGGAAGCCCGCAACGGCCGATAGCCGGCTCCCGGTCCGGTCCGACAGGGTGGACGGTCTGTCGGACCGGACCAGGGGAGGGCATGCATGGATCGGAAGGACGTGAAAGAGGTCTTCGCGGCGGTGAAGGCGCTCACGACCGTGGCTGATCGAGCGAAGGCGGGAACCCGGGCCAAGGAGTTGGACGAGGTGGTCGACACGCTGCTCGGCTTGGTGGGCCCGATCCCCCAGGATTGGGTGCATGGTCTGCTGGACATCAGTTCCGACGACGTGCGGGAGCTGACCACGATCGGTGTCCTGACCAAGGAGAGCGGCGGGTACGCCCCTCGGCGGTTGGGTGATGTGCAGCGGTTGACAGCACTCCTGCGGGATCGACGCGACTATGTGGAACGCATTCGCTGGTGGCTCGATGACCGCGAGGTGCTCATCGCCGTGTCAAAGGCGGAGGAGTTCGCCCCCGAAAGTCATCTCACCGGCCTGCGGGGCGGGCGGCGGCGGAATTTCGAGCGCTGGCTCGTCGAACTTCCTCGTCTGAAGCCCGGGCAGGTCGACGGTTACCGGATCACCGGTTCCACCCAACGGTTGTGCGTCGTCCGGGTGGAGGAGCAGGAGGTGGTCGTGTCGTTCCCGGACAAGGGTGAGCCAACTGCCCTCATGTCGTGGAAACAGATCGAGAAATACGACTTCGTGCACCGGTTGGCCAGGAAGGACAAGTCGTGGAGCAGGCGTCGCGAACCCAATCCGAACAGTAGTGGAGAGCTGCGCGGGTGGTCCGCCGATCTGGAGAAGGTGGCTCTCCGCGTCGCGGCACTGGTCTGACCGCACCGCGTGCCGGGGCCGGCAACCGACCCCGGCACGAGCGGTCAGGAACCCTCGACCGCCACCGCGCCCGCCCGGGCGGCCACGTCGAGTTCCACCGGCGCGCCGCGCCCACCGGTCGGGGCGAGCAGGCCCCGCGCCGCCAGGACCGGCCGGACGCCCTCGCCGAACCAGTACGCCTCCTCCAGGTGCGGGTGGCCGGAGAGCACGAACTCGTCCACGCCGAGCGTGTGGTACTCCTCGACCAGGTCCGCGACCTCCTCGTGGCTGCCGACCAGGGCCGTGCCCGCGCCGCCGCGCACCAGGCCGATGCCGGCCCACAGGCCAGGGTGCACCTCCAGCCCTCGCACGCCCCTGGACAGGTCGCCACCGTGCAGGGCGGCCATGCGCTGCTGCCCCACGGACCCGGAGGCGCGCAGCTGCCGCTGGGCCCGCGCCACCTGCGCCGGGTCCAGGGCCTCCAGCAGCTTCTCCGCCTCCCGCCACGCCTCGGCGGAGGTGTCGCGGCTGATCGCGTGCAGCCGGACGCCGAACCGGATCGGGCGGTCGCCCGCCAGCTCGCGGACGCGGTGGATCTTCTCCGCCACCTGCGCCGGGGGTTCGCCCCAGGTCAGGTAGACGTCGGCGCGCCGGGCGGCCACCGGGAGGGCCGCGTCGGACGAGCCGCCGAAGTAGATCGGCGGCACGGGGTCGGGCACGCCCATGACCGTGCCGCCCGCGATCCGGTAGTGCACGCCCTCGAAGTCGACCGGCCGGCCCGACCACGCGGCGCGCACGACGTGCAGGAACTCGTCCGTGCGGGCATAGCGCTGGTCGTGGTCGAGCCAGTCGCCGAACCGGCGCTGCTCGACCTCGTCGCCGCCGGTCACCACGTTGAGCAGCAGCCTGCCCCGCGAGATCCGCTGGTAGGTCGCGGCCATCTGGGCGGCCAGGGTCGGCGAGAGGACGCCGGGCCGGAGGGCCACCAGGAACTTCAGGGTGGACGTGCGGGCGATCAGCGCGGCGGTGGTGAGCCACGCGTCCTCGCACCACGTGCCGGTGGGCGTCAGCACGCCCTCGAAGCCGTTGCGCTCGGCGGCCTGCGCGACCTCGGCCAGGTAGTCGACGTCCGGGTCGCGCTGGGCGGCGGCGGCCCCGGGCGAGCTGTTCGCGTGGAAGCGCTCGACGACCGTGCGGCCGTCACCGGACGTGGGCAGGAACCAGTGCAGTACGACGCTCATGACAGCTCCCCCTGGAAGCGGGTGTCCGCGAATTCCTCGAAGTCCACCTCGCCCGGCACCGTGCCGTCCGCACGCGTGGTCGAGCGCTGATCGGCGGACCCGAGTTTTCGTCGTGCCCCGGAGGGAAGTCAACGCGTCCCGGATCGTGAAAGCGCCCCCGCCCCCGATCGCTTCGGGGGGCGGGGGCGCTTTTCGCGGAAGGGGATCAGATGATCCGGTGCCGCACGATGGTCTGGTCGCGGCCGGGACCGACGCCGATCGCGGACATCCGGGCGCCGGAGATCTCCTCCAGGTGCTCGACGTACGCGCGGGCGTTCGCGGGCAGCTCCTCGAACGTCCGGCACGCGCTGATGTCCTCGAACCAGCCCGGCAGCTCCTCGTACACCGGCACGGCGTGGTGCACGTCGGTCTGCGTCATCGGCATGTCGTCGACGCGCTCGCCGTCGATCGTGTAGCCGACGCACACCGGCACCTTCTCCAGCCCGGACAGCACGTCCAGCTTGGTGAGGAAGTAGTCGGTGATGCCGTTGACCCGGGCCGCGTAGCGGGCGATCACGGCGTCGAACCAGCCGGTGCGCCGCGAGCGGCCCGTGGTGACGCCGAACTCGCCGCCGGTCTTGCGCAGGTGCTCGCCCATGTCGTCGTTCAGCTCGGTCGGGAACGGGCCCGAGCCGACGCGCGTGGTGTACGCCTTGAGGATGCCGATGACCGTGGTGATCCGGGTCGGCCCGATGCCCGAGCCCGCCGAGGCGCCGCCCGACGTCGGGTTGGACGAGGTCACGAACGGGTAGGTGCCGTGGTCGACGTCCAGCAGGGTGCCCTGCGAGCCCTCCAGCAGCACGGTCTCGCCGCGCTCCAGCGCCTGGTTGAGCAGCAGGCGGGTGTCGGCGATGCGGTTCGCGAACTTCGCGCCGTGCTCCAGCACGTTGTCCACGATCTCGTCGGCGTCGAGCGCCTTGCGGTTGTAGACCTTGACCAGCACCTGGTTCTTGAAGTCCAGGGCGGCCTCGACCTTCTGCCGCAGGATCTTCTCGTCGAGCAGGTCCTGGGCGCGCACGCCGACGCGGGCGATCTTGTCCTGGTAGCACGGGCCGATGCCGCGACCGGTGGTGCCGATCTTGGCCTTGCCCAGGTAGCGCTCGGTGACCTTATCGATGGCCACGTGGTAGGGCATGATCAGGTGCGCGTCAGCGGAGATGATCAAACTGCTGGTGTCCACGCCCTGCGCGTCCAGGCCGGCCAGCTCGTCCAGCAGCACGGCGGGGTCGACCACGACGCCGTTGCCGATGACGCTCGTCACACCGGGCGTGAGGATGCCGGACGGGATCAGGTGCAGGGCGAACTTCTGCCCGTCGGGCAGCACGACGGTGTGCCCGGCGTTGTTGCCGCCCTGGTAGCGGACGACCCACTGCACGCGGTCACCGAGCAGGTCCGTGGCCTTGCCCTTGCCCTCATCGCCCCACTGGGCACCGATCAGCACGACGGCCGGCATGTGAAACTCCAAGCGGTAGGACGGATGGTTGCAAGGGCAAGAGCGAATGCCGGTGCTTGAGGGTAGACCAGGAGATGAAGGTGCGCGGAATCGTGCTGGCCTGCGGAAACTCGCAGTCGCCAATGATCACTGACGGTGACCGGCTGGAGGTCCGCCGTACGGCCGCACGACCGGGGAAGTCCGAGGTGGACCCGGTTGTCGCCGAACTGGGTGACGCCCGTCTCGTGGTGCACGGCACGGACGCGGACCTCAACGCGGTGGTGCTGCGACTGCTGAGGACCGAACGTCTGGCGGACACCCCGGTGGGGTACGTGCCTTCGGACCCGGCTTCGGAGGTGGCGCGGCTGTGGGGCCTGCCGACCGACCCGGGCCGGGCGCTCGACCTCGCCCTGTCCGGTGACCCCGACCGGGTGTCCCTCGTGCGCAACGACGTCGGCGGCGTGCTCGTCGGCCTCGGCTCGCTGGGCCCGGTCCGCGGTGTCGGCTACGGCGACGACACGGTCGTGCTGCGCGGGCAGGCGAGCCGGATCGAGGTGACCCCCGACCCCGACAACGGGCTCGGCCTGCTCGTGCACGTGGTCCACAAGCGGCTGCTCACGCGGAAGGTGCGGACGACGTCCGCGCGGGCGTTCCAGCTCGGGTGCCTGCCCGTGCAGGTGGAGTCCGACGGCGTGGCGCACCCCCGTCCGATGGGCAAGTGGACGTGGTACCGCCACACGGAGGACCTCCGGCTCGTCCGCGGGGTGCAGTGACGGAGGAATTTCCCCATTCGCCGTCCGGGTGTCACGGGAAAGCGTTGTATAAGGCCGGCTGATTACCCCAAGGTAATTCCGACAGCTTCCACACCAGGAAGGTCGGAATTATGTCAACGGTCAAGAGAACCGCACGATTCTCGATCTTTTCCCTGCTCCTGGCGAGTGCGCTGGTCCTGGGTCTGGCGAACTCCGCGCAGGCGACGCCACCGGGTATTCCGAGCACCGGCACCGCCCTGTCGGAACTGGCCGCGCTCACGGTGGCGACCGAGGGGTCGTCCTCGGGCTACTCGCGGGACAAGTTCCCGCACTGGACCACCGTCTCGGGCACCTGCAACACCCGTGAGCAGGTGCTCAAGCGCGACGGCACGGGCGTGGTCACCGATTCGAACTGCGCCGCCACGTCGGGCCGCTGGTACAGCCCGTACGACGGGGCGACCTGGACGGCGGCCTCCGACGTGGACATCGACCACGTCGTGCCGCTCGCCGAGGCGTGGCGCTCGGGCGCGTCGTCGTGGACGACGGCCAAGCGCCAGTCGTTCGCGAACGACCTGGGCGGACCGCAGCTCATCGCCGTCACGGACAACGTCAACCAGGCGAAGGGCGACCAGGACCCGGCCCGGTGGAAGCCTCCGCTGAGCTCCTACTGGTGCACCTACGCCAAGATGTGGACGCGGTCGAAGCACAAGTGGGGTTTGACGCTGGACTCCGCGGAGAAGTCTGCGTTGCAGAGCATGCTCGGCGGGTGTTGATTTCTGGGAGCTGATCCGGGTGGCCGAACGCTCGTCCCTGTTCGTGGCGGGTCCCGGTGGCGTGATGACCGACGAGGTCGGCGTCGTCACCGGTGACCTCGAACTGCGCACCACCCTGGAACGCGGCGCGCTGCGCGCCGAGGTCCGCTACGAGGGCGCGGAGGAGTGGTACGCCGTGACCGGCGCGTCGTGCCGCCTCGCGGACCCCCGCGACCACGACGCCGTGCACGCCGTCCTGCTCGGCGTGCTCGACCGACCGGAGGGCTGAGCCCGCCGCCCCTGACCGCGCGTCAGTTCCTGCGCGTCAGGGGCGGCAGCGACTCCACCGCCTCCGCCCGCGACAGGCCGGTGGCCTGGAGCAGGTCCACCGCGACCGACCGGACCTGGGCCAGCACCACCCTCGTGGAGAAGCCCTCGCCGCCCAGCACGTGCGTCGTGCTGCCGGCCGCCGCGCACACCGCGGCCCGGGCCCGCACCGGCTCGTCACCGCGTTGCAGCTCGTCGCGCAGCACGTCGACCGCCTCCGCGTACCGCCGCAGCACGTCGGGCAGCACGTCGGGCACGGGCTCGTCGTCGCGCAGCGCCGCCAACGCCCTGCGGGCCAGCACGCGGGTGTTGCGCAGCGCGTAGTCCACCGGCGTCGCGGCCGTCCCGTACCGGCCCAGCTCGTGCCGCCGCCGGCGGCGGATCGGCGCGATGGTGGCGATCTCGCCACCGGTCTTGAGCGCGTCCCTGAACTCGTCCACCGCGTCCTGGCTGTCCCGCAGCCGCGCCAGCACGCCGGCGGCCCGCACCGCGTCCCGCCCGGCCACCGCGTCCGCGACGCCGCGCAGGGCGGTGGACAGCTCGCCGAGCACCACCTTCGCCTGCCGGTGCGCCACGGTCAGCGGGTTCGCGGGCAGCAGCGCCGTCACCGCGAGCCCGACGAGCCCGCCGACCAGCGCGTCCACCATCCGGTCGAGCCCGCCGCCCGCGCTGGGCGGCAGCAGCGTGGCCACCAGCACGGCCGACGACCCGGCCTGGAGCGCGATGACCGCGCCGCCGTCCAGCAGCACGGCGGCGGACATCGCCAGGGCGACGACCAGCGCGATCTGCCACGGTCCGGAGCCGATGAGCGAGATCAGCACGTCGCCGACCCCGACGCCCACCGCCACGCCCACGACCAGCTCGACGACCCGCCGCAGCCGCTGCCCCAGCGAGACGCCGAGGCAGACGACGGCGGCGATCGGCGCGAAGAACGGGCGGGGGTGGCCGACGACCTCGGTGGCGACCAGCCAGGAGAAGCCGGCGGCGAGTGCGGCCTGCGCGATCGGCAGGGCCGTGCTCCGCCACCGCTTCAGCCTGCGCGCCACCTCGTCGCGCACGGCCCCCACGCCGTCAGGCCAGGCCGAGGGCGGCGGGCGCCGCGGGGTCGCTGTCGGCCAGGAACTCGCGGCACCGCTTGTGCTCGTCGGTCTCGCCGATCCCGTCCGCGGCACGGGCCAGCGCGGCGAGGGCGCGCAGGAAGCCCTGGTTGGGGCGGTGCGACCAGGGGATGGGGCCGTGCCCCTTCCACCCGGCGCGGCGGAGCTGGTCGAGGCCGCGGTGGTAGCCGGTGCGCGCGTAGGCGTACGCGGCGACGGGGTCGCCGGTCTGCAGCGCGCGCTCCGCGAGCAGCGCCCACGCCTCGCTGAAGTCGGGGTACGCGCGGACGATCTTGGCCGGGTCGGTGCCGGCCTCGGCGGCGGCCTGCGCCTCCGGCCGGTCGGGCAGCATCGCGGGGGCGGGACCTCCGAGCAGGTTTTCCATGCGGTCAGGATAGGAACACCCGGGCGACCGCAGCGACCAGTGCCAGCACGAGCGCGGCCACGACGACCCCGGCCACGACCCTCTTGCCCATCTCGACGCTCCAGGACTCTCAGTGGACTCTCAGCGGGGGCACCTTCCCGCGCTGGGCTGGACAGAGCAACGAAACTCACCTGTTAGGGTCAATTCGCGCGGGAAAGCGCAGCTCACATTCACCCCTAGGGGAAACCACCAGCATGAAACCGGGGGACAGCACCCTTCCGGCCACACCGGCCGGGCCGCATCATGGGCGGGTGAACACGGGGGTCATCGAGCGCGTCACGCAGTTCCGCGACCAGTACTGGGAGCGCGGCGAACCCGGCCGCGACACCCCGCCGCGGCTCGCCGCGGCCCTGTACCACCTGTGGCTGGGCGGCCTGCTGCTCAAGCTGCTCGGCTCGTCGTGGGACGTGGCGTGGCACTTCAAGTGGCTGCGCGACGAGCTGGCCCCGCCGCACATGCTCAACACGGCGGGCACCGTGATCGTCGTCGCGCTCACCCTGTTCCACACCTACACGGGCTACGGCGCGGACCGCACGGCGCTGCGCCTGATGCAGTGGGGCACCGGCGTCTTCCTCGTCGCGCTGCCGATCGACCTGATCAACCACCGGGTCAACGGCCTGGACATCACGTCGTGGAGCGGCTCGCACGCCCTGCTCTACCTGGGCACCGCGATCATGCTGGCGGGCGCGATCCGCGGCTGGCTGCGGCTCTACCCGGACACCCGGTGGCGCCTGCCCGGCCTCGCCGCGCTGTGGTTCTTCTTCCTGGAGAACGCCTGGTTCCCCAACCAGCACCAGGAGTACGGCGTCCTGGAGATCGCCTCGTGGGACCGCGGCGACCCGTACGCCGAGCCGATCCTGCTCCAGTTCGCCGCCGACCAGATCGGCCGCCCGGTGGACCGCGCGTCGATCGTCCAGTTCTCGCTGCCCATCGCGGACTGGGTCTACCCGGTGTGGGGCCTGGTGGCCGCCGCGCTCGTGCTCCTCGTCGCCCGCCGCACGATCGGCAGGCGCTGGGCCGCCACCGCCGTCGCCGCGGGCTACGTGGCCTACCGCTGCCTGATCTGGCCGCTGCTGGCCGGCGCCGACTTCCCGCTGTCCGCCGTGCCGCTGTTCCTGGTCCTGATCGGCCTGGCCGTCGACGCCGCCCACCTCGGCCGCGTGCCGGCGCCGGTGGCCGCCGTCCTGGGCGCCGCCGCCGTCACCGGCCTGGGTTACGGGGGCATCTGGCTCCAGCAGTCCCTCGACGCGGCGCCGCCGATCCTCTACCCCTCGGCCTTCGCGACGTTCGCGCTGCTCGCGGCGCTGTGGGTGGCGGCGGACCGGTTCCGGGTGGGACGGCCGGCCGGAAGCCCCTCCTGACGGCCTGACCCCGCCCGACCCCGCCCACGACGCCGGACGGCCCCCTCCACACCGCGTAGAGGGGGCCGTCCGGGGTTCGCGGGGAGCGTCAGCCGGCGATCATCCGGCCGGACGACTTCAGGTGCTCGCACGCCTGGGCGATGCGGGCGGCCATGCCCTGCTCGGCGGCCTTGAGGTAGGAGCGCGGGTCGTACGCCTTCTTGTTGCCGACCTCGCCGTCCACCTTGAGCACGCCGTCGTAGTTCTGGAAGAAGTGACCCACGATCGGACGGGTGAACGCGTACTGCGTGTCCGTGTCGATGTTCATCTTGATGACGCCGTAGGTCAGCGCCTCGTGGATCTCCTCCAGCAGCGAGCCGGAGCCGCCGTGGAAGACCAGGTCGAACGGCTTCGAGCCGGCCGGCAGGCCGAGCTTCTCGGCCACCACGTCCTGGCCCTGCTTGAGGATCTCCGGGCGCAGCTTCACGTTGCCCGGCTTGTAGACGCCGTGCACGTTGCCGAAGGTCGCCGCCACCAGGTAGCGGCCCTTCTCGCCGGCGCCGAGGGCCTCCACCGTCTTGAGGTAGTCCTCGGGGGACGTGTAGAGCTTCTCGTTGATCTCGTGCGCGACGCCGTCCTCCTCGCCGCCGACGACGCCCACCTCGATCTCGAGGATGATCTTCGCCTTGGCGGTGAGGTCGAGCAGTTCGGCGGCGATCTTCAGGTTCTCGTCCAGCGGCACGGCCGAGCCGTCCCACATGTGCGACTGGAACAGGGGGTTGAGGCCCTTGTCCACGCGCTCCTGGCTGATCGCGACGAGCGGGCGGACGTAGCCGTCCAGCTTGTCCTTGGGGCAGTGGTCGGTGTGCAGCGCGATGTTCACCGGGTACTTCTCGGCGACGACGTGCGCGAACTCCGCCAGCGCAACCGCGCCGGTCACCATGTCCTTGACCTTGGTGCCCGAGGCGAACTCGGCACCACCGGTCGAGACCTGGATGATCCCGTCGCTCTCGGCCTCCGCGAAGCCGCGCAGGGCCGCGTTGAGGGTCTCGGACGAGGTGACGTTGATCGCGGGGTAGGCGAACTCGTTCGCCTTCGCGCGGTCGAGCATCTCGGCGTAGACCTCGGGGGTTGCGATGGGCATCGGTGGGTCCTCCTCGGGTGCCCGGAACGCGGTGTCGGCAGCATCCTACGGGCACCGCCCGGCGAACGAAGATGATCACCGGCATAGTGGGTGCATGGCGATCGCACGGTGGAACGGCGAGATCATCGCCGAGAGCGACAAGACCGAGCTGGTGGAGGGGAACCACTACTTCCCCGCGGAGTCCGTCCACATGCAGTTCCTCCGGCCGTCGGAGACGACGTCGGTCTGCTCGTGGAAGGGCACGGCGAACTACTACACCCTGCACGTCGGGGGGCGGGACAACCCCGACGCCGCGTGGTTCTACGCGGAGCCCGGGGAGGCCGCGGCGAACATCAAGGGGCACGTCGCGTTCTGGCGCGGCGTCGAGGTGTCGGACTAGGCCCGTCGGGCTACCGCAGCGCCTCGGCGATCTCGCGGTACGCGTCCCGGCCCGGCGAGGCGCCGACCACCTGCACGGCGACGTGGTCGGCGCCCGCCAGCCGGTGCTCGCGCAGCCGCTCGGCCACCCGCTCGACCGGGCCCCAGGCGACCAGCGCGTCCACCAGGCGGTCGCTGCCGCCGTCGAGCAGGTCCTCCTCGGCGAACCCGTGGCGCAGCCAGTTGCGCGTGTAGTTCGGCAGCCGCAGGTAGGCCGACAGCGCCTCGCGCCCCAGGTCGCGCGCCGTGCCGGGGTCCTCCTCCAGCACCACGTGCTGCTCGGGCGCGAGCAGCGCGCCGGAGCCGACCGTCTCGCGGGCCCGCGCCGTGTACTCGGGCGTCACCAGGTAGGGGTGCGCGACGGACGTCCGCGCCACCGCCAGCCGCAGCACCCTCGGCCCCAGCGCGGCCAGGGCCAGCCGGTCGCGCGGCACGTCCAGCTCGTCCAGGTAGTGGACCAGCTTCTGGTAGGGGCTGTGGTACACCTCACCCACGATCTCGCGGTGCCCGACGCCGATGCCGACCAGGAAGCGGTCCGTCCAGGCCAGTTCCCGGTACCCGTCGTTGACCTCGGCGGCGGGCGTCGCCCACACGTTCAGGATGCCGGTGGCCACGACCAGCTTGTCGGTGGCCGACAGCAGGTCGGCGACCGTGGCGAACACCTCCGACCCGGGCGACCCGCCGAGCCAGAGCGTCCCGTAGCCCAGCTCCTCCAGCTCACGGGCGCGCTCGCCGCCGCCGACCCACCGCGGCGCCATCTCCCACACGCCGTACCCGCCCAACTCGACAGACATTTCGCCTCCCTGCGAACCAGCCCTCGAACAGCAGCAACCCCGTCCTCCGACGATTTAGTCCTGACTGGTCCGTTCGGCGCGAGTCGACCACCTGCGGTTGGGTTCGCGGCATGACGAAACTGGGAACCAGCGACCTGGACGTGTCGCGCCTCTGCCTGGGCGGGAACGTCTTCGGCTGGACCGCCGACGAGGAAGCGTCGTTCGCCGTGCTGGACGGCTTCACCCGGGCGGGTGGCAACTTCGTGGACACCGCCGACTCGTACTCGATGTGGGCCGAGGGGCACGTCGGCGGCGAGTCGGAGCGGGTCATCGGCCGGTGGCTCGCGTCCCGGGGCAACCGCGACGAGGTCGTCGTGGCCACGAAGGTGGGCATGCTGCGCGGGTTGGACGGCCTCGGGGCGGACACGGTGGAGCGCGCCGCCGAGGACTCGCTGCGCCGCCTCGGGGTGGACCACATCGATCTGTACTACGCGCACCGGGACGACCCGGGCACCCCGCAGGAGGAGACCCTCGCGGCGTTCGACCGGCTCGTGCGGGCGGGCAAGGTCCGGCACGTCGCGGCGTCGAACTACACCGCGGAGCGGCTGGCGTCGGCGCTGGAGGTGTCGCGGCGCGAGGGCCTGGCGCCGTTCGTGGCGCTCCAGCAGCCCTACAACCTCGTGGACCGCGCCTACGAGGGACCGCTGCGCGACGTCGTGGCGTCGGCCGGCCTCTCGTCCGCGCCGTACTGGGGTCTGGCCAAGGGCTTCCTGACCGGCAAGTACCGTCCCGGCGCGACCGTCGAGGGTCCGCGCGCGGCGGCGGCGTCGAAGTACCTCGACGAGCGCGGCCTGCGCGTCCTGCGGGCCCTGGACGAGGTCGCCGGGGCCCGCGGGACGACCCAGGCGGCCGTGGCCCTGGCGTGGCTCGCGGACCGGCCGACGGTCGCCGCCCCGATCGCCAGCGCCCGCAGCGCCGAGCAACTGGCGGCCCTGCTGCCCGCGCTGGAGCTGGAGCTGACGGCCGCGGAGCGGGACGCCCTCACCGCCGCGAGCGAAGCTTAACTCTCCAGTAGCTTACCGACGGTAAGTTGCGTTACGGTGGCCTCCTCCGACCCTGAGGAGGTCACCGTGGACGTTGCGGGCAAGGTCGTCCTGATCACCGGCGCGGCGAGGGGCATCGGCGCGGAGGTCGCGCGCCGCCTGGCCGCCAAGGGCGCGAAGGTCGCCCTCGTCGGCCTGGAGGGCGAGCAGCTGCGCGAGGTCGCCGAGCAGTGCGGCGGGCGGGCGTGGGAGGCGGACGTCACCGACTGGGACGCCCTGGAGGCCGCCGTCGCCGGCGTCGTCGAGCACTTCGGCGGCATCGACGTGCTCGTGGCCAACGCGGGCGTCGCCGCCACCGGTTTCATCCGGTCGATGGACCGGGCGGCGTTCGAGCGGGTCGTCGAGGTCAACCTGCTCGGCGTGTGGCGCACCGTGCGCACGTGCCTGCCGCACCTGGTCGCGAGCCGCGGCTACTGCCTCGTGGTGTCGTCGCTGGCGGCGATCGTGCACATCCCCGGCAACGCGGCGTACTCGGCGGCCAAGGCGGGCTGCGAGGCGTTCGCCGACAGCCTGCGCGCCGAGGTCCGCCACCTCGGCGTGGACGTGGGCGTCGCGTACTTCTCGTGGATCTCCACGGACATGGTGGACAGCGCCGACGAGCACCCCGTGTTCGGCCCGCTGCGCCGCGGCATGCCGGGGCTCGCGAGCAAGAAGTACCCGGTGTCCGACGTGGGCAGGGCCGTGGTCCGCGCCGTCGAGCGGCGGTCGAAGGCCGTGCACGTCCCGGGCTGGGTGGGCGGCCTGAAGCTGTTCCGGGCGTTCACCCCGGCCGTGGTCGCGCGGCAGACGCCGAAGTCGATGGCCGCCGCCGACCGCGAGATGGCCGCCGCCGACACCTCGGGCCTGGTCGGTCCGGGCGGCACCGCGGCCGGGAAGCCCCCGGCGGCCACGTCCTGAGCCGCGGGTCCCGAGCCGCGGTCCCCGGCCGGCGGTCCTAGGCCCAGGCGCCCGTCAACGTCTGCCACTCGTGCACGCGCGTCGCGGCCACCACGCCGGCGGGCGTGTACGGGTCGGCGGCGAGCACCTCGCGCAGCTCGGCCTCGTCGGCCACCTCGTAGACCAGCAGGGCGCCGGTCTGGTCCGCCCACGGACCCGCCACCAGCAGGACGCCCTTCTCGACCAGGCCGGCCAGGTACTCGCGGTGGGCGGGCCGCACCGCCAACCGGGCCTCCTGGTCGTCCCCGAACACCAACTCGACCGCGAACCTGGCCACTGGACACCCCTCCGTTGCACGACGCCGCGCCGAAGCTACCCCGTGACGCGGTAACGTCTTTTCCGTGGTCGGTCCGGAGCAGAACAGCGGTGGCATCGCGCGCGTGCAGGACACGCTGACGAACCTGCGCATCCAGGACGACGCGGCACCGGCGCCCACGGGTCCGCTGACCCTGGAGGACCTCTACCGCCAGCACCGCATGCGGCTGGTGCGGCTGGCCCTGCTGCTGGTCGACGAACCCGCCACGGCGGAGGACGTGGTCCAGGAGGCGTTCACCGGTCTGCACCGCAACTGGTCCAACCTGCGGGACGCGCAGGCCGCCGTCGGCTACCTGCGCACGGCCGTGGTCAACGGTTCGCGCAGCGTGCTGCGCCGGCGCAAGACGGCCCGCGACTACACCCCGCCGCACGTGGCGAACGCCCGGTCGGCGGAGAGCCTGGCCATGCTGACCGCCGAGCACCAGGCGGTCGTCGCCGCGCTGTCCCAGCTGCCGCCGCGCCAGCGCGAGGTGCTGGTCCTGCGCTACTACGGCGATCTGTCCGAGGCCGAGATCGCCGAGGCCACCGGCATCAGCAAGGGCACGGTCAAGAGCACCGCGAGCCGCGCGCTGGACGCCCTGCAGAAGATCATGGCCGGTCGCTGACGCGATCCCACCCGCACGTCGGGCGGCCTCGCGCGCCCGCAGGTCGTTGAACAATCCGACAAGGTCAAGTCTTGGCGTCCGTCTGCCCTAATTGGGCACTTGGTATAGACCAATGGCGTCGCATGCCGCACTATCGACCCTCGTGGCGCGCACCAGACACGCAATAGCCGTCGACGTCGGCGGGACCGGGATGAAGGCCGCCCTGGTCTCCGGCACCCCGGACGGGGTCACCCCGGTGGAGCAGCGCCGCCGCCCGACCAGGCCGGGCGGCGACGCCGTGGTCGAGGACGTGGTCGCCCTCGTGGACGAGCTGCGCGCGGTCGCCGGGCCCCCGGTCGAGGCGGTCGGCCTGGTCGTCCCCGGCATCGTCGACGAGGCCGCCGGCACCGGCGTGTACTCCGCCAACCTCGGCTGGCGCGACCACCCGTTCCGCGCCGCCGTCGAGGCCGCGACCGGCCTGCCCACCGCGTTCGGCCACGACGTGCGCGCCGGCGGCCTCGCCGAGCTGCGCCTGGGCAGCGCCCGCGACCTGACCGACGCCGTGATCATGCCCATCGGCACCGGCATCGCCGCCGCGCTCGTCCTGGGCGGTCGCGTCTCACCGGCGCCCGGCGAGGTCGGGCACGTCGACGTCGGCCACGGCGACCCGTGCGGCTGCGGCCAGAGGGGGTGCGTCGAGGCGCGCGCGAGCAGCGCCGCCATCGCCCGCCGGTACGCGGAACGCGCGAACCGCCAGGTGAGCGGCGCGGCGGAGGTGGCCCGGCTGCTCGGCGCGGGCGACCCGGACGCGGCGGTGGTCTGGCAAGAGGCGGTTGACGCCCTCGCGCGGGGCATCCTGCTGGTGGCGGCCCTGCTGGGCCCGGAGGCGGTGGTGCTGGGCGGTGGCCTGGCACTGGCGGGGCCGTTGCTGACGGACCCGCTGGGCGAGCGGCTGGACGAGCTGATCACGTTCCAGCGGCGCCCGGAACTGCGGTTGGCGGCGTTGGGCGACGAGGCCGGGTGCCTCGGCGCCGCGCTGCTGGCCATCGACATGCTGGAGGACAGATGAGCACGTGGGGTGGGCCCGTGGACGTGACCCTGACCGGCGGTCGGGTCGTCACGCCCGACGGGGTGCTCGACCGGGGCTGGGTCGCGGTGCGCGACGGCCTGATCGCCGCCGTCGGCGACGGGGCTCCGCCGGACGGCCCGACGACCGACCTGGGCGGGGGCTGGCTGGTGCCGGGCTTCGTCGACATCCACTGCCACGGCGGCGGCGGCGAGGCGTTCACGAACGCCGACCCGGCCCGCGTGACCAAGGCGGCGAACGCGCACCGCAGGCACGGCACCACCACGATCGTCGCCAGCCTGGTCTCCCGGCCCGTGCCGGAGCTGGCCGACCAGGTCCGGGCGCTGACCGGGCTGGTGCAGGACGGCGTGGTGGCGGGCATCCACCTGGAGGGCCCGTTCCTGTCCGCCGCGCGCTGCGGCGCGCACGACCCGGCCATCCTGTGCCCGCCGGAGCGCGGCGCGCTCGACCTGCTCCTCGCCGCCGGCGCCGTCCCCACCGGCCGGGACGCCGTCCGGATGGTCACGATCGCCCCGGAGCTGGAGCACGGCGTGGACGCCGTCCGGCACCTGGTCGACCAGGGCGTGCTGGCCGCGATCGGCCACACCGACGCCACCGAGGCGCAGATCCGCCCGGCCGTCGAGGCCGGCGCGACCGTCGCCACGCACCTGTTCAACGGGATGCGCCCGCTGCACCACCGCGAGCCCGGCCCGATCGGCGCGCTGCTGGACGACGAGCGGGTCACCGTCGAGCTGATCTGCGACCTCGTCCACCTGCACCCGACGGCGGTGCGGCTGGCCGCCCGGCACGCGGGGCGCGACCGCACCGTCCTGGTCACCGACGCCATCGCGGCGGCGGGCGTGGGTGACGGCGTCTACGACGTGGGCGGGCTGGAGGTCCGCGTGGTGGACGGCGTGCCCACGCTGGCCGGCGGCGCGTCCCTGGCGGGCAGCACGCTCACCATGGACGCCGCCTTCCGCAACGCCGTCACCTCGTGCGGCCTGACCGTGGAGGAGGCCGTCGCCGCCACCTCCGCCCGCCCGGCGCGGCTGCTCGGCCTGGCCGACGTGACCGGCGAGCTGCGCGCGGGCCTGGCCGCCGACCTCGTCGTGCTGGACGCCGAGTTCAGGCCGCGCGACGTGATGAGCCGGGGCGCCTGGGTCAAGGACTGACACCGGGGCGGCCGCGCCGGGGCCGGTGGGAGACTGCCCCCGTGCCCGAGGACCGCGAGAAGCTGGTGACCGACGCCCTGCGCGCCCAGGCCACCAGCTCCGGCGCGCACCCGCACGTCCCGGCCCGGCCGGTCCGGCCCGCCCTCGGCGCGGGGTGGGTGCTGCTGCTCGCCGTGCTGCTGGGTCTCGCGGCCGGAACGGTCGTGGCGGTCATCACGCTCCGCTGAGCCTGTACGGTGGGCCGCGTGACGGTCACGCCCCTCGCCCTCGGTCCCGACTGGCTTGACCCGCAGGTCCTGCTGGCAGGACTCGGGCCGTACATGCTGGTCGGCCTCTGCTTCATCGTCTTCGCCGAGTGCGGCCTGCTGGTCGGGTTCTTCCTGCCGGGCGACTCGCTGCTGTTCACGGCGGGCATGTTCGTGGCGACCGGCCTGCTGGACTACCCGCTGTGGCTGGTGTGCCTGCTGCTCACGGCGTGCGCGATGCTCGGCAACGTGGTCGGCTACTACATCGGCTACCGGGCCGGGCCGGCGCTGTTCAGCAAGCCCGAGTCGAAGATCTTCAAGAAGGAGTACGTCGACAAGACGGAGGAGTTCTTCGACAAGTACGGCGCGCGGGCGATCGTCATGGCCCGGTTCGTGCCCATCGTGCGCACGTTCATCACCGCGATGGCGGGCGTGGGCCGGATGGACCGCCGCAAGTACTTCACCTACTCCTTCATCGGCGGCATCGCCTGGGCCGCCGGCATCACGGTCCTCGGCTACTTCCTCGGCCAGATCCCGTTCGTGCGGGACAACATCGAGATGATGCTGATCCTGATCGTGCTGATCTCGGTCGTCCCGATCGTCATCGAGGTGATCAAGGCGCGGCGCGAGAAGAAGTCGCTGCTCGCCCAGGAGGTCGAGGACGTCACGCAGGTCATCGACCGCGTGGACGACTTCGCCGAGGAGCACCACTTCGCCGACGACCGCACCCAGCAGATCCGGCGCATCGACTAGCGGCGCCCGCCCCGACCGGTCGCCGGCCGGTCAGGGCGAGAACATCGACCCCGGGTTGAACAGGTTCTCCGGGTCCAGCGCGCGCTTGACGTCGCGGTGGACCCGGAGGCCGACCGGGCCGATCTCCTTCGCCAGCCACTCGCGCTTGACCTTGCCGACGCCGTGCTCGCCGGTGACCGTGCCGCCCAGCGCCAGGCCCAGGCCCAGGATCTCGTCGAACGCCCGCTGCGCCCGCGCGAACTCGTCCTCCGACGACGGGTCGTAGACGATCGTGGGGTGCATGTTGCCGTCGCCGGCGTGCCCCACCACGGCGACCCGCAGCCCGACCTCGGCGGCGATCCGCTCGCACCCGGTGATCAGGTCGGCGATCCGCGTGCGCGGCACGCACACGTCGTCGGTCAGCCACGCCCCGTAGACCTCCAGCGCGGTGAGCACGGCCCGCCGCGCGGTCAGCAGGTCGCGCCCCTCGGCCAGGTCCTCCGTCGCGTACACCAGCTCCGCGCCCGCGCCGACGCACGCCTGCTCGATCGCGGCCAGCTCGCGCCGGGCCGCCTCGCCGCCGGAGTCCGACTGGCACAGCAGCAGCGCCGCGCCCGCGTTCAGGTCGGTCCTGAGGTGTTGCTCGACCGCCCGGATCGACGTGCGGTCCATGATCTCCATCAGCGACGGCACGACGCCCTCGGCCACCACCCGGCTGACCGCCGCGCCCGCCGCCGCCGTGCTGCCGAACGTCGCCACCAGCGTCGACGGGGCCTGGGGCAGCGGGCGCAGCGCCAGGGTGGCCCGGGTGATCACGCCGAGCGTGCCCTCGCTGCCGACGAACAGCTTGGTCAGGTCGTACCCGGCCACGCCCTTCACCGTGCGCCGCCCGGTCCGCAGCAGCTCGCCGTCGGCGAGCACGACCTCCAGCCCGAGCACGGAGTCCGTGGTCACGCCGTACTTCACGCAGCACAGTCCGCCCGCGTTGGTGGCCAGGTTGCCGCCGATCGTGCACCAGTCGTAGCTCGACGGGTCGGGCGGGTAGAACAGCCCGTGCTTCTCCACGGCGGCGCGCAGGTCCAGGTTGACCACGCCCGGTTCGACCACGGCGAGCCGGTTGTCCGGGTCGATCTCCAGGATCGCGTCCATCTTCGTGGTGACCAGCACGACGCAGCCCTCGACCGCGTTGGCCGCGCCGGACAGCCCGCTGCCCGCGCCGCGCGGCACGATCGGCGTCCCGGCCGCCGCGCACGCCCGCACCACGGCCCGGACCTGCTCGGTGGACGACGGCAGCACGACGGCCAACGGCTGCCCGTGCGGCGCGAGCGGCATCATGTCGCGCCGGTAGCCCGCGGTGACGTCGGCGTCGGTGAGCACCGCGCCGGCGCCGACGGCGGCGCGGAGTTCGGCGAGCAGGGACTCCATCCCCCCACGCTAACGCCGTTCGACGCGAAGGCAATGGCTCCGTTGCGTAGTCACGCCCCACCTCCCGGTCACCACTCCGAAGGTTCCACCACCCGTTGACCCCAAGTCGCCCAGTCGACGCCGCGGTCCCACGTACCCTGCACGGGTGGTGTTGTCCGCTTCGTCCGAAGCCATGTCGTTCGGCTCGCTCGATTCCGCAGGTCCCACGGCCGTGTGGTTGATCACGCTGAGCTTCATCTTCTTCGAGTGCGCGTTCGTCTTCGGGCTGTTCCTGCCCGGCGACTCCCTGCTGTTCGCCGCCGGGGTCGTGCTCGCCTCGCACGACGGCGAACTGTCGGCCTGGCTGCTGTCGCTGGCCGCGTTGATCGTGGCCGTCGTCGGCAACCAGATCGGCTACTACATCGGCCGGCACACCGGCACCAGGCTGCTCGCGCGGCGCGGTGGCAAGGTGCTGAACCGGCAGAACCTCGACAAGGCCCGGGACTTCCTGGACCGGCGCGGGTTCTGGGCGGTCGTGCTGGCCCGCTGGATACCGTGGGTGCGCACGCTGGCCCCGATGATCGCCGGCGCGGCCCGGATGGACCCGCGCAGGTTCATGCTGGCCACGACGATCGGCGCGATCGCGTGGGTGCCGACGCTGGTGCTGGCCGGCTACTACGGCGCGGGCCTGCTGTCCGCCGTGCCGTGGCTGGAGACGGTCGCGGTCGTCGTCAGCGTCGCGTTCTTCGTCCTCGGCACGGCCTACGGCGTGTACCGCTACCGCCAGGAGATGAAGAAGCCCGTGGACGAGGAGGCCTCCCTCCCCGCCGCCGGCTAGAGCACCTCGCCGATCAGCAGGTCGGCCGCGCCCTTCGACGCGTTCACCATCAGCGCGTTGACGTGGTCGCTGCCGCGCAGCACCCGCTCCCGCGCCTCCTCCACCGAGCGCCCGTACCGGACGTGCCGGTCGACGAGCCGCGCCACCCGCAGGTCCTCGTCGAGGTCCAGGAACCACGCCTCGTCGAGCACCAGCCGCACGTGCTTCCACCTGTCGTACCGCATCAGCAGGTAGTTGCCCTCGGTCACGACCAGCGGCACGGACGGGTCCACCGGCACCGCGCACGCCACCGGCTCCTCGATCTCGCGGCGGAACTCCGGCGCGTACACCACGTCCGGCCCGCGCGCCTTGAGCCTGGCCAGCAGGTCGACGTAGCCGGGCACGTCGAACGTGTCCGGCGCGCCCTTGCGCTCGGCGACGCCCAGCCGCTCCAGCTCCCGCTGCGCCAGGTGGAAGCCGTCCATCCCCACCAGAGCCGCGTCCGCCGGTCCCAGCGCATCGACCAGGCGACGCGCGAGCGTCGACTTGCCCGACCCGGGCGCGCCGCCGATGCCGAGCAGCCTGCGCTCGCCGGTGTCGACCAGCAGCCGCGCCCGGTCGACCAGCTCGTCGAACCTCACCGACCGTCCCGCCACCGCCCCACCCCCTCCACCCAGTCGCCCGCACCGTGCCGCACGCGCACCGCCGCGACCTCGTTCGCCCAGCGCACCGCCGGTCCGACCTCCTGGCCGAGGGCCAGGGCCACCGCCAGCGCGCCGTGCCACACGTCGCCCGCGCCGTTGGTGTCGCGGACCCGGACAACAGGTACCTCCTGCGAGCCCGTCGCACCACCTCGCGACCAGGTGACGGGACGCGGACCGCGCGTGCGCACGACCAGCGGCACGCCGCGCGCGTGCAGCTCCGCCTCGGACAGCTCGAAGCCCTCGGCGCACGCCGCCACGTCCACCAGCGGCAGCAGCTCGTCCAGCACCGGTTTCCAGCTCCCGCCGTCCAGCAGCACGGGCACGCCGACCCGCCTGGCCTCGCGCGCCACCGCGACCGCCGCCGCGCCGAGGTGGCCGTCCACGAGCACCACGTCCGCCCCGGCGACCAGCGCCGGGTCCGCGGCGGACACCGCCACGTCGACGGCGTTGCGCGACACCACTGTGCGCTCCCCGTCCCGGTCCCGCACGACCACCGCGCTCACCGCGGGCCCCTCGCCGACCGAGTGCACCTCCACCGGGTGCAGCCGCTCGCGCGCGAACCCGCCCAGGTCGCCGTCCACGGCGGTCAGCAGCACGGCCCGGTGGCCGAGCGCGGCCACGGCGCGCGCCGCGTTCGCCGCCGGACCGCCCGGGGTCACCTCGACGCCCAGCGACTGCACCTTCAGCCCCGGTCCGGGGAACTCGGCGACGCGCTGCGTCACGTCCACGGTCGTCAGCCCGACACACAGCACGCAGACCACGGCACGTCCCCCCGACGGGTAAGGTCCCACGCAATCGCTTGCGCACAGGCCCGAACGGGGACGAGTCCATGGTCACCATGCGGGAGGTCGCCAGTCTCGCCGGCGTCTCCATCACCACGGTCTCACACGTGATCAACGAGACGAGACCCGTCGCGCCCGGCACCAGGGAACGCGTCCTCGAGGCGATCGAGGAGACCGGCTACACCGGTGACGCGATCGCCCGCTCGCTGGTCACCGGCGGCACGAAGTCGCTCGGCCTCGCCGTGTCGCTCGTGTCGCACCCGTACTTCGCCGAGCTGATCGCGGCGATCGAGGGCGAGGCCACCCGCAGCGGGTACTCGCTCGTGCTGATCGACACCCGCGGCGACGCCGAGTCCGAGCAGGCCGCCGTGCGGATGCTGCGCTCGCGCCGCGTGGACGGGGTGCTGCTCACGCCGACGTCCGGTTCGGCCGCGCTGCCCGAGCTGCGGCGGCTGGACGTGCCGACCGTGCTGGTGGACCGGCTGACCGTCGCGCAGGACACCGACCAGGTCGGCCCGGAGAACGTGCAGGCGACGTCCACGCTGGTCCGGCACCTGGCCGAGCTGGGCCACCGGCGGATCGGCCTGGTCAGCGGCACGCCGGGCCTGGCCACCACCGACGAGCGCGTCCTGGGCTACCGCCTGGGGCTGGGCCGCGCCGGGCTGGCGTGGGACGAGTCGATCGTCGCCCCGGCGCTGGACCCGCTGCTCGGGCGGGTCACCGCTGTCGTGGTGGGCGGGCACCAGGTGCTGGTGGAGGTGCTGCGCACGGCCCGAGCGCACGGCGTGCGGATCGGCTCGGACCTGGCGCTGGTCACCTACGACGAGGTGGAGTGGGCCGAGCTGGTCGACCCGCCGCTGACGACGATGGCGCAGCCGGTCGAGGAGATCGGCCGCACCGCGGTGCGGCTCCTGCTGGACCGCATCGGGGACCCGTCCCGGCCGCCCGAGACGATCCGGTTGCCGCCGACCCTGCTGCACCGGCGGTCGTGCGGCTGCCACTAGCCCCGCCCGACCCCGTCGCGCTCCAGGAGGGCGGCCGCCTCCAGCGCCATCCACCCGCCCAGTTGGACGGACAGGTCGCGCTCGGGCGCGTCACCCGCCGGCGACCGCGCGGGCCGCGCCCAGTCCGGCCCGAACACCGGGCCACCGGCCGCCGCGGTCCGGTTCTCCCACACCGCCTCCGCGGACCGGAGCACCAGGTCCGCCGCGCGAGCCGCCTGCGGCCGGCGCAGCCGCAGCGCCGCCTGCGCCAGGTAGCGGGCCAGGATGCCGCCGAACAGCCCGGCGTCGTCGCCGCCGTGCCCGCGCAGCACGCCGTCGACGGCGAGGTGGTCGGCCACCGCGTCGACGATCCGCGCCGCCCGGTCGTCGTGCGGGCCGGCCAGCTCGACGCAGGCGCCCAGCACGACGCCCTGGCAGTAGGTGTAGAGGTTGCGCTCCACCTCGCGGACCGTCCCGTCGGGGTGGACGTGCAGCCCGTCCCACAGCAGGCCGGTCCCCTCGTCGCGCAGGTGCTCCTCGATCCAGTCCACGGTGGCCGCGGCGCGGTCGGGCTCGCCGAGGCGGGCGAGGAGGATCGCGGCGGGCCCGTTCGCCGGGACGTTCTTGAAGTCGTCGTCGACCTTCCACCAGATGCCGCCGCCGGCGTGGTCGGTCCACGCCCCGCGCAGCCGCCGCGCGATGGTCGCCAGCGCGTCCGGCCGCGAGATCCCGACCTCCCGCTCGGCGCGCTGGAGCGCGAGCCCCAGCCACGCGATGTCGTCGTAGTAGTCGTTGACCCAGCCGCCCAGGTTGCGCAGCCGGATGCCGCGCACGAGCCGCCCCGCCAACGCGGCCCGCCGCGCGTCCGGCGCGCGGAGCTGCGCGTCGAGGACGCAGTCGAGCAGGTGCGCCTGCCACCAGTAGCCGAACCGGACGTGCGCGCGCCCCGCCGGGCCGGCCGGCCACCGGACCACGCCGAGCGCCGTGCCCGGCAGTCCCCAGAGCCGGCGGACGTGCCTCGACAGCACGGCCCGCTCCGCCGCTCCCGCCCGCGCCGCGTGGATCTTCGCTGTGCTCACCCCACCAGGGTGCCCACTGCTCACCGATCCCGCCGGAACAGCTCCCAGTGGTAGAGGGCCATGGCCACGCTGGTGGTCAGGTTGTAGCTCGACACGCCCGGCCGCATCGGCAGCGACACCACGACGTCCGCCCGCCCCCGCACCGCGTCCGACAACCCGTGCCGCTCGGAGCCGAACGCCAGCACGGCGTCGTCGGGGACGCGGAAGTCGCGCACGTCCACCCCGCCCGCGTCGAAGGCGACGACCGGCCCGTCGACGTCCTCCAGCCCGCCGGTCAACCGGGCCACGGGCACCGCGAAGTGCAGCCCGGCCCCCGCCCGGACCACCGTGGGGTGCCACGGGTCCACGTCCCCGGTCGACCACACGCCACCGGCCCCGAACCCGGCGGCCACCCGCACGACCGCGCCGAGGTTGCCGAGGTTGCGCGGGTTGTCCAGCAGCACGACGGGCGCGTCCCGCCGGACCTCCGGCCCGACGGGCCTGGCGGCCACGCCGCCGACCCCGGTCGGGTGGGTCCGCCCGACGACCCGCTCGAACTCGGCCACCGGGACCACCTCGGCCGCCTCGAACACGGCGACGAGGTCGGGCGCGTGCGACCGCGCGAGGCGGACCGCCGAGTCCCGGTCGAGCACGACCACCCGCTCCACGCCGGCCCCGAACCGGACCGCGTGCTTGACCGCGTGGAAACCCTCCAGCTTGACCTGGGACACCCGGGGATCGTAGTCAGGTCGGCGCCACGGCGGTGCCGGACTCCGCGCCGACCTCCCGGTGGCCCGAGAGGCCGATCGGACCGGTTCAGCGACACGTCTCCGAGGTGCGCGCCGACGCGCTGTGCCCAGCGCGCCGCTTCAGGTAGTAGCCGACCCACGACGTGATCACGACGAGCGCCACCAGCACCTGCACGAGGCGGGCGGCGGAGTCGGGGTACAGCACGCCGTCGATGTAGGTGTCGATGAAGCCGCTGGCGAGCGGCGGTTGGCCGGACGCGGTGCGGAAGTTGTTCTCCAGCCACGTCAGCGGGCAGGCGATCGGGAACAGCACGACCAGCAGGGCCCACGTGGCCATCGCCAGGTGCCAGTACAGGACCCGCGGCCGGCGCCAGGCGAGGAACCCGCCGACCACGAGGAAGAGGAGCACACCGAAGTGCGCCACCATGACCAACTCGGCGAACGCGCGCGCGACCACAGCTGCACCTCCCTGCACCCCAGGGTAGGGCCGCGGGCGGTCGCGCGCGCGGTAAAACGCGAAGGGTGTTCAGCCCCTGGGCAGGGCCTGCCACGGCACGTTGCCCGCGAGGTCCAGCAGCAGGTCTGCCAAGTGGCCCAACGGCGCCTGGAGCAGCGGCACCGGTACGGCGGCGGCCAGGGCGTGCTCGTCGAACGCGATGGCGACGCCCTGCGCGCGCGGGTCCTGGAGCAGGGCGCGGGTGAGGCCCGAGGACAGCAGCGCGCCGGCGAACGCGGGGTTGCGGCGGCGCACCTCGTACCGGGCGTCGAAGTTCGGGTCGCCCGACGGCACGAACTGCTCGAACAGGCTCCACGCGCTGTCCTCGCGAGGGCTGATCAGCACCCACGGGCCGGGCATGGGGCGCGGCACGACGACGACCGAGTAGGTGCGGTACGCCGACGTGGCGACGTTGTCCGTCCGCAGCACGACCTCGACCGCCAGCACCGGCACGCCGCGCCAGTGGCCGACGAGCTGGAACTTCACCCGGCTCCGGTCCGCCTCCAGCATCCGGCCGATCTGCGGGACGCGTTCCTGGAAGCCCTGGTCCTCGGCGACGAACCGCCACCCGAGGGACGCCTCCAGCGCGCGCATCCGCTGTTCCCACTCGTTCACGAACCCCTGGTCCGTGAACGGGTTCCGCTTCCGGCGCGACAACCCCACGGCGACCCCGGCACCGAGGATCGCCACGATCACCAGGAGCAGGACCAGGGCGGTCATGTCAGGCCAGGCCCAGGTCCGCGAGGTCCAGCAGGTACCGGTACGGCAGGCCCGCCTCCTCGACGACCTCGCGCGCACCCGTGCCGCGGTCCACGACGGTGGCGACGCCGACGACGGTCGCGCCGTGCGCCTTCAACGCCTCCACGGCGGTCAGCACGCTGCCGCCGGTGGTGGAGGTGTCCTCGACCGCGAGCACGCGCCGCCCGGCGACCTCGACGCCCTCGATCTGCCGCTGCATCCCGTGCTGCTTGGCGGACTTGCGCACGACGAACGCGTCCAGCACCTCGCCGGACGCCGCGGCGGCGTGCATCATCGCGGTGGCCACCGGGTCGGCGCCCAGCGTCAGACCGCCCGCCGCGACGTAGTCCCAGTCAGCCGTGAGCTGCCGCAGCAGCCGGCCGATCAGCGGCGCGGCCGCGTGGTGGAGCGTCGCCCGGCGCAGGTCGATGTAGTAGTCGGCCTCCTTGCCGGAGGACAGCGTGACCTTGCCGTGCACCACGGCCAACTCGTTCACCAACCGCGCCAGTTCGGCCTTGGCGGCGGCGTCCAGAACCACATCAGTTCGCACGGGTCCCAAGACTGTCACACCGGGCCGTACGCTGGCACACCGTGACCCTCCCCGGCGCCCACACCCTGTTGCTGGAACAACCGTGGACGGCGCGCAGCCTGTTCCTGCGCACCCGCTTCCGGATGGACGTCCGCGACGAGCGGGGAACCCCGTTGGCGACCGTCGCCGAGCGCGCGGGACTGGGACCGCTGCGCAGGCTGCTCCGCGCCACCGGCTTCTCCGGCCGCACCAGGTTCGACCTCGTCGTGGCCGACCGCGGGCACCCGGTGCTGCGCCTCACCAAGGGCGCCGGCCGTCCCCCGGTCCAGGTCTTCGCCCCCGACGGCGCGCTCATCGGGTCGGTCCGCAACGAGGGCCGGGGCGCAGCGGGCCTCTACGACGCGAACGGCGACCGCCTCGCCTCGCTGGGCGACGCGGCCGGCTTCACGACCCGCCGGATCACCGAGCGGGAGGGCCGCAGGGTCCGCCGCGACACCGTCCGCCTCCGGCCGGGCACCCCGGAACCCGTGCGCTCCCTGGCCATCGCCGCCGCCATCGCCCACGACGTGGTGCGCGGCGTGGGCACGAACCACGCCGGTGGCGGCCCGATCGACCTGCCGTTCTGACCGGACGGCAGGTCGGTCCGCGCACCGGTTGTCCGCGCTACCAGGCGTCCTCGGTGAACCTGCCGGGCTCGTCGTCGTCATCGCCCCGGCCACCGGGGCGCGGCGACCCCGCCGACACGACGTCCTCGGGGTCGTCGCCCTCCCGGATCGCGGTGTAGGCGCGCTGGAGGTCGGGGACGCCGGCCTGGAGCGCCCGCTGCACGCCCTCGTCGTCGACCGCGCGCCCGGAGGCGACGTCCTCCCAGGACATCTCGCCCGCGTCCACGCGTCGCGCCAGCTCCTTCAGCTCGCGGGGCGCCCCCGGGCTGTTCGCGAACCGGGAGATCTCCGCGAAGTCGGCCTGCGTCAGGCCGCGCGAGCGCAGCGGCACCCGGCTCGCCTCGCGCGCGGTCCGCTCGACGGCCGCCATCCGCGCCTCCACGTCGGCGACGAGCCCGTCGAGCCGCGCCCGGTCGTACGGGAACGTCACTGCCCGCCACCTCCCGCGCCCGACTCGGCCGGCACGGGGGGCGGTGCCGACGGCGGCGGCTGCTGGTAGCGGCCGTTCGCCGCGGTGCCCGCCTTGCCGAGCGAGTAGGCGCCGAGCCCGACGCCGAGGGCGCCGGACTTGGCGGCCGACGCGCCGTCGTCGTACTTCTGCCTGCCGTCCTGGTAGTCGTCGACCACGTCGAGCAGGTCGTTGACGTCGCGCACGTCCTTGAGCTTGGTCAGCGCGGTGCCCATGGCGACGATGCCGTCGACCATGCCCTTGACGCCCTCGATGAGCGTCTCGATGGAGATGATGATCTTGCGGATGGCGTCGACGATCTGGATGGCGTCGTAGACCATCCACACCGCGCGGCCCCAGCCGACGACGGGGATCCACGCCGTCATCGCGGCTTCCATCAGCTTGCCGACGAGCATGTCGAGCAGCGTCAGCGCCAGGCCGCACGCGGTCCGGCACGTCTGCGCGGTCGACTGGAACTGGTTGCCGATGATCCGCGCGACCTGCGAGTCGGCCTCGATGGCGACGGCCCACATCGTGCCCATGCGGGTCTCGAACGCCTGCGCGGCGTCACCCTCCCAGTGCGGCCCGAGCTGACCGACGCCCGCGCCGACGTTGTTGCGCACCGCGTCCAGCGCCTTCGCGACGCCGTCCCACGCGGTGGCGTTCGCGTCGATCTTCTCGAAGTCGCCGAGCAGCGGGTTGATCAGCGACTCGACGAGGTTCTCGCCGGTGACCTTCTCGTAGATCCAGTTGACGCCCTGGATCTTCCAGCCGGCCTTCTCGATCAGCTCCTTGGTGGACTGGCGACCGGGCCGGTCCTCCGCGGCCGCGTTGAGCGCGACCGACGGGTCCTCGACGTCCGCGTAGGCGGTCACCTGCCGTCACCGCCCAGCACCGGCACGGGCGAGACCTCGGCCAGCCGCTCCAGCACGCGGTCGAGGTGGCTCATCGCCATCTCCTCGCCCCGCTCGTACATGTCGGCGGCCCCGGCGAGGCCCTCGGCCTCCTTGACCATCATCCGATTCGCGAAGTCCAGCGTCTCGCCGTAGAGGCTCGCGACCCCGGTGACGATCGGCTGGAGCAGCGAGAGCAAGCCGGTGAACCCGGAGGTGTCGCCGCCCTTGGCGATCGCGTGCTCCTTGATGGTCGCGAAGTGCTGCGCGTTGCGCGTCAGCAGCTCCCCGTACCCGCGGAGCTCTTCCGGCTCCACCTTGAACTGTTCGCCCACGGACGGTTCCTCCCTGTTCACCTCGTCGTGTCCGACGGGGTGGACGGCGTCCGGGTTCCACGCGATCTAGGTGCGTCCCCGACCACCGGCCACGCGGGACGCCAGCCTGCGCAGCAGGGCGCGCGGGATCAGGCGCGCGGCCAGCGTGATGGCCTTGTACTGGGCGCCGGGGATGGACAGCTGCTTGCCGGCCCTCAGGTCGGCCAGGGCGTCGTGCACGAGCCGCTCGACGTCGACGTAGAGCAGGTCGGGCGTCGTCGACATGTCGATCCGCGCCCGCTGGTGGAACTCGGTGCGCACGAACCCCGGGCACAGCGCCATCACGCGCACGCCCGTGCCCGCGGTGGCCATGCCCATGCCCTCGGAGAACGCCGTCACCCACGCCTTGTCGGCGCTGTAGGTGGTGCCGCGGCCGGGCAGGAAACCGGCCACGCTGGACACGTTGACCACCGAGCCCCGGCCGCGCGCCACCATGCCGGGCAACGCGGCCCTGGTCAGCCGCAGCACGCTGCGGACGTTCACGTCCAACTGGGACTCCAGCGCGGCCGGGTCGGCCTCCAGGAATTCGGAGGACAGCGCGAAGCCCGCGTTGTTGACCAGCAGGTCCACCTCGTGCGCGGTGAGGAAGTCGGCCACGGCGGCGCGGCCCGCGTCGGTGGCGAGGTCGGCGGGCAGCACCCGCGCCCGCACGCCGTGCGCCGCGCGCAGCTTGGCCGCCGTCTCCTCCAGCCTCGCCTCGTCGCGGGCGACGAGCACCAGGTCGTGGCCCTCGGCGGCGAGGCGGCGCGCGAACGCGGCCCCGATGCCCGAGGACGCGCCCGTGACCAGGGCGGTGGGCGGTGTCACGACTTCCCCCCGAACTGCGGTCGGTGGATCTCGGCGCCGGGCTCGTCCTCGGCGTCGAACGGGTCGACGACGTCGGCCAGCTCGCCGAGGTCGCGCAGCAGCCGCTCGATGCGGGCCGGGGTCGAGCCGGGCGGCGCGGCGGCCATCACCCAGTCGTTCTCCAGCCACACGACGGTGACGTCGGCGCCGATCTCCTCGGCGGCGTCCACCAGGTCGGGGGTGATGAGCTTGCGCGCGGCGGGCAGCTCGCCCACGAACGCGTACCGCGAGCCGACCGGTCCGAGCAGGTCGGGCATCTGGTCGCGCTGGAACGGCACGCTGGGCAGCCACAGCTCGACCACCACCGGCAGCGCGCGCCGGCAGCGCACGCCGACCAGCACCGAGTTGACCTTGCCCCCGGTCTCGTGGTCGAGCACGTAGACCTGGCGGCGGCCGTCCGCGGTGAAGGTCGAGCCCGCCACCACGTCCTTGGCCACGCCCGCGCCGTAGTAGGCGATCGCGCCGCTCTCCCAGCGGGTGGGCAGCACGTGGTCGGTCTCCTCGAACTGCCAGCCGCGCAGCGCCGCCCATCTGCGACGTTCACGGTTACGCGCGGTTCGTTGCGCCCGGTCGGTGGCGAGCAGGGCGAACCCCGCGACGCCCGCGACCGCGGCGACGGTGAACCAGACCCACGCCGGTATGCCCACGGTGGGAGCGTAGCGGGACGCGCCGCCAGAGCGAAGATCACCGGCGGCGCGGCACGCGCAAACGGATCAAGCTGTTACCCGGATGACCCCACCGGGGCGTGGATCACGCCCCGGTGGGGTCAGGTCCGTTCGGGGCTCAGCCCCGGCCGACGATCAGGCCGGACTGGTCGGCGACCACGTCGACCTCGACCACGTCGCCGTCGCGCACCTCGCCGGCCAGCAGTTCCTTGGCCAGCTGGTCCCCGATCGACGACTGCACGAGCCGCCGCAGCGGGCGGGCGCCGTACACCGGGTCGAAGCCGTTGAGCGCGAGCCAGTCGCGGGCCGCCGGGGTGACCTCCAGGGTCAGCCGGCGCTGCGCCAGGCGCCGCGCGAGGCGTCCGACCTGGATGTCCACGATGGAGGTCAGCTCCTCCGTGGCCAGCGAGCGGAACACCACGACGTCGTCGAGCCGGTTGAGGAACTCGGGCTTGAAGTGGCCCCGGACCACGCCCATCACCGCGTCGTGGCGCTGCCGCTCGTCCAGGGTGACGTCGGTCAGGGCGTGCGAACCGAGGTTCGAGGTCAGCACCAGGATGGTGTTGCGGAAGTCGACCGTGCGACCCTGGCCGTCGGTGAGGCGGCCGTCGTCGAGCACCTGGAGCAGCACGTCGAACACGTCCGGGTGAGCTTTTTCCACCTCGTCGAGCAGCACCACGCTGTACGGGCGGCGCCGGACGGACTCGGTGAGCTGCCCGCCCTGGTCGTAGCCGACGTAGCCGGGGGGCGCGCCGACGAGCCGGGCCACCGAGTGCTTCTCGGAGTACTCGCTCATGTCGATGCGGATCATCGCCCGCTCGTCGTCGAACAGGAACTCCGCGAGCGCCTTGGCCAGCTCGGTCTTGCCGACGCCGGTCGGGCCGAGGAACAGGAACGAGCCGGTCGGGCGGTCGGGGTCGGCGACGCCCGCGCGGGTGCGGCGGACGGCGTCCGACACGACCCGCACCGCCTCGGCCTGGCCGACGACCCGCTTGCCCAGCTCGTCCTCCATTCGGAGCAGCTTCGCCGTCTCGCCCTCCAGCAGGCGGCCGGCCGGGATGCCGGTCCAGGCGGAGACCACGTCGGCCACGTCGTCCGGGCCGACCTCCTCCTTGAGCATCACGGCGGCGTCCTGCGTGGTGCGGGTCGCCTCCTCCAGCTCCTTCTCCAGGGCCGGGATGCGGCCGTAGCGCAGCTCGGCGGCACGGCCGAGGTCGCCGTCGCGCTCGGCCCGCTCGGACTCGCCGCGCAGTTGCTCCAACTGCTCCTTGAACTCGCGGACCTTCTCGATCGAGCCCTTCTCGTTCTGCCAGCGCGCGGTCAGGCCGGCCAGGACCTCGCGCTTCTCGGCCAGCTCGGCGCGCAGGGCTGCGAGGCGCTCGACCGAGGCCGCGTCCGACTCCTTGGCCAGCGCCATCTCCTCGATCTCCAGCCGGCGGACGGCGCGCTCGACCTCGTCGATCTCGACGGGCCGGGAGTCGATCTCCATGCGCAGCCGCGACGCGGACTCGTCGACCAGGTCGATCGCCTTGTCGGGCAGGAAGCGGGCGGTGATGTAGCGGTCGGACAGGGTCGCGGCGGCGACCAGGGCGGCGTCGGTGATGCGCACGCCGTGGTGCACCTCGTAGCGCTCCTTGAGGCCGCGCAGGATGCCGACGGTGTCCTCGACGGACGGTTCGCCGACGAAGACCTGCTGGAAGCGGCGCTCCAAGGCCGGGTCCTTCTCGATGCGCTCGCGGTACTCGTCCAGCGTGGTCGCGCCGACCATGCGCAGTTCGCCGCGCGCCAGCATCGGCTTGATCATGTTGCCCGCGTCCATGGCGGACTCGCCGGTCGCGCCGGCTCCCACGATCGTGTGAAGTTCGTCGATGAACGTGATGACCTGGCCCGCGGAGTCGGTGATCTCCTTCAGGACGGCCTTCAGCCGCTCCTCGAACTCGCCGCGGTACTTCGCGCCGGCGACCATCGCGCCCAGGTCGAGGGCGACCACGCGCTTGCCCTTCAGGGACTCGGGCACGTCGCCGGCCACGACGCGCTGCGCCAGGCCCTCGACGATCGCGGTCTTGCCGACGCCGGGCTCGCCGATCAGCACCGGGTTGTTCTTGGTGCGCCGGGACAGCACCTGCACGACGCGGCGGATCTCGGTGTCGCGGCCGATGACCGGGTCCAGCTCGCCCTTGCGGGCGCGCTCGGTCAGGTCGACGCCGAACTTCTCCAGCGCCTTGTAGGTGCCCTCCGGGTCGGGGCTGGTGACCCGCGCCGAGCCGCGGACCCGGGTGAACGCCTCGCGCAGCGCGTCCGGGGTGGCGCCGTGCCGCTTGAGCAGGTCGGCGACCTGCGCGCCGTGCTGGGCCAGGCCGACCAGGAGGTGCTCGGTGGAGACGTACTCGTCGCCCATCCCGGTGGCCAGCTCCTGGGCCTTGCCCAGGACGCGGAGGGCGTCGCGCGACAGCTGCGGGGCGGTGACCGACGAGCCGCTGGCCGCGGGCAGCGACCGGGAGAGCTGATCCAGCTCCTTGTGCACCTGCTTCGGGTCCGCGCCGACCGCGGAGAGCAGGGGCGCGGTGAGGCCGTCGCCCTGGGCGAGCAGGGCGCCGAGGAGGTGGATGGAGGTGACGTCCGGGTTGCCCCCGACGGTCGCCGCCTGCACGGCGGCGGAGACGGCCTGCTGGGTCTTCGTGGTCGGGTTGAAAGCGTCCATTCCTCACCTCGGTCGGGTGTTCTGCGCCGGGGCGGTGGCGCGCACCGGTTCTCACCTTGGTCAACGTCAGAAAAGTTGAGCCTGTTCCGCTCAACCTGGTCGAAGTGGGTGACGTGGGCCACGTCCCTCGGGCCGGCCCGGAAACCCGGTGCGGCCCGCGGGCGCGGGCGTGATGATCTCCGCATGACCTCCCTCGTGCACCACATCACCGTCGACTGCCGGGACGCGTACGGGTTGGCCCTGTTCTGGAGCGCCGTCACCGGGCGGCCGGTGAGCGACGACGACGAGCCGGGCGACCCGGAGGCGCTGGTCGAGCTGCCGTCCGGGCCGGGGCTGCTCTTCATCCAGGTGCCGGAGGAGAAGGCCGTGAAGAACCGGCTGCACCTCGACCTCCAGCCCGACGGGCCGCGCGACGCCGAGGTCGAGCGGCTGCTGGGCCTGGGCGCGGCCCTGGTCGACGACCGGCGCACGCCCGACGGCAAGGGGTGGGTCGTGCTGGCCGATCCCGAGGGCAACGAGTTCTGCGTCGAGCGCAGCGCGGCCGAGCGTGAGGACCCGGCCTGACACGTCACCCGGATGTCGCAGGCGGTTGTCCACATCATCACGCGAGTTGTCCACAAACCGCAGGTGGGAATCCACAGGGCGGTTCGGGAACCGTGTCCGGGCGGGTCGGCTTCGGCCGGTCCGGTGATCGTCCGCGCGCCGCCCGGTCCCGCGTCCCGGCGCGGGCCCGGTTCCGCACCGCGTCCGGACCGCGCGTGATGGCCTACCCGGAAGAGTGGGCCGGAAGCCCCGCGTTCGGTATAAGTGAGGGGGAATGGCCACCCGTTGGCCGGAGCGGTTGACGACTGTCGGTAATCGCACTGCACTCGAAGGTGGCATCAAGGAGTCAACCAGCCAGTTGACGGGTTAGGGTCCCCCTCGTCGGGGATGGAAGCTTGACGAGGTAGCGCCTTGCTGGCGCCGCTGGAAACGTGGAGACTGCGCCCGGACCATGACTGCGAACGCTGTGTTGAGCCCCTTCCCGAGCCCTCCGCACCGAGAACCTCCTCCTGGCGTCACCGCGATGGTGCGGATGATCCGGGAGAGCTTCGCGGTGGTGGAGCCGCGCCAGGAAGAGGTCGCGAAGTTCTTCTACGGCATGCTCTTCAGCCTGGCGCCCGCGACCCGCGAGATGTTCCCCGCGAACATGGAGGTCCAGCGGAGCCGGTTGCTGCGCGCGCTCGTCCACGTCGTGCAGATGGTGGACCGCCCGGACGACCTGATCCCGTTCCTGCGCCAACTGGGCCGTGACCACCGCAAGTTCGGTGTCGTCAACGTGCACTACGAGTCGGTCGGCACGGCGCTGCTCGCCGCGGTGAAGAAGTTCGCCGGCCCCGCGTGGACACCGCAGGTCGAGATGGCCTGGGCCGAGGCGTACACGATCATGGCCCGCGCGATGCAGGAGGCCGCGGCGGCGGACGACGGCCCCGCGTACTGGCACGCCACCGTGCTGGAGCACCAGCGGGTGAGCTGGGACCTGGCCGTGGTGCGGCTCCAGCCCGACCACCCGGTGAACTACCGGGCCGGGCAGTACGTGAGCGTCGAGACGCCCCAGCGCGCCCGCCTGTGGCGCTACTTCACGCCCGCCAACGCGCCGCGCGACGACGGCATCATCGAGTTCCACATCCGCTCGGTCGAGGGCGGCTGGGTCAGCCGGTCCATCGTCGGCCACACCCAGCCCGGTGACGTCTGGCGCATCGGCCCGCCCATGGGTCGGCTGTCCGTCGACCGCAAGGCCGGGCGCGACGTGCTCATGGTCGCCGGCGGCACGGGGGTGGCGCCGATGCACGCGATCATCGACGAGATGGCCAAGTGGGGCGAGAACCCGCGCGTGCACCTGTTCATGGGCGGTCGGACGCGGGAGGACCTGTACGACCTGGACAACCTCCAGCGGTTCGCGATGACCAACCCGTGGTTGACCGTCGTGCCGGTGCTGGAGTCCGACCCGGGTGCGCGCGGGGTGGAGCAGGGCACGCTGGCCGATGTCGTCACCCGGTACGGGACGTGGCAGGAGCGGGACGTGCTGGTGTGCGGGTCGCCCTCGATGATCCGGGCGACGGTGTCGCGCATGCTGGTGGCCGGGACGCCGTTGGACAGGATCAAGTACGACCCGTTCACGCTGGACTGACCGGTCGGCCACGTCGGCCGGTCACGTCGGCGGCCACGGGCGGGAGCCCCCGCTTCCGCGTGTCGGCGGTCAGGCGGTGGTCGAGCGGTGCGCGGTGGGGCTGGCCGGGTGGTCCGTCGCGGGGTTCCTCGTGTGCAACCGAGTCGCGGGACCCCCGTTCACGTACATGTCCGGGGAGATGATCACCCGATCGTGTCGCAGCCCGGGCCTGGTCAGCGCTTCCTGTTCGGCTTCCAGACCACCAGGGCCGTCTCGTGCCGGACCGGCACGAGGTCGCGCCGGTAGGAGGCGTGCACCGACGCCGCCGCGTGCTCCGCCGCCGCCAGCGCCCGGGACAGTTCCTCGGTCAGCTCCTGGACCTTCGCCCGCAGCGCGCCGACCTCGTTCTCCAGCTCGATGATCCGCTTGACGCCCGCCAGGTTGACGCCTTCCTCCTGCGACAACCTCTGCACCTCGCGCAGCAGCACGATGTCGCGCATCGAGTACCGCCGCCCGCCCCCGGACGTGCGACCGGGGGACACCAGGCCCATCCGGTCGTACGCGCGCAGGGTCTGGGCGTGCAGGCCCGACAGCTGGGCGGCCACGGAGATGACGAAGAACGGGGTGTCCTCGTCGGTGCCGGGCGGGAACGGGAAGCTCACACCGACCTCTTCTCCAACAGGGCGTTGAGCTCGGCACGGGGGTCGTGCTGGGCGGTGGCCGAGGCGTAGTTCTCCAGTGCTTCGCGGGCGGTGCCGTCCATGTTGTTGGGCACGGCCACCTGGAGCGTGATGAGCAGGTCGCCGACCTGGCCGTCGCGCCGGGCGATGCCCTTGCCCTTGGCCCGCAGCACGCGTCCGCTGGCGGTGCCGGCGGGCACCTTCAACGTCACCTTGCCGTCCAGCGTGGGCACCGTCAACGTGGTGCCGAGCGCCAGTTCCGGGAACGTGACGGGCGCGGTGAGGGTCAGGTCGTTGCCGGTGCGGCCGAACACGGGGTGCGGCGTCACGTGGACGCGCACGAACAGGTCGCCCGCCGGACCGCTGTTGCGACCGGGTTCGCCCTGGCCGGCGAGCCGGATGCGCTGGCCGTCGTCGACGCCTGCCGGGATGCGGATGGTCAGGGTGCGGGTCTTGGTGCTGACGCCGTCGCCGCCGCACTCGGGGCACGGGTCGTCGATGAGCCGGCCGGTGCCGCGGCAGTCGGTGCACGGCTCGCTGAACGCGAACGCGCCCTGGCTGCGGGTGACGAGGCCGGCACCGCCGCAGTTGGTGCAGGTGCGGGGGGACGTGCCGGGGCGCGCCCCGGAACCGGCGCAGGTGCCGCAGGTGGCGGGGCTGGCGAGGCGCATGGGGACGGTGGCGCCGCGCACGGCTTCGGTGAAGTCGATGCGCACGTCGGTCTCGACGTCCTCGCCGCGCCGGGGGCGGGTGGCGGACGCGGCGCCGCCGCGGCGGTTGAACAGCCCGCCGAGGAGGTCGCCGAGACCGCCGCCCATGCCGCCGGCCTGCTGCTGGCGGTTGAACAGGTCGCCGACGTCGAAGCCGCCGCCGGTGCCGAAGCCGCCGGGGAACCCGCCGCCCCCGGCGAAGAGGCGGCGGGCTTCGTCGTACTGCTTGCGCTTCGCGGCGTCGGACAGCACGCCGTACGCCTCGGAGACGGCCTTGAAGCGCGCCTCGGCCTTGGCGTCACCGGGGTTGGCGTCGGGGTGGAGCTCCCGCGCCAACTTCCGGTACGCCTTCTTGATCTCGTCGGCCGAGGCGTCGGAGGAGACGCCCAGTTCGCGGTAGAAGTCCTTCTCGATCCAGTCCCTAGCGCTCATCGGACGCCGCCCCCTTTCCTCAGTCCTGCTGCTGGTCGTCCGCGGCCGGTTCGGCCGCGGGCTCGTGGTCGGTCACCGCGACCATCGCGGGCCGCAGCACGCGCTCGCCGAAGCGGTAGCCGCGCCGGAGCACGGCGGTCACGGTGGGTCCGTCCACGTCGGGGGACGTGCTGTGCTGCACGGCCTCGTGCACGGCCGGGTCGAACTCCTCGCCCTCGTGCCCGAACGGCTCCAGGCCGGTGCCGTGCAGGGCGCTGACGAGCTTGTCGGCCACCGCCTTGAACGCGCCGGTCAGGTCGCCGTGCGTGCCGGCCCGCTCGATGTCGTCGAGCACGGCGAGCAGTTCGCCGGCCACCTGCGCCTTGGCGTTGGCGACGACCAGTTCGCGGTCGCGCTCGATGCGCTTGCGGTAGTTGGCGTACTCGGCGGTGAGCCGCTGGAGGTCGGCGGTCCGCTCGTCGAGCTGGGCCTTCAGCGCGACGGCCGGGTCGTCGGCGACGGCCTCACCGGCCGGGGCCGTCGAGGTCTCCGGAGCCTCGGGGACCCCGGTGACGTCGGCCGCCGGGACCTCCTCGACGTCCAGGGTCCCGGACGCCGGGGCGTCCTCGGGAGCGGCGTGCCTGCCGCTCCCGGCGGACGCCTCGGCCTCGTCGGCGGCCGGGGGGCGCACCTCGCCCGTGTCGGGGTCGATGCGCCGCCGGTCGTTCACCACCACTCGGGGCTGCTCTTCGGACTGGGTCACTTCTTCTCGTCCTCGTCCACGATCTCCGCGTCGACCACGTCGTCGGCCTTGGGGGCGTCGCCGGCGGACTGGCCGCCCGCGGCACCGGCGGCGTCACCGGTGGGCGCGCTGTTGGCGTACAGGGACTGGCCGATGGCCTGCGACTCGGTGGCGAGCTTCTCCACGGCGGTGCGGACCTTGGCGATGTCCTCGCCCTTCAGGGCCTCGGTGGTCTCCGCGATGGCGGCGCTCACCTTGTCCTTGACCTCGGCCGGGATCTTGTCCTCGTTCTCCTTGAGGACCTTCTCCGTCTGGTAGACCAGCGTCTCGGCCTGGTTGCGGACCTCGGCCTCCTCGCGGCGGCGCTTGTCCTCCTCGGCGTGCGCCTCGGCGTCCTTGATCATCTGCTCGATGTCGTCCTTCGGCAGCGCGGAGCCGCCGGTGATCGTCATCCGCTGCTCCTTGCCCGTGCCCATGTCCTTGGCGGACACGTGCACGATGCCGTTCGCGTCGATGTCGAAGGTGACCTCGATCTGCGGGACGCCGCGGGGCGCGGGCGGCAGGCCGGTCAGCTCGAACATGCCGAGCTTCTTGTTGTCGGCCGCGAAGTCGCGCTCGCCCTGGAAGACCTGGATCTGCACGGACGGCTGGTTGTCGTCGGCCGTGGTGAAGATCTCGGAGCGCTTGGTGGGGATGGTCGTGTTGCGCTCGATGAGCTTGGTCATCACGCCGCCCTTGGTCTCGATGCCCAGGGACAGCGGGGTGACGTCGAGCAGCAGGACGTCCTTGACCTCGCCCTTCAGCACGCCGGCCTGCAGCGCCGCGCCGACGGCGACGACCTCGTCCGGGTTGACGCCCTTGTTGGGCTCGCGGCCACCGGTCAGCTCCTTGACCAGCTCGGCCACGGCGGGCATGCGGGTCGAGCCGCCGACGAGCACGACGTGGTCGATGTCGCCGACGCTGATGCCGGCGTCCTTGATCACGTTGTTGAACGGGGCGCGGGTGCGCTCCAGCAGGTCGTTGGTGATCCGCTGGAACTCGGCGCGGGACAGCGTCTCGTCCATGAACAGCGGGTTCTTGTCCGAGTCGACCGTGATGTAGGGCAGGTTGATGGAGGCGTTGTTCGAGCTGGACAGCTCGATCTTCGCCTTCTCCGCCGCCTCGCGGATGCGCTGCAGCGCCATCTTGTCCTTGGTCAGGTCGATGCCGTTGCTCTGCTTGAACCGGTCGACCAGCCAGTCGACGATGCGCTGGTCCCAGTCGTCGCCGCCGAGGTGGTTGTCACCGGAGGTCGCGCGGACCTCGACGACGCCGTCACCGAGCTCCAGCAGCGAGACGTCGAACGTGCCGCCACCGAGGTCGAAGACCAGGATCGTCTGCTCCTTCTCGCCCTTGTCGAGGCCGTAGGCCAGGGCGGCGGAGGTGGGCTCGTTGACGATGCGGAGCACGTTGAGGCCCGCGATCTGGCCGGCCTCCTTGGTGGCCTGGCGCTGCGAGTCCTCGAAGTAGGCGGGGACGGTGATCACCGCGTCGGTGATCTCCTCGCCCAGGTACGCCTCGGCGTCGCGCTTGAGCTTCATCAGCACGCGCGCGCTGATCTCCTGCGGCGTGTACTGCTTGCCGTCGACGTCGGAGGTCTTCCAGTCCGTGCCGATGTGCCGCTTCACGGACCGGATCGTCCGGTCGACGTTGGTCACCGCCTGGTTCTTGGCGGGCTGACCGGTGAGCACCTCGCCGTTCTTGGCGAAGGCCACGATGGACGGGGTCGTCCGCGAGCCCTCGGAGTTGGCGATCACCGTCGGCTCGCCACCCTCGAGAACCGCGACGACGGAGTTGGTCGTCCCCAGGTCGATGCCGACCGCTCGCGCCATTTGGATTCCTCCTGGTAGTACGTCTGTGTGAGCCCCGCATTGAGCGGGCCCGGCTCAAGTTTGCCAGGTCTTCCGGACTTGAGTCCAGTCGGCTCAACCTTCCTGCCAGTCCAACGACCGGGGCGCTCCCGGTGTTCCCGCCGGGACGTGATCCGCGACACCCGGGCACCGGCGGACCACGGCGAACGGCCCCGACCGGCCGGAGCCGATCGGGGCCGGGGGGCCGGGGGCCGCTACGCGGCGCGCACCGTGACGTCGCCGCTGCCGCTGCGCAGCACCAGTTCGGCCGAGGCGCCCGGGGCGTCCTCCACGTCGACGGTGCGCGTGCCGCTGTCGACCTCCACGGCCACCCGGTAGGCGCCGCGCGGCACGCGGACGGTGACGTTGCCGCTGTCCGCGTCGGCGCGCACCGACGCCACGGCCGCCATCTCCACGTCGATGTCGCCGGAGCCGTTCTCGACGGTCACCGCGCCGCGGATGCCCGACAGCCGGGCGTTGCCGGAGTCGACCGACCCGGCGAAGTCGCCGCCCACCGAGGTCGCCTCGACGTCACCGGAGCCGTTGTCCACCCGCACGGCGCCGCTGACGTCCCGCACGACGGCGTTGCCGGAGTCGACCCGGACCTCGACGGCGGCGACCCCCTCCAGCCGCACGTCGCCGGAGCCGGCGACACCGGAGACCCGGACGTCCGCCGACGGCACGAAGACCTCGTAGTCGACGCTGCACTGGTCGCCGCACCCGCCGAGGACCAGCTTCGAGCCCTCCACCCGGTGCGTCCCGCCGCTCGGCTTGTCGGTCGTGCGCGGGTACCGCACGTGCCGCCGGACCTCGGTCTCCGACGCGCCCGGGCGGCTGCGCACGACGACGTCGCCGGAGTCGTTGTCGAAGGCGACCTCGGTGATCCCCCCGGTCACCACGTGCTGATCGTCGAAGCTCTCCTGCACGAGCCGCACGCAGGACGTGAGCGACACGGCCGCCGACACCGCCGCGACGGCGACCCACGCGATCCCCTTGACCACGACTCCCCCTCGGACATCACCTGTTGTTGCCGCCACGCTAGGGCGGCGCGGCGGGCCGCCACACCGGGAAGGCCCCCGAGGTCGTCCGGGGGTTGTCCCTACCCCGCCTCGGGGTCGGGCCGCGACTCCGGGCTCAGGCCAGGTCCTCCACGACGGCGCGCAGCGCGGGCGCACTGCGCGCCGGGTCGCTGAGGAAGCGCTGGGAGGCGATGACGTGCGCGTCGGTCGTCCGCTCCCACACCATGCCCTGCACGGCCACCTCGGTGATCACCAGGCGGAACGGGCGGACGTGGCGGCCGAGCCGGTTCTCCACGCCGCGGACCACCTCGCCGACGGGCAGCGCGCCGCGCGTGGTGGCGTGCCGGTCGCCGTGGTCGAGCACGGCGGGCCCCAGGGCGAGCACGGCGGCGCGCAGCGCGGGGCGGACGGTCAGGGACCGGCCCGCCGGGTCGGCGGGCGACTCGGCGGGCAGCTCGGTGCGCGCGTGGTCGAGGACGTCCGCCCACCAGCCCAGCCACTCCTCGGCCGCCGCGGCGCGGTCGACCCCCGCCGGGACGACGACGGGCACGGACGGGTCGAGGCCGGGCAGCTCGGGCACGGTGTCGACGGAGAGCGCCAGGGTGTCGCGCAGGAACAGCGCGGTGTTGACCGCCTGGTTGATCCCGTGGGAGACCTGCCACGACTCACGACCGGCGAACCTCATGGGCCCAGTGTGGCGCGCGGAGGTCGCCGACCGGGCATCAGAAGGGACACGACCGGCTCGAATTCCCGCGCCACCGGGGGGACCTCCGCGATCAGGCCCTGGATCAGCAGCCCGTCGAGACCGGCGAGCAGCGCCCGCAGCGCCACCGGTTCCCCCGGGCCGACCGCCTCGGCGACCAGGTCGAGCCACCGGCGCGCGGCGGGGCGCAGCTCCGGTCGCCGCGCGGCGAGCAGGTACAGCTCGTACTCGGCCATCGTCCGGCCGCGGTGCGGGCCCACGGCGTCGGCCAGGAACCGGGCGAACGCCGCCGGCGTCGGCGGCAGGCTGCGGAAACTCGAAGCCATCTCCTCGGCCGACCACGTGAGCGTCGCGATCAGCAGGTCGTCGAGGGTCGCGTAGTAGTAGGTGGCCGACGTCGCGGGCACCCCCGCCTCGCGCGCCACGGAGCGGTGGCCCACGCCCGCCACGCCGTCCCGCTCCACGACCCGCAGCGCGGCTTCGAGCAGGGCCCGCCGCCTCCGCTCGCCGCGCGCCCGCCGGCCGTCAACCACGACCGGCGCTGCCCAGCTCGATGGTGACGACACCGGCGATGACCAGCAGCAGGCCCGCCACGACGGTCGCGTTCAGCGGCTCCCCGAACAGCACGGCGCCGACCGCGGCCACCGCGGCGATGCCGAACGCGCACCAGATCGCGTACGCCACGGCGATCGGCATGCCCAGCTGGAGGGCCTTGCCGAGGGCGCCGAACGCCACCAGGTACCCCACGACCACCACGATCGAGGGAATCGGCTTGGAGAACCCCTCGGACAGCTTCAGGAACACCGTGGCGACCACCTCGCCGACGATCGCCACCGCGAGAGCCGCGTAGACCAGCAACGGAGCCACTCCCCGGAAAGTTGAACAGATGTTCCAGAAGTGTAACCCGCGTATGTGATGCCACACGTCCAAGTGGTTACCGGTCAGTAATCGGGCGTAGGCTGCCCAGCCAGGAGAACGGACGAGAAAGGCCGCCACCCAATGGGAGCCCTCCAGCTCACCCTCGGCGCCATCGGCGTCGCCGTCAGCGTGTACGCCTGGGGTCTGTTCGTCGCCGGTGTGATGCGGATGATCAGGATCATCCGCCTCGGCCAGCCGGACTCGACGCGCAACGGCCCGTTCTGGCCGCGCTTCAAGACGCTCGTCGTCGAGTTCGCCGCGCACACCCGCATGGCGAAGTTCCGCAAGGTCGCCCCGTGGCACTGGATGGTGATGTGGGGCTTCCTCATCGGGTCCGTCGTGCTGTTCGAGGCGTACGGCGAGGTCTTCTACCCCGGCTTCCACTGGCCCGTCATCGGCACCTGGTCCGCGTGGGCCCTGCTGATCGAACTGCTCGGCCTCGGCACCGTCGTCGGCGGCATCGCGCTGGCGGTCATCCGGCAGCTCAACCACCCGCGCCGCGCCGACCGGCTGTCCCGGTTCGCGGGCTCCAGCTTCAAGTCCGCCTACTTCGTCGAAGCGGTCGTGATCATCGAGGGCCTCGGCATCCTCGGCGTGAAGGCGTTCAAGCAGGCCGCCGGCCTGGAGGACCCGCCGCTGTGGTCGTCCTTCGTCACCGCCCCGCTGTCCACGATCCTGCCGTCGAACCCGGACTGGGTCTCGGTCATGGCGATCATCAAGCTGCTCTCGGCGATGGTGTGGCTGGTCGTGGTGGCCAAGAACCTCACCATGGGCGTCGCCTGGCACCGGTTCAGCGCGTTCTTCAACATCTACTTCAAGCGCGAGGACGACGGCGGCGTCGCCCTGGGCGCCCTCAAGCCGATGATGAGCGGCGGCAAGGTCCTCGACCTGGAGGAGGCCGACCCCGACACGGACGTGTTCGGCGTCGGCAAGGTCGAGGACTTCTCCTGGAAGGGCTGGCTGGACTTCAGCACCTGCACCGAGTGCGGCCGCTGCCAGTCCCAGTGCCCCGCGTGGAACACCGGCAAGCCGCTGTCCCCGAAGCTCGTCATCACCCAGCTGCGCGACCACGCGTTCGCCAAGGCCCCCTACCTGATGGCCGGCGGCAGCCGCGACATGGCGGGCGACGAGGTCGGCCTGGTCGAGGACAAGTACGAGGACTACAAGAAGCGCCTGGAGTCGATCGACGTCCTGGCGATGGCCGAGTCCGAGCGCCCGCTGATCGGCGGCGCGGACGAGATGGGCGTCATCGACCCCGAGGTGCTGTGGTCCTGCACCACGTGCGGCGCGTGCGTCGAGCAGTGCCCGGTGGACATCGAGCACGTCGACCACATCGTCGACATGCGCCGCTACCAGGTGCTGATCGAGTCGAACTTCCCGTCCGAGCTGGGCGGCATGTTCAAGAACCTGGAGAACAAGGGCAACCCGTGGGGCCAGAACTCCAAGGACCGCCTCGCGTGGACCGAGGGCCTGGACTTCGACGTGCCGGTGTTCGACGGCGAGCTGGGTGACACCGAGTACCTGTTCTGGGTCGGCTGCGCGGGCGCGTTCGAGGACCGGGCGAAGAAGACCACGCGTGCCGTGGCCGAGCTGCTGCACACCGCAGGCGTCAAGTACACCGTGCTCGGCCCGGAGGAGTCCTGCTCCGGTGACCCGGCGCGGCGCGCCGGCAACGAGTTCCTGTTCCAGATGCTGGCGCAGCAGAACGTCGAGGTGCTCAACACCGTGTTCGACGGCCGCGAGCCCGGCGGGCGCAAGATCGTCGTGACGTGCGCGCACTGCTTCAACACGCTCGCCAACGAGTACCCGCAGGTCGGCGGCCAGTACGAGGTCGTGCACCACACGCAGCTGCTCAACCGCCTGGTGCGCGAGCGGCGGCTGGTGCCGGTGGCCGAGGTCGCCGAGGACGTCACCTACCACGATCCCTGCTACCTGGGCCGCCACAACAAGGTCTACGAGGCGCCGCGCGAGCTGGTCGGCGCGTCCGGCGCCACGCTGCGGGAGATGCCGCGGCACGGCGACCGGTCCATGTGCTGCGGCGCCGGTGGCGCCCGCATGTGGATGGAGGAGCGCGTCGGCAAGCGGATCAACGTCGACCGCGTGGACGAGGCGCTCGGCACCGCGCCGTCGAAGATCGCGACCGGCTGCCCGTTCTGCCGCGTGATGCTCACCGACGGCGTGACGGCCCGCCAGAACGAGGGCGTCGCCGGGCCGCACGTCGAGGTCGTGGACGTGGCCCAGCTGCTGCTGACGTCCGTGCGGCGCGGCCTGGACCGCGAGGCGCAGGACGTGCCGACGGACGAGGCCCCGTCCGGCACCCCGCTGCCGGACGAGGACAAGGCCTCGACCAACTAGTGCCGCGAACGCCGAACGCCCCCTCCCGACGCGGGAGGGGGCGTTCGGCGTTCGCGCTCAGCCGCGGTCGGCGACGCGGTCGTAGACGAGGTTCAGCACCCAGCTCGCGAGGGCCACGATGATCGCGCCGAAGAACGCGGGCCAGAAGCCGCTCACCTCGAACGGCAGGCCCAGCTCGCCCGCCAGCCAGCCGGTGAGCCAGAACAGCAGGGCGTTCACGACGAGGCCGATCAGGCCCAGCGTCACCACGTAGAACAGGCAGCCGAAGAACTTCACCAGCGGCTTGACCACCGCGTTGACCAAGCCGAACAGCAGCGCGACGCCGATCAGCGTGCCGACCTTCGCGGGGGTCGAGGCCCCGGCGTCCAGGTCGATGCCCGGGATGACCGTGGCGACCCAGACCGCCACCGCCGTCAGCAGTACGTGCACGAGAATGCCCATGCTGCCGCAGGCTAGCGGTGGCGGCCGTCCGAACGGGTCAGGCGCGACGGCGGCGGCGTGCCGCCAGGAGGACCAGCGCACCGCCCCCGAGCAGCAGGAGGCCCGTCAGGGCGATCCCGAGCGGCGCCGCGCCCGTGCTCGCCAACCCGCTGCCGCCGGTCGCCGCCACGATCGCCGCGGCCCCGGGGGTGGTCGTGCCGCCGGGCGCGGGCGACCCCGTCGCACCGGGCCCCGGTGTGGTGGGGGTGGTGGTCGCCGTCTCGCCGGGCAGGTACGCCAGGGACACGATCGCGTGGTTGTCCCCGGCGTTCACGTCGACCCGCCCGAGCCTGCTCACCGGCCGAACGAACAGGTGGATCCGCTCGATCGCCGGGTCGTCGAGCCGGTAGGTCAGGCGGACCTCGGTGGTCTCGCCCACCTCCAGCGGCTCGCGCAACCCGAACTCGATGCCCATCGGGTCCGTGACCTCCAGGTTGTCGCTCGCGCGGACGAACTCCGGGACGTCGCCGAACACCGTGAAGTCCGGCAGGTCGGCCGCCTCGCCGCGGTTGGTGACCGACGCGACCAGGGTCACCTCGTCGCCGATCCGGTGGGCTTCGCGCGCGGGCTCCAGGCGGACCCCGTCCACGGCGAAGTCCGCGTCCGGTCGGGTGTAGCGGACGTCGGCGCGGTGGGCGTCGGCCTCGACGACGTCGAACCACCTCTGCCGGGTCGTCGGGTCCACGTCGTGCTCACCCGCGGTCGGGGCGATCTTGAAGTCGGGCCACCGGTCCTGCGCGCGCAGCACGTGCCTGCCGAAGGCGAGGTCGTGGTACGCGTACGTGCCGTCCTCGCGCCACTCCGGCGCGGGCAGGACCACCACCGCCTCGTCGCCGTGGAACAGCGCGACGGTGTCGCCGCCGGTCACGGCCTTCTCGTGGGGCTGCTTCACCCCGTCGCGGTCGCTGTCGACGAACACCGAGCCGGTGAGCGTGCCGCCGCGCACGCCGAAGTCGTAGGTGCCGCCCCCGACGTCGTGCAGCGAGTCGGGGGTGGTGGGCTCGTAGTGGGAAGCGGTGCGGTTGTAGATCGCGAACCCCGTGCCGGCGGGCAGGCCGCTGATCCGGTAGCGGCCATCGGCGTCCGTGGTGGACTCGCCGAGCCACTGCTTGGTGCCCTCGTCGAAGACCTGGACCACGGTCCTGCTCGCCCACACGAGGGGCGGCTCGCCCGCCTCGGGCGCGCCGTCCGCGTCGCGGTCGAACCACACGCGGCCCTCGACGGTGGCGGTGCCCTCCTGCGCGTTCGCCGGGACGGCGCCCAGGACGACCGCGCCCAGGGCTAGGCAGGCGGCTGCTGCTCGTCTGGTCCTGCTCGACACGTGGAATCCCCCCGAAGATCGAATGCTCCACCTTGTCGTCGCGATGCGAGCGGTGTTCGTTTCGAGACCCCGGTCACAGCGCTGCGAGCGGGCGGGCGCGGGCCTGGTGGTGAACCCGGCCATCGCGTTCGTGCTGGACTTCGACGACTCCCCGAACGCCGCCGAGCTGGAACGGGCGCGCGCCGGCCGGGTACGGCGACCTGGAGCTCTAGCGCTCCGTCGGGGAGCGGTGGAAGTTCAGGTGGGCGCGCGACGGCGTCGGGCCGCGCTGGCCCTGGTAGCGCGACCCGGCCTGCTGCGAGCCGTACGGGAACTCGGCCGCGCTGCTCAGCCGGAACAGGCAGAGCTGCCCGATCTTCATGCCCGGCCACAGCGTGATCGGCAGGTTGGCGACGTTCGACAGCTCCAGCGTGATGTGGCCGGAGAAGCCGGGGTCGATGAAGCCCGCCGTCGAGTGCGTCAGCAGCCCCAGGCGACCGAGGGAGGACTTGCCCTCCAACCGGCCCGCCAGGTCGTCCGGCAGGGTGACCAGCTCGAACGTGGAGCCGAGCACGAACTCGCCGGGGTGCAGCACGAACGGCTCGTCGTCCACGGGCTCGACCAGCGAGGTCAGGTCGTCCTGCTGGACCGAGGGGTCGATGTGCGTGTACCGGGTGTTGTTGAAGACCCGGAAGAACCGGTCCAGGCGGACGTCGATGCTGGACGGCTGCACCATGACGTCGTCGAACGGCTCCAGGACGAGACGTCCGGAGTCGACTTCCTTGCGCAGGTCGCGGTCGCTCAACAGCACGGCGACAGCCTAGGTGGGGAGACGCGGTACGCCCCGCCGGGGTGCTTGTGTATGATCGGTGACGCACCGCAGGCGGGTGTAGTTCATTGGTAGAACGACAGCTTCCCAAGCTGTAGAGGCGGGTTCGATTCCCGTCACCCGCTCAGTAGTCGAAGGCCCAGGTCAGAGCCGGTTCTCCCGGTTGACCTGGGCCTTCGGCGTGTTCGGGCTAGAGCGTCACCGTGCTGTCCACGTGCTGTCAGCCGACCGGGACCAGGACCCCGGCGGAGCCGTCATCGTCGTCCTTGCCGCCGCCGCGCTCGCGCTCGACCAGGCCGCTGAGACCGGCCGCGATCTCCCGGGACGCCTCCGTGGTCGCGTGCTGGTAGATCAACGCCGCCCGAGGGCTGTCATGCCCCATGCGCGCCATCAGGTCCTTGGTGCTGGCCTTGGTGCGAGCTGCGAGCGTGTTCCCGGTGTGCCGGAGGTCGTGGAAGTGCAGGTGAGGCACGCCGAGATCGGCGACCGCCTTCTTCCACCCGGTGCGCGGGTTGAAGTCGCCCCGCCGGAGCGGGTTACCGCGCTGCCCTGTGAACACCCAGGCATCGGGAGCCGAGGCGGTGAACTCGTCCAGGTGAGCGAGCAGGTCAGCCCTGATCGCTTCCGGGAGCGCCACCGACCGCAGTCCGGCCCGTGACTTGGGCGGGCCGTAGACCAGGCCCCGGCCGGGCAGCTCCACGAACGCCCCGGCGACGCGAACCGCACTGGCGTCCGGCGCGATGTCCATCCGCCGCAGAGCGGTGATCTCGCCCCACCGGAGCGTGGCGAACGCCGCCAGGAGCACGAAGGCCCGGTACCGCCGGTCAGCCATGCGCGAGGCCAGCTCGAACACCTGGGCCACGGTCAGCACCGGCCGTTCGTCCGGGTTCTCCGAGCCAGCGCCGCGCACCTGGCACGGGTTGCGCGGGATGATCCGGTCCTCGTTCGCCGCCGTCATTAGCACGGCCCGCAGCAGCCGGTACGCCTTGGCGGTCATCGACTCCGAGACGCCCGCAGCGAGCAGCCGCGCCCGCCACTGCCTGATCATGGGCGTGTCGAGCTGACCGAGCTGGACCGCGCCGAGGTGCGGCGTGACGTACTTGGTCAACAGCCACCCGTACAGGTGCACCGTGCGGGGACGCAGGCCGGGGCGCTCCGCGATCCAGCGTTCCGCGTACTCCTGGACCGACACCTTGGCCCGGTTGGGGTTCATCCACTCGTGGCGCATGATCACGCTCTCGACCTGGACCAACCACCGGTCCGCGTCTCGTTCGCCCGCGAAGGTGTCAGGTGCGTTGTGCCGCTGACCGTCAGGCCCGAGGTAGCTCGCCTGGAAGCGTCCCGAGGGCAGCTTGCGGACCCAGCCGAACCGCCGACGACCGTTCTTGCGCGCCATCAGACAGCCCTCCGCAGGTCGCGCAGGACCGAGTCAGCCGTGATCGGCTCGACCCTGCCCGCCTGGACGAACGCCTCCAGATCAGCCCGCTTGAACCGCACGTGCCGACCGAGCTTGTAGAACGTGATGCGCCGGTCCGCGATCAGCCGCCGGACGAACCGGATGGACGTGTTCAGGTAGGCCGCCGCTTCCGGCACCGAGTAGTGCTCGCCGCTGGTCGTCTGCTTCACCACGCACCGCCTTCGCGGGGGAGGTTGTCCCACCAGGTCTTGAGGTCGGTTCGCGCGCTGAACCAGTAGCCGCCGACCTGGGTACCGGGGATGGTCCCGTTGGTCAGGTACTCGGTGGTGACGCCGATGCTCAGGTCGAGCAGGAAGGCCACCTCGGTCAGCGTGAACAGGGAGGCACGCGGGTCGATCTCGACTTCCGGGCCGTCGTACGGGTCGCCCTCCGAGGGCAGGTCGAACGGGTTGTTCGGGCCGGGGACGGGGTCGAAGGGGTTCATGCTGGGGTCTCCTCCCCGGTGCGGCGGGTGAGTTTGCGGGATGCGATGGCTGCGGCGAGTTCGCGTTCGGCGTCGGTGCGGTAGCCGACTCCGGTCATGGCCCAGTCGTTGACCACGAGCACGGTCGAGCTGTCGGTGACGCCGAGGCGGTCGAGCTGTTCGGCGAACCGGTGCTCCGCGCGTGCCGTCCGGAGGGCGGTGAAGGTGACGGAGTAGCGGCGGGACTTGGTCAGGAAGTGGCCCCGGAAGCCGAGCATGTGCGCCCACTTGCGCAGGTTCAGCGCAGCGAACTCGGGCAGGCCGCCGAGCCGCCAGGCGGTGGAGATCATGGCCTTGTGGTGCTCGGAGACGTCCAACCCGGCGATGGACTCCTCACGCTTGATACGGGAGTCCACCCCCGAGGTCGCGCCGGTGCCCTTGGTGGCGTACTTGGCGATGTAGCCAGCCACCTTGCGGTCGTGCACCACCGCGTCCACGTCGTCGGTCTCGTGGGCGGCGATGGGTTCGGCGTCGACCTGCTCACCCCAGGTCAGCGTGTGCTGTCCCACGGCGTCGCTGTCCTTGGTGGTGACCGCGACGGAGGCAGCCGCGGAGCGCACCACCGCGCACAGCAGCTCCGGCGTCACGGCGACCGGCGCCGGTGAGCCTGGCCCGTCGGGGCCGTCCACGCGGATGACGGCGTGGAAGTGCACCAGGCCACGCCGCTGGTACTCCGCGACCTTCGCGTAGGAGATGCGGAGATGGTCGCGCAGCTCTCCACGCCGGATGCCGAGTGCGTCGGCCAGGTGGCGGGCGGTGGTGATGGTGAATCGTCGCCACAGCTCGGAGGCGTGCGCCTGCCACAACACCGCGCCCACGTAGTCGTAGGTGGTCGGGTCGAGAGGGGTTCCGAGTCGGGTGTCCGCGTCGTGGTGGAACTCCCCGCACCCGCACCGCCGCGCCTTGCCGGAGCGGGTACGGGGCTGGTTGTGGACCTTGCCGAACGACGGCGGGGTCAGCGTGGCGAACACCCGCACATGCCCCGCCACCGACTCCGGCACACCCTTGCCCCCGGTCAGGCCGGAGCGCACCAGGTGGAAGGTGTCGGAGGCGTAGCGCGCCGAGCAGGGCTCGCACACCGCCTCACGTCGGTTGCCGCACGGCACCAACAACGACCCCTCGAACCCGTCCAGCACCACACCGGCCGAGGTGTGCTCCACGCGGGTCGAGCCGGTCAGCCGGACCGGTCGGGCGCAGCCGTGCACCGACTCCACCCGACGCCGCCACGACCGGTAACCGTTGGAGCGCAACAGGTTCGTCAACCGCTCGTCCTCCGTGGACAAGCGAGACACCAGAGCGGCGGTCGTCATCAGACCCACGCCTCCACGTCGCCCAGGTCGCTGACCGTCACGACCTCACCGCCGGAGGGCCGGAACTGACGTGACCACCACCCCGACGTGGTCCGACCCACCCAGAACACCTCGTCCGGGCCGACGAAGTCGTAGACCTCCCCGTCCTCCACCAACACGTCCCACTCACCCGCGCACAGGCCCAACCGCTCCTCCACCACCGCACCCACGAACGCGGGCAGATCCCGGAACACCGACCGGGCGAAGGTGGTCGAAGTCAACGGGTTCGGGTCCGAGAACCGGAACTCCCGAGGAGCAGCAACGTCCTGCAAGATCGGCCGCTCATCAGCCAACACAGCCAAGGTCATGTCCAGCCCTTCGAGGCATGGACCCAGCGCACCAACTAGTAGCGTGTCGCTGCTTAGTTGTGGCGCTTGCGGCTGGGAGGCTGTTGTCCGGCAGGTCCCTTTCCCCTGCCGGACAAGGACTGGTGTGGTGGTATCGCATTTGAAGCGGCCGGTCAGGCTGTCGGCACGGGATCGTGAGGAGTTGATCCGGTGGACCACGACGGGTGTGCATCCGGCGTCGTCGATCATGCGGGCCCGGGTGCTGCTCGCGCTGGACACCTCGGCAGGCGAGCCTGGTTCGAAGGAAGTGGTCGCGGCGCGGCTCGGGGTCTCGGGCGAGACGCTGCGGCTGGTCGCCAGGCGGTTCGCCGAGACCGGCGGCGATGTCCTGGCCACGATCTCGCGCAAGAAGCGCGACCTTCCGCCGGTGCCGTCCCCGGTGACCGGGGAGGTGGAGGCCCGGCTGATTGCCCTGGCGTGCTCGGCGCCGCCGGAGGGGTATGCCCGGTGGTCGTTGCGACTGCTGGAGAAACACGTCCAGCTCACCGAGGACATCCCGGACCTGGACCACTCGACCATCGGCCGGGTTTTGAAAAACGGAACTGCGTCCTCATCTGAGGAAGTCCTGGAACATCCCGCCGCGGGCCAACGCCGAGTTCGCCGCCCGCATGGAGGACGTCCTCGCCGTCTACGCCCGGCCGCACGACCCCGCCCGTCCCGTGGTGTGCATGGACGAGAAACCCTTCCAGCTCCTCGGCCAGGTCCGCGACCCGCTGCCGGCCCGGCCGGGCAAGGATGCCCGCGAGGACAGCGAATACGCCCGGTGCGGCACCTGCTCGATCTTCGTGTGGGCCGAGCCCTTACGCGGATGGCGCCGCGTGCACGCCCTGGCCCAGCGCACCAAGATCGACTGGGCAGGGCAGGTCAAACACCTGCTGACCGTGGACTATCCCGACGCCGAGACCGTGGTACTGGTCATGGACAACCTCAACACCCACGGCATCGCCTCGCTCTACGAGGCCTTCGAACCCGGCGAGGCCTTCGCCCTGGCCCAGCGCCTGGAGATCCACCACACCCCCAAACACGGGTCCTGGCTCAACATCGTCGAGATCGAACTGTCCGCACTGTCCCGGCAATGCCTCGACCGCCGCATCAGCGACCTCGACACCCTCAACGCCGAACTCGCCGCCTGGCAACACGCCACCAACGCCAACCAGCGGGGAGTCGACTGGCAGTTCACCACCGACGACGCACGCGTCAAACTCCGCCACCTATACCCCAAAGGTTAGATGCGACGGTCTACTAGCCAGGTGACGTACTCCCGGTGCCGGTACGTGACCAACTTGACGAACGGTGCGCGCGGTCCCTGCATGGCGACCCTCCTGATAACCGGGTTATCGCTGCTACCGAGATCAAGGGTTACGCCGACTACCGCCCCCGAGGGTCGTGCTCGCCGTACGTGACCAGCGCCCGGTTCAGCTCATCGGCGGTCGCCAGCTCGTCCACCACCAAGGCGAGGCGCGCCAGGCCCACCGGGTCGAGCACGCTCAACACGGTATGCGCGATGGCCGCGAAGCGGGCGGCCGAAAGGTCGGGTGGCAGCTTGAGCGTGATGCTGCGGTTGGTCACGAACTGAGCGTGCCGCTGGGCCAGCGGCCACACAAGGCGTGGGACCAGTGGGGCGGCTGCGGGCGCTCTGTAACAAGCACGGACTAATAACCGACAGAGCGGCAAGCAAACTCAACAGATGGGTGACTCATGGAGCAGCCGACACAGAGTACAGGCCAGCGATCTATGAAGCAGTTTGCGCAGAGCGTCGCGGTAAACGTACTGGCGAACCTGATCGCAGCAGCGATTATCTACCTGCTTGGCGTTGGCTTCAAAGTCCTACCAGCCAACCCCGGCCTGATTCTCGTCGCCATATTATTGATCGGACTGGTCGGCGGCTTTGGCCTGCTCATAGCTGGATGGGTTGCATCGGAACGAGGACATTCAAAGCGAGCCGACAAAATGATAGGCATAAGCTCCCTGGTGATGGGACTTGGCATACTACTCCCTAGCGCCTACGTCTACTTTGTTTGGCACAAGTCCGCCGTACCTATGTCCCTATTAGCTTTTGGGGTGTTCTTCACGCTCGTCGGTAGCGCCTACCTCCGTCTTACCTCTTCCCCACGGAAGAAAGTCATCCGGAAGTCCTCACAGCCGTGACATTCGCGCATCGACGAGATACCTGATGCCTTCCTCTGATTGAGCACCCACCACAAGAGCGCGCGTCTGTCGATCATTGTACTTGCCAGCCGCTATCAACTGATCGCGCGCCTCGTCCAGTCGTTCTCGAAGTTGTATCAACGACCTGGCTTCGTCGGGCTTCATGGTTCGCTTTGCTGCCATGATCATGACTACCTCGCCAGTATCCATCATGAAGGCGGCTAGCGGCAGGTAGCCCTTAAGCTCGATCGTCTGTCCGGTCGGTTTCATGTAGGCAAGCATGATAAACCCGACCTCATCAACCTCGGGTGGCGACAGCCAAACCATGTCCCGCTTAGGTATCGCCCCAGGATCGGCCGTCATGATTTGATCGCCAGACGTCATGATGGCGAACGCAGGCGTATAGCCCTCAAACTTCGGGACTGGTCGCTCCCACTGGTCGATGATACGAGTGCCCATCTTCTCGATGGCATCCGCCACAACGGGGTGCCCCGTCGGGTTGCCTGCGATCCACTGGACGCGCCAATCACCACTCTTGTGCAAGCTCGTCTTGAGGAGCTGGCCAGTAGACCGCTCCATGACGTAGACCTCACCCTTGCGTGCAACGGCCACCTTCCAGATAGCCGCTCGCCGTTCGGGCGTGCCGAACGCGAAGTTCAGTTCTCCCTTTTGTGGGCGCAGTGTGACCGACTGCGGCTGACCATCGTTGTGTTGAATCACAAAGGTGTAGGACTCCAACGACGTCGGTCCGCCCTGTTGTGATTGAGCGCTCATACACAGACGGTACGCCCCTACTGCTGTTACCGCCAGCGCAAGTCAGGCACAGCCACAAAATGACGCCATAAGCGTTTTGTTTCAGATCAGGAATTTTGAAGATTTTTTGATTTCAGCTTTTGGCTTCACAAAGCCTTAAACAACGTAAGCGCATACGCGAAAGTTGCGATTTCAATCATGCTAATGCTTGCACAGCCTCAAACTATGGGTTAAAAACGATCACGGCCGCCAGCAAACGAACCATTGGAGGGAATGCAATGGCACGTAAAGTCGTAACTCTCGACGATCTGGATGGAACCAGTGAGGCCGCTGAAACCATCCTCTACCTGTACGACGGTCAGTATCTAGTGGTGCGTCTCGGAGGGTTGACCCGGTAATCGATCAGCTGGGTTGATCGGCCAGGCTGGTCCCGCATGTCGAGTGCGGGAGGTGGTCGTGGCTCGTCGTCCGAGTGTGTTCGTAAGGCCCTTATCGATGGAGGAAGGCCGGAAGCTCCAGCGGATCACCAGGACCGCGAAGGACCCGGTGCGGCTGAGGCGGGCGATCGTGGTGCTGATGTCCGGCCAGGGCCAGGCGGTCCGGGACATCACCTCGTTGATGCAGGTCAGCGAGGACTACGTCCGTGACGTGATCCACGCCTTCAACGATCGGGGGTTCGCGGCGCTGGACCCAAAATGGAGCGGCGGGCGGAGTCGGACGATCGGTGAGGCGATCCGTGAACGGATCTGCCTGATCGCCCGCACTGCGCCCGCCGACTGGGGCATCACCGCGTTCTCCACCTGGTCTCTCGCGAAGCTGCGCGAGCACCTGCTCGACCGCGGCACCGTCGCCGCGGTCAGCCGGGAGACGCTGCGGCGCATCCTGCGCGACGCAGGCGTCTCCTGGCAGACCACCACCACCTGGAAGGCCTCCACCGACCCGGACTTCCTCTCCAAAATGCACCGGATCCTGGACCTCTACGACCAGCCGCCCCACGACGGGCGCGTGATCTGCGTCGACGAGTTCGGACCGCTCAACCTGATGCCGCGCAAGGGCAAGGCCTGGCGACCCGCCGGGTCACCCCGCCGATTACGGGCGACCTACAACCGCCACCACGGCGTGATGCACATGCTCGCCGCACTCGACCTGACCACGGGGAAGATCCACTATCGGATCCGGCGTCGCAAGCGCCACGCCGAGTTCCTCGACCTGCTCAAGACGCTGCGCGCCCGGTGGCCCGGTCAGCGGCTCTACCTGGTCATGGACAACTTCTCCCCGCACCGGCACCCCGACGTCCGCGACTGGGCCGCCGACAACGACGCCGAACTGGTGTTCCTGCCGACCTACTCCAGCTGGTTGAACTGGATCGAGGCGGAGTTGCCGCCCTGCGCTACTTCGCCCTCAACGGCACCGACCACCGCACCCACGCCGAGCAGAACGCCGCCATCGGCTCGTTCATCCGCTGGCGCAACGCCCGAGCCCGGCCCAAGACCGGTTTCGCCACCGACTCACCCATCCGCACCTGGACCCATTACCCGGCCAAGGCTGCGTGACAAGCCACTAGAAGTTGACCTGTCCGAAGAAAATGCCGCGAAGTTCCGCAAGGCGCTCGCTCCCTACATCACTGTCTCAAGGACGGTTCCCGCAAAGGATGCCGGTCGGAGGGTACTGTCGAACGGCAGCACGCAGACCGCCATCAATGCAACCGTCATTCTGGACGAGATCGACCCAGCCATCGTGCGTGCTTGGGCGATCAAGAACGGTCATGAGATCAGCGAGAAGGGCCGGGTGCCACAGAACATCGTGGAAGCCTGGCGGCAAGCGCAGGTAGCAACTAGCGCGTCCTAACCGGCGCATAAGGGTCGTAGGCACTTCGGTGCTTACGACCCTTTACCACGAGGTCACTCGGGTTACATATCCTCGACCTCGTGGAGAAATAATAACTAACGAAAAACCGCTCAGAGCCGAGGCCCTGGGCGGTAAGTTATGAGGTCAGACCGACCGCGGTAGCAAGTTCTAGGAGCTGCTTAAGGTGAGCAAATCTTTCCTCAGCTCTCCAGGTGAATTCCATAGTGCGGCCTTCATCTGGGATAGCGAGACAGTCCCACGGAACCTCAATAGTCGGGTCGAAATTCTCGTAGACAGTGCCAAGCTCACTGCACCAAAATATGGCAGACCGATGATCCGATGCAGCCATTCTCGCCATGTCGGGTACTGCGCGTCGCAATTTCAGCCACATACGCGCGATTTCCAAGTACGACGGCCGATAGCAATCGGCATCCAGGGCACAGAGCAGCTCACGCGCTAGGTTGTCGATGCCCGCCTTTTCCAAATCATCTTCAACTTGCTGTAGCGAGCGGACGTCTTCAACCGGACTGGAGATAATCAAGCGCAAGTGGCGCATTATAGCTCTCCCTTTTAGTTCGGTACGGGCCACTGGCGTTGGCGTACGCCAATGGCCCAGACCGAACGGAGAGAGCCGTTCTGCCCACTATGAACTAATCGGCTTAATAAATCAATAGTTAGGCCGCATTTCGCCACGGGGTTGACCTTCGACCGCGAGGGTCGAAGTCGTTCCAAATGCGTCTGACCTGTGCGTCGGTCAAGAACGTAGAAAGGCCATCCGGTATCCCGAGCGCATTAGCGCGCTCACGCACTTTATGGACAGTTTTCACGGCTAGACCTCTCGCCATATGATGAAAGCCCACTGGGCCGCCATCACTGGGCCACTGCGAGTCTTGGAAGTTGAACCCGGTCACTTCCTCAATCTCGCGCAAGTGTGCAAGGTTCATCACCCGTCCAAAATCCGGGTCAGGCCGCCCATAGTACAACCAGCGTTTCCTCCGGTAATCCGTCCACTTCCAGACCCACCACGGTTTCAGTGGGTCTTTAGACGGCACGACACTGCGACCCGACTGGAACAGGAGCCACTCGTGGCCGTGACAGTACCATTCGGTGTACCGGTCATCGGAAACCACAATCCCGCCACAATCTTTCGCAATGCCCAATACGATCGGGTCGGCCTTTTGACTGGGTGGTGCGACACGAATCTTGCCGAATCTAATCCAACTCTCGAACTTGGAGATATCATCCGGCTGGAGCCTCTTCCGCCAATGCGGGTCTGACACCAACCGGAGGTCACATGGTGTAATACCTCGCCGCTCAAGCCATTCCCCTAGAGAACCAAGCGCAACCTCTAGATGGTCGATACTAAGCGGCTCACCTTCGGGCCAGCCCCGATGCATGACGTTGAACACGTCCACAGCTACGACTGTGCCCGTAATACCAGGTTTCAAGTACGACACGAGACCAGCTCCAATTGTTCGATGTCATAGGCAACTCCTAAATAATTGGTGCGTTAACTTGTAGGCCACAGGGTCCGGCTTCGCCGCGACCGCTGGTGCCGCCTCATAGCGTAGAGCGACAATTCCAGGTGGGCGCATCACCCGATCGGGTGAACGTGCTAACGCGGCAGGACGAAGGGCCGACACTCCTTGTATAGCGACCCACTTGAAGCAAGTGGGCTATTAAGTGTGCCTGGCTCCACGAGCGGGCTAGCTGCACTGATAGGCCGGTTCAACATCACCAGGCCGCACCAACCCGCCGCCCGCTTGTGATCGCAGCAAGATCAAGCAACCGCCCGAGGTGGTCAGGCGGACCGCGCTGAGCCCACCAGCGGGAGCGAGGCGACAACCATGCCATTACTACGGTCCTGCCGCAGCAGGCCGACGAGGAGAGCGCAAAAGCCCACCGCTTCTGCGGTGGGCTTTTGGCTTTACTAAGGTATTTCCTCAGTAGTTTGAGTTTCTTACATTTGGTGGTCCTAAATAGACAAAGGCGAAACTTGGCTCAGCTTAGCCATTTGACGCCTAGCCCTGATCCTCAGCCTTTGGGCCGCCCACTATCGCACCACAGCCAAGGCAAAGGGCGAACCCTTCCGGCGACACTTGCCAGTCATGGTTATACCCGGAACCGCCACACATCGGCACCCGCTCATCAGGCGCAAGACGAGCGCCTAGCGCCTTAAGTCGAGCGCGCGCCTCTTTTTGCTCGCTTACGGCGACCTCAACCATAGCCTCAACCAGCTCTCGCGTGTTGGTCTTCTTAGGCTTAGTGTTGTCGCCTGAGACTGGTTGGTTCGGCATGGCATCTCGCAGGTTACGAAGATCATTATATGCCAAAGCGTGCCTAACAGGAAAAGCCCGCCTACATGAACGTAGACGGGCAGGTAGAACCGATCTGACGATCAGCTATTTAGGTTGGTCGAAGCTCCCAACGGTCACCCGTCAGGGAGCGCATACCGCCAGCGCTAAGCCATAGTCGCTGGTGGTCTTTGTTGATGAAGGTACGACCTGGGAGTGCGGTTTCACCGCACCCGCAGGCACACAGTTGTTGATCTTGGTCTTGATGTTGATCTTGCTCGTCAGCGCCTCGCAGCACTGCGGAGCGTGCGGCACTCGTCACTCTACGTTGCACGTCGGAGTTTGACAGTTGTCCCGTCAGGTGCTCAGCGAGTCGAAGGCCCAGGTCAGCGCCGGTAAGCCGGTTGAGCTGGGCCTTCGTCGTGTTCGGGCGCTGCCCCGCTTCCCCTCGCAGGTGGGACGAATCCCACCTCTGCCGTATCGTTGCTTGGGGTCCGCCCCGCGCGAGCGGAGGTGGTCCGCACCTGGCCCGGTTCACCCGGGACGCGAGCCCTTCCCGGATGCGCGGGCGCACTCGGTAGGCTCGTGCACCAGGTCGACGGATCTTCCTCCTGCGCGAGACGGGCTCACCGGCAGCAGCGCCTCGGAGGCCACCCATGACCAGTGCACGCCGCTTGGACGGCTACACGTTGGAAGATTGGGAGCGCCTTGAGCCTGCGGAGGGCCACCGCGTCGAACTGGTCGACGGGCGGTTCGTGGTGAGCGCGGCCCCGGCTGTCGCGCACCAACGCGTCGCGGATCGGCTCTGCCGGTTGCTGGACGACGCGGTCGCCGACGGCGGCATGGAAGCGGTGACGGCGGTTGGCGTGCGCGTGGCCCCCGGACTGGGTTACATCCCGGACGTGGTGGTGTGCACGGAACTGGTGGAGACCACCGCCGTCGAGGTCGCACTGGTGGCGCTCGCGGTCGAGGTGGTCAGCCCGTCGACCGCGCGCCGTGATCGGTTGGAGAAGCCCGCCGCGTTCGCTGCCGCCGGAGTGCCTGCCTTCTGGCGGGTGGAAGTCGGTCGTGAAGGTGGGCCGGTCATCTACTGCTACAGGTTGGACCAGGGCGTGTACGTGGAAACCGTGACGCTCCAAGGCGGTGCCACCGGCACCGTCGACGTTCCCGGCGGTGGAACCGTCACGTTCGACCCCGCCGACCTGATCGGCTCGCGCCGTCCCCGCTCGTGATCACGGAGGCCCGGGTCGACCCGGGCCTCCGTCGTGTCGATCCGAGGGGGATCACGTGCGCGAGACCGCTGCCGCGGTGCCGTCGGACTGCCGCGAGGCGTCGAGCCCGTGACGACCTACTTGCGCTTCCAGGGCACGGAACGCCACGAACGCGGGTTCTTCCCCGGGATCTTCATGCTGGTCAACGGGCTGGCGCGGGAAGGGCTGCTGACGGACGAGCAGGAGCGGTTCCGGCGGGTCGCCAACGACTGGTATGACGCGGCCTACGTGACGCCGTCGCACGTCGACCCGACCGTGTTCGACCGGGAGGTCAACCCCGGTGCGGTGGCCTGGTTCAAGGTCGACGGGGCGCGCCACCTGGTCGAGCGGATCGACGGCTACCTGGAGATCCTGACCGCGCACGGCATCGGGTGGGAGCGGGTCGAGTCCTCCGACCCCGGCCGGGTCGTCTACGAGGACGAGCACCAGGTCGTGGTGGTGCCGCGCGATTAGCGCAGCCAGGTCGTCCACTCGGGCAGGGAGGCCAGCGCCGTGCGCAGGTCCGCCAGCAGCCGCAGGGAGTGCGGGCCGGCCGCGGCGCGTTCGGCGGGGGTCACGGGGCGGTGACCCAGCGCCCGCCACAGCATCCACGCGGCGCCGCCCAGGCAGACGAGCAGGAGGCCCGCGAACGAGGAGGCGTCCGCCGGGGGTCGGCGGCCGCCCGCCGACTCGTACGCCTCGACGACGGTGGTGAAGGCGGCGCGGTCGGTCAGGTCGGCGAACGCCAGGGCCGAGCGGGTGACCTCCCACTCCGCGTGGTCCTCGGCCGCGCCGTCCCAGTCGACCAGGAGCGGGCCCGATGCGGTGTGCAGGACGTTGTCCGGTTTCACGTCGCCGTGCGTGCGGACGGGGGTGAGGGCGGTCGTGTCGCACGCCTCGACCAGCGCGACGGCCTCGGCGATGTCGGGCAGGTGGGCGCGGACGGCGTCGGTGAGCGGACCGGGGGCCTCGTCGAGCCACGTCAGCCACTCGTCGACGGGGTGTGGTCGCCGGTTGGGCGTCCCGCCGGCGGGCAGGGCGTGCAGCGCGGCCAGCGTCGTGCCCGCCCAGGCCGGCACGGGCGACGGCGGCACGGGGTCGTGCCACTCGTGCGCCAGCCAGCTGCGCCCGTCCACGTCGGCGAGCAGCGGCGCGGACTCGACGGGCGGGCGCACGGGGCGCGGCATGGGCAGGCCGCGCGACCACGCGTCCAGCTGGATGGACGCGGACACGAGGTAGGCGTCCACCCACCACTGCTCGTGCGAGCGGTTCAGGCGCTTGACGGCCCACGTGCCCCGGGTCGTGCGCAGCCGCCACACCAGGTGCGACGCGCCCCCCGGTACCGGGACGTGGTCGAGCACCGCGCCGAGGTCGAACGCCCGTGCCACCGCTTCCACGACGGGCACGCTAGCCGAGGCCGCGTCCGGTCAGGACCCGTTTTCCGTCGTGCGCCAGACCGCCCGGTAGCGCTCCTGGTCGCGCTCGGCCCGCGCGCGCCGCACCTCGGCCGCCGCGCCGCGCGGGTAGCCGTACTTGGTCATCCGGTGGTCGGTGCTCTCGATCGCGTACGACACGCCGAAGTAGACGCCCACGATCAGGCCGAGCGAGCCGCACGCGACGGCCAGCGGCCACGGCGAGCCGAGGCCCAGCACCAGGGCCAGGGTGATCGCGATGGTCAGCGGCAGGACCTGGAGGAACATCCGCATGCCGAACCAGAGCAGCCACGACGGCTTGGTCGCCTGCTGGAAGACCCACTCGCGGTGGCGCTGGGGCAGTCGTCCGCCGAGCAGGTACCAGGCCCGCAGCGGCAGCCCGGGCTTCACCTGCGCTCCGCGGCGGCGATGACGCGCGTCAGCACGCCGTGCAGGTCGCGCAGCTCGTCCAGGGACATGCCGAGCTTCGCCACGATCGCGGGCGGGATCTCCAGGGCCCGCTCGCGCAGCGCCGCGCCCTCCGGGGTCAGCGCCACGGCCAGCATCCGCTCGTCGGCCGCGTCGCGCGACCGGGTCACGTAGCCGACCGCCTCCAGCCGCTTGAGCAGCGGGGACAGCGTGGCGGGTTCGAGCGCCAGCATCCGGCTCAACTCCTTCACCGACAGGGGGGCCCGACCCCACAGGGCGAGCATCACCAGGTACTGGGGATGCGTCAGGTTCATCGGGTCGAGCAGCGGGCGGTAGAGCGCGACCACGTTCCGCGACGCGATGGACAGCGCGAAGCAGACCTGCCGCTCCAGGTCGAGCGGGTCTTCGACGTTTAGTGCACTAATCATTAGTGCCCATATTACTCGGGGCGGAAGGGTTCGTGGGTGCGACGACCACCACAGGCCCTGGCTACCTGGCCTCCAGCTCGGCCCACCCGCCGCCGACGGCGAGCAGCGCCCGCACCGACGCGGCGTGCTCGACCACGCCCGCGAGGTCGCTGTGCAGCAGCGCGGCCCGGTCCGCGTCGACCGGCACGTGGTCGTCGCGCCACAGGTCCACGGGCAGGCTCACCACGAACACCACGGAGTCGACCAGCCGCAGCACGGCCGCCAGCGGGTCGCCGGGGTAGGTGCCGCGGATGTCCGCGCACTCGGCGAGCAGGTCGGCCAGTCCGCGCACGGCGGTCGACGGCACGCCGTCCCAATCCGGCGCCGGCCAGACGCGCGTGCTCAGCGCCATCCAGAGCCGCCACCCGGCGTGCGACTCGGCCTCGTCCCGCGGCTGCCAGGCACCCATCCCCCCGCTGTGCGGGTGCGCGACGGCACCCGCACAGCGGAGGTGGTGCTTCACACAGATCAGGCGCGCACGGGCTCGCGCTCGTCGTCGGACTGGAGCGAGTCGACGAGCGCCGCCCGGTCCGCCGACGGCTCCGGCTTGATCACCAGGCCGATGAGCAGGTACAGCACCAGCGACACGAGCAGCGGCCAGGACACGATCACCGCCTGCGTGACGAACTCGCTCTTGTTCAGCTGCATCACGTACAGCACGGCCCACGTCAGCAGGCCGCCGATGGTGGAGCTCATCGCCGCGGTCGGCCCGACCCGCTTGAACCACGGCAGCATGCCGAGCATCAGCGGGATCGCGATCGGGCCCATCGTGGCCGCCACCAGGGCGATCACCACCTTGAGCACGAAGCCCTTGGTGTCGGCGGTGAGCGCGATCGTCATGCTCAGCCCGATGAACAGGAAGGTGGTGATCCGGGCCAGCCTGAGCTGGGACGCCTCACCGAGCCTGGTCGCCCCCTTCCACAGCCTGGGCAGCATGTCCCGGGTGATGACGGCGGAGATCACGTTGGCGTCCGAGGACACCATCGCCATGGTGTGCGAGAAGAAGCCCGCCAGGACCAGGCCGACCATGCCCGCGGGGAGCATGGCCTTGCCCATCTCCACGTACGCCTGCTCGGCGTTGGCCTCCATGCCGGGCACGATCAGCGGCGCCGCCCACATCGGGAAGAACAGGATCAGCGGCCAGACCAGCCACAGGAAGCTGGACAGCAGCGCGGACCGCTTGGCCGCGGCCCCCGTCGGCGCGGCCATGTAGCGCTGCGCCAGGTTCCACATGCCGCCGTTGTACTCCAGCGTTTTGATCAGGAACAGCGCCATGAAGAAGATCATCGTGTACTGGCCGGACAGCGGGTCGGAGTGCGACTCGGGCAGCTGGTCCCAGATCTCCCACATGAAGCCGATGCCGCCGAAGTGCGCCGCGACCGCGACGAACATGGCGATGCCGGCGAGGCCCTGGATGATGAACTGGCCGAAGTCGGTGAGGGCGTCGGCCCACAGGCCGCCCATCACCGAGTAGACCATCGTGACGACGCCGACCAGCGCGATGCCGAGCCAGATCGGCACGCCCGCGAAGCCCTGGAGCAGCAGCGCGACGGCGACCCACTTGGCGGCGATGTCGACGACCTTCAGCGCCGCGCCGGCCCACGCCATGATCTGCTGCGTCGGCACGTTGTAGCGGCGGGCCAGGTACTCCAGCGGCGACTTCACGCCGTGCTTGGAGCGCAGCCTGTTCCAGGTGCCGGCCCACAGGAACGCGCCGATGCCCACGCCGACGCCGATCGTGAGCGCCCACCAGATGTAGACGGTGAGCCCGAGGCGGTACGCCTCGGCGGCGAAGGCCACGAACATGACCGCGCTGTAGCCGGACATGTGGTGCGAGATGCCGGAGAGCCACCACGGCATCCGACCGCCCGCGGTGAAGAAGTCCGCGATGTTCTTGATCCGCCCGCGTGACCAGTAGCCGATGGCCACCATCACGAAGAAGTACCCACCGACGACGACCCAGTCGAGGGTGCCCATGAGACCTCCACGAGTGCTCCGGCCCACGGGGTGGCTGCGCGATCTTGCGGGCGGCGGTGCGCGACGCCCCACATGGGTGTGTGACGTACGTCTTACGAGGGTGTTGCCCCGTGCGGAAGGTCACAGGAGATCATTGAGTCACATTCGTGACTCTTGTTCATGTATGTGACGCGGAAGAGCGCGAAGTTTTTTCATGGAACCGCGTCATAGGGGTCACCCGAACGTGTCGCATGGTCATGCGAACCGGTGTCAACGCGCGTCCGCCCTCGGCGGGTGGCGATCGGCGTGCCGCGGGACCGGGGATCGCCCTGGTCGACCCCGTGCCGCTGTACCGCGAAGGGGTGGCGGCCGTGGTCAGGCGCACGCCCGGCCTGCACTGGCTCGGCTCGACCGGCCACCCGCACTCGGCCGTGCGCCTGCACGAGCACCTGCGGCCGGACGTGCTGCTGATCGACTCGGTCCTCGACCCGCAGGGGCAGCTGGCGACCCTGCTGGCGGGCAACGACCCGGCGCTCGTGGTCGTCTCGCTGGTGCGCGAGCCGCACCGGACGGCGAAGTACGTGCGGGCGGCCCTGTCGGCCGGCGTGCACGGCCTCGTGCCCCGGGCGGGCGAGATCGGCGAGGTGCTGCAGGCGATCGTGCGGGCGCACGCCGAGCGCGTGTACGTGGACCCGACCCTCGCCCCGCTGGCCGCGGGCTTCACGCCGACCGCCGAGGCCGGTTCGCGGCGGTCGCTGTCGCGGCGGGAGTACGAGGTGCTCCAGCTCATCGCCGACGGGTTGGAGAACCAGGCCGTGGCGGGCGAGCTGTACGTGTCGGTCGAAACCGTGCGCACGCACGTGAAGAACATCCTGCGCAAGCTGCGGGCCCGCGACCGCACCCACGCGGTGTCGCTGGCCTACCAGGCGGGGTTGCTGACGAGCGGGACGAACGCCCACCCCGCCGGCTGACCCACCGGGAGTCCAACGCCCAGGTCCGACGAGTTCTACGTCCAGGACCCCTGAGTTCCACGTTCGACCACCGGGTTGGTGACCTGGACGTAGAACTCAGGGGTCCTGGGCGTTGGACTCTCGGGTCAGGTCAGAACGACGCCTCGTCCACGTCCATCAGCGAGTTGTCGGTCGTCTCGGCGATCCTGCGGCGCGCGGTCAGCTCGGGGAGCACGCTCTTCGCGAAGAACGACGCCACCGCGACCTTGCCCTCGTAGAACGCCTTGTCGCGCGCCGACACGGTGCCGTCCAGCTTGGCCAGCGCCACGTCGGCCTGGCGCAGCAGCAGCCAGCCGACCAGCACGTCACCGGCGGTCATCAGCAGGCGGACGCTGTTCTGGCCGACCTTGTAGAGGTTGCGCACGTCCTCCTGCGAGCCGGTCAGGTACCCGACCAGCGCGCCGAGCATGCCCTGGAGGTCCTCCAGCGCCTGCTTGAGGAGGACGCGCTCCTCCTTGAGCCGGCCGTTGCCGCCCTCGTTGTCCAGGAACGCCTGGATCTCGCCGCTGAGGAAGCCCAGCGCCTGGCCCTTGTCGCGGATGATCTTCCGGAAGAAGAAGTCCAGCGACTGGATGGCCGTGGTGCCCTCGTACAGCGAATCGATCTTCGAGTCCCGGATGTACTGCTCGATCGGGTACTCCTGGAGGAAGCCCGAGCCGCCCAGGGTCTGGAGCGACTGCGCGAGCTGCTCGTAGGCGCGCTCCGAGCCGACGCCCTTGACGATCGGCAGGAGCAGGTCGTTGACCTTCTCGGCCAGCTCCTTGTCGGGGCCGCCCAGGGCGATCTTGTCCTGCTGGGTCGCGGTGTAGAGGTAGACCGCGCGCAGGCCCTCGGCGTACGCCTTCTGGAGCATCAGGCTGCGGCGCACGTCCGGGTGGTTCGTGATGGTGACGCGCGGCGCGGTCTTGTCCGTCATGCGGGTCAGGTCGGCGCTCTGCACGCGCTCCTTGGCGTAGGCCAGGGCGTTGAGGTAGCCGGTGGACAGCGTGGCGATGGCCTTCGTGCCGACCATCATGCGGGCGTACTCGATGACCTGGAACATCTGCGCGATGCCGTTGTGCACCTCGCCGAGCAGCCAGCCCTTGGCCGGGACGCCGTGCTGGCCGAACGTCAGCTCGCACGTGGTCGAGACCTTGAGGCCCATCTTGTGCTCGACGTTGGTGACGAAGGCGCCGTTGCGCTCACCGGTCGACTCGCCGCTCTGCGGGTCGAAGTGCCACTTGGGCACCAGGAACAGCGACAGGCCCTTGGTGCCGGGCTTCGCCTCGATGCCGGGGCCCTCGGGCCGCGCCAGCACCAGGTGCATGATGTTCTCGGTCATGTCCTGGTCGGCGGACGTGATGAACCGCTTCACGCCGTCGATGTGCCAGGTGCCGTCCTCCTGGAGCACGGCCTTGGTGCGGCCCGCGCCCACGTCGGAGCCGGCGTCGGGCTCGGTCAGCACCATGGTGGCGCCCCAGCCGCGCTCGATCATGATCTCGGCCCAGCGCTTCTGCTGCTCGGTGCCGTTGCGGTGCACGACGGCGGCGAAGTTGGGGCCCGCCAGGTACATGTAGACGGCCGGGTTGGCGCCCAGGATCAGTTCGGAGGCCGCCCACTGCACCGACGGCGGGATGCCGAAGCCGCCCAGCTCGTTGGGCAGGGACAGGCGGTACCACTCGCCGTCCCAGACCGCCTGGTAGGACTTCTTGAAGGACTCCGGCAGGGTCGCCGAGTGGGTCTTCGGGTCGAAGACCGGGGGGTTGCGGTCGGCGTCGGCGAAGGACTCCGCCAGCGGACCGACCGCCAGGTTGTTGAGCTCGGCAAGCACGCCGCGCGCGGTGTCCTCGTCGGACTGCTCGAACGGCCCCGTGCCGAGGTGGTCCTGCACGTTGAAGACCTCGAAGAGGTTGAATTCGAGGTCCCGGACGTTGCTCTTGTAGTGACCCATCTCGTCGCTCACTCCATGCTGGTCGGGGCGGTCCCCTACTGACCGGTAACAACAGGGTATTACCTGTCAGTAACCCCGGCAAGGCCGCTTGACCGGGTTGTGGCCAACCAGACGCCCCGCGGGTGCCGTCCGACCGTGGCGCGCACCCGGGAACCGGTGGCGCCCGGCCCCGGTGACAGCACGGACCCGGTGACAGCACGGACCCGGTGACAGCACGGGGCCGGCGCCCCAGGAGGAGGTGGGCGCCGGCCCCGATGACCTGGCGGCGGGTCAGACCTTGTGGGCCTTGGCCGCCGCGAAGCAGTAGACGCCGAAGCCGAGGAAGCCCAGCGCGATCACGGCCAGCAGGAAGACCCCGTACGGCTGGGCCGCCAGGGTGTGCAGCGCCTTGTCCAACCCGCCGGACTCCGACGCGTCGGCGTTGAGCGCGGCCAGGCCGACCAGGACGCCGATCAGGGCGTACGCGATGCCCTTGCCGATCCAGCCGATGCGGCCGGTGCGCTCGACCCACTTGCGGCTGCCCGCGGGCAGCTCGGACATGTCCAGGTCGCGCTCGAAGGACTTCTTCACGCCCTTGCGCGCCACCATGAAGCCCAGGGCGATGATCGCCAGCGCCGCGATGCCCACGATGACCTGCCCGAACGGCAGCGCGAGGAACTTCGCGGTCCACTCCTGGGACTGCTGGGTGGAGTTGCTCTGCGACGAGCCGGTCGCGTAGTTCACCGCCGCGATGCCGATCGCGGTGGCGGTGATGGCACGACCCACCGAACCGAACCGGTGGTAGACGCGCTTGCGCTTCTCGGTCTCCCAGCTGTAGCCGGAGACGGCCATGGTGACCTGCCACACCGCGAAGGCGAACAGGCCGATCGCGATGACCCACAGCAGGAACGGGCCGAAGCCGGTCTCGGAGAGGAGGGCCACCGCGCCCTTCTGGTCGGTGCGCTCACCGGAGTCACCGAACACGACCTGCGCCGTCAACGCCGCCAAGAGCACGTGTACGACCCCGTAGCAGACCATCCCGGCGCGCCCGAGGACCTGGACGGCGGGATGTCTCCGCACTTCCGAAGCAGTGGTAGCCACGATCGGGTGACTACCCAATCGTGGCTACCGGCGAAACCCGGGGGGTCATCCCTCGCAGATGATCTTGAACTGCGGGTCGTACCGGACCGTCCGCGACTCGCTGCGCGACTGGCCCGTGCGGCGGTCGGTGATCGTGCGGGTGTCGGTCACCGAGAAGCCGGGCGCCCCGTTGCTCGGGCTGCACGGCTTGGTCGTGACCTTCTTCTCCTGCGGCGGCGTCGGGTTGAACTCGGCGCTGGTGGAGCCCGTCACGTCGTAGTTCTTGGTGCCCCACAGGACGATCTTGATCGACGAGGGGGTCCAGATCGTCTGGATCGCCACGCCCGTCTCGTCCGGGTTGGTGAACTTGATGTCGATCAGGCTGTTGCCGGCGTTGTCCATGAACACGGTGGCCTCGCGCCCCTTCGGGTAGCGCGTGATCCAGTAGCTGTGCTCCTTGTGGCCGGCGTCCTTCATGCCCGCGTTGTAGTAGGCGTTGTAGAGCGTCGTGGCGAACTGCGAGATGCCGCCGCCGACCGCGCGGCCGGGGATGCCGTTCTCGATGATGCCCGCCTCGACGTAGCCCTGCGCCGTGCCGCGCGGACCGGTGTAGCCGTTGAGGCTGAACGTCTCGCCCGGCTTCACGATCGCGCCGTTGACCTTCTCGGCCACCACGCGGATGTTCGTGCCGGAGTCGGCCGCGAAGCCACCGGTCTGGAACTCCCCGATGACCTCCTTGATGCCCATCTTGTTCGCCTGCTCGGTGGTGACCTTCGCGGGCGTGTGCTTGTACTCGGCCTTGATCGCGCGGTCGTCGCCGCGCTTGAGCACGTCCATGAAGGTGGCCAGGGACTTCTCCCAGTCGACGCCGAGGCCGTCGACCGACTCCTTGACGGTGGGCCGGCCGCCCTCGAACACAATCTCGGCGTCCTTGCCCTCCTTCTCGGTCTCCTTGAGCTGCGGACCGGCGTGCTCGACGACCTTGTTGTTGTCGACCTTGGCGTTCAGGCTGCCGTCGTCGGCGGGCTCGAACACCAGCACCGTGCCGAGCTGCTCGGGCGTGAGCGTCGCGTCCTTGCCCTCGCCCTTGATGATCACCGGCGCGGCGACGGCGGGCTTGGCGACCTCGTTCAGCGTCTTCTCGACGCCCTCCTTGGTCGTCTTCACCGGGGTCGTGGCCACCGGCAGCTCGACCGTGCCGCCGTCGGCCCAGGAGGCGAGCATCGCCTCCGACGCGCCGGGCACGTCGAGCTTCTGCCCCTGCTTCGGGTCGACCGCGACGGCGTTCGCGCCCTCGAAGCGGATCGTGCCCTCGGCCGGGTCGTGGTCGGTCGTGCCGCGCAGGCCCTCCAGCGCGGCGGTGAGCTTCGCGTCGTCGTTCTTGGTGGCGAAGCCGACCTCGTGCGAGGTGAAGAACGAGGTCAGGCGCGTGATCGGGGACAGCGGCTGACTGCCGGCCTGGTCGAGCGTCCTCGTCCAGTCGAGCTCCAGGCCCGCGGCCTTCGGGTCGACCTCGACCTCCACGTCGCCCGCGCGCGCCTTCACCGGCGCGGCCAGGCGCGGACCGATCTCGTCGCGCAGCTTCTGCTCGGCTTCGCCGTGACCCATGCCGCCGACGTCCACGCCCGCGACGGTCACGCCGCGCGGCACGTTGCCGGAGGAGATCAGGATGTCCAGCCCGTAGAGGACGACCAGCACGCCGATCGCGGCGGCGGCGATGAGGCCGGTCTTGCGCAGGCGCTTGCGCTTGGCGTCGGCCTCGTCCGCCTCGGCGCGCTCGTCGACCATGACCGGGCCGTACACGCCGGAGTCGTTCGGCTCGGGCGCGGTGACCGGGGTGGCGAAGACCGTGGTCTGCTCCGACGCCGACGGCTGCCGGCCGAACCCGCCGGGCGGGGTGTGGATGGCGCGGGTCTGCTCGCCCGCCGCCGGCGGCGGGGGCGTGACCGGCGGCGGCGCCATCGCGCGCGTCTGCTCGGCCGGGATGGTCCGGGTCTGCTCGGCGGGGATCGCGCGGGTCTGCTCGGCGGGGATCGCGCGGGTCTGGTCGGCCGGGATCGCGCGCGTCTGCTCGGCGGGCTTCTGGTCACCGCCGGGGTCGCGCGCCTGCTCGCCGTTCAGGTTGCGCGTGGTCTCGCCGGACAGGGCGCGGGTCACGTCGGTGGGCGGCGCCGGCCGGGTGGAGTCCGGCAGGGGCAGGCCCTTGGGCGGTGTCAGGTTCCGGACCGTCGCCGCGGGATCGGGCTCGGCGTCCGGCTCCTCCTGCGGCCACGCGGCCTCCTGCACGGAGGACGCCTGGATGTGCGCCGTCCGTTCGGATGCGGTGCCCGACGGGCGGACCGGCTCCATGGCCTTGGTCCGCTCGGCGTCGTACTCCGGTCGCTGGTTCTCCGGCACCGCTCCCCCTCTTGCCTGTCCGCAAGCTCCTGGGACTGATTACCCGACCGTCGTCACGCGACGATCACGGTCGGGCGGTTCACTGATAAACCCGTCACAGGTAAAGCCCGGTCCCGTGGTCCGTCCGCTCGGTGGCGGTGGCGTGCACGTCCCGTTCCCTCATCACCAGGTAGGTGTTCCCCTGGACCTCGACCTCGAACTGGTCCTCGGGGTTGAACAGCACGCGGTCGCCGACCTTGACGTGCCGCACGTTCGTGCCGACCCCGAGCACGTCCCCCCAGGCCAGGCGCTTCGCCATCTGGGCGGTCGCCGGGATCACGATGCCGCCGCTGCTGCGGCGTTCGCCGTCCTCCGGCGAGATCCGCACCATCACGCGGTCGTGCAGCATCTGGATCTCGAGCTTGACATCGGGCACCAGCGGAGTCTAGATGCCCTCGTCGAGGCCACCCATCATCAGGGGTAGCCTGTCCGGTCCGTCGGTCTCGACGCGCACGGGCACCCCCCAGTCCTGGCGGGCCAGCTTGCACACCGGGTGCTCGACGGCCGGGTCGTCCGTGCAGCTCGCCGCCTGCGCGACGACGTGCAGCACGCCCTCGGCGAAGCCCTCCGCGACCACCAGCCGCCGGACCAGGTCGGTGCCCGTGCCCGCGCCTTCGAGCAGCAGTTCCGGCGGGGAGCTGGTGACCTCCATGCGGGTGGACGGGCCGAAGCGGTCGTCGAGCTTCTGGCCGGTCGGCGGGGTGAACACGACGGCCAGCTCGACCTCGCCGGGCGCGATGACCGACGGCGGGCGCTTGACCCGGTGCGCGTCGCCGCCGACCAGCCGCACGCCGGGCGCGACGGGCCGTTCCAGGCGGTGCGCGGCGGAGGCCACGACGACCAGCTCGCCGTCGACCAGGACCGCGTCGGACGGTTCGGCGACGTCGGTGGCCAGGGTGGACACCTCGCCGGTGGCCGGGTCGTAGCGGCGGACCGCGCCGTTGTAGGTGTCGGCGACGGCGACCGCGCCGTCCGGCAGCACGGTGACGCCCAGCGGGTGCTGGAGCAGGGCCTGGTCGGCCGGGCCGTCGCGGTGGCCGAAGTCGAACAGGCCCTTGCCGACGGCGGTGTGGACGGTGAGGTCCGCGTCCAGGTAGCGGAGCGCCGAGGTCTCGGAGTCGACCAGCCACAGCCGGTCGCCGTCGGCGGCCAGGCCGGAGGTCTGCGCGAAGAACGCCTCCGCCGCGGGCCCGTCGTGCAGGCCCTCGACGGTGGTGCCGGCGAGGCGTTCGACGCGGTCCTCCAGCGGCTTGAACAGGCCGAGGGTGTGGTTGCCGGCGAGTGCGACGACGACGCCGCCGGCGGGCTCCCACCAGGCGACGTCCCACGGGCTCGTGAGGTCGATCGCGCCGGCCGGGCCGTCCGCGTCCCCGCCTCGCCACTGCTCGCCGGTGCCGGCGACCGTGGTGACCTCGCCGGTGTCCAGGTCGAGGCCGCGCAGCAGGTGGTTGACGGTGTCGGCGACGACCGCGTGGTAGCCGACCCGAACGGCGACGTGGTCGGGCAGCAGCGCGATGCCGGCGGGTTCGGAGAACGTGGGGCGCGGGCCGTCCGCGCGGCCGCGCGCGCCCGTGCCGATGCGGCGGAGGACGGTCTCGCCGTCGGTGTCCAGTTCGACCAGGGAGTGGTGCGCCGAGTCGCTGACCAGGAGCGTGTTCGACGGGGTCAGGACGGCCTTGGCGGGGAAGCGCAGCTCGGTCGCGGCGGGCGGCGGCGCGACGTACGGGCCGTCACCGCGGTGCAGCGTCCCCTTGGCATCGTGCTCGGCGACGACCTCGGACACGACCTGGCGCAGCGCGTCGAGGTGGCCCTCGCCGGCGGCGACGTGCACGACGTAGCCCTCGGGGTCGACCAGGACGAGCGTGGGCCACGCCTTGACGGCGTAGTTCTGCCAGGTGGTCAGCTCGGGGTCGTCCAGCACGGGGTGGTCCACCTGGTAGCGCTCGACGGCGGCTTCCAGGGAGGCGGCCTCGGCCTCGTGGGCGAACTTCGGCGAGTGCACGCCGATGGTGACCAGGACGTCGTGGAACTCGGACTCCAGGGGGCGGAGCTCGTCCAGCACGTGCAGGCAGTTGATGCAGCAGAAGGACCAGAAGTCCAGGAGCACGACCTTGCCGCGCAGGTCGCTGAGCCTGATCTCCCGGTTCCCCGTGTTGAGCCAGCCGCGACCCACCAGCTCGGGGGCGCGGACACGGGCGCGGCGGCGTTGAGCGGTCGTCACGTCGGGAGTCAACACGACGTCGAGCCCCTGGTATTTCGGCGTCCAGGATGTGGACGGCGGCCGAGCACGGGACACCCTCCCTTTCCAAAAACATCCCCACTTTGTACAATTTGGGGAATGAGCGAGATGCCGATCAGCGTGGCGAGGGACCAGCTCGGCGAGGTCGTCTCCAGGGTCGAGCACGCGCACGAACGCGCTGTGCTGACCAGGCACGGCCGACCGGTTGCCGCGGTCGTCTCCATCGAGGACCTCCGGCGCCTCGAGGCGGCGGAGGACGAAGCCGACCTCACCGCGGCGCGGGAGGCGTTGGCCTCCGCCGAACCACGAGTTCCCCATCACGACGTGCTCGCCGAGTTCGGTGACGCCTGACCCGTGTCGTACGAGATCGAATGGGCGGCTTCCGCCCTGCGGGAACTCCGCAAGCTCGACAAGCAGGTGGGACGCAGGATCGCGCTGGCGGTGACGGCCCTGGGAACCGACCCCCGCCCGCCGGGATGCCGGGCGCTCACGGGCCGACCGGCAGGCGTGATGCGCATCCGAGTCGGCGACCACCGGGTGGTGTACCGGATCGAGGACGCCAAGGTCCTGGTGACGGTCGTGCGAGTGGCACATCGACGCGAGGCGTACCGCAGGACGTGAGCGTAACCGTCTGCGGTTCCACCGGCGCCAATCGTGGTGGTACCCGCTAGCGGACCGAGCGGGGGCCCACGACGGCCGCGCCCAGCGCTTCCACGCGCAGCCGCAGCGCGCGGTCGGCGGTGGCCACCGCGACCGGGCGGTCCGCGCCTTCCGCGCGGACGACCGCGACGACCTCGTCGTCGCCGTCGCCGGCGGCCGGGACCACGCGGACGCCGGGTACGGGTTCCACGTGCCTCGCCTTGCCCTCGACCACCAGGACCACGTCCAGCGGACCCGGAAGAGATGGCAGGCCGTGTTCGGCCACACCCACGAGGCTGTCCCTCAGGCGGGTGGTGGCACCTGCCCGGTCACGCCACCAGCCGTCGGGTACCGAGCCGACGACGTTGGCCGCGTCCACGACCAGGAGCGGGAGCCTCATCACACCATGCTCCCAGCGGATGCGCGGATATTGTCGGACCCCGCCGGCAGGATGGTGTCGTCCATGGGGGACAAGGCAAACACAGGGGGAAACAAGTGATGATCGGGCGTGCCCGCAGGGCGGACGACACCTGGAACGGTTCGGCGACGGCCAAGTAGCCGGACGTGGGAAACCCCGCGGTGCTGCCAGGTCGGGGGTCCGACAGCACTGCGGGGTCATCTGGGACATCGAGACACGATCGTGGACTGTTACATCCCCTATGGGGTGTGACCCAGATCACGTTTCGGATGTGACGAAGCCCTGCCGCGCGGGAGGTGCGGCAGGGCTTCATTCTCTCCCCCTGGCCGGCGTGGACGACGGGGCGGCGCGCCCGCGTGTCGTCGGGCGGTCGTCACACGGACCGGCAGGTCCTTCGCCGCGTCAGCGGAGCGAGGTCACCTGGCTCTGGGCGATCGCGATCAGCTCGTGGCGCATCGCGGGGGTGGACGCCATGTCGATCGCTCGGGCCACGGCCTTGCGGTTGCGAGCCTCGACACGACGAGCGCGGAGCTTCGCAGTGAAGTTCACGGGGTTCATCCCTCTCAACGTCTTCTCAGTGGTGTGCCTCAAGTATGCACCTTCCCGGCGTGCGATGCACCCGATTGTCCGGTGAGTTGGCACACAAGCCGGCGAATCGTCGGCAGCTACGCCTAAGCATCCGACGATTCGCCTGTAGGACATCTACCGGACCGGACGCGGCAACGAAGACCGCCCAGCCCGGCGGCGGGAGGGCCGGGCAGGCCGGGAACCGCCTCCCCGCCGGTCGGAACGGGCCCGGGGAACGGCACGGCCGGTAGCGTGGCGGTCGTGGCTGAGGTGGTGACGAAGGGCGTCGGCCGGGTCGAGCGGACCGCCGACCGGGCCGAGGTGCAGGTGAGCTTCGAGGCGACGGGCTCGACGCGCGCCGAGGCGGTGGACCGGCTGACCGGGCGGGTCGCCGCGCTGGAACCCGCGTTCGCGCGGCCGGGCGTCGAGGTGCGGTCGCGGCAGCTCACCGTCAACGACAACTGGGACGGCTCGCGCCGCTCCGGCGGCCGGGCGAGCCAGAACTACGTGGTCCGGGTCGACGACGTGACGGTGCTCGACGAGCTGCTGGCCACCGCGGTCGCCGCCGAGCCGACGTGGCTCGGCGGCCCGAACTGGCAGCTCTCGGACGACGCCGAGGCCGTGGCGGAGGCCCAGGGAGAGGCCGTGGCGGACGCGCGCCGCCGGGCCGAGGGCTACGCGCGCGCCCTGGGCGCGCGGCTGGGTCCCCTGCAACGGCTCGCCGACGGCGACGCCGAGACGCAGTGGGCGGTCGAGTCGCGCGCGGCGGTGGCGGGTTACGGCGGGTCGCCGGGCGTGCCGCCGCAGGTCGACCAGCTCTCCCTGGAGGCGCAGCGGATCGCGGTGACGGTGCGGTGCACCGCCACCTGGGCGCTCCTGGACTGAGGACCCGGCTCAGCCGCTGACCCGCGGCGCCACCAGCTCCACCACCACCGACCGGTTGCGCGCCGCCGCGCCGGGCACCAGGTCGCCCGCGGCGTCGAGGTCGACGTCGAGCGGCGAACCGAAGCCCGCGCCCACCACCTCGACGAACGCCGACCGGCTCACCCCGAGGTCGACCAGCGCCGACACCACGCGCTGGGCGCGGCGCCGGGTGAGGTCCGCCGCCTGCTCCGCCGACGCGGACGTGGCCGTGCGCACGACGACCCGCGCCGTGGTGCGCCCGTCGAACTTCTCCGCGACCTGCCGCAGCACGTCCTCCGCGCCGGGCGCCAGCTCGTCGCCGCCCGCCTTGAACACCAGGGAGCTGGGCACGTGCACGAGCGCGTCCCGGTTCTCCACCTGCCCGAGGTCCACTACCGGCACCTCGCCGCGCGCGATCGGCCCGCCGGCCGGCGCCGGTCCCGGGTCGTGGGTGCAGCTCGCCGCGTCGAACTCGCGGCAGATGCCCAGCCACAGCTCGACGAGCGCCTCCTGGGCGCCGGGCGGCAGCGGCGGCTGCGGGCCGGCCACCTGGCCGAGGCCGGAGAAGACGACGTCCTTGCCGGTGAGGGCGGGCAGGGCGTCGTCCGGGACGGCCGCGACCGCGGCGTCCACGTCGAGGTCGAGGCCGAGGCGGGTCAGGTCGAGCGGGTCCGTGGTCTGCAACCCGCTGCTGTGCAGCACGAGCAGGGCCGGGCCGGGCGCGGAGGCCATGTCGGCGAGCACGGACAACGGGTCGAGCCGGCCGGTCGTGCCGCCGATCTGCGCGAGCTGCCCGTCGAGGCGGAACAGCCGCTCCCGCACCTCGGCGTCGTCAGCGGCCGACAGGACCTCGTCGGAGTACGCGGTGCCCGCGTCCTCGCCCTCGCGGTAGACGACGACCCGCGTCTGGCCGCGGGCGAGCGCTGCCGTGAGCCGGTCGGTCACCTGCGTGGTGAGGCCGACCCGCGGTTCGTTGGCGGAGGCGGTGACCCCGATGCGCACGGTCGTCGGGTTGCCGGAGTCCTCCCCGCAGGCAGCGCAGGCCGCCACCAGCACGACTGCGGCGAAGAGCCGTGAGTGGTTCATGTCACATGAAGCGGTAAATCGCTCCGTTCCGTTACCGATCTCACCCGTTTGGAGTAATCCGAATGGTTCAGCGCTCCACGATCGCCGTAACGCCCTGGCCACCCGCCGCGCAGATCGAGATCAGGCCGCACCCGGAGCCCTTCTCGGCCAGCAGCTTGGCGAGCGTCGCCACGATCCGCCCGCCGGTGGCCGCGAACGGGTGGCCCGCGGCCAGCGACGAGCCGTTGACGTTGAGCTTCGAGCGGTCGATGGCGCCCAGCGGCGCGTCCAGCCCCAGCCTGCCCTTGCAGAAGTCTGCGTCCTCCCACGCCTTGAGCGTGGCCAGCACCTGCGACGCGAACGCCTCGTGCACCTCGTAGAAGTCGAAGTCCTGAAGGGTCAGCCCGGCGCGGGCCAGCATCCGGGGCACGGCGTAGGCGGGCGCCATGAGCAGGCCCTCGCCGCCGTGCACGTAGTCGACCGCCGCCGTCTCGCTGAACGTGAGGTAGGCCTGCACCGGCAGGTTCCGGGCCGCGGCCCACTCCTCCGAGGCCAGCAGCACGGTGGACGCGCCGTCGGTGAGCGGCGTGGAGTTGCCCGCGGTCATCGTGGCGCCCTCGCCCCGGCCGAACACCGGCTGGAGCTCCGCGAGCTTCTCCACCGACGAGTCCGGCCGCAGGTTCTGGTCGCGGGTCAGGCCCTGGAACGGGGTGACCAGGTCGTCGAAGAACCCGCGGTCGTAGGCGGCGGCGAGGTTGCGGTGGCTGGCGGCGGCCAGCGCGTCCTGGTCCTCGCGGGCGATGCCCCACTCCTTCGCGGTGATCGCGGCGTGCTCGCCCATCGACAGGCCGGTGCGCGGCTCGCCGTTGCGCGGGACGGACGGCACGACGTGCCGGGGGCGCAGCTTCAGCGCGGCGCGCAGCCTGGCGCCGGCGGTCCGCGCCCGGTTGAACTCCAGCAGCACGCCCCGCAGGTCCTCGTTCACCGCGATGGGCGCGTCGCTGGTGGTGTCGACGCCGCCCGCGACGCCGACCTCGATCCGGCCCAGCGCGATCTTGTCGGCCACCGCGATGACGGCCTGGAGGCCCGTGCCGCACGCCTGCTGGAGGTCGTGGCCGGGGGTCTCGGCGGACAGGGCGCTGCCCAGCACGGACTCGCGGACGAGGTTGAAGTCCCGGCTGTGCTTGAGCACCGCGCCCGCGACGACCTCGCCCAGCCGTTCGCCCTGGAGCCCGAACCGGCTGACCAGGCCGTCCAGCGCGGCGGTGAGCATGTCCTGGTTCGACGCCCCGGCGTACGGGCCGTTGGAGCGCGCGAAGGGGATGCGGTTGCCGCCGAGGATGGCAACTCGGACCATGTCGTCCTCCAGGGTGAGGGGCGTGTCCCGCCCATCCTATCTACTGGTCAGTAGACTTACTAGCGAGTAGGGAGTGTGATGTGGGCATGGATCGGTATCGGTCGTTCGCCAACTCCGGTGTCGGGCGGTTCGTGGTGGGCAAGCTGGGCCTGCCCTCCCCGTACCCGCTGCGCAGGCACTCACCCACCCGGCCCCCGCTCGACGGCCCCGTGCTGCTCGGCGGCTGCGGGCGGCTCGTCGGCTCCCTGCGCGCGGTCCTCGGGGCCGCCGGGCTGGACGTCGCGCCCGAGCCGGCACGCGCGGAGGAGCCGGCACGCGCGGAGGAGCGGTACGGGGCGCTGGTGTTCGACGCCACCGGGATCGACTCGGTCGAGGGGCTGCGCGGGCTGCACGCGTTCTTCCAGCCGGTGATCCGGTCGCTCGGGCCGTGCGGCCGGGTGGTCGTGCTGGGCACGCCGCCGGAGCTGACCGGGTCCACCGACGAGCGGATCGCGCAGCGCGCCCTGGAGGGGTTCACCCGGTCGGTCGGCAAGGAGCTGCGGCGCGGCGGGACGGCGCAGCTCGTGCACGTCGCACCGGGCGCGGAGGACGCGGTCGAGTCGACGCTGCGGTTCCTGCTGTCCGGGCGGTCGGCGTACGTGTCCGGGCAGGTCGTGCGCGTCGGCCCGGCGGACGTCGAGGCGCCGCGCGACTGGGACCGGCCGCTCGACGGGAAGGTCGCCCTGGTCACCGGGGCGTCGCGCGGGATCGGCGCGGCCATCGCCGAGGTGCTGGGCCGCGACGGCGCGCACGTGGTGTGCCTCGACGTGCCCGCGCAGGGCGAGGAGCTGTCGCGGGTCGCGAACCGGGTGGGCGGCTCGGCGCTCCAGCTCGACGTCACGGCGGCCGACGCCCCGGCGCGGATCGTCGAGCACCTCACCGGGCGCCACGGCGGCGTGGACGTCGTCGTGCACAACGCGGGCATCACGCGGGACAGGACGCTGGCCCGGATGGACGCGGACCGGTGGGACGCGGTGGTCGCGGTGAACCTGGCGTCGCAGCAGCGGGTCAACGAGGCGCTGCTCGCCGAGGGGAGCGGGGGCGGCGCGCTGCGCCCGAACGGCCGGATCGTCGGCGTGTCGTCCATCGCGGGCATCGCGGGCAACGTCGGCCAGACCAACTACGCCACCACCAAGGCGGGCGTGATCGGCATGGTCGACGCGCTGTCCGAGCGGCTCGCCGGCCGGGCCACGGTCAACGCCGTCGCGCCGGGGTTCATCGAGACGGCGATGACCGCCGCCGTGCCGCTGCTCATCCGCGAGGCGGGCCGGCGGATGAACAGCATGTCCCAGGGCGGACTGCCGGTGGACGTCGCCGAGACCATCGCCTGGTTCGCCCACCCCGCCTCGTCCGGCGTGAACGGCAACGTCGTGCGCGTGTGCGGGCAGAGCCTGCTGGGGGCGTGATGGCCAACCTGACGCTGCTCTACGCCAAGGCCGCCCTGACCGGGTTCACCCGGCGCGGCTCCGCGCTGCCGTCGTCGTCGCTGGACGCCGAGCTGACCGTCGACCGCGCCCACCTCGACGCCTACCGGGCGGTGTGCGGGTTCGGGGTGCGCGACGAGCTGCCGATCACCTACCCGCACGTGCTGGGCTTCCCGCTCCAGATCAGGCTGATGACCGCGCGCGACTTCCCGTTCCCGCTGCCCGGCCTGGTGCACGTGGCCAACCGGATCACGCGGACCCGGCCGCTGCTCGCCACCGACCCGCTGTCGGTGCGCGTGGAGCTGGCCGACCTGCGGCCGCACGAGCGCGGGCGGCAGTTCGACGTCGTGACGACGGTGTCGACGGGAGGCGAGGAGGCGTGGGTCGACGTGTCGACATATCTCCGCCGCGACGGCGGGTCCGGCCGGTCCAGCGGCTCCGGCGGGTCCGGCGGGTCCGGTTCCGCCGGGAGGGGCGAGCGCGCCGAGGCGCCCGAGCCGACCGCGGTGTGGCGGCTGCCCGGCGACCTGGGGCGGCGGTACGCGGCGGTGTCCGGCGACCGCAACCCCATCCACCTGCACGCGCTGGCCGCGCGGGCGTTCGGCTTCCCCCGGGCCATCGCGCACGGCATGTGGTCGAAGGCGCGGGCGGTGGCGGCGTTCGAGGGGCGCCTGCCGGACGCGTGCGAGGTCGACGTGCGGTTCAAGGCGCCGATCCCGCTGCCGGGCCGGGTCGACTTCTCGACCACGCCGACCGGTGACGGCCGGCGGTTCGCGGTCTGGTCGGACCGACCGCACCTGGAGGGCGTGATCAGGGGCTGAGCCGGACGTGAGCACCGCCACGGTGTCCACGCCCTCATTTACCTTGTGCACAAGTTACTAGGGCACTAGTTTTTTGGTTGTCGGCCGGACGACCCGGCCACCACCCGAAGGAGCCCGAGATGACCGTCCTGGAGCCCGCCGCCGCGGAGTTCGCCGCCGCGACCGCCACCCCGCCGTACCTGTTCGACCTGGGTCCGGTCGAGGGCCGCAAGACCGTCGACGCCGTGCAGTCCGGCGAGGTGGCCAAGCCCGAGGTCGACGAGGAGGTCGTGAACGTCGGCGAGGTGCCGGTGCGGATCGTCCGCCCCGCCGGCTCGACCGGCCCGCTGCCCGTCGTGCTCTACGTGCACGGCGCCGGCTGGGTGTTCGGCAACGCCCACACCCACGACCGCCTGGTCCGCGAACTGGCCGTCGGCACCGGCGCGGCCGTCGTGTTCCCCGACTACAGCCTCTCGCCCGAGGCCAAGTACCCCACCGCGGTCGAGGAGAGCTACGCCGTCGCGCGCTGGGTCGTCACCGAGGGCGCCGCGAAGGACCTGGACGGCTCGCACCTGGCCGTCGCGGGCGACTCGGTCGGCGGGAACATGGCGATCGCCCTGACGCTGCTCGCCAAGGAGCGCGGCGACGTCGCGTTCGCGCAGCAGGTGCTGTTCTACCCGGTGACCGACGCGGCGTTCGACACCCCGTCGTACCACGAGTTCGCCGAGGGCTACTTCCTGCGCCGCGACGCCATGCAGTGGTTCTGGGACCAGTACACGACCGACGAGGGCGAGCGCGCGCAGATCACCGCGTCGCCGCTGCGCGCGTCGACCGGGCAGCTCGCGGGCCTGCCGCCGGCGCTCGTGATCACCGCCGAGGCCGACGTGCTGCGCGACGAGGGCGAGGCGTACGCGAACAAGCTGCGCGAGGCCGGCGTTCCGGTGACCGCCGTCCGCTACCAGGGCGTGATCCACGACTTCGTGATGCTCAACGCCCTGCGCGGCACCCACGCCGCCGAGGCCGCGATCACCCAGGCGATCGGCGTGCTGAAGAAGGCCCTGGCCCAGTCCTGATCCGACCTGACCTGACCTGAGCCGGCCCGGCCCGGCCCTAGTGGCCCCCCTGCTCGGTACCGACCTTCCGCTCGGCGCGCCTCGACGGCGGGTGCCACACGTCGCCCGCCACGAGGTCGCCGAACCCCATCCAGACGAGGTTCATGAGCCGGGCGGCGACGACGCCGGCCGGCTCGGCGGGGTTGTCGAGCCACCAGTCCGCCAGGGACTCGCCCGCGCCCACCAGCGCCGCGGCCAGCGACTCGGCCTCCTTGTCACCGGCCCGCGGCACGTCGCCGGAGTCCGCCGAGTGCACGAGGAGCGCCGCCACGAGGCTGATCGCCCGGCCGCGCATGTCCGCCAGCTCCCGGGCGAACGGCCCGCCCTGCGACGACGCCTGGCGGTGCAGCACCTGCCAGCTCGCGCGGTTCTCGCCGACGAACCCGAAGAACGCCCGGAGCCCGCTCCACAGCTGGACGTCCGGCGGCTCCTCGGCCTCGACGCCGTTCGCGATCGCCTCCATCATCCGGGTCGCCTCGCGGCGGATGCAGGTGGCGAACAGCTCCTCCTTGGAGCCCAGGTACGCGTACAGCATGGGCTTCGAGATGCCGGCGACCTCGGAGATCTCGTCCATCGACGCGGCGTGGAACCCCAACCGCGAGAAGACGTCCACCGCGGCGTCCATGATCTGCCGTTCGCGCACCTCGCGCGGCAGCCTCTTGGCCCGACCGGTGCGGACCGGTTGCTCTGCGTGCATCGCACCCCCTGGATTGCCGGCACAAGATTACTCCGAGGGCCTTGCCCGCTTACCTACTCGTCAGTAGATTTACCGCCGAGTAGGTATCGGAGGTGCCACCATGACCATCGACCTCACCACCGAGGCGATCGCGAAGCTCAGTCCCGGCGAGCTGATCTCAACGCTCAAGCAGGTCGATCCGGCCGACCCGGCGCTCGCCGGCGTCGACATCGACGTCATCGCGCGCGCCATCGACCCCAGGAAGCTCGGCAAGGACGAGTTCGCCGACCTGCTCGGCGCGCTCGGCGACCTCGCCGACGGTGGCGCCGACCTCGACCTGGCGACGATGGACGCGCAGAACTTCGCCCGCATCGTCTCGCGCGCCTCCAAGGACCAGATCGACGCCGTGACGTCCCGGCCCGGCCTGCGCGAGCGCGTGCTCGACGAGGTGTTCCGGCGCATGGAGGTCCACTTCCGCAGCGACCGCTCCGGCGCCACCCGCGCCGTCGTGCACTTCCGGCTCACCGGCGGCTTCACCGAGTCCGGCGAGGACGTGTACGAGGCCGTCATCGAGGACTCGGCGTGCACGATCAACAAGGGCGGGACCCGTGACCCGCGTGCCACTGTGACGTTGAACCCGGTGGAGTTCCTGAAGCTGGCGACCGGCAACGCGTCGGCGCCGGTGCTGTTCATGACCGGCAAGCTCAAGGTCAAGGGCGACCTGGGGTTCGCCGCCGGGTTCATGAGCCTGTTCGACATTCCGAAGGCGTGAGGGGACCATGGGTGGTTTTTCGCTGGAGCTGAACGAGGACCAGGTCGACCTGCGGGAGTGGGTCCACGGCTTCGCGAAGGACGTGATCAGGCCGGCGGCGTCCGAGTGGGACGAGCGCGAGGAGACGCCGTGGCCGGTGATCCAGGAGGCGGCGAAGATCGGCCTGTACGGGTTCGAGGCGCTGGCCACGTGGTTCGCCGACCCGATCGGGCTGTCGCTGCCGATCGCGACCGAGGAGCTGTTCTGGGGCGACGCGGGCATCGCGCTGGCGCTGATGGGCACCGGGTTGGCGGCGGCGGGCATCTTCGCCTCCGGTGAGCCCGAGCAGCTGGCCGAGTGGGTGCCGGAGTGCTTCGGCACGGAGGACGACCCCAAGCTGGCCGCGTTCTGCGCCTCCGAGCCGCAGGCCGGGTCGGACGTCGCCGGGTACCGGACGCGGGCGGTGTACGACGAGGCGACCGACGAGTGGGTCATCAACGGCCAGAAGGCGTGGGCGACCAACGGCGGCATCGCGAACGTCCACGTCGTGACGGCGGTGGTGGACCCGGCGCTGGGGTCGCGCGGCCAGGCGGGCTTCGTCGTGCCGCCCGGGACGCCGGGCGTGTCGTCGCCGGGCAAGATCAAGAAGCACGGCATGCGGGCGTCGCACACGGCCGACGTGTTCTTCGACGACGTGCGCGTGCCGGGCCGGTGCCTGCTGGGCGGCAAGGAGCGGCTGGAGAAGCGGCTGGCGCGGGCGCGCGAGGGCCTGAAGGCCGGCGGGCAGGCCGCGATGGCGACGTTCGAGACGACCCGGCCGACCGTGGGCGCGATGGCGATCGGCGTCGCGCGGGCGGCCTACGAGTACTCGCTGGAGTACGCGAAGGACCGCGAGGCGTTCGGTCGGAAGATCATCGAGAACCAGTCCATCGCGTTCGACCTGGCGAACATGAAGATGGAGATCGACGCGGCCAGGCTGCTCGTGTGGCGGGCGGCGTGGATGGGGCGCAACAACGTCCCGTTCACGGCGGGCGAGGGGTCGATGTCCAAGCTCAAGGCGGGCGAGGTGTCCGTGTGGGCGACGGAGCGCGCCATCCACATCCTGGGCGGGGCCGGGTACACGCGCGAGCACCCGGTGGAGCGCATGCACCGGGACGCGAAGATCTTCACCATCTTCGAGGGGACGTCGGAGATCCAGCGGTTGGTCGTGGCGCGCGCGATTTCCGGCATGCACATCAGGTGAGTCGGGCTCCCCGGGCCGCCGGCAGGCCGTTCGGGGCGGGGCGGGGTCTTCCGGGACGCGGAGAAGACCCCGCCCACCGCTGTGCGGTCACGGACGGCGGGGCAGGGCAGGGGAGATGCCTCGCAGCGCTGCGTCCAGCACCGGGTCGGCGAAGCTCAACGCACCGTCGAACGTGTGCTGCAAGTTGCACACGAGACGTGCGACGGTATTTCCGCACGATCCCTTGTCCAAGTAAACGCGAAGCCAGTCAGCGCCGAAATCCATTCGGATGGACTGGCCCACGTGGAGGTCCACCGCATCGACCTCGGCATGCTCGTCGTACAACCGCGGCACACCCCACAGGCGGTACGGCGTCCGCGCCGAAAAGAGTTCGGCGACGAAAGCGGACAGGTCTGTGATCGTACGGCTGAACCGCACGAGGATCGCCCCTCCCGACATCGTGCCGCCACCGTCCGCCTCACCGAACGACGCGTAGTCGATCGCCCGGGCTTCACAGAGTTGGACCAGGTTCTTGTACCGCCGCACCACCGCCTGGACAACCTGGAGGTGGAAGTCGAAGGAATCGCCGTGGACCGCGAACCTCCCCTGACGGTTGACCCCTTCGACGATGGAGCCCAGGTCCGGGTCCACCAGCACGCTTTGCGAACTCTGGAAGGAGACCGAGTAGCGGTAGTCCACGTTGCCGGCGATGTAGTCCAGCAGTTGCGTCGCCCCCCGTCCGGACAAGTGGACCTTCAAGTCCTTGGCGGGGACGTCTTCTTCCTGGAAGTGGCTCGCATCGAAGGTGGTGACCACGCGCTGCGGCCGGGTGTTCGGCCAGATCTTACGGAGGTGTTCGGAGGGGAGCCACATCCAGTCCAACTCGCGCCGGTTCTCCACTTCCTTCCGCAGGAAGGTGTGGGCTTGTTTCGTCGACATGTCGGTGTGGATTGACCAAAAGCGTCCGTCCAACTGATCGACCCACAGGACACCGCCGTCCAGGTGCGCCCGGTACAGGTAGGCATCGGCGGTGACCTCGAGGTTGGATCGGCCGACGACCTCTTCGAGAAGACGCAGCGGATCCTCGGCGTGCGCCTCGATCACGAAGGTCTTGATCGGAGTGCTCGACCCCGGTTGCAGCTGATCTGCCATGTCCGCACGGGTCATCATGGCGCCTCCTCCCCTGTACCGGTCACGTCGTCCCCGCCCTCATCATCCGCTTGAGCGAGCTCCCGCAACAGGTCGAGTTGTCCGGGGTCGATCGAGACGCTCTTCCTCCGACGTACGCGGCTCCCGCGCATCAGCGCCTGGTACCCCTGCGTGCGCCCGCGGGGGTCGTTGTCCTCCGGGCTCCTCAACAGGTGGACGATGCCGCCGTCCTGATCACCGGCTTGAGGCGGTTGGTAGAGGAAGGACGCGCTTTCGGCGCTCGCGATCGCACGCGCCGCCTCACCCACCTTCTTGACCAACTGCACGCGCGTCCTGTGACCGTACAGCGCCAGGTGGGGCACTGCCTGCTCTGCGATGTACCTGACGCTGGCCTGTCCTCGGCGGTGCGCCATGGCAACGACGAGTTGCGCCATGACCGCTGGTTCGAACGCCTGCCTCGGCGAATCATGGTCGAGACCTATCAGCCTCGGCAATACCCGGGGAAATGCGATGGTCGTCGGCTGGAGCGCCTCACGAAGCACCCGCGCGGCCGACGGTGGACAATCGAAGATCATGCCACTGGGGGACACCCCGATCACCGTGCACGTAATCCTCTCCGCCGAGAGCCCTTGCTTGATCCTGGGAAGGTGTTGCCCCTGGCAGGAGTAGAGCACGTCGACCACCGGGTCGACCCGCCGGGGCAGGGAGATCCGAGCCGAATTCACAGCCGTCCCCGCGTCGATGGCCGCGTAGCGCCTCGCCTGTCCGGGCTCGATGTTCGCGCCCGACTTGCACTCGCAGAGAACGACGAGCGAGTGTTCCGGGTGGAACAACACGGCGTCGACGACGACCTTTCCGAGCTCACCGGTCATCGGGACCTCGAGAGCTTGCAGGCGAAAACCGTTTCTGTACAGCAACGGAACGGTCGGGTCGTGCGGTTCGAGCAGAGCCAACAGGCCGTTAAGGGGCAGGAGTCGTTCTTCCAATCCACTCCTCCTCGACTGCGGCAATCGGAGGAACGGTACCAATAAAGCACAGAACACGAGATGGACACGCCCGGCCAGGGGAATCGAGAACCTCGACACGTCGTTAGGCTGAGGTGCGTGATCGGTGTGCTGCAGTGCGTCGTGCTCGACTGCCCGGAGCCGGGGGTGCTGGCCGAGTTCTACCGGCGGGTCCTCGGGGGCGAGGTGGACCGGCCGGACCGGCGGTGGTCGGTGGACGACGACTGGTCCACGCTGCACACCGGCGGCGGCGTGGTGCTGTGCTTCCAGCGGGTCGGTGACCACTCCCCGCCGGACTGGCCGGAGCCGGGGCAGCAGTTCCACCTGGACGTGGGCGTCGAGGACCTCGACGCGGCCGGGGCCGAGGTCCTCGACGCCGGTGGGCGGCTGTTGGACGGCTCGAACGAGCGGTGGCGGGTGTTCGCCGACCCGGCGGGACACCCGTTCTGCCTCGTCCGCGAGTGAGCTAGTGGCCGGCTTCGACCAGCCAGGCGCGTTCCGCCGTGGTGTCCGGGACCTTCGGCCGGCCGTTGATCGTGGCGATCAACGCCCAGTAGCGCTCGGCCCTCGGGTCGCCGAACTCCTCCAGGCGGCGGGCGAGTTCGGGGCCGACCGGCGTGCCCGTCACCGCCGCCCACTTCTCGTTCACGCGCGCCACGACGGCCGCGGCCTCCGGCGAACGCGGGTCCACCCCGGCCTCCAGCGCCTCGTGGGCCTGGGCGATGGCGTACTGGAACGCCTCCAGCTGCCCCGGGTCGCCGGAGCCGGACAGGTCGGCGCCCTCGGCCCTCATCTCCTGGTGGCGTTCGGACATGCGCCGGATCGACGCCCGGAAGCCCGGGTCGCGCACCAGGTTCGCCAGCTCGACCCACGCCTCCAACTGCTCGGTCGTGGGGTCGTCGGGCAGTTCGACCCGGACGGACCTCATGCCCCGCACGAAGTCCGGTTCCATGTCCAGCCCGCCGAAGACCTCGTCGAAGAAGTCGTCCAGGATGGCCTGCCGCTCCTCCTCGGACAGCCTGGCCAGTTCGTGCACCATCTCCACCTCCCCGTTCCGCGCCACCACGCGCAGCACGGCCCGGCGCAGCCGGAGCACGCGCATCTGCGCGTCGATGGCGTCCGCGTGCGCCCGGGCCACCTCGGCCACGGACACCTCGCTCGCCAGCACCCGGCGCGCGGTGGGCAGGTCGACGCCCAGGTCGCGCAGGGTGCGGACGAGCCGGAGACGCGCCAACCCGTCGACGTCGTAGGCGCGGAACCCGCCGACCGTCCGCCCCGCCACGGGGACGAGGCCGGAGTCGGAGTAGAACCGGATCGTCCGCGTGGACAGCCCGGTCAACCGCGCCAGGTCGCCGATCGAGTAGTGGTGCGTCACGGGACCACCTTGGAATCTCCAGTCACTGGAAGTTCAACCCGATTGACGCGCGGGGGACCGGAAAGCGGAACGCCGGGAGCCGGTGAGGGCTCCCGGCGTCCGCCGAGCGGTCGAGCCGGGGGATCAGTAGGTCATCGCCACGGCGGGGTCGGCGAGCAGCGCACCCACGTCGGCCAGGAACTGCGAGCCCTGCTGGCCGTCGACCACGCGGTGGTCGAAGGACAGGGCCAGCTGGCAGACCTTGCGCGGCACGACCTGGCCGTCCACCACCCACGGCATGTCGCGGATCGCGCCCAGGGCCAGGATGGCGACCTCGCCCGGGTTGATGATCGGCGTGCCGGTGTCGACGCCGAAGACGCCGACGTTGGTGATGGTGAACGTGCCGCCCATCATGTCGGCCGGCGACGTCTTGCCGTCGCGGGCCGTGGTGGCCAGCTCGTCCAGGGCTACCGCGAGCTCCTTCAGCGACATGCCGTCGGCGTCGCGGACCTTGGGCACCACCAGGCCGCGCGGGGTGGCGGCGGCGATGCCCAGGTGGACGTAGTCCTTGTAGACGATCTCCTGCGCCGCCTCGTCCCACGTCGCGTTGACGTCGGGGGTGCGGCGGGCGGCGAGCAGCACGGCCTTCGCGGCGAACGCGAGGGGCGTGAGCTTGACGTCCCGGAACCGCGGGTGCGACTTCAGGCGCGCCCGCAGCTCCATCATCGGCGTCACGTCGACCGTCAGGAACTCGGTGACGTGCGGGGCCGTGAAGGCGCTGTCCACCATCGCCTGGGCGGTGGCCTTGCGGACGCCCTTGATCGGCACGCGGCGCTCCCGCGAGCCGGTGGCGACCGCCGCGGCCGGTGCGGCGGCGGGTGCCGGGGCGACCGCCCGTTCGACGTCCTCGCGGGTGATGACGCCGCCGGGGCCCGAGCCGGGAACCGCGTGGAGGTCGACGCCCAGGTCCTTGGCCAGCTTCCGCACCGGCGGCTTCGCCAGCGGCACGTAGCCGCCCCGCGAGGTGGCCGCCGGTTCGACGGCCGCCGGTTCGACGACCGCCGGGGCGGGCGTCGGGGCCGGGGCTGCCGGAGCGGGGGGCGCCACGACCGGGGGCGGGGTCTGGACGGCGGCGGCGGGAGCGACCGGCGCGGCCTTGCGGGTGCGGCGCTTGGCCGCGCCCGACTTCGGGCCGTAGCCGACCAGGGTGGCGATCCGCCCGCCCGGCATCTCCTCGCCGATCTTGCCGTTGGTGGCGGGAGCGGCGGCGGGAGCCGGGGCGGGAGCGGTGGCGGCCCCGGACGGGTCCAGGTCGATGGTGATGATCGGCGCGCCGACCTCCACCGTCTGCCCCACCTCGGCCAGCACCTCGGTGACCACGCCGTCCCACGGGCACGGCAGCTCGACGGCCGCCTTGGCGGTCTCGATCTCGCAGATGATCTGGTTGACCTTGACCGCGTCACCGGGCTTGACGTGCCAGGTGAGGATCTCGGCCTCGGTCAGCCCCTCGGCCGTGTCGGGCAGGGGGAACTGCTTGAACTGCGGCACAGCTCTCCCCCTACCAGGCCAGCGAGCGGTCGACGGCGTGGAGCACCCGGTCGAGGTCGGGGAGGAACTCCTCCTCCAACTTCGACGGCGGATACGGGGTGTCGAACCCGGTCACCCGCAGCACGGGCGCCTGGAGCGAGTAGAAGCACTCCTGCTGCACCTTGGCCGCGATCTCGGACGAGATGGACGACTCGGACGGCGCCTCGGTGACCACGACCAGCCGCCCGGTGCGGCGCACCGACTCGTACACCGGCGCGAGGTCCAGCGGGGACAGCGTGCGCAGGTCGATGACCTCCAGCGACTTGCCCTCCTCCTCGGCCGCCGCCGCGGCGTCGAGCGAGGTGCGCGTCATCGGGCCGTACGTCACGAGGGTGGCGTCGGTGCCGGTGCGCAGCGTGCGCGACCGGAACAGCGGTCCGGGCGCGGCGGTGGTGTCGACCTCGCCCTTCTCGTAGTAGCGGCGCTTGGGCTCGAAGAACAGCACCGGGTCGTCGCAGTCGATGGCCTGCTGGATCATCCAGTAGGCGTCGGCCGGGTTGGAGCAGGAGACGACCTTGAGGCCCGCGGTGTGCGCGAAGTACGACTCGGGGGACTCGGAGTGGTGCTCGACCGCACCGATGCCGCCGCCGAACGGCACCCGGATGACGATGGGCAGCTTGATGCGGCCCTGGGTGCGGTAGTGCAGCTTGGCGACCTGCGACACGATCTGGTCGAAGCCGGGGAAGATGAAGCCGTCGAACTGGATCTCGCACACCGGCCGGTAGCCGCGGATCGCGAGGCCCACGGCGGTGCCGATGATGCCCGACTCGGCGAGCGGGGTGTCGAGCACGCGCTGCTCGCCGAAGTCCTTCTGGAGGCCGTCGGTGATGCGGAAGACGCCGCCGAGCTTGCCGACGTCCTCACCCATCACGATGACCTTGGGGTTGGCCTCCATCGACGCGCGCAGGCCGTTGTTCAGCGCCTTCGCGATGGTCGTCGTCTGCACCGCGGCGGGCGCGGCCGACGCGGCGCGGTCCATGGTCGGAGCGGCCATCAGTGCTCACCTCCGGCGAACCCGGCGTGGTACGCCAGGAACTCGTCGCGTTGCGCCTCCAGGACGGGGTTGCCCTCGGCGTAGACCTCGCTGAAGATCCGCTCGGCCGGCGGGTCGGGCAGGTTGACGCAGTAGTCCCGCAGTTCGACCGCGATCTGCTCGGCCTCGGCCTCGATCGACTCGAAGAACGCCTGGTCGGCCCACTGCTGCTTGACCAGGTGCACCTTGACGCGCTCGATCGGGTCCTTGAGCTTCCACAGCTCCAGCTCGTCGGAGAGCCGGTAGCGGGACGGGTCGTCGGACGTGGTGTGCGCGTCCATGCGGTAGGTGAACGCCTCGATCAGGATCGGGCCGTTGCCCTGGCGGCACTCCTCCAGCGCCCAGCGGGTGACCGCGAGCGTGGCGAGCACGTCGTTGCCGTCGACGCGGATGCCGGGGAAGCCGTAGCCGCGGGCCCGCTGGTAGAGCGGGAGGCGCGACTGGCGCTCGGTGGGCTCGGAGATGGCCCACTGGTTGTTCTGGCAGAAGAACACGAGCGGCGCGTCGTAGACCGCGGCCCACACGAAGCCCTCGTGCACGTCGCCCTGGCTGGTGGCGCCGTCGCCGAAGAAGCAGATGGTGGCCTCGCCGTCGGCGTCGCCCACCTTGCCGTCGAACTTCTGGCCCATCGCGTAGCCGGCGGCGTTGAGGACCTGGTTGCCGATCACGATGGTGTAGGGGTGGAACCGGTGCTCGACCGGGTCCCACGTGCCCATGTCCGTGCCCCGGAAGATGCCCAGGAGGTCGGTCGGCTTGATGCCGCGCGTCCAGGCGATGCCGTGCTCGCGGTAGCTGGGGAACGCCATGTCGGTCGGGCGCAGCGCGCGACCGGCGCCGATCTGCGCGGCCTCCTGGCCGAGCAGCGGGACCCAGATGCCGAGCTGGCCCTTGCGCTGGAGGGCGTTCGCCTCGCGGTCGACGCGGCGGACCAGGACCATGTCGCGGTACAGGCCGCGCAGCTCCTCGCCCGTGATGTCGATGTCGAAGTCCGGGTGCGTGACGCGCTCGCCCTCGGGGGTGAGCAGCTGCACCAGGTCAGCGCCGCCTTCGTCTGTCGCTCGCAAGCCGGCGATCACCTGTTCGGGAGTCGGTGTCGCACCGGTGGCCGGAGGGGCATCCGGCCCTGGGTGCGTCCATTCTTCGGGGGACGACATGCGCCTGTCTCCTCGTCTACGAGGCCGCCCGGTCGCTCGTGACGACTCTGCGCGGCTGCACCGCCAGTCGCCGTCGCCCCTGGGTGTGGGGAATCGGCAACCGTCGGCGCTGACGGTGTGTTCTCATCCACATCCTGACATGGCCTCTGCCGTATTGGTGTGCCCCGTCCCAGTTCGTGACAGAGAGCGCAGGCCCCTCACCTGCGGTAACGGTTGGACGGCCAATCTTCGGCCGTCCGAGCACGGCGTCCGCTCACCGGACGCGCACGTCCCGGTTACCGATCGTTAACGGCCGCCCGCCGTCTTCGGGTGCGTCCGGTCGGCGGCAACCGCCCACGTGGGGGCCGGCCCGGTTCGATGGACTACCGACCATCGGGCCGACTGGGCATTTCCACCCTGCGAAACCGCCGCGCGACCACCTGGCCGCGCGACGGGCCGTGACAGGATCGGGACGTGGACCGTTCAGCACTGACCAGCACCGTTCGCGGGCTGTGGGACGACGACATCCTCCCGAGCCTCTCCGCCCTGGTCGCGATACCCGCGATCTCCCCCGCCTTCGACCCCGCGTGGGCGACCAGCGGCCACCTGGCCGCCGCCGTCGAGCACGTGCGCGCCTGGCTCGCCACCCGCGACCTGCCGGGCACCGCCGTCGAGGTCGTCCAGCTGCCCGACCGCACGCCGCTGCTGCTGGTGGACGTGCCCGGCACGGCGGCGTCCGACGAGACCGTCCTCATGTACGGGCACCTGGACAAGCAGCCCCCGGTGGGCGGCTGGTCGGAGGGCCTCGGCCCGTGGACCCCGGTCGTGCGCGACGGCCGCCTGTACGGGCGCGGCGCGGCCGACGACGGCTATTCGGGGTACGCGGCGGTGGCCGCGATCGAGGCGGTGCGGGCGAACGGCGGGACGCACGCGCGGTGCGTCGTGCTGCTGGAGACGGGCGAGGAGTCGGGCAGCCCCGACCTGCCCGCCTACCTGGAGCACCTGAAGCCGCGGCTGGGCGACGTGTCGCTGGTCGTGTGCCTGGACTCCGGCGGCAACGACTACGACCGGATGTGGCTGACCTCGTCCCTGCGCGGTCTCGTGCAGGCGACGATGACGGTGCGCGTGCTGGACGCCGGCCTGCACTCGGGCATGGGCAGCGGCGTCGTGCCGTCGTCGTTCCGCATCGCCCGGCAGCTGCTGGACCGGCTGGAGGACTCCGCCACCGGCGAGGTGCTGGTGCGCGAGATGCACGTGGACGTGCCGGAGCACCGGCTCGCCGAGGTGCGCGACGCGGTGACCGCCGCGCCGGGTTCGATCACCGGACCCGTGGCGTGGGCGGGCGGCACCCGGCCGGTCGTCGAGGACGAGGTCGAGCTGGCCCTGAACTCGGGCTGGCGGCCCACCCTGTCGATCACCGGCGCGGACGGCCTGCCGTCGCCGGACGACGCGGGCAACGTGCTGCGGCCGTTCACCACGCTGGTGCTGAGCTTCCGGCTGCCGCCGACGGCCGACTCGGGCGTGGCCCTGGAGGCGGTGCGGCGGCTGCTGACGACCGATGTGCCGTACGGGGCGACCGTCGAGCTGTCCCGCGTCGAGCACGCCGCCGGTTGGAACGCGCCGGCGCTCGCGCCGTGGCTGCGCGACACCCTGGACGGGGTCGGCGAGGAGGTCTTCGGCGCGCCGTGGCGAAGCATGGCCCTGGGCGGCTCGATCCCGTTCATGGGCCTGCTGGCCGAGGCGTACCCGGAGGCGCAGTTCCTGGTCACGGGCGCGGTCGGGCCGGACTCGAACTGCCACGTGCCCGACGAGTGGCTGCACCTGGAGCAGGCGGCGCGCATCACCGCGGCGGTGGCCTCGGTGCTGGACGCGCACGCCTCCCGCTAGAGGGTCAGGAGCCGGTCGACCTCCGCGGCCAGGGCGTCGCGGAGGTCGTCGTGCCGCGGGCCGAGCGCGTGGCGCGGGTCGGCCCACACCTCGGGCGGGTAGAGGTGGACGGGGTGGCCGACCCGTTCGGGTGGTTCCCACTCGTACCGGGCGCGCACGTGGGCGTGCAGGTACGGGTCGGTGTTGCCGAGGATCTCGATGTTCACCCGCCGGAACCGCTCGTCGCGGCGGGCGCACACCACCTCGACCGCCTCGGCGAGCAGCTCGACGTCCGCCAGGAAGCGCAGCCGCCTGGGCCGGGGCAGGTCCGTGAGCCGCCCGACCGACGGGTCGTCGGTGAGCAGGACGCAGTAGCCGGGCAGGAACTGGGCGTCGCCGATGACGGCGAAGCCCGCGTGGAGCCGGCGCAGCACGGTCGGGTTCTCGCCGCGGAGCGCCGAGCCGACGCGGTCGTCCTGCCAGGTCACGTGTCCCACCTCCGGGTGATGTCGTCGAACAGCGCGAGGCCCGTGGTCGGGTCGGTGCCGCGGCGCCGGCGGGCGTGGGCGGGCTCGTCGAAGTCCACGGTCTGCATCCTGGCCCCGTCCGGGTCGTCGGTGAAGATCTTGACACCGGTCGGGGAACCCGGCGCGGCCCGGCGCGCCGATCGCGATGATCACCCGTCCGTGGTCCGGACCGCCTCCCGGCGGACAGCGCGACGACCACCCGTGACAGGCAGTCCCGCGGCCCTGTCACGGCCTCGCGCGGGTGAGCGGCCGGCCGGGGTCCGCGCCCGTCCGCCGACCGCGCCCCGGGTGGCACCGCGCAGTGCTCGCCGATCGCCCCACAGAGGTGAGTCGTCCACGGAGAGTGAGCACGACACGCCTTTGCAAGTCCTTTCAGGGCTGTGACCTGACCCGCGAGTAACCGCTTTACTGGATCGATGCCGCACACTGGCCGCGTGAACGAGCACAGCCGGCAAGCCGAGCGAGCGCGACTGGCGGAGTCCGACTCCCCCACCGCTCCGTGGCGCCTCTGGGGCCCCTACCTGGCCGGACGGCAGTGGGGGACCGTTCGGGAGGACTACTCGGCGGGTGGCGACGCGTGGACGTCCTTCCCGTTCGACCACGCCCGCTCGCGGGCCTACCGGTGGGGTGAGGACGGCATCGCGGGCATCTGCGACGTGCACGGCTTCCTCAACCTCGGCGTGGCCATGTGGAACGGCCGGGACCCGTTCCTGAAGGAGCGGTACTTCGGGCTCACCAACGACGAGGGCAACCACGGCGAGGACGTCAAAGAGCACTGGTGGGTGACCGACGGCACGCCCACGCACTCGTGGATGCAGGTCGTCTACCGGTACCCGCAGTGCGAGTTCCCCTACGCCGAGCTGCGCGAACGGGCCCGCGTCGCCGGGCGCAACGAGCGCGAGCCGGAGCTGTCGGACACCGGCGCGCTCGACGGCAACCGGTTCTTCGACGTGGCCGTGAGCTACGCGAAGGCGAGCCCGACGGACGTGTGCGTCGAGATCACCGCCACCAACCACGGCCCGGACCCGGCGCCGCTGCACCTGCTCCCGCAGCTGTGGTTCCGCAACACGTGGTCGTGGGGCCGGGACGCGCGCAAGCCGTCGCTGGTCGCCCGCACGAACGACGGCTGGCGCCGGGTCACCGCCGAGCACGGCGCGCTGGGCCGCTACACGCTGCACGTCGAGGGCACGCCGACGCTGCTGGTCACCGACAACGAGACCAACGAGGTCGAGCTGTTCGGCACCGAGCGCAACCCGGGCGAGTACACCAAGGACGGCGTCGACCGGTACGTGGTCGGGCGCGACGCGCGGGCCTGCCGGGTGGTCGGCCCGGACGACACGAGCGAGCCGGGCACGAAGGTGGCGGCCTGGTACTCGTTCGACCCGGTGGAGCCGGGCGAGTCGGTGACCGTGCGGCTGCGGCTGGTGGAGGGGGACGGGCACCTCGACGCGTTCGGCCCGAGCTTCCAGGACACCGTGCAGCAGCGCCGCTGGGAGGCCGACGAGTTCCACGCCACCGACCTCGACCCGCGCCGGGCCGCGGTCGTGCGGCGGGCGCTGGCGGGCCTGATGTGGACCAAGCAGCACTACCGCTTCCGCACCCGCGAGTGGCTGGACGGCGACCCCGCGCAGCCCGCGGCGCCCAAGTCGCGGACCACGCCGCACGCGCGCAACGCGCACTGGCGGCACTTCGACGTGGCCGACGTGATCTCCATGCCGGACGAGTGGGAGTACCCGTGGTTCGCCGCGTGGGACCTCGCGTTCCAGGCGGTGCCGTTCGCCCGGGTGGACCCGGCGTTCGCCAAGGAGCAGCTGCTCCTGCTGTGCCGGGAGTGGCTGATGCACCCGAACGGCCAGCTCCCGGCCTACGAGTGGGAGTTCGGCGACGTGAACCCGCCGGTGCACGCCTGGGCGGCGCTCCAGGTGTACCGGTCGGAGGAGGTCCCGGACCGGAGGTTCCTGGCCAAGATCTTCCACAAGCTGCTGCTGAACTTCTCCTGGTGGGTGAACCGCAAGGACGCGGACGGCAGCTACCTGTTCGAGGGCGGCTTCCTCGGCATGGACAACATCGGCCCGGTGAACCGGTCGGAGCCGATGCTCGGCCAGTGGCGGCTGGAGCAGTCCGACGCCACGTCGTGGATGGCGGCCTACAGCCTGCACCTGATGCAGATCGCGCTGGAGCTGGCGCGGCACGACGACGCGTACGAGGACGTGGCCACGAAGTTCGTGGAGCACTTCCTGAGCATCGCGGACGCGTCCACGCAGTTCGGCTCGGGCGGGCGCGGGATCTGGGACGAGACGGACGGCTTCTGCTACGACGCGGTGACGCGGCGGCTGCCGGACGGCTCGACGGAGTCCAAGCCGGTGCGGGTGCGGTCGATGGTGGGCCTGATCCCGGTCCTGGCGTGCGCGACGCTGGAGCCGTGGGTGTTCCAGGAGCTGCCCGACTTCACCCGGCGGCTGGAGCACCTGCTGGCCAAGCGGCCGGAGCTGAAGCCGTTCGTGAGCAGGCGCGGCGACCGGGCGATGTTCAGCCTGCTGGACGAGCGCAAGCTGCGACTGGTGCTGACCCGGATGCTCGACGAGGGCGAGTTCCTGTCGCCGCACGGCATCCGCAGCCTGTCCGCGGCGCACCGCGAGGGCCTGGAGGTGCAGGTCGCGGACCAGGAGCACCGGATGGGCTACGAGCCCGGGGAGTCGCGCACACCGATGTTCGGCGGCAACTCGAACTGGCGCGGACCGGTGTGGTTCCCGACGAACGCGCTGCTCGTCGAGGCCCTGCGGACGGTCGAGGAGTTCCACGACGGTTCGTTCCACGTGGAACTTCCCACCCGCTCCACCCGGCACGTGACGGCGGGCCAGGCGGCGGACGAGCTGGTCAGGCGGCTGGTGTCGCTGTTCCTGCCGGACCACGACGGCCGCCGCCCGGCGGACGGCAAGCGGATCGAGTCGACGGACTCGCCGCTGTGGCGCGACCACGTCACGTTCAGCGAGTACTTCGACGGCGACACGGGCGAGGGCCTCGGCGCGACGCACCAGACGGGGTGGACGGCACTGGTGGCGTCGTTGATGACGGACCGTCGCCAGACGAGCGCGCCGGGTACATGAATTGTGTGACCTAACCCAACCGGCCGGACATTTTGCGGTTCCCCACCGCATGTGACACAGGAATCGTGCCTACCGAAGGTCTGTAACACGCACGTGCTGTCCACCGTGTCACCCAAGTGGCAGTATGCCGAACACTCGACCGACACAGTTACGAGGAGTGACACCGTGGCCCGTCGTACCAGGCACGCTGCGCTCGCCCTGTTCCCCGTGCTCGCCCTGGCGGCCACGATGACGGCGTGCGCGACCAAGGTGAACACCGGTTCCACGGATGCCGGCTCCGGTATCACCCTGGTCCAGAGCGGCAAGCTGGTCACCTGCACCCACCTGTCCTACAAGCCCTTCCAGTTCTCCGAGGGCGACAAGACCGTGGGCTTCGACGTCGAGTTGGTGGACCTGGTGGCGAAGGAGCTGAACGTCACCCAGGAAATCTTCGACACCCCCTTCGAGACCATCACCTCCGGCGAGGTCTTCAACACCGGCAAGTGCGACCTCGCCGCCGCGGGCATGACGATCAACGACGCCCGCAAGGAGGCCATCGACTTCTCGGAGCCGTACTTCGACGCCTCGCAGGCGCTGCTGGTCAAGAAGGACTCCGGCATCACCGGCCTGGAGAGCCTCAGCGGCAAGAAGATCGGCGTCCAGCTGGAGACCACCGGCGAGGAGTACGCCAACGAGAACGCGGCGAAGTTCGGCTACACCGTCGTCCAGTTCGAGGACCTGCCGCTGATGGAGACCGCCGTGCGCACCGGTGCGGTGGACGCGGCCATCAACGACAACGGCGTGCTCTACGACTACGCCAAGGAGTTCCCGGACACCGAGGTGACGACGGAGTTCGACACCGGTGAGCAGTACGGGATCGGCGTGAAGAAGGGCAACACCGCCCTCAAGGCCAAGGTCGACGAGGTCCTGAAGAAGGCCAAGGACAACGGCGAGTACGACAAGATCTACGAGAAGTGGTTCGGCAAGAAGCCGGAGTCGAAGTAACCGGCTCTACGGCGGGGCCGGTGCTCACGAAGCACCGGCCCCGCGCCTTGTCCACCCCACCCACGAGGTAACCCACACATGGCACTCTCCAAGCGACAGCGGGCGAAGGCGTTCCGCGGCGCCCAGTACGCACTGCTGGTCGTGATCGCGGTCGTCCTGGCGCTGGTCGCCGACTGGCGCGAGATCCAGCGCAGCTTCTTCAACCTGGACATCGCCGCGGAGATGTTCCCCAACGTCATCACGGTGGCGTTGAAGAACACCCTCGTCTACACCGCGCTGGGCTTCGGCTTCGGCCTGGTGCTCGGCCTGGTGCTGGCCCTGATGAAGCTGTCGCCGGTCGCGCCCTACCGGTGGATCGCCACGATCTACATCGAGTTCTTCCGGGGCGTCCCCGCCCTGCTGGTGTTCATCGCGCTCAGCTTCGGCGTGCCGCTGGCGTTCGGCCTCCAGTTCGACATCTACTCGACGGTGATGCTGGCGCTCGGCATCGTCGGCGCCGCGTACATGGCGGAGACGATCCGCGCGGGCATCCAGGCCGTGCCGAAGGGCCAGATCGAGGCGGCCCGCTCGCTGGGCATGTCCCAGGGTCGGACCATGGCCACCGTCGTCATCCCGCAGGCGTTCCGGATCATCCTGCCGCCGCTGACCAACGAGCTGATCCTGCTCACCAAGGACTCGTCGCTGATCTACATCATCGGCCTGGCCCGCGACCAGTACGAGCTGACCAAGTTCGGGCGCGAGACGCTCAGCCGGTCGCCGTCGCTGACCCCGATCCTGGTGGTCGGCCTGTGCTACCTGCTGATCACGCTGCCGCTCGGCTACCTGTCGCGGTACCTGGAGCGGCGCACGGGCGGCAAGAAGATCAGCACACCGGAGTCGACCGGGTTGGGGGTGTCCTCGTGAGCGAGGCGGCTGTCGTGGAGACCGGACCGGCGGTCGAGATCGTCGGGCTGAAGAAGTCGTTCGGCCCGCTGGAGGTGCTCAAGGGCATCGACGCGCGGGTCGAGCGCGGTGACGTGGTGTGCGTCATCGGGCCGTCCGGCTCGGGCAAGTCAACGCTGCTGCGCTGCGTGAACCTGCTGGAGGAGCCGACGGCGGGCAGGATCGTCGTCAACGGCACCGAGCTGACCGACCCGGACGTGGACATCGACGCCGCGCGCACCCGCATCGGCATGGTGTTCCAGGGCTTCAACCTGTTCTCGCACCTCAACGTGCTGAACAACCTGATGGTCGCGCAGCGCAAGGTGCTCAAGCGCGACCAGAAGACGGCGCAGGAGGTCGCGCTGCGCAACCTGGAGCGGGTCGGGTTGGGCGAGAAGGTCAACGCGATGCCGGCCCAGCTGTCCGGCGGCCAGCAGCAGCGCGTGGCCATCGCGCGGGCGCTGTCGATGGACCCGGACGTGATGCTGTTCGACGAGCCGACGTCGGCGCTGGACCCCGAGCTGGTGGGCGACGTGCTGGGCGTGATGCGGCAGCTCGCCGACGAGGGCATGACGATGCTCGTGGTGACGCACGAGATGCAGTTCGCCCGCGAGGTGGCCGACCGGGTGCTGTTCATGGACGGCGGGTACGTCGTCGAGGAGGGGCCGGCCGAGCAGGTCATCTCCGCGCCGCGGCACGAGCGCACGCAGTCGTTCCTGGCGCGCGTGCTCGACCCGACGCACCAGGGGCCCTCCGCGTAGCGGGTTTCCCCGTTCCCTTGCGCGGGAGCGCCGGGAACCCGCATTGTCGATCACATGACCGAGGTGGGGGCGCGCGGGCTGGACGTGTTCGACCCCAGCCCGCCGCGCTCCGCCCGCGTGGCGGCGGCCGACGTGCTGCGCGGCGCGGGGATCGGCGAGGCGGACGGCACGTGGCGGTTGCCGCGGCGGCGCGCGGGCGTGCCGCCGGTGGTGCGGGTGGCGGACAAGTTCGTGACCGGGGTGCTCGACCTGCGCGCGGTCGAGTTCCCGTACGTGCTGGAGTTCGTGCGCTGCCGGTTCGAGCAGCCGCCGGACCTGCGCCAGGGCAAGCTCGCCGGGCTGGAGTTCGCGGGCTGCCACCTGCCCGGGCTGCTCGGGCGGAACCTGACCGGCAGCAACGAGATCTCCCTGGCCGGCAGCACCGTCGAGGGCCTGGTCGACCTGGTGGACGCCGACATCGCCGGGTCCCTGTCGTTGCAGGACGCCGCGCTGCTGGCGCCGGGCGGCATCGCGCTCCACGCCGACCGGCTCACGCTCGCGGGCGGCCTCCTGGGGCAGCGCGTGCGGGTCACCGGCGAGCTGCGGATGGCGAGCGCCCACGTCGGCGGCTACTGCAACCTCACCGGTGGGTCGTTCGACAACCCCGGGGGCCACGCGTTCAACGGCACGGGCCTGCACGTCGGCGGCACCCTGCTGCTGGCCGGCTGCACGGTCCTCGGCACGGTGCTGCTGGCGGGCGCGCGGATCGACTCGGCGCTGACCATGCGCGGCGCCGGGGTGTCGCGGGGGCGGGCGGCCGACGACGCGCTCGACCCGCACTCCGACCCGAGCGCGACGCTGGTGTTCGACCGCCTCACCGTGGACGGCGACGTGCAGCTCGACCGGGGTTTCCGCAGCACCGGCGCGGTCCGCATGGTCAACGCGGCGCTCGGCGGCACGCTGTCGCTGTCCGGCGGCGCGTTCGACGCGGGCGGCCCCGAGCTGGACGAGCCCACCGGCTACGGCCGGGCGGTGCACGGCAACGCCGAGCCCACCGGGCACGGCCGGGCGCTGCACCTGGACGGCGCGCGGGTCGGCGGCGACGTCATCGGCCGCCAGTGCCGGGTGCGCGGCCAGCTCCGCATGGTGGACCTCCAGGTCAAGGGCAGCCTGATCCTGGACGGCTCGGAGCTGGACAACCCGCGCGCCGACGCCGTGCTGGGCAACCGGTCGCGCATCGGCAGCAACCTGGCCGCCCGCGAGGTCGAGGTGGCCGGCGGCCTGGAGCTGCGCGGCGTGCACGTCGGCGCGAACGTCGACCTGCGCGGCAGCCGCATCACGAAGCCGGGCCGCTACCGGCACCAGCCGGCGGGCAAGCCGTCGCTCGACGTGGGCGGCGCGGTCATCGGCCGCGACCTGATCTGCGCGCGCGGCGCCCGGGAGTTCGTCGCGCACGGCGGGGTGCGGGCGCGGCGGGCGCAGGTCGGCCGGATGGCGACGTTCGACGGGGCGGTGCTCGGCGACAAGCTCGACTCGCACGCGCTCAACGTGCTCGGGATGCAGGTCCAGGAGCTGACCCTGACCCCGGTCACCGCGCCGCGCGGCGACGTGACGCTGCGGCAGGTGCGCTGCACCTCGTTGGACGACAACGAGAACTTCTGGTCCGCGACCGGCTGGATCGACCTGGAGGAGTTCCGCTACGACTCGCTGCGGCACCCGATCGACCTGCGCGACGACGACGAGGTGGAGCGGCGGCTGCGCTGGCTGCGGCAGGCGATGCGGCGCACCTACCGGCCCGGCCCGTACGACCAGTTCGCCGAGATGCTGCGGGCGGGCGGCAACGACGAGCACGCGGCGACCGTGCTGGTGGAGAAGCAGCGGCTGCGGTACCGGGCGGTCGCCGAGGGCCGCCGGTGGCTGCGCCCGCTGGTGCTGCTGTGGAGCTGGTTGCAGCGCGCGATGGTGGGCTACGGCTACCGGCCGGCGCGGGCGCTGGGCTGGCTGGTCGTGACGTGGCTGCTGGGCAGCGCGTGGTTCGCCGCCGGGCCGGAGCTGGTGGAGATCAACGACGACGACCACCTGCCGTGGAACCCGTGGCTGTTCACCATCGACCTGGTGGTGCCGATCGTGGACTTCGGCAACAAGAACCGCTGGCAGACGCCGGGCGCGTCGCAGTGGATCGCGTCCGGGCTGATCGTCATGGGCTGGGTGCTGGCCACCACGGTGGCGGCCGGCCTGACCCGGATGCTCAAGCGCTGACCGGCTGCTCGGTCGCGCCCCGGTGGTGACCTAACCTGATCGGGTGACGGACCTGGTGCTGGCACTGGACGTGGGCGGCACCAAGGTCGCCGGTGCCCTGGTGGAACGCGGTGGCGCGGTGCGGCGCGCGGTCCGGACCGGGACGCCGCTCGGGGACGCCGAGGAGACGTTCGCCGCGGTGGCGTCCGTGGTGGACGAGGTGCTGGCCGGCGAACCGGTCGCCGCGGTCGGCATCGCCTGCGCGGGGCCGGTGGACGCGACCGCCGGGACGGTGAGCCCCATCAACGTGCCGGGGTGGCGGGCGTTCCCGCTGCGCGACCGGGTGGGCGAGCTGGTGCCGGGGGTGCCCGTCGAGCTGGCCGGTGACGGCACGTGCATGGCGCTCGGCGAGCACTGGCTGGGCGCGGGCCGGGGCAGCCGGTTCATGGTGGGGCTGGTGGTCAGCACCGGCGTCGGCGGCGGGCTGGTGCTCGGCGGGCGGCCGTTCGGCGGGCGCACGGGCAACGCCGGGCACGTCGGGCACGTCGTGGTGGAGCCGGACGGCGAGCCGTGCACGTGCGGCGGGCGCGGCTGCGCGGAGACCGTGGCGGGCGGGCCGCGCATGGTGGCGTGGGCGCGGCAGCGGGGGTGGCAGGCGCCCGAGGGCGCGGACGCCGCGCTGCTCGCGGCGGCGGCGCAGGCCGGCGAGGACCTGCCCCGGGCCGCGTTCGAGCGGGCCGGGCGGGCGGTCGGCATGGCCATCGCGGCCACGGCGGCCGTGGTGGACCTGGACCTCGCGGTGGTCGGCGGCGGTGTGGCGCAGGCGGGTGAGCTGCTGTTCGACCCGTTGCGCCGCACCGTCGCCGAGCACTGCGGGCTGTCCTACCTGGACGGGTTGCGGGTCGAGCCCGCCCGGCTGGGTGGCCGGGGGGGTCTCGTGGGCGCCGCCGCCCTCGTCCTCGGGGGTCCGCTCGGGGATCAGTGAGCGGAGGCGACCGGCTTGACGCGCGGGTTGTCCTCGTCGACGTGGTAGTCGTCGCCGTCGGTCTCGTCGGTGCCGTTGAACCAGCGCGCCTTGCGGGCGACCAGCGTCACGAGGACCGCCACCAGCAGGTTCGCCACGACGGCGAGCGCGCCGACGTAGATCTGCACGGTGGACCCGCCGAACGGGTGCCAGCCGAACAGCGACAGGTTGCCCAGCGGCAGCGCGGAGCCGGCGAAGTGCGCCTTGCCGACGGCCGGGTTGCCGATGCCGTAGAGCAGCCACATGCCCCAGCCCATGCCGACGACCCAGCCGGCGATCAGGCCGTACAGGTGGAACCAGCGGGTGTAGAGCGCGATGGCCACGGCGGGCAGCGTCTGGAGGATCATGACGCCGCCGATGAGCTGGAGGTCGATGGAGAACTGCGGGTCGACGAACACGATGAACGCGACCGCGCCGAACTTCACCACCAGCGACGCGAGCTTGGCCTGCTTGGCCTCCTGCGCGGGCGTGGCGCCCTTCTTGAGGTACTCCTTGTAGATGTTGCGCGTCCACAGGTTCGCCGCCGCGATCGACATGATCGCCGCCGGCACCAGGGCGCCGATGGCGATGGCCGCGTAGGCCACGCCCGCGAACCAGGCCGGGAACTCCTGGCCGAACAGCACCGGGACGATGGTGTTCGTGTCGGCGCGGCCGGTGGCCTGGTTGGTGATGGGCTTGACGCCGGCCGAGATCGCGACGAAGCCGAGCATCGCGAGCAGGCCGAGCAGCAGCGAGTACGCGGGCAGCGCCACCATGTTCCGCTTGATCACGTTGCGGCCGCGCGAGGCGAGGATGCCGGTCAGCGAGTGCGGGTACAGGAACAGCGCCAGCGCCGAGCCGAGCGCCAGCGTGGCGTACTGGAGCTGGTTGTTGGCGGTGAGCAGGATGCCGTCGGTCTTCGCGGGCGTCGCGTCGTACTTGGCCTGCGCGGTGTCGAAGATCGCGCCCCAGCCGCCGAACTTGCTCGGCAGGTAGATCACCGCGACCAGGATCACGATGTAGATCAGCGTGTCCTTGACGAACGCGATGAGCGCGGGCGCGCGGAGCCCCGACTGGTAGGTGTAGAGCGCGAGGATGACGAACGCGATGAACAGCGGCAGGTGGCCGAGGATGCCGGAGCCGTTGAGGCCCATCGTGCGCAGCACGGCCTCCAGGCCGACGAGCTGGAGCGCGATGTACGGCATCGTCGCGATGATGCCGGTGACGGCGATGATCAGCGCGAGCCAGTGCGAGCCGTAGCGGCCGCGCACGAAGTCGGCGGGCGTCACGTAGCCGTGCACGCGGGACACCGACCACATCCGCACCAGCGGCAGGAAGACGATCGGGTACAGCACGACGGTGTAGGGCAGGGCGTAGAAGCCCAGCGCGCCCGCGCCGAACACCAGGGCGGGCACCGCGACGAACGTGTACGCGGTGTAGAGGTCGCCGCCGACGAGGAACCAGGTGATCCAGGAGCCGAACTTCCGGCCGCCGAGACCCCACTCGTCGAGGTGTTCGAGCGTGTCGCCCGCCTTCCACTTCGCCGCGACGAAGCCCAGGACGGTCACCACCAGGAACAGGAAGCTGAAGACCACCAACTCGGTCCACTGCACGGCTACTTCGCCCCCTCGTCCAGGTCGTCCACCCCGAGCAGGTCGGGCTTGCCGGTGACGACGGGCTCGTCCTTCGTCTTCACGTACACCAGGCCGACGCAGAGCACGCCGACCGGGACCCAGGCGAACTGGTACCAGTAGAAGAACGGCAGCCCGAGCACCCTCGGCCCGTCGGTGTTGAACCACGACGTGACGAGCATGAGGAGCGGGACCAGCAGCAGCAGGTTCCAGTTGCTCCAGCGGAGGCTGGGTTGTCGAGCTGACGGCATTGTGCGCCCTCCGTACGGCCCTGTGACTGGTGTCGCGCGATGCTAGGCCGGGAGGACGAGCGTCGTCACCATGTCAGGTTGATTGCCTACCGGTGACGTGTCTGGATCGTGACCTGTTCACGCGCCGCGCAGGCCGGTCGTCAGCTGCTCCTCGGCGCGGTCGAGGTACGCGACGAGGGCCGCCTCGGCCGCGGGCACGTCGTGGTCCGCGTCGAGCCGGGTCACCAGCTCGCCGTGCAGCGGCAGGTAGTCGCGGTGGAACGCCTCGGGGTCGCCCATGACGTGGAAGGCGAGGCGCAGCTCGGCGAGCAGGCGCTTCACCTCCTCGTCGAGGCGGGCGCTGCCGGCGAGGGCGGTGACGGCCCGGTGGAACCCGATGTTCGCGGTGCCGACGCCGGTCCAGTCGCCGGCGGCGGCGCGTTCCCGCCCGGAGGAGACGGCGTCGCGGACGGCCTGCCTGGCCTCCTCGGGGGCGTCGTCCCACCGGCGCAGGGCGCCGCACTCGATGACCCGGCGGGCGGCGTAGAGGTCGGCGACGTCGGCCGCGTCGGGGCGGCGGACGAAGACGCCCTTGCTGTACTCGTGGACGAGCAGCCGCTCGTGGGTGAGCAGGCGGAACGCCTCCCGGAGCGTGTTGCGCGAGACGCGGAGGGCGTCCCCCAGGGCCTTCTCGTTGAGCTGCTGGCCGGGTTTGATGTCGCCGTCGAGCACGCTGGCGCGCAGCTTGTCGGCGACGCGTTCCGCCGTGCTGGAGCGGTCGATGTCCCCGCGGTCCTTGGCCAGCGCGCTCAGCCAGTCGCCGGCGTCGACGGTCGTCATGTCGAACGACCCTACTCCTCGAATGGAGTATTGTTGAACAATCACGCCGGACGGATGGGCGGCGCCGGGGTTGCGCGTCCGTCGCCGGACTGCCCCGGAGCACCCCGGTTCTTGTCCGCGGAGGACGGGGGCCGGTCCACGGGTTCCGCGTTCGCCGCGGGTCCGGGAGCATCCGGGTGTGATCAGACGACTCCGCACCGTGATCCCGCTCGCCCTCGGGCTGTCCCTGCTCTCGCTGCCCGCAGTGGCGCGGGCGCAACCGGTGGCCTGCTTCGACGAGAGCGCTCCCATCACTGTCGAGGAATCGCGCCTCGGCGACCGGTTGACGCCGGACGGCCCCGCCGTGGGGCCCGAACTGGCCCGCCTCGCGGGCTTCGAGGACGACGTCAGCTCGTTCACCGCCCGCCTGTGCGAGGCGCGCTCCCGGAGCCGGGCGCAGCAGCTCGCCGCCACCGCGGGCACCGGGCTGTGGCGGGCCGCCGTCGACCGGGCCCGGTCCGCGCAGGCGTGGGACGCCTACGACGACCGCCCCCTGTACTGGGCGCGGCTCCAGGCGACCCGGGCGCTGCGGCAGTGGACGCCCCCGTTCACCCTGTCGGCGGGCGACCGGGCCCGCCTGGTCGAGGCGTTCGACCTGGGCTCGCGCGGGGTGACCGACCTGGCGTTCGCCGACGGCGCGAGGCGGGTCGCGGTGACCGGCTTCGACCCGTTCCAGCTCAGCGGCACGTCGGTGCGGCGCAGCAACCCGTCCGGCGCGGCCGCGCTCCGGCTGGACGGGAAGGTCGTCGACACGCCGCAGGGGCGCGTCGTCTTCCAGGCGGCCGTGCTGCCGGTGCTGTGGGGCGCCTTCGACCAGGGCATCGTCGAGCGGTTCCACGGCGGGGCGCTGGGGCGGGGGGCGCACGCCGTCGTCACGGTCAGCCAGGGCCGCCCCGGGCAGTTCGACGTGGAGCGGTGGGCCGGCCGGTGGCGCGGCGGCTTCCCGGACAACAACGACCTCTCGTCGGTCGGCCCCGCCCCCGACGCGGCGGGGTGGCCGCAGCCGGCGCACGAGTTCATCGAGACGACGCTGCCGCACGAGCGGATGGTCGGCGCGGGCACGACCCCGTTCCCGGTGCTGTTCAACCGGTCGTTCTGCGAGTGGCCCGTGGGCACGGTCCCCGGCGAGGGCTTCCCGGACTGCCGCTCCGACGAGCCGACGCCGGGCGCGGCGGCCGCCGCGGGCAGCGGCGGCGACTACCTGTCCAACGAGTCGATGTACCGGGCGAACCGGCTCCGCCTCGGCCTGGGCGCCACCGGCGTCGCGGGCGGCCACCTGCACACCCCCGTCCTGGGGCAGCCGGCCGACCCGACCGCGCTCACCGACGCGGCCTTCGAGCGCGAGCGCCGCGCCATCGCCGACCAGGTGGTCGCACTGGTGTCGGTAACCTGACCGGGTGAGGTGCTGGCGGGCGGCGGTCGTGGCACTGGCCGCGCTGTCGCTCGCCGCCTGCACCGCCCGCGTGGCGGGGACGCCGGACGCGCAGGTCGTCCGCCCCTCGATCACGCCGACGGTCGACGAGCTGCCCGAACCCGGTCAGTGCACGACCACCGGCGTCGAGGTGCTGGACTGCGCGCAGCGCCACGACGCAGAGGTCACCGAGGTGGGGACGCTGCCGGAGTTGGGCACCGCGTACCCGGACGACCGCGACCTGCGCCGCGCCGTGCTGCCGCCGTGCCGCGCCGCGCTGACCGCGTACCTGGGCAGCGCCGACCACGACGCCACCCGCCTCCAGGCGCACGCGTTCTGGCCGAGCCGCGACGGCTGGGCGCGCGGCGACCGGTGGCGGGTGTGCGCGGTGGTCGAACTGGCGCCGGACGGGTCGCGGGCGCCGCGCACGGGCAGCGCCAAGGACCTCCTGAAGGCGGCCGGGTTCAGCACGGTGCAGCTGTGCGCGGCGGCGTCGCCGGGGGTGGACCGGGACGCGGCGATCACGGGCTGCGACCAGCCGCACCGGGCCGAGGCGGTCCCCGGCGTGCTGTCCCTGGGCACTCCCGGCGACCCCGCGCCGTCCCTCGAACAGGTGAACGCGAAGGCGGCGGACCACTGCGCGCGGGCCGTCCGGAGCTACGTGGGCGCGGATCGGCCGGACGTGTTCGCGTCGTGGCGGGCGTTCGGCAGCCAGGCGTGGTCGGAGGGCTTCACGTCGGCGGTCTGCTACGCCGAGGCGACGCGCCCGTTCACCGGGCGGCTGTGGGGCCTGGGAGCGAACCCGCTGCCGGCCTGACCCTTTCGTCAGGGGGTCGTCACCCGGCCGACCCACAGGCTGTGCACAGCTTCATCCACAACCTGTGGACAACTACCTCCGGCGGAACGCCAGGACGATCAGCAGGACGCCCGCGAAGATCGGTCCGCCGCTGCCGAAGACGGGCTTGAGCACGGGCAGGAAGGCAACCGACCCCAGTTCGGCGGCCACCGACCCGGTCAGGGCGAGCACCCCGGCGGTGAGGGGCGCGGCTGGGGACAGCCTGCCGAGGCACACCAGTCCCACCAGGAGTCCCCCGAGCCCCATGGCCACCAGCCCGCGCGACCGGACCTCGTCGAACTGGTCGATCCCGTAGCCCCAGGCGAAGACCGCGACGAGCGCGGCGAGGGCACCGAGGACGACGCCGCCCGCGTGCCACCACGCCGATACCCGTTCGCGGGGCGGTTCACACCGATTGCCCGCCGGGTAGTGGCGGACGACACCCGCGGCGGGGCCCACCCGTGGTTCGGACGGCCGGTCGTAGTGCAGTCCACCGAGGAAGTCGTCCTGCTGGGTCACCCTTCCTTGGTACGCCCGGCCGGAGGGGAAATCACGCTGGGCGACCAAAAAGAGACGGGCGCGATCACGCGGTCGGCAGGTGGTCGACGAACAGGCCGATCAGCACCCGGCCGTCGAGAGCCGGGTCGGGCAGGGAGAAGTGGATGCGGTTGCGATGGCGTTCGAGCTTCGCGTGCCACTCACAGCGGAACCGCTTCCCGTCGTGATCGACGTCCCTCATCGCCATGTGCTTGTGACTGCCCCGCGTCTTGACGCTCTCCCTCGACATGTCGACTCCGCGGGACCCCATCCGGGCCTCGACCTCGTGCGGTTGACCGTTCACCTCGTCCCACACGGCGGCGAACCGGTCGTTGACCTCCGCCAACACCGCCAGCACCGACTCGCGCAGGTTCTGGTAGGAGCCGTCGAAAGACCCGAACGACAACCCCTCGTGGAGAACGAGGTTCGGGAAGGCGTCCTGCCCACGTCGGTAGAACTCGCTCTCCGACACCTTCTCCGAGATCATCGAGGCCCGCCAGAAGCGGGGCAGCGCCTCGGTGGAGGCGAGGAAGAACACCTCGCCTTCACCGCACTCGCCCCGCACCGCGCGCGGTCCGGCCTGACCGGCCAGGGGCAGCGTCACACAAGCGACGGAGAACTGCTTCGTGGCGGCGAGGAGCGCGTACCCCACGGTCGGGGCGAACACCGGGCCGCACTCGTCGATGTGGACCTCCAGCGGGACACCAGCGGGCTCTTCGTCGTCCCAGCAGGGCAGCCGGTCCAGCAGGCGCATGAGCCGCTGTCGTTCGTCCCGGTCCGGTAAGGCCGTCTCACGCCCGAACAGGACGTCGTGCAGCGCCAGGTCGTCACGACAGGAAAACTCGTAGACGTCGGACCAGCGCGCGACCGGGTGCCGACCGCCGTTCAACTCCTCGAACAGGTCGTTCAGCAGGCCGACGGCGCGGCACACGTCCTCGTCGTCGTGTCCCCTGAAGTCGAAGCTCGACTCGTCCAGGACCAGGCGGTAGGTGTCAGCGCTGCCTCCGTCCAGCACGGGACAACCTCCCCAGGTCGTGCTCGATCTGGTCGAAGAAGCCCTCGGGCCAGGACTCCAGGCTGCCCTTCGCGTTCATCCGGATGGGGGTGGGACCGTCCCCTGAGCGCTCGCCGAAGAAGTAGGTCAGCACGTCGGCGTGACCGACGGACACCCCTTCGACGACCGCGAGCCGCACGCCGTTCAACACGTGATCGCTGTGCGTCTCCACGACGACCTGCACACCGAACCGCGCCAGCCGGGCGAGGAACCGCCCCATCCTGGACTGGCCCGCCGGGTGGAGGTGCGCTTCCGGGTTCTCCACTATGAACAGCGATCCGGGTCGCATGCGCAGCCCCGCGACGATGATCGGCAGGGCGTAGGAGAAGCCGAAGCCGGTGTTGCCCGGCCGGATCTCACTGCCGAACAGACCCGGCTCCCGGAACCTGATCGTGCTGGCGCTGAGCCCGGGACGCCAGGAGGCCGTGATCTCCACCGGCCGGATGATCTCCGAGGCCCACAGCTCCACCTGCGTGCGCAGCGTCTTGACACCCCGGTTGACCTCGGAATCGGTCTCCGGGTGCAACACGTCCCGGTCGACCCGCGTCGACTCGTGCGCCGCGAGGACCTGGGCGGTGTACTCGCCGCGCACGCCGACGCCGAGGTCCTCGACGTCCCCGCTCGTCATGGCCAACTGGTCCCGCGGCCCGAGCCGTTCGGCGTTCAGGTAGCAGAACAACCGGCCCGAGGCGCCCGAGAGGCTCGCCGGCAGGTCGGTGTCGGTGGTGAAGGGCAGGTTCAACGACCGCTTGGCCGGCACGTCGAAGCGGATGCCCACCTCGCCGTCGTCGCAACGAAGGCCGAGCACGATGGCGGGTTCCTCCGCGAGCGGGTGCAGGACCTCCTGCGCCTCACCGAGCGCCAGGCCGTGCACGTCGTTGAGCGCCACGACGCCCGAACGACCGATACCCGCAGCCTGCTTCGCCAGGAGGAGCGCCTGCACGAACGTGCTCTTGCCGGTGCCGTTGAGGCCGGTGAGCAGGTTCAGCCGCCCGAGCGGGACGGAGGCGGTCAGGAAGCGCTTCAGGTTGGTCACCTCGACCAGCTCGATCACGACTGCGCCACCACGTCCCCCGCCACCAGGAAGCGGTAGGCCACCTTGCGGGCATCGCCGGTGCTCACGCTGATGGAGTCGACGTAGCGCCTGTCGTGGCTCATGAGGCTCCGAGCGCGGGCCACGATGCCCTCCGCGCGCTTCCCCGCCTCGGTCGTGGGCAGGTCGGCCAGCGCCACCGCCCAACTCTCGAAGAGGGCCTTGTTGATCGGGCTGCGGTAGTCCGACCCCTCCGGCCACTTGCGGAAGGCGTGGCCGCCGAAGATCGCGGCCGCGTTGCCCATGGCCGTCCTGAACGCCTCGCGCAAGCGGTCCAACGCGGCGTCGTCGATCCGGTCGCGATCGTCGAGGTGGTTGGTCGCCTCCATGAGGAACGACTCGATCGATCCCTGCGAGTGCTCCACGTAGTGGTCCACGCCGAGCAGCCTGAAGGCGCAGAACCTGAGCGCCACCTCGCGGTCGTCCATCCGCACGCTGTTGTGCAGCCTCGCTCCTGTCGCCTCGGCGAACTCGGGCAGGTCGACGCAGCTCTTCAGGAAGTCCCGACTGCGCTGGGTGCTCATGCAGTGCCGGATCTCCTGCGGCTTGAGCGGGGTGCCGCCCGTGTTGATCCGCTTGAAGATGTCGTAGGTGACCTGCGGAGGCGTCTTCGGGTCGATGACGTGCGCGAAGATCTGGGTGTTGTCCATCCGCCGCCGCCAGGGCAAGGCGAGTTCGTCGAACTTCAGTCCCCCGACTTCGCCCTCCAGGTACTCCAGACCGGACAACGCGAAGGCGGACCGGCGCATGTACGCGTGGATCGTCGAGAGCCGCTGGAGACCGTCCACCACTCGCAGCAGTCCTTCGGCCGTCTCGGCGAAGTAGAACGCGGGCAGTGGGATCTGGAGCAGGATCGACTCGATCAACCCGGACTTCTGCGCGGGCTTCCAGACCTGGTTGCGCTGGAAGTCCGGCGCGAGTTCGAGATCCTCGTCGTCGATCTGGTCCATCACCTGCCGGATGGAGAACTGCTTCGTCGACACCCGGATCTCGGACCGATCGGACGGCTTCGCCGGGTAGGCCCTCTCGTCGACCTCCCGCTCGATGTCGGTCGGCTCGTCCTCGAAGTACTCCTCGGCGGGCTTGTCGTACGTCGTCACCCGGGGTCTCCCACCCTCGCACCAGCTCGTGATCGGCAGCCCGCGAGCCTACCGGTGCAAGGAGAAACCCCGGTGGACGTCGTTGGCCACCGGGGTTTCGCCTTCGGGCTCGGCCGGGCTCGGCCGGGCTCAGCCGAGGCGGAGCTTCAGCGCCTCCAGTTCGTCGCGCAGCGAGGTCGGCACCTTCTCGCCGATCTTCGCGAACCACTCCTCGATCATCGGGACCTCGGCGCGCCACTCGTCGGCGTCGAACGCCAGCGCCGCCTCGATGTCCTCGCGCGACGCGTCGAGACCGGTCAGGTCCAGCTCGTCGGCGGTCGGCACGTGGCCGATCGGGGTCTCGACGGCCGCGGCCCTGCCCTCGATGCGCTCGATGGCCCACTTCAGCACGCGCGAGTTCTCGCCGAACCCGGGCCACAGGAAGCGCTTGTCCTCACCGCGGCGGAACCAGTTGACGTAGAAGATCTTCGGCAGCTTGTCCGCGTCGGCCGACTTGCCGGTGTCGATCCAGTGCTGGAAGTAGTCACCGGCGTGGTAGCCGATGAACGGCAGCATCGCCATCGGGTCGCGGCGCACGACGCCGGTCTTGCCGACGGCCGCCGCGGTGGTCTCGCTGGACAGGGTGGCGCCCATGAACACGCCGTGCTGCCAGTCGCGCGACTCGGTGACCAGCGGGATCGTGGTGGCGCGGCGACCGCCGAAGAAGATCGCCGAGATCGGCACGCCCTTCGGGTCCTCCCACTCCGGCGCCTTGATGTCGCACTGGGCGATCGGCGTGCAGTAGCGGGAGTTCGGGTGCGACGACAGCTCGTCGCCGCCCGGCGTCCAGTCCTGCTTCTTCCACGAGGTCAGGTGGGCCGGGGGCTCGCCCATGCCCTCCCACCACACGTCGCCGTCGTCGGTGAGGGCGACGTTCGTGAACAGCGAGTTCCCCTTCTCGATGGTGCGCATCGCGTTGGGGTTGGTGTGGTAGTCGGTGCCGGGGGCGACGCCGAAGAAGCCGTTCTCCGGGTTCACCGCGTACAGCCGGCCGTCCTCGCCGAACCGCATCCAGGCGATGTCGTCGCCCAGGGTCTCGACCCTCCAGCCGGGGATGGTCGGCTCCAGCATCGCGAGGTTGGTCTTGCCGCAGGCGCTGGGGAACGCCGCCGCGACGTAGTACGACTTCCGCTCCGGCGAGGTGAGCTTGAGGATCAGCATGTGCTCGGCGAGCCAGCCCTCGTCGCGCGCCATCACCGAGGCGATGCGCAGCGAGTAGCACTTCTTGCCCAGCAGCGCGTTGCCGCCGTAGCCCGAGCCGAACGACCAGATCGTCCGCTCCTCGGGGAACTGGGTGATGTACTTGGTCTCGTTGCACGGCCAGGCGACGTCCTCCTGGCCCGGCTCCAGCGGCGCGCCGATCGAGTGCAGCGCCTTGACGAACGGCGCGTCGTCGCCGAAGCGGGCCAGGGCCCTCGTGCCCATGCGGGTCATGATGTGCATGGAGACGACGACGTACTCGGAGTCCGTGATCTCGACGCCCAGCATCGGCTTCTCGGCGTCGAGCGGACCCATGCAGAACGGGATGACGTACATCGTCCGACCGCGCATGCACCCGCGGTACAGGTCGGTCATCGTCGCCTTCATCTCGGCGGGGTCCATCCAGTTGTTCGTGGGGCCGCAGTCGGCCGGGTCCACGGAACAGATGAACGTGCGCTCCTCCACGCGGGCCACGTCGGTGGGGTCGCTGGCCGCCCAGAACGAGTTCGGCTTCTTCTTCAGCGGGACGAACGTGCCCGCGTCGACGAGCTTGGCGGTCAGGCGGTCCCACTCGTCCTGGGAACCGTCGGCCCAGACGACCTCGTCGGGGCAGGTCAGTTCGGCGACCTCGTGCACCCAGGCGAGCAGGTGCGGGTGGTCGGTGGGTGCCTGGTCGAGACCGGGAATGGTCACTGCCGTCATCTCGTCTCGTCTCCTAGCTGAGCGCCAGCCCACGGTGGACGCCGGTGTCCGGGTGGGACGTCCTCGGGAATGGCTCCGCCCGCCCGGTGGAGGGCGTGCCGGTCAAAGGGATAGACGGAGGTTAGCCGGGTTAATCCTCGGTAACACACATCCACCCTGTCGGCTGCCTCACAAAACCGATTCTGGAATCGATTCAGCACCCGATCACTCTAAAAGTCCGGGTGACCCGCTCTTTAGTCGCGAGAATGCAAGGGCGCGGCGGTGCGTCGATCACCACACCACCAAGTGTCCAGGTCCGCAACCTGTGAGAGCGCTCCCACGACGGGGTGCAAGAATTGCTGTACCGAAAAGTCCGTATTTCTCAAAGGATTCAGGAACGGTCGGCGGACACAACCGGCCGCACTGCCGACGAGGTTGTCCGGTGGTGCTACCGGTTGTGCCGCAAGGGATTCCGGGTGATCAGGCGGACCGCACCGGTTGGCGCAGCAGCGTGCGCGGCGACGGGTCGTCGAAGGGGGTCAGGTAGACCTCGTGGTGCGGGCCGTTGGGGACCAGCCCGTGCTCGGCCATGAACCGGGCCACGACCTCCAGCGACCGGTGCTCCTCGCTGAACGGGCCCTCGTGCAGCAGCTCCACGCACCGCCCCTCGGTGACGGTGGCCAGCCGCACCCGGTCGACCGCCGGGCACGACGCGCGGCCCGCCTCGCGCGCCCGCTCCACCGCCCCCTCGGCGGGCGGCGCGACGGGCAGCAGCAGGTGCCAGCGCCACTGCTCGCGCGGCGCGCGGCGGCCGTCCGGCACGCCCTCCGCCCACCACTGGCCCTCCAGCGGGCCGTGGTCCGCGCCGAGGGCGGCGGCCACGGTGTACAGGCCGGTGACGGCACCGGTGTGCTCGCTGCCACCGGGTTCGCCGAGGCCGGTGACGCTCAGGCAGGTGACGGGGCCGTGCGTGGTGATCGTCGGGGTCACGGGCGTTCCTCCAGGGGGATCATCAGGTGGGTGACGAGCCGGTCGGGCTCGGTGGTCGCGGGATCGGAGACGTAGACCTCGCGGATCGGCCCGCGCAGCGGGTGGCCCCGCTCGGCGCACCAGGCGAGGAGGGCGTGGGCGGTCAGGGGGATCTGGTCGTAGGGGCCGACGTGGGTGGCGCAGGCGAACTCCCCGCCGGGCAGCGGTTCCGCCTCCCGCCCAGAGGCTTCCCACCCGGATGCGTTCCGGCCGGACGCGTTCCGGCCGGACGGGTGCCGCTCCGACGGGCCGCGCCCCACCACCAGCGCGACCCGCACCTCGAAGGCGTCGTCCAACTCGACCGGGAACAACCCGATCAGCTCCGGCGGACCGGTGGGCGGCACCTCGCGCAGCACCCGGGCGACCGCCGCCGAGGTGGCGCGGGAGACGTCGGCCGCCCCCGCCGCGACCTCGCGGACCACGGCCACCGAGCGGGCCGGTTCGGCGACCACCCGCACCGGTGTGGCCGGCAGGCCCTCGACCATGACGCGCTCCAGCGCGGCCAGGGCGCTACGCCGCCGGACCAGCTCCGCCTCGTGCTCCGCGCGCACGTCGTCCAGGGCGCCCGGCGCGCCCGAGAGCACGGCGGCGACCACCGGCAGCGGCACGTCCAGCGAGCGCAGCAGCCCGATGGACAACGCCTGCCTGGCCTGCGCGCGCCGGTAGTAGCGGTAACCGGAGGCGGCGTCCACGTGCGCCGGGACCAGCAGCCCCAGCTCGTCGTAGTGCCGCAGTTGCTTGACGCTCAGCCGGCTCAGCGCGGCGAACCGCCCGATGGGCAGGAGATCGCTTTCCACGGGGCCAGCATGGGGTCTCCGGCGGTGGGAGGGTCCAGCGCCGGTGGTTCAGGCGTTCGGCGGTCGAGCCGCTTGTAGTACTGGACCTGCGGGAACGGGGTGAAGCCCGCTTTCTCGTAGGTGGCGCGGGCGGCGGCGTGGCCGGGGTCCCCGCCCGTGCCGACGACCGCGAGGACCACCCCGGCGGCGCGCAGCCGTTCGACGGCGTAGCCGGTCAGGGCGGTGCCGATGCCCCGGCGCTGGTGCTCCGGGTCGACGGCCAGCATGTGGATCTCGCCGTCGGCGACGCGCACCCCGACGAACCCGACGGCGCGGTCGCCCACGTCGGCGACCCACACCGCCGTGCGCTCCTCGCGGCAGACGTCCTCGACGGCCTTCGCCTGGGCGGTCCTCCACTCCGGGAACAGCGCCTCGTAGACCGGCTCGCCCAGGACGGCGCGGAACGACGCGAAGACCGGGGCCCACGCGCGCAGCGAGAACTCCACGACGACGGGGACGTCGTCGGCCGTCAGCGGTCGGATCAGGGGCGGCGTCGGCACCCCGCCATCATCGCGACACGCGGACCGCTTCCGCACGCGGGTTGTCGAGCGGCCCGGCGGCCAGGTCCGCTTCGGCACGGGCGATGGCCGCGTCGAGGGCCGCGCGGAAGGCCGCGATCTCGACTTCTTCGAGGCTGAAGCAGAACCGGTCGTCCGGGCCGAGCAGCTCGATGCTGCCGTTGCTCACGGTGACCGAGCAGACGGCCACCGCGCCGTGCTCGGTGCGGCAGCGGAGCAACCACTCCCGCCGCTCTTGTTCCTTCCTGATGCGCCTCTCCCGCCGGGTCATGCACGCCTCCTGGTTGGATCACTACGACGAACGGACCAATAATCCTATAAATTAGGCTTAGAGACGGGCACTTAGCCTTAACACGATGGAGTGGACATGGGGCTGGCGCGGCAGACCATCGAGCGGCTCCAACTCGGCTTGACGCTCGCTCGCCTGCGCAACCAGGCACGCAGGTCGCAAGGCGAAGCCGGAGCGGTGATCGGACGGACAGCGGGCCGCATCAGCCAGGTCGAGAACGGGAAGGGTGGCTTCGGCACCGAGGAGTTGACCAGGCTGCTCGACTTCTACGGCGCATCCGACCAGGAGCGGGAAACGGTCCTGGCCCTGGGTTCCGCAGCCCGGCGGCGGGCACCTCGGAGGGGATATGTCGACAACCTGCCGGAGCCCTTCCAGCGCCTCGCCGAACTCCAGGCGGCCTCGACGAAGATCAGGTGGTACGAGTGCGGGGTCATCCCCGGCCTCGTGCAGTCGCCCGAGTACGTCAGGGCGCTGATGGCGCTGTCGAACGCGATCTACTGGTCGGACTCGGAGGCGGAGACCGTCGAGCGCACCGAATTCCGCCTGGAGCACCAGAGGCGGGTGCTGGAAGCCGGCACCCCCAAGCGCATCGAGGTGGTCTTCACCGAGGACGCCTTGGACAACGTGATCGGGAGCGAGTCGGTGATGCGCGGCCAAGTGCTGCACCTGCTGCAACTCCTGGAGCGGCAACCCGGGCTCGGCATCCGGGTGGTCCCGCGGGGCACTCCGGACAACCCCGCCCTGGGCGGCGGTCTGGTGGTGCTGGACTTCCCCCGGGCACCGGGGGTGGGCTTCGCGACCGTTCTGCACGGCGCGGCCACCTACTACGATCAAGCGGAAGACGTCGAGCCCATGCAGCGGATCTTCGAGCGGGTCGGGCAGTTGGCGCTGGGCCGCGAGGAGACCCGGGCACTGCTGATCGACCGGCTGAAGGGGGCCAGATGACCGCCCAGTGGTTCACGAGCAGTTACAGCTCCGGCGGTAGCAACGCCTGCGTCGAGGTGAGGTTCTCCGGCGCGACCGTGGGCGTGCGGGACTCCAAGAACACCGCCGGCCCGGCCTTCGCGTTCTCCGGCCGGGCCTGGCGGGCGTTCGTGCGGCGGGTCAGTTCGGGCTGATCCACTGCCCCGTCACGGAGTCGATGCGCACCACGCCCGACACGGTGACCTTCTGCTCCGCCGGGTCCGCGTCGGCCGCCCACACCTCGTCGGCGTCCGGCTCGTACTTGCCGTCCGAGCCGATGCGGCCGTGCTCGACCTCGGTCCACTCGTCCTCGCCGGTGTGCTTCGACACCGTGACCTCGCCGTCCCGCGTGATCTCGGTGGCGATGTCGGCGCTGCCGTCGCCGTCGGAGTCGGTGAACAGCCAGGTGTCGCCGTCCTCGTCGCGCACGACCGCCGTGTCGGCCCGGCCGTCGCCGTCCGTGTCCTCGGTGGCGGGGCCGACCTCCTGCACACCGCCGTCCTCGACGTCGACGGTCATCGACTTGCCGTCGTTGCTGTTGGTCTGCTGGTCGCGGTCGTCCGAGGGGTCGACGGCGACCCAGTCGCCGGACTCCTCGTCGAACGTCGCCTGCGAGGTCAGCTCGCCGTCGGCGTCGAACGTGCTCATGAGGTCGGCGTCGCCGTCGCCGTCGGTGTCGCTGAACGCGAGGTGCCCGCCGTCGTCGGTCTCCACGACCGCGCTCTCGTCGACCCCGTCCTCGTCGAGGTCGTAGGTCGCCTCGGCGGTGTACTCCTCGTCGCCGACCGTGACCTTCAGCTCGCCGTCGGCCGCGCCTGTCTCGTCGATGTACACCGTTCCCACCCTCCCGCGTTCGTGCTGGTTGGACTCACGTTATGCCCGTTCGGTTCCGGCCGGGTAGTTCTCGCCGCACCGACACCCGGACGCCGGCCGTCGCCGTGCCGCACCGCGACGACGGCGTCACGCGCGGTCGCGCACGGCCCTGATCCGGGCCAGCAGCTCGTCGACCTTCGCCCGTCCGGCGGTCAGCTCGGCCAGCCGCTTCGTCACGGCCTGGAGCGCCCGCGTCCGCTCGCCGGCGCCCATCCGCAGCGCCTTGTCGACCTCGCGCAGCTCGGCCTCGATCGCATCGACCCGCTTGCCCAGCGCGTCGTCCAGCGCGAGCGACAGCTGCTGCTCGGCCTCGATCAGCTGCTCGGCCACCAGTTGGTCCAAAGTGGACCGGGCGTCGGCGATGGCGTCGGACAGCCACTGCTTGAGGTGCTGCTTGTCGGCCGAGTGCTTGCGGGTGCGCGCCATCCACCAGCCCGCGCCGAGCCCCAGCACCAGCGTCACCGGCAGCACGACGGGGTTCAGCGCGGCCACGCCGAGGCCCGCCAGGGGCAGCGCCGCGAGCCGGCCCGCGCCCAAGCCGCCGGACACGCCCATGAACACCAGCAGCTTGTCCTCGGCGGTCGGCGCGCGCTTCTCCGGTGGCCGCAGCACGACCGGCGGCGTCACGCCGCGTGCGAACTGGCCGCGGATCACGGCCAGCTCCTCCGGGGAGAACAGGTCGGCCAGGGCGGCGTCGGCGACCCGCGCCAACCGGGTGCCGAGACCCGCGCTGATCCGCCCGGACACCAGCTGCAACGAGGTGTCCACCTCCTGCGGCAGCGCGGCCAACCGGTCGCGGTCGGCCGCGTCGATGGCCGTGCGGAACCACGTCTGGAGGTCGCGCACCTGCCTGCTGACCTCGTGCGCGCCCTCCACGCGGGCCCGCTGCACCTCGCTGCGCAGCCTGACCTGCCAGCTCCGGGTGGACGAACGGCGCTGCGAGTTCAGCTCGTCGCGCCGGCCGCGCAGCGCCTCCGCCTCCTCCTCGCCGGACGACAGGGCGCGCTTGTCGGCCTCGCCGCGGGCGATCAGCTCGTCGAGCACGGTGGCCAGCGCGCGCAGGCCGTTCGCCTCGCCGAGCATCGCGGCCCGGCCGACCACCAGCTCCTGGAGCGCCGCCTGGAGCTCGCCGACGCCCGACCGCTCGCGCAGCATGGCCGCCGCGTCGGGGTTGGGCGCCTGGGCCGCCAGCTCGAACATCCGCGACGACACGGGGTGGAACACCGCGCCGCGGAACCGGGGCGCGTGCTCGGCGAGCAGCGCCTGGTCGGCCTCCAGCACCTGCCGCCAGCCGCGGAACCGGTCGACCTTGGTCAGCGCGAACACGACGGTCTCGACGCGTTCGCCGACCGTGCGCAGGAAGTCCAGCTCACCGCGGGTGAACGGGGCGGAGGCGTCGACCACGAACAGCAGCGCGGTGGCCGTGGCGGCGGCCTCGGCGGCCAGCTCGCCGTGCGCCGAGTCGAGCCCGCCGACACCGGGCGTGTCGACCACCGACAGGCGCTCCAGCAGCGGGATCGGGGCCTCCACCTCCACGTACCGGGGCGGCAGCATCCCCTCGGGCAGCTCGTGCGCGGCGGACACCCAGTTGACCATCTCGGACCGGTCGAACGGCACCGGCGACATCGACCCGGCGTAGCAGGCCCGCCCCGACCACTCGGCGCCGTGCCGGAACACCAGGTACGTCGCGGTCGCCACCTCGGCGTCCACCGGTGACAGGCCCGGCGTCGCGAGCAGGGCGTTGACCAGGGACGACTTGCCGCGGTTGGTCTCACCGACGACGACCACGGACGCCGGGCCACTCCTCTTGGCCTCGACGAACGCCGCCGCCGCGGGGTCGAGCGCCCGGACGAGCGCGGTCAGCTTCTCCCTGGTCTGCCGCACCACCTGCGGGAGGCTCGTCATCGCGACGTGTAGACCGTGACGACCGGGGCGCGCAGCGTCCGCCCGCGGTCGGCGAACCCGACCACCTCGGTCTCGGCGACGACGCCGTCGAGCGACACGTCCCCCGTCGGCACGGTGCCGCCCGCCTCGTGCAGCGACGGGTCGAACCGCTCCCCGTCGGGGCGCAGCGCGATCACGCCGATGCCCGCCAGCCCTTCTTCGAGCCGTTCCACGACCCCGGAGCTGCGGGCGCGGTCCAACGCGTAGAGGCAGAGCTGCACGAGCGCGCGCCGCTCCGCCAGCGCCTGGTCCAGCAGCTCACCGGCGATGAGGGTCTCCACACCGTCGTCCGACGCCGTCGAGCCGCCCTCAGTTCCGTTCCCCCCCGGTCCGTTCCCCCCCGGTCCGATTCCCCCCGGTCCGGTCATCGCCGCCCCCGCAGTTGTTGCCACATCAGGAAGTACGCCCGGTGCACCACGTGCGCCACCCGGCTCTGCGCGGGCGTGGCGCCGAACGACGCGAAGGAGCGCCACCAGCCGGCCCGCTCCAGCGCGTACGCGATCAGCTCCTGGTGGGGCCGCCCGCGCATGCCCAGCTGCTCGGCCAGGTCCGGCGAGCTGCCGAACCTCAGCACTTCCTCCACCAGGTCGTTCGGCATCGCCACGGCCCCGGACGCGACGAGCGTCAACGCCTCCAGCAGCCGCAGCTGGTGCGCCTCCGGCTTGGCCAGCAGCACCTCGATGGCGTCGTGCACGCGCTGCCGCTCGCCGGGGTCGCCCGAGGCGGCGGCCAGGGCTGTGACGGACGCCAGCGCGGCGGCGGCCTTGATGCCGTCGGCGCGCGACCGGAACACCGCGTTGAGCTTGGCGCGCACGCCGTGCAGGCCGGACGCGTCCAGCAGCGTGCGGCGCAGCGCCCCGGCGGTGGTGCCCGGGTCGGCGTCGAGCGCTTCGAGGGCCTTGCCGATGCCGTACAGGTCGAGCTTCTCCAGCAGCCGGGCGCGGGTGCCGGCGGGCACGTCGCACTCCCAGGTGGTGAACAGGTCGGCCGAGATCAGCATGGTCTCGCGGGTGGCGCCGTCCAGCTCGGCGAGCTTGCGCAGCGCGTCGGCGTCGGCCGAGGTGAAGCCGCCGGTCTCGGTGGACTCGGCGATCAGGCCGATCACCGGCAGCACGTCCGCGACGCGGGGCTTGAGGGTGAGCGCCTGCCGCTCGGCGAGCAGCACGGCCGCCTTCCACGTGTCGCCGTCCGCGCCCTCGACGGTCTCCGGGGCGATCGTGTCGGCCTTGTTCAGCACGGCGATCGCGTTGACCGGCCCCGCCTCGCGGCTGGCCGTGGCGGCGGTGAACGCGGCCAGCGCCTGCTGGTCGTCCTGCCGCACGCCCTGCGTGACGACGTACAGCACGGCCTCCGCGCCGGCGACGGCGTTGCGCGACACCGGGTCCAGCTCGCCGCTGAGCAGCGCCTCGGTGCGGGCGACCGACGCGGCGTCGAGCGAGCCGAGGCCCGGCGTGTCGATCACGGTCAGGTCGCGCAGCACGGCGTTGGTCAGGTAGGCCTCGACGTGCGACACGCGCTCGACGTCCACGCCCAGGTCGGGCGGGATGGAGCCGTCGGCCTGGAACGGCAGCACCTGCTTGCGCCCGTCGGTGAACACGACCTCGACGCGGTCCACCGTGCCGTACTGGAAGCGGGTCACCAGGCGGGTGCACTCGCCCACGTCCGTCGGCGCGACCCGCCGGCCGATCAGCGCGTTGACCAACGTCGACTTGCCGGACTTGATCCGGCCGGCGACGGCGACCTGCAACGGCGCGGACAGCCTGCGCAGCACCTCGCGGAACCCGGCGGCGGTCGCCGGGGACACCTGCGGCCCCAGACCGGCGCAGAGGTTCGCGACGGCCGCCGAGAGCGGGCCGGCGAACTGCTGGGCCTGGGCTGTCACGCCGGGAATCGTGCCACGTGCGGGTGACCACCGGTTTGTGAACGCCTCTTTCAGGGTATTTCCGGCGCTGACGAGGGAGGTCACGTCATGGAACAGGGCTATGCGGTGTTCCTGCTGCTCGGCGTGGTGCTGGTGCTGATCGACGGCCAGTTGATCTACCGCAGCGGCAAGGGCTACATGAACCGCGCGTACGGCGATCCCGAGGCGGCCAGGTCGATGACCCGCCTCGCCACCGTTCTCTTCCACCTGGTGGTGCTCGGCATGCTGGCGCTCGTGTCGATGATCTCCGTCGACACCGGCGACCCGGTCAAGAACGTCGTCATGAAGCTCGGCATCATGCTCCTGGTGCTGGCGCTGGTGCACGCGGTGACCATGGTCATCCTGGGCCGCATCCGCGACCGGCAGATCCAGCAGCAGCTGGCCGACGAGATGGCCGAGGACCACCGGCAGTTCGACCAGGCGCACCGGGTGCCCGCGCAGAGCCGGGCCGAGCCGCTCGCCTACCCGACGACGACGTCGCCGGCCGCGAGCGCGCCGACCGCCACCACGGTGGACCCGCCCGCGGCGAGCGCCCCCGTGGTGCCCGCCCCCGGGACCACCGCCACCCCGACCGCGGCGCCGACCCCCGAGCAGCAGGTCGACCCGACGCAGGTCAAGACGATCCGGTAGGCGGGACCTCCCGGCGTCACCCGCTCGCGCCTAGTCCTCCAGGCGGCTCATCCGCCTGGAGGACTAGGCGCGGTCAACCCGTGGCGCGACGCGCGCGAGTTCGTCGGATACCTAACCTGGTCCAGTGCGACGGCTGAGCCTGTGGATGCGAGCGCACCCGGTGTTCGGGGACTCCCTGATCGCCGGGGTGCTGTTCGTGTTCGACCTGGGCGTGGTGGCCGCCGCGTCGGACTTCGTGCCGCCGGCCACGCTCCTGTTCGTCGGGGCCGTCCTGATCGTGCCGATCGTGTTCCGGCGCAGGTACCCCCTCGGCGCGGCCTACACCACCCTGGCCGGCGGCGTCCTCCAGCTCCTCACGCACGGGAGCGTGGACGGCGGCGGCATCCCGTTCCGCGGGGGCGACTTCGCGCTGGCCGTGGCGCTCTACACGGTCGTGGCGTACGTGGGGCGCAGGCAGGGCCTGCTGTACGCGATCTGGTTGGCCGTCGGCACGTTCACGTGGGCCTACTGGCGCATCGGCGGCGGCATCGACACCGCGTTCATCGTGTTCGTCATCGCCGTCGTGTTCGGGTTCAGCTGGGCGCTGGGCGAGTTCGTCGGCGCGCGGCGGGCGTACCACTCGGAGCTGGAGCAGCGGCTCAAGCTGCTGGAGACCGAGCGCGACCAGCAGGCGCGCATCGCGGTCGGCGCGGAGCGGTCGCGGATCGCGCGCGAGCTGCACGACGTGGTCGCGCACGCAGTGAGCGTGATGGTGGTGCAGGCCGACGGCGCGGGGTACGCGATCAAGACGAACCCGGAGCTGGCCGAGGCCGCGATGAGGACCATCTCCGACACCGGCCGGCAGGCGCTGACCGAGCTGCGGCGGCTGCTGGGCGTGCTGCGGTCGGAAGACCAGTCGAGCACGCAGTGGGCGCCCCAGCCGGGCGCGGGCGAGCTGCACGAACTGGCCGAGAGCCTGCGCGCGGCCGGGCTGCCGGTGCGCCTGGAGACGGCGGGCGACCTGAGCGCGCTGCCCGCCGGCCTGGGGCTGGGCGTCTACCGGATCGTGCAGGAAGCGCTCACCAACACGTTGAAGCACGCGGGCTCGGGCGCCTCGGCGACCGTCCGCGTCGCCCAGGCGGGTGATCACGTGGACGTGGAGGTGGCCGACGACGGGTTCGGCACGCCCCACGACCTCGTCGCGGTGTCCGGCGGCAACGGGCTGATCGGCATGCGCGAACGCGCCGGCGTGCTCGGCGGCACGCTGGAAGCGGGCCCCAACCCCGGCGGCGGGTGGCGGGTTCGCGCGGTCCTCCCACTGGTGCCGTCATAGGGTGGTTTCGTGATCCGGGTGCTGCTCGTCGACGACCAGGAACTCATGCGCATGGGCTTCCGGATGGTGCTCGGCGCACAAGAGGACGTGGACGTGGTCGGCGAGGCCGGCGACGGGCTGGACGCCGTGCACATGGCGGCCTCGCTGAGGCCGGACGTGGTGCTGATGGACGTCCGCATGCCCGTGCTCGACGGCGTGGAGGCGACCAAGCGGATCGCCGAGGCGGGCACCGCGAAGGTGCTCGTGATGACCACGTTCGACATGGACGAGTACGCGCTCTCGGCGCTGCGGAACGGGGCGTCCGGCTTCCTGCTCAAGGACACGCCGCCCGGTGACCTGGTGTCGGCGCTGCGCGCGGTGGCCAGCGGCGACGCGGTGGTCTCGCCGTCGGTGACGAAGCGGCTGCTGAGCCGCTTCCTCGGCGACGGCGGCGGCGAGCTGCGGGACGCCTCGGTGCTGGAGGCGCTGACCGAGCGGGAGCGCGAGGTGCTCGTGCTGATCGCCAAGGGGCTGTCGAACACCGAGATCGCGCGGAAGCTGTTCCTGTCCGAGGCGACGGTGAAGACGCACGTGGGGCGCATCCTGGCGAAGCTGGAGCTGCGGGACCGGGTGCAGGCCGTGGTGCTGGCCTACGAGACGGGGCTGGTGCGACCCGGCGACGTGTGAGCCTGCCGGCGCCCGATCCCCGGCGCCCGATCCCCGGCGCCCGATCCCTGGCGCCCGATCCCGGGTGCGTCAGTCCGTGAACCGGGTGGGCGCGGCCCGGCGGCGGTCGACGGCCAGGTCGAAGACGTCCGGCCGGCCGAAGCGGGTCGCGTGGTCCTCCCGCTGCCGCCCGCCCCGCACCACGACGGGGTCGACGTCGGCGATCACCAGCCGCTCCTCGCCGGCGACCGGTTCGACCAGCCACCGGCCGTCCGGGCCGGCGATGGCGGACCCGCCGTCGTAGGGCGACGCGCCACCCGCGGCGAGGACGTCGTCGCGCAGCGGGAAACCGGCCGGGACGTCGGCCCGGTCGAGCAGCGCGCCGGCCGCGAGCGAGTACACGCCGCCCTCCCGCGCGACGAACCGGGTGATGTCGCCGGTCAGCCGCGTGGAGCCCGGCCAGACGGAGACGTGCAGGTCGGGGGCCTGGGCGTAGAGGGAGTGCCGGGCCAGGGGCGACCAGTTCTCCCAGCAGCACAGGCCGCCGACCCTCAGGCCGCCCGCGTCGTGGACGCGCAGCCCGTGACCGTCGCCATCGGCCCAGACGAGCCGTTCCTCGGCGGTCGGCACGAGCTTGCGGTGCACGCCGACCACGCCGCGCGCCGGATCGACGGCGAGCAGGGTGCAGTGGACGGCGCGGTTCACGGGGTCGCGCTCGGCGATGCCCAGGTAGGTGAAGACGCCGTGGTCGCGGACGGCCTCGGTGATCAGCCGCACCTCGGGACCGGTCACCTCGACAGCGGCCTCCTGGTAGGCGGCGTGGGCGAGCCGCTGGCGCGGGTCGTCGAGCGGGACGCCACCGGGCTGGGTGAGCCAGAACGGGTAGCCGGGGAGGAAGGCCTCAGGGAAGGCGACGAGGTCCACGCCCCGCGCCGCCGCCCGGCCGACGAAGTCGACGACCACGCGGACGCCCGCGGCCACGTCGAGCCACGGGCAGCGGACCTGGGCGGCGGCGACGCGGATCACGCCGACACGCTATCCGGCGGGTCCCGCCCGATCGGGTTCGCACCCGACCGGGTTCGCACCCTGCCGGCGGCGGCCGCGCCTCAGCGGTACGCCGAGGCGTCCGCCGTCGTCGGGTCGACGCCCGCCTTGAAGACCTCCTCGTACCAGCGGCCCCAGTCGGGCCGCGAACCGTCGAGGTCGGTGAAGCCGTACTCCCGCATGAGGGTCCACGACGCGAGCGCCCGGCCGGTGAACCGGTGCCGGTCCGGGTCGGCCGCCAGCGCCGCGATGCCGCGCCCCACGTAGTGCGGCGTCTCGGACATCGCGTAGTGCGGCTCCTTCGCGATCGCGTCGCGCCAGTTCTCCTCGGTCACGCCGAAGTGCTCCAGCATCTGCTCGGACCGCAGGAACCCGGGCGTGACGGCGACCGACGTGCCGCCGAACGCCTCCAGCTCCTTCGCCATCACCGTGCCGAACCGCCGGATCGCGACCTTGACCGAGTCGTAGGCCAGCGACTGGGCGTAGTACTCGTCGTCGTCGCCGTCGGTCACCTCGACCAGCAGCCCGCCGGGTCGGCGGATCAGCAGCGGCAGCAGGCGGTGCAGGGTGACCAGGTGCGCCTGCACGCTGTTCCGCCACATCCCCAGCTGCTTCTCCAGGTCCTGCTCCCAGAAGACCCCGAATTGGGTGTCCTGCTCACCGCCCCACACGTCGTCCACGAGCACGTCGAGCCGCCCGTCCGCCTCCGCCTCGACGCGGGCGCGGAACGCGTCCACGTCGGCGGGGTCGGTGAAGTCGCAGCGGACCGCGACGCCCCGCCCGCCGGCGGCCGTGACCAGCTCCGCCGTCTCCTCGATCGTCTCGTCCCGGTTGATCGGGGACTTCCGCTCCCGCGTCGACCGGCCGCCGACGAACACCGTGGCGCCCGCCGCGCCCAGCTCCACCGCGATCGCCCGCCCCGCGCCCCGGGTCGCCCCCGTCACCGCGGCGACCTTGCCCCGAAGATCGGCCATCATCTCCCCTTCCACGCGTCCAGCACCGCGTCCACGTCCTCCGCCAGCCGGTCGACCAGCGCGCCGCGCGGCCGGACCGACCAGTCCATCGACACCCCGTAGACCAACCCCGTGAGCACCCGCGCCGCGCGCTCCGGGCCCGGCCCGCGCGGCAGGTCGACCCGGCGGGTCAGCTCCAGCACGGTCTCCCCGGTCACCTCGTACAGCCGCGCGAGCAGCGCCCGCAGCCCGGGGTCGATCAGGTCGACGCCGAGCTGCGCCAGGTGGTTCTGGGCCTCGGCCGGGTCGCTCATGCCGTCGAGCCAGGTGAGCAGCGCCGCGCGCAGGCCGGCCAGGGGGTCGAGCCCCTCGGCCGCCTCGTGCATCCGCCGGACGACGTGCTCCGTCGTCTGCCTGGTCAGGGCCTGGAGCAGGCCCGACTTCGAACCGAACCGCTGCGCCACCGTGCCCACCGACACACCCGCCCGCGCGGCCACCTCCGCGAGGGTGAAGCCCGGCCCCCGGAGGCCGATCACCTCGGTCGCCGCGGTCAGGAGGCGCTCGTCCGTGATCGTCCTCGGTCGTGCCACACCGTTATTGAACCACGGTTCATTAATCGCCGGCCAGTAGGGTGGCGACAGTGACCTGGAGACCGCGGCTCATCGCCCTCGACATCGACGGAACGATCACCCCGCTGGGCCGCGAGGAGGTCGCGCCGGCCGTGCGCGCGGCGATCCACCGGGCCGTGGACCACGGTGCCCACGTCGTGCTGTCCACGGGTCGCAGCCTGATCGGCACCCGGCCGATCGTCGACGACCTCGGCCTGCGCGACACGACCGCGATCTGCTCCAACGGCGCGGTGTGGTGGGACACGACGTCCCGCGAGGTGGTCCGCAAGGTCGCGTTCGACCCGGGCCCGTCCGTGCGGCGGCTGCGGGCGCTGCTGCCCGACGCGGTGTTCGCGGCCGAGGTGACCGGCCTCGGCAACCTCTCCCTCGGCCGCTTCCCGGACGGCGACCTGTGGGGTGACGTGCGCGAGGTGTCCCACGACGAGCTGGTCGCCGAACCCACGCCGCGCCTGGTCGTGCGGTGGGTCGGCCGCACGCCCGAGGAGCTGGCGCTGCGCCTGGTGGACGTCGAGCTGCCGGGCGTCACCGCCTCGCACGACCACACCGAGCCGTGGCTCACCCTCACCCCGCCCGGCGTGACGAAGGGCGCGGCCCTGGAGGACCTGCGGCGCGCGCTCGGCGTGGCGGTCGGGGACACGCTGGCCATCGGCGACGGCGACAACGACGTGGAGATGCTGCGGTGGGCCGCGCACGGCGTGGCGATGGGGCAGGCGCCGGTCGCCGTGCGGCAGGTGGCGGACGCGGTCACCTCGACCGTCCTGGAGGACGGCGCCGCCGCCGTGCTGGACCGGTACTTCGCGGCCTGACCGGCGGGTCGGCCCGGCCGGCCGCGTCGACCGCGCACCGCGGGGCTTCCCTGAGAGCGGCCGGGCATCGACCCTGGGGACGACTCAGGGTGATCACGGATTACTACAACCGAGGTAGCGGTCACGATAAGACTGAAGTCGCACCCACGAGTCAACTACAGACCGATGCGTAAGCCCCCCTGGACCGGGCAAGGTTCTACCCGAACTCGGGGGATGTGTCCGTCCAGGGGAGAGAACATGATCGAGGCTGTCGGCCTCACCAAGCGCTACGGGAAGACGGTGGCGGTGGACAACCTGTCGTTCGCCGTCGAGCCGGGTCGGGTCACCGGCTTCCTCGGCCCGAACGGCGCGGGCAAGTCCACCACCATGCGGATGATCCTCGGCCTCGACCGGCCGAGCGCGGGCAAGGTGCTGATCGGCGGCAAGCCGTACCAGCAGCTCGACCGGCCGCTGCGCACCGTCGGCGCGCTGCTCGACGCCAAGTGGGTGCACCCGAACCGGTCGGCCAGGGCGCACCTCCAGTGGCTCGCCAAGTCGAACGGCCTGCCCGACCGGCGGGTGGACGAGGTGCTCGACCTGGTCGGCCTGACCAAGGTCGCCAAGCGCCGCGCCGGGTCCTACTCGCTCGGCATGTCGCAGCGCCTCGGCATCGCCGGGGCCCTCCTGGGTGACCCGAAGGTGCTGCTGTTCGACGAACCGGTGAACGGCCTCGACCCCGAGGGCATCCTCTGGATCAGGCAGTTCATGCAGGGACTGGCCGCCGAGGGCCGCACCGTGCTGGTGTCGAGCCACCTGCTCTCGGAGATGGCGGTCACCGCGCAGGACCTGGTGGTCATCGGGCGCGGCAGGCTGATCTCGCAGTCCACCACGACGGAGTTCATCGAGCGGTCGACCGAGAACACCGTCCGGGTGCGCAGCCCGCACGCCGACAAGCTGGGCGCGATGCTCGTCGACAAGGGCTTCACGGTCCACGAGGACGCCGACGCGTCGCTCACCGTGTCGGGCGCCTCCAGCGACCAGATCGGGGACATCGCCGCCGCCGCCGGTGTCGTCCTGCACGAGCTGAGCCCGCAGCACGGCTCGCTCGAACAGGCGTTCATGCAGCTCACCGGTGACTCCGTCGAGTACCACGCCGAGATCGCCCAGGGGAAGTGACACCGCGATGACTCTGCTCGCCGTTGAACGGATCAAGCTGTTCTCCACCCGCTCGCCGTGGTGGTGCATGCTGCTCGCCCTCGGGTTGACCGTGGGCCTCACCGCCCTGATCTCGGCCAACTGGACCGGGCCGCTGCCGGTGATCGGCGCGGTGTTCACGCACACGTTCGGCCTGTACGTGATCATGGTGATGGCCGCGCTGGCGGTCACCACCGAGTACCGCTTCGGCACCATCAGGTCGACGTTCCAGGCCGTGCCGGACCGCATCTCGCCGATGATCGCCAAGGCCGTCGTCGTGATGCTGCTCGCCGGCCTGGTCGGCGAGGCCGCCGCGTTCGGGTCGTGGGGCCTGAGCTGGCTGCTCGCCGACGACACCTCGCAGCTCGCGCTGACCTCGGCCAACGACTGGCGGCACGTCGCGGGCGTCGGCCTCGTCTACGCGGCGGGCGCGCTGCTCGCCCTCGGCGTGGGCGCGCTGGTGCGGCAGACCGCGGGCGCCGTGTCGATCATCCTGGTGTTCGCGCTGGTCCTGGAGAGCGTCGTCGGGTTCATCCCGAACATCGGCGACGACATCCAGAAGTGGATGCCGTTCACCGTGGTCAGCAAGTTCATCTTCGGCGACCCGGACCCGAGCGCCATCCCGGAGGGGGCCGGGCCGCCCGCCATCGGCGAGCTGAGCCCCTGGGGCTCGCTGGCCTACTTCGCCGGCATCGCCCTCGCGGTCTACGTCATCTCGCTGGTGGTCGTGAAGCGGCGGGACGCGTAAGGGGAGCGGGCGGCGCGGTCTTCGGGGGTCGCGCCGCCCGGCACGGGGGAAAGGGGGGAACCCGGGTCGCCTTTCGGGGAGGTGGCCCGGGTTCCCCCGCCGCGTTCCCCCGCTGTGCGGCACCACACCGCTCCAGGTTCGGCACAAGCCCAGATCGGACGGGGAGAAGTCATGATCGAAGCGACCGGCCTCACCAAGCACTACGGGAAGACCGTCGCCGTGGACGACCTGTCGTTCACCGTCGAGCCCGGCCGGGTCACCGGCTTCCTCGGCCCGAACGGCGCGGGCAAGTCCACCACCATGCGCATGGTCCTCGGCCTCGACACCCCCACCCGCGGGCGGGTCACCGTGAACGGCCGGGACTACCGGTCGCTGAAGCAGCCCCTGCGGGTCGTCGGCGCGCTGCTCGACGCCAAGTGGGTGCACCCGAACCGGTCGGCGCACGCCCACCTGCACTGGTTGGCCAAGTCCAACGGCATCCCGCTCAAGCGGGTCGACGAGGTGCTGGACCTGGTCGGCCTCACCCAGGTCGCCAAGCGCCGCGCCGGCTCCTACTCGCTCGGCATGTCCCAGCGCCTCGGCATCGCGGGCACCCTGCTCGGCGACCCCGACGTGCTGCTGTTCGACGAGCCGGTCAACGGCCTCGACCCCGAGGGCATCCTCTGGATCAGGCAGTTCATGCACCGGCTGGCCGACGAGGGCAAGACCGTGTTCGTGTCGAGCCACCTGCTCTCGGAGATGGCGCAGACCGCGCAGGACCTCATCGTCATCGGCCGCGGCCGGTTGATCGCCCAGACCAGCACCGCGCAGTTCATCAAGGAAGCCACCGAGGACGCCGTCCGCATCCGCTCGCCGCACCTCGACCGCCTGCGCGAGCTGCTCGGCGACAAGGCCCGCCTCACCGACTCCGCGACCGGGGACGGCGCGCTCGTGGTGCACGGCGTCGAGGCGGCGTCCATCGGCGAGCTGGCCGCGGCCAACGGCATCACGCTGCACGAGTTGAGCCCGCAGCTCGGTTCGCTGGAAGAAGCCTTCATGCAGTTGACGAAGGAATCCGTGGAATACCACGCGGCCGAATAGTCCGGCGCGGCCGGAATTCACCTCCCCGGACCGGCGTCCCGCCAGAAGTCGTCGTCCGGCGGCGGGATTTCGGTGACCACCGGGGCCGGGCCCCGGCGGATTCGGTTCCGCCGCGCCACGACGAGCGCCACCGACACGAGGACGGCCGCCGCGAGGGTGGTCGCCACGACGAGGACGGCCGTGCCGGTGCGGACCCCGTCCCCCTCCGGCGCGGTCGCGGTCGGGGCGGCCGCCGGCTCGTCCGACGTGGCCCCGGTGGTGGCCGGGGGCGGGGCCAGCGGGTTGTGCCCGACCGGGGGGACGTCGGCGGTCAGCGCGGCGACCGCGTCCACCTGGCCGAAGCCGGTCGCGTCGTCCCGGCCCGGCGCCTGGAGGTCGGTCGCGGTGGCGACGAGGCGGTTCACCACGTTGCCCGCGTCGAGGTCGGGGTAGCGGGACCTGACCAGCGCCGCGACGCCGGAGACCAGGGCCGTCGCGGCGCTCGTGCCGTCCACGGCGGCGTACCCGGAGGGGGCCTTGGCCAGGGGCAGCGCGGTCACGACGCCCTGCGCGGGCGCGGCCAGCACGGTCTCCGGGCCGATGTTCGAACCGGTCCACGGCCCACCGCCGGGGACGGTGCCGGACACGGCGACGACGCCCTTGATGTTGGCCGGCGCGCCCACGTGCAGCACGCCCTCGTTGCCGGTGCCGGCGACCACCACGACGTCGCGGTCCAGCGCGTCGTTGACCGCGCGCAGCAGGTCGGGCGTGAGCGTCGCGACCGACGTCAGCGACAGGTTGACCACGTCCGCGCCGTGGTCGACGGCCCAGGTCACGCCCTCGGCCACGGACGTCGTGGTGAACCGGTCGCCCTCGGCCCCGACCGACACCGGCAGCACCTTCGCCGCCGGGGCCACGCCCAGCGCGCCGCCGTCCACACCCCGGCCGGCGATCAGCGCGGCCATCGCGGTGCCGTGGCCGTCGTTGTCGCGCGTGCCGTCCGTGCCGCCCGCCGAGCCGAAGCCGGCGCCGGGCAGCAGCGCGCCCGCGAGGTCGGGCGCGGTGGCGTCCACGCCCGAGTCGACGACGGCGACCACGACCCCCTCGCCGCGCGTGGTGGCGTGCGCGGTCGGCACGCCGAGCGCGGCCAGGTGCCACTGCCGCTCCTGGATCGTCTGCGCGCCCGCCGGCGCGGGCGCGCACAACGCGATCAGCACCGCGGTGAGAACCGCTCTCCCCAGCACCCGATTCCCCCTTGTGGTCGGCATCACAAATATTCCATGTCGGTCATGTTTCACAGATCTCGGTTCGGGCAACCGGAGCAATCCGTTCGTTAAGAGGTCGTGAACTCCGGCACAGGACCATGACAAACGCATCGGAAACGGGTCAGATGTAAAGCAACGAATCGTGAGGTGGGTGCCACCCGCACGCGAATTCGGATACCCCCGTCAAGGAACCCCCCGGAGGTGAACCCGTGACGGTGCTTGATCCGAACCTGAACGCCGACCAGTCGGCAACCGGGTCGAAGGAGCTGCCCAGGGAGAAGATGCCCAGGCAACGCGACCACGCCCTCCGCGTCGAACCGATGCTGGCGCTGGAATGGTCGCACGCGATCGAGGCCGCGGGAGCGGTCGGGATCGCGGACTCGCCCGCACAGGCCCGTCGGGCCTGGATCCACCGGGCCGACGAACGACAGGTCCTCACCCTCTTCCGCGCAGTCGGGTCCGACGCCCCCGCACCCTGGTGGCTGAGGGCACTCGACCGGGGCAGGATCGCCTCGCGCGCGGCGGCCTACGCGATCGAGGACGAGGTGACCCGCCTGCTGGCCCACCGGCCGGGGTGGGTGTTCGTCCCGTGGGCCGACGAGGGCGAGGTCGGCTACTGGGAGTTCGTGCCGTCGGAGAGCGGCGTGTACGGCCCCGCCGAGCCCACCACCGTGCAGTTCACGGACCGGCACCCCGGGTTCGTCGACCTGCTCCCGGCGCACCGGGGCCCCGGTCGGCGCCAAGCCATCGAGTTCACCCCGGCCGAGCTGCGCGAGCAGATCGAGGACCTGGAGAACATCGCCTAGCGCACCACCTAGGCTGTACGCCCGTGACGTCCAGCCAGCAGCGACCGCCCCACCACCGATCCGTCGTCAGCTACGTGCAACGCGGTGAACGGATGACGGTGGGACAGCAGCGCGCATGGGACCGCCACTGGGAGCGCTTGGGCCAGGAGGTCAAGGCGCTCCCGGCCGGTCCCGTGCACTTCGCCGACTGGTTCGGCCGCGAGGCGCCGGTGGTGCTGGAGATCGGGTCCGGGATGGGCGAGACGACCTCGCAGCTGGTCGCCGCCGCACCAGGGCTGAACTACGTCGCCGTCGAGGTCTACAAGCCCGGCCTGGCGCAGCTGCTGCTGCGCGCCGAGGCGCTCGGTGTCGAGAACCTGCGGGTCCTGCGCGGTGACGCGGTCGACCTGCTCACCGACCACGTCGAACCCGGTTCGCTCGCCGGGGTGCGGATCTTCTTCCCCGACCCGTGGCCGAAGAAGAAGCACCACAAGCGGCGGCTCGTGCAGCCGGAGTTCGTGCGCCTGGTCGCCACCCGCCTGCGGCCCGGCGGCACGCTGCACCTGGCCACCGACTGGGAGTCGTACGCCGAGCAGATGCTGGAGGTCTGCTCCGCCGAGCCGCTGCTGCGCAACCTGCACGACGGCTGGGCCCCGCGCCCGGACTGGCGGCCGGTGACGAAGTTCGAGCAGCGCGCCGTCGAGGAGGACCGGATCAGCCACGACCTGATGTTCGAGCGGAACGAACTCACCTGACCGGGTAACGCCACGTCATCGGGTCGTCGGGACGACGACCCGGCGTGGTTCCGTCACTCCTTGGTGTGGCGTTTGTCGATCACCCGTCGTGCCCCGTCCGGCAGTGACGGGTGACCGCGTTCCGCAACTACGGTTGCCGCCCGTGACCTCAGCAGACAACGAACCGGCACCGCTCGACGCGGACGCGGCGGAGGGCTTCCTGCGCATGTTCCACACCGCGCACCCGGAGGCGGGGCCCGTCGGCCCGAGGCTGTCCCGGGTCCGCGACGAGATCGCCGGGACCGGGACCTACCGCCACACCCCCGACGAACTGGCGTACGGCGCGCGCATCGCCCTGCGCGACAGCGGATGGTGCACCAGCGGCCTGCCGTGGCGCCGGCTCAAGGTCCGCGACCTGCGCGGCTTGCGCAACGCCGCCGCCGTCGCGGGCGAGTGCGTCGAGCACCTGCGCCTGGCCACCAACGGCGGCGAGATCCGCCCCCTGATCACGGTGTTCGCCCCCGACGCGCCGGGCGCGCCCGGCCCGTGCATCTGGAACGAGCAGCTCGTCCGGTACGCGGGCCACCCCGACGGCACCGGAGACCGCCGCTACACCGCGTTCACCGCGGCCGTGCGGGAGATGGGCTGGCGACCGCCCGGCGAGCCCGGCCGGTTCGACGTGCTGCCCCTGGTCGTGGAGACCGCGCACGAGGGCGCGAAGCTGTTCACCGTGCCGCCGGACGTCGTGCACGAGGTGTGCCTGGAGCACCCCGACCTGCCGTGGTTCGGGCAGCTGGGGCTGCGCTGGCACGCCGTGCCGGTGATCACTCACATGCGGCTGTCCATCGGTGGGGTCAGCTACCCCGCCGCACCGTTCAACTCGTGGTTCGTCGGCTCCGAGATCGGCGCGCGCAGCCTCGCCGACGAGAACGCCTGCGGCGCCGCCCGGCCCGTGGCGGAGGCGCTGGGCCTGGACACGACCGCGGAGCGCTCGCTGTGGCGCGACCGCGCCGTCGTCGAGCTGAACCGGGCCGTGCTGCACTCGTTCGACCTGGCCGAGGTCACCATCACCGACCACCACGCGGAGGCGCTGCACCGCCTGTCCTGGCTGCGCTCGCGGCAGCGCTCCTCGGGCGGCAGGCCCGCCTTCCGCCTCGACCCCGGGGCCGCCCGCCGGGCCCGCGCCGGCGGCCCCGGCCGCTTCGCCCCGGCCCCGGCCGAGACCACCGCCCCCCAGTCGCCCGGCCGCCTCGCCGAACTGCTCCGGCGGCGCGCCGGGGTCTGAGGCGCGCCCGCTCCCCGCCCCGCCCTTTCGTCAGCGCTGCGAGTCGACCAGCACACCGGCGAGCGCCATCAGCACGAGCACCAGGAGGCCGAGCACGGCCCCCGCCCACGTCATCACCACTCCGAACATGAGGTTTCTCCGTTCCCCGACTTGTGCCTCAAGGGTCGCCCCGCGTTTCGTCATCCGGCATCGGCCACTGGGTGTGTTTCGGCGGGCATTCGGGTCAGCCTCCCGGTGGATGGCCCGCCCGACCGGGGGCGGACGCGCGATCCACCCCGAGCACCTACGGTGGTGTGCCGTGGAGAGCACTCACCTCGGGTGGCGCGCGCTGGCCCGCCGCCAGTGGCCCCTGGCGTGCGCGTTGCTCTTCTTCCTCGGCACGGGGCAGATCGGCGACGCGGGCTGGTGGCAGCTCCCCGGCACGGCCGTGGTGTGCGCGCTGGCCGTGCTGGCGCCCCGGCGGCCGTTCGACGCCGCGCTCGCCGCCGCCACCGCCGTGCTCGCCGGGTCCGTGGTGCTCGGGGCCGCCGGGCAGTCGCCCGCGCTGCCCGTGGTCACCGGCCTGGCGATCTCCGAGACGGCGGCCGTCATGGCGATCGTCGCCGTGGTCGTGCGGCAGTCCCCGTGGCCGCGCGCGGTGGTCGCGGTGGTCGCGCTCGTCACGGCGGCGGCGCTGTCCGGGCCGCTGCGGCCCAACTACTACCTCCAGCACTGGCCGGACACCGGGTACGCGGGACCTGAGGTGTGGCAGCAGGTCCTGGGCGGGTCGGTGCTGCTCGCGCTGTCGATCGGCACCGGGCTGTACTTCCGGGCGCGGGACCGGGAGCGCGCGACGGCGGTGCGCGCCGAGGTGGCCGCGGCGCAGCACGCGGAGCGGATGGCGCTGGCGCGCGAGCTGCACGACGTGGTCGCGCACTACGTCACCGGGATCGTGGTGCACGCGCAGGCGGCGCAGGCCGTGCCGGCGGCGGCGCAGGAGGTGCTGCCGATCATCGTGGACAGCGGGAACGAGGCGTTGACCGCGATGCGCCGGCTCGTGGGCACGCTGCGCGGCGCGGAGGCCGAGGCGCCCTCCCCGGCCGCGACCAGCGACCTGGCCGACGACGTGCGCGGGGTCGTGGAGCGGTCCGGTCAGCCGGTGCGCCTGCACGTGGACCTGCCCCACGCGGTGCCGCCGTCACTCGGCCGGTCCGTGCTGCGGCTGGTGCAGGAGTCGCTGACCAACAGCCGGAAGCACGCCGAGGGCGTGACGGCGGTGGACGTGTCCGTGTCCGTGTCGGAGGGGCGGGTGCACGTGGTGGTGGCCGACGACGGCCGCGCGGTGAGGACCGCCCCGGTGGGCGGATCCGGCGGGTACGGCCTGGTGGGGATGCGGGAGCGGGTGGAGCTGCTGGGCGGCCGGTTCAGCGCGGGTGGGCGGTCGGGTGGCGGCTGGGAGGTCCGCGCCGAGCTGCCGGTGGCCGAGTGAGCCGGGCGGTGGCCCCCGCCCACCTGATCCCGCCCACCTGATCCCGCCCACCTGATCCCGCCCACCTGATCCCGCCCACCTGATCCCGGCTACCTGATCCCGGTCCTGGGTTCGGGCAGGTCGGCGGGCAGCGGGTAGGTGAACGCCCGGGCCGGGTCGTCGAGCGCCAGGTGGCGGCCGCTGAGGTGCCGGCGGGGGCGTTGGGCGGGGATGGTGACCCCGGCGGCGGCAATGGCGGCGCGCAGGTCGCCGACCAGTCCCTCCAGCTCGGCGATGCGGGCCTCGTAGCGCGCCTGGGCGTCGCGGTGGGCGCGGACGACGGTCCAGAGCAGCTGGTAGCTGCTGCGCTCCGGGTCGGCCTGCGCGGGGGCGGGTGTCGGCTCCGGTGTCAGCCCGGGTGTGGGCCCGGGTGTGGGCCCGGGTGTCGCGACCAGGGTCACGGCGCCTTCGGCGGCGACCTGCTCGACAGTCGCCTGCTCGACGGCGATCGGCTCGACGGGCAGCGCCCCCTCGGACGGCGACCCCGCCATCGGCTCGGAGTCAGCCGGCTCGGGGGCAGTCGGCTCGGGGGCAGTCGGCTTGGAGTCAGCCGGCTCGGGGACCTGCTCGGCGGGACGCAGGCGGTGCTTCCTCGCCCACTCCGGACCGCCGATCAGGGCCGTGCTCACCTCGCCCGCCCCGGGGCGGAGCCAGGCCGGCCGCGACCGCGGGTCCGGGGTGCCGCCCGACGCCAGCGTGTGCAGGTAGCGGGCGGTGGCCAGCACCTCCGGCGCCCTCGCCGGGTCCACCGCCGCCCTGATCACCGCGGCCACCCGGTTCCACGGCGGCCGGCCCCCCGGCCTCGCGTCGGGGCCGATCCAGCGGCCCACCTCGGCGCGCACCGCGCCCAGCGAGCGGTTGTGCGCCCAGTGCCTGCGGTCCCGGGCCGCGTGCTTGAGGACCCTCCGGTACGCGGAGCTGAGCCGGCCGTGCCCGTCCGCCAACTGCACGACCAGGTACAACGCCAGCCAGCGGTGCTCGCGGGACAGGTTCGGGTCGGTGAAGTCCGCCTCCGACCGCAGTACCGCCACCACTCGCTGCTCGCGGGCACCGGTTCCGGCGCCGCCACCGTCCTGAGCCACCACCGTCGCCCCTTCCACGCATCCGTCGAGACCGCTTTCGGACGCTACGGCCGATCCCGGCGGCGCACGCGCCCAGACGGTCAAACCCCCTTTTCGTGTCACCCGGCCGCGCGAGCGCCGGCGCTGGGTGTCAGCCGATCGGGTGGGGCAGGATCACCCCCATGTCGTTGCGCCTGCACGCCCCCGTCGTCCTGCCCTGCGATCCCGGTTGCTCCGTCCTGCGCGACGCCGTGGTCGACGTCGTGGACGGCCGGGTGGCGTTCGTCGGTCCGAGGACCGATGCCCCCGAGTTCACCGGCGAGGTCCGCGAGCTGACCGGCATCCTGCTGCCCGGCCTGGTCAACGCCCACGCGCACAGCCCGATGGTGGTGCTGCGCGGCCTCGGCGGCGACCTGCCGCTGCTGCGCTGGCTGCGCGAGGCCATGTGGCCGGCCGAGGCGAAGATGAAGCCCGAGGACATCGGGGCGGGCATGCTGCTCGGCGCGGTGGAGATGCTGCGCAACGGCGTGACGACCAGCGCGGAGATGTACTTCCACGGCGAGCAGCTCGTGGACGCGGTGCTCCGGGCCGGGTCCCGGGTGCTGTTCGGCGCGGCGATCATGGACCTGCCGGGCATGCCGTGGCGGCCGATGACGGACGAGATCACCCGGTGGATCGACGCCGACGGCCTGCGCTTCGGCCCGGACGAGCGGATCGAGCTGAGCTACGGCCCGCACTCGGCGTACATCCTGTCCCCGGAGGCGCTGGGCGAGGTGGCGGGCGAGGCCCGGGAGCGCGGCGCGCTGCTCCAGATCCACGTGGCCGAGTCGCCCGAGGAGGACGTGGCCCAGCGCGAGTCGCACGGTTCGGTGCCGCGGCTGCTGGAGCGGGCGGGCGTGCTCGGCGGGCGGGTGCTGTCCGCGCACTCCGTGCACCTGTCGACGGAGGACGTCGCGATCTACGCGAAGCACGGCGTGGGCGTGGCGCACTGCCCCGGCTCGAACACCAAGCTCGCCTCCGGCATCGCGCCGATCCGGTCCTACCTGGACGCGGGCGTCAAGGTCGGCCTGGGCACGGACGGCCCGGCGTCCAACGACGACCTCGACCTGTTCGAGGAGGCCCGGCTCGCGGCGCTGCTGGCCCGGGTGACCGCGCTGGACGCGACCGCGATGCGGGCGGCCGACGCGCTGCTGCTGGCCACCCGGGGCGGCGCGGCGGCGCTGGGCCGCGACGACCTGGGCGCGCTGGAGCCCGGCCGGTGGGGCGACGTCGTGCACGTCGACGTGGACGACCCGGCGTTCGCGACCGGCCTGGACGCGCCGGACGAGCAGGTGCTGGCGAACCTGGTGTGGGCCTCGGGCACGCGGCGCGTCAAGGACGTGTGGGTGGCCGGCAGGCAGGTCGTGGCCGACGGCGAGACCACCGGCGTGGACCGGCACGAGGCGCAGGCAGGCGTGCGCGCCGTGTCCGAACGGCTCCGCTAGGCAACAGATCGGCCCCCGGTGGCGTCTTGGAGAGGACGGCCGCACCCCACCGGGAGGACGCACGATGACCCGCAGGACGTTGACCGCCGCGCTCGTGCTCGCCTCCCTGGTCGCGGGTGCGACGCCGGTGGTCGCGGCGTCGGGGGCGGACCCCCGGCGGGAGGCGGCGGCGCGGTTCGCCGAGCGCCAGGTGCTGCTGGTCCGGCGGTTGGTGCCCGGATCGGCGGACGTGGTGGTCGGCGACCGCACCCGCGGCGCGGGGCACGTCGCCACCGAGGTGCGCTTCACCACCCCGCGCGGCCCGGACGGGCTGTCCGTGCGGGTGGACGCGCCGGGCCGGTCGACGCCGGCCGGGGTGTGCGCGGCGGCCCGGTGCACGGGCGCGGTCGGCCAGCACGACGGCGGCCTGGTGGTGTTCGCCGTGGGCGCGGGCCGGCGCGCCGCCCACGGCTTCCGCGGCAACGGCGAGGTCGTGTCCGCGTCGGTAGCCGCGTCCTCGTCGGTGGCGGACCGCGACCTCGCGTGGTTCGCCACCGACCGGGTGCTGACCTTCGCCGACTGACCGGTCAGGGCCGGGGGCGCGGCCGCACCACGACCTCGGTCACGTGGGCGTCCTCGCCCGCGAGCACCGCGCCGAGCACGGCGGCGGCCACGGACTCCGCCCGCAGGTACAGGTTCGGCTCGTAGTCGCCGCTCTCCTGCTCGCGGACGCCCCGCTGCATGGGGGTGTCGACGCGGCCCGGGTGGACCGACGTGACGCGCACGTCCTCCTCCTCGGCCCGCAGCACGTCGGCGTAGGCGCGCAGCGCGAACTTGCTGGCCGCGTAGGCGCCCCAGTTCGGGTTGGCGCGCAGGCCCGCGCCGGAGTTGACCAGCACGACGTGGCCGCGCGCGGCGCGCAGGAGGGGCAGCGCCAGCCTGGTCAGCTCGGCGACCGCGACGACGTTGAGGTCGAACGTGCGGCGCCACGCGTCGGCGCCGGTGTCGGCCAGCGCGCCGAGTTCGGCGATGCCCGCGCTGTGCACGAGGACGTCGAGGCGGTCCAGCGGGGACACCGCGCCGGCGAGCGCGTCCGGGTCGGTCAGCTCGACGGGCCACGGCCGGGCGCCGCCCAGCTCGTCGGCCAGCGCGGCGAGCGCGTCGGTGTCCCGGCCGCCCAGGAGCAGGTCGTGCGTCGGCGCGAGGGCGCGGGCGGTGGCCGCGCCGATGCCGCGCGACGCACCCGTGATCAGGGCAACGGGTCGGGTCATGGGAGGACATTAACGGGCAGGGGTCCGCGCCACCGCGTCCACGTCCGCACCTCTCGGGCGCGGACCCCCGCCCACCCCCGGATCAACCGCAGATGCGGCCCTTGTCCTTCTTCCACGCCGCCACGACGGCGGGTCGCGGCTGGCTCGCGCCGCCGTCCGGCCAGTGCGACAGCGGGGTGTCGGCGGACGTGCCGTCGATCTCGCCCGGGTGCTGCACGGACACCAGGACGAAGTCGTCCTCGACGACCGGGCCGCACGTCTCCGCGCCGCGCGGCACGGTGAGGAACTGCTTCACCCGACCGCGGTACTTCCCCTCGACCGGCACGGCGAACAGGCCGTCGTTGGAGCCGAGCGCGTTGCCGTCGGTGGAGATCCACAGGTTGCCGCGGCTGTCGAACGCCACGTTGTCCGGGCACGAGATGGGCGAGACCTGCGACTTGTCGTAGCCGCCGAAGTAGGTGTCGGCGGCGTTCGGGTCGCCGCAGACCAGCAGCAGCTTCCAGGAGAACGTGGTCGCGGTGTTGTCGCCGCGGCGCTCCTCCAGCTCCAGCACGTGGCCGTGGCGGTTGTTGGGGCGCGGGTTGGGCTCGGTCGCGCCCTCCTTGCCCGCCTTGCCGCGGTCGGTGTTGTTGGTCAGCGCGGCGTACACGCGGCGGTTGCGCGGGTTCGGCTCGACGTCCTCGGGGCGGTCCATCTTGGTCGGGCCGACCTTGTCGGCGGCCTGCCGGGTGAAGACGTACACCTCCTCGGCGGTGAAACCGGGCACGAACGAGCGGTTCCCGGCGGCCAGCGGGATCCACTCGCCGGTGCCGTCGAACTCGCCGTCGGACGGCAGCGCGCCGGTGCCGGTGATCTCGGCGGCCGGGCTGTCGCCGGTGAACTTCGCGACGTACAGCGTGCCCTTGTCGAGCAACTTCTTGTTGTGCTCGCGGGCGTGCTTGCTGTTGCCGGGCTTGTACTTCTCATCGGAGACGAACTTGTACAGGTAGTCGAAGCGCTCGTCGTCGCCCATGTACGCGACCACGCGGCCGTCGCGGGCGATGATCACGTTGGCGCCCTCGTGCTTGAAGCGGCCGAGCGCGGTGTGCTTGACCGGCGTCGAGGTCGGGTCGAGCGGGTCGATCTCGACGACCCAGCCGAAGCGGTTGACCTCGTTGGGCTCCTGCGCCACGTCGAAGCGCTTGTCGAACTTCTCCCAACGGCGGCCGGAGGCGCCGCCGGACAGGCCGTAGCGGCTCAGGCGGGCCTTGGCGACCGGGTCGGTGACGGTGCCCGCGTTGGCGAAGTACTGGTTGAAGTTCTCCTCGCCGGACAGGACCGTGCCCCACGGGGTCACGCCGCCGGCGCAGTTGTTCAGCGTGCCGAGGACCTTCGTGCCGGACGGGTCCGCGCTGGTCTTGAGCAGGTCCGAGCCGGCGGCTGGGCCGGTCATCCTGAACTCGGAGGTGACGGTGACGCGCCGGTTGTACCGGCGATCGACCTTGGCGGTCAGCCTGCCGCTGCGGCGGTCGCGCTCGACCAGCACGACGGACATGCCGTGCGCGGCCCACGCGATCTCGACCTGCTCGCGGGTGGTGGAGTCGGCCTTCCAGCCGCGGAACATGGCGTCCTCGGTGCTGTACTCGTGGTTGCTCACCATGAGCCAGCGGTCGCCGGGGCCGCCGAGCGGCACCAGGCCGCAGAAGTCGTTGTTGTAGCCGAACTGCTTGGCCTGCGCGGCGGCGGTCTGCCCGTCGAAGTCGAAGGCCGGCGCGCCGGGCAGCACCGGGTCGCCCCAGCGGATCACGACGGACTGGTCGTAGCCGTCCGGCACGACGACGCGGTCCTCGGTGTTCGGGGTGACGGCGGTGAAGTTCAGGCCGTCCTTGCGGCGACCGCCCCCCAGGTCGAGGTCCGCGTCGGTGTTCCCGCGCGGCGCGGCGGCGGCGGCCGTGCCGGAGCCGAGGAGGCCGGCGCCCGCACCCGCGACGGCCAGCACCGCACCGGCCTTGAGCAGGCCGCGGCGGCGCACGACGTCACCGACGACGTCACCGAAGTAGGCGTTGTCCGAGGTGTTGGGCGCCTCGTGGGCGCACGCGTCTCCGCAGCGGAACTTGCAGGTCATCGCCGACCGCCCGAGGGGGTGGTTGGGCAGCAGGGGCAGCAGGCGCCGACCCCGATCGGTGGATGAGGACACGCGGACCTCCGATATCGCTCAGTGGGAACTGGGCGAACGTAGGAGTGCAATCCCACGCGGAGCGGACTTCGAGGTGAACGCGGGGCGAACACCTCGAAGTCCCCACCGATCGAAATCACCTGGTCACCGGGGGTCACTCCCCGATGCGACGGCCCTCCCGCCACACCGCGACCACCGACGGGCGCGGTTGCGAGTCGCCGCCGTCGGGCCAGTGCGACGCCGGGTTGTCCGCGCTCGCGCCGTCCACCTCGCCGGGGTGCTGCACGCACACCGTGACGACGCGCTCGCCGATCACCGGGCCGCACGTCTCCGCACCGCGCGGCACGGTGAGGAACGCCTTGAGGTGGCCGCGCTCCCGCCCGGCGACCGGCACCGCGTACAGGCCGTCGTTGAGGCCGCCGAGGGCGCCGCCGGAGTCGCTGGAGATCCACAGGTTGCCGTGCCGGTCGAACGCCACGTTGTCCGGGCTGGAGATCGGCGACACGCGCGACTTGTCGTAGCCCGCGAAGTAGGTGTCGGGCGACGCCGGGTCGCCGCACACCAGCATCAGGTTCCAGGAGAAGGACAGCGCGAGCGCGTCGCCGCCGCGCTCGGTCAGCTCCAGCACCTGCCCGTGCTTGTTGTCCACGCGCGGGTTCGGCTCGGTGGCGCCCTCCTTGCCCTCCTTGCCGCGGTCGACGTTGTTGCTCAGCGCGCAGTAGACGACGCCGGTGTGCGGGTGGGTCTGGATGTCCTCGGGGCGGTCCATCTTCGTGGCCCCGACCCGGTCGCCGGCGAGGCGGGTGAAGACGTAGACCTCCTCGGCGGTCATGCCGGGCACGAACGACCTGGTGCCGCTCGCCAGCGGCACCCACTCGCCGCGCCCGTCGAACCGGCCGTCGGACGGGAGCCCGCCGGAGCCGTCGATCTCGGCCGGCGGGCTGTCGCCGGTGAAGCGGGCGACGTAGAGCGTGCCCTCGTCGAGGAGGGTCATGTTGTGCCGGCGGGCGGACCTGCTGTCGCCGCGCCGCACCTTCTTCCGGGAGATGAACTTGTAGATGTACTCGAAGCGCTCGTCGTCACCGGAGTAGGCGACCACGCGGCCGTCGCCGGCGATGCGGACGTTGGCGCACTCGTGCTTGAAGCGGCCGAGCGCGGTGTGCTTGACCGGCGTGGAGTCCGGGTCGAGCGGGTCGAGTTCGACGACCCAGCCGAAGCGGTTGGCCTCGTTGGGCTCCCGGGCGAGGTCGAAGCGCTCGTCGAAGCGCTCCCACTTGCGGGTGGTCGGGTTGTCCTTGATGCCGTAGCGGGTTTCGCGGGGGTCCCCGGTGGCCGCGAAGTACTGGTTGAAGTTCTCCTCACCGGACAGGACCGTGCCCCACGGCGTGACGCCGCCCGCGCAGTTGTTGAGGGTGCCGAGGACGCGCGTGCCGGTCGGGTCGGCGCCGGTCTTGAGCAGGTCCGAGCCGGCTGCGGGACCCCGCAGCTCGAACGGCGTGGTGGCGGTGATGCGGCGGTTGTGCGGGGAGAACCGCGGGGTGAGGCGGCCGTCGCGGTCCTGGTCGACGCGGAGCACGGACAGGCCGTGCGCGGCCCACGCGACCTCGACCTGCTCACGGGTCGGGTTCGCCTCGTCGTAGCCGCGGAACATGAACGGCTCGCCGGTGTACTCGTGGTTGGTGACCAGCAGGTTCACCCGACCGGTCGGGTCGAGCGGCAGCAGCGCGGCGAAGTCGCAGTTGTAGCCGAACTGGCGGGCCTGCGCGGCGGCGGTCTGGTGGTCGAAGTCGAACGCCGGCGCGTCCGGGAACAGCGGGTCGCCCCAGCGGATGACGACGGCCTGGCGGTAGCCCTCGGGGACGACGACGGCGTCGAGGGTGTTGGGCTCGACCGGTCGGAAGTCCAGGCCGCGGGCGGGGTGGTGCCGGTCGGCCCCGGTCCCCTCGGCGGGGGGCGCGGCGTGGGCGGGCGCGGCGTCGGCGGCGGCCGTCGCGCCCGTCGCGGTGAGGGCGGCGCCGAGGACGACACCGGCCTTGATGGCGCTCCGGCGGTCGAGCAGGTCGCCGAAGTACGGGTTGCCCGAGGTGTTGGGCACGTCGTGGAAGCACGCGTCGCCGCAGCGGTACCGGCAGGTCACCGCCGCGCGACCGGGGGAGTGGTTGGCGAGCAGGGGCAGGTGTCTCACTCGTGCGCCTCCTACGGTCAGTCCGGGACCAACCGACCGTAGGCCGGCGTTCACCGGTTGTTAACCCACGAGTTCCCCGGCGGCCCGGACGGCGTCGACGGGCCGCCCCCGACGTCCGGTCGGCGCGGTGGAGCGGGCGCGCTCGCACTACGGTCGGCGGTGTGGATGCGGTGGTGTTCGACCTGGACGGCGTGCTCGTGGACTCCGAGACCGTGTGGGACGAGGTGAGGCAGGCGTTCGCGACGGCGCACGGCGGCACGTGGACCCCGGCGGCGACGCGGGCGATGCAGGGCATGAGCACCCCGGAGTGGGGCGCCTACCTGGTCGAGGAGGTCGGCGTCCGGCTGTCCCCGGAGGACGCGGCGGCCGGCGTGATCGCGGAGATGGACCGCCGCTACGAGGCCGGTCCCCCGGTCCTGCCGCACGCCGTGGACGTGGTGCGCGCCGTCGCCGCGAGGTGGCCCGTGGCCATCGCCAGCTCGTCGCCGCCGAGCCTGATCACGGCGTTCCTGCACGCGACGGACCTGACCGGGGTGGTGCCCGTGGCGGTGTCCAGCGAGGCGGCGGGGGCGGGCAAACCCGCACCGGACGTCTACCTGCTGGCGTGCGCGCGGCTCGGCGTGGAACCGACCCGCAGCGCCGCCGTGGAGGACTCGACGAACGGCCTGCGCGCCGCCCTGGCCGCCGGGATGGCGGTGTACGCGGTGCCGAACCCCCACTTCCCACCCGCCCCGGAGGTGCTGGCGGAGGTGACGGTGCTGCGCGGGATCGAAGACCTGCCGGGCGCGCTGGGGGTGCCGCGGTCCTAGCGTTCACCCCATGGACCAACGGGTAGCGGTGGTGACCGGGGCGGCCCAGGGGATCGGGGCCCGGGTGGCGGCGGTGTTGCGGGCGGACGGGTACGAGGTCGTCGGGTTCGACCTGCGGGAGACCCCCGGCGGGGTGGTGGGGGACGTGACGTCGCCCGACGACGTGGCCCGGGTCGTCGACCGGGTCGGCGGGCGGGTCGACGTGCTGGTGAACAACGCGGGCATCTCGGGGATCGCGCCGTTCGAGGACGTGCCGCTGGAGGACTGGCAGCGGATGCTGGCGGTGAACCTCACGGGGCCGTTCCTGCTCACGCAGGCGCTCGGACGGGTGATGCTGGCGCGGAGCAGTGGGTCGGTGGTCAACATCGCGTCCGTCGCCGGGCTGCGCGGCGTGGCGGACCGGGCCGCCTACAACACGACCAAGCACGGGCTGATCGGGATGACGCGCACGCTCGCCGTCGAGTGGGGCGGCCGGGGTGTGCGGGTCAACGCGGTGTGCCCCGGCTGGGTGAAGACCGAGATGGACGTCGCGGACCAGGCCGGCGGGCACTACTCCGACCAGGACATCGCCGACCACGTGCCGATGGGCCGCTTCGCCTCCCCGGACGACATCGCGCAGGCCGTGTCGTTCCTCGCCGACCCCGCGCGGAGCGGGTTCGTCAACGGGGTCGCGCTGCCCGTGGACGGCGGGTGGACCGCCGACGGGTCCTGGCAGTCGCTGCGCCTCGGCAAGAGGTGAGGGACGAAAGATATGATCCGCGCCACACCGATGTGCCCGCGAGGTGGTGGTCGCGTCCTACTCCGTGATCCGGCCGACGGGGAACAGGGGGACGCGTGAGCGGGACGTGGGTGCGCGGGACGGCGGCGGTGCTGGCCGCTCTGGTCGCGGCGACGGCGCTGGTGGGCTGCTCGTCGAACTCGGGGTCGAGGTCGAAGGGCGGGTCGACTACGGTCAAGAGCACCAAGGGCGCGAACAGGACGAGCAGCGCCCGGAAGGCCACCGGGAAGTGCGCGGACCTGGGGGTGTCCACCGATCCGGGGTCGCCGGCGGCGGACGGGCAGCAGGTGCTGCTGATCGTGTTCACCAACCGGGGCAAGGACGAGTGCACCCTGGCGGGCTACCCCGGCGTGCGGCTGGACGGCGTGGACGGGCTCGGCTGGGACATCGTGCGCAGGCAGGGCACCGACTCCCCCGCGCTGACCCTGCGCCCGCAGGGGAAGGCGGCGGCCACGCTGACCTACGCGCCGCAGCCCGACGGCTGGGAGGTGCGCAAGCTGCTGGTCACGCCGCCGGACACCACCGCGACCCGGGAGCTGGCCTGGCCCGCGGGCCGCGTGCTGCTCCAGGACGCCGCGACGCACCCGGCCACCCACATCGGGCAGGTCGTCGCCTACGGCTAGCGGTCCGCGGCCGGACCACGAGGACCGGTGGCCTCCCCGCGTGGGGAGGCCACCGTCCCGAAGTGCGTCAGCGCTCCACGTCGCCGCGGATGAACGCCTCGACGGCCTCGTGCGCCGCGGAGTCCGAGTACTGCTCCGGCGGGGACTTCATGAAGTACGACGACGCCGACAGGATCGGGCCGCCGATGCCCCGGTCGAGGGCGATCTTCGCGGCGCGCACCGCGTCGATGATGATGCCCGCGGAGTTCGGGGAGTCCCAGACCTCCAGCTTGTACTCCAGGTTCAGCGGCACGTCGCCGAACGCGCGACCCTCCAGCCGCACGTACGCCCACTTGCGGTCGTCCAGCCAGGACACGTAGTCCGACGGGCCGATGTGGACGTTGCGCTTGCCCATGTCGCGGTCGACCTGCGACGTGACGGCCTGGGTCTTGGAGACCTTCTTGGACTCCAGGCGCTCCAGTTCCTTCATGTTGAGGAAGTCCATGTTGCCGCCCACGTTCAGCTGCATGGTGCGGTCGAGCTGGACGCCCCGGTCCTCGAACAGCCTCGCCAGCACGCGGTGCGTGATGGTGGCGCCCACCTGGGACTTGATGTCGTCGCCGACGATCGGCACGCCCGCGGCGCGGAACTTCTCCGCCCACTCCGGGTCGGAGGCGATGAACACCGGCAGCGCGTTGACGAACGCCACGCCCGCGTCGATGGCGGCCTGCGCGTAGAAGCGGTCCGCGTCCTCCGAGCCCACCGGCAGGTAGGAGACCAGCACGTCGACCTCGGCCTCGCGCAGCGCCGCGACGACGTCCACCGGCTGCTCGTCGGACTCCTCGATGGTCTCCCGGTAGAACCGGCCGAGCCCGTCGAGCGTGGGGCCGCGCTGCACGGTGACGCCGAGCGGCGGCACGTCGGCGATCTTGATGGTGTTGTTCTCGCTGGCGCCGATGGCCTCGGACAGGTCCGTGCCGACCTTCTTGGCGTCCACGTCGAACGCGGCGACGAACTCGACGTCGCGGACGTGGTAGTCGCCGAACCGGACGTGCATGAGACCCGGCACCTTGGTGTTCGGGTCGGCGTCGCGGTAGTAGTGGACACCCTGCACCAGCGACGCCGCGCAGTTGCCGACCCCGACGATGGCCACTCGAACGGTGCGGCGGTTGTCGCCCATGCCGAGTCCTCCTTCTTGTTCTGCTTGGTTCATTCGTCCCGCTCGCGCTGTTCGGCCTGTTCGGTCGCGATCAGCTCGTTCAACCACCGCACCTCGCGCTCGGAGCTCTCCAGCCCGAGCCGGTGCAGCTCCCGCGTGTAGCGGTCGATCCGCTCACTGGTCGCCGATAATGAGGTGCGCAGCCCCTCGCGGCGCTCCTCGACCCGTCTGCGGCGACCTTCGAGGATGCGCATCCTGATCTCGGCGGGGGTGCGGGAGAAGAACGCCAGGTGGACGCCGAACGAGTCGTCGTCCCACGTCTGGGGACCGGCGTTGGCCAGCAGGTCGGCGAACCTCTCCTTGCCCTCCGCGGTGAGCTTGTAGACCTTGCGCGCCCGGCGCCCCCAGCGGACGGAGTCCGCCTCGGGCACTTCCTCGACGATGAGCCCGCCGCGTTGCAGCTTGCGCAGCGTGGGGTACAGCGTCCCGTAGGAGAACGCCCGGAACGCCCCCAGCAGCTCGTGCAGGCGCTTGCGCAGCTCGTAGCCGTGCATGGGCGCCTCGTGCAGCAGCCCGAGGATCGCGAACTCCAGCACCGGCACCTCCCCGCCCGATGAGCCCTGCCCGTACGCCGATGGGTGTGGCGAGTATATCGGTGCGATACATCCGCGCGCGCGTTCGCGGTGTCGCGTGGCACACAGCGACCCCTGCCTTCGGCGCACTGCCCTGAACGGCCCATCGAACGGTCGGGGGCGCCACGTACTCTGGTCGCGTGTCGACCCAACGCCAGGTCGTGGACTACGCGCTGCAGCGCCGTGCGCTGCTGGCGGAGGTCTACGCGGGCCGAGTGGGCACGATGGAGGTGTGCGACGCGAGCCCGTACCTGCTGCGAGCTGCGAAGTTCCACGGCCGACCGAGCGACGTGACCTGCCCGGTGTGCCGCAAGGAACCGCTCACCCACGTGTCCTGGGTCTACGGCGACGAGCTCAAGCACGCGGCCGGGTCCGCGCGCACCGCCGAGGAGCTCACGCGGATGGCGACCCTCTTCGAGGAGTTCACCGTGTACGTCGTCGAGGTTTGCCGCACATGTAGTTGGAACCACCTGGTGCAGTCATACGTCCTGGGAACGCGTGGCCTGAACTCTCGCAAGCCGCGCAGGAGGACCGCGGCGGAGTGAACCCGCTCCGACCGCGGACGCAGTTCCACCGAGGACCTGCGGCGTACGACCACCGAACCGCGTGCGCTCGCACGCCGGTCTTGGAGGCCATTTCGTGAACGACCAGCATGACGACAGGCAACGTGGCGGGGAGCCGCAGTGGCCGACCGGGGAGGACCCGGACGGCGGCGTGCAGCCACCTCGGCGTGGCGCCGGGAATCAGCCGGAGCGTCCGAACACCCCGCCAGGTGGTTTCGCGCGCCCCGACGCCCCGCGGCACGGCACCCCACCGGGCGGCTTCTCCCGCCCCGGCGGCGGCCCGCCGGCCGGAGGTGCGCCGGGCGGTCCGCCTCCCGGCGGAACCCCTCCGGGTGGAATCCCCCCAGGAGGAATCCCCCCAGGAGGAATCCCCTCGGGCGGCATCCCCCGCGGCGCCCAGCCCCCACGTCGCCCCCACGGCCCCGGAGCACCCGGAGGCATCCCCGGCGCGCCCGGCAACGGCCGTCCCGGCGCGCCCGGTGGCAGGCCCGGCGGTCCGGCCGGTCCCGGCGCGGCGGCCGGCAGCGTGCCCGGCGGCCCGCCCCAGCGACCCTCGACGCCCCCCGGCGGCGTGCGGCGTCCCGGTGGCCCGGTCGGTCCCGGCGCCCCCGTCGGTCCCGGCGGACGACCGCCCGTCGGTGGTCCCGGCGGACCGCGCCGCCCCGGTGGTCCCGGTCCGGAGCGCCGCCCCGGGGAGGAGCCGACCGACCTCCTGCCGCCCGTGCAGCAGAGCACGCCGCGCGAGCCCCAGCTCCTCACGCACCGCGAGGACGAGGTCGAGGTCGAGCCGTTCTACGACGACGAGTACGACGAGGAGCTGACCGAGGCGGAGGCCCGCGTCGTGCGCCGGAAGAGGATCTGGCGCCGCGTGCGCCGCACCACCTACGTGGCGCTCGGCCTGATGATGCTCGCCCCGGTGGTCGCCTTCGCGGTCGCCTACCAGGTGGTCGAGGTGCCGATCCCGGAGGAGATCGCCGCCCAGCAGGGCAAGGCGATCTCGATCCGCTACTCGGACGGCTCGGAGATGGTCCGGATCGCGAGCGGTGAGGCCAACCGCACGATGATCAAGTATGAGGACCTGCCGGACTCCATCAAGCAGGCCGTGTTCGCGGCCGAGGACCCGACGTTCGAGACGAACCTCGGCTTCGACATGACGGCCATCGCCCGCGCGGTCTACTACCAGGTGACCGGCGGCGACTCCGGCGGCTCGGGCCTGACCCAGCAGTACGTGAAGAAGGCCACCGGCAAGGAAGACGGGACCATCACCCGCAAGTTCAACGAGATGGTCACCGCCTACAAGATGTCCGAGCAGCAGGACAAGAAGGACATCCTGACGGCGTACCTGAACACGATCTACTTCGGCAAGGGCGCCTACGGCATCAAGACCGCGGCCAAGGCGTACTTCGGCATCGACGACCTCCAGCAGGTCACCCACTCGCAGGCCGCGCTGCTGGCGGGCATGATCCAGAACCCGAGCCGGTCCGAGCAGGCCGCCTACACGGCGGAGCGCTGGGACTACGTGATGCGCCGGCTGCTGGAGATGAACTGGATCACCCAGGAGTACCGGGACACCGAGAAGTTCCCGGTGATCGTCGAGCAGGCCGAGCAGGGCGGCCTGACCGGCGCCCGCCTGCACATCCGCCAGCAGATCCTGAACGAGATGTCCAGCGAGAAGGTCGACTGGGACCTGGAGAAGCTCCAGAGCATCGGCGGCACCGTGCACACCACCATCGACCCGGCCATGCAGGCCGCGGCCGAGCAGGCGGTGGGCGAGGTCATGCAGGGCCAGAACCCGGAGCTGCGGACCTCGATGTCGGCCATCGACCCGGCCACCGGCGCCGTCAAGGCGTACTGGGGCGGCGCGGACGGCGGCGGCATCGACTACCAGACCGGCACGCTCCAGGAGCCGGGGTCGTCGTTCAAGCCGTTCGACTTCGTGGCGGCCCTCCAGGCCGGCGAGGGCGCGGGCGAGGTGTACGACGGCAGCTCGCCGCGCGAGTTCCCCGGCCGCACCGGCGCCAACTCGGTGAAGAACTCCCCCGGTGTGGCCTGCCGGGTGCCCAAGCAGTGCACCGTGCGCGAGGCCATGGTGAAGTCGGTCAACACCGTCTTCTTCGACATGGCCCTCAAGCTCGGCACGGGCAAGGTCGCCGAGGCGGCCCACCAGGCCGGCATCCCGCGCGAGGTCACCATCGGCGACACGACCACCAAGCTGCTCGTCGGCGAGGGCGGCACCGCGCCGGACGGCAACATCTCCATCGGTGGTGGCCAGACCCTGGTCCGGCCGTTCGACATCACCACGGCGTACGCGACGTTCGCGGCGCGCGGCGTGTACCACGAGCCGTTCTTCATCACGAAGATCGTGAACACCGAGGACCAGCCCGTCTACCAGCGGATCGACGAGTCCCGCCCGGCCTTCGACCCGGACCTGAAGAAGAGCCAGGACATCGCGGACAACGTCACCGACGTGCTCAAGGGCATCCCGACCGGCAAGATCGCCTGCGCGGGCGGTCGCGAGTGCGCCGGCAAGACCGGCACGCACGAGCTCCAGGGCAGCACGGAGAACGCGAAGGCGTGGATGGCGGGCTACACCCCGACGCTCGCGGCGAGCGTGTGGCTGGGCACCGACGCGGGCAACATCGCGCTGAAGGAGCCCAACGGCCGCACCGACATCTACGGCAGCGGCGTGCCCGGTCAGATCTGGAAGCGCTTCATGGACAAGGCCCTCAACGGCGCGCCCATGGAGAAGTTCCCGAGGCCGAACCCCATCGGCCAGTTCGAGGAACCGAAGATCACCACGACGACCACGACGACGACCGCCACGACGACGACCGAGAAGCGGGACGACGACCGGCCGCCGTCGCAGGACAAGCCGACCACGACGACGCCGACGACCACGACGACCACGACGCGGACCGGTGGTCCGTGCCGTCCGCCGCTGTGCACGACGACGTCGCAGGAGCCGGAACCCGACCCCATCGGCGGGGGCGGCGCACCGCCGAGCGGCTGAGCGGGTCGCACCGCGTGACGGAAGGGTCCGGCGTCCCCGCCGGGCCCTTCCGCGCTTCCGGGCCCTTCCGCGCTTCCGCCCCGACCGCGGACCTTCCCGACCTCACAACCTCCGTCGACCCGTACCCGTAGCATCCGTCCCCGTGGCCAGCCCTTCGCAGCACTCGCAGGCGAACCCCGACGGCGCCCAGGCGAACGCCGACGACACCGACTCCCTCGGCCCCGAGGAGCGGGTCAACCCGACCTGGACCGAGCCGCTCGCCCGGGCGGCCAGCAGACCGCTCGGCGGGCCGGTCGGCAGGCACGCCTCGGTGGGCAGGCAGTGGTTCTGGACACCGCTTCGGGTCGTGCTGCTGTTCGCGGTGGTCACGCTGGCGCTGGCGTGGTTCCAGAAGTCGCCGTGCGTCCAGCAGTACGTCGACGACAACGGCGTGGTGCAGCTCGACTGGCGGGGCAGCAGGCAGTTCGTCGCCATGTGCTATTCCGACACCGTGCCGCTCTACACGGCCGAGCGGCTGGACCGGGTCGACACGTTCCCGTACAAGACCTCGTGGGTCGACGACGAGGGCAAGCCGACGGCGCACGTGCGGTACATGGAGTACCCGGTGCTGACCGGCATGTTCATGCTGCTCAACGCCCGGATGGCGCAGGGCTGGACGGAGATCGCGGCGTCCGGCTGGCTGCCGTCGCCGATGACCGTGATCGTGTACTTCGACATCACCGCGCTGTGGCTGGCCCTGGCGTGGCTGGTCACGGCGTACGCGGTGGCGCAACTGGCGCGCCGACGGCCGTACGACGCGGTCCTGGTGGCGGTGTCGCCGCTGGTGATCGTGCACGCGTTCACCAACTTCGACACCCTGGCCACCGCGTTCGCCACGGCGGGCATGCTCGCCTGGGCGCGGAAGAAACCGCTGCTCGCCGGTCTGCTGCTGGGACTCGGCGGCGCGGCGAAGCTCTACCCGCTGTTCCTGCTCGGGCCGTTGCTGCTGCTGTGCTGGCGGTCCGGGAAGCTGAAGGCCGGGTTCACCACGGTCGCCACGACGTTCGCGACGTGGGCGGCGGTGAACGCGCCCATCGCCCTGGCCTACCCCGACGGGTGGCGCGAGTTCTTCCGGCTCAACACCGAGCGCGGCGTGGACCCGGACTCGCTCTACAACGTGGTCGCCCAGTGGACCGGCTGGCAGGGCTTCGACCCGGGGTTGACGCAGGGCCAGGCCCCCGAGGTGCTCAACACCGTGTCCGCCGTGCTGTTCCTGCTGTGCTGCGCGGCGATCGGGTTCGTGGCGCTGTCCGCGCCCCGGCGGCCGAGGTTCGCGCAGTTGGCGTTCCTGGTGGTGGCGGCGTTCCTGCTGACCAACAAGGTGTGGAGCCCGCAGTACTCGCTCTGGCTCGTGCCGCTGGCCGTGCTGGCGCTGCCCAGGTGGAAGCTGCTGCTGGCGTGGATGACGATCGACGCGCTGGTGTGGGTGCCCCGGATGATGTTCTACCTGGGCGTGGAGAACAAGGGCCTGCCGATCGACTGGTTCCTGGGCGCGGTCGTGGCGCGCGACGTCGCCGTGGTGGTGTTGTGCGTGCTCATCGTGCGCGAGATCTACCGGCCGGACCTGGACAAGGTGCGCCAGGCGGGCGACGACGACCCGGCGGGCGGCGTGTTCGACGGCGCACCGGACCGGTTCGCGCTGCGGTTCGGCACGCGGCGGCCGGTCGAGGCGGAACCGGTGGGGACGACGTCCTCGGCCTGATCGCCCGCGGCCCCGGGGGTGGTTCCGACCGAAGCGGGGATCGACCGGCCCTTGGAGGAGTGCCGCCCGCTCGGGACACTGGTACCGGAGCCGGGCCGCAGCGGCTGAGCGGGAGGACGGACGAGTGGGACTGGTCGGACTCGCCCTGGCGTTCGTCGCCGCGGCGATCCGGGTCGGGGTGGCGCTCGCGCCGGTGCGGAACGTGCCCGCGCGGCTCGCCCTGTTCGCCGCGCACGTCGGGCTGTCCGCGTGGGCGGTGGCCGCGACCGCCGCCGAGTACGGCGCGTCCGACGACCTCGTCCTGACGTGCGCGATCGTCGGGCCGGGAGCGCTGGTGGTGTTCGCCCGGCTGGGCGCGCTGCTGGTCCGGCGGAACGGCTGACGGCGCGACGGGTCCTCCGGGAGGTGCGGCGGGCCGGCGACGAGCCCCGTGCCGCGCACCCCGTGCGGGGGTGTCCGGCTCAGCGCTCCGCCGGCAGCGTTTCGCGTGACCGGGCGACGCGGCCGTCCCGGAAGGTCACCTCGGACCTGAGGAACACCAGGAACAGCGCCACCAGCAGCGCCGCCCGGCCCCACACGCCGATCACCACCGCCTGCGCCGAGAACCCGTCGTAGATGCCCGACGGCTGGGCGAACTCGATCGCGTAGTACCAGCGGAAGATGCCGATGCCCATCGCCAGGTCCGCCACGAAGTACGAGGCGATCCAGCCCCAGTGCACCCGCAGCAGCACGAACATGGGCACCAGCCACAGCGTGTACTGCGGCGAGTGGACCTTGTGCAGCAGCAGGAAGCCGCACAGCATGGCGGCCGACACCGGCACCCACGGGTAGGTGCCCTCCGCCTGGTACCGCCGCCAGCCGATCCAGCAGGCCAGGGCGAACGAGGCGAGGATGCCGACCGGGGACAGCACCGACACGAGCGACTGCATGTCGTCGTCCGCCATGAACGGCCGCATCGCCCAGAACCAGATCGAGTTCGTCGTGATGTCGACGCGGCGGAGGCCCTGGAACGCGAACGACGCCTTCCAGCCCTCCAGGCCGACCACGGCGAACGGCAGGTTGATCAGCACCACCGTGACGACGGACGCCAGCGCGACCTTCACCGCGCCCGCCCAGTCCCAGGACCGCCCGCGCGGCAGGTCGCGCCCGCCCGGTCCGCCGGTCAGCACGTACAGGCACAGCGGCAGCACGAAGATCGCCGGGTAGATCTTGAACGCGAACCCGATGCCGAGCAGCACGGACGCCACGACGGCCCGTTGCACCAGGGGCCGCTCCCGCTCGCCCCACCCCCGGTGCACCACGTAGACCGCCGCGACCGCGCAGAACACGACCGGCAGGTCCCAGTTGTGGAACGCGTAGAGCACCACCGGCGGGCCGATCGCCCACACCAGCGCCCGCCACCGGCTGAGCTTGCCGAGCAGGTACCCGGCGGCGAGCCCGAACGGGGCCATCAGCAGCGCCGAGAACAGCAGGAACGCGGCGTCGGTGTGCGCGAAGATCGCGCCCGCCCAGATCAGCAGGCCGGTCAGCACCGGGTACTCGACCACGCCGCCGACCAGCACGCCCTTGCTGTTGATGCTGCCGTGGACGTACGGGAAGACGTGCCGGTCGACGTCGCGCCCGATCCACAGGTGCTGGACGTCGGAGTAGCAGACCTCGGCCTTGTTGCGCTCCTCGTAGTCCGGCGCGCTGCGGCCCCACTGGTCGAACTCCGGGCCGGTGCACCGGTCCTTGTTCAGGAAGCCGGCGAACATCGTCAGCCCGCACAGGAGGACGACGACGGCCAGCCCGACGCGCCCGAAGCGGGACGCCCCCGGCGTGGCGCTCGCGCCACCCGGCACGGCCACCGCCTCCCGTGTCACGCTCATCGGCCCAGGTGCTCGCGGAGGAACGCGATGTCCTCGGCTTGCCCCTCGTCGGGTGTCTCGACCAGCACGGGCGAGCCGGCGGCGCCGGCCACCGCGACCAGCTGGTCGGGGTCGATCGTGCCGGACGCGATGTTGGCGTGCCGGTCGCGGGCCGAGCCGAACTCGTCGCGCGAGCTGTTGAGGTGCACGAGGTCGATGCGGCCGGTGATGGCCTTGACCCGGTCCACGATGCCCACCAGGTCCTCGCCGGAGGCGAACGCGTGGCAGGTGTCCAGGCAGAACCCGGCGTCGAACTCGCCGACCGCGTCCCACAGCCTGGCGAGCATGTCGAACGTGCGGGCCATGGCGTAGTCGCCGCCCGCGGTGTTCTCGATCAGGATCGGGACCGCGAACCCGCCCTTCTCGGCCTGCCGCTCGAACATCTTCCGCCAGTTGGCGACGCCGTCCATCGGGTCGTCGCCCTTGGTCACGTGGCCGCCGTGCACGATCAGCCCCTTGGCGCCGACCTTCGCGGCGGCCTCGGCGTGCTGGAGCACGATCTTGCGGGACGGGATGCGGATCTTGTTGTTGAGCGAGGCGACGTTCGCCAGGTAGGGCGCGTGGACGAAGACGTCCAGGTCGGAGGCCAGCAGGCCGTCCGTCTGCGGGTGCGGCTTCGGCGCCTTCCACCCCTGGGGGTCGGCCAGGAAGAACTGGACGACCTCGGCTCCGCGATCGACGGCGGCGCCGAGCGGGTCGTCGTCTCGGACGTGGGCCCCGATGCGCATAGCTGTGCAGGGTAGTCGGGACGTGCAACGCCCCGACGCCGGCCGCCGATGTGGAATTGTCGCCCGAGGGGGATGACTCGCGTCACCATCTGCACCTACGCTCGTTACTTGTAAGTAGGAAACGTGTGCCGCACGTCTGAGGAGGCCACCATGCGGACCCGGCTCACCCGGCTCTCGGTCGCGTCCGCCGTGGTGTTCCTGGTCGGCACGGCGGGCGCGTTCGGCGGCGCGGGTACGGCGCGGGCCGCCGAACCGGTGGTCGTCGGCAGTTGCGCGACCACCGTCCGGGGAACGCCGGGCACGCCGGTCGCGCTGAGCCCCGGCGCGGTGCTCGACCCCGTGGTCGACCTGGTCAGGGCCGTCCCGCTGCTGGGTCCGCCGCTCGCGGAGCCGTTCCGGAAGGCGTTCGCGGCGATGCCGCCCATCCCGATCGGCGCGATCCCCACCGGCAAGGGTGTCATCACCGGTGGCGAGATCGCGAACAGGGTGAACGCCGAGCTGGGCAGGCTGCCGCTGCTCGGGCCGATCATCACCACGCTCACCGGCCAGGTGCAGAAGACCCTGGCCGGGTTGTGCGGCGTCACCGTCGAGGGCGTCAACGCGGCCGCCGCCCCCGTCCAGGACGGGTCGAAGGCGCTGGCCGACGCCTCGCAGAAGGCCGTGGAGCAGGTCGTACCCGGCGCGCCCGGCACGAAGCCCCAGCCCAACCCCGGCACTCCGCCGCCCACCGGTCAGCCCGGGACCACGCCCGCCACCGGCACGCCCGGCGCGACGCCCGGTGGCGCCCAGAGCCCGTTCACGCCGGTCGGCGGGGTCGGCGCGATCGACCTGCCGCTGTACGGCTCGAACCCGTGGGGCGGCAACTTCGGCCGCGTGCCGCTGTTCGGCTACGGCGCCCTGCCGTTCGCGGTGCCCGGCCAGTACTCGCCGTCCCCCGGCGTGCGCTACGGCGGCGGCGTGAGCGGCTACCGGCCCGGTCACGGGCTGCCCGGCACCGGCGACGCGGACGGCGTGCAGACCGCCGGTCGCGCGCAGGCGCTGCCCGACGTCGGCCGGATGGGCGGCGGGGTGGCGGCCCCCGTGCTGCTCGCGGTGCTGCTGCTGTCCTGCGTCACCGGCGCGCTCGTGCGGACCTGGGTGCTGCGGCGCGCGGTGGCGTGAGCGCCCGCGCGACCCCGAAAGGCCCACTCCCGGGCGGCTCACCCATCCGGCGGCCGTGACCCTCCGTCAATCTTTCACGCGTTCGCCCCCTACCTGACAACTCTGGGTAGTGGGAGCGTTACCTGGTCGTCATCCGCGATCCCCGAAGGGGCACCTCGATGACCAGCCGAACCCTGCCCGCGCCGCTGTCCCTCTGCCTCGCGGCAGCGCTCGCCACCGCGCTCACCACCGTGGTCGCCCCGGCGGCGCCCGCCGCGCCCGCCCTCCCCGGCGACACGCCGGTCTCCGCCGACGGGCGGGTCGGCGGCACGCCCGTCCCGGCCGCGCACCCGCCCTCGGCCGGGTCCACCGGCACCGGGAACCCCGCCGACGCACGCGGCGTGCGCCCCGTGACCGGCGCCGGGCCGCGCGTGGTCGCCCCCGACGAGCAGTCGACCGCGTCGATCATCGCGCCGGACGAGCGCACCCGGGTCAACCCGACCACGGTCTACCCCGCGCGGGCCAACGTCTACTTCACCTACACCAAGCCCAACGGGGCGACGAGCTGGTGCACGGGCTGGCTGTACGCGGCGAACGCCGTCGCCACCGCGGGCCACTGCGTGCACTCCGGCGGCCCGTCCGGCGGCTGGAACACCAACTTCACCGTCCACCCCGGCCGCAACGGCACCACCTCGCCGTACGGCAGCTGCGGCACGTCCGCCGTCCACAGCGTCACCGGGTGGGTCCAGGACGCGAGCGTCGAGTACGACTACGCGGGCCTCAAGCTCGACTGCACGATCGGCACCACCACCGGCTGGTACGGCATGAACTGGGCCGCCACGCCGACCGTCGGCACCCCGGTGACCAGCGCCGGCTACCCGCAGGACAAGCCGAGCGCCACCCAGTGGACCACCACCAGCGCGATCTCCGCCGTCCACACCCGCCAGCTCGCCTACCACCTGGACACCACGGGCGGGCAGAGCGGTTCGCCCGTCCACCACGTCGGCTGCTCGACGTACTGCGCCGACGCGGTGCACGCCTACGGCTACGGGGACCACAACAGGGGCACCCGGATCACCGAGGCGGCGTTCACGAACCTCCACAACTGGAAGCTGTGAGCGACGCCCGCCCCGCCCGGACAGACCCCCGGACGAACCCGCCCGGGGGTTTGTTACCCTTTTCGGGTTGCTGACGCGACAGACCCTCCTGCCACGGAACGTCCGTGGCCGCCGAGTCCACAGGAGGTGAGTGGTCCACATGCGTCATTACGAAGTGATGGTCATCCTCGACCCGAGTCTCGACGAGCGCACGATCGCGCCGTCCCTCGACACGTTCCTCAACGTCATCCGCACCACGGGTGGCAACGTCGAGAAGGTCGACGTGTGGGGCAAGCGCCGGTTGAGCTTCGAGATCAACAAGAACGCGGAAGGCATCTACGCCATCCTCGACCTGACCTCGACTCCCGACGCGGTGAAGGAGCTCGACCGCCAGCTCGGCCTCCAGGAGACGGTGCTCCGGACCAAGGTCCTGCGCCGCGACCCCGTCCGGGCCGCCAAGACCGCGGCGAAGGTCGCGGCCAGGGCCGACGCCAAGGCAGCCGCGAAGGCAGCCAAGGCAGCCAGGGTCTAGGAGCCTCCGACCATGGCCGGCGAGACGACGATCACGGTGGTCGGGAACCTGACCGCCGATCCCGAACTGCGCTTCACCCAGTCCGGCGCCGCGGTGGCGAGCTTCACGGTCGCCTCCACGCCTCGCACCTTCGACAAGGCGAGCGGCGAGTGGAAGGACGGCGAGGCGCTGTTCCTGCGGTGCAACGTGTGGCGGCAGGTCGCGGAGAACGTGGCCGAATCGCTCACCCGCGGCTCGCGCGTGCTCGTGTCCGGGCGACTTCGCCAGCGTTCCTTCGAGACGAAGGAAGGCGAGAAGCGCACCGTCATCGAGCTGGAGGTCGACGAGATCGGCCCCTCCCTGCGCTACGCGACCGCGAAGGTCAACAAGGTGAGCAGGGGTGACGGCGGCGGCGGCTTCGGCGGCGGCGGCGGTCAGTCCCGCGGCGGCGGTGGCGGTGGCGCCCCGGCAGACGACCCGTGGGGTTCCGCCCCGCCGGCCGGCTCCGGCGGCTTCGCCGACGAGCCCCCCTTCTAGACCGCGCACCGGTCAACCCACACTTCACCGCGTAACACCAGGAGTCCACACATGGCCAAGCCGCCTGTGCGCAAGCCCAAGAAGAAGGTCTGCGCGTTCTGCAAGGACAAGAACGCCAACCTCATCGACTACAAGGACACCACCCTGCTCCGGAAGTACATCTCGGACCGGGGCAAGATCCGCGCCCGCCGGGTGACCGGCAACTGCTCCCAGCACCAGCGCGACGTCGCGGTCGCCGTCAAGAACGCCCGCGAGATGGCGCTGCTGCCCTACACCTCGACGGCTCGCTGAGAAAGGGGACGGCATCGTGAAGCTCATCCTCACCGCTGACGTGACCGGCCTCGGCGGCCCCGGCGACATCGTCGAGGTCAAGGACGGCTACGGCCGCAACTACCTGCTGCCCCGCGGCCTGGCGATCGCCGCCACCAAGGGCGCGGCCAAGCAGGTCGAGGTCATCCGCCGTGCCCAGGAGACCCGTCGGGTCCGCGACCTGGACCACGCCAAGGAGATCAAGTCCTCCCTGGAGGGCCTCGGCTCCGTGACGCTCAAGGCCAAGGCCGCGGCGGGCTCGAAGAAGCTGTTCGGCTCCGTCACCTCGTCCGACGTCGTGTCGGCCGTGCGCGCGGCCGGCGGCCCCACGCTGGACAAGCGGGCCGTCGAGCTGGCGGGCCACATCAAGACCCTCGGCAAGCACTCGGTGAACGTCCGGCTCCACCCGGAGGTCACCGTCGCGCTGGCCGTCGAGGTCGCGGCCCAGGGCTGATCCCAGGGGTTTCTCCACACGGGAGCGCCGTTCGACCAGGTGTTCTGGTCGCACGGCGCTTTCGTGCGTTCGGCTGTGGACAACTCGTGTGACGGGGTGTGCGCGACACGCCGAAGAGGCGGTAACACGCGACACGCCGGGGCTGTGACAAACCGGTTGTCCACAAATTCATCCACAGGGCCTGAGCTGGCATAACTTCTGTCACGGGCCGACTTGTACCCAAGTTGTCCACAGGTTTCCCCAGCCCTGTGGCCAGGTTCGGCCAACCATCCCCAAGCTGTCCACCGAGTTGTCCACAGCCCCGTTTGCCTGGTCCAACCGGGTGGCTCTAGCGTCGCTGAATCGCCGCGCGCCGGTTACCGGCTTTTGTCGGTCCGACGGGGTAGAACATCCGAACGGCAGCAGATTGGGGTGAGTGCACGGTGGCGCTGGTGGACGACCGGGGCATGGCCGAGCCCGGCTTCGAACGGCAGCCGCCGCAGGACCTCGCCGCCGAGCAGTCGGTGCTGGGCGGAATGCTCCTGAGCAAGGACGCGATCGCCGACGTGGTCGAGGTCCTCGCGCCCAACGACTTCTACCGGCCCGCCCACCAGGCCGTGTACGACTGCGTGCTGGACCTGTACGGCCGGGGCGAGCCCGCCGACCCCATCACCGTCTCGGCGGAGCTGGAGCGGCGGGGCGAGCTGCTGCGCGTCGGCGGCGCACCGTACCTGCACACCCTGATCGCCACCGTGCCGACGGCCGCGAACGCCTCCTACTACGCCGAGATCGTGGCGGAGAAGGCCGTGCTGCGCCGCCTGGTGGAGGCGGGCACCCGGATCGTCCAGCTCGGCTACAACGGCGCCGAGGGGGCCGACGTCGACGAGGTCGTCGACCGCGCCCAGGCCGCCATCTACGAGGTCACCGAGCGCCGCACGACCGAGGACTACGTGGTCCTGGAGGAACTGCTCCAGCCGACCATGGACGAGATCGACGCGATCGCCTCGCGCGGCGGTTCGTCGCTCGGCATCCCCACGGGGTTCGCCGACCTGGACGAGCTGACCAACGGCCTGCACCCCGGCCAGATGATCATCGTCGCGGCCAGGCCCGGTGTCGGCAAGGCGCTGGCCCTGGACACCCCCCTCGCCACGCCCTCGGGCTGGACGACGATGGGGGAGGTCGAGGTCGGCGACCACCTCATCGGCGCCGACGGCAAGCCCACCAGGGTCGTCGCCGCGACCGGGGCGATGCACGGCCGACCGTGCTACGAGGTCGAGTTCTCCGACGGCACGGTGATCGTGGCCGACGCGGAGCACCAGTGGCTCACCGAAACCCGATCCTCACGGCGCGCGAAGCACGTGCCCGCCGGGGTTCGCACCACCCGGGAGATCGCGGAGACCCTGCGCTGCGGCACCGCGGACAGCCGGCTGAACCACTCGGTGACCAACACCAGGGCACTGGACCTGCCGGAGGCGGCGCTGCCGATCGGCCCCTACACGCTCGGCGCGTGGTTGGGCGACGGGCACTCCGCGGCAGCGCGGTTCACCACGGCGGACCCGGAGATCGCCTGGCACATCGAGGCCGAGGGCTACGACGTGGTGCCGCACGGCGACCTCGCGCACGGCATCCGGCTGCCGGCGGCCGACGCGATCCCGGCCCGGGGGTGCGTCGTGTGCGGCACGTCGTTCACCCCGAAGACCAGCCAGGTCAAGACGTGCGGTCGCAGTTGCGGCGGCAGGTCCCGTTCCACCTCGGCCTCGGTTCCCGCCCCGACCTGCCCCGACTGCGGGCAGCCGTCCAGCGGCTTCCGGCGTTGTCAGGACTGCCACCACGACCACGGCACCGTCCAAGCGCTCCTGCGCGGCCTCGGGGTGCTCGGCGACAAGCACATCCCCACCTGCTACCAGCGGGCGTCGATCGCCCAACGGCGGGCGCTGCTGGCGGGGTTGCTCGACACCGACGGCACCGTCACCGCCGGCGGTTCGGTGCAGTTCTCGGTGACCAGCCGCCGGTTGGCCGAAGACGTGCTCGAACTGGTCGTCGGTCTGGGCTACCGGTGCTCGACCACCACGAAGCGGGTGCGGGGACGCAGCGAGGCGACGTCGACCGCGTACACCCTGACGTTCGGGACCGGGGATGACGTGTTCCGCCTGGAGCGCAAGCGTCTGGTGCTGAAGGAGCGCAGGAGGGGCATCGGCACCGCTCGGACCGGCTCTCGGTTCATCGTCGACGTCCGACCGGTCGAGAGCGTTCCGGTGCGGTGCGTCGAGGTCGACAACGCCGACCACCTGTACCTCGCCGGCCGGTCGATGGTGCCCACCCACAACTCGACCCTGGGACTGGACTTCGCCCGTTCCTGCTCCGTGAAGCACGGTCTGACCAGCGCGATCTTCTCGCTCGAAATGTCGCGCACCGAGATCGTGATGCGCATGCTCTCCGCCGAGGCGCGCATCCGGCTCGGCGACATGCGCGGCGGCAAGATGAGCGACGACGACTGGACCCGGTTGGCGCGGCGGATGAGCGAGATCAGCGAGGCGCCGCTGTTCGTGGACGACTCGCCGAACCTGACGATGATGGAGATCCGGGCCAAGGCCAGGCGGCTCAAGCAGCGGCACGACCTGCGGCTCGTGGTGGTCGACTACCTCCAGCTGATGTCGTCGGGCAAGCGCACCGAGTCGCGCCAGCAGGAGGTCTCCGAGTTCTCCCGGAACCTGAAGCTCATCGCCAAGGAGCTGGAGGTCCCGGTGATCGCGATCAGCCAGCTGAACCGAGGTCCCGAGCAGCGCACCGACAAGCGGCCCCAGCTGTCCGACCTGCGCGAGTCCGGTTCGCTGGAGCAGGACGCGGACATGGTGATCCTGATCAACCGCCCCGACGCGTGGGAGCGCGACGACCCGCGCGCCGGCGAGGCGGACCTGATCATCGCCAAGCACCGCGCCGGGCCGACGGCCACCATCACCGTGGCGCACCAGCTGCACTACAGCCGCTTCGCCGACCTCGCCCAGGGCTAGGAGCCACCTGCTCGGACCCGCAGTTATCGGCTTTCACTGAAAAGTGGACAAATTCATGATCCAGCGGAATTCTACGTCACGCTGAGATCGCCGCCGATCGACGACGCCCCTCGCCCGCATAACTGCGGGAAGGGGCGTTGCTACGTTCGAGTTAACCTCTCACCGGATGTTCGAGTTCCCCTGTTCCATGCGCAAAAATCCAGCTGCACCGATCGACGTCGAACAGGAGACGACGACAGGGGGAGCCATGATCAATACCGTGCAGTGCACGGGCGCAGATTTTTGCGAGGAAATCTCAGGCGAGAGCGACACTTCATTCACCCGTTTCTACGAAGGTGATCCGCCATCTCGTCGGATTCATTCGACGGAGAACTTCGAGCTGCTCGTCGACATGTCGCCCCTCACCGTCGGCCACCTGCTGCTGCTCCCGAAGAAGCACCACCTGTCGTTCGCCCAAGTGCTGACCGCGCACCCCGGCGAGGCCGAGCACCTGATCGACCGGGTGGTCGCGCTCTACGCCGAGACCTTCGGAGAGCCCCTGGTCATGGAGCACGGCTCCAGCACCGGCCAGGAGAACCACGCCTGCATCACGCACGCACACCTCCACTTCCTGCCTGTCGACGGTCATGCCGTGGACGCCCTCATGGTCGGTGACGGCCTCCTGTACGAGGACCTGGCTTCGATCAGCGACCTGGCGCGACCCCCCTGGTCGGACTGCGCCTACTTCCTGCGTCTGTACCAGGACACGTGTCGCGTATACCACCCGACCGCAGCGCAGCGGCGACAGTACTTGCGTTCGATCGTCGGCAAGACGCTTTCGATCGAAGACCCGGAGTGGGACTACGCCGTTGTCATGCGCAAGGAAGACCTGCGGTCGACGATGCGCATGGTCGTGCCCTGGCCGGAACGACTCGGCCGCTCCAATGCCGATCCAGGGGGAATGACGACGTGGTGAGCGACGGCGTGTTCTCGGACGAACCGACGAGATTGGCCGACACCATCGTCCGGATCTTCGCCGATCAGGTCGGCAGCTTCACCCCGGTCACAGGGCCTGGCCGAAATCGGGTCGAACTCGTCGCCGGTGCTGACGCGCAGGACGATTGCGCCGTCTTCCGGTTCAGCGGCGACCACGAACTGGTAGTCGGCTCCGACTACGTGCGCGGGCCCAAGTTCCGGCTGTACGAGATGGGCCACTTGGACGAGTACGACCTCGGTCACTACCTCGTGGCGGCGAACGTCAGCGACATCGCGGCGATGGGTGCGAAGCCCATCGGCCTGCTCTCCGTGGTGCGGTACCCGCCCGAGATGACCGACCTGGTGTTCACCCGCGTCATGGAGGGGATCCGCGACGCGTGCGCCCTCTTCGGGTGCCCGAACGTCGGAGGCGACATCGGCGGGGCGGAACGGCTCATCCTCACGGCCTCGGCTTTCGGGGTGTGCCCGGCAGGTGGTTCCTTGCTCCGCAGTGGCGCGAAACCCGGCGACGTGGTGTGCCTCACGGCACCCACCGGTCTTGCGGGTGCCGCCATGGCCTACTTGCGGGCGGGCGTCCCCGATGCGTCCATCGACCAGGACCACCTCAAGACCGCGCTGACCAACTGGAAGCGCCCGGTGGCCAGGGTGGGCGAAGGTCTGGTGCTGAGCGGCAGCGGTGTGGTGACGAGCTGTCAGGACACCTCTGACGGCCTCAAGGCGACACTGGAGAGCATCGCCCGGGCGAGCGGCATCGGGATCGAGGTGCACGAGGAAGCGGTCCCCGTGCCCGCGGCCGTCAACGCCATCGCCTCGCACCTCGACCTGGACCCACTGGTATTGGTGATGGGCGACTCGGTCGACTTCGAACTCGTGTTCACGGCACCGGCAGAGGTGGAGGAGTCGCTCGCTGAACGGCTCGACTTCCACCGGATCGGAGTGGTGACCGAGCAGGAGGGGGTGGTGCTCGTCCGCGCCGATGGCCGTCGTACCGGATTACCCGGCAAGGCATGGCGGCACACCCCGGACGAGACGGGCGATCGCAGGACGTGAGGCGGGCCACCGCCAAGGCCGTTGACAAGACCGTGCTGCTGTCCGCGACGCTGTGCCTGGCGGGCAAGGCGTACAACGTGCCGTCCAAGCCGTTCTGGGAGGGCTTGCTGGGCAACAGGCCCCACCTGCTGCTCCTGCTCCTCGGCACCGCCGGCGTCTTCGGTGCCCTCACGCCGTTCGAGAGCTGGCAGACCCGGTCGTTGGCCGACCGCAACGTGACGATGCGGCGCCGCATCCTCTCCACGTTCGGCAGGTTGCTCGAAATCGGCTCGCACGTCGACCCGCCGCTCGACATGGGCGACTTGGCCCTGCACGTGTGGCGGAAGCGCAGGACACTCCGACACCCGGTGCACGGCGTGCTCAAGCGGGTCGCCACGTACCGCATGTCCTCCTACCCGGCAACGCGGAAGTTCCTCCCCACCAGGGGTGTCGGTGTCGTGGGTCTGTGCTGGCAGCGCGACCACGAGGTGGATTTCGACGTGGCGCCCTTGGTGGCGCGGCTCACCGACCGCGATGCGTACGACCAGTACGTAGCCCGTCACGGCGCCGCTGCGGTGATGAACCTGTCCTGGGAGCTGTTCGAGGCGGTCAAGCACCGCGCGGCGGTGTTCGCGACACCGATCAGGAACGGCCGCAACAGGTTCGTCGGCTGCATCAGCGTGGACGCCAGCCACGGCTACGACGTCCTCCACCGGCGCGAACTGCTCGAAGAGATGAGCAATCTGGGGATGGCCATCGGACGAGAGGACTTCGAGTGCACCTGAATGCGCACGCGGTCGAGGAAATCGTGTCGATCACCCGAACGATCTACGACCGGCACGCGGACGAGTACGCGGCCTCCACGGGACGACTCGACCAGTTCCCCGGCCTCGACGTGGAGCTGGACCGGTTCTTCGATGCGCTGCCCGATGGCGTGGTGCTGGACCTGGGCTGCGGCGCGGGCCGCGACTCCGAGCACCTGGCACAGCGGGGGGCCACGCTGGTCGCGGGCGATCTGAGCGGACGGTTGTTGCGCATGACCCGTGCCCGGTGCGCGCCGTTCGGTGCCGTGCAGTTGGACCTGCTGTCACTGCCGTTCCGGGCGGGGACGTTCGCGGGTGTGTGGGCCTGCGGGAGCGTGCTGCACGTTCCAGCCCGTCATCACCCCCGGGCGTTCGGCGAGATCCACCGCGTACTCCTGCCCGGCGGGGTGGCCGCGATCAGCCTCAAGGAGGGGGACCACGAGGACTGGGTCCGAGGCGGGCGGCTCTCGTTCCCCAGGTGGTTCTCGCTGCGAAGGCCCACGACGGTGGTGGCGGAACTGGAGGCTGTCGGCTTCACGTCGGTGCGCGCACTGCCGAGCGGCCGCGGTACCTGGTTCGTGGTGGAAGCCCTGCGCGGTTAAGAGCTCCACTCGTCCGGGTCAGTACCCGGCAGGACGTGGCGAACGCCGCCGCGCGGGTCCGACACGTCGCCCTCGTAGCGGGGGATCAGGTGGATGTGCAGGTGGTCGATGGTGCGTCCCGCCGCACGTCCCTCGTTGATCCCGATCGTGTAGCCGGCGGGGTGGTACTTGGCGTCCAGCATCCGCTGCGCCCGCTTCATGAGGTCGTACGCCTCGGCCGCTTCTCCCCTGGTGAGGTCGAAGTAGGACTCCACGTGCCGCTTGGGCACGATCTCCACGTGCCCCTTGGCGGCCGGGTAGTTGTCCCAGCGCACGTAGAACCGATCACCTTCGACCAATAGCTCGTTGATCGATGTGTCGTGCACCTGGCAGAACAGGCAATCAGCCTGCGTGGCCGTTCCGGCTTCGACGTCCTTCACCACTGCTGATTGCCCCATGATGCCCTCGTCTCACATGTCGTCACCGATCGGTCGCTTCGAGTCGTACCAGCGTGGTCAACTTAGCGCGACCAGGAGCGGAAAAAAACCTTGTCCGTTCCGTCCGTTCGGGTGTACTCAATGCCATTGACAACGCTTCGCGTCACGACGTCCTACGATCGTCATCGATCATGGAATCGCCACACCACGACTTCGACACACCGAGGCCATGTGCTCCACCACCTGCGCGAGCGACAGTTCAGTGGTGTCGATCGTCACGGCGTCGTCGGCGGGGACCAGCGGGGAAGCCGCTCGGGACATATCGGCCCGGTCCCGACGGATCACGTCCTCCAGGACCTCCTCGTACGAACTCGCCCCCTCCTGCGCCACACGACGGTCCGCCCGCACCTCGGGGGCGGCCGTCAAGTAGAACTTCACCGGCGCGGAGGGAAAGACGACGGTGCCGATGTCCCGACCCTCGACCACGCACCTCGTGTGGCCGCCCGCCCAGATCCGGACCAACTCCGTGACCCTGCGCCGAAGTTCGGCGATCCCGGAGACCGCGGAGACCGCCACGTTGACCGCACTCGAACGCAGGTCCTGCGAGGTGTACCGACCGGCGGTCAGCAAACCGGAGGTCCGGCTTTCCTCGATCAAGTCGTCACACAGTGCGACAATCGCCGGATGATCATCTGTGGCAATTCCACGCTGTAACACTTCGAGGGCCAGGATGCGATAGCTCCGCCCGCTCTCCAGGTACTCCATCTGGAATATGTCGGCCAACGCGAGGCACGTGGTCGTTTTACCTGCGGCAGCGGGGCCGTCCACCGTGACCACAACCGGGCTCATTGGGCTCACGCCGTGATCGGACATTGTTTCTCCCGCGAAGTAATTACGTGCGATCCGCCGGTTCTGCTCGGGCGCGAAGGTTACCAGAAAAAAATTTCCGCAATATTGCGGCTCGCCGGCGTTTAGCCGGTTTACCTGCACAACCGACCGGGATCGCGCGACACCGCTATCCGAAGGTTCAGCCAAATGAGACAAGGTGACGGATCGTCACTGACTTACGATCGGTGGATGCCACCCGACGCGGCGCGGCGCAGCGACCGTTCCAGGCGGGCCATCCTCGTGGCCGCCTTGGAACTGGTCGAGGCCGTGGGGTACGCGCGGTTGACGATCGAGGCGGTGGCGGCCCGGGCCGGGGTCGGGAAGCAGACCATCTACCGGTGGTGGCCGGCCAAGGGGCCGTTGCTGTTCGACGCGTTCATCGAGCTGGTGCCCGCCGTGCCGGACGCGGTGATCACGCACGACCTCGTGGGCGACCTGGTGGTCGAGCTGCGGGACGCGGTGGTGGAGCTGGAGGACCGGCGGTTCGACCAGGTGTGCCGCGCCCTGGTGCACGAGGGGCGGACGGACCTGGTGACGCTGCTGCTGATGCCCCGGCGGGTGGTGCTGGAGGAGCGGCTGCGGGTGGCCCACCGGATCGGGGAGGTGCGGGCCGACGCGGACCTGGAGGCGGCGGCCGAGTTGTTGCTGGGTGCGCTGTACCAGCGGTGGCTGTTGCGGAGCGCGCCGTTGACGCGCGAGTACGCCGACTCCGTGGTGGGCCTGGTGATGCGGGCGCTGCGGCCCTGACCGGGGTCGGTAGGGTGCGCCGGTCATGGGGTACGCGGTGGTCGACGTGGAGACGACCGGGTTCGCCGCGCGCTGGTCGGACCGGGTCGTCGAGGTCGCGGTGGTGCAACTCGACGAGGCCGGGCGGATCACCGGGGAGTGGTGCACGCTGGTCGACCCCGGCCGTGACCTGGGGCCGCAGCACGTGCACCGGATCAGGGCGGCGGACGTGCGGCACGCGCCGACGTTCGCCGAGGTGGCGGGTGCGCTCGCGGACCGGCTGGCCGGGCGGGTCGTCGTGGCGCACAACCTGGCGTTCGACGCGCGGTTCCTGAGCGCGGAGTTCGCCCGGGCCGGGCTGGACGTCGAGGTCGACGGGCTGTGCACGATGCGGCTGGCCGGTGGGCGGCGGTCGCTGGCGGCGTGCTGCGCGGCGGCCGGGATCGCCCCAGGGACGGCGCACTCCGCCCTGGACGACGCCCGCGCGACGGCGCGGTTGTTCGCGACGATGCTGCCGGTGCCGGCGGGGGTCGAGCCGTTCCCGGACCTGGGACCGGGTCCGGGGGTGACCGAGGTGGCCGAGGTGCGCCGGGGTGTGGCGGCGCCGACGTCGCCGGGCCACGCGCCGGTGGCGCTCGCCCGCGGCGACCTGGTGGTGTTCACCGGGCAGACGCTCGTCCCGAGGGACGTGTGGCTGGACCGCGCGGCGTCCGCCGGGCTGGTCGGCCGGGGCTGGGTGACGAAGTCGACCCGGGTGCTGGTGGCCGCCGACCCGTTCACGCTGTCCGGCAAGGCGCGGCGGGCGCGGGCGTACGGGGTGCCGATCGTGCCCGAGGACGACTTCGCCTCGATGCTCGACGCCCTGCGCCCGGCCTTCGAGGGTGCGTCGAAGCCCTGACAAGGGCTTGGCCCCCGACACGAGAGGTGTCGAGGGCCAAGCGCGCGAGGCGTACTACGTCAGATGCGCGGCAGCACGGTGGTGTCCTCCAGTGCGCCGAACACGGTCAGCGCGTCCAGGCCGGCCAGCGCCGGGGCCTGGGTGCGCTCGGCGCCGGGCAGGCCCGGCAGGGCGAAGCCCTGGAGCGGGTTGACGTCCAGACCGCTCAGCGACGCCGGCGGGAGGGTCGGCGCCGCGGTGCGCGGCTGGGCGATGCCCGGCACCGGCACGACGAACGGCAGGGCGATCGGGGCGGCCACGGGCAGGGTCGGCAGGCTGCGGCCGACGGCCGGCCCGGAGACCCCGACCGGCAGGGTCTCCACCAGCGCCGGCAGCTCCCGGGTCTCGCCCAGGTCCGTGCCGTCGAGCAGCGGCAGCCGACCGGCGAAGGAGCGCTCGTCGGCCGCACCGGGCAGGACCTCGACGACCCGGGGCAGCTCACGGGTGACCACGGAGAGCTCGACGGGCAGCCCGACCTGCGGGACGCCGGTCCTCACGCCCCGGACGGAACCGGCCTTCGACACGCCGTGGACCAGCAGGCCGCGCACCTCGTGCGGGCTGGAGACGCGCAGCGCCCACCGGGAGTCGGACAGCAGGGTCAAGGCGTCCAGGCTCGGCACCTCGGTCGCGCCCATCAGGCTGTCGATCCCGATCGGGAGCTGGACGCCCTGCTCCGCGCTGCGCGCGTGCTCGTTGCGCTGCTCACCGGTCTGCATCCGGCTGCGGTCCGTGGTGGCGGTCCTCGCCTCGCCCATCACGTCGACCGGCACGCCGACGAGGCGGGCCGCGGTCCGACCGGGCAGTTCCACGTCGTGCGCGCTGCCGTAGCCGGAGCCCGTGGTGTCGGTGCTCCCGCCGGAGCGGCTGTCCACCACGCTGTCGGTGGCGGTCTGCGCGATGCCGACCGCGGAAACCGAGTCGCCGTGCACCGCCGGCTCCGCGCCGAGGGGTGCGGTGAGCAGGTTGCCGGACCACGAGCTGTCCTCGGCCGAGGACAGGTGGCGACCGCCGGCGGCCAGGTCGGAGCCGCTGTCCACCTCGGACTTGCCGTTGCCCGCGGCCGAGACCGCGTCGCCGAACACCTGGAGCGGCACGGTCGGCTGCGCGCCGACGCCGTTGCCGGACAGGGACGCCCGGTCACCGGAGGTGTAGACGTCGCCACCGGAGAACGAGCCGAACTCGTTGCGGCTCTCCGACTCCACGTTGCTGCCGGCGCCGACCGCGCTGCCGAACACCTGCGGCGAGGACGCCTGCGGCACGGACAGCACGTTGCCCGAGAGGGAGCCCTCGTCACCTGTGGTCACGGCGGCACCTCCCGAACGGGAGTCGAGCCTGTTCGACGTGTCCGACGAGCCGTTGCCCACGCCGACGACCGAGTCGCCGAACACCTGGGCGGGGTTGGAGGTGGGCACGTGGACGATGTTGCCGGACGCGGAACCGTGCTTGCCGTTGGCCTTGGGCGGGTTGCCGAGGTCGATCTTGGTGTCGCTGTCGGTGCGGGACGTCGGGTTGGCGACCGCGCCGCCCGAGTTGCCGAACACCTGGCCGCCGATGGCGGTGGGGGCCGAGACGACGTTGCTCGACACGGTGCCGTTGTCGTCGGTGCTGTTCGCGACCGCGCCGGAGCGGACGGTCTTGCGCTCGGTGGTGTTGCCCGCCGACGTGCCGACCGCGCCGATGCCGTTGCCGAACGCCTCGGCGGGCGCGCCGAGCGGCACCTGGCCGATGTTGCCGGAACCGACCGCGTCGTTGCCGGTCGAACCGTTGAAGCCGCCCGCGTCGGCGGTGACCTCGTTGTCGCACTCGGAGCCGGCGATGCCGCCGCCCGCGACGCTGTTGCCGCACAGGTCGACCGCGCCCGCCGGGGGCAGGTTCGCGGAGTTCGCCGACAGCACCGAGCGGTCGCCGTTGGTGAACGTGTCGCCGCCCGCGGTCGCGTCGGCGTCGTTGGTGTGCCGGGACGAGGTGTTGCCGACGCCCGCCAGCGAGTTGCCCGAGGACGAGGTGGGCAGGGCGACCGGCACGTCGGCGTAGTTGCCCGACAGCACCGCGTCCTGCCCGGAGGTGATGCTGTTGCCACCGGCCGCGGAGCGGTTGGCGGACGCGCTGTCGACGTTGGAGTTGCCGACGCCGGCGAGCGCGTTGTTCGCGGTGGACACGGGGCCGGCCATGGACGGCTGGACCATGTTGCCGGCGAGCGTGCCGTCGTTGCCCGAGGTGGTGGCCCACCTCACGTAGCCGTGCGCGGCCTCGGTCTCGCCCGCCTTGGCGGACGCGCTGTTCTCGGCCTGGGCGTCCGCGTTGCCGGCGGCGCCGACACCGTTGCCGCTCACCGCGACCACGGGGGCCAGCGGCACGCCGAGGACGTTGCCGCCACCGGTGCTGCGGTCGCCGTCGGTGCGCAGCACGCCGGCGGCGGCGGCGTCGTTGGACGAGGCCGAGCGGCTGTGCGAGTTGCCGCCCGCCGCGAACGCGTTGTTGGTCACCTGGACCGGGGAGGCGGCCTGGACCGCCGTGATGTTGCCCGACAGCGAGCCGTTGCGGCCGGACGTGGTGACGTCGCCGCCCGCGGTGGCGTCCTGCGCGGTGGTGCTGCGGGTCTCGGCGTTCGCCAGGACGGCGAAGGCGTTGCCGTCGACCTGCGGGGAGACGGCGGCGGCGGCCGAGGCGACGTTGCCCGCGAGGGGGCCGTAGGAACCATCGGTCCGGATGTCGCCCGTGCTGGCGACGGACCTGGCGCAGTCGCCCTCGGTGTAGGCGTCGCCGCCGGCGGCGACGGCGTTGCCGCACACGCTGACCGGCACGACGACGTCGGCGTCGGCGGTGTTGCCCCGGGTCAGGCCCGAGGTCTCGACACCCTGGGCGCGCTCGTGGACGCTGCGCAGCAGGGGGTTGGCGGGGGCCGCGAGGCGGCCCGCCTGGGTGCTCGACACGCTCGGCGTGCCGATCTCGCGGTGCACGGTCGGCAGGTCGCGGTTGCCGACCGGGGTGCCCAGGTTGTTGTGGTCGACGTCGACCGGGACGCGGACCTTCGCGTCGAGCGGGTTCGGGGGAGCGTCGGGGTTGACGTTCTCCTGGGCTGAAGCGATGCCCGTACCGAGCATCAGCAGACCACCAGTGACAAGTGCGGTCTTGAGACCGCGCTTGGCCCAGGTGTGCATGGTTTCTCCTTCTTCCGGTGTCCCTTGCGGGAGGTGAGGGGTGGTCGGACGCGGCAAGCGCGTCGGAGCGGACGACCACCCCGAATCAGGGGGTGGGTGCGCGGCGTCTCGACCGTTCCCCGCGGACGTGCGGAGGGGAAGCGCCGGTCGATTACCGGGGTCAGCTCGACGAAGGGAGCTGCCGCGGACCGCGCGCTTCGGTCAGTCGGGGGTGATGCCGGGCTGCTTGCCCGGCATCACGGTGTTCCGCTCGGTGGCGGGGAGCAGAGCCCGGGCCACGGCGGAGTCGAGGGCGGAGGTGGAGACGGCCGCGAACGGGCCGCTGCCACCGCCTGCGGAACCGGCGCCGTCGCCACCGCAGGTGCAGTGCGCCGGCACGCCCGAGGGGGGCGCGAACGGCAGCGACGGGAGGCCGGACGGGTCGCCCGGGAACGAGGACCCGCTGTCGGTGGGCACGGCGGCGACGGCGTGCCGGGGCGCGTCGAGCCACGTGCGGCTCCACTGCGCGAACACCCCGTGCACCACCGGGGTGCCGGCGGTGACCGGCACGGCGGTGGTGGCCGGGGTGGTCTCGGTGACGGGCTGCCGGTGCTGCGCGGCGGGCGCCTCGGCCGCAGGGGCGGTCGGCACGAGCCGGGGCAGCACCGGCTGCCGGAACAGGACGCCCACCTGGTCGACGGCGCCGCGGATCTCCTCCGCGACGCGGTTGAGGTCGGGTGGCTGCGGTTCCCGCACCTGCGGGCTGCGCAACGCGGCGTCGAGGTCCTGCACGGCCTGGCCGACGCGGGTCTGCTCGACCGGCGTCAGCCCGACCTCGGGCAGGGCACCGCCCAACGGCGCCGCGGCCTGCGAGATCCCGGTGACCGCGTCGTCGTGGTCGACCGGGGTCTGCGCGGACGCGGGGGCCGCGGACAGCGCCCAGGCGGCGGCGGTACCGGCGAGCGCGCCGCCCGCGACCAGCAGGGCACGGGAGAGCAGCCGCCGAACGCGGCTCGCCCCCGTTCCCGTTCGCTGGTCTGCGGCCGACATCGCTGGTTCCTCCACGAGAAGCGCTGGGATTTCGTCGGCGACGTGATCGGAGCGATCAAGCCGACGCCGAGAGACTGCCGGCAGCCGAGCCGGCTTCGCACTCGTTCCGCGCCTGGTTCGCCGGATCGTGTGACGTGCACAGTGGGTTGCGCCACGTGACGACGGGTAGTCAGCCTCGCTTGAGGACGCGCGTCGCGCCGGCCGCCGCGGTGGAGGCGAGGATCCAGCCCACCGCGATCAGCCCTCCGGCGATCCACTGGGACGCGCCGCTGAACTTCCACTTGCCGTCCTGCCCGAGGTCGACGATCGGGATCAGCAGGTCGACCGCCAGCAGCCAGGGGTTCCACGTCGGCGACTCGTCGTCGTTGAGCTTCGGCATCTCGTGGCCCAGGAACCACAGCGCGCCGGACAGCCCGAACGCGGCGAGCCAGGCGATCGCGAGCCACGGCCGGTAGCCGTAGCCGACCGTCCAGCGCTGGAGGGAGCCCCAGATCCGGCCGGCCAGGTGCAGCTCGGAGTAGCGCCGGCGCTGCTTCTCCAGCTGCACGCGCTGCGCCAGCTCCTCCTCGCCGCCGTCCCGGTACACGGCGGCCAGCTGCTCGTACGGCCCCGGCGCGAAGTCCGGCTGCACCTCGCGCAACCACCGCAGGCGGGTGCCCACGTCGACGTGCGGGGTGGAGGAGATCGACGCGAACGTGAAGTCCTCGACGTCCACGCCGCCGGTCGCGGCCCACAGGCCCGGCCCGTCGAGCACGGTGCCGGCGGCGACCCTGGTGAGGATCACCCGGCCCACCGGCGCCTCGGCCCCGGAGAGCCGCAGCACGAGCTGCCGCGTGATCAGGCCGTAGGCGTTGAGCGCGATGGCGGCGCCCGGACCGCCGAGCCGCGCGCCCGCGAACGTGGCCATCTTGCCGACCTCGGCCAGCCGGACGCGCACGCCGCCCGCGGCGGTGAAGCCGTGGCTGCACAGGAGGTCCTTGCCGATGGTGGCGACGCGGGCGTCCAGCGACGGCTTGACCGTGCCGTCGGCGCGCCGGCGCGGGGAGAGCAGGGCGGCGCCGGAGCAGTCGAGGGTGGAGCCGATCTCCGCGTTCTGGAGGCGCAGCGAGCCCAGGGCGTGCAGGTCGCGCAGGAACAGGGTGCCGCCGACGCGCAGCCGGTCGGCGAACAGCACGTCGATGCCCGGCCCGTGCAGCCGCGCGCCGGACAGCGAGGCGCTGCCCCGGATCTGGGCGTCGACGAGCCGCACCTGGCCGTGGGCCTGGAACGCGGTGTCGCGGGTGCCGCGGCCGCGGGGTCCGCCGCCGGTCGCGGCCCGCGCCTCCAGGTCGCCGCGCACCTGGATGCCGTCGGCGTGCAGGGCGACCGGGATGCGCTGGACGGCCCCGGTCCCGCCGGGGTCGTCGGTCCCACCGGGGTCGTCGGTCCCGTCGGCGGGGTCGCGGCGGCCGATCACCGCGCCGGACAGCCGCAGGTAGCCGCCGATGAGCGCGTTGGGCAGGCGGACCGTGCCGGAGGAGGTGAACCCGTCGTCCAGCTCCACGTTGCCGTCGACGCGCAGGCGGTCGGCGACCAGGGCGGCGGCCTCGTCGGCGGTGCCGCGCGGGATGACGAGCACGGGGTGGTCGACGACGCTGGCGCGCAGCCGGGCGCCGGAGAACACGACGCTGCCGCCGACCCGGGCGCCGTCGAGCAGGATGCGGCCCTCGGCGGTGAACCGGCCGCCCTCGGCGTCGCAGAACAAGGTGCCCGCGATGGTGACGCCGGTGGCGTCCAGCGCGTTCTGCCCGGCGTTGAGCAGGCGCGCGCCGCCCAGGTGCACGTTGCCGCCGACGTCCGCGCCGCGCAGCCGCACCTCACCGCCCGCGCGCAGGCCGATGGCCTGCAACGAGCCCGACAACCGGATGCGGGCGGCGAGCAGGGCGTGGTCGCCCCCGGCGCGCAGCACGGCGCCGGCCAACCGGAACGTGCCGTCGACCGAGGCGTCGGTCAGGTCGACCACGCCGTCGCTGGTGAACCCGGCCTCCAGCACCAGGTCGCTGCCGACGCGCAGGTTGCGGCCGCGCAGGCCGGGCACCGCGCAGCCCCGCATGCGCAGGCCCACCATGCGGGCCATCCGCAGGTCCGGCGGCCGCTCGAAGGTGCAGTCGAGGAAGTCGACGACGTGGTCGACCTGCCTGCCCTCCAGGGCGAACGGTCCGGCCACGTGCGCGCCGACGAGCCGCAGGGCGGCGGTGCGCGGTCCGCCGGCGAGCAGCGCGGACAGCAGCTCGCCGCGCACGGTCCGCTCCCGCCTGGGCGCCGCGGTGTCGAACCGGACGGTGCGGCCGGCGGCGAACGCCCCGCGCACCGCGTCGTCCGCGCTTCCGCTCACGCCCCGATCCGATCACCCGGACCGCACGTCGCGCCAGGGTTTCGTGGTTTGCGTCGCAGACGCGCGGTCTACCCCCAACCGCCGCCTACCGGAGATACGGTGATCGAGTGACGGGCAAGGGCAGAAACGGTTTCGACGACAGCAGGGTGCCCAGGCTCCTGCGCGTGAGCGCGGCGTTGAGCTGGCGGTTCGTGGCGGTCGTCGCCGCCCTGTACGTGGTGTTCCACGTCATCGGCTTCCTGGCGAGCATCGTCATCCCGGTCGGCATCGCGCTGCTGCTGGCCGCGCTGCTGTCGCCCGCGGTGACCCAGCTGAACCGCTCGGGCGTGCCGCGCGGGGTGGCCACCGGCCTGGTGCTGGTCGGCGGGCTGGCGCTGGTGGGCGGCGTGCTCACGTTCGTCATCAGCGAGTTCTCGAAGGGCCTGCCGGACCTCCAGAAGCAGGTCGGGGCGAGCCTCGACCAGATCCGGGTCTGGCTGCGCGACGGCCCGCTGCACCTGAGCGACGTGCAGTTCCAGCAGTACGTGGACGACGTCGTGAAGACCATCCAGGACAACCAGGCCGACATCACGTCGGGCGCGCTGACCACCGCGGCGACCCTGGGCGAGATCCTGACCGGCCTGATCCTGGCGCTGTTCACGCTCATCTTCTTCCTGCACGACGGCGACGGGATCTGGCGGTTCATGGTCCGGATCGTGCCGCGCGACGTGCGCGACCGGGCGGACGTCGCCGGGCGGCGCGGGTTCTCCTCGCTCGTGTCGTACGTGCGGGCGACCGCGCTGGTGGCCGTGGTGGACGCGGTCGGCGTGGGCATCGGCCTGTGGATCGTGGACGTGCCGCTGATCGTGCCGCTGTCGGCGCTGGTGTTCCTGGGCGCGTTCATCCCGATCGTCGGCGCGGTGATCACCGGCGCGGTGGCGGTGCTGGTGGCGCTGGTGGCGGTGAGCCCGGTGGCGGCGCTGGTCGTGCTGGCCATCCTGATCGGCGTGATGCAGCTGGAGAGCCACGTGCTCCAGCCGCTGCTGCTGGGCCGGGCGGTGAAGCTGCACCCGCTGTCCGTGGTGCTGGCGATCGCCGCCGGCCTGGTCGTCAGCGGGATCGCGGGCGCCCTGCTGGCGGTGCCGCTGCTGGCGGTGCTGAACTCGGGCATCCGGTCGCTGCTGTCGGAGTCGGACCGCGACGTGGAACCCCGGGAGGTGGACGTGCTCGAACCGCAGGAGGGCGGCGCGGTGGACACGGCCGGCGACCGGGTCGAGGACCTCGGGGGCGACGAGCGCCCGGGTCCCGACCACAGCGGCCTGCGGTAGGCCCGGCGCGCCGGGCCTACGGGTCAGGCCATCTCGACGAGGTTGCGGCCGCAGCCCTTGGCGGCCAGGAGCGCGGCGTCGGCCGCCACCAGCAGGTCGGGCAGCTCGTAGCCGAAGCGCTGGGTGGTGGCCACGCCGATGCTCACGGTGAGGCCGGTGAGCAGGTGCTCCCGGCCGTTGGTGTCCACCGTGGGCACGGCCAGGTCGGCCACGGCGTGCCTCAGGCGCTGCGCGACCGAGCGGGCCACGGCGGGTTCGGCGTCGGGCAGCAGCACGACGAACTCCTCGCCGCCGAAGCGGCCGACGAGGTCGCCCTCGCGCACGGTGCCGGACAGCAGCAGCGCGACGGCGCTGAGCGCGGAGTCGCCCGCGAGGTGCCCCACCTCGTCGTTGACCCGCTTGAAGTGGTCGAGGTCGAGCAGCAGCACGGCCATCGGCCGCCCGCTGCCGCGCGCCTTGGCGAGTTCGGCGCGGGCCCGGCCGTCCCAGTGCACGGCGTTCGCCAGGCCGGTCTTGAGGTCGCGCTGCGCGGACCGGCGCCAGTGCGGCAGCTGCGCGGCGCGTTCGAGCAGGGCCAGCGGTGGGCCGGCCATCAGGGCGTGCACCGGGTTGGCGACCGCGGCGAACCCCATCAGGCCGCCGATGCTGACCGCGACGACGCCGAGCGTGACGTCGATCGGCTCGCCGAGGACCTCCTCGCCGGGCGCGCGGGGGTTGCGCAGCTTGAGGCCGAGCGCGATGAGGCCGGCGCGCAGCACCAGCAGCACCGTCGCGCCGAGGACCAGCACGACGAGGTCGGTGCCGGGCTCGGCCCAGCCGATGGCGAACCGGGTGCCGAACACGGCCAGCGCGGTCGCGGACAGCGTGAACACCCAGCGGTGCGACTCGGGGCGCTGCGCCAGCACGCCGTGCAGGGCGGGCCCGAACAGCAGCAGGACGAGCAGGTTGCACGGCAGCGCGACCAGGCCCGCGGTGAGGTAGCACAGGTGCGCGGCCCACGGGTTGCGCTCGGTCTCGCCCATCCGGTGGCTGTGGATCGAACTGCCGATGACGACCGCGCCCGCGGTGCCCGCGATGGCCGCGAACCGGCCGATCTGGCCCGGGTCGGGCTGCGGCGTGGCCGCGATCACGTACACGACGACGGCGAGGGCGCACAGGTCGACGAGCAGCCAGTAGGCCAGCGCGGGGCGCGGCAGCGTCCACAGTGGCCAGTGGCGCACGACCGACCTCCCTCGCCACGGGATGGCACCCGACCACCCCCGACGGGCCGGACGCCGCAGGTCACGCTCAGTGACCCCGGCCAGCCTTTCACAGATGACGGTAGGGGAACAGACGGCCACCTGGGGGTTAGCCAGGCCACTCCGGCACGGCAAGATGGCGGCGAAGGGAGCACACCGTGCACACAAAGCCATCCGATCAGGTGCCATCGGCGCTGGAGGACCCGGTCGCGCACCTCTGGCGGGGAACGGTCGCGCTACGGATCGTGACACTGCTGTTCGCCCTGGGCGCCGTGGTCATCCACCGCACCGGGTACGAGCGGCCGTGGCTCGCGTGGCTGGCCGTCGCGGTGATGGCGGCCTGGTCGGCGTTCACCATCCGGGCCTACAGCCGGGAGAGCGGCCGGCGGCCGTGGGTGGTCGTCGCGGACCTGGTCGTGACGTGCGGGCTGATGTCCCTGTCGCCGCTGATCCTGACCGACGAGCAGTTCCTGCTCAACGTCCCGCTGGTCACCACCATCTGGGCGTGCGGCCCCGCGGTGGCGGCCGGCGCGCTGGGCGGGCAGGCGGCGGGCGCGGCGTCCGGGTTCGTCGTCGGCTTCTTCACCTACCTCAACCGCGGCCTGGTGGGCATCGACCTGGTGCGGGACGTGGTGCTGCTGACCGGCGCGGGCTTCGTGATCGGCATGGCCTCGTCGACGGCGCGGCGCACCTCGGTGCGGCTGGCCCAGGCGCTGCGGACCGAGGCGGCGACCGCCGAGCGCGAGCGCCTGGCCAGGTCGATCCACGACGGCGTGCTCCAGGTGCTCGCGCGGGTGCGCAAGCGCGGCCTGGAGCTGGGCGGCGAGGCCGCCGAGCTGGCCGAACTGGCCGGCGAGCAGGAGATCGCGCTGCGGTCGCTGGTGGCCGCCGCGCCGAGCGAGTCCACCCTGGACGGCGACGCGGACCTGCGGCCGGGGCTCCAGCTGCTGGCGTCGCCGAAGGTGCAGGTGTCCACCCCCGCCACGCAGGTGATGCTGCCCGCCGGGACCGCGCACGAGCTGATCGCCGTCGTGCGCGAGGCGCTGTCCAACGTGGACAAGCACGCGGGGCCGGACGCGCGGGCGTGGGTGCTGCTGGAGGACCTCGGGGACGAGGTCGTGCTGAGCGTGCGCGACGACGGTCCGGGCATCGCCGAGGGCAGGCTGGCCTCGGCCGAGGCGGAGGGCCGGATGGGCGTCGCCCAGTCCATCCGGGGCCGGGTGGAGGCGCTCCGTGGCACCCTTGAGCTGCAGACGGGTCCGGGGGAGGGCACCGAGTGGGAGGTGCGGGTCTACCGATGAGCGTGACCGTGATGGTGGTGGACGACCACCCGCTGTGGCGCGACGGCGTCGCGCGGGACCTGGCCGAGCGCGGCTTCGAGGTGGTCGCGACCGCGGGTGACGCCGCGTCGGCGGTGCGCATCGCGCGGGCCGTGCGGCCCGACGTGGTGCTGATGGACCTCAACCTGGGTGAGACGACCGGCGTCGAGGCCACGACGGTGATCACCGGGGCGCTGGCCGGCACGCGGGTGCTGGTGCTGTCTGCGTCCGGCGAGCACAGCGACGTGCTGGAGGCCGTGAAGGCAGGCGCGTCGGGCTACCTGGTGAAGTCGGCGTCCGCCGAGGAGCTGGTGGAGGCGGTCACCCGGACCGCGGCCGGCGACGCGGTGTTCACCGCCGGTCTCGCGGGCCTGGTGCTCGGCGAGTACCGGCGGATGGCGGCGAACCCCGACGAGCAGGACAAGCCGCAGCTCACCGAGCGGGAGACCGAGGTGCTGCGGCTGGTGGCGAAGGGCCTGACCGCGCGGCAGATCGCGACCCGGCTCGTCATCTCGCACCGCACGGTGGAGAACCACGTGCAGTCCACCCTGCGCAAGCTCCAGCTGCACAACCGCGTCGAGCTGGCGCGGTACGCGATCGAGCACGGGCTCGACGTCGAACCGGAGGGCTGAGCCATGACCGAGAGTCCCGACCCCAGGAACTTCCGCGTCTCCGACGCGGAGCGCGAGCACGTCGTCGGCCTGCTCCAGAAGGCCATCGGACGCGGGTTGATCACGCTCGACGAGTTCACCGAGCGCACCGACACGGCGCTGGCCGCCAAGACGCGCGCCGAGCTGAACGTCGTGCTGCTCGACCTGCCGGGCATGGTGCACAACTCCGCGCCGGCGCCGACCTCGCCGATCGCGGCGGTGGAGCGGCAGGAGCTGAAGTCGACCATGTCCACGGTCAGCCGCAAGGGCACCTGGTCCGTGCCGCGGCAGCTCGTCGTGCACAGCCGCATGGGGTCGACGGAGCTGGACTTCCGGCAGGCGTCCATCCCGCACGCGGTGGTGGACATCGAGCTGGACGTGACCGCCGGCTCGGTGAAGCTCGTGCTGCCCGACGGCGCGACGGTGAACGCGGACAGCGTCGAGCTGGCCGCGAGCAACCTGAGGGACAAGGTGGGCACGGGCGTGGACGGGCGGCCGCACTTCGTGGTGCACGGCTCGGTGCGCGCGGGCTCGGTGGAGATCAAGAAGAAGCGGAGCTGGCTGCGGAACGCCTGAGGCCGCGCGATCGGGTGATCACCCGGGCCGGCCCCGGAGGCGCGGGCACCCGCGAGGCGTCCGGCGGGTAGGCCGTCCGTCGTGCGGGAAGTCCCCGGTCGGCCCAGGATCGGGGTATGCGCTGCCTCGTCACCGGAGCGACCGGCTACCTCGGCGGACGGCTCGTGCCCCGCCTCCTCGCGGAGGGGTACGCGGTCCGCTGCCTGGTGCGCTCGCCGGAGAAGCTGCGGGACGTGCCGTGGGCCGACCGGGTCGAGGTGGTCAAGGGGGACGTGCTCGACCCGGCGTCGCTGGACGAGGCGATGCGGGACGTGGACGTCGTGCACTACCTGGTGCACTCGCTGAACGTCCCGGACTTCGCCGACGCCGACCGGCGGGCCGCGGAGAACACGGCGCGCGCCGCCGAGGACGCCGGGGTGCAGCGGATCGTCTACCTGGGCGGGCTGCACCCGCCGGGCGTCGTGCTGTCACCCCACCTGGCCTCCCGCAAGGAGGTCGGCGACGTGTTCCTGCGCTGCGCCGTGCCCGCGGCGGTGCTCCAGGCGGCGGTGATCATCGGGTCCGGGTCGGCGAGCTTCGAGATGCTGCGCTACCTGACCGAGCGGCTGCCGGTGATGGTCACGCCGCGCTGGGTGCACAACCGCGTCCAGCCGATCGCCGTGCGCGACGTGCTCCGCTACCTGGTGGGCGTGGTGCGCGCCCCCGCCGACGTGAACCGGACGTTCGACATCGGCGGGCCGGACGTGCTCACCTACCTGGAGATGATGCTGCGGTACGCGGCGGTCGCCGGGCTGCGCCCGCGCCGGGTGCTGCCGGTGCCGCTGCTCACCCCCGGCCTGTCGTCGCACTGGGTCAACCTGGTCACGCCGGTGCCGAAGTCGATCGCCAAGCCGCTGATCGAGTCCCTGGTGCACGAGGTCGTGTGCCGGGAGCACGACGTCGAGCGGCTGGTGCCCGGCGGGACCACGGGGTACGACCGGGCCGTGGAGCTGGCGCTGGCCAAGGTGCGCGACGCCGACGTGGAGACCCGCTGGTCCGGCGCGTCGGTGCCGGGCGTGCCGTCGGACCCGCTGCCGAGCGACCCGGACTGGTCCGGCGGCTCCTCCTACCGCGACGTGCGGGAGCAGGGGACCTCCGCCTCGCCCGAGCGGTTGTGGGAGGTGGTGGAGGGCATCGGCGGCGAGCACGGCTGGTACTCGTTCCCGCTGGCGTGGGCGGTGCGGGGGTGGCTGGACCGCCTGGTCGGCGGCGTGGGGCTGCGGCGCGGCCGGCGCGACCCGAGGCGGCTGCACGTGGGCGAGGCGCTCGACTGGTGGCGGGTGGAGGAGCTGGACCGGGGCAGGCTGCTGCGGCTGCGGGCCGAGATGCGGGTTCCCGGACTGGCCTGGCTGGAACTCCAGGTCGTGCCGCGCGGGTCGGGGTCGACCTACCGGCAGCGGGCGGTGTTCGTGCCGCGCGGGCTGGCGGGGCACGTGTACTGGTGGCTGGTGTGGCCGTTCCACGGGCTGGTGTTCGGCGGCATGGTCCGCAACATCACCAGTGAAGCCGAACTTACGAGTGAATTCAGAAAGTCCTGATGGACTGCACAACCGCCCGGCGGCAGACTGCGCGCCATGAAGGCACTGGTCAAGGCGACCGCCGGGCCGGGACTGTCCCTGACCGACGTCCCCGACCCCACCCCCGGTCCCGGTGACGTCGTCGTCCGCGTGCTGCGGACCGGCATCTGCGGCACCGACCTGCACATCGACTCGTGGGACGAGTGGGCCGCGCAGAACATCCGCGCGCCGCTCGTCCTGGGCCACGAGTTCGTCGGCGAGGTCGTGGAGACCGGTGCGTCGGTGACCGGCGTGCGGGTCGGCGACCTGGTCAGCGGCGAGGGCCACCTGGTCTGCGGCACGTGCCGCAACTGCAAGGCGGGCCGCCGGCACCTGTGCGCCCGCACGCGCGGCCTCGGCGTGCACCGCGACGGCGCGTTCGCCCAGTACGTGGTGCTGCCCGAGCAGAACGCGTGGGTGCACCGCGCGCCGGTGGACCTGGACGTGGCCGCGATCTTCGACCCGTTCGGCAACGCCGTGCACACCGCGCTGTCGTTCCCGGTCATCGGCGAGGACGTGCTGATCACCGGCGCGGGCCCGATCGGCATCATGGCCGCCGCCGTCGCCAAGCACGCGGGCGCGCGCAACGTCGTGATCACCGACGTGAGCGGGCACCGGCTGGAGCTGGCGCGGGCGGTCGGCGTGGACGTGGCGCTCAACGTCGCCGAGCGGACGATCTCCGAGGCGCAGTCCGAGCTGGGCATGACCGAGGGCTTCGACGTCGGCATGGAGATGTCCGGCAGGCCGATCGCGCTCCAGGAGATGATCGGCAACATGACCCACGGCGGCCGGATCGCGATCCTCGGCCTGCCCGCCGAGGAGTTCGCCGTGGACTGGAGCAGCGTGGTGCTCAAGATGCTCCACATCAAGGGCGTCTACGGCCGCGAGATGTTCGAGACCTGGTACTCGATGTCCGTGCTGCTCCAGGGCGGCCTGGACCTCACGCCGGTGATCACGCACCGGTTCGACCACACCGAGTTCGACAAGGCGTTCGCGACGGCCCGCGAGGGCAAGTGCGGCAAGGTCATCCTCGACTGGACGGGAGCTCACTAGATGTACGGCGCGATGCGCGACGACCTGCGGGCGGGCCTGGACGAGATCCGCGCGGCGGGTCTCTACAAGGCGGAGCGGGTGATCGGCACCCCGCAGAACGCGGCCGTGCGGGTGGGCTCCGGCGACGAGGTGCTGAACTTCTGCGCCAACAACTACCTCGGCCTGGCCGACCACCCGGTGCTGGTCGGGGCGGCGCAGGAGGCGCTGGACCGGTGGGGCTTCGGCATGGCGTCCGTGCGGTTCATCTGCGGCACGCAGGAGCCGCACAAGGAGCTGGAGCGGCGGCTGTCGGAGTTCCTGGGCACCGAGGACACCATCCTCTACAGCTCGTGCTTCGACGCCAACGGCGGCCTGTTCGAGACGCTGCTGGGCGCCGAGGACGCGATCATCTCCGACGAGCTGAACCACGCGTCGATCATCGACGGCGTGCGGCTGTCGAAGGCCCGGCGGTACCGCTACAAGAACCGCGACCTCGACGACCTGGAGCGGCAGCTCCGGGACGCCGCCGATGCCCGGTACCGGATGATCGCCACCGACGGCGTGTTCTCCATGGACGGTTACCTGGCCCCGCTGGACGCGATCTGCGACCTGGCCGAGCGGTACGACGCCCTGGTCATGGTCGACGACTCGCACGCCGTGGGCTTCACCGGCCCGAACGGCCGGGGCACGCCCGAGCTGTTCGGCGTGCAGGACCGCGTCGACATCGTCACGGGCACCCTCGGCAAGGCGCTGGGCGGCGCGAGCGGCGGGTACACGTCCGGGCGGGCGGAGATCGTGGAGATGCTGCGGCAGCGGTCGCGGCCCTACCTGTTCTCCAACTCGCTGGCCCCGGCCGTCACGGCCGCCGCGATCGCCGCGCTGGACCTGCTCAGCACGTCCGGCGAGCTGCTGACCAGGCTGCGGGAGAACACCGCCCTGTTCCGGTCGCGGATGACCGAGGCGGGCTTCGACCTGCTGCCCGGCGAGCACCCGATCATCCCGGTGATGATCGGCGACGCGGCGGAGGCCGGTCGGATGGCCGACCTGCTGCTGGAGCGCGGCGTCTACGTGATCGGCTTCTCCTACCCGGTGGTGCCGCACGGCAAGGCGCGCATCCGCACCCAGATGTCGGCGGCCCACTCGACCGACGACGTGAACCGGGCGGTGGACGCGTTCATCTCGGCGCGCGACGCCATGTGACCCGGGGTTCTTCACGCCCCGGATGCCCGCGACCACCGTGCCCGGCAGGTGGGCGGCCTTGGGCCGCCGCGGTGTGCCTTCTGCGCTCATGTCCTCTTGGCACACCCGCTGACCAGGGCTCGCACGACCGGGCGTCACCGACGAGGATGGGCGGGTGATCGACCCACGACGGCTGCGGGTGCTGCGCGCGCTCGCCGACCACGGCACCGTGACGGCGGCGGCCCGGGCGCTGCACCTCACGCCGTCGGCGGTGTCGCAGCAGCTCGCCGCCCTGGAGTCGGAGGTCGGGCACGACCTGCTGCGGCGGCGCGGGCGGCGGGTGTCGCTGACCCCGGCGGGCGAGCTGCTGGTGCGGCACGCCAACGCGGTCGCGGCCGAGCTGGAGCGGGCGCAGGCGATGCTGGCGTCGTTCGACGCGGGGGAGACCGGCCGGGTCGAGGTGGGCAGCTTCGCGTCGGCGATCACGCAGGTCGTGGCCCCGGCGCTGGCCGCGCTGCGGGTCCGCGCGCCCGGTGTGGTGCTGCGGGTGCGGGACGTGGAGGGGCACGCCAGCGTGCCGCTGCTGCTCGACGGCGAGATCGACCTCGCGATCACCGAGGAGTACCGGTTGCGCACCGACGACCGGCGGCTGACCAGGTTCCCCCTCTACACCGAGCCGTTCGACGTGGTGCTGCCGCCGGCGCACCCGCTGGGTGGCCGCGCCGAGGTGGACCTGGGCGACCTGGCCGACGAGGACTGGGTCGTGACGCTGCCCGGCAACCCGGTGCGGGACGTGGTCGAGCTGGCGTGCGAGCAGGCGGGGTTCGCGCCGCGCATCGCGCACGCGTCCGACGACTTCTCGGCGATCGGCGCGCTGGTCAGGGCCGGCGCGGGCGTCGCCCTGGTGCCGCGCGGCGCGGTGCGGGGCGTGCCGGTGCGCGGTGCGGCCCCGTTGCGGCGGGTGGTGGCGGCCGTGCGGGCGGGGAGCGAGGACCACCCGCTGATCAAGCTGGTCCGCGAAGCCCTGCATCACCCGGCCGGCACGTACTCCGACTCGTAGGGCCGGACGCCGTAAGGTGTGTTCATGTTGACGAGGCTGGAGGTTCAGGGGTTCAAGAACCTGCTGGACGTATCCGTGGATTTCGGGCCTTTCACGTGCATCGCAGGGGCCAACGGCATCGGGAAGTCGAACGTTTTCGACGCCATCGAGTTCCTCTCCTACCTCGTCAATGACAGCCTCGTGGAGGCTTCACAACGCGTGCGCGGTGCTTCGGGCCTGCGGGGCGGAGATCCTCGGGACCTGTTCTGGGACGGTTACCGCGAACACCAGCGGCAGATCAACCTCGCCGCCGAAATGATCGTCCCCGCAGAGGTGGAGGACGATCTCGGAGCGCCCGCGGAAGCCACCACCACTTTTTTGCGCTACGAGTTGTCACTGGGCTACGCGCTCCCGGAGGGCGAGGGGAGCGTCGGACGGCTCACCCTCCTGCGCGAAGAGTTGCGACACATCAATCGCGGCGACGCGGGAAAGCACTTGAAGTTCCCGCACAACGCGAAGAAGTTCCGGAGTTCCGTGGTCAGGGGACAGAGGCGAGGAGGTGCCTTCCTCTCCACCGAAGCCCGGGAAGGAGGCACCGTCATCAACGTGCACGGTGACGGTGGCAGTTCCGGGAAGCCGCAACCTCGGGCAGCCGCACGGGCGGGGAGGACCGTGTTGAGCACTGTGACGACGAACGACTACCCGACGATCCTGGCGGCACGTCGGGAGATGCAGAGCTGGCGACGCCTCGCTCTTGAACCTTCGGCGCTCCGCACACCCGACACCTTCGTCGACGCGCGCACGCTGAGCCCCAACGGGCGGCACCTGGCTTCGACCTTGTACAGAATCGCCAATGAAAAGCTCCCGGGTCAGGAGGTTTCCGACCCGGATGCCATCTACGCCCGGGTCGCGGGTCGCCTGTCGGACCTGGCGGGAATCGGTGCCGAGAGTATTTCCGTCGAGCCCGACCAAGTACGCGAAGTCTTCACCCTGTTCCTCCAGGAAAGGGGCAACCTCCGTCTTCCCGCGCGCGCGCTGTCCGAAGGCACCTTGCGATTCCTCGCACTGTGCGTCCTCCTGGAGGATCCGACCTTCAAGGGTCTGATCTGCATGGAAGAGCCGGAGAACGGAATCCACCCGGCAAACTTGCCCGCTCTACTCCAACTGGTCCGGGACTTGGCGGTGGACCATTCCGAGGTTCCGGACGAGACCAACACCTTCAGGCAAGTGATCGTCAACACACACGCACCCGGCGTCGTCCAACTGTGCGATCCGCAGGACCTCCTCCTGGCGGACGTCAGGTCTTTCCGCACCCCGGAGGGATCGGTCACACGGGCACTCACCCTGCTTCCGTTCAAGGATTCGTGGCGGGCGGCCGGCGGCGTTCCTTCGTTCTCGGAAGCGGACGTGGTGGCCTATCTGGCATCTCCGGCGGGGGCGCAACTCCGACTTCCCTGGGACCTGGTGGGATGAGCAATCGGTCGTACCGGGGACTCTTCGTCGCCGAGGGAACCTCGGACCTCCCCCTCGCGGAAACCGTCGAGGCGCCGGCGTGAAGCTCATGGGGGCCATGCCCGACCTCGTCGTGGTCCACCGGGATTCGGACAACGTCGATCCCGCCGCACGACGGGAGGAGATCCACGACGGCGCCCGTCGCGCCGACGTCAGTTCCCGGGTCCTCCCGTTGATCCCGGTGAAGATGACGGAGGCGTGGCTCCTCCTGGACGAATCGGCCATCAGGCACGTCGCCGGCAACCCGCGCGGACGCATGGACCTCAACCTCCCGAAGGCCCACGAGGTCGAGAGCAGGGCTGATCCGAAGAAGATCCTGAGCGATTGCCTGGTACGGGCCGCCGATGCGACCGGGAGGCGGCGCAGGACGGTGGAGGAGCGCTTCTCCAACCACCGGAGGCAGCTCCTCGAACGGCTCGACCCCTTCGGTCCCGTCACGCAGCTGTCGAGTTGGCAGGCACTTCTCCATGACATCGACGAAACCGTGAAGAGGTGGCAGGAGGAGCAGTAGCGCGGTCGATCACCCCGCCGGCACGTACTCCGACTCGTAGAGCCAGACCACGTCCTCGGCGTGGTCCGCGTGGTAGGTGTCGATCTCGCCGTCCTCATCCGGGGTCATGAGGAACGCCTGGTAGAAGCCGTCCGGCAGGGAACGGGCGCGGAGCTGCTCCAGCGCCCACGGGCGCAGGTCGGCGACCGGGCCGCCGGGGGCCGAGGCCACCGTCTCGCACCACGGCCAGGTCCCGCCGATGCCCCGCATGCGGCACAGCACGTACGTGTTCACAGGGTTAAGCCTTACAAAGCCACACTGATCGGACTAGTCGCTCGATGGGGTGGTGCGGGTCTGCTGCAAGACTGCCGCGCGTGCCGGAAACCGATCCGCCCATGCTGAGCCCGACCGTCGGCCGCCGGTGGCTGGCCCAGGAGATCCGCCGCCTGCGCGAGGCGGCCGGGTTGAAGCAGACCGACGTGGCGAAGCGGCTGCGCTGCAACCCCACCAAGATCACGCACCTGGAGAGCATGCGCACGCCGGTCGGCGGGCCGGACCTGGAGGTGCTGCTGCCGTTCCTCGGGGTGCCGGTGGAACGGGTCGAGTGGTACCTGAGGGTGTGCGACCTGGCCCGGGAGAAGGGGTGGTGGGACGGCGACCGGTCCATCCCCGACTGGTTCTCCCTCTACGTGGGGCTGGAGGCGGGGGCGAGCGAGATCCGCTGCTGGGACACGGGGTACGTGACCGGCCTGTTCCAGACCGCCGCCTACGCGACCGCTCTGCTCGACAACCCCGGCGCGGTGGAGGCCAGGCTCCGCCGCCAGGAGGCGCTGCGGCGCGACGACCCGCTGGTCGTGCACGCGATCCTCGACGAGGCGGTGCTGTGCAGGCGGATCGGCGACGCCGGGGTGATGCGCGGCCAGCTCGACCACCTGGGTGCGCTTGCCGAGATGCCTGACGTCACCATCCAGGTGATGCCCTTCGACGCTGCGGGCCATCGGGGCCACCTCGGGTCGTTCAAATGGCTCGGATTCCCGCAGGAGGATGACCCGGGGGCGGTGTACCTGGAGAACCAGTTCGGGGGATGGTTCCTGGAGAAGCCCGAGGAGTTGGCGATCTTCCAAGCCGATTTCGCCGACCTGGTCGAGCGTGCGCTTCCGGAGGAGGACAGCGCCGCGCTGATCGCCCGCCGAGCGGAGGAACTGCGATGAACTGGCGCAAGAGCAGCTACAGCGGCCCGAACGGCGGTGATTGCGTGGAGGTCGCGCACACCGTCGACGTGACCGGCGTGCGCGACTCCAAGAACCCCGGGGCCGGCGTGCTGGTGTTCGGCACCGACGCCTGGTCCCGCTTCCTAGTGGGGAGCGCGGGCGGCGACCTTCGCTGAGGCCGGGTCGGCCGCCGCCACGGCACCCCGCGCGGCGAGCTGGCACAGGTCGAAGCTGGTGGTCGCGAGCTTCGCGCCCACCCCGGCCAGGGCGGTGTGGTTCATCGACAGGCTGGTCACGCCGAGCCCGGTCAGCACGCACGCCAGCAGCGGGTCCGCCGCCGCCTCGCCGCAGACGCCCACCGGCTTGTCCAGTTCGGTGCCCGCGTCGCCGACGAGCTTGACCAGGCGCAGCAGCGCCGGCTGCCACGGGTCGTTCAGCGCGGCGACCGCACCCACCTGCCGGTCGGCGGCGAAGACGTACTGGGCCAGGTCGTTGGTCCCCAGCGAGACGAAGTCGACCACGGCCAGGATCTCCCGGGCGGCCAGCGCGGCGGCCGGGATCTCGACCATCACGCCCGCCCGCCGGATGCCGGCGGCACGGGCGCGTTCGACGAACCAGGCGGCCTCGGCGGCGGTCGCGACCATCGGGGCCATGACGGACACGTCGGCGCCGGTGTCGGCCGCCGCCAGGGCGATGGCGTCGAGCTGGCGGGTCAGCACGTCGGGGCGGTCGAACGCGACGCGCAGGCCGCGCACGCCCAGCGCCGGGTTGGGCTCGGGGTCGGGGGAGAGGAAGGCGAGGGGCTTGTCCGCGCCCGCGTCCAGGGTCCGCACGACCACCGGCTTGCCCTCGAACGGCGCGAGCACCGCCGCGTACGCCTCGCGCTGCTCCTCCACGGACGGCTCGGTGCCCGCCGACAGGAAGCAGAACTCGGTGCGGAACAGGCCGACGCCCTCCGCGCCGGCCGCGGCCGCGGCGACCGCGTCGGCGGGCGAGCCGACGTTGCCGAGCACCTTGACCCGGTGGCCGTCGCGCAGCACGCCCACGCCGTTCCACTCGACCCGGCCCTGGACGTGCGCGGCGCGGACCGTGCCGTCGGACAGCTGCACGACGCCCGTGTCGCCGTCCACGAGGAGCGAGTCGGCCGCCAGGTCGAGCACGCCGCGGCACGCGACGACGGCCGGGATGCCGAGCGAGCGGGCCAGGATCGCGGTGTGCGAGGTGGGGCCGCCCTCCTCGGTGACCAGGGCGAGCACCTTGGCCGGGTCGAGGCCCGCGGTGTCGGCGGGTGCGAGGTCGCGGGCCACCAGGACCGACGGCGACGCGAGGTCGGGCACGCCGGGCGCGGGCACGCCGAGCAGTTCGGCGACCAGCCGGTCGCGCACGTCGCGGACGTCGCGGGCGCGTTCGGCCATGTACCCGCCGGCGGCTTCGAGGGCGGAGATGAACCCGGCGGCGGCCTGGTGCACGGCACGCGCGGCGGGCAGCCCGTCGCCGGTCACGACCTTCTCGGCCTGGGCGAGCAGCGCCGGGTCGGCGGCCATGGCGGCGGTGGTCTCCAGGACGGCCTTCGCGTCACCGGTCGCGGCGGCGGCCCGCTCCTCCAGATTGGCGACCACGCGTTCGGCGGCGGGCCGGATGCGGGCGGCCTCGGCGGCCGGGTCGGTGGGCGCGGGCGTCGCGGGCGGTTCGCCGAGCGGCTCGGCCACCCGCACCACGGGGCCGGAGGCCCTACCGGAACTGACCCCGACACCGCTCAACCGCGCGCTCGACATGGTCTAGACCATACCCTTCGGGTCGACGTGACGTGAGGACGAGCCAACGCCACGGCGTGGCCCGCCGCCACCCGAACCGCCGACCGTTCACACGGCGTTGACGGCGCTACGGCGCGGGCTTGCGGAACACGAAGCAGGCCTGCCGACCGCCGTCGGTGGGACCCGGCTCGCGCACCAGTCGCGCGGACTCGACCAGGCCCGCCCCCGCGGCGACCTCGGCGACGGCGTCCGGCTGCTGCCAGTAGACCCGGAGGTCGAGGCCGTCGTGGCCGTAACCACTGGTCAGGTGACGGAGCCGGTCACCCGCCTTGAAGGCCACCAGCAGGTGACCGCCCGGGGCGACCACCCGCGCGAACTCGGCGAACACCACCGGCAGCACCTCCGGCGGCGTGTGCACGATCGAGTACCAGGACACGACCCCGGCCAGGCCGCCGTCGGGCAGGTCGAGCGCGGTCATCGTGCCCACCTCGAACCGCAGGCCGGGGTGTTCCCGCCGCGCCACCTCGACCATCCCCGGCGACAGGTCCACCCCGAACGCGTCGAGGCCCAGTCCGGCCAGGTGCGCCGTCACCTGCCCCGGCCCGCACCCCAGGTCGGCCACCCGGCCGCCGGCCGGCACGAGCCCGGCGAACGCGCCCAGCATCGCCCGGTCGTACGGCATGGTCGCCAGCATGCCCGCGACCAGCTCGAAGTAGTCCTCGGCGACGGTGTCGTAGGACAGGCGGGTGGACGTCAGGTAGTCGGTCACCCGCAGGACCCTAGCGAGCGAGCCGCTGCCGCAGCCACCGCAGCGCGTGCACCCCCTGCGCCCCCTGGAACGCCCGCAGCGACGGCAGCCCGGGCGGCGGTGGGAGCCGGGAACCGTGCACGAAGAAGCCGGTGACGGCCGCGACCACCGCCGTCACCGCGTCCGGGTCGGCGTCGTGGGACAGCGGCGACGACGCCCACGCGTCCCACGGCTCGGGGCCGCCCTGGAGCGCCACGCTCGGCAGCATCAGCACGAGGTCCACCCAGGGCGCGCCGCGCATCGCGTGCGGCCAGTCGACGAACACCACGCCGTCCGGGGTGAGCAGCACGTTGTCCGCGCGCAGGTCGCCGTGCAGCAGGGACGTGCCGGCGGACGCCGAACCCCACCCGGATTCCCACCCGGCCAGCTCGTCGAGCCGCCCCGCCGCCCAGGGGTCGAGCCCCGGCACCGGCGAGCCCGCGAGCCGGCGCCACCCGGAGAACACCCCGGGGTCGTGCCCCACCCGCGGGAACCCGGGGGGTGCCACGACCCGCGACAACTCCACGACGGCCGCGTGCACCCGCTCCCACTCGTCGGCGACCCACGGCACGGCGGGCGTGCGACCGGGCACGTCCTCGAAGACCAGCACCACCCAGTCCCCGTCGTCGTGCGACCACAGCAACCGCGGCCCCGGTACCACCGGGGCGACCAGGGCCTCCCGGCGGTGCATGGCCGGGCTGACCGGGTTCGCCGAACTCCCGACCGCCTTGGCGAACACCCGCCGCCCGTCACCCAGCTCCAACCGCGCGGCCAGGCCGGGCGAGAACCCGCCGGACTGGCTCACCGCCCGCACGACGGGGGCCCCGATCCCGTCCTCGACGGCGGCGCGCACCGGTCCGGGCACGTCGGCCCACGCCACCCTGTTCCCACCGGTCGCCTCCACGGCACCAGGGTCCCCGGCGACGTCGGCGCGGGTCACCCGGTTTTCAGCCGGTCGACCTCGGCGCGGGTCGGGTAGGACGGCTGGGCGCCCGCCGACGTCACCGACAGCGCCGCCACCCGCGCGGCGAACGCGGCGGCGTCCACCAGCGACGAGCCGGTGGCCAGGCCGGCCGCCAGCGCGCCGGCGAACGCGTCCCCCGCGCCCGTCGTGTCCACGGCGGACACCGGCGGGGCGGCGACCTCGACCACGCCGTCCCGCGTCACGACCGCCGCGCCGCGCGCGCCGAGGGTGATCACGGCCGAGCGCGGTCCCAGGTCGAGCAGCGCCTCGAACGAGGGGGCCAGGGAGGCGGCTTCGTGCTCGTTGACGACCAGCGGGTCGAGCAGGGCCAGGGTCTCCGCCGGCACCTCGACCACGGGGGAGAGGTTGAGCAGCGGCCTCGCCCCCCGGGCGGCCGCCGCCGCGACCGCGTGCGCCACCGTCGGCACGGGCACCTCCAGCGAGCACGCCAGCACCGCGACGCCGTCCCAGGTCAGGGCGTCGACGTCGGCCTCGGTCACGTCCGCGTTGGCACCGGGGGCCACGACGATCGAGTTCTCGCCGTCCGGCGTCACCGTGATGTACGCGACGCCGGTGGGGCGTTCGGACGTGCGGAGGTGCTCGGTCCGCACCCCGGAGGAGGCGAGGGAGCGGCGCAGCAGCTCGCCGTGCCGGTCGTCGCCGACCGCCCCGGCGAACGACACGTCCGCACCCAGTCGGGCGGCGGCGACCGCCGTGTTCGCGCCCTTGCCGCCGGGCAGGACGGTGGTGTCGCCGCCCAGCACCGTCTCGCCGGCCGCCGGGCGGCGCGGCACGGGGACGACGAGGTCGGCGTTCGCGGAACCGAGCACGAGGACCGTCATGCGTGGCAGCCTCCCACCCCGGGCGCACCCGGCGGGTCGTCCGGTCCGGTGCGCGGGTTGAGTAGAGGTACGGATGTCGGATACACCCGATCGGGACGATCCTGGTCACATGACCGGGACCGGGCACGACCCCCTGATCCGACTGGCGGACGAGCTGTCGCACCTCGGCCGCCGCCTCGAAGCGGTGGGCCTGGAGCTGCACCGCGTGGGTGACGACCGCGCCGTGGCCACGCTGGAGCGGCCCGCCGACGCGGCACGCGCCGAGCCCTCCGACGCCGACATCTCCGACGCCGGAACCGCCGCCGCGGCGACCACGCGCGCGGAAACGCCCGGGCCGAAGGCACCCCGGGTCGAGGTGCCGGAGGTCAAGGCGCCGCGCGTCCAGCCGGCACCGGTCCAGTCGCCGCAGGTGCAGCCGTCGGTGCAGCGGCAGTCGATCCCGCCCCAGTCGATTCCGCCCCAGCCGATCCCGCCCCAGCCGGTCCGTCCGCCCTTGCAGACCGGGTCGATGCCACCGCCACCGCCACCGCCACCGCACCCCGGCCACGGCTGGGGCCCGTCACCGCAGTGGACCCCGCCGCAGTGGACCCCGCCGCCCCCTCGCCGCTCGCTGTTCGACCGGCTGAGCCAGGACGGCGCGGGCAGCAAGCTGCTCGCCTGGGTCGGCGGCGCGGTCACGCTGCTCGGCGTCGTCATGCTGCTGGTCCTCGCCGTCCAGCGCGGCTACCTGGGCCCGCTGCCCCGCGTGCTCGGCGGCGCGGCGCTCGGCGGGGTGCTGCTCGGCGTCGGCCTGTGGCTGCACCGCACGCCGGCGGGACGCACGGGGGCGTTCGCCCTGGCCGCCACCGGCATCGCGGTGCTCTACCTCGACGTCGTCGCCGCCACCTCGATCTACTCCTACCTGCCGGAGGGCGGCGGGCTCGCGGCCGGGCTGGTCATCGCCGCCGGCGGCCTGCTGCTGGCGGCGAAGTGGGACTCGCCGGTGCTCGCGATCGGCGTGGTGGCGGCGTGCGCGGTGTGCGCGCCGATCCTCACCGCGGGCTTCACGCCGCTGCTCGTCGGCTTCCTGCTGGTGCTGAAGACGGCCGCGACGCCGGTGCACCTCAAGCGCGCCTGGCCGTGGCTCGCGGTCACCGCGGGCGTGCCGCCGCTGGTCGCGACGGTGCTGGTGATCGGCCGCACCGACCAGCACGTGCTGGCGGCGATCGCGCTGCTGGCCGCCGTGGTCGGCGTGGCGGGCGCGGTGCTGACCGCGCGCGTCCGGCCGGACGACCTGACCGCGCTCGCGCTGGCGGTCGGCTCGCCGGTGCCCGCCCTGCTCACCGTGTCGGTGCTCGACCGGCCCCTGGGCGCGGCGGTCGCCGGTGCGGTGGCGCTGGTGCTGCTCGCCCTGTGGGCGGTCGGCCGCCGGAGCCTGCCGCGCGCCTTCACGGCGGGGATCGGCGCGGTCGGCGTGTTCGCCGCGTTCCAGGCGACGGCCGTGGCGCTGGACGGCAGCACGCGCGCCGCCGTGGTGCTGCTGGAGGCGCTGGTGCTGGCGGTGCTGGCCAAGCTGCTCACCTCGCGCGGCCCGCTGATCGGGTCGGCCGCGTTCGCCGCCGTCGGCGCGCTGCTCACGCTGGCCCACGCCGTGCCGCCGGAACTGCTGCTGGACGAACCGCGCAGGGCCGCGACGGTCGGGTTCCTGGTGTCCGGCGTGCTGACCGCGCTGGTGCTGGGCGTGCTGGCGGTCGTGCTGCCGTGGGTCGCGTCGGGCCTCGGCGTGCTGGGCAGGCACCCGCTCCCGTGGGTCGTCGCCGGGGTCGTCCTGCTGTACGCGGCGGCGGGCGTGGTGCTGTGCGGCGCCCTGCTGGTGTCACAGGACGTCACCGGGTTCGTGTTCGGCCACTCGGTCGTGACCGTGTCGTGGACGGTCGCCGCCCTGTTCCTGCTGGTGAAGGGCATCGACCGGCGCTCGGTGCGGGTGGCGGGGTTGGTGCTGGTCGGGGCCGCGGTGGCGAAGCTGCTGCTGTTCGACCTGGCCGCGCTGGACGGCATCGCGCGGGTCCTGGCCTTCATCGGGGCGGGCCTCGTCCTCCTGACGGCGGGTACGCGTTACGCCAAGTTGGTGGCAACGCGACGAATTTCGGCTGATTCGTAGCTCTCGGGAGCCAAAACGCCGCGCGCTGCGTCAACCTGGTGGTAGTTCTACGTCGTCGGGGTTGGGCCACCGGTGCGCGAGCACCGGCTGGAGCCCGGCGTCGGTCGTTTCGCCCCCCGAGCGACCGGCGCCGGGCGCACGGCTCAGCGCCGCCCCCCGCCGTCGCGGGCGGCGCCCGTCGCGCCTACACCGACGATCACCCGGTCCGGCATGAATGCCACACGTCCGTAGGACCGCGGTGGAACCGCACCCGGTCCGGGTGTTCCCTCGCAGCATGTGGGGACGACGCACCGCCGCCGCCGCGGCGGGAACGGCCGCCCTGCTCCTCGCCGCCGCGCTCTCCACCGCGGGCCGGCCGCCACCGCCCGTCGTCACGGCGGCGGGCACGCTCGCACCCAGGGCGTACTTCGTGGCGCACGGCGGCGCGCTCCAGGTCCTCGACACCACCGACGGCACGGTCGTGGCCCGCGCGCGGAGCGGCTCGTGGACGACGGGCGCCGCGGTGGCCCCGGACGGGCGACGCGCGTACGTGGTCAACGGGTGGGCGGGCGTCGTCACGGCCATCGACACCGCCGGCGGCAAGGTGGTCGGCCGCATCGACGCGGGCGCGCAGCTCGCCGAGGCGGTGATGCGCCCCGACGGCGGCCGGCTCTACGTGACCGGCGGCGACTCGGTCGCGGTGATCGACCCAGAGAGGTTCCGGCTGGTCGCCGCGATCACCGTGGGCGGCCGGCCGCAGGGCATCGCGATCAGCCCCGACGGCGGCCGGCTCTACGTGGCCAACGCCCAGGACGGCACGGTGGTCGTGGTCGACACGGCGTCCGCGAGCCCGGTGGCGGCGGTCGAGGTGGGCGGCCTGCCGCAGCACGTGGCGGTCAGCCCGGACGGCTCCGCGGTCTACGTCAGCTCCCTGGACGTGGGGGAGGGCACCGGCACGGTGTCCGAGGTCGACCCGGTGGACCACCGCGTCCGCTGGTCCGCGCCGGTCGGCGAGGGCGCGGGGAACGTGGCGGTCACCCCGGACGGGCGGCGCGTCTACGTGGCGCTCGACCGGGGCGTGGCCGTGCTGGACGCGGACACGCGCGCGAGCCGGACCCTGCCGTTCGCGGCGCGGGCGCTGGCCATCGCGCCCGGCGACCGCCGCGTGTTCCTGGCCTCCGGGGACACGACCACCGTGCTGGACAGCGCGGACGACCGGGTGCTGGCGACGTACCGGCTCAGCGGCCTCGACGACGACGGTCGCGGCTTCGAGGCCACGACCATCGCCTTCGAGCAGCCGCCCGGCGCGGACCGGGACTAGGACATCGCCCGGGCGGGCTGCGGCGTCTCCTCGTCGTCGGCGGGCGCGTCCTCGTGGATCGCCACGCGCTCCTGGATGCGCCGCAGCGGACCGGGCGCCCACCACGCGGCGTCGCCGAGCAGCTTCATCACCGCGGGCACGAGCAGCATCCGCACCACCGTGGCGTCCAGGGCCAGCGCGAGGATCATGCCGACGCCGACGAACCGCATCATCGTGATCTGCGAGAACGCGAACGCGCCGGTCACCACGATCAGCAGCAGCGCCGCCGCGGTGATCACCCGGCCGGTCTTGGCCAGGCCCGTCGTCACCGCCTCCTCGGTGGACGCGCCGCGCCCGCGCGCCTCGACCATGCGGGACAGCAGGAACACCTCGTAGTCGGTGGACAGGCCGAACACCACGGCCGCCATCAGCACGACGATGCCGGACTCCAGCGGCGCGGGAGTGACGCCGAGCAGCGACGCGCCGTGGCCCTCCTGGAACACCCACACGAGCACGCCGAACGTGGCGGACAGGCTGAGCGCGCTCATCACCACGGCCTTGATCGGCAGCAGCACCGAGCCGAACGCGAGGAACATCAACACGAACGTGGCGCCGACGAGCAGCACGACCATCAGCGGCAGCGTGTCGGCGATGGCGTCGAGGCTGTCGGACACCACGGCCGTGCTGCCGCCCACGAGCACCTCGTCGCCGGGGCCGTCGAGCGCCCGCACGTCCTTCAGCGCCTGCTTCGACCGGTCGCTCAGCGGGTCCTGGTCGAGGCCGGCGGTGATCGACCAGACGCCGTCGGCGGGTTCGGCGGCGATCCGCGCCTCGCCCACGCCGGGCACCTCGCCGACCCTGCCGACGAACTCCCGCACCTCGGCGGGCGACGGGTCCCCGGTGACCACGATCCTGAAGCCGGTGTTGGACAGCGCGGCGAAGTCGGTGTTGATGGTCTCGGCGGCGACCCGCGCCGGGTTGCCCTCGGGCAGCACCTTCTCGGTGACCTCGCCGAACTTCACGCCCAGGAACGGCGCGCCGAGCCCGAGCAGCAGCAGCACGATGGGCAGCGCGAACAGCACCGGGCGCTTCATGACCCGGCCCGCGAGCCGCCGCCAGCCCGCCTCGGACGGGGCCTTGTCCTTGCGCCACGGCATGGCGAGCTTGTCGACGCGGTGGCCCAGGACGCCCAGCAGCGCGGGCAGCAGGGTCAGCGACACCAGCGCGGCGATGGCCACCGCCGCCATGCCGCCGTAGCTGAGCGACTTGAGGAAGCCCTGCGGGAACAGCAGCAGCCCGGCCAGCGCGATGACCAGCAGCGTCGCCGAGAACAGCACGGTGCGGCCGGCGGACATGACGGTGCGGCGCACGGCGTCGGGCACGGCGCGGCCCGCGGCCAGCTCCTCCCGGAACCGGCCGACCATGAACAGGCCGTAGTCGATCGCCATGCCGAGGCCGAGCAGGCTGGCCACGTTGACCGCGAACGAGTTGACGTCCGCGACGTGGGACACGGCGTGCAGCACGCCGAGCGAGCCGAGGATCGCGAGGCCGCCGACGAGCACCGGCAGCGAGGCGGCGACCAGACCGCCGAAGATGACCACGAGCAGGAGCAGCACGATCGGCAGCGACACGGCCTCGGCCTTGGTGAGGTCGGAGGCGGACATGTCGCTGATCGCCTTCTGCGTCGGCACGAAGCCGCCGACCAGCGGTTGCCGGCCGTCGACCGCCAGTTCGCCGGTGATCCGCTCGTACTGCTTGATCTGCTCGTTGGAGTCGCCGGAGGCGAGCGTGATCACGACGAGGGACTTGCCGCCCTCCGGGGAGGGCACGGGCGGTAGGACGTTCAGCACGGCGTCGCGCGGCAGGTCGGCCAGCTCGGCGGCGATCCGCTGGAGGTCGGCCGGGTCGACGGTGTCGTAGACGGCGAGGACGTCACCGCCCTGGCGGCCGAACGCCTCCTGGGCGACCTCGGTGGCGCGCGCGGCCTCGCTGTCGGGCGCCTCGTAGCCGCCCTGGCTCAGCTTGTCGAACACGCCGAGGCCCCAGATGCCGCCCACCACCGCCAGGACGACGGTCGCGACCAGCACCGCCCAGCGACGCCGGTAGGCGAGCGATCCCCACTTCGCGAACACGTGTCCTCCCAGGTTGATGGGCTACCGTTGCGCGAATGGCGTCAATTCGGTGAACACCGTTCACTAGACCAGCTGGGAATTTATACCCGGTCGATAACCGCTACAACCTGATTGGGTGACATATGACGGAGGCCACGCGGCGGGAACGGATGCGTGCCGACACCGAGCGCGAGATCCGTCGCCAGGCGCGTGCCCTGCTCGTGGAACACGGACGCGACGCCGTCACGTTGCGTGCGATCGCCCGGGAGGTCGGCATCACCGCCCCCGCGCTCTACCGCTACTACGACTCGCGCGAGGACCTGCTCCGCAGCCTCGCCGAGGACGTGTGCGCCGACCTCGCCGCCGAGCTGGACCGGGGCCTGGCGGGCGTCGACGAGCGGGACGTGGCCGCGCAGGTCTTCGCCGTGTGCCGGGGGTTCCGGCGCTGGGCACTGGCGCACCCCCAGGAGTTCGCGCTGGTCTTCGCCTCCACCGAGGACCACCTGGGCCGGTGCGGACCGGACGCGGGCCGCCACGTGGTCGGCGACCCGTTCGGCCGGGTGTTCCTCCGGGTCGCGGGCCGGTTGATCGTCGCGCACCCGGTGCCCGAGGGCGTCGGCGCGGACGTGCCCGCCGAGCTGCACGCCGACCTCGCCGCGTTCCGGCAGGTGCTGCTGGCGGCGGTGGACGCCGACGGGTCGGTGGTCGACGAGGCGGTGCTGACGCTCGGCGCGGTCCACCACATCACGCAGTGCTGGGTCCGCATCTACGGGCACGTGGCGCTGGAGGTGTTCGGGCGGTTCCCGTTCGCCGTGACCGACCCGGAACCGCTGTTCGATTCCATGTTGTCGCGCATGTTGAGCGAGGCGGGTTTCGCTCCGCAACCGTGAGCTGCGACTTCCGGAGGGACCCGCTGGGCCGTTCGAGCGCTTTTCGCGGTGCGGGCGCATCCGGGCCGCACTCGTCGGGGTTGCATGGTGCGGGGTTCACGGGGGTCGACTGAGGCGGGGCGGTGGCGAAGAAGGAATCGGGTGGCGGCGGCGTGGCGCTCGTGGCCGCGGTCCTCGTCGTGCTCGCCGGAGCGGGCGGCGCCGGCGGCGCGGCGCTGAACTCCGGCGCGGGCGGCGCCGGGGGCGCGGCGCCCGTCGAGAGCATCGGCGTGCGCAAGTGGGACGCCAAGCGCAGCGCGCGCGGCGGGGACGTCGAGGGCGCGGTCGCCCACCTGGGCGCGCGGATCACCAAGCAGGCCGTCAAGCAGGAGCTGGACTGCCACGCCAACTCGTTCGGCCGGGTCCGCGACTTCTTCGCGCACACGCCGTGCACCTCGCTGGACCGCCTGCTGCTGGCGGTCGGCGACGGCGCGGGCGGCGAGGCCGTCGTCTCGGTCGCCTGGGTCACCTTCCCCGGCCGCAGGCAGGCCCGCCAGTTCGAGGACGTCGTGGACGTGCACGGCTCGGGCGACGTGCGACCGCTCAGCACGACCGTCCTGGGCATGGCGGACATCCCGTTCACCGCCGTGCACTACTGGTCGGAGACCGTGGACACGACCATCACGATCGCCGAGTCCGAACCCGCGGGCGGCACGCCCGACCCGGAACTGGTGGACGCGCTCGCCGAGGTCGCGGCGCAACTACCGCGACCGTAGGGAGGGCGGCGACCCCGGACCGGGTCGCCGCCCTCCTCGCGAACGAACTACAGCACCACGTTGACCAGCCGGCCCGGGACGACGATGACCTTGCGCGGTTCCTTGCCGGCCAGCAGCTCGGCCACCTTCCCCTCGGCCAGCGCCGCCGCCCTCACCTCGTCCTGCGACGCCGACGCGGCGACGACGACGCGCGCCCGCACCTTGCCGTTGACCTGGATCGGGTACTCGGCGGTGTCCTCCACCAGGTACGCCTCGTCGGCCACCGGGAACGGGCCGTGGGCCAGCGACCCGGTGTGGCCCAGCTTCGCCCACAGCTCCTCGGCCACGTGCGGGCTCAGCGGCGCCAGCATCAGCACCAGCGGCTCGGCCAGGACCCGCGGCGCACCGCCCGGGTAGTGCTTCGTGACGTGGTTGTTCAGCTCGATCAGCTTCGCGCCGGCCGTGTTGTAGCGCAGGTTCGCGTAGTCGTCGTGCACGCCCGCGATCGTCCTGTGCAGCAGGCGCAGCGCTTCCTCGCCCGGCTCCTCCGAGGTCACCCGCAGCTCGCCGGTGCTCTCGTCGACCAGGTTGCGCCACAGCCGTTGCAGGAACCGCTGCGCGCCGACGACGTCCTTCGTCGCCCACGGCCGCGACACGTCCATCGGGCCCATGGACATCTCGTACAGCCGGAACGTGTCCGCGCCGTACTTCTCGCACATCTCGTCGGGCGTGACGACGTTCTTCAGGCTCTTGCCCATCTTGCCGTACTCGCGCCGCACCTCCCCGCCCTCGAAGAAGTACTTGCCGCCGCGCTCCTCCACCCGCTCGGCGGGCACGTACGCGCCGCGCGCGTCGGTGTAGGCGTACGCCTCGATGTAGCCCTGGTTGAACAGCCGCCGATACGGCTCGTCGCCCGTCAGGTGCCCCAGGTCGAACAGCACCTTCTGCCAGAACCGCGCGTACAGCAGGTGCAGCACGGCGTGCTCGACGCCGCCGATGTACAGGTCGACGCCGCCCGGGTCCGCGTCACCGTGCTCGGCCGGGCGCGGGCCCAGCCAGTAGCGCTCGTTCTCCGCGTTGACGAACCGCTCGGTCTCGGTCGGGTCCACGTACCGCAGCTGGTACCAGCACGACCCCGCCCAGTTGGGCATGGTGTTGGTCTCGCGGCGGTACTTCCTGGGGCCGTCGCCCAGGTCCAGCTCGACGGTCACCCAGTCCTCGGCGCGCGACAGCGGCGGCGACGGCTCGGAGTTCGCGTCCTCCGGCTCGAACGTGCGCGGCGAGTAGTCGTCCACCTCCGGCAGCTCGATCGGCAGCATCGACTCGGGCACCGCGACGGGCGTGCCGTCCTCGTCGTAGACGATCGGGAACGGCTCGCCCCAGTACCGCTGGCGGGAGAACAGCCAGTCGCGCAGCTTGAACTGCACGGTGCCCTCGCCGCGGTCGTGCTCCTCCAGCCAGGCGATGACCTTCTTCTTCGCCTCGGCGACGTCCAGGCCGTCCAGGCTCAGGCTGCTCTCGTGGCTGCTGTTGATCGCGGGGCCCGCGCCCGTGTACGCCTCGCCGTCGAAGCCCTCGGACGGCTGCACGGTGCGGATGATCGGCAGGTCGAACTTCTTCGCGAAGTCCCAGTCGCGCTGGTCCTGGCCGGGCACGGCCATGATCGCGCCGGTGCCGTAGCCCATCAGCACGTAGTCCGCGACGTACACCGGGATCTGCGCGCCGTTGACCGGGTTGGTGGCGTGCGCGCCGGTGAAGACGCCGGTCTTGTCCTTGTTCTCCTGCCGGTCCAGGTCGGACTTGCGCGCCACCTCGCGCCGGTAGGCGGCGATCTCGTCGGCCCGCTCGGGCGCGGCGATCACGTCGACCAGCGGGTGCTCGGGCGCCAGCACCACGTAGGTGGCGCCGAACAGCGTGTCCGGGCGGGTGGTGAACACCTCGATGTCGTGGTCCCCGACCGCGAACCTGACCCGCGCGCCGTGGGAGCGGCCGATCCAGTTCCGCTGCATCGCCTTGACCTTCTCCGGCCAGTCCAGCCGGTCCAGGTCGTCCACCAGGCGGTCCGAGTAGGCGGTGATCCGCATCATCCACTGGCGCAGGGAGCGGCGGAACACCGGGAAGTTGCCGCGCTCGCTGCGGCCGTCGGCGGTGACCTCCTCGTTCGCCAGCACGGTGCCCAGGCCGGGGCACCAGTTCACCGGCGCCTCGGACAGGTAGGCCAGGCGGTGCTGCCCCAGCAGCTTCTCCCGCTCGGGGCCGGTCAGCTCGGCCCACGGCGTGTCGGGCGTGGCGCGCTCACCCGACTCGAACTCGGCGACCAGCTCGGCGATCGGCCGGGCCTTGGCCGCGCGCGGGTCGTACCAGGAGTTGAAGATCTGCAGGAAGATCCACTGGGTCCACTTGTAGTAGTCCGGATCGATCGTGGAGATCCGCCGGCGCTCGTCGTGGCCCAGGCCCAGCCTGCGGATCTGCCGCAGGTAGGTCCGGATGTTGTCCTCGGTGGTCTTGCGCGGGTGCCGGCCGGTCTGCACGGCGTACTGCTCGGCGGGCAGGCCGAACGCGTCGAAGCCCATCGTGTGCAGGACGTTGCGGCCGTTCATCCGGTGGTACCGGGCGTAGACGTCCGTGCCGATGAAGCCCAGCGGGTGGCCCACGTGCAGGCCCGAGCCCGACGGGTACGGGAACATGTCCTGCACGAACAGCTTGTCCGCGGGCACGTCGCCCTGGAGCGGGCCGACCGGGTTCGGCGCGTGGAAGGTGCCGTGCTCCTCCCAGTGCTGCTGCCACCGCTTCTCGATCTCGCCGGCCAGTTCGGCGGTGTAGCGGAAGGCGGGCTTCTCGTCCGCCGCGTCGGTGCTCATCGGGATGTCCCTCTCCATCGGATACCTGCCCCTGACATGACGAAACCCCCCAGCCTGGATGAGGCATGAGGGGTTGCCGCGCCGACCTGGCCTGACGAGGTCTGCGCGGCTAGCTAAGGAGCAGGCGGGCCTTGCTCATGCCGCCAACGGTATCAGCGCGGCGCAAGCGCGACGACGCGGTGGGCGCCTCCCGGTGCAGCGGACGTCACGCGGGGCTGGTTCGCCCGGGGGCGGAGGACCGGCCTACCCTCGTCAGGGTGAACATCGTGCTGCCTGTGGTACTGGGTCTGATCGGCGTCGCCTTCGGAGCGGTCGGCTTCCTGGGCCTGCGCGGGGCGCTGCACCGCAACCGGTTCTTCGGCGTGCGCACCAAGGCCACCCTCCGCGACGACGAGGCGTTCGCCCTGGCCAACAAGATCGCGGCCGTGCCCACCCTGGCGGCGGGCGCCATCGCGCTGGTCGCGGCGGTCGCGGGCGCGGTCAACCCGGCCGCCTCCCTGGTCATCGGCCTGATCGGGCTCGTCGGCAGCGTCGTGGTCGCGAGCGCGGGCGGCGTGCTGGGGCACCGGGCGGCCGAGGTCATGCCCGAGTCCGCCCCGGCCGGCTGCGGCGGGTGCGCCTGCGCCGGCGGCGGGTGCGGCGTGCTCTCCCGCGCCTGACCCTCAGTTCCGGCGGACGTCCGTCGGGAACGTGGCCAGCAGCGCCGTCGGCATGCCCTGGCGGCGCAGCACCCGACCCCACAGGTCGACGCCGGGCGGCGTGAGCACGTCGTCGGGCAGGCCCTTGACCACGATCCAGTCGCCGCGCTCGACCTCGCCCACCAGCTGGCCCTCGCTCCACCCCGAGTAGCCGGCGAACACCCGCAGGCCGCGCACCTTCGGCACCAGGGCGTCCGGGTCGGCGTCCAGGTCGACCAACGCCACCGGACCGTGCACGGCGACCACACCTTCGAGTGAAGCCAGGTCCTGCCCGGTGCGCATCGCGGCGAGGCACAGCGCGGTCTTCTGCTCGACCGGGCCGCCGATGTACACCGCCTGCGGGCGGGTGACGTGCGGGCCCCAGACGGGCAGCACGTCGTGCACCGCCACCTCGCTGGGCCTGTTCAGGACGACCCCGAGGGTGCCCTCGCCGCGGTGGTCGATGACGTAGACCACGGTCCGGCGGAAGTTGGGGTCGACCAGGGTCGGTGCCGCGACCAGCAGCGAACCCGGTTCGACGTCGGCATCAGGGCGCACCACTGCATGATCTCAGAAGACGTGGATCACACCGGGAGCGGAACAACCGGGCTACCGCGGTCGTTGTACGAACCGTCAGGCGTCTTCGTGTCCCCCGGGCTCACTAGAAACCGCCTTCGCGGAATACCGTTCGGCTGGAGCCGCGCTGCGCAAGCCGCCGTGAGGCGACCGGGCGCCTGGCACCAGGGAGGCCGGACCCGCAAGGGTCCGGCCTTCTTGGCCACCACCTCCGGACACCTTCCCGGCCCCCTTCCCCGGCACCACCCTTCGGGCGCGACCTTCGGGCCGGTCCCCGCGGTGCTCCGGTGGTCAGGGAGCCGTTCCGCCGGCAGGAGGCATAGGCTCGTCCCCGTGACCACCGCCGGTGCCGGCACGGCACAGCACCACCTCGGTGCCCGCAAACTCCTCGCCGCGCCGGACTTCCGCAGGCTGCTCGCCTCCAGGCTGGCGGCCCAGTGGGGCGACGGCCTGTTCCAGGCCGGCCTCGCGGGCGCCGTGCTGTTCAACCCCGAGCGCCACTCCGACCCGCTCGCCGTGGCCGCCGGGTTCGCCGTGCTCCTCCTGCCGTACTCGGTGGTCGGACCGTTCGCGGGCGCCCTGCTCGACCGGTGGGACCGCCGCCGCGTGCTCGTCGTGGCGAACCTCGCACGTGGGCTGTTCGTGCTGCTCACCGCCGTTGCGGTCGGGCTCGGACTGGCCGGTGTGCCGCTGTACGCCGCGGCGCTCGTCGTGACGGGCGTCAGCCGGTTCGTCGGTTCCGGGCTGTCCGCGTCGCTGCCGCACGTCGTGCACGAGGACCACCTGGTCGAGGCCAACGCGTTCGTCACCACGGCGGGCGCGCTCACCGCCGTGCTCGGCGCGGGCTGCGCGGTCGGGCTGCGGGAGCTGTTCGGCGCCGGTGACGGCGGCTCGGGGTCCACCACGGCCTTCGCCGTGGTCGGCTCGCTGGCCGCCGCGCTCCTGGCGTCCCGGTTCGGCCGCGGCGCGCTCGGCCCGGACGAGGTCGACGAGCCGAGCCGGACGCTGACCGCCGTCGCGCACGGCCTGCTGGACGGCGCGCGCGCGGCGTGGCGCACCCCCACGGTCGCCGCCGCGCTGCTGGCGCTGCTCGCGCACCGGGCGGCGTTCGGCGTATCGCTGCTGCTCACGCTGCTGCTGATGCGCCACTCGCTGGAGGACTTCGGCCCGCTGAAGGCGGGCCTGGCCGGGCTCGGCGAGGTCGCCGTGGCCGGTGGCGCGGGCATCCTGCTCGCGGGCCTGGTGACCGACCGGGTCGTGGCCGTGCTGGGCCGCCGCGGCACCGTGTGCGGGGCGCTCCTGCTGGCCGCGTCCACCCAGCTGGGCCTCGGCCTGCCGATGCTGCTGCCGACGATCCTCGCCGCGTCGTTCCTGCTCACGTTCGCCGGGCAGGTCGTGAAGCTGTGCGTGGACGCGGCCGTGCAGGGCGACATCGGCGACGAGGTCCGCGGCCGGGTGTTCGCCCTGTACGACACGCTGTTCAACGCCACGCAGGTGGCCGCCGTCACCGCCGCGGCGGCCGTCGTCCCCCTGGACGGCCGGTCACCCGGTCTGGTGGTCGCCGCGACGGCGGCGTACCTGCTCGGACTGCTCGGCTACCTGCTGATGACCCGGCGGACCACTACCTCGGCAGCGGGAGCCTGATCACGCCCGTCTCGTGGGCGTAGACCACCGCCGCCATCCGGTCCCGCAGGCTCAGCGCCCCCAGGATCTCCGACACCACCACCCCCACCTGGCGCTGGCTGATGGCCAGCACCCTCGCGATCTCGTGATCGGCCAACCCCCTGGCCAGGCAGCGGAGCACCGCCCTCTGTCGATCGGTCAGCGCTTCCAGGCCCTGCGCCCGGGTGCCCCCCTCGGACAACCCCCACGCGTTCATGCGACACCACCCCCAGTGCGCGTCCTGCGCACAGGGTCATGGTCCCGCAACCGCCTGTCACTGACCACCCCGTGAGGCCGAGATTGGTCACTTCGGGTGCTCGCCGCGTCACTCGGCGGGCGGCTCGACGCCCTCCGCGCGCGCCCACGCGAGCAGTTCGGCGACCGCCTCGTCGTGGTCCAGGGGACCTCGGTCCAGGCGCAGCTCCTTGAGGAACTTCCACGCCCGGCCGACCAGCGGACCCGGCGGCAGGCCGAGCAGCCGCATGATCTCGTTGCCGTCGAGGTCGGGCCGGACCCGCTTCAGGTCCTCCTCGGCGGCGATCCGCTCGATGCGGCGCTCCAGGTCGTCGTAGGTGCGCTGGAGCGCGTTGGCCTTGCGCCTGTTGCGCGTGGTGCAGTCGGCGCGCACGAGCTTGTGCAGGCGCGGCAGCAGGTGCTCGGCGTCCGTCACGTACCGGCGCACCGCCGAGTCGGTCCACTCGCCGCCGCCGTAGCCGTGGAAGCGCAGGTGGAGGTACACGAGCTGGGCGACGTCCTCGGTGATGTCCTTCGAGTACTTGAGGGCGCGCAAGCGCTTGCGGACCATCTTGGCGCCGACCACCTCGTGGTGGTGGAACGACACCCCGCCACCCTCCTCGAACCGGCGGGTGGCCGGCTTGCCGATGTCGTGCAGCAGCGCGGCGAGCCGGAGGACGAGGTCGGGCTCGGGGCCCTCCTCCAGGTCGATCGCCTGGTCGAGCACGGTGAGGGAGTGGGTGTAGACGTCCTTGTGCTGGTGGTGCTCGTCGATCTCCAGCTTCATCGCGGGCAGCTCGGGCAGCACGACGTCGGCGAGCTTCGCGTCGACCACCAGCTCCACACCGGCGCGCGGGTGCGCCCCGGTGAGCAGCTTCGACAGCTCCACCTGGACGCGCTCGGCCGTGATGCGGCCCAGCTCGCCGGCCATGGCGGCCATGGCCTCGCGGACGCGCGGCGCGACGGTGAACCCGAGCTGCGAGGCGAACCGGGCGGCGCGCAGCATCCGCAGGGGGTCGTCGGAGAAGGACTCCTGCGGCGTGGCGGGCGTGTCCAGCACCCGCTCGCGCAGCGCCCGCCGTCCGCCGGTCGGGTCGATGAGCTGCCGGCCGACCAGGTCGTACGCCATCGCGTTGGCGGTGAAGTCGCGCCGGACCAGGTCGCCCTCGATGGAGTCGCCGAAGGTCACCTCGGGGTTCCGGGACACGCCGTCGTAGCTGTCCGCGCGGAACGTGGTGATCTCCACGGTCTGCCCGTGCTTGCCCGCGCCGACCGTGCCGAACGCGATGCCGGTGTCCCAGATCGCGTCGGCCCACCCCTTGAGCAGCGCGAGGATCTGCGGCGGCCGGGCGTCGGTGGTGAAGTCGAGGTCGCCGGACAGCCTGCCGAGCAGCGCGTCCCGCACGCTGCCACCCACCAGGTAGAGCCGGTGGCCGGCCGCGTGGAAGCGGTCGGCGAGCTCGGCGGCGACGGGGGAGCTCCCCAGGGGGAAGCCGGTCGGCAGGTCCACCACGGCATTGTCCTGCACGGCGGGGGCGTTGGGTCCGGACACGAGGAGCGAGGGTACTGGTCGTGCCACGGGGGCCCGAACGAGTTGTCCACAGGTGGGCCGCGACCGGCGACGGGCCGGCCCGGTTCCCGGTTGACTGGAAATCGGGGGGACCCCTGTGGCCGGGGACCCCTGCTCAAGATCACCCGAAGCGGTCGTCGTCGCCCCGCGCGCGGGCGTCACGACCGCCCCTCCGCCGAGTTGATCACCTGTCGCTACAGGACGGTCACGTCCCGTAATCGCTGGTCGCTACTACCATCAGCGTCATGCCCCAGTCGTCCGGTCGCTCCGGCGGTCCCAAGCCGAGGCGCCGGAACAGGCGTCGCGGTCGCCGGCTGAAGACCGTCGACGAGACGTCGGCGGGCGGGCTGGTGCTCGACTTCGAGCGGCGCGCCGCCGCGGTGATCGGGCGGTTGGACCGGCGGGGGCGGTTGCTGTGGTCCCTGCCGAAGGGGCACATCGAGGCCGGTGAGACCGCTGAGCAGACCGCGGTGCGCGAGGTCGCCGAGGAGACCGGTATTCATAGCAGGGTGCTCCGGCCGCTCGGCTCGATCGACTACTGGTTCGTGGCCGAGGACCGGCGGGTGCACAAGACCGTCCACCACTTCCTCCTGGAGGCGCTGGGCGGCGAGCTTTCCGATGAGGACGTGGAGGTCACCGAGGTGGCGTGGGTGCCCCTTGGCGAACTGGACGAGCGGCTCGCCTACGCGGACGAGCGCCGACTGGTGCGCCGCGCCGCCGAACTGCTCTCCGAATACGAGACTAACGGGTACCGGAAAACCGGCTACCGGACGGACGGAGCGGAGTCGGCGTGAAACGGCTGCTGTCCGCGCTCGCGGCGGCGGGGTTCCTGGTCCTGTCGTCGGGGGTCGCCGCGCACGCGGCCCCCGACGGCGGCAGGCTGCCCGTCCGCCCGGCGCCGGCGACCCAGGTCTGGGCGACCCGGGCGCTGTCGAGCCAACCCGGTGAGCAGGCCCAGCAGCTGCTGCGCCTGGACGTGGAGGACATGGAGCCTCGCGTCGTCACCGGCGCGACCGACTCGGTCACGATCTCCGGCAAGGTCGTGAACGTCGGCGACCGCCGGATCGACGACGTCGAGCTGCGCCTGGAACGCGGTGAGCCGCTGACCAGCGAGGAAGAGGTCCGCAAGGCGCTGCGCGAACCCACCGACGCCGAGGTCGTCCAACCGAGCTTCACGCCCGTCGCCGACCGGCTGGAGCGCAACGAGTCGAAGCCGTTCGTGCTGACCGTCCCGCTGCGCGGGACCGGCCCGACGTCGCTCGACATCGACGAACCCGGCATCTACCCGATCCTGGCGAACATCAACGGCGTCCCCGACTTCGGCGGTCGCGCCCGGCTGGCCGCGCTGAGCACGCTGCTGCCGGTGGTCGCGGTGCCCGGCGGCGAGGGGCGCGGCACGCCCGCGAACCCGGCGAAGGTCACGCTGCTGTGGCCGCTGGCCGACCGGCCGCGCCTCGTCACGCAGAACCCGACCGTGCTCACCGACGACGAACTGGCCGGGTCGCTCGCCATGGGCGGCCGGCTGTGGGGCCTGCTCAAGGCGTACGGGTCAGCGCTGGACGGCCGGCTCGGACAGGGCGTGTGCCTGGCCGTGGACCCCGACCTGCTGCGCACGGTGAGCGCGATGGCCCAGGGCTACGAGGTGCGCGGCCAAGGGCCGGGCAAGGGCGAGGGCGAGGCCGAGCTGTGGCTGGCCCAGCTGCGCCTGCTGGCGGGCGGGCGGTGCGTGGTCGCGCTGCCCGACGCCGACGCCGACCTGGTCGCCCTGTCCCGCGCCCGGCTCACCGAGATGGGCGCGTTGGCGCTGGGCGGCGCGGACGTGGTGCGCGAGGTGCTGGACGTGCAGCCGGTGCAGGGCCTGGTGTGGCCCGACGACGGGGTGCTCGACCAGCAGACCTTCGACGACCTGAGGGCCGGCGGCGTCACGTCGCTGGTGCTGGACCAGTCCGCGGTGGCGGGCACGCCGGGCACCGGGCCGGTGCGGTTCGACCAGCCCGGGGGCGAGCCGGTGCGGGCGGTGCGCGTGGACGGCATGGTGTCCGACGCGCTCCGGGGCGCGGCGGCGGCCCGGCCGACCGTGGGCGTGAGCACCCCGGCCGAGACGACGCCGGTGTCGGTGCAGAACGCGCTGGCCGCGCTGGCGTTCCGCGCCGCGTTCCAGGACACCGGCCAGCACGTCGTGATCGCGCCGCCGCGCCGGTGGAACGCGCCGACGGGCGAGGTCAACACGCTGCTGGAGACGACGAAGTCGCTGATCGGCGACGGGTACGCGACCGCGGTGGGCCTCGACTCGCTGCTCGCCACCGCGCCGGAGCAGACGGCGGCGCTGAGCTACCCGGTCGAGGCCGGCGCGAGCGAGGTGCCCCCGGCGGTCACCGCGGAGGTCGGCGAGACGTGGCAGGACCTCGGGCGGCTGGCCGCGGCGATGCGCCAGCCGGACGCCGCGTCGACCGAGCCCGCCGACCTGGTCGACCCGCTGCGACTGGGCCTGCTGCACGCGGTGTCGGGCGCGTGGCGCGGCGACGAGGACGGCGCGCTCGCGGCCCTCGCCCGCGGTCGCGAGCAGGTCGAGGGCCTGCTGGGCCAGGTGACGGTGACCGAGCCGAACAGCCCGATCCTGCTGGGCTCGGCGGACAGCCCGCTGCTGGTGTCGATCAAGAACCGGCTCGACGTGCGGATCACCGTGCGGGTCGTCATCGAGGACACGCCCAGCCTCCAGGCCAAGGCGCTGCCGGACCAGGAACTGCCCGCGCGCGGCGACCTGCTGCTCCAGGTGCCGGTGGAGGTGCTGCGGTCCGGCCGGTTCCCGGTGCACATCAGGATCACCACGCCGGACGGCGTGGAGCTCGGCGAACGGGCCCGGCTGGAGGTGTCGTCCTCCGCGTACGGGACCATCACGGTGGTCATCACCGCGCTGGCGGGGGTGGCGCTGGTGCTGCTGTCGGCCCGGCGGATCTACCGGCGGGTGCGCGCGACGCGGGCGGCCGCGACGCAGGTGCCGGACGACGCCGGCGGCGTCGTCCCGGAGAGGTCGAGCACGAGTTGAGGCGAACAACCACGGACGGGACGACGGTGGTCCGGGAGACGACGACGGTGGACCAGGAGACGCAGCGGACGCAGGCGGTGGGCGCACGGCCCGCGCCCTCGTTGGCGCGGGCGGGCGGGTCGATGGCGATCGCCACGGTCGTCAGCCGCGCCTCGGGCCTGCTCTCGAAGCTGCTGCTGATCACGATCGTCGGCGTCGACGTGCTGAACGACTCCTACCAGGTCGCCACCACGCTGCCGACGATGATCAACGAGCTGCTGCTCGGCGGCGTGCTGACCAGCGTCGCGATCCCGCTGCTGGTCAGGGCGGAGACCGAGGACGAGGACCGGGGCGAGTCGTACGCGCAGTGGATGGTCACGATGGCCGCCGTGCTGCTCGGCGCGGGCACGGTCGTCGCCATCGCCTGCGCGCCGCTGCTGACCGACCTGTTCGTCAGCTCGGACACCGACGCCAACCCGGAGCTGGTCACCGCGTTCGCGTACCTGGTGCTGCCGGGCATCGTGTTCTACGGCCTCTCCGCGCTGCTCAGCGCCATCCTGAACACGCGCAACGTGTTCGGGCTGCCCACCTGGGCGCCGGTGCTCAACAACGTCGTGGTGATCGCGACGCTCGGCGTGTACTGGCTGATGCCGGGCGAGATCTCGCTGGACCCGGTGCGGATGGGCGAGCCGAAGCTCCTGGTCCTGGGTCTGGGCACGATGCTGGGCGTGGCGCTCCAGGCGATGGTGCTGCTGCCCGCGATGAAGCGCACCGGCTTCCGGTTCCGCTGGCGGTGGGGCTGGGACCGCAGGCTCGCCGAGTTCGGCGGGCTGGCGTTCTGGGTGCTGCTGTACGTGGGCCTCGGCTTCGCCAGCATGGTGGTGCTGACCCGCGTCGCCACGCACGACCCGGGCGCGATCACCGCCTACAACATGCAGTGGCTGATCGCGCAGGTGCCGTACGGCGTGCTGGGCGTGTCGCTGCTGACCGCGCTGATGCCGAAGATGAGCCGCGCGGCGGCGACGAACGACACCGGCGGCCTGGTCGGCGACCTGTCGTTCGGCAACCGGATGTCGTCGATCCTGCTCATGCCGTTCAGCGCGCTGCTGACGGTGGCGGGCGTGTCGATCGGCCTCGCGGTGTTCGCGCACGGCGCGTCGGGCATCGCGGGCGGCGAGGCGATCGGCACGGCGCTGGCGCTGTCGGCGTTCGGCCTGGTCCCGTACGCGATCACGCTGCTCCAGCTGCGCGTGTTCTACGCGATGAAGGACGCCCGGACGCCGACGCTGATCCAGGCGGTCATCGTCGTGGTCCGGATCGGGCTGCTGTACGCGTTCCTGGCGATCTCGCCGCCGGACAAGCTCGCGGTCGGCGTGTCGATCGCGATGTCGCTGAGCTTCGTGGTCGGCGCGCTGGTGGGGCAGGTGTGGCTGCGCCTGCGCCTCGGCCGGCTGCGCACCGGCTACACGGCGTGGACGATCTGCCTCACGGTGGTGGCGTCCGCGATCGCGTTCGGCGCGGCCACCGGTCTCGCCTGGCTGGTGGTTCACCTGTTGGGATTCGAATCCCGCGTGGCGAACGCCTGGGTCGAGGTCGTGATCCAGACGGTCGTCGGCCTGCCGCTCAGCTTCCTGCTGCTCGCCCTGTTCCGAGTGCCCGAGGTGAAGCCGGCGATCGGCAAGATCAGTCGTTTGGTGGGTCGTCGGTGAGCCCTGTGACAGCACCCGTTCACGTACTCTCAGCCCCGTGAGCGGCGGCCCCATCCAGAACACCTCGCTGGTGCCCGGCGGGGTGATCGGCGATGGCCGCTACCGGTTGCTGGCGCAGTCCGGCGCCGACCGCCGGTGCGACGCGCAGCTGTGGCGGGCGAGGGACGGGCAGCTCAACCGGGACGTGGCGCTGACCGTCCTGGTGGGCAACCCGGCCGACCACGCCGCCGCGGCCCGCGCCAAGCGGACCGCCGAGCGCGCCATGCACGCGTCGAGCTTCACCCACCCCGGCGTCGCGCGGGTCATCGACGTGCTGACGCCCGGCGCGGGCATCAAGCTCGACGAGGGCATCCTCGGCATGGTCGTGGCCGAGTGGACCCGGGGCACCGACCTGATGGAGCTGGTCGCCGAGGGCCCGATGGCCGCCGGTGCGGCGACCCGGCTGCTGGAGCCGCTGGGCGCGGCGATCGAGGGCGCGCACCACGCCGGCCTCGTGCTCGGCGCGGACCACCCGCAGCGCATCCGGGTCACCCCCGACGGCCGGTTGCGGCTCGCGTTCCCCGGCCCGCGGCCGGACGCCATCGCCCGCGACGACGTCAAGGGCCTCGGCGCGGTGCTGTACCTGCTGCTCACCGGCCGGTGGGCGCTGCCGGGCGGGCCGGAGAACGTGCCCGTGGCGCCGACCGGGCCGGACGGGGCCGTGGTCGCGCCGAGCGCACTGCGCCCCCACGTGCCGCACGAGCTGTCGTCGGTGGCGGTGCGCAGCCTGGAGGACACCAGCGTCGGCGGCATCCGGACCAGCGCGGCGATCCTCCAGGTGCTCGACCAGATCTCCCGGTCCGAGGCGGAGACGGCGCTGATCCAGCCGGTGCCCGACGACGGCACGGACGACGGCGCGGTGTGGACCACGCAGCGGCCGGCGCGCGGCAAGGAGCACAACCGCAAGCTGATGATCAGCGTGGCCGTGCTGGCCGTGGCGACGCTCGCGGTGATCGCCTGGCTCGGCGTGCAGATCGTGAGCTTCTTCAGCGACGAGCCGTCCGGCACCGGCGGCCCGACCGTGGTGATCGGCCAGTCGAGCACGCCGGGCGCCAGCGGCCAGCAGGCGGCGCCCGCGCCGCAGCCGGCCGGTCCGGTGCAGCCCGCGTCGGTCGGCGTCTACGACGTGACGAACCAGCCGGACAACGCCAACCGCGCGAACCGGGCCGTGGACAACAACCCGACCACGGTGTGGCAGACGGAGAACTACTTCCAGCCGTTCCCGGCCCTCAAGCCCGGTATCGGCCTGATGGCCGGGTTCGCCGAACCGGTGAAGCTGGCCTCCGTCACGATCACCTCGCCCAGCGAGGGCACGGTCGTGGAGATCCGGGTGGCGGGCGCCGACGGCGCGCCGCTGGAGGAGACGAAGGTCGTCGCGACCGCGACCCTGTCGGCGGGGCAGACGCAGATCCAGCTCAACGAGCACGAGGCGACCCAGCACGTGCTGGTGTGGGTGACGAAGCTGGCGGGCAGTGGCCGCAACAACCGCTCGGAGATCGCGGAGCTGGTCTACACCCGCGCGCAGTAACCCGCCCCGGTGACCCGCTCCAGTGACCCCCGCGGTGACCACTGACACGCCCCGTGACACCGGGATAGCCGGAACGGGTGATCGGAGCAGTACCGGGCGGGACCGATAGGCTCCGCGCGTGACCGCCGCAGCCAGCTCGGACGCAGACCTCATCGCGGCGCACGCCGCGGGTGACCCGCATGCCTTCTCCGAGCTGGTGCGCAGGCACCGGGACCGGTTGTGGGCGGTGGCGTTGCGCACGCTCCGGGACCCGGAGGAAGCGGCCGACGCGCTCCAGGAGGCGTTCATCTCCGCGTTCCGCGCGGCGGCGAGCTTCCGGGCCGAGTCGCAGGTCACGACGTGGCTGCACCGAATAGTCGTGAACGCCTGCCTCGACCGGATGCGCAGGAGGCAGACCAGGCCGACCGTGCCGCTGCCGGAGGCCGGTCCGGGCGAGCCGGTGGCCCCGCGGGACGCGATGGCCGAGCGGGAGACCCGCCTGGTCGTCCAGGCGGCCCTGAACGAGCTGCCCGAGGAGCAGCGCGCGCCGATCATCCTGGTCGACGTCGAGGGCTACTCGGTGGCCGAGACCGCGCAGCTGCTGGGCATCGCCGAGGGAACCGTGAAATCGCGGTGCGCGCGCGGTCGGGCGAAGCTGGCCAAAGTTCTGGGGCACCTCCGGAACCGGGGTGCAGAAGCGAACGTCCCAGGGAACGATGTGCAGGTGCAACAGGGACGTCAGTTGGAGGAACGATGAGCGGCAATGTGCGGCGTTCCGGGCCGCCGTGGTCCGTCGACCTGCTGGCTGACCTGCACGCGGGCGCGTTGGACCCGGAGACCGAGGCCGAGCTGCGGCCGCTGGTGGAGGACGACCCGGAGGCGCGCGAGGTCCTGGCCGCCCTCGACGCCACCCTCGCCGACCTGCGCGACCTGCCCCCCATCCCGATGCCGCGCGCGGTGGCCGACCGGATCGACGCCGCGCTCGTCGCCGAGGCCCGCTCGTCCGCCCGGCCCGCGCCCGTCGCGCCGGTGGTCGACCTCGCCGCGGCGAGGGCCAAGCGCGCCAAGCGCCTCGGCTGGGGCGCGGGTGTCGTGGTGGCCGCCGCGGCGGCGGTCGGCATCGCCGTGCTGACCGTGCCGGGGAACGACCCGGCGGGCGACGGCAACAACAACCAGGCCCAGCCGGGCGACACGCAGGACTCGCAGGTCTCGCCGCCCCTCGCGGTGCGCGACCAGGAGTTCGGGCCGGTCTTCGGCGACGTGCTCAAGGCGCAGAACTACGGCCCGCTGGAGAACCAGGACAAGCTGACCGGTTGCCTCCAGGGCGCGAACATCACGGCGGGCAAGCCGATCGGGGTCAGCCCGATCACGCTGGACGAGCGCCCGGCCGTGATGGCGATCCTGCCCGGCGGCAAGCCGGGGGCGTACCGGATCGTCGTGGTCGACCCCGACACGTGCGGCCCGGACAACCCGGACGGCGTCCTGGCGAACAGCACCATCGAGCCGTAGCCCACCTCACTCGGTCGGGAAGGAATTACCGAGCCCTACGATCCGTTGGACGAATAGCCCACCGAGGATTCTCGGCGGGACGACTAACGGAGGTCGAGGGTGTCGGACGTTCGGAACCTGATCGTGGTGGGATCGGGGCCCGCCGGGTACACCGCGGGCGTCTACGCGGCGCGCGCGCAGCTCGAACCGCTGGTGTTCGAGGGCTCGCAGTACGGCGGCGCGCTGATGACCACGACCGAAGTCGAGAACTACCCCGGTTTCCGCGACGGCGTCATGGGCCCCGACCTCATGGAGGAGATGCGGGAGCAGGCCAAGCGCTTCGGCGCCGAGCTGCGGTCCGAGGACGTCGAGGAGCTGGAGCTCGACGGACCGGTCAAGTACGTGACAGCCAACGGCACGCGGTACGCGGCGAAGGCGGTCGTGCTCGCCATGGGCGCGGCGGCCCGCTACCTGCACGTGCCCGGTGAGCAGGAGCTGCTCGGCCGCGGCGTGTCGTCCTGCGCCACGTGCGACGGCTTCTTCTTCCGCGACCAGGACATCGCGGTCATCGGCGGTGGCGACTCGGCGATGGAGGAGGCCACCTTCCTGACCAAGTTCGCCCGGTCGGTGACGGTCATCCACCGCCGCGAGGAGTTCCGCGCCTCCAGGATCATGCTGGAGCGGGCGCGCTCCAACGAGAAGATCAAGTGGCTGCTCAACGCCGAGGTCGTCGAGGTGCTGGGCGAGGGCTCGGTGTCCGGCGTGAAGACCCGCGACACGCGGACCGGCGAGGTGGTGGAGCACCCGTTCACCGGCTTCTTCGTCGCGATCGGCCACGACCCGCGCAGCTCCCTGGTCAAGGGCCAGGTCGAGCTCGACGGTGAGGGCTACGTGGTGACCAAGGGCCGCACCACCTACACGAACGTGGACGGGGTGTTCGCCGCCGGCGACCTCGTCGACCACACCTACCGCCAGGCGATCACCGCCGCCGGCTCGGGCTGCTCCGCCGCGATCGACGCGGAGCGGTGGCTCGCCGAGCACGGCGTCGCGGAGGCCGAGGTGTCCGCCGAGCACGTGGGCGGCGGCTACGGCGAGCCCGTCACCACCAGCTGACCCCACCCCCAAGAGGAGAGACACAATGGCAGGCTCCACCGTGGTCACGTCCGCTCAGACGTTCGCCGACGACGTTCTGACCAGCGAGAAGCCCGTCCTGGTCGACTTCTGGGCGACCTGGTGCGGCCCGTGCAAGATGGTCGCCCCCGTCCTGGAGGAGATCGCCGCCGAGCACGCCGAGAAGATCACCGTCGCGAAGCTCGACATTGACGCCAACCCGTCGATCGCCCGCGACTACCAGATCATGTCGGTGCCGACCATGATCCTGTTCCAGGGCGGTCGCCCGGTGAAGCAGATCGTGGGCGCCAAGCCGAAGGCCGCGCTGCTGAACGACCTGGCCGACGTGCTCTGACAGTGCACCCCGAACGGGTGAGCCGTCCCTCTTCTGCAGAGGCGGGCGGCTCACCCGTTCGTGCATTGATGAGCACTGCCAGTAGCCCTGCGAGTGGTGGCCGCGGGAACAAGGCACAATGGGGCGTCAAGTTCAGCGTCGACGGGGTGTCGGCGCCTAAGTGAGCGAGGGGTGCATGCTGCTACTCCGCCGCGGGGACTTCGGTCCGGACGTCGCCGAGGTCAGGGCGACCCTGACGAAGCTCGGTCTGCTGTCCGACCCGCAGCCGTCGCAGGTCTTCGACCTACCGGTCGAGCACGCCGTGCGAGCGTTCCAGCAGCAGCGGGGCCTCATCACCGACGGCCTGGTCGGTCCCGCCACCTACCGCGCGCTGCGTGACGCGACCTACCGGCTCGGCGACCGGCCGCTGGCGTTCCTGATCGCGCAGCCGGTGACCGGCGACGACGTGTCCGCCCTCCAGGAGCGCCTGCTGGAGCTGGGCTACGACGCCGGCCGCGCGAACGGCGAGTTCGGCCAGCAGACCGAGCAGGCCCTGCGCAGCTTCCAGCGCGACTACGGCCTGATCGTGGACGGCATGTGCGGTCCCGACACGGTGCGGGCGCTGCGCCAGCTCCAGCCGAAGGTCCGGGGCGGGCGGCCGGTGTTCCTGCGCGAGCAGGAACACGTGCGCCGGGCCGGCCCGAGGCTGTCCGGCAAGCGGATCATCATCGACCCGGGCCACGGCGGTGACGACCGGGGCGTGGTCGTCGAGGGCGTGTCCGAGGCCGACGTCATGCTCGACCTGGCCAGGCTGCTGGAGGGCAAGATGGCGGCCACCGGCATGGAGGCCCTGCTCACCCGCGGGCCGAACCACAACCCGGACGAGGGCGAGCGGGCCAGGTTCGCCAACGAGGCGGGCGCCGACCTGATCCTGTCGCTGCACTGCGACGCCAACCGCTCCCCGCTCGCCTCGGGTGTGGCGAGCTTCCACTTCGGCACCGGCAACGGCACGTCGTCCACGGTCGGCGAGGCGCTGGCGGGCTACATCCAGCGCGAGATCATCGCCCGCACCGGCATGGCGGACTGCGGCACGCACCCCAAGACGTGGGACATGCTGCGGATGACCCGCTGCACGGCCGTGCGCATCGAGGTGGGCTACCTGACCAACCCGGGGGACCGGCAGCGGCTGGCGAACCCGTCGTTCCGGGACGTCGTCGCCGAGGGCGTCCTGGTGGCGGTGAAGCGCCTCTACCTGCTCGGCAAGGACGACCAGCCCACCGGCACGTTCACCCTGGACGACCTGATGCGGCACGAGGTCGCGACCGGCCAGGCCCGCTAGCCCGCCCACCGGCCGACCCGCGTCCACCCCGGCGGCGTTCCCGTCGCCGGGGGCTCAGCCGGGCATCTCCCAGGGGATGCCGGACAGCACCCGACCGGTCTCCAGCAGGGACTTGAGGTTCGACAGCACGGCGGGCCAGCCGTGGGCGACCTGCGCGCGACCGGTGTCGTCCAGGCCCTCGTGGGTCACCGTGAGCCGCACGATGTCCTGGTAGGGCTGCACGAGGAAGGTGACGGTCGACGTCGAGGACTCGTCGGCCGGGTCGACCCACGTGGTCACCAGGCGGTGCGGCGGGTCGGCCTCGACGACCACGCCCACCACGTCGTCCACGTCCGAGCCGTCGGCGCGGCGGTGGGCCCAGGGCGACCCCACCTGCCAGTCCGAGACGTTGCGGTGCCCCCAGTAGGCCGCGGTCACGTCCGCGTCCGTGAGCGCCTCCCACACCCGTTCCGGGGAGCTCTCGATGTAGGTCACGTACACGTAATCCGGCTTCACCGGTTCCTCCGCGCGTCGCTTCACGTCGGCGAGCAGCCGCAGGCGCGGTCGCTCGAACTTGCCGATCCACCGCTCCTGCACCTCGTGCAGCGGCACCGGGTTGAGGTAGTGCAGCTTCTCCCGGCCCCGGCGGACCGTCGCGACGAGGTTCGCGGTCTCCAGCACGGCCAGGTGCTGGCTGACCGACTGCCGGGCCATGCCGAGCCGCGTGCACAGCTCGCCCAGCGTCTGCCCGTTGTCGGCGTGCAGGCGGTCGAGCAGGTGGCGGCGCGTCCCGTCGGCCAGGGCCTTGAACACCTCGTCCACGCCGACAAGATATGCAGGCATTTACCTGCATGTCAACGAGCGTCGGAGGAACAGCGGGTCAGGGCACGGATCAGGCGGGCCGGAAGCTCGGTTCGGCGATCGTGTTCGTCACGGTGACCGAGCTGAGCAACCGCTCCAGCGCCGCCTCCACGTCTTCCTTCCAGGAGGACGCGCTGCGCAGCTCCAGGCGAAGCCGGGGCCAGCGGGGGTGCGGGCGGACGGTCTTGAAGCCGACCTGGAGCAGGAAGTCGGCGGGCGTGACGCAGCTCGGGCCGTCGTCGTCGGGCTGGTTGTCGCCGAACGCCTCGATGGCCTTGACGCCGCGCCGGGTGAGGTCCTTCGCCACGGTCTGCACCAGCACCCGCCCGAGGCCGCCGCCGCGGAACTCGGGCAGCACCTCCAGGCCGGTCATCAGCACCGCGTCGGCGCTGGCGGGGGAGGTGGGGAAGGCGAGCGAGCGGGGCACGGCGGCCGGCGGCGCGTAGAACACGGAACCGGCGGGGATGCCGTCGCAGTAGATGATCCGACCGCAGGAGCCCCACTCCAGCAGCACGCTGGAGACCCAGGCCTCCTTCTCGAACTCGGTGTCCCCGAACTCCTCGGCCTGCTCCTTGAGGTGGGGCGCCAGCTCCCAGAACACACAGGTTCGACTGTGCTTGGAGAGGTGCTCCAGGTTGTCCAAGGTGACGCCCACGACACGACGCGACACCCGTACCTCCAAGCCCCCGAATGCGACCCTTACGAGGATAGGGGGATGTGACCCCGCCCGGAAGCCGGGTGCCCCGAACGGGACGGTGGTTACACTCGTGCGGGAACCAACCCGCCGGTATCAGCCACCTACGGAGTTCCCCGTGAACCTACCCGGACAGCCCGCCAAGCAGGGCCCGCGAAGCCTCGACCCCCACCTGCGCCGCTACGCGGCGCGCACGGCGGGCATGACGGCCTCCGAGATCCGGGCGCTCTTCGCGGTGGCGAGCCGGCCCGAGGTGGTGTCCCTGGCGGGGGGGATGCCGCACCTGGCGGCACTGCCGCTCGACTCGCTGTCGGCGGAGGTCGGGCAGCTCATCGCAGAGGACGGCCTGGTCGCGCTCCAGTACGGCAGCGCGCAGGGCATCCCGGAGCTGCGCGAGCAGATCTGCGAGGTCATGGCGCTGGAGGGCGTCAACGCCCACCCGGACGACGTGGTCGTCACCGTCGGCTCCCAGATGGGCCTGGACATGGTGACCCGGATCTTCTGCGACCCCGGTGACGTGGTGCTGGCCGAGGGCCCGTCGTACGTCGGCGCCCTGGGCTCGTTCTCGGCCTACCAGGCGCAGGTCGTGCACGTGGGCATGGACGCGGACGGCCTGGTGCCGGAGAACCTGCGCGAGGCCATCGCGGCCGTCGAGCGCACGGGCCGCCGCATCAAGTTCCTCTACACGATCCCGAACTTCCACAATCCGGCCGGCGTGACGCTCGCCGTGGCCCGCCGCGCCGAGGTGCTGGAGATCTGCCGGCGGCACGGCATCCTCGTGGTCGAGGACAACCCGTACGGCCTGCTCGGCTTCGACGGGGTGACGTACCCGGCGCTGCGGTCGACCGACCCGGACAACGTGGTGTACCTCGGCTCGTTCTCCAAGACGTTCGCCGCCGGCCTGCGGGTCGGCTGGGTGCTCGCGCCGCACGCCGTGCGCGAGAAGCTGGTGCTGGCCGCCGAGTCGGCCACGCTGTGCCCGCCCACGCTGAACCAGATGGTGGTGTCGCGCTACCTGGCGACCCACGACTGGAAGGGCCAGATCAAGACGTACCGCGAGGCGTACCGGGAGCGGCGCGACGCGGCGGTCTCGGCGCTCGAACAGCACATGCCGCGTGGTTCCACGTGGAACAAGCCCAACGGCGGGTTCTACGTGTGGGTCACCGTGCCCGAGGGTGTCAACACCAAGGCGATGCTGCCCCGGGCGATCACCCAGCGCGTCGCGTACGCGTCGGGCACCGGTTTCTACACCGACGGCCTGGGCAGCCGCCAACTGCGCATCTCGTACTGCTACCCGACTCCCGAGCGCATCCGCGAGGGCGTGCGGCGGCTCGCGAACGTCATCAAGGACGAGATGGAGCTGCACGAGACGTTCGGCCCCACGGGACCGGGCCGCGCCGTGCAGGGGCCGCAGAACCCGTCGCCCGACACGGCCTGAGTTCCACCCACCGAGTTCGACACCGTTCCGGGTTCGACACCGTTCTGGCAGGAGTAGTGAGTTGACCGACCGCTGGGTCGCAGTGCTGTCCGGTGGCCTTTCGCACGAGCGGGAGGTGTCCCTGCGGTCCGGTCGCAGGTTGTCGGCCGCCCTCCGCTCGGCGGGCCTCGTCGTGGAGGAGTGGGACGCCGACGCCCGCCTCCTCACCCGGTTGAAGGAGCACCGGCCGGACGCCGTCGTCGTGGCGCTGCACGGCGGCGAGGGCGAGAACGGGTCGGTGCAGACGATCCTGGAGATGCTCGGCGTGCCGTTCGTCGGCACGGACTCGCGCGCGTGCCGACGGGCGTGGGACAAGCCGACCGCGAAGGGCGAGCTGGCGCGTGCCGGGCTCACCACGCCGGAGTGGGCCGTGCTGCCGCACGCGACGTTCCGGGAGCTGGGCGCGCAGCCGGTGCTGGACGCGCTGGTCGACCGGCTCGGGCTGCCGCTGATGCTCAAGCCCGACCAGGGCGGCTCGGCGCTCGGCGCCCAGGTGGTCCGCGACGCGGCCGACCTGCCCACCGCGATGGTCGGCTGCCTGGCGTACGGGGACACCGTGCTCGCCGAGCGGTACGTGGAGGGCGTCGAGGTGGCCGTGGCGGTCGTCGACGGGCCGGACGGCCCGTACGCGCTGCCGCCGGTGGAGATCGTGCCGGAGAGCGGCGTGTACGACTACACGGCGCGGTACACGGCGGGCCTGACCGACTTCCACGCGCCGGCCCGGCTGGACGAGAAGGCGGCGCGGGCGGTCGGGGAGCTGGCGGTGTCGGCGCACCGGCTGCTGGGTCTGCGCGACGTGTCGCGGACCGACGCGGTCGTGGCGGACGACGGCTCGGTGCACTTCCTCGAAGTGAACGTGTCGCCGGGGTTGACCGAGACCTCGCTGCTGCCGATGGCGGTCGAGGCGGCCGGGCAGTCGCTCGGTGAGATCTACGCGGGGCTGGTCGAGCGGGCGGTTGCGCGTTAAAACTCTTTGCAAAAAAGGTGACGGCCCGTGTCCTTGTGGACGCGGGCCGTCATCGTCACCGTGACATAAGGGCCTGGGGTAATCCCTAGTCGCCCACCGATGTCCGATTTGTCGGTTCTGGCGACATGAGCTGGATGATCCGCTCAAGATCGTCAACGGACCCGAATTCGACCACGATCCGGCCCTTCCGCTGCCCCAGTTCGACCTTCACGCGGGTGTCGAAGTTGTCCGACAGCCGCTCGGCCAACTCCTGGAGGCCGGGTGCCTGCATCTGCTTGCGCCGGGGCTGCTTCGCCTTGGCGGGCTCGGCGCCCTTGGCGAGGGTGACCGCCTCCTCGGTCGCGCGGACCGACATGCCCTCCGCGACGATCCGGGTCGCCAGCTCCTCCTGCACGCCCGGGTCCTCCAGGCCGAGCAGCGCGCGGGCGTGCCCGGCGGACAGCACGCCCGCCGCGACCCGCCGCTGCACGGGGAGGGGGAGCTTCAGCAGTCGGATGGTGTTCGTGACGACCGGGCGGCTGCGGCCGATCCGGTCCGCCAGCTCCTCGTGCGTGACGCCGAACTCCTGGAGCAACTGCTGGTACGCCGCCGCCTCTTCCAACGGGTTCAGCTGGACGCGGTGGATGTTCTCCAGCAGCGCGTCGCGCAGCATCACGTCGTCGGCCGTGTGGCGGACGATCGCCGGGATCGTCTTCAGCCCGGCGAGCTGGGTGGCCCGCCACCGCCGCTCGCCCATGACGAGCTCGTAGGTGTCCGCCCCCGTGGCGCGCACCACGATCGGCTGCATGAGCCCGAACTCGCGGATGGAGTGCTCCAGCTCGCGGAGCGCCTCCTCGTCGAAGACCTGCCGCGGCTGCTTCGGGTTGGTGCGGATCGCCGTGACCGGCAGCTCCTGGTACACCGCGCCGGCCACCTCCCCGGTGGGTGGGACGTCGCGCGCAGGGGTGGACGCCTTGCCGTTGGACATCGTCCTGACCGGCATGGGCGCGGGGGCGCCCGGCGGGGGACCGCTCGGGATGAGGGCCGCGAGCCCGCGTCCGAGGCCACCCTTGCGTTGTTCCGTCATGCCGTCCCCATCCTCGAACCGAACTCCGCGATCTCCCGTGCCGCGTCGAGGTAGCTCATCGCGCCCCGTGAGCCGGGATCGTAGGCGAGCACCGTCTGCCCGTAGCCCGGAGCCTCGGACACCTTCACGCTGCGCGGGATGACCGTCCTGAGGACCGTGTCGCCGAAGTGGCCGCGCACCTCGCTGGTCACCTGGTCGGCCAGCTTCGTGCGGCCGTCGTACATGGTGAGCAGGATGGTGGACACGCTGAGCGTCGGGTTGAGGTGCGCCTGCACCAGCTCGATGTTGCGCAGGAGCTGCCCCAGCCCCTCCAGCGCGTAGTACTCGCACTGGATCGGGATCAGCACCTCCTGCGCGGCGACCATCGCGTTGACGGTCAGCAGGCCGAGCGACGGCGGGCAGTCGATGAACACGTAGTCCGGCCGGATCGAGTCGAGCGCCTCCGGGCTCAGCGCCTCCTTGAGGCGGGACTCGCGGGCCACCATCGACACGAGTTCGATCTCGGCGCCGGCGAGGTCGATCGTGGCGGGCACGCAGTAGAGGTTGGGGGACGCGGTGCTCACCTGGGCGGCCTCGGCGACCGACATCTCGCCGATCAGCACCTCGTACACGGAGGGCGTGCCGGAGCGGTGCTCGACGGAGAGGGCGGTGCTCGCGTTGCCCTGCGGGTCGAGGTCGATGACGAGGACCTTGAGCCCGTGGATCGCGAGGGCGGCGGCCAGGTTCACCGTGCTCGTCGTCTTGCCGACGCCGCCCTTCTGGTTCGCGACGACCATGACGCGACGGCGGTCGGGGCGGGGGAGTTGGAGGGAGTCGGGGTGGAGGACGCGAGTAGCGCGTGCCGCTTCTTCCGCGATGGGGGTCCACACGGTGCTGTCTCCTGCCGGGTCCACGTTGTTGGCCAGACCTGCGCCGTGCTGCGCAGGGCGGAGGTCGTTGTTCGGACGGAGCTGGTGCTGGGGGTTCGTACCTGTTTCACGTGAAACGGCGGCCTCGCGGAACACCGGTTGCAGCGGGTCGGGGTTCACGTTCACCGATCCTTCCTTCTGCGACGCGCGCCGTCACGGCGGCTCGCCCGCTCGTCGCGCTCCACGAGCACGACGGTCGTCGGCAGTTCGAGTACATCGCCACCGCAGGAGGTCACCCGGGACCGGACGCCACCGGCCCTGCGCACCGCCTCGGCGTCGCGCTCCACCTCTTCGGCGGCGCTCTCGCCCTTGAGGGCGACCAGGAGGCCGCCGGGCCGCAGCAGCGGCAGGCACCACCGCGCGAGCCGGTCGAGCGGGGCCACGGCGCGGGCCGTCACGACGTCGCTGTCGGACAGCACGTCGATCACGGACTTCTCCTCCGCCCGCCCGCGGAGCACGGTGACGTCGAGGCCGAGCGCGTCGACGCACTCGGTCAGCCACGCGACTCGCCGCGCCATCGGCTCCAGGAGGGTGAGGTCGAGGTCCGGGCGCACGATCGCCAGGGGGAGCCCCGGCAGGCCCGCGCCCGAACCGACGTCCACCACCCGGCTCCCCTGGGGGATCAGTTCCGCGACCACGGCCGAGTTGAGGACGTGGCGCTCCCAGAGGCGGTCGACCTCGCGCGGACCGATCAGACCTCGTTCGACGCCGTGCTCGGTCAGCAGCGCGGTGAAGGCCACCGCCTTGTCGTAGTGCTCACCGAACACGAGCCTCGCGCGGTCTTCCACCTCTTGAGCCATGTCTCCGTCCGGGGGCGTTTCACGTGAAACCACACGGGCGACCGGTGTGGGCGATGGGGTTGGGCGTCTCGGCGAAGGGTGGTGAGCCCCGCGAGAAGTGCCGGTGCCCACTATGACGGATCACCCCGGCGACACGCCAAATCCCTCGCCGCGTTTCACGTGAAACTTGCCGCACGACCGTCGCGGGGCGAGGTGCGGAGCAGTTCGAGCGCGTAGTCGACCGACTCGACGTGGTCGAGCGCGGGCACCTCGTCGAGGGGGAACCACGCCGCCTGGTCCGTGGACCCGCCCACCTCGAAGGTGAGTTCGCCGCCGACGACGTGCGCCTCGTACAGGATGCGGATGCGGTGGTAGTCGACCTCGACCCCGTCGCGCACCACCGGCCCGTGCACGTTCTGGATGCCGAGCAGCCGATCCACCTCCGCGTGGTAGCCGGTCTCCTCGAACACCTCGCGCACCACCGCGTCGTACGGGTCCTCGCCGTGGTCGAGCCCGCCGCCGGGGAGGATCCACCTCGGCCGGTCCGGACCGAGCCAGCGGGACAGGAGCAGTCGTCCGTCGTCGATCACGACGGCGTAGGCGGCGACGCGGAGGTTCCGCACGATCTCGGTCATGCGGCGACCGTTTCACGTGGAACACCCGGGAGGGAAGGGGAGTGCGGTGCACGCGATGCGGCCGGAGCACCCGGCGTGACCCCGGACGCGGAACGGCCCCGGTCCCGCACGGGGGACCGGGGCCGTTCACCACGACGAGCCTCAGGACTCGGGCAGCACCACAACGCGGCGCTGGGGTTCCTCACCCTCGCTCTCGCTGTGCGCGCCCGCCACGCCGGCGACGGCGTCGTGCACGACCTTGCGCTCGAACGGCGTCATCGGGTGCAGCCGCACCTTCTCGCCGCTCGCCACCACCTTCTCCGCCGTCGTCCGGCCCAGCTCGGCCAGCTCGGCGCGCCGGCCCGCGCGCCACCCGGCGACGTCCAGCATGAGCCGGCTGCGCACACCGGTCTCCTGCTGCACGGCCAAGCGGGTCAGCTCCTGGAGGGACTCCAGGACCGTTCCGCGCGGCCCGACCAGCTTCTCCAGGTCGTCACCGCCGTCGATGCTCACGATCGCCCGGCCCGCCTCGACGTCGAGGTCGATGTCCCCGTCGTAGTCGAGCAGGTCGAGCAGGCGCTCGAGGTAGTCCCCCGCGATGTCGCCCTCCTGGACGAGCAGGTCCTCCGAGTTGCCCGACCGCACCCGCGGGGCCGCTTCGGCCTCCGGCGCGTCCACGTCGGCCGCCTGCAACGTCTCCGACACGATGTCTCCTCTCCAGGGTCAGCGGCGCTTCTTGCCGCCGCCCTGCTTCTTGCCCGCGGAACGGTCTGGGCTCAGACCGGGGATCTCGGTGGACGGCTTGGCGGCCCCGGTGGCGGGCTCGTCCTTCGCGTCCTGGTCCTTCGGGTCGGGCGTGGCGCCGGTCTTGGGGGTCGTCGGCTTGATGCCCGCCGCCTTCGCGCTGACGCGCTTGGGGGCGGGGGGCTGGACGCCCTTCGCTCCCGGCTTCACGCCCGGCTTGGCACCGGGCTGCGGCTTGGCACCCGGCCTCGGCTTCACGCCCGGCTTGGGCGCCAGCGCCTGGCGCTGCTCGATCGCCTCGGTCTTCTTCGTCTCTTCCTCGCGGTCGATGCGGTGGTACACGACGTACTGCTGGCCCAGCGTCCACGCGTTGTTGCTCAGCCAGTACAGCAGGATCGCGACCGGGAAGAAGAGGCCACCGACGAGCACGCCGATCGGGAACAAGTACAGCGTCAGCTTGTTCATGATCGCGGTCTGCGGGTTGTCCGCCGCGGCCTGCGTCTGACGGGCCACCGAGTGCCGCGCGGTGAAGTGCGTCGCGATCGAGGCGATGATCATCAGCGGGATCGAGACCAGCAGCACGGCGTTGCGCGACGTCGCGAACGCCGCCAGCTGGTCGGCCGGCATCGTGATGAACGTCGACAGGTTCGCGCCGAACAGCTTGGCGTTGACGAACGACTCCACGCCCTGCGCGTCGAAGAAGTAGACCTCGCCCCAGCCGGGCCTGAACGAGCGCAGCACGTGGAACAGGCCGATGAACACCGGGATCTGCACGAGCATCGGCAGGCAGCCGCCGAGCGGGTTGACCCCGTGCTCGGACTGGAGCTTCTGCATCTCCTGCGCCTGGCGCTGCTTGTCGTTCGCGTACTTCTTCTTGATCTTCTGCAGCTCCGGCGCGAACTCCTGCATCTTGCGCATGGAGCGGACCTGGCCGACGAACGGCTTGAACAGGATCGCGCGGAGCGTGAAGACGAGGAACACCACGGACAGCGCCCACGCGAACCCGCTCGACTCGCCGAAGACGTGGCCGAACACCCAGTGCCAACACCACAGGATGAAGGACACCGGGTAGTAGATGAAGTTGAGCACTTGCTACTCCTCGGCAGGAAGGTCGGGGACCGCGCTCCGCCGGGGCGGGACCGGGTCCAGGCCACCAGGGTGCCAGGGTCCGCAGCGGCCCAGTCGACGCAGGGTCAACCAGGAGCCGCGCAGCGCACCGTGGACGGTCAACGCCTCCACCGCGTAGGCACTGCAACTGGGGTGGAAGCGGCAGGTCGGTGGCAGCGCCGGCGAGATGAACTTCCGGTAGAAGCGCACCGGCAGCAGCAGGGCCCGAGCGACGGGGCTCGCCAGGGGGGTCGTCATCGCAGCACCTTGCGCAGCGCCGCGTCGAGGTCGTGGCCGAGCTCGGCGCTGTCCGCATCGGCTGACGGTGCCAACGCACGCACGACGAGGGAAGTTCCGGGGGGCAGCGAGGAGAGCCGGTCGCGCACGAGGTGGCGCAACTTCCGGCTCACCCTGTGCCGGACGACGGAGTTGCCCACGGCCTTGCTCACGACGAAGCCCACCTTGGAGGCGTCCAAGGTGGGCTGCGCCGAGGTGGTTGCCCCGGACGGGGTGCCGCCGGGCTGCGCCGCGGTCAGGACGTGCACGACCAGCCGGGACCGTCCTGCCCGGCGGCCTCGGCGGACCACCAGGCCGAAGTCCTGGCTGCGGGTCAGCCGGTTGGCCGCGGGAAGCACGGCGCTGCGGCGATCAGGCGGACAGCTGCTTGCGGCCCTTGCCACGGCGTGCGGCCAGGATGGCGCGACCCGCGCGGGTGCGCATGCGCAGCCGGAACCCGTGGGTCTTGGCACGGCGGCGGTTGTTGGGCTGGAAGGTGCGCTTACCCTTGCTCACGGTCGGACTCCCGGTGCTAACTGCCAAGCAGGTCTGTGGTCGTCCCCTGCCGTTTCGTGGGCGCGCGAAGAGCACTCCGCGCGAGCGGGAGACGGTTACGAGGGTACGCAGCCCCGGGGGCGCTGTTCAAATCGGGGTCGTCCCCGGGTGCGGTCGACGCCGTCGGCACCCGGGTGCGGGCGGAGGTGTACCCCCGGTTGCCCCACGGAAAACACTTGCCCCACCAGCGTGTCTTGTGGCACGGGCCGCACCTTGTTAGCGTGCTGCCTTCGCGGGCAGGAGCGGGCCGGTGAGCCGCCGCCACGCAGACCGCAGGTGCTCGGACAGCAACGGGGGGAGCCGCTGCGCTCCGCCGCGCGTTCGTGCACAGTTGTGGATAACTCTGTGGATGCCTCTATTCTCCGTGTCCACGTCGTGGAAGTCCCCTGGGGCTGACCGCGGAGGAGTCACCGAGGGGAGGGGAGCGCTGAGGTGTCCGACCACCAGACCGACCTGGGTCGCGTGTGGGAGCAGGTCGTGCAGGAGTTGGCCGCCAGCACGCTGTCCCCCCAGCAACGGGCGTGGATGCGGGTGACCCGTCCCATCGGTCTGCTCGACGGAACCGCGCTGCTGGCCGCGCCGAGCGACTTCGCCAAGGAAGCGATCGAGCGCGCGCTGCGCGAGCCCATCACCGCCGCCCTCTCGCGCCGGCTCGGCCGCGCCGTCTCGCTGGCCGTCAAGGTCGACTCGCCCGACCCCGTCACCGCGCCCATCCCCGTGCCCGGCCTCGGTCACGGGCAGGTCCCGATCGGCGGGGCCCAGGCGGCCCACAACGGCGGCCCCGCGACGATCGCCCCGATGCCCGGCGTCCCCCTGCCCGGCGCGCTCCTCCCCACCCCCGAGTCGGAGACCGACGGGGACGAGGGGGAGGAGGTCGACGAGCAGGCCGAGGCGCTCGCCACCGTGAACGAGATCTGGCCGACGTTCGGCGGCGGGCAGCACGCGCCGGCGCCGACCGGCGTGCCGTACACGCGGCCGGCGAACCCGGCGTCCTCGCAGACCCGGCTGAACGAGAAGTACAACTTCGACACCTTCGTCATCGGCGCGTCCAACCGCTTCGCGCACGCCGCGGCCGTCGCGGTCGCCGAGGCGCCCGCCCGCGCGTACAACCCCCTGTTCATCTGGGGCGAGTCCGGTCTGGGCAAGACGCACCTGCTGCACGCCGTCGGGCACTACGCCCAGCGCCTGTTCCCGGGCATGCGCGTGCGGTACGTGTCGACGGAGGAGTTCACCAACGACTTCATCAACTCCCTGCGCGACGACCGCAAGGTCGCCTTCCAGCGCCGCTACCGGGACATCGACGTGCTCCTCGTCGACGACATCCAGTTCCTGGAGGGCAAGGAGGGCACGCAGGAGGAGTTCTTCCACACCTTCAACACGCTGCACAACTCGAACAAGCAGATCGTCGTGTCCTCGGACCGGCCGCCCAAGCGGCTGGAGACCCTGGAGGACCGCCTGCGCACCCGGTTCGAGTGGGGCCTGATCACGGACATCCAGCCGCCCGAGCTGGAGACCCGCATCGCGATCCTCCGCAAGAAGGCGGCGCAGGACCGGTTGGCCGCGCCCGCCGAGGTGCTGGAGTTCATCGCGGCCCGGATCGAGCGCAACATCCGCGAGCTGGAGGGCGCGCTCATCCGCGTCACCGCGTTCGCCTCGCTCAACCGGCAGCCGGTCGACGTGCAGCTGGCCGAGATAGTGCTGCGCGACCTGATCCCGGACTCGCACGCCCCGGAGATCACCGCGCCCACCATCATGGCGGTCACCGCGGAGTTCTTCTCCGTGTCCATAGACGACCTGTGCGGCCCCGGCAAGACGAAGGTCCTGGCCCAGGCGCGGCAGATCTCCATGTACCTGTGCCGCGAGCTGACCGACCTGTCGCTGCCGAAGATCGGCCAGACGTTCGGCGGTCGCGACCACACGACGGTGATGCACGCGGACAAGAAGATCCGCAAGGAGATGGCCGAGCGTCGCCGCGTCTACGAGCAGGTGCAGGAGCTGACGTCGCGCATCAAGCAGCGCGCCCGCCGCACCCCCTGACTCCCCGCAAACGTTTGCCCCACCCTCACCCCCGTCGCACGCACCACCGCGGCGGGGGTTCTCCACACCCGCGAGTCGTACGTCCAGCCCCCGCGAGTCGTACGTCCGGGTCGCGCGAGTCCAACGCTCAGGCTCCGTGAGTTCCACGTCCGGGTCGGGCGGGTCCGCCGTCCGGGAGCCCTCGTCCGCCGCCCCGCCACCCGCCGCTCCGCCACCCGCCGCACCCGGGGAACCGCCGCCGCACCCGGGGGAGCGCCCGGCCCGCACCCGGGGACGGCGGGCCCGGTCGGCGGAGCGCCGGCGGCACCCGGGTGCGGCGCCCGCCGAACGCCCGCGACCGGACCGTCCCCAGGGCGCGGACCCCTGCGGAACCGGTTCCGGGCGACATCACCCGGTCGGGAGCGGGAAATACCACGTGTCCAGGCCCTCAAGGTCGTTCCGGCAGGTCGGCGGCACGGCCCGCCGCAGGTGCACCCGGGCGCACCTGCGGCGACGAGTTGTCCACAGCCTCGGCAAAACGCCCCGTCAGGGGAGATCCACACCACGATCACCCTGTGCAGCACCCGGGTACAACCCCGCCCACACCCGGGGATGAACCCGGGGACAACTCGGCCTTCCTGTGGACCGAACGGGGCACCTCGCGAGTTCTCCCCGGGTGCGCCGAGTTGTCCCCGGGTGCGACCCCGTGTCCGTCCACACCTCCGCGAGGGTGGCGAGCAGCCAAAACGGGGGTTGTCCACACAATCCACAGCCCTTACTGCTGTTGCTGTTGTCTTCCCTTGAAGAGAAGAACAAAAGAAAAACAGGCGGCGGTCGAGCCCGGGGACGGAGCCTCCGCCCCCGGGGTGGACCCGAGGTGACGAAGGACGCCCCGACGCTCTACGGTGGGGAGCCTCCGCGCCGAGGGTCGGACCGATCCGGCGAGGGACGCGGCTCCCAACCCCCACCGCAACACGAGCTGTTGCCGCTCATGCCGACTTGAGGAAGGACGCCTCATGAAGATCCGCGTCGAGCGCGACGGCCTGGCCGACGCCGTCGCCTGGGTCGCCCGCAGCCTGCCGTCCAGGCCGCCCGTCCCGGTGCTCGGCGGCGTCCTGCTGGACGCGGGTGCGGAGGACGGTTCGGGCGAGGCGCTCACCGTCTCCGGCTTCGACTACGAGGTGTCCGCCCAGTGCGGCGTCCCGGCCACCATCGCCGACGGCGGCAAGGCGCTCGTCTCGGGCCGCCTGCTGGCCGACATCACCAAGGCGCTGCCGAACCACCCGGTCGAGATCGCGGTGGACGGCTCCCGGATGACCATCTCGTGCGGCAGCGCCCGGTTCTCCCTGCCGACGATGCCGGTCGAGGACTACCCGCAGCTGCCGTCCATGCCGCAGCTCGCCGGCGAGCTGCCCGGCGAGGTCTTCGGCGAGGCCGTCTCCCAGGTGGCGGTCGCGGCGGGCAAGGACGACACCCTGCCGATGCTGACCGGCGTGCGGCTGGAGATCGGGGAGGGCAAGCTGACCCTCGTGGCCACCGACCGCTTCCGCCTCGCGATGCGCGAGTTCCCGTGGGAGCCGAACGCCGGGCTCGGCGAGGTCGCCGTCCTCGTGCCGGCCAAGACCCTGAACGACTCCGCGAAGACGCTCGGCGCGTCCGGCGCGAAGGTCCAGCTGTCGCTCGCCGCCAACGACGGGCTGCTCGGCCTGTCCGGCACGGGCCGCCGCACGACCACCCGCCTGCTCGACGCCGACTTCCCGAAGTACCGCCAGCTGCTGCCCAGCGAGCACTCGGCCGCCGCCGTCATCGAGGTCGACGCCCTGGTGCAGGCGATCAAGCGCGTGTCGCTGGTCGCCGAGCGCGGCACGCAGGTCCGGCTGGAGTTCGTCGAGGCGGGCCTGCGCCTGTCGGCCGGCGGCGACGACGAGGGCAGCGCCGAGGAGGAGCTGCCGGTCCAGTACGACGGCGACCCGGTGACCATCGCGTTCAACCCGAACTACCTGCTCGAAGGCCTCCAGGCGGTGCGCACCCCGCGCGCCCACTTGTCGTTCACCACACCCAGTCGCCCCGCGCTCCTCAAGCCGGTGGACGAGGATGGGAACGTGGCGCCGGGCTACCTGTACCTGTTGATGCCCGTGCGCCTGCCCGGCTGATCCACAACGCCATCCACAGACGCTAGGGAAGAGGAACGACCGTGCAGCTCGGACTCGTCGGCCTCGGCAAGATGGGCTTCAACATGCGCGAGCGCATCCGCCGCGCGGGGCACGAGGTGGTCGGCTACGACCGCAACCCGGACGTCACCGACGCCGAGTCGCTCGCCGACATGGTGGGCAGGCTCAGCGCGCCGCGCGTGGTGTGGGTGATGGTGCCCGCCGGCGACATCACCCGGCAGACCATCGCCGACCTGGGTGACCTGCTCGACGAGGGCGACCTCGTCATCGACGGCGGCAACTCGCGCTTCACCGACGACACGGAGAACGCCCAGGCGCTCAAGGCCAAGGGCGTGCACTACATGGACGCCGGCGTGTCCGGTGGCGTGTGGGGCCTGGAGGTCGGCTACGGCCTGATGGTCGGCGGCGAGCCCGAGGACGTCGAGCGGGCCATGCCGATCTTCGACGCGCTGCGCCCCGAGGGGCCGCGCGAGGAGGGCTTCGCGCACGCGGGCCCGGTCGGCGCCGGCCACTTCGCGAAGATGGTCCACAACGGCATCGAGTACGGCCTGATGCAGGCGTACGCCGAGGGCTTCGAGCTGCTGGAGGCGTCCGAGCTGGTGCAGGACGTGCCGGCGACGATCAAGGCGTGGCAGCGCGGCACGGTCGTCCGCTCGTGGCTGCTGGACCTGCTGGTCCGCGCGCTGGAGTCGGACCCCGAGCTGGACGACCTGCGCGGCCACGTCGAGGATTCCGGCGAGGGCCGGTGGACGGTCGAGGAGGCGATCAAGCACGCGGTGCCCGCGCCGGTGATCTCCGCCGCGCTGTTCGCCCGGTTCGCGTCGCGCCAGGACGACTCGCCCGCCATGCGCGCGGTCGCGGCGCTGCGCAACCAGTTCGGCGGCCACGCCGTGGTGACCGCGGGTCCTTCGTCCGGTTCCGGCTCCACGCAGAGCTGACGCCGTTGTACGTCCGGCACCTCCAGGTCACCGACTTCAGGTCGTGGGAGCACGCCGACCTGGCGTTCGAGCCGGGCGTGAGCGTGCTGGTCGGGCGCAACGGCCAGGGCAAGACGAACCTGGTCGAGGCGTTGGGCTACGTGGCCACCCTGGGTTCCCACCGGGTGGCCACGGACGCGCCGCTGGTCCGGCACGGCGCCTCGCGCGCCGTGGTCCGGACGGCGGTGGTCAACGAGGGGCGCGAGCTGCTGGTCGAGCTGGAGGTCACGCCGGGCAGGGCGAACCGGGCGCGGATCAACCGCGGCCCCGTGCCGCGCCCGCGCGACGTGCTGGGCATCCTGCGCACGGTGCTGTTCGCGCCGGAGGACCTGGCGCTGGTGCGCGGCGACCCCGGTGAGCGGCGGCGGTTCCTCGACGAGCTGCTCACCACCCGCTCGCCCCGGTACGCGGGCGTGCGCGGCGACTACGACCGGGTGCTGCGGCAGCGGGGCGCCCTGCTGAAGACGGTGCGCGCGAGCCGCAACGCCGACCTCGGCACCCTCGACGTGTGGGACGGCCACCTGGCCCGGCACGGCGCGGAACTGCTGGCCGGCCGGCTCGACCTGGTCTCGGACATCGCGCCGCACGTGGCCGCGGCGTACGCGGAGGTCGCGCCGGAGTCGCGGCCGGCGCGGGTCGCGTACCGGTCGAGCCTGGGCGAGGCGTTCCCGGGGGTGCACGACCGCGAGGTGCTGGAGGACGCGCTGCTCGCCGAGCTGCACCGGGTGCGGCCGCAGGAGGTCGACCGGGGCGTGTGCCTGGTCGGGCCGCACCGCGACGACCTGGAGCTGTTCCTCGGCGAGCTGCCGGCGAAGGGCTACGCGAGCCACGGCGAGTCGTGGTCGTTCGCGCTGGCGCTGCGGCTCGGCGGGTACGAGCTGCTGCGGGCGGAGGCGGCCGAGCCGGTGCTCGTGCTGGACGACGTGTTCGCCGAGCTGGACCGCGGCCGGCGTCGGCAGCTGGCGAAGGTGGCGGCCGCCGCGGAGCAGGTGCTGATCACCGCGGCCGTCGAGGAGGACGTGCCGGAGGAACTCGAGGGCGCGCGGTTCGAGGTCGCCCACGGTGAGGTGCGCCGTGTCTGAGGAGATGGACCGATCGGGTGTGACAGGCTCCACATCTGGGGACAACCCTGTGGATGGTGTGGATAACTCGGCCACGAATCCGGACATGTCCACAGCTGAAGTCGCTGGATCGGGTGGACTGCGGGGGTCGGACCTGGCACGGGCCGCGCTCGAAGCCGCCCGTGCGTCGGCCAAGGAACGCGGCGTGCGGGGTGTCCGGAAGGGCGCGGCCGGCGCCACCGGGCGTCGGCGCAGGCGCCGCTGGTCGGGACCGGGCCCGGACGACCGTGACCCGCAGCCCCTCGGCAGGCTGGCCGCGCGGATCGCCGCCGACCGGGGCTGGGTGGAGCGGCTGGCGGGCGGCCAGGTGTTCGCGCGCTGGCCGAAGCTGGTGGGGGAGGAGCTGGCCGAGCACGCCCGGCCGGTCGCGTTCGAGAACGGCGAGCTGACCGTGCAGGCCGACTCGACGGCGTGGGCGACCCAGCTGCGGCTGCTCCAGCGCGAGCTCATCAAGCGCATCGCGGCGGGCGTCGGCAACGGCGTCGTGACCAGCCTGAAGGTGCAGGGCCCGGCGGCGCCCAACTGGCGCTTCGGCCCCAGGCACGCCCCAGGCCGAGGGCCGCGTGACACCTACGGGTGATGCCCCCCAGGTCCGCAGCGGCGATCCTGTGGCGCGGTGAGCGCTCAGCAGCCGATTTTCACCCCGGCGACAGCCGTCCGTACCCACCGGACTTCACTTCGGGCCGCCTGTGAGGAAACCAGGGGTGTCCTAAGTGGGTTTCTGTCGGTCCTCGCCGGTAGAATCGTGGGGTAGCGCAACCCAGCGTCGCCCGGCGACGGTACCCAGTCGCGTGAAGTCCGAGGAGACACCAGGCCCGTGGCAGCCAAGAATGAGTACAGCGCGTCCTCGATCACCGTCCTGGAAGGGCTGGAGGCGGTTCGCAAGCGGCCCGGCATGTACATCGGGTCCACCGGCGAGCGCGGTCTCCACCACCTGATCCAGGAGGTCGTGGACAACTCCGTCGACGAGGCCATGGCCGGTTACGCGACCGTGGTCGACGTGACCCTGCTGGCCAACGGCGGCGTCCGGGTCATCGACGACGGCCGCGGCATCCCGGTGGCCATGCACCCGGTGGAGAAGCGGCCGACGCTCGAGGTCGTGCTCACCAAGCTGCACGCCGGCGGCAAGTTCGACAGCGACTCCTACGCGGTGTCCGGCGGCCTGCACGGCGTGGGCATCTCCGTGGTGAACGCGTTGTCCACCGCGGTCGACGTCGAGGTCAAGCGCGACGGTTTCACGTGGAACCAGCGCTTCGAGAACACCAAGCCCGCCCACGAGCTCACCAAGGGCGAGGCGACCGACGAGACCGGCACGACGATCACCTTCTGGGCGGACCCGGAGATCTTCGAGACGACCGAGTACAACATCGAGACGATCTCGCGCCGCCTCCAGGAGATGGCCTTCCTGAACAAGGGCCTCACGATCATCCTGCGCGACGAGCGCGTGGTGGACGCCGACGCCGAGGCCGACGCCGAGGGCCACGTGGCCGCGGTGAAGGAGCGCGTCTTCCACTACCCCGGTGGTCTGGAGGACTTCGTCCGCCACATCAACCACACGCGCGAGGCCGTCCACCAGAAGGTCGTCTCGTTCGAGGCGAAGGGCGAGGACCTCGAGGTCGAGGTCGCGATGCAGTGGAACACCGGCTACACGCCCTCGGTCTACACCTTCGCCAACACGATCAACACGCACGAGGGCGGCACCCACGAGGAGGGCTTCCGCGCCGCGCTGACCCGCGTGGTCAACGAGTACGCGCGCGACAAGAAGCTGCTCAAGGAGAAGGACTCGAACCTCACCGGCGACGACATCCGCGAGGGCCTGGCCGCGATCATCTCGGTCAAGCTCAAGGAGCCGCAGTTCGAGGGCCAGACGAAGACCAAGCTGGGCAACAGCGAGGCCAAGTCGTTCGTGCAGAAGTCGACGAACGAGCACCTGGCCGACTGGTTCGAGCGTCACCCGAACGAGGCGAAGACGATCGTCACCAAGTCGGTGTCGTCCGCGCAGGCCCGCATCGCCGCCCGCAAGGCCCGCGAACTGGTGCGCCGCAAGGGCGCCCTCGACATCGGCGGCCTGCCCGGCAAGCTCAAGGACTGCCGCTCCACCAACCCGGAGGAGTGCGAGATCTACGTCGTGGAGGGCGACTCCGCGGGCGGCTCGGCCAAGGAGGGCCGCGACTCCATGTTCCAGGCGATCCTGCCGATCCGCGGCAAGATCATCAACGTGGAGAAGGCGCGCATCGACCGCGTGCTGAAGAACAACGAGGTCCAGTCGCTGATCACCGCGTTCGGCACCGGCATCCACGAGGACTTCGACCTCGCCAAGCTGAGGTACCACAAGATCGTGCTGATGGCCGACGCCGACGTCGACGGCCAGCACATCCGCACCCTGCTGCTGACCCTGCTGTTCCGCTTCATGCGCCCGCTGATCGAGCACGGCCACGTGTACCTCGCGCAGCCGCCGCTCTACAAGATCAAGTGGCAGCGCGCGGACCCGGAGTACGCCTACTCCGACCGCGAGCGCGACGGCCTGGTCCAGGCCGGCCTCGCCGCCGGCAAGAAGATCGGCAAGGACGACAACATCCAGCGCTACAAGGGCCTAGGCGAGATGAACGCCTCCGAGCTGTGGGAGACGACCATGGACCCGGCCCACCGGGTGCTGCTCCAGGTGACCATGGACGACGCCGCCACCGCCGACGAGCTGTTCAGCGTGCTGATGGGCGAGGACGTGGAAGCCCGCCGCTCGTTCATCACCCGCAACGCCAAGGGTGTGCGGTTCCTCGACGTCTGACCGTCCCCGCCCCGACCCCGCTGGCTTGCCCTAAGGAAGAAGAACTGTGAGCGAGACGACGCTGCCCCCGGCGACCGGGGGGGACCGCACGGAGTTGCGGGACATCCAGCAGGAGATGCAGAACTCGTACATCGACTACGCGATGAGCGTGATCGTCGGACGAGCGCTGCCCGACGTGCGCGACGGCCTCAAGCCCGTGCACGTGCGCGTCCTGTACTCGATGTTCGACTCCGGCTTCCGCCCGGACCGCAGCTACAACAAGTGCGCCCGCGTCGTGGGCGACGTGATGGGCAACTACCACCCGCACGGCGACTCGGCGATCTACGACGCGCTGGTCCGCCTGGCCCAGCCGTGGGCCCTGCGGTACCCGCTGATCGACGGCCAGGGGAACTTCGGCTCCCAGGGCAACGACCCGGCCGCCGCGATGCGTTACACGGAGTGCCGGCTCACCCCGTTGGCCATGCAGATGCTGGCCGACATCGAGGAAGACACCGTCGACTTCCGCGACAACTACGACGGTCGCATCCAGGAGCCGACGGTCCTCCCGTCGCGCGTGCCCAACCTGCTGATCAACGGCAGCGCGGGCATCGCGGTCGGCATGGCCACCAACATCCCGCCGCACAACCTGCGCGAGGTCGCGGACGGCGTGTTCTGGGCGCTGGACAACCCCGACGCCTCCGACGAGGAGACGTTGGAGGCGATGATCGAGCGGATCAAGGGGCCGGACTTCCCGACCCACGGCCTGATCCTCGGCAACTCCGGCATCCAGGACGCCTACCGCACCGGCCGCGGCTCGGTGAAGATGCGCGCGGTCGTCGAGATCGACGAGGACGCCAAGGGCCGCACGATCCTGGTCGTCACCGAGCTGCCGTACCAGGTGAACCCGGACAACCTGGTGGAGAACATCGCCACCCTGGTCCGCGACCAGAAGCTCACCGGCATCGCGAACATCGCCGACGAGACGAACCGCCGCATCGGCATGCGCATCGTGATCACGCTCAAGCGCGACGCGGTGGCCAAGGTCGTGCTGAACAACCTCTACAAGCACACCCAGTTGCAGTACTCGTTCGGCGTGAACATGCTGTCGCTGGTCGACGGCATCCCGCGCACGTTGCGCCTGGACCAGATGATCCGGCACTACGTGAAGCACCAGATCGAGGTCATCGTCCGGCGCACCCGCTTCCGGCTGCGCAAGGCCGAGGAGCGGGCCCACCTGTGGCGCGGCCTGGTCAAGGCGCTCGACCAGCTCGACGCGGTGATCGCCCTGATCCGCCGGTCGCCGACGCCCGACCTGGCGCGGACGGGCCTGATGGAGCTGCTGGAGGTCGACGAGCTCCAGGCCAACGCGATCCTGGAGATGCAGCTCCGCCGCCTGGCGGCCCTGGAGCGGCAGAAGATCATCGACCAACTGGCCGAGATCGAGCTGGAGATCGCCGACCTCCAGGACATCCTGGACAAGCCGGAGCGGCAGCGCGCCATCGTGCGCGAGGAGCTGCTGGCGATCGTCGAGAAGCACGGCGACGACCGGCGCACCAGGATCGTGCCGTTCGACGGCGACGTGTCGATGGAAGACCTCATCGCGGTCGAGGACGTCGTCGTCACGATCACCCGCACGGGTTACGCGAAGCGCACGAAGACCGACCTGTACCGCTCGCAGAAGCGCGGCGGCAAGGGCGTCCAGGGCGCCCAGCTCAAGCAGGACGACATCGTCCAGCACTTCTTCGTGTGCTCGACGCACGACTGGATCCTGTTCTTCACCAACAAGGGCCGGGTGTACCGGGCCAAGGCGTACGAGCTGCCCGAGGCCAACCGCAACGCCCGCGGCCAGCACGTGGCGAACCTCCTGGCGTTCCAGCCGGAGGAGGAGATCGCCCAGGTCATCCAGATCAAGAACTACGGGGTCGCGCCGTACCTGGTGCTCGCCACCAAGAAGGGCCTGGTCAAGAAGTCGAAGCTGTCCGACTTCGACTCGAACCGGTCCGGCGGCCTGATCGGCATCAACCTGCGCGACGACGACGAGCTGGTCGGCGCGGTGCTGTGCTCGGCGGAGGACGACCTCCAGCTGATCTCGGCCGACGGGCAGTCCATCCGGTTCCACGCGAGCGACGAGGCGCTGCGCCCGATGGGCCGGGCGACCTCGGGCGTGCTGGGCATGCGCTTCAACACCGGCGACGAGCTGCTCTCGGTGGGTGTCGTCCAAGAGGGTCTGTTTGTTTTGGTGGCCACTGACGGTGGGTACGCCAAGCGCACTCCGATCGAGGACTACCCGGTGCAGGGGCGAGGTGGCAAGGGTGTGCTGACAATCCAGCACGACCGCAGGCGTGGGAGGCTTGTGGGCGCGCTCATCGTCGACGTCGATGACGAGCTGTACGCCATCACCTCCTCCGGCGGGGTCATCAGGACCAGCGCCAAGGAGGTGCGCAAGGCCGGTCGGCAGACGAAGGGCGTTCGGCTGATGAACCTCGGCGAGGGGACCACCTTGATCGCGGTGGCGCGCAACGCCGACGAGTCCGTGGACGTCCCCACTGGTGACGAGGTCCGCTCGGCCGACCCGGTGGACGGGAACCCCGACACCGGTCCCGTCGACAGCGGTTCCACCACCACCGACACCGCCGTCGACGCCGCCGTCGACGGGACCGACGACGAGCAGGCCGGACCTGCCAACTAGCGCGCGAACGAGAGGTTGAGGACTGCTCGTGACCCCACCCGAGAAGCCAGAGGACAAGACCGCGGTGATCACCCGGCCCGGCGTGGAGCCGAAGCCGGCCGAGGGCGCCGAGAAGCCGGCGGTCGCCGCCTCGGAGGTGTCCGAGCAGTCCGAGACGCCGTCGGGCGCGGCGGACGGCAAGGGCGCCCCGGACAGGGCGCAGGAGAAGGACGACCACCACACCGCCGCGCCCCCGCCGTGGGCGAGGGTGACGAGCGACCAGCAGTACGGCGAGGCGCAGCAGGTCGGTCCGGCCGACTTGATCGCCCCGCCGGAGCAGCGGACGACCGAGGTGCCGTCGCCGGGGTACCCGGCGAACGACCCGGACACGGTCGCGGTCGCCCGACCGGTGGTGCCCGGTTCGGCCGCCCCCGGCGGGGCGCGCACGCAGGTGAACCTCGGGCAGAACGGCCGGCCGGCCGGTACGGGGTCGGCGTCGTCCCGCCGCCCCGGTCGCGGGCCCCGGCGGGCGAGCCTCCAGGTCAAGCGGGTCGACCCGTGGTCGGTGCTGAAGCTCGCGCTGGTGCTGAGCGTGGCGCTGTTCTTCGTGTGGCTGGTGGCGGTCGGCGTGCTGTACGGCGTGCTGAACGGCATGGGCGTGTGGGACAAGATCAACAACACCGCCAACGACCTGCTCCAGGGCAACGAGCCGAGCGGTGACCCGCTGATCAGCGCGGGTCGCGTGTTCGGCGTGGCGGCCATCGTGGGCGCCGTGAACATCGTGCTGTTCACGGCGCTCGCGACCGTCGGTTCGTTCGTCTACAACGTGTCGGCCGACCTCGCGGGCGGCCTGGAAGTGACCCTCTCCGAGAGGGAGTGACCCGATTTGGGGCCGCGGCGGGACGTGTTGTAAGGTTCTCGTCGTTGCCCCAAGGGCCTATAGCTCAGACGGTTAGAGCGCTTCGCTGATAACGAAGAGGTCGGAGGTTCGAGTCCTCCTAGGCCCACCGGAAGTTCTACGGCATCGCAGAGGGGAATCGCCGTGAAGAAGATCATCGCACTCGTTGCAGTCGCTGGTGCGGTCCTGTTCTTCGTCAAGCGCAACCGCTCGGCGAAGGCCGACGCGGACCTGTGGCGCGAGGCCACGGCTCCCACCGCCTGACCCGCGAGGGCGGTCCCATCTGCCGCCCCTCGTGAGGGGGACGTAGCTCAATTGGCAGAGCACCGCCTTTGCAAGGCGGGGGTTAGGGGTTCGATTCCCCTCGTCTCCACGCTTCGACGGCCCGCACTCCACGAGTGCGGGCCGTTCGTGGTTCCGGTCCGCCGGCGTTCCCCGGTCCGGTGCGCGGCGTCGACAGCGAAGCCCGCACCCGGTGCTGCCGGGTGCGGGCCACGTGCTGCCTCTGCTACGCGTTCACGAGGGTGTGCTCCTGCCTGCGCCGAGAGGCGATCACCTTGTCCACGGCCCACGAGCCGGGACCGGTGAACGCCAGCAGCAGGAACACCCACGCGTACACCGCGGCGAGCTCGCCCTTGTTCTGGATGGGCAGTAGCCCGGCGGGCTGGTGCACCACGAAGTACGCGTAGGCCATTGCCCCGGACGAGATCAGCGCGGCGACGCGGGTGCCGAGGCCGATGACGATCAGCGCGCCACCGACGAACTCGATCAGCCCGGCCGGCCCGGCAGGCCAATCGGTGATCGACACAGCACCCTTCGAGCCCAGCACGCCGAACAACTTCTGCGCGCCGTGGCACATGAACAACACGCCGACGACGATCCGGAACACGGCGATTGCGTGGTCGCGACCGCGGTCAAGAACGTTCATGCGAACTCAGTCCTTCACAGCAGGGGCGGCCGGCAGGGTAAGGACAACCTAACGGGGATGACGCAGTGTGCCTAGATGGTCACCCTGTCGAAACAGTGTCGAACCTTCTGGTTGACTGGCGGCCCTATGAACCGAGTGCTGCTCACCGCCCTGCCCTCCCTGCTGGTCCTCGGCGCGCTCGCCGCGTGCGGCACCGCCGGACCGACCGCGGCCACACCCGCGACCACCAGCAGCGCAGCGGCGGTCACGACGACCACGCCCGCAGGCCCGCCCCCCGCGCCGGAGCCGACCGGCGACGGCCAGTGCCCGTACCTGGGGACCTCCGTCGTGCAGGAGGCCAACGGGCAGATCGTGCGCAAGGTCAGGCTGTCGGCCGACCAGCCGGACCCGGCCTGCTTCTTCTACGCCGACGGCACCGAGGTCCAGCTGTCGGTGTGGGTGTTCCACGGCGACCCGGCGACGGCGGAGGCCGTGGTGGACCGCGCCACGCCGGTGGCCGACTCCAACCCCGCGGCGGAACCCGCCGGCTGGGAGGGCGGCTCGCTGTCCACCGACACGGGTGCGGTGTACGCGGTGGCGAAGGGCGGCGACGCGGTCGTGGTGACCAGCAACCAGAAGCAGACGATCAAGGCCCGCCAGATCGTCAAGGCGGTCGTGGCGAACCTGGGCCTCTAGCCCGCGCCGGACACGGCGATGCGCCCGACCCGGTGAACGGGTCGGGCGCGGGTGCCGCTTCGGTCAGCTTCGGCTGCGGTCGGAGATCTGGCCGTTGCGGGCCGCGTGCTCGCGCACGGGCTCGGTGGCGGTCGCCGTGGCCCTGGCGGTCGTCGCGGTCCCGACGTCGGTGGCGCTCACGGTGCCGCTCACGGTCTCGGTGCCGCTGTCGGTGCCGCTGTCGGTCGTGGGTTCCACGACCTCCTCCAGGTGCACCTCCTGCGGGCGCTTGGTCAGGGCGAGGTAGCCCGCCACCGCGGCGGCGGCGAACACGCCCAGGACCCACGGCCACCGGCGGTGCTTCGGGGCCTTCGCCGCGGCCAGCTCCCTGCGCGCCTGCTCGGCGGCCTTGCGCACGTCCTTCGTGCGCACCTTGGCCTCCTTGCGGGCCCGCTCCGTGGCCTTCGCCACGTCCTTGCGGACGCCCTTGGCCCTCTTCGCGAGCTGCTTGCGGCTGCGGCGGGTCGACTTCTCGACCTCTTCGGCCTTCTCGACCAGCACGCCCGCCTTGTCGGCGATGACCCCGCGGACGTAGTCCCGGGTCACGCCGCGCTCGGCGAGCTTGCCCTCGGCGCGCTCCGCGAGCTGCGCGGCGACGTCAGCACTGGCGTGACCAGCACGAACGGCACCGAGCCGAGCGGCGCGCACTGCCTTGCCGACCGACTCCCCGGCACGCTCCCCGACCCGGGCCATGGTGTCCACCTCGTTCATGTCGCGCTCCAGAAGCCGTCGGTCAGTCATGCCCCAGGCAATACCCATCCTGCCCCTTCCCCAACCACCGCGCCCGGTGATGGCACGATGGGGTAGTGGCAGACAGCAACGAATCGTTCGTCGGGACCAAGGTGACGGCGACCCTGCACACCTCGCAGGGCGACATCCGCATCAACCTGTTCCCCGACCACGCCCCCAAGACGGTGGCGAACTTCGTCGGCCTGGCGGAGGGCACGAAGTCCTACACCGACCCCAACGCGAAGGGCGGGAAGTCCGGCCCCTTCTACGACGGCTCGGTCTTCCACCGCGTCATCGCGGGCTTCATGCTCCAGGGCGGTGACCCGACGGGCACCGGCCGCGGTGGCCCCGGCTACAAGTTCGCCGACGAGTTCCACCCGGAGCTCCAGTTCAACAAGCCGTACCTGCTGGCCATGGCGAACGCCGGCCCCAACAGCAACGGCTCCCAGTTCTTCATCACGGTCGCGCCCACCACGTGGCTGAACTTCAAGCACACGATCTTCGGCGAGGTCGCCGACCAGGAGTCCCGCAACGTCGTGGACGCCATCGGCTCCGCGCCGACCGGCGCCGGCGACCGCCCGGTCACCGACGTCGTCATCCAGAAGGTCTCGGTGGAGCGGGCCTGAGTGGCCGACTCGCCGATCACCCCGCCGCCCGGTGACCCGATCGGGGCGCGGCCAGGCCAGGAGGCCTGCCCGCGCCACCCCGACCGGGTCACCGGCCTGCGGTGCACCCGCTGCGAACGGCCGGCGTGCCCGGAGTGCCTGCGCGAGGCGTCCGTCGGCTACCAGTGCGTCGACTGCGTGAACGAGGGCAGGCGCACCACGCGCACCGCCCGCACGTTCGTCGGCGCGGAGCTCACCGGCCCGAAGACCCTGGTCACGCCGCTCCTGATCGCGGTCAACGTGCTGATGTTCGTGATCACCGCCGTGCAGTCGGGCAGCCTGGTCGACAACGCGCGCGGCTCGTCGCTGTTCCAGGCGCTGGTGATGTGGACGCCCGCCGTCGCGATCGAGGACGAGTGGTGGCGGCTCGTCACGTCCGGGTTCCTGCACTTCGGGCCCGCGCACCTGGCGCTCAACATGATCGCGCTCTATGTGCTGGGCCGTGACCTGGAACCGGTGTTCGGCAGGCTCCGGTTCACCGCCGTGTACTTCGTCTCGATGCTCGGCGGCGGTGTCGCGGTGTACCTGTTCGGGGCGACCCTGTCGGCCGTCGCGGGCGCCTCGGGCGCGGTGTACGGCCTGATGGGCGCGATGCTGGTGGCCGTGCTGCGGCTCAAGCTCAGCCCCGGGCCCGCGCTCGGCGTGATCGGCCTGAACGTGGTGCTGAGCTTCACGCTGCCCGGCATCTCGCTGCTGGGCCACCTCGGTGGCCTGGTGATCGGCGCGGCGCTCACCGCCGGGCTGGTCTACGCGCCCGCGCGGAAGCGGGACACCTACCAGGCCGTCGTGATCGCCGGGGCCGTCGTGCTGCTGGTGGTGCTGGTGTTCGTGCGGACCGGGCAGCTGCTCTGACGCCCGGCCGGTGATTCAGGGGCGCAGGGATTCAGGGGCGCAGGGCGTGCAGGACGTCGGCGACGTCACGCGGGTCCGTGCCGAGGTCCAGTTGGGTGAGGACGAACAGCTGCTCGTCCTCACCGCGCTGCCAGTCCAGCTCCAGCGTGGGCGTCTCCCGGCCGAGGCGGCGGTTCGTCACCAGGCGGACCTTCACCTCGTGCCAGGGGAGCGGGTGCGCGCCGCCCAGGGTGCGCACGGTCAGGCCGGCATCGTCCACCGACAGCCGGGGGCGGACGTACGTGCCGTACCCGGCGGCGGCCAGCAGCAGCAGCGTGGCCACCCCGAGGAACAGGCGGGTCATCGGGGTCGAGCTGAGGATCGTGACCAGCAGCGACACGGCGGCCAAGCCCCAGGCGAGGCCGATCATCCCCGGTTGCGGGGACCAGGATCGGGGTGGGTTCACGCTTCCGAGTCTCCCGTACTTGTGGACAACCGGAGGCCCGGACCGGCGCTTGTGCAATGAGGCGCAAAGTTGTCCACAGGAGTTGTCCCCATTGGGGATGACTTACAGCGGTGTTCTTCGGTGACGCCCCGGTGAGCGGAGTGGACGAACGGTGGACGCGGAACGGCCCGGACGTGGTGCACGTCCGGGCCGTCGGCCACGTGGCGTGGCGCCGGTCAGCGCCACTTCATGGTCATCAGCAGACCGACGATCATCAGGGCGAAACCGATGCCGAAGTTCCAGGACCCGAGGTCCATCATCACCGGGACCTTGTCGCCCGCGATGTAGTTGACCACCAGCCACGCGAGGCCCAGCAGCATGAAGCCGAGCATCACGGCGATGTAGACCGGGTGTGAGGGCCCCGCTGCCTTGACCTTCACCGGGGTGCGGCGATCGGCAGGCGCCGTGTAGACGGCCTTCTTGCGGACCTTGGACTTGGGCATGCTGTCCTCGCCTGACGGGTGGATAGGTCTCCAGTGGCGCGGGTTCACGACCACTGCTGGATGAACACGTTAACGTAACCAAGCAGGTCGCTAAAGCGGCGTGTAGTTCTGGAACGTTCGGCACGGGAGGTCTTCCGGTGAGCTACGACCCGCCTCCGCCGCAAGGCGGCCCGTCGGGCCGGTCGCCACGACCCACGCCCCACCCGGACCAACCGCCCCGGGAGCACCTCCCGCCGGGCGCCCGGCACGGCCGGCCACCCACTCCACCAGCGGGTTTCGACCGCCCCCCGACCCCGCCGGGTGGTTTCGCGCGGCCCGGCACCCCGCCGGCGGGCATCCCCCACCCGGACCGCGCCAGGGGGCCCGAACGCCCCCCGACCCCACCCGAGGGCTTCGACCGACCGGCTCCGCGTGCCCAGGACCGCCCTCGGACCCCGCCGGGTGGATTCACTCGTCCGGGCCAATCCGAATGGCCTCCGGCCCCGCCGGTCCCCGGCTTCGGCCACCCCGGGGCCGGTGCGGCCGGTCGCCGCGCCCCGTACGGGACACCCCCTTCCGGAGACCCGGGCGCCCGCCTCGGCGGCGGTCCGCCCCCCGGCGGGGTTCCCAGCCCCGGACCGCGCGGACCGCGCCCCGGTGCCGTTCAGCCCGGCGCCGTTCAGCCCGGTGCCGTCCAGCCCGGGGGGGCGCGCCCCGGGCCCGCGCGGGACGCCGACGCCACCCGGTACACGAACGCGTTCTCCGGCAGCCTGCCCCCGCCGCCGCCGGGCGCCCGCCGCCCCCCTCCCCGCCCCCGACCGGTGGACCCGCCCACCGAGGTCATCGCCCGAGTCGAGGACGACCAGGACGAGTACGAGGACGAGTACTACGAGGACGACTACTACGACGACGAAGACGACCACGAGGACGACGGGGGAGCCGTCGACCGGCCGGCCCTCCCGCCGGAGAGCGCGGCCCGCAAGTCCGTCCGCGCGGTCGGCGAGCTGCTGATCACGGCGGGCCTGGTGATCCTGCTGTTCGTGGTCTACGAGGTCTACGTCACCGACCTCATCTCGGCCGGGAAGCAGGACGACGCCACGGTCGCGCTCGACGAGCAGTGGAACGCCGACACGGTCGAGGTCGACCCCGAGCGGCAGGTCAAGTACGACCTGCTGGACGGCCAGGCGTTCGCGAAGATGTACATCCCCGTCTTCGGGCCGGACTACAAGTTCTCGATCGTCGAGGGCACCACGGACAAGGACCTGGAGATCGGTCCCGGCCACTACAAGGGCACCGCGCTCCCCGGCGACCCCGGCAACTTCTCGGTCGCGGGCCACCGGGTCGGCAAGGGCGCCCCCTTCAACGACCTCGACCTGCTGAACTCGTGCGACGCCATCGTGGTCGAGACGCAGGCGCAGTGGTTCGTCTACCGGATGCTGCCGAAGTCCGACGAGGTGGCCGGCTGGGCCGAGCGCCAGTCCATCCCCCGCTGCGAGAAGGTCTCGCCGCTGGGCGCGCCGTACGACAAGACGGTCGGCCAGGAGATCGTGCTGCCCTCGCAGGGCGAGGTGATCAGCCCGGTCCCGTACTTCACCGGCGAGGTCCCGGTCGCGCAGCAGGCGGCGCTGATGACGCTCACCACGTGCCACCCGCAGTTCTCGGACAAGCAGCGGCTGATCGTGCACGCGGTGCTGACGATGAGCTACCCGAAGGCGCCCGGGTTCGTGCCGGAAGAGATGAAGGAGAGCTGATGTACGGGTGGATCTGGCGGCACCTGCCGGGACCGCTGCCCGTGCGCGTCCTGGAGGCCCTGGTGCTGGTCGCCGGGGTGGTGGCGCTGCTGATGTTCGTGGTGTTCCCGTGGGCGGAGCCGAAGCTCCCGTTCAACAACGTCACCACCCCGCAGTAGGACCTACCCCCGGCTGACGTCCGTCATCTCGCCGCGGTCGACGACCTTGACGCGCTCGCGGCCGCGGGCGGCACCGAGGGCCAGTTCGTGCGCGTCGAGCTTCGACCATCCCTCGTTCGTGGTGAACGGCACGGCGCGCTCCTCCAGGAACCGCACCACGGCCCCCGGGGACCGGGTGGGCGCCTCGCGCAGGTCCGGCGCGTCGGCGAGCAGGCTGGTCACGGTCTCCAGCGAGCAGCCCTTGGTGTGGCCGATGAGGCCGATCGGGCCGCGCTTGACCCACCCCGTGACGTAGACGCCGCTCATCGGCCGCTCGTCCAGGTCGAGCACGCGGCCCGCCCGGTGCGGCACGGTCCCGGACGAGTGGTCGAACGGCAGGTCGGCCAGGGGCGACGACAGGTAGCCCACGGCCCGGTACACGGCCTGCACGGGCCAGTCGGTGAACTCGCCGGTGCCGCGCACGCCGCCCTCGCCGTCGAGCTCCATCCGCTCGGTGCGCAGCCCGCTGACCGAGCCGGACCCGAGCACCTCGACGGGCGCCTGGAGGAAGTGCAGGTGCAGCCGGCGCGGTCGGGAGCCGACGTCCCGGATCGCCCACTCCTGGAGGGTCTTCACGACCATCTCGACCTGCTTGTTCGACCGGATCGCGGCCATCGACGCGGCGTCGAAGTCGATGCCCTCGGGGTGCACGACGACCTCGACGTTCGGCGAGTGGTCCAGCTCGCGCAGCTCCAGCGGCGTGAACTTGGCCTGCGCGGGGCCTCGCCGGCCGAAGACGTGCACGTCGGTGACGGGGCTCGCGGCGAGGCCCGCGTGGACGTTGTCGGGGATCTCGGTGGCGAGCAGCTCGTCGGCGTCCTTGGCGAGGATGCGGGCCACGTCGAGCGCGACGTTGCCGACGCCGAGCACGGCGACCTCGCGGGCGTCCAGCGGCCAGGTGCGCGGTACGTCCGGGTGCCCGTCGTACCAGGACACGAAGTCGGCCGCGCCGTGGGAGCCGTCGAGGTCGATGCCGGGGATGTCGAGGGGGCGGTCCTTCTCGGCGCCGGTGGAGAAGACCACCGCGTCGTAGAACTGCTTCAGCTCGTCGAGCTTCACGTCGACGCCGTACTCGACGTTGCCGAAGAACCGCACCTCGGGCCGGTCGAGGATGCGCTGGAGGGCGTTGACGATGCCCTTGATGCGGGGGTGGTCGGGTGCGACGCCGTACCGGATCAGGCCGTAGGGGGCGGGCATCTTCTCGAAGATGTCGACGCTCACGCCCCGCCCCGTGTCCGGGGTCACCGACTTGATCAGGCTGTCCGCCGCGTAGAGGCCGGCGGGACCGGCGCCGACGACGGCGACGCGCAGGGAACGACTCATACCTCAAGATTAGGTGAGCCTAAGCTCACTTCAGGCGAGAGGTGCGTCACGGCTACGCTGGAGGCATGCGCGTGCTCGTGGTCGACAACTACGACAGCTTCGTCTACAACCTGGTCCAGTACCTCGCCCAGCTCGGGGTCGAGTGCGTGGTCCGCCGCAACGACGAGGTCGGACTCGACGAGGTCGGCGACGTGGGCGGTGTCCTGGTCAGCCCCGGGCCGAGCACGCCGGACAAGGCGGGTCGGAGCATGGACGTCATCCGCCGCTGTGCGGACACCGGCGTGCCGCTCTTCGGCGTCTGCCTCGGCCACCAGGCCATCGGCGCCGTGTGGGGCGGCACGGTCGACCTCGCGCCGGAGCTGCTGCACGGCAAGACGAGCGTCGTGCACCACGACGGCGCCGGCGTGCTGGCCGGCGTGCCCAGCCCCTTCACCGCCACCCGCTACCACTCGCTGACCGTGCTGCCGGACACCATCCCGGCCGAGTTCGAGGTCACCGCCCGCACCGACTCCGGCGTGGTCATGGCGATGCGGCACCGCGAGCTGCCGGTCGAGGGCGTCCAGTTCCACCCCGAGTCGGTGCTCACCGAGGGCGGCCACCGGATGCTCGCGAACTGGCTCCGGGTGTGCGGCCACGAGGTCCCCGAGGCGACCGTGGCCGACCTGGAGAACGGCATGCGCGCCCTGGCCGCCGCGGCCGGTCGGGTCTGACCCGCACGCTCGCCGGAACGCGAAGAGGGCCCCTCCCCGGTTGGGGAAGGGCCCTCTTCGCACGCTCACCTCGTGGTGGTCGTCGGCGGCCCGCCGCCCACGCCGAACTCGGCCAGGATCACGTTGATCCGCGCGGTCTTCGCCGCGGGCGTGTTCGGCTTGATCTCCTGGTCCAGGATCTTGTCCCGCTGCGAGATGTCCGTGGTCGGCTCCTTGTCGCTGACCACGAGGTCGTTGCCCGTCCACCCGGCCTGGTTGAGCTTCGTCCGGGCCTGGTTCTCGGTCATCCCGCGCAGGTCGGGCATGATGAACTGGTTCTCCTTCGACACGCTCAGCGTGACGAGGGTCCCCTTGTCCACCCGACCCGGCGCCGGGTTCTGCGCCACGACCTCGCCCTGGTCCACGGCGCTGTCGACTTCCTTGACCTGCACCTTGAAGCCGCTGCCCTCCAGCGTGGCGCGGGCGTTGTCGGCGGTCTGCCCCGTCACGTCCGGCAGCTGCACGTCGTCCGGCGCCTTGCCCAGGACCACGGTGACGGTGCTGCCCTTGGGCGCCTTCGTGCCGGGCGTCGGCGTCTGCTGCGCGACCTTCCCGACCAGGCCGGGGTCGCTGACCTCGACCGTCTCGGTGCTCTGCTGGAAGCCCCACTGCTCGGCCTCCAGCTTCTTCTGCGCCTCCGCCGGGCTCAGCCCCGCGACGCTCGGCACCTCGACCTGGTCGGCGGCCTTGCCGATGAACAGCTTCACCGAGCTGCGCTTCTCGACCTCGCGGTTGGCGGGCGGGTCGGTCTGCACGACCTTGCCGATCTGCTCCGCGGTGCACGGGATCGCCGCGCCCGGCTGGCACGGCACCAGCTCCACCTGCGGCAGGAGGCCGGCGTCCTGGATCGCGGCGTTCGCGGCGGCCTGCGTCATGTCGACCACGGAGGGCACCGAGACCTTGTCGATCGGCCCTGCGCCCGGGTCGTCGTCGCCCATCAGCGTCGTGGTGATCCACGTGGCGAGCGCGAGCACCGCGACGCACAGCGCGACGACCACCGCGATCATGATCGCCTTCTTGCGCCGGGCGCGGCGCTCCGCCTCCTCCTCGGACAGCGGGTCGTACTCGGCGGGCTCGTCGCGCTGCCCCTGCGGCCGGTGCCGGCCACCACCGCCGCTGACCACCTCGGTGCGCGCCGGCGACGACTGGTTCAGCATCGCGGTGCGCTCCTCGGCCGTCATCACGGCCGGCGCGGTCGGCCGCTGCCCCGACAGCACGCGCACCAGGTCGGCGCGCATCTCGGCGGCCGACTGGTAGCGGTTCGCCGGGCCCTTGGCCATCGCCTTGAGCACGATCGCGTCCAGCGCGGGCGTCACCTTGGGGTTCAGCGACGACGGCGACTTCGGCTCCTCGCGCACGTGCTGGTAGGCCACGGCCACGGGCGAGTCACCGGTGAACGGGGGCTCCCCGGTCAGCAGCTCGAACAGCACGCAACCCGACGCGTACACGTCGGAGCGGCCGTCGACGGCCTCACCGCGCGCCTGCTCGGGCGACAGGTACTGGGCGGTTCCTATGACCGCAGCGGTCTGGGTGACGGCCGCCTGGCCGTCGTGCACGGCGCGGGCGATGCCGAAGTCCATCACCTTCACCGCGCCGGACTTCGTGATCATCACGTTGGCGGGCTTCACGTCCCGGTGCACGATGCCGTGCCGGTGGCTGAAGTCCAGCGCCGCCGACACGTCCGCCATGACCTCCATGGCGCGCTTGCCCGACAGCGGGCCCTGCGTCTTGACGATGTCGCGCAGCGTCCGGCCGTCGACGAACTCCATGACGATGTAGGGCAGCGGTCCGTACTCGGTCTGCGTCTCGCCCGTGTCGTAGACGGCGACGATCGCGGGGTGGTTCAACGCCGCGGAGTTCTGCGCCTCCCGGCGAAACCGCTCCTGGAACTGGGCGTCCCGGGCGAGGTCAGCGCGCAGCACCTTGATGGCGACGTCGCGGCCGAGCCGGACGTCCCGGCCCTTGTGCACCTCCGACATACCGCCGTAGCCGAGCGTCTCACCCAGTTCGTAGCGGTTGGAGAGCAGTCGCGGAGTGCTCATCAGTGCTTCGTCCCGCTCCTCGTCAACGGTCTCACCTTCACGCCTTGCCTTCGCGTGCCTGCCGCTCCGGTCCGTTCGCACCGTTTCGGCCTCATGTCGGTACACAGGTCACCGTGACCCGCGAGCCGATCGCAACCTCACCGGTCGGCGCCACGTCCGACACCAGGCACCTCGCCTCGTCACCCGGCGCGCCCCCGTCCACGGAGTGCACCTCGGGCTCCAAGCCGTGCCCGGACAGCTTCTTCACGACCTCGTCCACCGGCAGGTCGACGTAGTCCGACTTCGTGATCGTCACCTTCGGTTTTCCGGGGAGCCGATCGGTGGAGTCGTCCAGCGGTCGGGCGCTCGTCGTGCCCTGCCCGCTCGCACCGCCGGGGACCTCGTCGTCGTTCAGGGCGCGCACGACCACCACGCCGAGCACCAGCAATACGGCCACCAGCACAGCGACCATAACCCACAGAAGCGCACGGTTGCGCCCCGGTGGGCCCGGGGCCGGCGGCAACGGACGGAAAGCGCCCGTGTGCGGAGTGTTCATACCCGATGGCACCGGTTGCATGCCCGGCCGGGACCCCGGGTGGCTCGCCGGCACGCCGGGGTGGGTGTGCTGCGGCGGGGCCATCTGCGCCGAGTTCATCTGCGCCGAGTTCATCTGGGCGGGGTTGAGCTGGGCGGGGTTGAGCTGCGGCTGCTGCTGCGGCGGCGTCATCGGCTGCCCGAGCTGCTGCTGGCCCAAGGGCTGCCCCATCGGCTGACCGCCGACCGCCATGGCCAGCCCCGACGGCGCCGGCAGCGGCTGGCCCGCCCGCACCGCGCTCACCGCCGACGCGAACTCGCCGCCGTTGCGGTACCGCTGCCGCGGGTCCTTCACCAGCGTCGCCTCGATCAGCGCGCGCGGACCCGGCGGCACGTCCGGCGGCAGCGGCGGCGCCATGTCGCGGATGTGCATCATCGCGACCGTCACCGCGTTCTCCGACAGGAACGGCCGGTGCCCGGTCAGGCACTCGTAACCGCACACGGCCAGCGCGTACACGTCCGACGCGGGTTCCGCCGCGTGCCCCAGGGCCTGCTCCGGCGCGATGTAGTGGGCGGTGCCCATCACCATGCCGCTGTGCGTCACCGGCGCCGCGTCGGCGGCCTTCGCGATGCCGAAGTCGGTGATCTTCACCTTGCCCGAGGGCGTCACCAGGATGTTGCCAGGCTTCACGTCCCGGTGCACGAGACCCCGCTCGTGCGCGGCCTGCAACGCGTTGCCCGCCTGCTCCAGCACGTCGAGCGTGCGGTCCGCGTTGAGCCTGCCGCGCGCGATGACCGCCGCCAGCGGCTCGCCCTCGACCAGCTCCATCACCAGGTAGGCGGTGTCCTCCGGCCCGTCCGGCACCGACGCGGTCTCGCCGTAGTCGTGCACCGAGGCGATGCCCGGGTGGTTCAACGACGCCGTGGTGCGCGCCTCGATGCGGAACCGGTTGAGGAACTCCGCGTCCCCCGACAGCTCCGCCTTGAGCACCTTCACCGCGACCCGGCGGTCGAGCCGGGTGTCGTCGGCCTCCCAGACCTCGCCCATGCCGCCGACGGCGATCCGCTTGCCCAGGCGGTACCGGTCGGCGAGCAACTGGCCGGAGGTCAGCATCAGCGTCCCCCGAGGTAGGCGCCGATGACCGCGCGGCCGATCGGCGCCGCGACCCGGCCACCGGTGGCGGCGAGACCCGCCTGACCACCGTTCTCCACGATCACCGCGATGGCGATCTGCGGGTCCTGGGCCGGCGCGAAGGCGACGTACCAGGCGTGCGGCTTGGTCGACTTCACGTCCTCGCCGTGCTCGGCGGTCCCGGTCTTCGACGCGATCTGCACGCCGGACAGCTTGCCGCCGCCCGACGTGTTGTTCTCCGACGCGATCATCATGTCGCGCAGCATGGAGGCGTGCTCCGGCTCCATCGCCTCGTCGACCTCGTCCGGGCTGGTCTCGCTGATCGCCTCGAAGTCGGCGGCCAGGACCTTCTGCACCAGGTGCGGCTGCATCCGCACGCCGCCGTTGGCGATGGTCGCCGCCATCACCGCGTTGGCCAGCGGCGTGACGCGGACGTCCTTCTGGCCGATGCCCGCCTGGTACACCGACGGCTTGTCCGACATCTCGCCCAGGCCGGACGGCACCACCGGCAGCGGGATCTCCAGGTCCTGCTCGCCGATGCCGAACTTCGCCGCCTGGTCGCGCAGCTTGTCCGGGCCCAGCTCGTTGGCCAGCACCGCGAACGCCGTGTTGCACGACTTCGCCAGCGCCTCCTGCAACGTGGCCGTGACGCCGTTGCCGCAGATCGTGTCGTTGAAGTTCGGCAGCTGCGTGTTCGTGCCGGGCAGCGTGATCGACGGCCTGCCGTCGACCTCGCTCTCCTTGGTCTTGCCCTCGGCGAGCGCCGCGGCCGTCACGACCAGCTTGAACGTCGAGCCGGGCGGGTAGGTCTGGCGCACCGCGCGGTTGAGCATCGGCTCGGACTCGTCCTCGTTGAGCCGCAGCCACGCCTCTTCCTGCACGTCCCCGTCGTGGCTGGCCAGCTCGTTCGGGTCGTAGGACGGGGTGCTGGCCATCGCCAGGATCTCCCCGGTCTGCGGCTTGATCGCCACCACCGTGCCGGTCAGGCCCTGGCTCGACAACTGCTCGTACGCCGTCTGCTGGAGCTTCGCGTCGATGGTGAGCTGGATGTTGCCGCCCTTGGGGTCGCGGCCCGTGATCAGGTCCGACAGGCGGCGCGCGAACAGCCGGTCGTCCGACCCGTTGAGCAGGTCGTCCTCGGCGCGCTCCAGGCCGCCCGTGCCGTAGATCAGCGAGAAGTAGCCGGTGACCGGCGCGTACACCGGCCCGTTGGCGTACGTCCGCAGGTACTCCAGGCGGTCGTCGGTCCGCTGCACGGCGGCCAGCGGCGTGCCGTCGGAGGCGATGATCTGGCCGCGTTCCCGGGAGTACTGGTCCAGGATGACCCGCGAGTTCAGCGGGTTCTTGCGGTAGTCGTCGGCCTTGATGACCTGCACGTACGTGGCGTTGCCCAGCAGCAGCACCATCAGCGCCATCATGGCGAGGCCGACCCGGCGGAGCGGTGTGTTCATTTGGGACGCTCCACCATGACTGTGAACTGGTCGGCGATGGCCGGCTGCTGCGGCCTCGGCTTCGGGGTCGTCTTGGGCGCCCGCGCCGCGTCGGAGATCCGCAGCAGCAGCGCCACCAGGATGTAGTTCGCCAGCAGCGACGAGCCGCCCTTGGACAGGAACGGCGCGGTGATGCCCGTCATCGGGATCAGCTTCGTCACGCCGCCGACGATGATGAAGATCTGGAACGCCACGGCGAACGCGAGGCCGCCGCCGAGCAGCTTGCCGAACGTGTCCCGCACGGCCAGCGCCGTCCGCAGGCCGCGCAGCGCGAGCACGGTGTAGATCAGCAGCACCGCGGCCAGGCCGACGAAGCCCAGCTCCTCGCCGATCACGGCGGTGATGAAGTCGGTGTTGGCCTCGGGGATCTCGTCCGGCCGCCCGCCGCCCAGGCCGGCGCCGAACAGGCCGCCCGTGCCCAGGCCGAACAGCGACTGGAGGATCTGGTGGCCCTTGCCGTACGGGTCGGCGAACGGGTCCAGCCAGTTGTCCACGCGGACCTGCACGTGGCCGAACAGCTTCCACGCCACGAACGCGCCCACGCAGAACATGACCACGCCCAGCACGACCCACGCCGCGCGCTCGGTGGCCACGTACAGCAGCACCAGCACGATGCCGAAGAACAGCAGGGACGAGCCCAGGTCCTTCTGGAGCACCATGATGCTCACGCCGACCGCCCACGCGGCGATCAGCGGACCCAGGTCCCGCGCGCGCGGCAGGTCCAGGCCCAGCACCCGGCGGCCCGCGATGGTGAACAGGTCCCGCTTCGACACCAGGAACGCGGCGAAGAAGACCATCAGCAGGATCTTCGCGAACTCGCCCGGCTGGATGGAGAACGCGCCGAAGCTCAGCCAGATCTTCGCACCGTTGATCTCGGGCGCGATGAAGCTCGGCAGCACACCGGGCAGCACCAGCGCGATCAGGCCGAGGAAGCCGAACGTGTACCCGTAGCGGGCGAGCGTGCGGTGGTCGGACAGCACCTTCAGCACCGTGCAGAACAGCACGAGCGCGATGGCGGTCCACAGCACCTGCTTGCCCGCCGCCGGGTCCCAGAGCTCCCCGTTCGGGAACTTCACGTCGGCCATCGCCAGGTCGATCCGGTGGATCATGACCAGGCCGAGGCCGTTGAGCAGCGCGACGCACGGCAGGATCACCGGGTCGGCGTACGGGGCCCACCGGCGCACCGCGAGGTGCGCCACGGTCAGCAGGCCCAGGTAGGCGAGGCCGAGCCACACGATGCGCATGGTCAGCTCCTTCTCCTGGTTGGCCTCGACCAGGATCAGGGCGCCCGTGACGAGCACGGCGGCGAACCCGAGCATGAAGAGTTCGGTGCCGCGTCTCGTGGGCGGTTTCAGACCGGGCGACGTGCTGCTCGCCGCCGCGAGCGGTGTGCCCTCCGCTCCGGGGACCGGCGAACCCATGCGACTACTGACCCTTTCGGCAGTCCGTACCCGGTTTCGGCACGGGCGTGGTGAGGGGAGTCCCCTCCGGAGTGGTGGTCGTGGTGGTCGTCTCGGTCGAGGTCGCCCCCTCGGGGAGCGCGTCGACCGGTGTGGTGGTGGTCGTCGGCGTGGCCGCGGTGGTCGTCGTGGTCGCCTCCGCGTCCGGCGGGCAGAGCCGCAGCGTCTGCTCGGTGCGCAGCCGGCGGATCGCCTCCCGGGCGCCCTCGATGCCGTCCACGTCGGTGATGCCGTTGCGCACCACGTCCCGGATGGCGACCTTCAGGTCGTCCACGCCGATCGGTTCGCACGCCTGCGCGCCGGGCGGGCACGAGCCCTCGACCCGGGAGTGCAGGTCGAAGCCGAACACGCTGCCGGTGACACCGCGGAACACCGACACCTCGCCGGTGTCGCCCACGCCCACGTAGTACTGGCGCAGCACGTACCAGCGCGTGCCCAGGCCCGCCGCGACCAGCAGCAGGATCACGAACAGGACCAGCGCGAACGCCTTGAGCCGGTGACCGCGCCGCCGCCGGGGGTCCGGTGGCGGTTGCGCGGGGTCGACCCGCGGCGGGGCGGGCCTCGGCCCCGTGATCGAACTCGCCCGAGAGGCGGGCGAGTCGGGTGGCGGCGGGCCCTCGCTGCCGTCCCCGGCGGCGCCGCCCACTATCGGGGCGTCGTCGCCGAAGTCGACGTCGACCACGTCGGCGATGACCACCGTGACGTTGTCGGGACCGCCGCCCTTGAGCGCCAGCTCGATCATCCGGTCCGCGCACGCCTGCGGGTCCGGGATGCGGATGGCCTCCTCCAGCGTCTCCATGCTCACGACGCCGGACAGGCCGTCCGAGCACAGCAGGTAGCGGTCGCCCGGCCGGGCCTCCCGCACCATCAGCCTCGGCTCCACCTCGTGGCCGGTCAGCGCGCGCAGCAGCAGCGAGCGCTGCGGGTGCGTGGCCGCCTCCTCCTCGGTGATCCGGCCCTCGTCGATCAAGGACTGCACGAACGTGTCGTCGTGCGTGATCTGCGTGAAGGTGCCGTTGCGCAGCATGTAGGCGCGCGAGTCGCCGATGTGCACCATGCCGAGCCGGGTGCCCGCGAACAGCACGGCGGTGAGCGTGGTGCCCATGCCGTCCAGGTCGGGGTCGCTCTGCACGAGCTCGGAGATCGCGCCGTTGCCGGCGATCACCGCGTCGCGCAGCTGGCCGAGCAGGTCGTCGCCGGGCTCGTCGTCGTCGAGCGGGGCCAGGGCGGCGATGACCACCTTGCTGGCGACCTCGCCCGCGGCGTGGCCGCCCATGCCGTCGGCGAGCGCGAGCAGGCGGGGGCCCGCGTACACGGAGTCCTGGTTGTTCGAGCGCACCAGGCCCCGGTCGCTGCGGGCCGCGTATCGAAGGACGAGGGTCATGAGCGCAGCTCGATCACCGTTTTGCCGATTCGGATCGGGGAGCCGAGCGGGACCCGGAGGGGGGCCGTGACCTTCGCCCGGTCGAGGTATGTGCCGTTCGTGGAGCCCAGGTCCTCCACGTACCAGTCGGTGCCGCGCATCGACAGGCGTGCGTGCCGGGTCGACGCGAAGTCGTCGTCCAGCACGAGTGTGGAGTCGTCGGCGCGCCCGATCAGGATGGGCCGACCGTCCAGGGAGATGCGGGTGCCCGCCAGCGCGCCGTGGGTGACGACGAGCTGCCGGGCAGCCTTGTTGCCCCGCACGTCTTTCTTAGCGCCTCTGCCGAACTTCGGCGTCGGGACGCGGAGCCCCGACGCCGCGTAGAGGTCGGAGCGGACCACTCGAAGGGCAGCCAACACGAACAACCAGAGCAGGATGAGGAAACCTGCTCTGGTCAGCTGCATCACCAGCTCTGGCACCGGTTGTAACCGCTCCTGACTTGAGTGCCGTCACGCCACGCCGAATTCGGACGCTCAGCCCGCGGTGCGGAACACCAGCGAGGAGTGGCCGATGCGGACGACGTCGCCTTCCGCGAGCTGCCAAGTCTGCACTGGGGTGCCGTTCACCGTGGTGCCGTTTGTCGAACCGAGATCAGCGAGCATCGCACTGTGCCCGTCCCAGGTGATCTCCAGGTGCCTCCTGGAGACGCCGGTGTCCGGAAGCCGGAAGTCGGCTTCCTGGCCGCGACCGACCACGTTGCCGCCCTGCTTGAGGTTGTAGGTGCGGTTCGAGCCGTCGTCCAGGTGCAGCGTGGCGTTCAGCTGGCGGGGACCCGACTGGACCGCCGGCGGGGCGTAGCCCTGGTCGTAGCCGGGCTGCTGCCCATAGCCCTGGTCGTAGCCGGGCTGGCCGTAACCGGGCTGCTGCTGCCCGTAGCCCTGCTCGTAGCCGGGCTGCTGCTGGCCGTAGCCCTGGTCGTAGCCGGGCTGCTGCCCGTAACCCTGGTCGTAGCCCTGCTGCTGCTGGCCGTAGCCCTGGTCGTAACCCTGCTGGCCGTAGCCCTGGTCGTAGCCGGGCTGGCCGTAGCCGGGCTGCTGCCCGTAGCCCTGGTCGTAGCCGGGCTGCTGGCCGTAACCCTGCTGCTGCTGGTCGTAGCCGGGCTGCTGCTGGCCGTAACCCTGCTCGTAGCCCTGCTGCTGGCCGTAGCCGCCCTGGGCGTAGGGGTCGTAGCCGGGCTGGCCCTGTCCTTGTCCGTAGCCGGGAGGCTGGCTCATGGAAGCGTCTCCAGAAGTGCGAGGTGGTGCTGACCGTCGGCTGGCCACTTTCACGTCGGGGTCGACGGACGAGCTGGTTCGGAACTGTCCCGTGTGCAGCGCGTCGGAGCGCTCCAGGGAGACTACGACGTCACCATAGGTGTCCCATCCGCTCTCTTCGAGGTGCTCCCGGACGGAGTCCCCGAGAAGCTGGGTGATGCGTAGTTCATCCTGGCCGTCCCCGGCAAGCCGGTCGTGGTCCTGCGGGCCCAACAGGACCTTGAAGTGGTTCGGGGCGAGCAAGCGGCCACCCGCCAACTCGCGGATGTTGCCCTCGGCCTCCCGCTGGAGCGCCTGTGCGACCTCCTGCGGGACGACGTTGCCGCCGAACACCCTGGCGAAGGTGTTGCCGACGATGCCTTCGAGACGGCGCTCGAAGCGCTGTACGAGGCCCACGGCAACCCTCCGACTCGGTCGACTTCCAGTGCCGATCGTATCCGGGGTGACGTGCCGGTACACGGGGCGATTGGTAACTCGGTCGGAGGCCGTGCTAATGTTCCTCTCGTCGCTACGGGCGAGTGGCGGAATGGCAGACGCGCACGGTTCAGGTCCGTGTGTCCGAAAGGACGTGGGGGTTCAACTCCCCCCTCGCCCACCATACGACCAAGTCCCACCCACGTGCAGTGGGTGGGACTTGGTCGTTTTCGCGCGTTCTCCGGGTGATCTTCCACGCCCCCCGCGACCACGTGATCTCAGTCACCCGAACGGCCGCGGCCGTTCGTGGGCGCAACGGGGGTGGTCGGTCGTTCTGGCGCGGCGAGCGGTCGGCGATGCGGTCGCGGGTGCGGGTTCGACGGGCTGCCGGCGGGGTATTCCAGGCGGGGCGGGGACACCCTGAGCACGACTTTCGGGTCGCCTCGCCGACCGGGGTCACCCAGACGGCAGCACCGCCGGACCGAAGTCGTCCGAGGGGCGTTCGACCGGTTACCGACCGCTCGACGCCGTCGATCGCAGGAGCGCTGTCGACCGGGCGGTGGGCGCGTTCCCAACTGGTACGCCTTACCCAGAGCACGAGACGAAACGCGGCGGGCGAACCGCCGTGGTTTGCCGAGGAGGCCCTGGCGTGACCAGCACACCAGCACGGATCGCGGACACCGACGACGCCAGGGCGTTGTCGGCCACCGCGATTCCCGTTCCCGAACTGCCCGGCTCCACCGAGGAGCTGGCCGCCGCGGCGGCGATCCGCCTCGGGTGGCACGGCGTGGTGCTGCCCGAGATGGTGTTGATGGGGCGCAAGGTCATCGTGGTCGCGGAACTGCTCGCCGACGCGCACGCCGAGCGGCTGTGCCTGGGCGCGGCCCCGGAGCCGGACCGCGCGACGGTGTCCACGTGGGTGTGGCCGGAGATGGACGGCCGCGTGCCGCCCACCGCGGTCCGGATCGTCGGCGTGCTGGCCGTCGCCCGCCACTGGCGGACCGCGCTGGCGTCCGCGGTGCCCTTCGCCCGCTTCGGCAACGCCGCGGCCGTGCTGCCCGCCTCGGTCGCGTTCACGCACGACTACCTGGCCAACTGCCTGCCCCGGGTGCGCCGCTACGGCGTCTCGGTGCTGCTGGCCGACGACGAGCGGAACCTGAGCACCGACGTGGCCGGCCGCAACGAGACCGTGCCGGTCGAGGACACCGCCACCACCCGCTGGGTGAACGAGCTGGTCTACGAGCGGGTGCTGGCCACCGCGTCCTGAGCTGCCGGGCGGTCCCCGCTGAACTACCGTCGCGCTATGCGTCTGGTGATCGCGGGTGGGCACGGCAAGATCGCGTTGCTGGTCGAGCGGCTGCTGGCCGCGCGGGGCGACAGCGCCACGGCGCTGGTGCGCAACCCGGACCACTTCGCGGACGTCGCGGATGCGGGCGGGGTGCCCGTGCACTGCGACCTGGAGGCGGCGGACGCCGCCTCGGTCGCCGAGTACCTGGCCGGCGCGGACGCGGCGCTGTTCGCCGCGGGAGCCGGCGCGGGCAGCGGGACGGCGCGCAAGGACACCGTCGACCGGGGCGCTTCGGCCCTGTTCGCCCAGGCCGCCGAACTGGCGGGCGTGCGGCGATTCGTGCAGGTCAGCAGCACCGGCATCGGCCGGACCACGGGTGACGAGGCGTTCGACGCCTACCTGCGCGCCAAGGGCGCGGCCGAGGAGGACCTGCGCGAGCGGGACCTGGACTGGACCGTCCTGCGGCCGGGGCGGCTGACCGACGACGAGCCGACCGGCCGCGTGGAGGTCGTCGAGGCGCCCGCGACGGTGCGGGGTTCCGTACCGCGCGCCGACGTGGCGGCGGTCCTGGTGGCCCTGCTGGACCGGCCGGGGACGGTCCGCCGGACCTACGAGGTCGTCTCCGGCGACACCCCGGTGGACGAGGCGTTCTGACCCGGACCCCTGCGGGTGACCTCGCCCAGCACGCGGTCGAGGTGGTCGTTGGCGAACTTGCCCTCCGGGTCCACCTCGGCCCGCACCCGGAGGAAGTCGTCGAAGCGCGGGTAGCGGTCGCGCAGGTCGGCCGCGGCGAGGCTGTGCATCTTGCCCCAGTGCGGCCGGCCGCCGACCGCTCCCGCGATCCGCTCGAACGCGTCGAAGTACCTCTTGTGGGGCATCCCGAGGTACTGGTGCACGGCGACGTAGGCGGTGTCGCGGCCGTGCGCGGTGGACAGCCAGACGTCGTCGCCCCGCGCGACCCGCACCTCCACGGGCACGATCACGCCGTGGTCGAGCCGGTCGACGGCGGTCCGCAGCTCGCGCAGCACGTCGTGCAGCGCGGCCCGGGGGACGGCGTACTCGGTCTCCACGAACCTGACCCGGCGGGGCGTGGTGAACACGCGGTGGGACACGTCGCGGTAGACGCGCTCGGCGATCAGCGCCCCGCACACCCGGTTGAGCGCCCTGGTGGTGGGCGGCACCGCCCTGGCCAGCCGGCAGACCAGGCCGAACGCGCCGTTCTCCATCACCTCGTACTCGTAGAACCGGCGCAGCGCGGACAGCGGCGCGGCCGGTTCGTCGACCCGGTTGTTGCGCTTGAGGATCACCCGGTCGGAGTGCGGGAACCAGTGGAACTCCACGTGGTCCTCGGTGGCGGTGAGGTGGTCGAACTCCGCCAGCACGGCGTCGAGCCGGCCGGGCGCCTCGCGGGCGTGCAGCACGAACGCGGGCACGCACCGCAGCGTGACGGTGCTGATCACGCCGAGCGCGCCGAGGCCGACGCGGGCGGCCTGGAACAGGTCGGGCCGCTCGGTCGCGGAGCAGCGGGCGACCGAGCCGTCCGCGAGCACCAGTTCCAGCGCCTCGACCTGGGTGGCGAGCCCGCCGAGCGCCGCGCCGGTGCCGTGGGTGCCGGTGGAGATGGCGCCCGCGACGGTCTGCGCGTCGATGTCCCCGAGGTTGGCCATGGCCAGGCCCAGCACGTCCAGCAGGGCGTTGAGCTGCCGCAACGTCGTGCCGGACCGGACCGTCACGAGGGGGCCGTCGACGTCGACGACGCCCGTCCAGGCGTCCAGGTCGATCGCGACGCCGGGGGCGACGGCGATGGGCGTGAACGAGTGCCCGCTGCCGCGCGGTCGCACGGCGGACGCGCCGACGACGGCGGCGACCAGTTCGTCGACGCTCGCCGGGTGCTCCACCCGGTGCGGGTTCGCGGACGCGGTGCGCGCCCAGTTGGTCCACGGGGACCCCATGCCCACCTCCGGTGTGACGCGTTCCACGCACCGTAGGTGAAAAGAATTCACCTTTCAAGTACGGTGAGGACCATGCAGCCCCGCACGCGACTCGACGCCGCGACGAAGGAGTTCGACCCTCCGTTCGCGATCGTCGACCTGGACGCCTTCGACGGCAACGCGGACGACCTCGTCCGGCGCGCCGGCGGGCGGCCGATCCGGGTGGCCAGCAAGTCGGTGCGGGTCCGGGCGCTGCTGGAGCGCGTCCTCGACCGGCCCGGCTACGCGGGCGTCATGTGCTACTCGCTGGCCGAGGCGCTGTGGCTGTCCTCGGTCGACCTGTCCGAGGACCTGCTGGTCGCCTACCCGACCGTCGACCGCGCCGCACTGCGGGCGCTGGCCGCCGACGGGGTCGCGCGCCGCCGCGTCACGATCGTGGTCGACTCGACCGACCACCTCGACCTGGTGCGCGCGGCGCTGGGGGAGGACCACCCCGAGATCCGGGTGTGCCTGGAGCTGGACGTGTCCTGGCGGCCGCTGCCCGGCCTGCACGTCGGGCCGCGCCGCTCACCGGTGCACACCGCGCGCCAGGCCCGCGCCCTCGCCGAGGCGATCACCCGCCGGCCGGGGTTCCGGCTGGTCGGCGTGATGGCGTACGAGGGGCAGGTCGCGGGGCTGGGCGACCAGCCGCCGGGGAAGCCGCTGCGGGGCGCGGTGCTGCGCTGGATGCAGAAGCACTCGGTCGCCGAGCTGGTCGAGCGCCGGAGCGCGGCCGTGCACGCCGTGCGGCAGGTCGCCGAGCTGGAGTTCGTCAACGGCGGCGGCACCGGCAGCCTGGAGGTCACCGGCGCCGACCCGTCCGTCACCGAGCTGGCGGCGGGGTCCGGTCTCGTCGGACCCACCCTGTTCGACGGCTACCGGGGCTTCCGGCCCCGGCCCGCCGTGCTGTTCGCGCTGCCGGTCGTGCGCCGCCCCGCCCGGGGCGTGGCCACGCTGTTCGCCGGCGGGTACATCGCCTCCGGCACCGCGACCCCCGACCGGCAGCCCACCCCGTACCTGCCGGCGGGGCTGAAGCTGCTGCCGCTGGAGGGGGCGGGCGAGGTGCAGACGCCCGTCGCGGGGAAGACCGCCGACGCGCTGCGCCTCGGCGACCGGGTGTGGATGCGGCACGCCAAGGCCGGCGAGGCGGCCGAGCGGTTCACGCACTACCACCTGGTGCGCGGCGACGCGGTCGAGCGGACCGTGCCCACGTACCGGGGCGAGGGCAGGTCGTTCGGGTGAGTCAGCTGGGCAGTCGGGACGACAGGTAGCCGCGCACCATGGTCTTGGCCTCGTCCAGGATCCTCTGGTCGCCCGCGGCGTCGCGGCGGAACGCGAGGTTGAGCACGCCGTCGGCCGCCTCCACCGCGATCGAGATCGGCAGCTGGATCTCGTCGAGCGGGATGTCGAACTTCGTCGAGATCATCTCCGAGATCCGGTCGGAGATGACCGTGTTGTTGTCGCGCCGGTCGTCGAGCAGTCGCAGGTCGACGACGTCGCCGAAGTGCAGCTTGGAGAACGCGGGCACCTCGCGGTGCATCGAGACGTACACGTCGAAGATCGAGTCGACCGCGTCCCACCAGTGCTCCAGCGTCGTGGACGTGAACCGGCCGTCCACCGTCTGGATGAACTTCTCCAGGTTGCGCAGGGTCAGCGCCTGCACCACGGCCCGCTTGTCCGGGAAGAACTGGTAGAGCGACCCGACCGCGACGCCCGCCCGCTCGGCGATGAGCGTGGTGGTGACCCCGTCGTAGCCGACCTCCTCGATGAGCTGGGCGCAGGCTTCGAGCATCCGCTCGACGCGCTTGGCGCTGCGCTGCTGCACCGGCTGGCGGCGCAGTGGGGTCGTACTGGTCACGGTGACTCCTGCGGCGATGGACTGCGGGATTCCATAGTGCCCGGTCCTGGACCTTTCCACTTCACTTCGCGAGGCAACACGCCTACGATCCGAATCACTTTCATGTTCTGGGAGGCGCCCGTGACCCTGCCCGACCACTTCCTCTGGGGCGTCTCGACCTCGGCGTTCCAGATCGAGGGCGCCTTCGCGGCAGCCGGGAGGCAGCCCTCGACCTGGGACGCGTTTCCCGCGTTCGGGGGACACGACGCGTCCGTCGCCTGCGACCACTACCACCGGTACCGCGAGGACGTCGACCTCATGCGGGACCTCGGCGTCGGCGCCTACCGGTTCTCGATCTCGTGGCCGAGGGTCCTCGCCGGCGACCTCGCGTTCTACGACCGGCTCGTCGACGAGCTGCTGTCCGCGGGCATCGCCCCCGTCGCGACGCTGTACCACTGGGACACCCCGCAGGCGGTCGAGGACGACGGCGGCTGGCTCGACCGCGACACCGCGCAGCGCTTCGCCTCGTACGCCGGGGTGGTCGCCGAGCGCCTCGCCGACCGCGTCGCGATGTGGGTGCCGGTCAACGAGCCCGCGATGGTCACCCTCCTGGGCTACGCCACCGGGCAGCACGCGCCCGGCAAGGCCCTCCTCTACGACGCCCTGCCCACCGCCCACCACCTCAACCTCGGGCACGGCCTGGCCGTCCAGGCGCTCCGCGCCGCCGGGGTCCGCGCCGTCGGCACCGCCAACAACCACACCCCCGCGTGGCCCGCTTCGGAGGCGGACGCGGACGCCGCCGGCGCGTACTCCGACCTGCACAACTGGCTCTACGCCGACCCCGTGCTGGCCGGCCGCTACCCCGACTCCCTGGTCGACCGGCTGCCCGTGCGCGACGGCGACCTCGACGTCATCTCCGCCCCGCTCGACTTCTACGGGGTCAACTACTACAACCCCACCCGGCTGCGCGCGCCCTCCGAGGGCAACCCGCTGCCGTTCGAGCTGGTCGACATCGACGAGTACCCCAGGACCGGGTTCGGCTGGCCCGTCGTGCCCGCCGGCCTCACCGAGGTGGTCTCCCTGTTGAAAGATCGCTTTGTCGACATCCCCCCGGTCTACGTGACGGAGAGCGGGTGCAGCTACCCGCACACCCCCCAGGACACCGACCGCATCGCCTACCTGGAGGGCCACGTCGACGCCGCCCTCGCCGCCGGCGTCCGCGGCTACTTCGTGTGGTCGCTGATCGACAACTTCGAGTGGGACTCCGGCTACTCCCAGCGCTTCGGCCTCGTCCACGTCGACCACGGGACCCAGCAGCGCACCCCGCGCGCCTCGTACCACTGGTACCGCGAGCGGATCGCCCGGTGACCGGACCCGCCGAAGCGCTCGCCGAACCGGCCGTCCCCGTCCGCCGGTCGTGGATGACGCTGCTGTTCCTGGCCAACCTCGGGCTGTGGCTCGCGATCTACGCGCCCATCCAGGTGCTGCTGCCGCAACAGGCCGAACTGCTCGACGCCACAGCCAAGGAAGCCGTCTTCGGCCTGGTCATGGGCGTGGGGGCCCTCGCGGCGCTGGTCGCCAACCCGCTCATCGGCCTGTCGTCGGACCGCACCACGTCCCGCTTCGGCAGGCGCCACCCGTGGACCCTCGCCGGCGCCCTCCTGGGCGCGGTCGGCCTCGTCGTCCTCGCCTTCGCCGGGTCCGTCACCACCCTGGTCGTGGGTTGGTGCCTGGTCCAGGCCGGCCTCAACGGCATGCTGGCGTCCCTCACCTCCGCCGTGCCCGACCGCGTGCCCGTGCGGCAGCGCGCCAAGGTCGGCGGCCTGGTCGGCATCTCGCAGATGCTCGGCACCGTGCTGGGCGCCGTCGTCGTCACCCTCCTGGTCACCGGCCTGACCGCCGGCTACCTCGCGTGCGCGCTGGTGGTCGTCCTGGGCGCCCTGGCCTTCGTGCTGACGACCCCCGACGCCCGCCTGCCGAAGACCGCCCGCCCCGCCCTGCGCGTCCGCGAGCTGTGGGTCTCACCCCGGAAGCACCCCGACTTCGCCTGGGCCTGGTCCGCGCACTTCATGATCAACCTCGGCAACGCCTTCGGCACCCTCTACCTGCTCTACTTCCTGGGCGACGTCGTCCACCACCCGTCCCCGGAGGACGGCCTGCTGGTCCTGATGCTCCTCTACGGCACGGCCCTGACGGCCGGTGCGGTGTGGATCGGGGCCCACTCCGACCGCACCGGCCGCCGCCGCCCGTACGTCCTGCTGTCCGCCGCCGTCATGGCCGTCGCCGCCCTGCTCCTGGTCGCGTGGCCCACCTGGACCGCCGCACTGGTCGCCGCGCCCCTGCTGGGCGTCGGCTTCGGCGGCTACTGGGCCGTGGCGCTGGCACTGCTGACCCAGGTCCTCCCGGCGGCCTCGGACCGGGCCAAGGACCTGGGCGTGCTGAACATCGCCAACTCCCTGCCCCAGGTGGTGGCGCCCCTCCTGACCACCGGCATCCTCGCGTCCCTGGGCGGATACCGGGGGCTCTTCGCCACGTCGGCGGTGGCCACCCTGTGCGCCGCCGCCTGCATCACCAGGGTCCGCTCGGTCCCGTGAAGCTCTCCCGGAGGAGCACGTGAGGCTGCAAGGCAAGATCGTGGTCGTGACCGGCGCGTCGCAGGGCATCGGCGCCGCGACCGCGCGCGAACTGGCCGCCCGCGGCGCCGTGGTCGCCCTGGTGGCGAGGAACGCGGACGCCCTGGACGCCCGGGTGGACGCGATCCGCCGGTCGGGGGGCCGGGCCGCCGCGTTCCCCGCGGACCTGTCCGACCCGACCCGGGCGACCGACCTGGCCGACCGCGTCCGGGCCCACCTGGGCGCCGCGGACGTCGTGGTGAACAACGCCGGCGCCGGCCGCTGGCTGTTCCTGGACGAGACCCCGGTCGACGAGCTGACCGGCATGATCGCCCTCCCGTTCACCGCGGCGCTCCACGTGACCAGGGCGTTCCTGCCGGGCCTGAGGGCGAAGCCGGAAGCGGCCGTGGTCGTGGTGAACTCCCCGGTCTCCCGCCTGCCGATCCCGGGCGCCACCGCCTACGCGGCGTCCCGCTACGCCCTGCGGGGTTTGACGGAAGCGCTGCGCCTGGACCTCAGGGGGACGGGCGTGCGCGTGACCGAGGTGATCCCGGGCAAGGTGAGCAGCGAGTACTTCGCCAACAACCCGGGGGCCGAGGAGCGCATCCCCGCCATCGCCCGCCTGATCCCCACCGCGACCCCGGAGCAGGTGGCGACGAGGATCGGGGAAGCGCTGGCGCGGGACCGCCGGACGGTCGTCTTCCCGTGGCAGCTGAAGGCCTTCGACCTGCTGGGTCGGGTGGCGCCCGCGATGACCGGCTACCTCACCTGGCGGACCGGGACGCACCGCTGAGCCGGCGCGAACCGGCACCCGCCCCGCCGGCCCGGCACCGGACCGCGGGGGCGTCGCCGACCGCCCGCCGATCGTGGCAGGTCGTCCACCGCATCGATCAGGAAGGGCGACCGGGCCTCCCGTGCCCGGCAGGTGATCGGCGCGACTGGTCGACCTGCGGAGACGTGGAGACGGCCCCGGTGTCCGCGCGGGAGGGGCGGACACCGGGGCCGACGTGGTGCCCGCGGACCGGTGCCGGTCGGGGAGGGAAGGTGTGCACAACACCGGCCCGCGGATGTCAGGTGTGTTCAGTTGTGGTCCGGCCGGCCGGCGGTCCGTTCGTCGCGGTCGGGGGTTCGCACGTCCCGGACCGCCGGCCAGTAGGCGGGTGCTCGACCTGGTCGCGTCGGGGGAACGACAGGTCGGAACCGCCCGTCAGTGGGCTCGGGCAACAACTCCCCGGCGCGACCGGGTGACAGGAGGGGTCACCGGCGCCGATCGGAGGTGCCGAGCCGGGCGCGGGGCCAAACCGCCCGCGACCAGGTGTTCGTACGCGGCGCGCCACACCGAGCACGGGCTCTTCTGCTGCCGCCACCGTCCGGAGCACTCGGGGCAGTTGCCCTTCTCGTCCGGTTCGTGCGCGGCGAGCAGCGCCCGCCAACCCTCGGTCAACCGAGGCAGCTCGGAACGTGCCACCGACAGGAGGGACGGGGCGTCGGCTTCGTTGGCCAGCTCGGTGAGCAGGTCCAGCCGTTCCCACACCGCGTTGCGAAGAACTTGTCCGAGGATCTCGTCCACCGAAACGTCACCGTCACCTTTCCGCCTGCTCGGCGGCTTCACGTAGCGCGGCCCTGAGCTGTACGAGTTGGTCGGCCGAGAGGACCGCCGTCTCACCCGGAGGACCGACCAGGACCACGCGGCCCCGGTCGACCATCACGGTGAGGCAGCGCTCCCGGTCGACCACGTCGCTGCAACGAATCCGCCACCAGCGACGCTGCCCGGTCGTGCCGCGCCATCCGGGGTCGAGGTCGGTCGACCCCTGGACGGACACCGGAGCCGGAGCCGGTACGGCGGAACCCGCGACGACCGCGCCACCACCGGTGGCCACCGCCCGCTCGATCAGGTCCACTGCCGTGTCCTCTCCGTGCTCGTTCGCTTACCGGAACCCAGATTGCGATGATTCATGCCGGATCGGGGCGTCACAGCGTTGGCCGGTACGCGTCCTACGGTAAGCGGTCAACGGAGTTCGGCAGGGCCGATCAGCCCTGCCGATCGGTACTTCTCGCAGTCGGGGGAGTGCCCCTACTCTGCCGTTGACGCCCAAGGGACTGTGAGGGGGCGCAATTGAACACCACTGTGAGGGGGCGCAATTGAACACCATCGGTTCGCAAAGCTCTCCTGTTACACCAGACGTCTGGGACCAACAGGAGATGCGGGACGCGCTGGCGCGTCGCGAGATCAGCGCGGTGTACCGGCTGCTGCGACGGCACGGCGTGTCGCAGCGCCAGATAGCGGCGCTGACGGGCCAGTCGCAGTCCGAAGTGTCGGAGATCCTCAAGGGACGCCAGGTCATGGCCTACGACGTCCTCGCGCGGATCGCCGCCGGCTTGGGTGTCCCCAGGGGATACATGGGCCTCGCCTACGACGAGGCCACGGCAGTGAGGGTGGCCGCCACATCGGAGGCGCCCCATTCTGAGGAGGACGAGTCGGTGAAGCGAAGGAAGTTCCTCGCGCACGCCGCCGCCATCACCGTCGGCGCGGCCGTGTTCGGCACGGACTCCGGGTCTTGGGCCTCGTCGCCCGCGCAGACTCCGGCTCCCGGCCGCATCGGCATGACCGACGTCCGCCAGGTCGAGGCCGCCACGCGCGCCCTGCGCACGCTGGACTACCAGTACGGCGGCGGCTCGTGCCGCGACGCCGTCGTCGCGCAGCTGTCGTGGGGGCAGCAGATGCTCGGCGCCAACGCCACCGACCTGGTCAAGGAGCGCCTCTACGTCGCGCTCGCGGACCTGCACAACCTCGCCGGCTGGACGTCGTTCGACACCGGCCTGTACGACTCCGCGCGCAACCACTTCGGCCAGGCGCTCGGCCTCGCGGAGCAGGGGCGCAAGGAGGAGCTGGTCGCGAACATCCTGTACCGGATGGGCCGCGTCTACCTGCACCAGGACGCGCCGGACGACGCGCTGAAGGTGTTCCAGCTCGGCCAGCTGGCCGCGCAGAACTCCGGTTCGAAGCTCGCGGTCGGCATCCTGTGCGCCAACGAGGCGTGGGCCTACGCGAAGATGGGCTCCGACACCCAGGCGCTGAAGCTGCTCGGCCGGGCGCGCGACGAGTTCGCCCGCGCGAACGTCGGCGAGGCGCCCGCGTGGGCGAAGTTCTTCGACGCGAACGACCTGTCCGCCATGATCGGCACGGTGCACACCGAGCTGGCGCAGACGGTGGACGTCAAGTACACCCGCACCGCGGTGCCCGCCCTCACCAAGGCGATCAACGGGTTCGGCGAGGAGATGAGCCGCAGCCGCTCGTTCAACCTCACCTCCCTGTCGATCAACCACCTGCTGGACGGCGACATCGACCACGGCGCGCGCATGGGCCGCCAGGCGATCGAGCTGTCCGAGGGCCTCAAGTCGGTCCGCACGAAGGACCGGATGATCCCGCTCCAGAAGGAAGCGGAGAAGCGCCGCAACAACCCCGACGCGCGTGAGCTGGCCGAACGGGTCGCGAAGTTCACCGGCTCCGACAGCGCCGCTTGATCACCGGGGGCCTCCTGGACGGCCGGTTCACGCCCGACGCGCTGACCGGCGTGCTGGAGCGGCTGTGCGCGCGGCTCGGCCTGGACGGCCGGGGCGCGCGGCTCGTGAAGTTCACCAGCAACGCCGTGTTCGACCTCCCGGCCGACCGCGTCGTGGTCCGGATCGTCGGCTCGATGACGCTCCGCCACCGGGCGCACAACGTCGTCCGGGTCGCGCGGTGGCTCGCCGCGCACGACGTGCCCGCCGTGCGGCTCGTGGAGGACTTCCCGCAGCCCCTGGCCGTCGGGGAGCACCTGGCCACGGTGTGGCACGCGGTGCCGTCGGACGGGCGCCCGGTCGACGGCCGCGACCTGGGCCGGGTGCTGCGGCAGGTGCACGCGCTGCCCGCGCCGGACTTCGACCTCCCGCGCTGGTCGCCGCTGGACGACGTGCGGCGGCGGATCGCGGACGCCGAGGAGCTGTCCGACCCCGACCGCCGGTTCCTGGAGGACCGGATCGAGGACCTGGAGGACCGCTTGGCCGGGCTGCGCACCGCGTTGCCGCAGGGGGTCGTGCACGGCGACGCGCACCTCGGCAACCTGATCCCCAGCCCGTCGGGCCCGGTGATCTGCGACTTCGACTCCACCAGCGCCGGTCCCCGCGAGTGGGACCTGAGCACGCTGCCGGTGGGCGTCGCCCGGTTCGGGCACCCCGCCCGCTGGTACCGCCAACTGGCGCGCGAGTACGGCTTCGACGTCGTGGGCTGGGCCGGTTTCCCGGTGTTGCGGGAGGTCAGGGAGTTGAAGCTGACCACGAGCGTGCTGCCGATCATCCGCAGCCACCCCGACGTCGGCGCGGAACTGCACCGCCGGCTCAACGCCCTGCGCGCCGGCGACACCACCACCCCGTGGACCCCCTACCGCTGAACGCGGCCCCGTGGGAGAACGAACCGGTAACGCTCGCCCCGCGTTCCGCGAATGACGCATCGACGGGGATGCGCGTGACGGGGTCGCGAGGTGCAGGGTGGTCGGAAAGCTGATCGGTGCGAAGCGCAGGCGAGCGAAGCGGGCCCTCCGGTCCGCGCGGATGCTCGACGAGGTCGTCGACACCCAGCTGCCCCTGCTGGCGTCGTTCGACGAGCAGCGCCGCCGCCGGTCGGCCGACTACCTGGCCGAACTGGTGAAGCTCGCCCAGGACTACCGCTACTACGCCAACGGCTGGATCGACGCGCGCGAGCTGGAGCGCCGGGGCAGGTCGGCCATGTCGGTGCTGACCCGGCTGCGCGAGGACCCGTCGAACCACGCGGTCAACGACTAGGCCACCGGGGCGCGCGACAGGACGACCGCCAGGCCGAACGCCACCCCCATGACGGCCAGTTCCACCGCCGCCCACGCCACCAGCGCGGTGGTCCTGTGCTGCGCGATGTGCGGCAGCAGCCGCCACCGGATGTTGGCCCCCAGCAGACCCAGCGCCACCGCGCACAGCGCCTTGCCGACCAGCACCAGCCCGTACGACGTCGAGAACAACGACCCCGGCAGGCTGATCACCGGGTTGAGCGCCAGTTCCAGCACCCCGTTGAACAACCCCGTCACCGTGACCAGCGCCAGCGCCACCGTCGCCAGCTTCGAGAACTTCGGCAGCGCCTCGGCCAGCAACCCCCGCCGGTGCGCGACCAGCACCACCAGCGCGGCCAACCCGCCGGTCCACGCCGCCGCGCCCAGCACGTGCAGCTCCATCGAGATCATGGAGTAGTCGTGGTACTTCCAGTTCGACGCGTGGCCGGTCACCGGGAGCGGGAGCAGGCCGAACATCGAGATCAGGACGCGCAGCTCGGCGGGCACGGACTCGCCGCGCCGCACCGCCATGACGCCGACGAGCACGTACACCAGGGCGCACGCGGCGCTGAACAGCAGCCCTTGCCCGGCACCGACCCGCTGCACGTAGTCCACGACCATCGGCATGGTGAGGTCGGCGTCCGGCCTGGTCTCGTACGCCCTGATCACGATGGACAGCAGCGCCGTGAACGCCCACACCGCCGCCGCCACGACGGCGGCCGGCCGGGCCACCCGCAGGACCGGTTCGGTCATCGCGGGACGGGTGAAGCCCAGCAGCTTCGGCAGCAGGGACAGGCCGACGACGAGCGTCGCGGCCAGGTCGAGCAGGGTGCGGACGAGCGGGTGCCCGACCCGGACCACCACCCCCGGCTCGGCCACGCCGACCACCTCGGGGGTGGTGGACAGGCCGAGACCCAGCAGGACACCGACGGCTCCGCCCGCGAGCAGGCCGCCGGCGACCCAGTACCGGTTCGCGGTGGTGGTGGTCCGGCCCGAGGTCATCGCCCGGGGCCCTCCTTGGCGGGGGAGCCGCCGCGCAGCGCGAGGAACACGCCGCCGCCCAGCAGCACGACGGCCGCCGCGATCCACACCCAGATCGGCACGCCGCCGCCGTCCTGGGCCGCCGCCGAACCGGCGGTGCCCGAGGACTCGGCGGGCGCGGGGGTGCCGCCGCCCGCCGCGGTGGTGGTGAACTTCAGCGAGCCGGTCACCGGGTGACCGTCCGCCGACAGGACGCGGTAGCCGACCGCGTACTCGGCGGCCGGCCCCAGCGGGCGCACCGGGAAGGTGACGCTGTTGTTCTTGACCGTCGGCTCGCCCTCCGCCTCCCAGCGCGTGCCCTCCGGGCCGGTCACGGTGATGGTGTTGAACTTCTCCCCGGCCTGCACGGGCTGGTCGAAGGTCAGCGTGATCGCCGCCGGGCCGGACTCCAGCCGCGCCCCGTCCGCCGGGTCGCTGCTGATCAGCACGTTGTGCGCGAACGCGGTGCCGGCCGTGCCGAGCACGACGGCGCCCGCGACCAGGCCGGCCAGCAGCAGCGAGACGACGCGCCTCATGCCGTCGGCTTGCCCGCTCGGCGGGACCGCAGCACGGCGCCCGCACCGAACCCGAGGCCGAGCGCGCCGACCGCGAGCCCGGCGCCGCCCAGCCAGCGGGCGGTGTCGTCGGTCGCCGAGGCGGCCGACGCGTCGTGCGAGTCGGTCTCCGCGGTGGCCGTGGCGGTGGGGGAGCCGTGGGCGTCGCCGTCGCCCTTCACCAGGTTCAGCACGGGTGCGGGCCGCTCCGGCTCGTCACCGCCCTCGGCGGGCGGCGGGGCGTTCCAGTCGACGACCTCGCCGCTCTCGTAGGTCTGCTTGGTGGGCAGCAGCAACTGCTCGGTGTTGTCCGGCAGCGGGCCGATGGACAGGTCGAACTCGTGGAACTCGCCGGGACCGATGCGGGAGCCCGGGTCCGCGGTCCACGTCACGGTGCGGACGGCCTCGGTCACCTCGCGGCCGTGGCTGGTGACCGGGGTGGCCAGCTTCTCCTTGACCGCCACGGCCTTCCAGCCGGGGACGGGCTTGGTGCTGACCGACGCCAGCGGGTACTCGGCGGGCAGGGTCAGCTCCAGCTTGACCGTGCCGGAGTCGGCGCGCTCGTTCGGCACCCGCAGCGTCACCTTGGTGTAGCCGCCCTGCTTGGCGGGGGCGGGCGTGGACGCGGTGACGTGCGCGGACGCCAGGCCGGCCGTGCCGAGCACGAGGAAACCGGCGGCGGTGAGCACGGCGCCGCCGCGGGCGAGCGCGCGCACGCCGGATCGCTTCATCGACATGGGGGTGTCGCTCCTGAGGACCAGAGGGTTTAGGGGACTCGGGTGATCAGGACCGCGGGAGGCCCCCTGCGCCCGTTCACGCGCCGCAGCAGCACGCCGACCAGCCGGTGCGGGGTCGGCGCCGGCACGGCGACGGGTGCCGTGCCCACCGGCGGGAGCGTGCCGGGGAGCCGGGGCACGAGCCGCCGCACGACCGCCACCAGCGCGTCCAGCGCCGCGTCCGCCCTGGCCAGCAGCAGGCCGGTGAGGAGCGCGGCGACGGCGTGCGCGGCGGTCATGGTGGTCTGGTCGACGCCGAGACCGGGGCCGTCGGCGGTGCGGTGACCGAGGCCGAGCAGCAGGTGCTGCCCCACCTGGGCGACACCGAGGGTGGCCAGCACCGTCCACGGCCGGCGGCCCCGCTCGGCGAGCGCCGTGCCCGCGAACGCCACGAGCAGCGTCAGCGGCAGGGCCGGCGCGAACTCGGTGACCCGCCCGCCCGCGGCGCCGTGCGCGGTCACGGTGAGCGCCGCGGAGGTGACGGCCAGCAGCGCCGCCCGCGCGAAGCGGGTCGGGGCCGGCCGTCTGGTCACAGCCAGAGCCTAGGAGGTCCGGTCACGCCGGCGGGAGCCCCGTCCGTGCGGTCGCGTTTCGACTGGCCCGAACGGGGGAACAGGAATACCCGTGACGACTGATCCGAAACCTGTCGGGGAGTCCTTGCCCGGCGATCCGAAGGCCGACCACCCCGGACGCACCGACCACGTCGTGTTCGGCGTGGCCGCCGTCCTGACGCTCGGGTTCGTCGCCTGGGGGTCTTCGCCACGTCGTCCCTCGGCGCGGCGGCCAAAGCGGCCCTGAGCTGGGTCATCGGCAACCTCGGCTGGGCGTTCGTGCTGTGCGCGTCGGGGTTCGTGCTGTTCGCGCTGTGGCTCGCGGTGAGCCGCTACGGGCGCATCCCGCTCGGCCGCGACGACGAGCGGCCGGAGTTCCGCACCATCTCCTGGGTGGCGATGATGTTCTCCGCGGGCATGGGCATCGGCCTCATGTTCTACGGGGTGAACGAGCCGCTCTCCCACTTCGTGGAGCCGCCGCCGGGCACGGTCGGCGGGGGCACGGACGAGGCGGTGCAGACCGCGATGGCCACCACCCTGTTCCACTGGACGCTGCACCCGTGGGCGATCTACGCCGTCGTCGGCCTGGCCATCGCCTACGGCAGCTTCCGGCGCGGCCGCAGCCAGCTGATCAGCTCCGCGTTCGCCCCGCTCATCGGGCGGCGCCGGGCGAGCGGGGCGGCCGGGCGGGCCATCGACGTGCTGGCGATCTTCGCGACGCTGTTCGGCTCGGCCGCGTCCCTCGGGCTCGGCGCGCTCCAGATCGGCAGCGGGCTGGAGGTCGCGGGCTGGCTGGGCGACGTCGGCAACGGCGTGCTCGTCGGCATCATCGCGGTGCTGACCGCGGCGTTCGTGGTCTCGGCGGTGTCCGGCGTGGCCAAGGGCATCCAGTGGCTGTCGAACACCAACATGGTGCTGGCCGTGGTGCTCGCGGCGTTCGTGTTCGTCGTCGGTCCCACCGTGTTCGTGCTGAACCTGCTGCCCGTCGCGATCGGCGACTACTTCCGCGACCTGGCCGACATGGCGGGCCGCACGGCGGCGTCCGGCGGCGACGCGACCGAGACGTGGCTGTCCGGCTGGACGATCTTCTACTGGGCGTGGTGGATCTCGTGGACGCCGTTCGTCGGCATGTTCATCGCCCGCATCAGCCGGGGCCGCACGATCCGGCAGTTCGTGGCGGGCGTCATCGGCGTGCCCAGCGCGGTGAGCCTCGTCTGGTTCTGCGTGTTCGGCGGCACGGCGATCTCCGTGCAGCGGTCGGGCACCGACCTCGCCGGCACGGCCACCCCGGAGGGGCAGCTGTTCGCCCTGCTGGACGGGTTCCCGCTGGCCGGCGTCGCCGGTGTCGTGGTGATGGTGCTGGTCGCGATCTTCTTCGTGTCGGGCGCGGACGCCGCGTCGGTCGTCATGGGCACCCTGTCGCAGCGCGGCTCGATCCGCCCCGCCAAGGGCGTCGTCGTCTTCTGGGGCGTGCTGACGGGCGCGGTCGCGGCGGTGATGCTGCTGGTCGGCGGCCCGAACGGGCTGACCGGCCTGCAGAACCTGACGGTCATCGCCGCCCTGCCGTTCATGCTGGTGATGATCGGCCTGTGCGTCTCGCTGGCCAAGGACCTGCGCAGCGACCCCCTCATCCGGCGCGAGGAGCGCGTCGCCGAGGTGATGGAGGTCGTCACCGACCACGCCGACCGGCTGGGGCCCGAGGAGACCGCCTACCGGACCGTCGAACGCCTCACCCGGAAGGGGATCTGACGCACCGCCGGGACGCGACCGGGAGCCGCCGTCACCGCTGCTCCCGGACGCCGAGCCGCGCGAGCAGGTCGGTCTCCAGGGCGTCCAGGTCGGCGGCCACGGCGCGGTGGGCGGCGCGCCGGCGGGGCGCGGGCATGCGCTCCGCCGCGCGCACGGCCGCCAGCAGCTGGCCGAGGCGCTTCTCGGTCGCCTCCACGTACCCGCGCTCGGTCTCGCGCAGCTGGTCGAGGGCCTCGGCGAAGCCGGCGACGCGGGCGTGCAGGCGGGCGCCGTGACCGGAGTACCTGGTCAGCTCGTCCACCGGCACACCCAGCCGGGACGCCCGGAAGTGGTCGTAGCGGTCGCTCACGAGCGCGGCGGCCCGCACCGCGATCGGCGCCATCACCGGGATCAACGCCGGCGCCAGCACCTTGGCCAGGCCCACGAGGTTCTTCGCCCGGCTCGGGGTGAACCCCTTGCCCTTCGCACGCGCCACGGCGGCACCTCCTCACCACGAACAGTAGAGCCGTTCGGGCAAAAGATCGACTCGACCCGACGAGGTGCCGGCACGTGCGGGTACCCCACGGCTTACCCTTCACCGGTGACTTCCCAGGTGCAGCTCGACGCCGGTGTGGTCACTCGTTGCCGGCGGCGGGTGCACCTCGAACACGATCCGGCCATGCGGGACGCGCCCACGCTGCCGCCCGATCCCACCGGCAGGCAGCGCAAGGCCGACGCGACCGACCACCGCCGCGCCGTCGTGACCGCGCTGGGCCGGGTCGTCGGCTCGGAGCTGATGGAGATCCCGCAGGACGTGCCCAGCGCCGACCGGGAACGCGTCACCGCCGCCGCGATGCGGGCCGGGGTGCGGTTCATCTGGGGCGCCGCCTTGCCGCGCGACCCGCTGGGCGGCCGGCGCGGGGGCATCGACCTGCTGGTCAAGGACACCACCGGGTACGTGCCGGTGCTCGTGGTCCGGCACAAGGTGAGCGACCCCGGGCAGGGCGCGCGCACGTCGCCGCTGTCCCACCCGCTGCCCGGCGGCGCGCGCGTCGACCCGCTGCGCAAGGTCCGCCCGCAGCCCCGTGACCAGCTCCGGCTCGCGCACGCCCTGCGCCAGCTCCAGGCCGCCGGGCACGCCGCGCGGGGCCGTGCCACCGGCGGGGTGGTCGGCATGGACGCCGACGTCGTCGTCTGGCACGACCTGGAGGCGCCGAACTGGCCCGGCGGCCGCACCGCGCTCGCCGAGTACGACTCGCGGTTCGCCGACCGGCTCGCCGTGGCGGCCGCCGCCGCGACCGGCGCCCAACCGCTGGCCCGGCCGTCGCGGATCGTGGAGTGCCGCAGCTGCCCCTGGTGGCCGGTGTGCGAGGGCGACCTGAGGACGGCCCGGGACGTGAGCCTCGTCGTGCGCGGCGAGGACGCCGTGGCGCTGCGCGGGGCCGGCGTGGCCACCGTCGACGACCTGGCCCTGCTCGACCCGGCCGAACCGGTGACGCCGCTGGTGGGGATGCCGCACGCGGACGCCGTCGTGCTGGCCCGCGCGTGGCTGCGCGACCTGACCGTGGTGCGCCGCGTGCCGTCGATGGACGTGCCGCGCGCCGACGTCGAGGTCGACGTGGACATGGAGAGCTTCGGCGACCTCGGCGCGTACATGTGGGGGTGCCTGCTGTCCGGCGCGGACGTCGGCGAGGAGCACGGCTACCGCGCGTTCGCCACCTGGGACCCGCTGCCGTGCGACGACGAGGCGCGTTCGTTCGCCGAGTTCTGGGGCTGGCTCACCGGCGTCCGCCTGCGCGCCCGCGCCCGCGGCCTGAGCTTCCGCGCGTACTGCTACAACGAACTGGCCGAGAACCGCTGGCTGCTGGGGTCCGCCCAGCGGTTCAGGGGCAGGCCGGGCATCCCGACCGTGGCCCAGGTGCGCGAGTTCATCTCGTCCGACGCGTGGGTCGACCTGTTCGGCATCGTGCAGCAGCAGTTCCTGTGCGCGCACGGCAAGGGCTTGAAGACGATCGCCCCGGTCGCCGGGTTCACCTGGCGCGACCCGGAGGCCGGCGGCGAGAACTCGATGCGCTGGTACCGCGACGCGGTCGGCATGGACGGCCAACCCCCGGACCCGGACCAGGCCCGGCGCCTCCTGGAGTACAACGAGGACGACGTGCGGGCCACCCACACCCTCCGCGACTGGATGACCTCGGACGCGATGGACGACCTCCCGTTCGCCGGCGACCTCTGACCACCACCCGCGAGTCGTAAGTTCAACCCGCGCGAGTCGTAAGTTCAGGCTCGGTGAGTCGTAACTTCGCGTTGAGCCCGAACGTACGACTCACCGGACCCGAACGTACGACTCGCCCGGTCCGGACCTACGACTCGCGCGGTCAGCGGGGGGCCATGCGGAGGGCGCCGTCCATGCGGATGACCTCGCCGTTCAGGTAGTCGTGCTCGACGATCGAGACGGCCAGGGCGGCGTACTCCTCGGGGAGGGCCAGGCGCTTCGGGAACGGCACGCCCGCCGCCAGGCCCGCGCGGAACTCCTCGGAGACCGTGGCCAGCATCGGCGTGTCCACGATGCCCGGCGCGATCGTCATCACCCGCACGCCCACGGACGACAGGTCGCGCGCCGCGGGCAGGGTCATGCCGACCACCGCGGCCTTGGACGCCGCGTAGGCGACCTGGCCGATCTGCCCGTCGTACGCCGCGATCGACGCCGTGTTGACCACGACACCGCGCTGCCCGTGCTCCAGCGGCTCGGTCCCGCCCATCGCCGCCGCGGCCAGCCGCAGCACGTTGAACGTGCCGACCACGTTCACGTCCAGCACCTTGCGGTACAGGTCGAGGGGGTGCGGGCCGGACTTGCCGACGGTCCGCGTCGACGGGCCGATGCCCGCGCAGTTCACCACGATCCGCAGCGGCGAGCCGGAACCGGCGGCCGCGTCGACGGCGGCCTGGACGTCCTCCTCCGAGGTCACGTCCGCCGCGAGGTAGGTGACGCCCTCGACCGCTTCGGCGTCCCCCACCTTGAGGTCGAGCGCGAACACGGACGCGCCGCGCGCGGCCAGCGCCCGTGCGGTCGCGGCGCCCAGACCGGACGCGCCGCCGGTGACGATCGCCGCGGTACCCGAGATCTCCATGCATTCCTCCTGTCCGACGGACAGGAGGTTAACGGTCGTTCAGCCCCCGGCGCTCGGACAGGTGCAGCAGTGCGACCAACGGCACGGCCGCGAGCACGGCCATCCCGACGAACAGCAGCGAGACGAGGACGAGTTCCATGCCTTGACCTTCCCCCGGGGCAGGTCGGGCACACATCCACCGCGAGAGGTGTTCCGGCGTACACCCAGGGGACTACCGATCTCACTCTCCGCATACAGCTCGCGTTCCACCCACCGCAAACTTCGGCCGGCACCGTCAACGGCATGTTCGTCCGGCGGATCGCGGTCGTGGGAACGGGTTACGTGGGCCTGACGACGGGGGCGTGCCTGGCCTCCCTCGGTCATCGGGTCGTGTGCGCGGACGTGGACGCGCTGAAGGTCGCCCGGCTGCGCGCCGGGCAGGTCGACATCCTCGAACCCGACCTCGCCGACCTGGTCGCGCGGGGCAGGTCGGCGGGCCGGTTGAACTTCGTGGAGGGCGCGCGGTACGCCGTGGCGGACGCCGAGGTGGTGTTCCTGTGCCTGCCGACGCCGATGGGCGCGGGCGGCGCGGCGGACCTGTCCGCGGTGGAGGCGGTGGCCGGCGAGATCAGGGACGTCCTGCCGCGCGGCGCGGTCGTCGTGTGCAAGTCGACCGTCCCGGTCGGCACGTCCACGCGGGTCGCCGCGCTGCTCGGCCGCGACGACGTCGCGGTGGTCTCGAACCCGGAGTTCCTGCGCGAGGGCAGCGCGGTGCGCGACTTCCTGCACCCCGACCGGATCGTCGTGGGCGCCGACTCGCCCCGGGCCGCCGAACGCGTCGCCGCCCTGTTCGCGAAGCTCGGCGCGCCCACCGTGCTGATGGACGCGGCCAGCGCCGAGATGGTCAAGTACGCGGCCAACTGCTTCCTGGCGATGAAGCTGTCCTACGTGAACGCGGTCGCCGAGCTGTGCGAGCTGGTCGGCGCGGACGTCGCCTCGGTCACCGAGGGCATGGGGCACGACCGGCGCATCGGCCAGTCGTTCCTGCGACCGGGCCCCGGCTGGGGCGGGTCGTGCCTGCCCAAGGACACGCACGCGATGGTGCGCATCGCCGAGGCGGTCGGCGTGGACTTCTCGCTGGTCAAGGCCACGATCGAGACCAACGGCCGGCAGCAGCGGCGGGTCGTGGACAAGCTGCGCGCCGCCGTCGGGACGCTCGCGGGCGCGCGGATCGGCGTGCTGGGCCTCGCGTTCAAGGCGGGCACGAACGACCTGCGCGACTCGCCCGCGCTGGCCGTGGCGGAGCTGCTCGCGTTCGAGGGGGCCGAGCTGGTCGCGCACGACCCGCAGGTGGACCGGCCGCTGGTCGGCATGACCGTGGTGGGCGACCCGTACGCGGCCGTGCGCGGCGCGGACGCCGTGGTGCTGCTCACGGACTGGCCCGAGTTCCGCTCGCTCGACTGGGCGCGGGTCGCGGACGGGATGACCGGCTCCACGGTGCTCGACACCCGCGACCACCTGGACCCGGACGCCCTGCACCGGGCCGGCCTGGTGCTGCTCGGCCTCGGTCGCGAACCGGCGCGCGACGCGGACGCGGTCCGCGCGCGGTAGGTCTCCGGACGGGCGATCTCGTTAGCGGGGGTAACGGAATCGGCCGGTTCGACGTACGTTGTGGACGTGTTCACCACTCGCCCTGAACTCGTCGGCACCCACGGCATGGTCGCGTCGACGCACTGGCTCGCGTCCTCCGCGGGCATGGCCGTGCTGGAGGACGGCGGCAACGCCTTCGACGCGGCGGTCGCCGTCGGCTTCGTGCTGCAAGTGGTGGAACCGCACCTCAACGGCCCCGGCGGCGAGGTGCCCGCGGTGTTCGCCGCCGCCGGCGAGACCACGCCCAGGGTGCTCTGCGGCCAGGGCGTGGCCCCCGCCGGGGCGACGATCGGGCACTACCGCGGCCTCGGGCTCGACCTCGTGCCGGGCAGCGGCCTGCTCGCCGCCACCGTGCCCGGCGCGTGGGACGGCTGGCTGACCCTGCTGCGCGACTACGGCACCAAGTCGCTGCGCGACGTCCTCGGGTACGCCATCGGCTACGCCCGCGACGGCTTCCCGCTGCTGGAGCGCGTGAGCCACACCGTCGCCACGGTCGCCGACCTGTTCCGCGACCACTGGACGACGTCCGCCGAGCTGTGGCTGCCCGGCGGCGCGCCCCCGGCCGCCGGCGCGCGCTTCCGCAACCCCCGGCTCGCCGACACCTGGGAGTGGCTGCTCGCCGCCGCCGAGGCCGCCGGGTCCGACCGTGAGGCGCAGCTCGAAGCGGCCCGCCGCGCCTGGTCGCAGGGCTTCGTCGCCGCCCAGGTCGACGAGTTCTCCCGCACCGCGCGGCGCGACGACTCCGGCGCGGACCACGCGGGCGTCCTCACCGGCGAGGACATGGCGTCGTGGGAGGCCACCTACGAGGACGCGGTGTCGGCCGACTTCGGCGAGTGGACCGTGGCCAAGCCCGGCGCGTGGACCCAGGGACCCGTGCTGCTCCAGCAGTTGCGGCTGCTGGAGGGCTTCGCCGACCGGCTCGGCTACGTCGACGGCGTGCCCACGGCGGACACCGTGCACCTCGCCGTGGAGAGCGCCAAGCTCGCGTTCGCCGACCGCGAGGCGTGGTACGGCGACACCGGTGACGTGCCGCTCGACGTGCTGCTGTCCCGCGAGTACGCCGACGCGCGGCGCGCGCTCGTCACCGACACCGCCTCGTACGACCTGCGCCCCGGCTCGCCCTTGGGCGTCGACCCGCGGCTGCCCGCGCACGTCCTCCGCGGTCCGGCCCTGGCCGTGGAGAAGGACAGCCTGGGCGCGCTCGGCGAACCCACCGTCGGCCGCACCGGGACCGTGCGCGGCGACACCGTCCACGTCGACGTGGTCGACCGCTGGGGCAACGTCGTGTCCGCCACCCCGTCCGGCGGCTGGCTCCAGTCGTCGCCGACGATCCCGTCGCTGGGCTTCTGCCTCGGCAGCCGGGCGCAGATGTTCTGGCTCGACGAGGGCCTGCCGAACTCGCTGGCACCTGGCAAGCGCCCCCGGATCACCCTGTCGCCGTCGCTCGCGCTGCGGGACGGCCTGCCTTCGCTCGCCTTCGGCACGCCGGGCGGCGACCAGCAGGACCAGTGGCAGCTCGGGTTCTGGCTCGCGCACACCGTCGGCGGGATGAACCTCCAGGAGGCCATCGACTCCCCGATGTGGCACACCAACGCGTTCCCCAGTTCCTTCTTCCCGCGCTCGTGGACCCCCGGCGAGGTGGTCGTGGAGTCGCGCTTCGGCGGGCTGGACGAGCTGCGCGAACGCGGTCACTCCGTGGTCGACGCGGGACCGTGGGCGCTGGGCCGCATGTCGGCCGTGGCCCGGGACTCGCGCGACGGCCTGCTGCGCGCGGCGGCCAACGCGCGCGGTGCCCAGGGGTACGCGGTCGGCAGGTAGCCGCGGCGAGCCGTCGGCTGGAGGTCGGAGCGGTCCCGGCCCGAGGGGGAGGGGGTCGGGACCACTCCGGCTCGTGGGGCGGGCTCAGCCGCCGGAACCCGCGATGCTCTTCCTGAGGTTCATGGGGCGGAAAGTTTCGCACCGGGGGCACCCGCTTCAAGCTCCGTAATCAGGCTGGGTGAACTTGTCCACCCGGACCGGTGCTCACCAGGCTGGCCGGGGCCGGTGGGAATCCCGAATCCCGTCCTGCCGGTCGTAGCGTCGCCTCACCCGATGATCACGGGAGGTGACGGGTGCCGAGGACCGTGACGGACCAACGGCTGCGCAGGCTCGGCGAGGTGCTGAAGGAGCTGCGCAAGCGGGCCGGGATGTCGCAGCCGGGCTTCGCGAGGGCCCGGGTACAGCGGTCGCGGAGGTGGGTGGAGAACCAGATCGAGGTGCGGATGCTGCGCCGTCAGCGGCTGCTGTCGGAGGAGGACCCGCTGGTCTTCCACGCGATCATGACCGAGAGCGCCTTGGCCCACGCCTCGTCGGCGCAGTTGGCGCTCATCCGCGAGCAGGCCGGGCGGGACAACGTCACCGTCCAGCTGCTGCCGTGGAGCGCGGGCCCCAACGACGGCCAAATGGGTCCCTTCACGGTGCTGGACTTCCCGGTGAAGATGGACCGGTCCGTGCTCTACGTCGAGCACGCGGCGGGATCGCTCCACTTGGAGGACCAGTCGAAGGTCAAGGTGGCTAAGCTGACCTTCACCCACCTCTCGAAGCTGGCGCTGTCCCCGGCCGAGTCCGCCGACCGGATCGAGAGGCTGGCGGCGGAGCGATAGGGATCGAGGTGTGCCATGTGGCGCAAGAGCAGCCGTAGCAACACCGGCGGCAACGGGAACTGCGTCGAGGTCGCCCTCGACGGTCGCGCGGCCCGCGTCCGCGACTCCAAGAACCCCTCCGGCCCGACCGTCGCGCTCGGCGACTGGGCCGGCTTCCTGAGCGCCGCCAAGAAGGGCGCGTACGACCGCTGACGTCCTCCTCGCGCCGGGCGTCGCGCGGGACCGCGCGCAACTCGTGGTGCCGGTTCGCCAATCAGGTTTGGTTCCGCTCCGGCGAGGGTGAATATTCCTGGTTGTGATCGTCCGGGTCACGGGAAGAATTGCGCAAATAGGCGAATAACTACGCGCTGTGACGAAACAACGACCACCCGCCGCATTTCGTGTGCGGCGGGTGACGTTAACGCGGAGCGTCTAGGCGATGGCGCCGGGGGGCAGCTTCAGCGAGAACGGCAGGGTGGTCACGACCGCGAGGTCGGACGCCGTGCGCTTCATCAGGGTGGGCGCGTTGCGCGAGCCGGGTTCCGGCAGGTCCAGCAGCCGGTCCACCGCCTCGACCAGCGGTCCCTCGTAGATCCAGACGGCCTGTGCCGCACGCTGGCTGTCCCGGACCGCGGGCAGCCTGCCGGCGCGGGCCTCGGTCTCGGACCAGAACAGGATCGAGTCGATGAAGCCCCGGCGCTGCTTGAACGCCATGATGCGGTCCAGCTGCCCGTCCTCGTCCCGCAGGTGCAGGAACTGGAACCCGCTCTCGCGCAGCTCGATCACCTTGCTCAGTGCGAGATCCATGATGCACCTACCTCTTGTTCCGAGGTCCCCTAAGCAGGCACAGGCCGTGCGACCCGGAAATGATCGTACGGCAAGCGGACAATCCGCCATAGGGACTAGGCCGGTGGGGCGGGCTCAATACCGGCTCTGGCCGCAGTGGATTTCGAGGCCAATCGCAGGACGCGAACGGTGCGGACGAGAAATGCCATCGACCCGAGAGTGACCAGGCTCACAGTGAACCACATCCGTTCCTCCGCGTGATCGGGAACCCCGTCACCCGTAAAGACGCCCGCCGCGAGGGTGGGTTGCCCCGGGGAACCCCGGTCAATCCGCCCCGTGCGGGTGATCCCGGAAGAGTGGTGCCGGGTGCGGGCGGCTAGCGGGGGAGCGGCCTGGCCGCCAGCTCCGCGGTGATGCCGCGGACCACCTCGGGCTGGAGCAGGATGCAGTTCCCCGACTGGAGCGTCCGCTCGACGATCTCCACCGCGACCACCTCGTGGTCCGCCAGCACCCGTCCGGCCTGCCGCCCGCCGTCCTGGTCGACCTTGCCGTAGTGCAGCAGTGTCAGGTCCTGGAACGCGGCGTTGAGATAGGGCACGGCGCGGATGGAGAACGAGTCGCCCAGCATCCCGACGCTCCGGTCCACGGTGCCCGGCGTGGCGGGCGAGGCCAGCGGCAGCGGCGTCGCGAAGTCGAACGGCACGTCCCGGACGGTGTTCGTCGTCCCGTCGGGCTTGAGCGCGTAGTGGTCGCCCGAGATCTGCCCGGACCGGCCGATGAGCGGCGGGAGGTCTCCCGCCACCGTCCACGGCTCGGTCCGCTCGTACGCCCACGTCGTCGTCGTGCCCGGTCGCACGGCCTCGGCGAGGTTGCGCGTCATCACCAGGGCGCCCTCGTCCGACCAGTGGCCATCCAGTCGCGGGTAGACCGGCGCGCCGGTGCGGTCGCCCCACTGCCGCAGCTCGGCCCGCAGGTCCACGGCGCCCGCGTCGCGGCCGATCCGCCGCCAGAACTGGTCGGTGCGCTCCAGCGCGCAGTCGCGCCCGTAGAACTCCTCGGGGAGGTGCTCGGGCACGACCGTGGACTTGTCCGGCGCGATCAACAGCACGAACTGCCGTCCGGACGCCTCGACGCCGCGCCGCAGGTCGCGCAGCGCGGCCGTGGTGGCGTCCAGGTCCTGCTTGGGGCGGCAGCGGCTGACCACGTCGTCGCCCAGGTACAGCCAACCGTCCTTCCCCTCCACGACCTGCGGCATGGGGGGCTGCTCCTGGCTGCCCTGCCGCTGGTCCTGGATGGGGCCGCCGGTCCGCTGGTGGCTGTTCCGGGGCAGCGGCTCGCCGAACAGGCCCCGGCTGATCCCGTCCACCGCCCGCACCGCCTCGGCGCGCAGCGGCAGGTGGTCGTCCGCCCAGGGCGACAGGCCGGTGAAGAAGCCCCAGCCCTGGGTGATCGACGGGAACGGCGCGAGCCGGCGATTCTCGAACTCCTCCGGCCGCACACCGACGCCGAGGGCGAGCAGCGGCAGCGCGAAGAACACCACCGCCGCCACCAGCGCGCCGGTCTGCCGCGTGGCGTGCCGGGGGCGGTGCAGCGAGTGCTCGCGCGGCAGCAGGGACTCGTGCACCGGGGGCAGTTCGGGCAGCGCGTTCGGGGATGCTGCGTTCTGGGACGGCGCGTTCGGGGACGGCGCGACCTCGCGCCGCCCCCCGTCACGCGGGCGGTCCGGCGGGGTCGTCACCGCAGGCGCAGTTCGTACTCGCCGATCTCCACCGCGTAGAGGTAGCTGACCCAGTCCGAACCGGCCCGGTCGTCCGGAACGGCGGCGAGCACCCGGCAACCCAACTGCTCGAACAGGCCGACCACCAGGTCCTTGTGGATGCCGTGCATCTGCATCGACTTACCGCCGGCGGGCGGCTCCTCCACCACCTCGACCTCGACCTCGACCTCGACCTCCGGCGCCGCGTCGGCGACGGGAGCCGGGGCGGCGCCGGAGGTCGCGATCACCGAGACCGGGAGCCGCACCACCGGGTTGCCCAGCTCGGCCCACCACGCCACCGACTCCTGCACCAGGTCCAGCACGAGTTCGTGCTCACCGGGCTCGGTCGGCGCGTTCACCCGCAGCCCGACCCGCGCGGTGCGGCCGGGGGCCAGCGGACCGGGTACGGCCATCCGCCCGTCGTCCCACTGCCGGGGCTCGCCGCCGCTGAACCAGTGGTTGCCCAGGTTCAGCAACTGGCCCGTGGGCCACGCCCGGTCGCCGTCGTTGCGCACGTCCACCTCGACGTACGCGCTCTCGCCCGGCGCCAGCACCCGCGGCGCGTTCACCGGCGTCAGGTTCGCGCGGCACGCCGTCACCGGCAGCGGCTGCGGCTTGGGCATGTGGCTGGGCAGCTGGAACAGCAGGCGACCGCCCGGCTTGACGACGCGGATCATCTCCAGCAGGTACCGCAGGGTCAGGCTCGGCGGGATGTGCTGGAGCGTGATCACGGTGACCACCAGGTCGACCGAGTCGTCCTCGAACGGCAGCGTGCTGGCGTCGTTGTGGACGAACCGCACCCGCTCCGGGAACGGGTTGTTGGCCCGCGCCTCCGCCAGCATCGAGGCCGCCACGTCCACACCGACCACGGTGCCGAAGTGCTCGGCCAGCGCGAAGCTGATCCGGCCCACGCCGCAGCCGAAGTCGACCGCCACGGTGTCCTCGGGCCAGTCGTCGCGGTCCAGCACCTTCAGCAAGCCCGCGACCTCCGCGCGCCCGCTGTCGAAGAACCGCGCGCGCGCCTCGCCGCCGTGGAACTCGTCCTCGGTCAGGACCGCCCAGTACGGGTCGGTCGCGCCCAGGTGCTCCCAGACGTCCCGGACGCCTTCCAGCTCAGTGTTGTTCACCGAGGACCTCCGTGTTGGGGGGCACGATCACGTCCGTGGCGCTCCGCTCGCCCGACACCGGGGACTCGCGGTGGGACAGCTGCGCGACCGCCTGCTCCAGCTTGCCGACCTGGGCCGCCAGGTGGGCGACGCGCCGGGTGGTCTCCGCCTGGACGGAGTCGATCCGCGAGTCCTGCGCGCCCAACTTCGCCGTCAGCTGGTCGACCGCGTTCGCCGTGCCGTCGACGATCTCCGCCATGATCTTGCGCTGGTGCACGTCGTAGTGGTCGATCGCGCGCAGCACCGCCTTGCGCAGAGCGGGTGCCAGCGGCAGCCGGGACGGGGCATCGGAGTCCGCGCGCCAGCGCAGCGCCTCCCGGGCCCGGCTCAGCGATCCCGGTGCCGGCGGCCGCTGCTCCGCCGGCGGCGGCGGCGTGGCCCCGCGCTGCTGCCAGGACCGGTACGCCTCCGTCAGCCGCGCCCGCATCCAGTCCGCCGCGGCCTTCGCCGACCGCGTGCGCAGGATGTGCTCCCGCGCCGCCGCGCCGCGCCGCTCGGCCTCCTCGGGGTTGTCCGCAACCTCGCGCATCGCTCGCGCCGCCTCGTCCACGTCGGGGTCCGCCCACTTCGCGTCGGTCTGGTAGGGGTACCAGCCGGGACCGACTTCCACCATCCGGTAAGGGATCGGCCACCCCACCGAGCTGTCGAAGAACTCCGTGGTGCTGGAGTAGTCGGTCGCGATGACCGGCATTCCGCGCACCATCGCCTCGGCGACCGTCAGACCGAAACCCTCGCTGCGGTGGAGGGAGACGTAGGCGTCGCTGTCCGCGTAGAGCTGGTTCAAGTCCGCCACGCTCAGGTAACGCTCCATCAGCTCGATGCGCGGGTCGTCCGCGATGAGCACGCGCAGCCGCTCGGCCGAGCGGGCGTGCAGGCGGGAGTTGGTCGCCTTGATGACCAGCCGCACGTCGTCCCGGTCCGGGAACGCCCTGCGGAACGCCTCCACCAGGCCCCACGGGTTCTTGCGCTGGCCGATGCTGTTGAAGTCGAAGGCGAAGAAGAACTGCACCGGTTTGCCCGGCACGCGGCCGGTGCGCCGCACCGGACCGGGGTCCTTCACCGGCACCGGGATGACCTTGACCGGCACCGGGGAGTGCCGGGCGAACGCCTCGCGGCAGAACTCGCTGACCGTCCAGATCTCGTCGACGTGCGCGAAGCCCTCGCGCTGCCAGCGCGGCAGCTCCTCCAGCTCCCACGCCCACAGGCCGATCCGGTACCGCTGGTGCCCCACCTCGGGGTAGCTCGCCAGCAGCAGTTCGGTCTGGTCGGCGTTCACCGCCATCACGCTCACCGGGAACCGCGGCCGGCCCGCCGTCTCCGGCTGGTCCAGGTCCGAGCGGCAGGACAGCGAGTGCTCCTCCACCACGGACACCAGCGGCACGCCGGCGTCGCGGATGGCGTCGTGCACGATGCGGCCCATCTCGCCCAGGCCCAGCTCCGCGGTCAGGTAGCCGGCCAGGTTCACGCCGAACCGGTCCACCGGGGCCTCGACCGGGGCGGGCTCCGCGGGCCGCGCCCACTCGGGCACCAAACCCTCGGAGACGCCGAACGTGTGGCACCACGTGCGGAAGTCGGCCGCGTTCTCGCCGCACGGCCACGGGAAGGCCGCCTGGAGATCCGGCCGGTGCGCCCACACCAGCATGCACAACCGGTTCAGGCCCGCCGCGCGCTCGGGCGGTGAGCTGGGCGCGGACAGCCACTCGCGGAAGCCCTCGCCGCCGTCCTGGCCGAACGGGTGCGGCGGCACCTCGGTCACCGCGCGGCGGAACAGCAACTGCTCGGCGTCGGGCCGCTCGGCCTCGATCCACGCGTTGCGGAACATGCGTCGGATCGGCGTGGTCAGCGGCGTGCCGTCGGCCATCTCGTCGAAGCGGTACGGCGGCTCGTCCTCCGGGGCCACGTACCCGGCGCGCACCAACTCCTCGCCGTACGCGCCGGTCAGCAGACCCAGGTCGGGGTTCTCGGAGAGCAGCACCCGCGGTTGCTGCTGGCAGTGCGTGCTGAGCAGCCACGGCACGTCCGGGCGGTACCCGGCGAAGTGGAAGAACCGCAGCGGTTCGCCGCCCGCGGTGAACGAGCCGTCGGCGTGGCGCTCCAGCGGGCGCTCGTGCAGGTTCCAGTAGCCGACATCGCTGCCCGCGTCGCGCAGCACGGTGTGCTGGAACAGCGCGGGCACCTGGTCCACCCACCGCTGGTCGGCGTGCATGTGGGCCTCGGGGGCGATCACCGAGTCCTGGCGCAGCCGCTCGGCCCAGAAGTCCAGGAACCGCTTCGCGTTCCGGCTCACCGCGAGGAAGCCCAGGTCGAACATTCCGGAGGCCATCATGCCGACCTCGTTGGGCTCCTTGCCGTCGCGCGGCAGCGGCTCGGAGAACCGCGACGCCAGCACGATGTCGTGCCGCGCCGCGGACTCGGCGACGTCCGGCAGCGGGGCGTACACCCGGATCTCCGGGGCCAGGAACAGCACGACGTCCGCCTCGCCGAGCAACTGCCTCAGCAGCAGCGGCTTCACCGCGCCGGCCAGTTCCGCGCGCAGGTAGGCCGCCGCCATCCGCAGGTAGTCGGTCCGGTCGACGTCGAGCCAGCGCGGGCCTACCAGTCGTGCGCCCGGGATGCTCTCGCCGGCCGGCTCCTCGTCGATCAGCAGCACCACGAAGTCGTGCCCCGGGTGGTGCTCCAGGTAGCTGCCGACCAGCACTGACGCGGCGGGCAACCCGGCCCGCGAGACCACCGTGCACGCGGTGGTCCGTAGGGTGTCAGCCATTGGCGGCCAGGACCTCCAGCTGCTGGGCGGTGATCTCGTCGTAGACCTCCGCCACCTTCTTCAGGTCGTCGCCGTTCACCTGGATGCGGACGATCGTCGACTTCGCCGAGTAGTGGCCGCGGATGGTGGCGGGCGTGGCGCTGCCCTTCTCGACCTGGCCGGACCGCACACCGGTCGGGCTGTCCGCGTACTCCTCCATGCCGTAGGTGAGCTGCTGCTCGGCGAGGGCGTCGCGGGCGGTGTCGGCCTGCGCGGGCGTCTCCGCCTGGACGGTGAAGACCAGCACGTGCACGCCGTCGTCGTTGCGCGAGGCGGCGAGGCGTGCCTTGCCCGCGCCGGCCGTCGTGTAGAACGCGATCTCCTCCGGCGTGAGGAAGTTGGCCTGCGGCGAGTTCGCGAACGTCGTGACCGCCTCGTGGTTCTCGACCTTGCCGGGCAGTTCGGTGATGGACAGGTCGTCCTTCGGCTTGGTCGTGGTGGTCGTCGGCGCGGGGGACGACGTGCTGCTGGTTCCGCCGGTCTGGCCGTTGTCGTCGGTCGAGCCGCTCTGCGTCGTGAACCACCAGACGCCACCGCCGATGAGGGCGAGCACGAGCACGGCGCCGACGATCGCGATGACCCGCTTGCCGCCACCGGGCTTCTCGTCGAACACCTCGGGGCCCTGGGCGATCCACGACGGCTGATCGCCGCCGAACGAGTCCGAGCCCCACGGCGGCGTGGAGACCGGCGGGCCGGACTGCCAGTTCTGCTGGGGCATCCGGTTCGGCGGGGGCGCGATGGGCGTCACGTACTGCGTGCGCTCGGCGTCCTGCCCGCGCTGCTGACCGCTCACGACCTGCGTCTTGTCCGGGTTCGCCTGGTTGTTGACGACCTGCGTGGCGTCCGGGTTCGGCTGCTGGGGGTTCGGCTGCCGCGGGTTCGGCGGGACCGCGTCCCACCGCACGGGCGGCGCGAACGGACCGCTGTCCGGTTGCTGCTGTGCCGGCGTCCCACCCGGAGGCGTGCCGCTGCTCGTGGCGGACGCGAGGAGCTCGTCCCGGCGACGGCGGTACTCGTCGGCGCTGATCCGCCCCTCCGCCAGCGTGCGGTCCAGCTCAGCCAGGTCCTCTTGCCAGGACATTCCGTTCCTCCAGGGGTTGCCGCGCGAGCGCCATTGTTGCTCATGCGCTTTCGGGCGTTGCCGGCATCCGGCACTTGTGATGCGGTCGTTGCCGGCGGTCCACCGTTCGGCCTCGGGCGGCGACCAGGCTCGCCGCGCGAAGTCCCTGGAGAGGACCGGGCTCACCTGCCGTAGTGGTACCGGCAGGCCGCGATCCTGATCTCGTCGCCCTCGATCTTGTGGACGAGGCGGTGCTCATCGGTGATCCGGCGCGACCAGTATCCCTGGAAGCCGTGCTTCAACGGCTCCGGTTTGCCGATGCCCTCGTTGCCGTTCCGACCGATGTCCTTGATCAACTCATTGATGCGCTTGAGGACCTTGCGGTCCTCGGTCTGCCACCAGAGGTAGTCCTCCCAGGCGGTCCCGGCCCAGACGAGCTTCATTCCGCGAGCTCGCGAGGCGTCCCGCCGCCCGACTCCAACTGCTCGATGGCATTGATCAGCCGGCGCGCGTTCTCCGGGCTGCGCAACAGGTAAGCGGTCTCCTTGAGGGACTGGTAGTCGTCCAGCGACACGATCACGACCGGCTCGTGGCCCGCGCGGGTGATCACGACCTCTTCGCGATCGTTGACCACCGAGTCGAGGGTTTCGGCGTACTTCGCCCGGGACTCGGAGTAGGTCATCGTCTTCATTGCCCCTCCTTCGACGTACAAGATAATGTACAACTTGGTGTCGACTGCGGCAACCTCGGCGAGTACGGGCCGCAGTGGGGAGGGTCGATCCGGACCGGCGGTTACCTCTTCGTGAGCAGGGTCGGCCCCACGATCTTGCGCGCGATCTTGCGGAGCGTGGACTTCGGGGTCGGCGGCGTCTTGGGGGCCGCGGAGGCCGAAGTCGTGGAGGCCGGGGCGGGGGGCTGCGCGGGGGCGGCGGCGGGAGCGGCGGCCGGGGGCTCGGGGGTGGTCGGCGCCGACGGCAGGTCGGTGATCGCCGGGAGGACGGTCGTCGCCTGCGAGTCCACCGGCGGCGCGGGGACCGGTGCGGGGACCGGGGCCGGCGCGGCGACCGGGAGCGTGCCGTTCACCGGCTTCGTCGCGGGCACGGTGGCCCCGACCGGCGCTGCGACGCCGTTGGACGCCGCGACGCCGTTGGACGCCGCGACGCCGTTGGACTGGACGGCCGGCTCGCCGAGCAGGATCGCGAACGGCGGCTTGGCGCGCTGGCCCTGGCGCCCGTCGGGCGGCGTGGGCTCGATCAGCGCCGGGATGAACGGGCGTCCGACACCGCCGTGGCCGGCGGTCTTGGTGGTCGGCACGGCGGAGACGGGTGCCGGGGAAACCGGTGCGGGCGGGACCGGTGCGGTGGGCGGCGCGACGGGCCTCAGGCCGGTCGCGGTCATCGGCTCGGACGTGGGCCACGCGGGCTCGGGGACCACCGCGACGGGCTTGATGCGGATCGTGGGGGTGTCGTTGCTTCGCTGGGGCTGTGTGGGCACCTGGCTTGACGTCACCCCTCGATCTTGCCAAAACACCGTCGGTAGTCCAGACGGGCCGAGTCAGCACCACCACCCGCACGGCCTGCGCGTGGTGGTCGTGGTGGTCGGCGTCGTCGTGGTCGGGCGGTGCGTCGTGGTGGTGGTCTGCCTGGTCGTCGTGGGCGCGGCGGTGGTCGTGGTGATCGCCGGCGCGGTCGTCGTGGTGGTGGTGGGAGCCACGGTCGTGGTGGTGGTCACAACGGTGGTCGTGGTGGTCGTGGTGGTGGTGGTCGACGTCGGTGCGTCACCGGTCGGCGTCGCGACCCGGCTGGGCGGCTCGCTGCCCTTCACGACCACGATGTGCCCGACGTCCGACGGCGCGGGCGGCACGGGCAGGTCGCCCTTGCCGGACAGCGCGGAGAAGCCGACGAGCGCCGCGACGCCCGCCCCGACGAGGGCGCCGAGGGCGAGCCGGGCGGGTCCACCCATCGCGGTGAGCATTGACCACCACTACCGCCATCCCTCAACCGGGTCAAATCGGCCCGTAGGGCTGGTACCGGCCCGAGACTTGGGGTATCAGGCCGGTACCGGTGGTCACGCGGTCACGCGAGGGTGGCGGTCAGCGTGATCTCGGTGCCCGCCAGCGCCTGGCTGACCGGGCAGTTCTTCTTGGCGTTCTCGGCGGCCTCCGCGAACGCGTCGGCGTCCAGGCCGGGCACGGACGCGGTGACGGTCAGGTGGATGCCCGTGATGCCCTTGCCGGGCTGGAACGTCACCTCGGCCGAGGTGTCCACGGTCTGCGGCGGGGTGCCCGCCTGCGCGAGGCCGTGCGACAGCGCCATCGAGTAGCAGGACGAGTGCGCGGCGGCGATCAACTCCTCCGGGCTGGTCTTGCCGTTCGCCTCCTCCGCGCGGGAGGGCCAGCTCACGTCGTAGGTGCCGATGCCCGACGACTCCAGCGCGACGCTGCCCTTGCCCTCGAGCAGGTTGCCTTCCCAGTGCGTGGTCGCCTTGCGGGTGGTGGCCATGTCTGCAACTCCGTCTTCGACGAGGAAAACCCTTCGCCGTCAAACCTAACGGTCGTGCGCGGCCCCCGCCCCGGGCGGTGATCGGGAACGCGAAAGGCCCCCGGTGCGGACACCGGGGGCCTTTCACACGAGCGGATGACGAGACTCGAACTCGCGACCCTCACCTTGGCAAGGTGATGCGCTACCAACTGCGCTACATCCGCCTGACACGAAGAACTATAGACCATGCCTCAAACGGCATTCGCACCGGGGGGTGCCGCGTTCGTCAACAGGCGGTCGACCTCGGACAACCGCTCCTTCGACCACCGCCACTCCCACAGCGGGCGCACCCGGTCCACGACCTCCGCGGGCAGCCACGGCGCGACCTCGTCGCGCAGCTCCCACTCGTCGAACACGTGCTCGTAGAAGCTGACCACCGACGCGTCGGACAGGAACCGCTCCGGCTGCCGGAAGCACCAGTGGGCGAAGTCGTACACCCGGCGGAGGACCTCGCGGTCGCCCTCGCGGTGCGCCTCCAGCGCGAGCTGCCACAGCTCCGAGAGGAACACGTGGCAGGACCAGGACTCGCGCTCGACCACGGCGCTCAGCTCGGGGAGGAGGGCGGATGCCCTCGTGCGCCAGTCGACCACGTGGCGGGAGGTTACCCGCCGAGGCGCCCACCGCGACCCCCGCGGCCACCACCCGACGCCCATCCGTGACCGGTCCGTCACCGACCGCGAGTGCGCCCGCTGCGGGGTGCGGGCGCTCCGACTGCCCCGAACGGGCCACTCCGTCCGGCTGGTCTTCGGTATCGGCTCGCTATCACTTCGGAGCGCGGACCACCCGGTTGTGGCATCTTGACGAGCGGACCACAGTGCGGGCGGGAGGTGCCGGGCGGGATGGCCGGAGATGCCGATTTCGACCGGGAACTGCTCGCCAGGGTCAGGGCGGGCGACGACGCCGCGTTCGGCGAGCTGTTCACCCACCACGCCGACGCCGTTCGTCGGTTCGCCCTCCGGCACGTCCGTGAACACGCCGAGGCCGACGACCTGACCGCCGAGGCGTTCTTCCGGGTGCTCCAGGCGATCCGCCGGGGCAACGGCCCCACCGAGCACGTGCGCACCTACCTGCTGACCGTCGCGCGCCGGGTGGCGTGGGAGTGGAGCGGGCGGCGGCGGGACGTGCCGGTGGAGGACGAGGAGCTGAGCAAGCGCGTCGAGCCGTTCCCCGACGCCACGGCGAACCGCCCGGAGCACACGCTGATCTCCCGCGCCTTCACGAGCCTGCCGGAGCGGTGGCGCACCGTGCTGTGGCAGGTCGAGGTGGAGGGCGCGCGACCGGCCGCGGTCGCGCCCAGCTACGGGCTCAGCGCCAACGCGATGGCCGCCCTGGCCCGCCGCGCCCGCGAGGGGCTGCGCGCGGCCTACCTCCAGGCGCACCTGGCCGAGGACACCGGCCCGCGCGCGTGCAGCTCGGTCGTGGCCAAGCTCGGCACGTACGTGGCGGGCGGCGTGCAGGGCACCGAGCACAAGCGCATCCGCAAGCACCTCCGGACGTGCTCCTCCTGCAACGCGCTGCACGCCGAGCTGACCGAGGTCTGCTCGTCGCTGCGGGCGCACGCGGCGGTCGCCGCCGTGCCGGTGGCCGCGACCGCCCTGGCCACGACGGGACTGTTCGCGCCGGTCGTGGTGGGCAAGGCCGCGCTGCTCACGAGCCGGGTCAAGCTGGTGCTCGCCGCGACGGCCTCGGCCGCGGCGGTGGGCGTCTTCGGCGTGCTGGCGGGCACGTTCACCGGCGCGCCCGGCCCCGCCCTGGTGCAGCCCGGCCCGGACGGAGCGCCCGGCGAGCACGTCCTGGCGCTGCACCCGACGACCGGGCCCACCGCGACCGGCACGGCGACCAGCGAGACGTCGCCCGCGCCGGTCCACCGGGTCGTCGTGCACACGAAGACCCCGGCCCGCACGGTCACCGCACCCCCGGCGGCACCCACCACGACCACCCCCGACGCGGTGCCGGGGCAGCGGGCCGGCGCGGCGGCCACGCCGCCCGGCCACGCCGGTCCCCACCTGCTGACCGACGCCTCGTCGTCCGCGACGCCCCCGCCGGGGACCACCGGGGCCGGCGCGTCGACGGTGTCGCCGCCGTCCGAGCCGCCGTCGGACACCACGCTGCTGGCCACGACGACCACCCCGTCCGCGCAGCCGACCGGCAGGGCGCGGGTCGTCACGCCGACCACCGTGACCCTGCACCCGACGCCCGCCACGCTCGTACCCGCGTAACTGCGGGTTTCACCCGCGAGGTGCAAGACTTTCCCGGTAGCGTGGGACACGCTGAGTGATCGCTCGACGTCTTGAGGAGACGGTGATGACGCGGCTGGTGCGCGGTGCCGACGGCCGGATGTGGACTGTGCGCAGCCAGGTCCAGTGGCGCAACCCGGCGGGGGACGCCGATTTCGAGCACGACGTGAGCGGTGGCCACGGCCCCGGTGTGCTGATGCTGGCCATCGTCGTGGTCATGGCGGTCGTGCTCGTGGCGTGGACCCCGGCCGACGTGGTGGTGCCGGCGTGGCTGATCGTGGCGCTGGTCCTGGTCTTCCTGTTCTTCCCGGTCCGCTGGGCGGTGCGGCGGCCGTGGGTGGTGGCGGCGGAGTCGAAGAAGACCGACGAGCTGCCGCCGGAGCGGTGGGTCGGCACGGTGCGCGGCATGCTGACCGTGCGCGACGAGGTCGCCAAGGTGGCCCGCAAGATCGAGATGTACTCGCTGCCCGACCTCGACGGCCCGCTCCAGCCGGTCGACTGACGGCCGTTCACGGGCGACACTGGTCGGGTGCCGGAACTCCCCGAGGTCGAGGCGCTCGCCCACCACCTGCGCGAGCACGCGGTCGGTCGCGTCGTGCACCGGGTGGACGTCGCGTCGTCGCAGGTGCTCAAGACGTTCACGCCGTCCTGGACCGACCTCCAGGGCCGGGAGGTGACGGGTGCCGGCCGGTTCGGCAAGCACCTGGACCTCGACTGCGGGGGGTTGCACCTCGTGGTGCACCTCGCGCGGGCCGGGTGGCTGCGCTGGTCGGAGAACCTGTCGGCGGTGCCGCCCCGGCCCGGCCGGGGCCCGCTCGCGCTGCGCGCGCACCTCGGCCCGCCGGGGCGGGGGCCCGGCTTCGACCTGACCGAGGCGGGCACCAGGAAGGGCCTGGCCGCCTGGGTGGTGGACGACCCGCGGGACGTCCCGGGCATCGCCCGGCTCGGGCCCGACGCGCTCTCGGTGACGCGCACGCAACTGGAGGACCTGTTCGCCGGCCGCACCGAGCGGCTGAAGACGGCGCTGACCGACCAGACCGTGCTCGCGGGCGTGGGCAACGCCTACTCCGACGAGATCATGCACACCGCGCGGCTGTCGCCGTACGCGACGGCGGGCCGGCTGTCCGGCGAGGCGCTGGACCGGCTGCACGAGGCGCTGGTCGGGGTCCTGTCCGACGCCGTGGCGCGCTCGGTGGGGCAGGGCGCGGCGACGCTGAAGGGGGAGAAGCGGTCGGGGCTGCGGGTGCACGCCCGGACCGGCCTGCCGTGCCCGGTGTGCGGTGACGCGGTGCGCGAGGTGTCGTTCGCGGACCGGGCGTTCCAGTACTGCCCGACGTGCCAGACGGGCGGCAAACCCCTCGCCGACCGCCGGATGTCACGCCTGCTCAAGTAAGTCACACGACCGGGTGGACCCGTGCTTGTGACCGTTCTTCCCGGCAACTCCTCCTCGTGACAGCTCGACCACGTGGAGGAATCATGAACATCCGCATCGCCGCCGCCGTCACCGGTGCCACCCTCAGCCTGGCGACCATCGCCGGCGTGGCCGCCGCGTCCTCGGAGGCGCCCCCGGCCGCGAGTACCGAGGTCGGCACCTTCGACGCGCAGGAGCGCCTCACGCTGTGCGAGATCCTGGAGGAGGCCGGTCTGTACGACGAACCGGACATGGAGGAGCTCCTCGCGTTCCTCGGCTGCGACACCGACGAGGAGACCACCACCTCCTCGTCCACGCAGTCGGCCAACTGAGGCCGGTGGGGCGCGGTCCGGTGAGCGGACCGCGCCCACCCTCCGTAGTCGCATCGCCCTGATGTCACCCGATCGGGTAGGCGGAGGGGCGCGGTCGCCGCCAATTCATCGGACGTGCACGTCTCCGGGCGTCGATCCCCTTGCCTACGAGGCCTCCACGGCACAGCATGGACGCCGTGCGTGACCTGCTGACCGAGCGTGCCGTCCTCGGCGTCATCGCGACCCTCGCCGTCCTCGGCCTGTTCGTGATGCTCTGCCGCGCCCGCCGGGTGAGCACCTCGGTCGAGGACGCCGTGATGGACATGCTGCACCGGATGTCCAAGGCGTCGGCCGACCTGCGCGAGGGCCTGACCGAGGAGGCCGCCGACAAGGCCACCCCGCACCTGCGGGAGATGCTGCGCTGCGTCGCCGTCGGCATCACCGACCACGAGGGCACGCTCCTGTCGTGGGACGGCGGCGCGAACGACCACTACGAGTTCCTGCGCACCTACATCGAGCGCGCCATCGGCGAGGGCCACAAGGAGCACGTCGAGCACCGCAAGCTCGACTGCGAGCTGCCCGGCCCGTGCTCGCTGCACAGCGCGGTGATCGTGCCGCTGGTGGTGGAGGGCGAGGTCGCGGGCACGCTGATCGTGGTCAGCGGCGTGGCGAACAAGCGCCAGATCAGGATGGCCGAGGAGACCGCGCGGTTCGTGTCCACGCGGCTGGAGCTGGAGGTGCTCCAGAAGTCCCGGCAGGCGCTGGCGCAGGCCGAGGTCCGGGCGCTGCGGGCGCAGATCTCGCCGCACTTCGTCTACAACGCGCTCAACACGATCTCGTCGCTGATCCGCACCGACCCGGCGCACGCCCGCGAGCTGCTCCAGGAGTTCGCCGAGTTCACCCGCTACTCGTTCCGCACGGACGGCTTCTTCACCACGCTGTCCGACGAGCTGACCAACATCCACCGCTACCTGACCATCGAGCAGGCCCGGTACGGGCCGCGCCTCAACGTGCGGCTCAGGATCGCGCCCGAGGTGCTCCAGGTCGTGCTGCCGTTCCTGGTGCTGCAACCCCTGGTGGAGAACGCGGTCCGGCACGGCCTGGCCAAGAAGCCCGGCGGCGGGCTGCTCACGATCATCGCCGAGGACAACGGCGCCGAGGCGCTGATCTCGGTCGAGGACGACGGCGTCGGCATGGACCCGGACCGGCTGTTCGAGGACCTCAAGGACGCCCACCAGACCGGCGCGCACGTGGGCCTGGGCAACATCAACCACCGGATGCGGGCGGTGTTCGGCGACGACTACGCGCTCGTCGTGGAGACCGCACCGGACGCCGGCATGAAGATCATCCTGAAGATCCCGAAGTACAGCAAGGGCGTGCGCACGAACCTGCCGCTGGTGCCGCCGCGCCTGGAGGACACCACCGAGCAGCCCGCGGTCCGGGCCTGAGCCCCGGCGGTCCGGGACGTCACTCGGCGGCCACCGCCAGCGAGGCCACCACCATCACGGCGCACACCGACCACGTGATCCACATCCAGTAGACGTGCATCGTCGTCGGCCCGTCCGGGTTCTTCTTGCCCCGGAGGTCCCACCACTCGACGTAGCGTTCCAGCCACCGGATCGGGTTGAACGTCACCGGGCGATGTTAGCCCCGCCACCCGCCCGTGCCGCTGCACGTAAGGTCGTGGCATGAGCGTGACGGACAAGATCGCCCGGCTGCCCAGGCTCGTCGGCGAGCGGACCGAGCGCGGACCCGTCGTGGCCGCCGTCCGCCTGCACGGCGTCATCACCCCGACGCCGACGCCGATGGCGCGCAACACGATCAGCGTGCAGACCGTCGAGACGGCGCTGACGCGCGCGTTCGACCACGACCGGCTCGTCGCGGTCGCCCTGCTGATCAACTCGCCCGGCGGGGCGCCCACCCAGTCCGCGCTGGTCGCCGAGCGCATCCGCGAGCTGGCGGCGAAGAAGAGGGTGCCGGTCCTGGCGTTCTGCGAGGACGTCGCGGCCTCCGGCGGCTACTGGCTGGCCTGCGCGGGCGACGAGGTCCACGCGCACGGCACGTCGCTGGTCGGCTCGATCGGGGTGGTCAGCTCGGGCTTCGGGCTCAACGGCCTGATCGAGCGGTACGGCGTGGAGCGCCGCGTGCACGCGGCGGGCGAGAACAAGGTGCGCCTCGACCCGTTCTCCCCGGAGAAGCCCGAGGACGTCGAGTGGCTCAAGGGCCTCCAGGCGCAGCTGCACGAGCAGTTCGTCGCCTGGGTCCGGGAACGCCGCGGCGCCAAGCTCAAGGGCACCGACGACGAGCTGTTCAACGGCGAGGTGTGGACCGGCGCGAAGGCGCTGGAACTGGGCCTGGTCGACGGGGTCGGCACGCTGCGCGGCGTCGTGGCCAAGCGCTACCCGGACGCCGAGATCGTCGTCGCCGAGCCCCGCCGCCCCCTGCTCGCCCGCCTCGGCATGGCCGGTGCCACCACCCGATCGGGGGACTTCCTGCTGGAGGGGTTGGCCGCGCTGGAGGAGCGGGCGCGCTGGTCGCGATTCGGCTTGTGAGGTCACGGCACGCACCGGGACCGGCGACCGGCGTAGACAGCGACCCCGCTCGATGGGCAAGATGCGCGGCACAGTGAGTACCCCAAAGAACCCCGGTTCCCCGAAGGGCCCCAACGACGGCCTCCTCGTCCTGGCGGTGGACGACGAGGCCCCGGGGCTGAGCGAGATCAAGTACCTGCTCGAGGGCAGCCCGCACATCAGGCGCGTGCTCACCGCCTTCGACGCGGCCGAGGCGCTGCGCATCCTGCGCGGTGACTACGACGCCGAGGTGATGGAGCGCCAGGAGGCCGGCCTGCCGCCGGTCGACGCGGTGTTCGCGGACATCAACATGCCCGGCCTGAGCGGGACCGACCTCGCGCGCGTGCTGGGCGCGTTCCGCGCGCCGCCGGCGCTGGTGTTCGTGACGGGCGTCGAGCACTCGGAGGCCGTGGTGGCCTTCGAGGTGGGCGCGCTGGACTTCGTCACGAAGCCGATCAACGAGGACCGCGTCAACAAGGCCATCTCGCGGGTCGTGGAGCGGGTCGCGTCGACCCCGGTGGCGGTGCCGGAGCAGACCTCGGCGGCCGAGCCGCAGGACGACGAGGTGATCCCGGTCGAGCTGGGCGGCACGATCAAGCTCGTGCCGCGGGCGACCGTCCGGTACGTGGAGGCGCAGGGCGACTACGCCCGCCTGCACACCAACGACGGCGCGAGCCACCTCGTGCGCATCCCGCTGGCCCAGCTGGAGGACCGCTGGGAGAACGCCGGGTTCGTGCGCATCCACCGGTCCTACCTGGTGGCGCTGCCGCTGGTGACCGAGCTGCGGATGACGTCGAACGGGTACGCGGTGGTGATCGGCTCCGGTGACGACGCGAAGGAGCTGCCGGTGAGCCGGCGGCACACGCGTGAGCTGAAGGAACGGCTCGTGCGCCCCCCCAAGAGCAGTTGGGGATGACCAAGCACTCCGGCCCGCCCGGGCAACCGGACCAGCCGCAACCGGCCGAGCGCGATGCCTGGCCACCGGTCGCGGCGCGCAAGAACCGCCGCAGGCGGGTGGTGCTCGCCGACCCGAAGGGGCGCGGCCGCGTGCTGCGCACCATCATCGAGCTGGAGGAGCAGACCAGCGTCGGCGAGAAGCTGATCCGCGACCTGATCCGCCAGCAGCTGCGCACCGGCCTCGCCCTCGGCGGCACGACCCTGCTGCTCCTCGCGGCGCTGCCGGCGTTGTTCCACGCCGTGCCGCAGCTGTCGGAGGTGCACCTGCTGGGCATCCGGCTGCCGTGGGTGCTGCTGGGCCTGCTGCCGTTCCCGCTGTGCTACGGCGTCGGCTACGCCTACCGCAGGCTCGCCGAGCGGCACGAGCAGGACTTCGTGAACTCGGTGGACCGGTGATCCAGAACCTGTGGAGCCTGGGGCTCGTCGCCGTGATGGCCACGCTGACGTTCCTGCTGGGCTACGTGGGCTCCCGCCGGGCGAACACCACGCCGGACTTCCTGGTGGCGCGGCGCGCCATCCCGGCGACCCGCAACGCCGCCGCGATCTCCGGGGAGTACCTGTCGGCCGCGTCGTTCCTGGGCGTCGCCGGGCTCGTGCTCAAGGACGGCGTCGACGCCCTGTGGTACCCGATCGGCTTCACCGCGGGCTACCTGGCGATGATGGTGTTCGTCGCGGCGCCGCTGCGCCGGTCCGGCGCGTACACGCTGCCCGACTTCGCCGAGGCCCGCCTCGGGTCGTCGAACCTGCGCCGGTTCTGCACGTTCTTCGTCATCTGCATCGGCGTGCTGTACCTGGTGCCGCAGCTCCAGTCGGCCGGGCTGACGCTGAACACGATCACCGGCCTGCCCGCGTGGCTCGGCGGCGTGGCGGTCACCGCGATCGTGGTGGTGAACGTGCTGGGCGGCGGGATGCGCGCGATCACGCTGGTGCAGGCGTTCCAGTACTGGGGCAAGCTGTTCGCCATCGCCGCGCCGACGTTCGTGCTGTTCACGCTGTTCGCGGCCGGGCCGGGCAACGGCGCGCAGCCGGTCGACGCGGACGGCGTGCTGCGGTTCCACGAGGACGTGGCGGTGACGACCACCGACCCGGTGCGGGTGCGCGTGGACGTGCCGCTGGAGCTGTCCGCGACCGGTCGGGTCAACGGGGCGCCCGCGGACGGCGAGGTGTACTGGACGACCGGCACGCACACCGTGGGCGCGGGCACCGAGCTGCGCTTCACGGCGGGCACGCCGGTGCCGGTGGTGGAGGGCGCGCCGACCGGGAACGCCGACTGGCTGCGCCCGCAGACCGGCGGCGCGGGCGAGCTGTTCGAGACCTACTCGCTGATCTTCGCGACGTTCCTCGGCACGATGGGCCTGCCGCACGTGCTGGTCCGCTTCTACACCAACCCCGACGGCCGGGCCGCCCGCCGGACCGCGCTGCACGTGATCTACCTGCTCGGCCTGTTCTACCTGTTCCCCACGGTGCTGGGCGTGATCTCGCGCCAGTACCTGCCGCAGCTGCTGGTGACCGGGAAGACGGACGCCGCCGTGCTGCTGCTGCCCACGACCATGCGGCCCGACCTGCTGGGCCAGGTGCTGGGCGCGGTGGTGGCGGCGGGCGCGTTCGCCGCGTTCCTGTCCACCTCGTCGGGGCTGGTCGTGTCGGTGGCGGGGGTGGTGTCGACGGACATCCTGCCGGGCAAGGTGCGGGACTTCCGCTGGGCCACGGTGCTGACCGGCGCGTTCGCGATCGGCCTCGCGCTCGTGCTGCCGCGCTCGGACGCCTCGCTGACCGTGGCCATGTCGTTCGCGCTGGCCGCGTCGACGTTCTGCCCGCTGCTGGTGCTGGGCATCTGGTGGCGCGGGCTGACCTGGGTCGGCGCCATGGCGGGCATGGTGGTCGGCGGCGGCCTGGTGATCGGCTCGCAGGTCGTCACGGTGGTCAGCTCGTACACCGGCGACTGGGCGCCCCCGGTGTTCTCCCAGCCGGCGCTGGTGACGGTGCCGGTGGCGTTCCTGACCATGGTCGTGATCAGCGGTCTGACGTCGCGGCGCAGGCCCGAGGACGTCAACCAGATCCTGCTGCGCTTCCACGCGCCGGACCCGCTGGGCTTCATCCGCGACCGCGCGGTGCAGCGGTTCGGCACGGCCGAGGAGAAGGCGCTCCAGGACGGCGCCCGCGGCGACGGGCCGTCGTCCTAGCGGGTCGCTCGGCACGCTCCCCGTTCAGCCGCAGACGCGGTAGCAGGGAGTATGTGAAGGTCTCGAACGGGTGAAGATAAGCCCACCGATCCGGTTAACGGTGATGTCGATCACCCGAGTGGCAGTTCGTCTCAGCATTCATACCGCTCATCGCATCACTCGACAGTTGAGCGCAAGGCCACGTCCGGAGTCTTTCAGACGTGAGCCAGGTCTCCTTACGGTGCACGGCGTATCAGGAACGCACCAGGAGGCCTTACGTGCCGTTCACACCGTCGTCAAACACGCGAGGAGGGGACAGTGAGCACCTCTGAGCAGCACAACCCCGACACCCAGGGCGCTCACAACTGGGTGGAGGTGCAGGAGAGCGCGGACTTCAAGGAGCTGCGGCGCCGACTGCGCAATTTCGTGTTCCCGATGGCCGGTCTGTTCCTGGCCTGGTACCTGCTGTACGTCCTCCTCGCCGATTACGCGCACGGCTTCATGTCGACGAAGGTCTTCGGCAACATCAACGTGGGCCTGATCCTCGGCCTGCTGCAGTTCGTGTCGACGTTCGCGATCACCACGCTGTACGTCCGCCACGCCAACAAGAACCTCGACCCCAAGGCGGAGAAGCTCCGCGCCGAAATCGAAGGGGGTCGGGCGTGAACAGCAGCCCCTGGCTCAACATCGGCATCTTCGGCCTGTTCGTCGCGGCGACCCTGGTGGTCGTCATCCGCGCGAGCCGCAACACGAAGACGGCCGCCGACTACCTCGCCGCCGGCCGCGCGTTCACCGGCCCGCAGAACGGCGTCGCCATCGCGGGCGACTACCTGTCCGCCGCGTCGTTCCTCGGCATCGCGGGCGCCATCGCGCTCAACGGCTACGACGGCTTCCTGTACTCCATCGGCTTCCTCGTCGCGTGGCTCATCGCGCTCCTGCTGGTCGCTGAGCTGCTGCGCAACACCGGCAAGTACACGATGGGCGACGTCCTCAGCTTCCGGATGCGCCAGCGCCCGGTGCGGGCCGCCGCGGCGACGTCCACCATGGCCGTGTCCTTCTTCTACCTGCTGGCCCAGATGGCGGGCGCGGGCGGCCTGGTGGCCCTGCTGCTCGGCATCACCGGCAAGCTCGGCCAGGCCCTCGTGATCGCCGTCGTCGGCGCCCTGATGATCGCCTACGTCCTCATCGGCGGCATGAAGGGCACCACCTGGGTGCAGATCATCAAGGCGGTGCTGCTGATCATCGGCGCCGGCGTGATGACGGTGTGGGTGCTCGCCAAGTTCGGCCTGAACCTGTCCGCCCTGCTCGGCGCGGCCGTCGACAACGCCCCGAAGGCCGGCGAGAAGCTCCTCGGCCCCGGACTCCAGTACGGCGCGACCGGCACCTCGAAGCTCGACTTCCTGTCGCTGGCCCTCGCCCTGGTCCTCGGCACGGCCGGCCTGCCGCACATCCTGATGCGCTTCTACACCGTGCCGACCGCCAAGGAGGCCCGCCGCTCGGTGGTCTGGGCCATCTGGCTGATCGGCCTGTTCTACCTGTTCACGCTGGTCCTGGGCTACGGCGCGGCGGCGCTGGTCGGCCCCGACGCGATCCGGGCGGCACCCGGCGGCGCGAACTCGGCGGCCCCGCTGCTCGCCGAGGCCCTGGGCGGGCCGCTGCTGCTCGGCCTGATCGCGGCGGTCGCGTTCGCGACGATCCTCGCCGTGGTGGCGGGCCTGACGATCACCGCGTCGGCGTCGTTCGCGCACGACATCTACGCCAACATCATCCGCAAGAACGGCCACGACGGCGCGGTCAAGGACAAGTCCGACGAGGAGGCCGAGGTGAAGGTGGCGCGGCGCACCGCCATCGTCATCGGCATCGTCTCGATCCTCGGCGGCATCGCGGCCAACGGCCAGAACATCGCGTTCCTGGTGGCGCTCGCGTTCGCGGTGGCGGCGTCGGCGAACCTGCCGACCATCCTCTACTCGCTGTTCTGGAAGCGCTTCAACACCTCCGGCGCGCTGTGGAGCATCTACGGCGGCCTCGCGGTGACCATCACCCTGATCGTCCTGTCGCCCGCCGTGTCCGGGAAGCCGACGTCCATGTTCCCGAACGCGGACTTCGACCTGTTCCCGCTGTCCAACCCGGGCATCGTGTCGATCCCGCTGGCGTTCCTCCTCGGCTACGTCGGCACGGTGACGTCGAAGGAGAACAACAAGGAGAAGTACGCGGAGATGGAGGTGCGGGCGCTCACCGGCGTCGGCGCCGAGAAGGCCACCGCGCACTAGGGCCTCCCTCCGGGACCACGCCGGCCGTCCTCCTTTCGGGGAGGGCGGCCGGCGTGCTCCTCATCCCCCGCTCACCAGGGACGTGGCAGCATGGTGGCCGTGACCGTTCCCACCGTTGAAGTGACCGACGTGCCCGCCGAACTCCCGGCCGGGAAGGTGCTGCTCGACGTCCGCGAGGCCGACGAGTGGACCGCGGGCCACGCCCCGGGCGCCCTGCACATCCCGATGAGCGAACTGGCGGGCCGCCTGGACGAACTGCCCGGTGACAGCGAGTTCTACGTCGTGTGCCGCGCGGGCGGCCGGTCGGCGCGGGTCACCCAGTACCTCAACGCCAACGGCTGGGACGCCACCAACGTCGACGGCGGCATGCAGGTCTGGGCCGCCCAGGGCCGCCCGCTGGTCGCCGAGGTCGACGGCGCGGACCCCGAGGTCATCTGACGTGGCGCTCCGGCCGATGCGCGTGGACTGGGTGGCGACCCCGCCGCCCGGTGCCTACCAGCGGCGCGACCTCGGCCGACCGCGCCAGGACTACGCGGGACCGCCGTCCTACCCGGTGCCGCCGCGCTGGGGCTTCCCGCTGCTGGCGTGGCGCTGGCCCACGTCCGTGGCGGTGGACGCCGACGAGCCCGTCGACTCGGTCGACCGGGTCCAGCGGCTGGCCCGCACCGCCTCCCACGCCCTCGGCCTGGCCGCGCTCACCGGCCTGTGGGCCGCGGGCAGCGAGATCTGGCGCTACGTCCTGCTCCTGCTCAGCCGCTACGGCGCGCTGTCGGAGTCCACGGTCGGCGTGTCGGACGCGATGGTCGTGTCCTCCTCGATCGTGATGCTGGTGGCGACCGCGATGGCGGTGGTGTTCACGCTGCTGTGGCTGCGCCGGGCCCGCCGGGCCGCCGCGAGCGCCGCCGGCTACGCCCCGTCCCGCTCGGACACCGAAGTCCTGGTCAGCCTGTTCATCCCGGGCGTCAACCTGGTCGTGCCCGGCTCGGTCGCCGCCGAGCTGGAGCACGCCGCCCTGCGCCTGCCCGTCGACGCCCGCCCGCGACCGTCCCGGCTGATCCGCTGGTGGTGGGGCCTGTGGGCGTTCACCTGCCTGTTCTCCGCGTTCACGATCGCCTGGTCGTTCCGCGACAGCGTGCAGGCCATGGCGGACGGCGTGCTGCTGCACGCGGTGGCCGACCTCCTGGCCGTCGCCGTGGCGATCCTCACCGCCGTGGTCGTGCGCCGCACCACGACGTGCCTGCTGCCGGTGGACCCGAGCACGTTCCGCCGGATGCGGGTGGTGGGCGTGAAGGACGCCCCGGCACCGGAGCTGCGCACCTTCCGCGCCGCCGGCTCACCCCGCTAGACGAACGGGGTCAGGCGGCCAGCGCCGGGGTGGGGGTGGGTGGTCGGTGGAGCAGGTTCTGGCGCGGCCTCTGGGCGGGGTCGATGTGTCGGGGCGGGATGAACGTCGGCGTTCCGCCGGTCGTGGTGATCTGCCACTGCGAGTGGTGGACGAGGCTGTGGTGTGCGCGGCAGAGCAGCACGAGGTTCGACAGGTCGGTAGACCCGCCATCGGCCCAGTGCTGGATGTGGTGGGCGTCGCACCACTTGGGTGGTCGGTGACAGCCGGGGAAGGCGCAGCCCCGGTCGCGGGCGTGCAGCGCGCGGCGTTGGGCGACGCTGACGGTCCGCTTGGCGCGGCCGAGGTCGAGCACCTCGGACGCCCCGCCCAGTACGACCGGGAGTATTTTGGCGTCGCAGGCGATGCGGCGGGCCTGGGCTGCGCTGAGGTGGTGGTCGCCGTCGAGCACCGCGTGCCCGACGCCCCGGCGGAGGGTGTCGTGGTCGATGGTGACGCTGATGTGCGGGCGCTCTCCGGCCTCTGACGGCAGGTCGGTGGAGCGTGAGGCGAGGTGGATCAGGTCGGCGAACGCCTCGCCCCTGCGTCGTGCCGTGTCACGCGGGCCGTCTGGGCGTGGTGTGGAGAGTGGTTCGAGCAGTGCGGTGAACCGCGCCCCGCTCTCGGCGGACAGTTCTCCGAAGAATTCGAGTCGTCCGCCGGGCAGGTCGCGCAGGTGCAGTATGTCGCCGGGATCGGCGGCGGGTTCGTCCACCTCGTCCACGCGGTCCTGCTCGGCGCGGTCACGAATCCGGTCGGCGAGTTGCCGCACCGCTTTCGGCTCCACCGACCGGGCCGCCTCGACCAGAATTTCCTCCGACCCGTCCGGCAGGCGTAGCGAGATGGCCCGCGCCAGTTCCGTCAGGTGGCCGTCGGAGAGTTCCTCCAGCACCGCTCCGGTCGCCGGGTGTAGGGGAGGAAGTGGTTGGCCGGTGGGGCTGAGCGAGGGCAGGAAGAGGGTCGCCTGGGTGGTCCAGCGCTTGACCTCGCGCGGGTCGGCGCGCACGACGCGCCGGTAGGTGTCGGTGTCGAGCCCGCGTCGCAGCACCTCGGCCAGCAGCCGCAATCGCCGCAGGTGCAGCGTCCGCAGCGCGGCCTCGGTCTCGACGACGGCGTCGAACACACCGTCGTCGGTCAGCAGCGCGGGCACGATCTCCATACCTGCCACGCTATTCGAACACCTGTGCCCATTTCATCACTTGATCAGGTGAAACAGGCGGAGTCACAGGGTGATCAGGAGGCGGGCGAACGTCACGCCGGGCCACTGTTCCCAAGCGGTTCTTCCTCGTCGAACTCCCACGCCAGGACCAGTGGTACGCGCCGGCCGTACCGGGCCAGCGCCGACTCCGCCGACCGGTGCTGGCCGAGCATCGTGCGCCCGGTCACCGGATCACGCCGGTAGACCACGGCGGTCGTCGTGTCCTCCTCCATGATCTCCATGCCCCACGCGAAGATGCGCGTGCTGTCGGCGGCGTCCACGAGGCTGAAGAGGTTCGCTTCCACGGGACCGACTGTCCGACGGGAGATCCGCTCCAGCCCAAGGGGTGAACCGGGAATCCCACATCCGGAGATCCCGCCGGACCATGCTGACGCGTGCCCACTCCACCCCCGTTCCGCCGCCGCCGGTTGGGCAAGAAGCTCGCCCGCATGAGGATCGCGGCCAAGCTGACCCTGGACGACGCCGCGAAGGCCCTGTACCGGACCAGGTCGACGCTGCACCGGATCGAGCGCGGCGAGACGATCCTGGACGTCCACCTCGCCAAGTCGATGATGGACCTGTACGACCAGTACGACCCGGACCTGCTGGACCAGGCGGTGCGGGCGAGGGAGCCCGGCTGGTGGACCACCTTCGGCATCGAGAACCAGGGTTACGTCGACGTCGAGACGGAAGCCGTCGAAGTCTGCGAACTCTCACTCCTGGTGATCCCCGGCCTGCTCCAGACCGGCGATTACATGCGGGCGCTGTTCGCGGCGCACCGACTGGCCCGCACGAAGCGCTGGCTGGAGAACGACATCCGGGTCCGCCGGATCAGGCAGGAGCGCCTGACGGACCCGCGCAACCCCCTGCGGCTGGACGCGATCATCGACGAGGCGGCGTTGCGGAAGGTGGTCGGCGGCGCCGCGGTGATGCGGGAGCAGTTGCGCCACCTGCGCGAGATGGCGGACCTGTCCAACGTGTCGATCCGCATCCTCGCCGACGCCGGTGGCGCCCACGCGGGCATGGTGAGCAGCTTCGCGCTGCTCGACTTCGCCGACCCCCTCGAACCGCCGGTGCTGTTCATCGAGCACATGGTGGGAGCCGTGCACATCGAGGAGGGGAACCAGCTCCGCGAGGCTAGGCTGGAGTTCGAGCACCTGGCTTCCCAAGCGCTGGGCCTCGCGGAGTCGATCGCCCTCGTCGAGCGCGTCCTGACCGAGTGAAAGAGGCGACGAATATGTCCACAGTGGACTTCACTGGCGCGGTGTGGCGCAAGAGCAGCCGCAGCGGGGGCGCGAGCAACACCAACTGCGTCGAAGTGGCGTTCGTCGACGCGGTGTGGCGGAAGAGCAGCCGGAGCAACGGTGCCAGCAACGCGAACTGCGTCGAGGTGGCGTCGGCCGGCCCTGTCGTCGGTGTCCGGGACTCGAAGAACCCGACCGCCGCAACGTTGGCGTTCCCCGCTGTTCAGTGGGCGTTCTTCCTGCGGCGCTTGGGTTCCTGACCCCGCCCGTGCCACGGTGGACGCCATGCGGGCACTCGCGGCGGCACTGGTCCTGTCCCTCGTCGTCCCCGGCGTGGCCGCCGCGCACGGCCACCCCCGGAAGTCGTTCGACCTTCAGGCCCACCGGGGCGGGATCGGGCTGACCGTCGAGAGCACCCTGGCCGCGTTCGGCAAGGCGCTGGAACTCGGCGTGACCACGCTCGAACTGGATGTCCAGATCACCAGTGACGGCCGTGAGGTCGTCACCCACGACCGCAGGACCAACCCCGCCAAGTGCGTCGACACGGCCCCCGCCACCCCCGGCGACCCGGCGTTCCCGTACGCGGGCAAGTACGTGAAGGACCTGACGTTCGCGCAGGTCCGCACCCTCGACTGCGGGTCGCGGCGCTGGTCGCAGTACCCGGACCAGGAACTCTCGCCGGGTGCGCGGATGCCGACGCTCGCCGAGGTGTTCGCCCTGGCCCGACGCCACCGGGCGTGGGACGTGAAGTTCAACATCGAGACGAAGGTCGAGGCCGCCGCGCCGCACGAGACCGCGCCGCGCGAGCAGTTCGTCGAGGTCACGTCCCGCGAGATCCGCCGCTCCGGCTTCCACCGCAACGTCACGGTCCAGTCGTTCGACTGGGGCACCCTGATGCTGTGGCGCAGGGCCGAGCCGCGCATCCCGCTCGTCGCCCTCACCCAGCCCGAGTTCCTGCGCCCCGGCTCGCCGTGGACCGGCGGCCTCGACCTGGCCGACTTCGGCGGCAGCGTGGTGGAGGCGGTCGAGAGCTTCGGCGCGTCCGCCCTGTCGCCGGTGCACGGCAACCCGCAGAACGGCACGGTGGGGGACCCGGGTTACGTCCCGTTCACGACGAAAGCCCTGGTGGACGAGGCGCACCGGCACGGCCTGAAGGTCGTCCCCTGGACGGTGAACGACCAGGCCACCATGCACAAGCTGATCGACGACGGCGTGGACGGCATCATCACCGACTACCCGGACCGCCTGCGCGAGGTCATGGCCGAGCGCGGCTTCAGGCTCCCCCGCGCGTACCCGGCGCGCTGACCGCGCGCCACGGGCCGGCGCGCCCGGACCCGGTCACCGCTGCCGCGTCAGCCTCAGCTCGTGCACCCCGCGCATGACGAACTCGGCCCGCTGCCGGGGCGGGGCGGCCAGGGCGATGCCGGGCAGCTTGCGGGTCAGGGAGGACACGGCCGCCTGCACCTCGATGCGGGCCAGCGGCGCGCCCAGGCAGTAGTGGATGCCCATGCCGAACCCCAGGTGCGGGTTCGGGGTGCGGCCGACGTCGAGGACGTCCGGGTTCGCGAAGACGAGCGGGTCGCGGGCCGCCGCACCCAGCAGCGCGGCGATCTTCCGGCCCGGCTCGACCGTGTGACCCGCGATCGTGACCGGCTCCGTCGCCGTGCGCTCGAACAGCTGGAGCGGCGAGTCGTAGCGGATCAGCTCCTCGACCGCGGTGGGCAGGAGGGTGGGGTCGTCGAGGAGCCGCTGCCACTCGGACGGGTGGTCCACGAGTGCCCGCACGCCGTTGCCGATGACGTTGACCGTCGCCTCGTGGCCGGCCATCAGCAGCAGCACGGCGGTCGCCACCAGCTCGTCCTCGGTGAGCTTCGCGCCGTCGGTGTCGGTCACCGCCACCAGGTCCGACACCAGGTCGTCGCCCGGGTTCGCCCGGCGGTGCGCCACCAGGTCGCGCAGGTACGCCACGAACTCGCCCGCCGCCCGCTCGGCCGCGTCCCGCTTGTCCTCGGCCAGGCCGTACTCGTACATCTTCACGATGGCGTTCGACCACGGCTGGAGCAGCGGCCGGTCGGCGGTCGGCACGCCCAGCAGCTCGGCGATCACCTCGACCGGCAGGGGGGAGGCGACGTGGGCCAGCAGGTCGGCCGAGCCCGCGGCGTCGACCTCGGCCACGAGCCCGTCCACGAGGCGGTCGGCCAGGTCCGCGATCCACGGGCGCAGCCGCTCGACGTGACCGCGGCCGAACGCGGCGGCCACCAGCCTGCGCAACCTCGTGTGCGTGGGCGGCTCGTTCTCCAGCAGCGAGTTGCGGTGCAGCAGGTTGAACGAGCCGAACCGCTCCAGCGGCGTCGCGTCCGTCCAGAGCCGCCCGAGCGACCGGTGCCGCAGCACCGCCGACGACGCCGCGTGCGACACGGCCACGGCGATGCCCATGTCCTCGTGCCAGTGCACGTCCCCCTGCTCTCGGAGGGCGGCGAACACCGGGTACGGGTCCGCGATGAAAGCGGGGTCGCGCTGGTCGAACGTCACGGTCACGGTCACGGACGGTAGGTCTTGAGCTGTGCTCGCGTCCATCCGAGTGTGGTTGTCCACTCAAACATTGAGCGAGCTGTGACATGACGTAGCCGAGTTGACCCGCTCGGTGCTCCACCTGGAGCATTCACCCCGTGTCGCCCGAGATCGTCGCCCACCGCGGGGCGTCCACCCGCCGCCCGGAGCACACGCTCGCCGCCTACGACCTCGCCCTCCGGCAGGGCGCGGACGGGCTGGAGTGCGACGTGCGGCTGACGAAGGACGGCCACCTCGTCTGCGTCCACGACCGGGTCATCGACCGGACGAGTGACGGGCACGGCAAGGTGAGCGACCTGACGCTCGCCGAGCTCCAGCGGCACGACTTCGGCGCCTGGCACGGTGGCGAGCCCTCCCCGGTGCTCACCCTGGAGGCGCTGATCGGTCTCGCCCAGGACCACGGCACGCGGCTGTTCGTCGAGACGAAGCACCCCGTGCGGTACGGGGCGCAGGTCGAGCGGACGCTGGCCGCCGTGCTGAACCGGCACGCGGTCGAGGCGGTCGTGATGTCGTTCTCCGTCTTCGCCGTGCACCGGTTCAAGAAGCTCAAGCCGGACGTGCCGACCGTGCTGCTCTACGACCGGCTGTGGCCGCGCACGCTGCCCCGCTTCGTCGACTACGCCGGCCCCGGCATTCACCTGCTCAGGCGTCACCCGGATCGGGGGCAAGGTGTCTACACGTGGACCGTCAACGAGCCGGCCGACATAGCGTTGTGCCGGGACCGCGGCGTCCGGTTCCTCGCGACCGACAACCCGGGGGAAACGCGCGAGCACCTTGCGGCTAACTTGACGCCCGACCAGCCCTGAGACCCTGGAGGCGGCGGTGGCGAAGCGGACGGCCGTGAAGGACGCCGTGAAGGACAAGTCGGCGGGCGGCGTGAACCCGCGCCAGCCGTGCCCGTGCGGCTCCGGCAAGCGCTACAAGGCGTGCCACGGTGCGGCGGGTGGCGCGGCGGACGTGATCGTCTCGCGCCCGTTCGAGGGCCTGGCCGCCGAGGCCGAGCTGATCGCGCTCCGCGAGTTCGTGCCCTCGGCGACGGTGAAGCTGCCGCTCAAGGACGGTGCGGCGCGCGAGGTCACGCTGGCCACCGTGCTGCCGATGGCCGCCGCGGGCCTGGTCCGCGCGGACGGCACCGCGTTCGTCGGCCTCCAGGTGCAGACCCGCTCCGGCGACCTGAGCCGCGACCTGGCACGCGCCGTGCGGTGGGCGCTGAACGCCGAGACCGGCGACGCGCTGCCCGTGGTCGGCCCGGACAACGGCGACGACCCCGGCCGGTTGCAGGACCTGCTCGACACCGGGGCCACGCTGAGCCCCGACCTGCACGCCGACTTCGCGTGGTGGCTGCCGCCGGACAACGAGCCCACCGGCGACGTCGCCCTGTCCCTGGAGCGCGCGAACGCCGCGATCCTGCCCACCGAGCGCGTCGACGCCCCCGACGTCGAGGCCGCCTACTGGGTCGACGCGGGCGACAAGGCGCACCTGCGCTGGGTGCGGCCCGAGCCCGAGGAGACGCTGCTGGCGGCGCTGGCCCGGCTGTCCGTGCGCGGCGAACTGGACCTCGGCGAGGGCTCCCGGTACGCGGGCTCGTTCCGCGCGCACGGCCTGCTCGTCCCCGTGTGGGACCTCGACCGCGAGCTGCACTCCAGCGAGTGGGCGCCGGGCGCGGAAGCCCTGGGCAAGCGCGTCAGCGACGCCCTGGCCGGCCTCGACGCCGAACCGCTCAGCGAGGCGGAGCGCCGGGCGCGCGACGGCCTGCGCGGTCGGCAGATCACCCTGCGCTGACCTGTCCACAGGTATCCCCACACCTGTCCACAGGCCCTGTGGACAACCCCGTGGGCGGGTGTGGACGACGAGGAGTCCGCGTGATCCTCCGAATCAGCTCCAGGGACGACTGGGCCCGCGCCCGCGAGGAGGGCGCGGTCCCGCTCGACCCCGACGGTTTCGTGCACTGCTCCGACTGGGGCACCGTGCACCTGCCCGCGAACCGGCTGTACCCCGCCCGGCACGACCTCGTGCTGCTGGTGGTCGACCCCGAGGGGTTGCCGGTGCTGTGGGAACCGGGGGAGACCGGCGAGGACGGCCCGTGGTTCCCGCACGTCTACGGGCCGGTCCCGGCGGACCACGTGGTCGCCGTGCACGAGTTCACGCCCGACGCGGACGGGCGCTTCCGGCCCCTGCCCGTGTCGTGAGCCCCACCCCGCCCCACCCCCCGGAACCCGGCCGGTCCTGATCCGTCCCGGTCCTGATCTGTCCCGGGGCAACCGATCCGCCCCCTCGTGCGTGGTCTTCACGTCGAGGAGGAGGGGAGGTGGCGAGGTGGTCGCGGCGACAGCGGACGAGCGCGTGACCGCGGGGTCGGCCGCCGACTTCGCGGAGTTCGCGCGGGCCTCGCTGCCCGGCCTGCTGCGCTACGGCCACGCGCTGACCGGCAACCCGCACGACGCGGCGGACCTCGTGCAGGCGGTGCTGGAGAAGGTCGGCGCCCGCTGGGCCTCCCTGCTGCGCAAGGACCCCGACCCGCTGGCCTACGCGCGGCGGGCCATGGCGAACACCCACATCAGCCGGTGGCGGCGGCGCAGGCGCGAGAACCTCGTCGCCGACCTGCCGGACTCGCCCGCCCACGCGGCCGCGGACCGGCTGGAGCACGAACCGCTGTGGCGGGCGCTGCGCGAGCTGCCGCCGCGCCAGCGCGCCGTCGTGGTGCTGCGCTTCTACGAGGGCCTGTCGGAGGCGGAGATCGCCCACACCCTCGGCATCGCGCGCGGCACGGTCAAGAGCCAGAACAGCAAGGCGATGGCCGCGCTGCGCGCACGAGCGGAGGAGTGGTCGTGAACCTGGAGGACGACCTGCGGGCGCTGCTGGCCGACGAGCGGCTCGACGTGCCGGTGCGGGAGGGCGCGGAGGGCGCGCTGGTGGCACGGGCGGCCAGGCGTCGGCGCAGGCGGGCGGTGGGCGCGGTGGCCGCGTCGACCGCGGTGGTCCTCGCGGTGGGCGGCCTGGCCACCGGCCTGCGCGTCGGCGGCTCGGAACCCGCGACGCCCCCCGCCCCGCACGTCGTCACGGTCACCGTGGACCCGCCGCCCGGGTACGGCCCGCTGCGCCTGGGCGCGGAGGAGCGGGCGGCGCGGGACAGCGGCCTGCTCGGCGCCCCCGTCGACCTGCCCGGCGGCTGCCGCCGCTACCCCGCCCACGACGGCGGTGCGGTCGTCGCCTCGCCCGACGGCGTCGTGGTCGGGGTGCGCCTGCCGCAGCCGGGCACCACCGCCGCCGGGATCGGGGCGGGGTCGACGACGGCCGAGCTGGCCGCCGCGTACCCCGGCGCCGCCGGCCTCGTCGTCGCCATGCCGGGCCGACCGCCGTGGCGCTACTCGTTCACCGCCGAGGCGGGGCTGATCACCGCCGTGGAACTGGAGATGGAGGACTCACCGTGCGACAACCGATGACCCTGCGACCGATGACCCTGCGACGGACGACGACCCTGGCCGCGCTGCTCGTGACCGCGATCGCGTGCGCGCCCGGGACGTCGACGTCCGCGTCGACGTCCGGGACCGACGCGACGCCGGCCGCCACGACGTCCGGGAGCGCGACCGGGATCGCGACGGGCGTCACCGCCGCGAGCACCGTCACCGAGACGGTCGTGGCCGGGACGCCGACCGTGCTCGACCACGAGGGCCTGGGGCCGATCAGGCTGGGCGACACGTTCGCCGAGGTCGAGGCGACCGGTCTCATCGGCGGGCGGAGCAGCCCCGCCACCCACCCGTGCGCCTACCACGACTTCGCGCTGCCGCTGCGCGGCTCGGTGGTGTTCGACCGGTCCCGGACGGCCGTGTCGATCATCGTCACCCGCGGACCGGGCACCCCGGAGGGGCTGCGCAACGGGGACGAGCCCGCCAGGGTGCCGGAGCTGTACCCGTCGGCCGTGGCGAACGAGTACGGCCACAAGGTCGCGCTCGACACGGGCAACGAGTACTCCGCCTACTCGATCGACGGCACGGTGATCACCAGCCTGAGCCTGAGCCGCATCGGGCAGACCTGCCACGAGTGACGCGTCAGAGCGCCCCGCCGGCCGCGCGCGGGGCGCTCGCGTCGGCGGCGTCGCCCACGTTCTCGCGGGTCAGGAACGCCTCCACGTGGAACAGGTTGCCGTCGGCGCGGTCGACCACGGTCAGCAGCGTGCTCATCGCCGCGACCTCCTCCACCTGCTCCTTGAGGAACCACTGGAGGAACTGCTCGCCGATGTAGTCGCCCTCGTCGCGGGCGGTCCTGGCGAGCGTCACGACCTGCTCGGTGACGGTCCTCTCCTGGGCCAGCGCGAGCACGACGGGCTCGCGGGCCGAGGCGAAGTCGTTGCGGACCTCGTCGACGCCGGGAATGGTCACCGGCAGTCCGCTGTCCAGCAGGTACCGCACGATCATCATCGCGTGGTTGCGCTCTTCCAGGGCCTGCTCGTAGAAGTGCGACGCGAGGCGCGGCAGGTCGTTGCCGTCGTACCACACCGCGATGGCCAGGTACTGCTGCGATGCGGTCAGCTCGTTGTGGACCTGCTCGCGCAGCAGGTCGTGGAACTTGGTCCCGGTCGTCGACGAAATCTTCTTCAAGTTGATGGCCATGACCCGAGAATATCTCGGATTATCTTCCCGCGCATTGAAGGCAAGGCTCTGCACAATGAGGAAAGGGTTGCCGAAGAAAGCTTAGGCAACCCTTTCCGGAGAATGTCACACGAGTGGCGCGCGGTCGATCGGGCACGACATGCAGCGCGGTCCGCCGCGCCCGGAACCCAGCTCGGAGCCGCTGATCCGGAGCACCTCGACACCCGCGTCCTCCAGTCGCGCGTTGGTCTCCACGTTGCGCTCGTAGGCCACCACGAGGCCGGGACCGACGGCGAGCGTGTTGTTGCCGTCGTCCCACTGCTCGCGCTCGGCCGTCACCGGGTCCAGGCCGGTGTCGATGACCCGCAGCCGGTCGATGCCCATCGCCTCGGCCGCCGCGTCCAGGAACGGCCGACGGTCCTCCACCACGACGCCGCCGTCGCCGTCGGACCGCACGGGGAAGGCGAACAGGTTGTCCCGCACCGCCGGGTACATCACCACGGCGTCGCGGTCGACCATCGTGCACACCGTGTCGAGGTGCATGGTCGCCCGCTCCTGCGTGATGGGCACCGCCAGCACGGTGTGCGCGAGGCCGTCGGCCAGCGCGGACCGGGCGAACGACTCGGCGCCCGCGGGCGTGGTGCGCTCGCCCACGCCGATGGCCAGCACACCCGGCGCGAGCAGCAGCACGTCACCGCCCTCGACCGGCGCGGAGTGCGCGCCGTACGCGCGGCCGGTCTTCCGGAACCTCGGGTGGTAGGCGTAGATCAGATCGGTGAGCGCGGTCTCCCGGTCGCGCGCGGGCAGCGCCAGCGACGTGATCGCGACCCGGTCGCCCACCCACACCGACGAGTCGCGGGTGAACAGCAGGTTCGGCAGCGGGTCGACCGCGAAGTCGATGGGGTGGTGCATCTTGCGCACCAGCGACGCGCCCTCGGCGGCCGGCAGCTCCTCGAACGTCATGCCGGTCATCAGGGCGGTGGCGAGCTGCTCGGGGGTGATCGACGTCAGGTGCGAGCGCAGCGCGTCCGCCAGGTCGATGCCGAGCCGCCGCTCGTTGACCGCGCTGTGGATGCCCGCGATCCGCGCCCGGTCGTCGTGCAGGGCGTCGACCAGCAGGTCCGCCAGCAGCAGCACCTCGGCGCCGCGTCCGCGCAGCACCTCGGCGAACGCGGCGTGCTCCTCCTGCGCGCGGTCGACCCACGGCACGCCGTCGAACAGCAGCTGGTCGTTGTTGCGCGGGGTGAGCCGCTTCAGCTCCGCGCCGGGGCGGTGCAGCAGCACCGTGCGCAGGGGGCCCACCTCGCTGTCGACGCGGGGCGCGGGGAACGGCCGGCTGTCGGCGGCCTCGGTCCGGGCGATGTGCGCAGTCACGCGTTCGAGGGTAACCCGGCACCGGTGCGATCAGCAGCTCGGAGAGGCCCGTTCTGGCAAAGTCGATCGCATGAGGTCGTGAACGCGGCGTTTCGTTGCGTGACTTGCGGCTTTGACCATTTCTTTGTTGCGCGCCGGTGCGCGCCCGCCGGTTCGGTGGCACAGGTCGGTACGCCTTCACACCAAAGCGTGAACTGGCGGCTCAGCGCTCAACGCGTCGCGGCATCGTGCCGAGAACCGGTTGTCAGACCCGGTCGTCCGCGGCGGCCGGACCGCACGTGGTGGGCGGCGGCCCGCGCCGGTCGCCGCCCACCGCGTGCCGGTGTCGGCTGCTCGCCGCGGGCGACCTCCCGCCCCGCCGCTACGGCAACCAGGACACGTGCCCGCGCAACGCCGTGTAGCCGACGAACGCGACCACGTCGAGCAGGGTGTGCGCCAGCACCAGCACCCACAGCCGGTTCGTCCGCTGCCACACCCACCCGAACACCAGGCCCATCACCACGTTGCCGACGAACCCGCCGAACCCCTGGTACAGGTGGTACGACCCGCGCAGCACCGCGCTCGCCACCAGCGCCGTGCCGTCCCGCCACCCGAGCTGCCGCAGCCGGGTGATCAGGTACCCGACGACGAGCACCTCCTCCGCCCACGCGTTGCCCGCCGCCGCCAGGACCAGCACCGCGCTGCGCCACCACGCCTCGTCCAGGGTCGCCGGCTGCACCGCCAGGTTCAGCCCCAGGTTCCACGCCACCAGGTAGAACACCAGCCCCGGGATGCCGATGACGGCCGCCAGCCCGAGGCTGCCCAGCGCGTCCGGCCCGAGCCGGGTGCGGTCGAGCCCCAGCACCCGCAGCCTGATGCCGCCGCGCCACAGTAGGTAGAGACCCAACCCGCCCCACGCGGCCAGCTGCACGACCCCCAGCAGCTGCGCGACGAGGTCCAGCAGGTCGAACCGCGCCTGCGGGACGTTGATCGCGACCTTCTGCTCGTTCAGCGGCACCGGGTTGAGCAGGCTGTCCAGCAGCCGCACCAGGCTGCGCAACCCGGACAGGCCGAGCGTCATCGCGAACACGAGGAGCAGTTCGACCCGGTAGCCGGTGCGCTCCCGGGCGTCGAGGGGTTCGATCACCCGCGCAACGTTAACCGCGCCGCGCCAGGAACGGGCACCCCATCAACCTGCGCAGCTCCACCGCCAGCTCCTGCGGCGTGCCGACCGGGCGGGAGAACGCGATCCGCACGTCGTGGTCCTCGTCGGGCATCTCCACCCGCAGCCGCAGCCCGAACCGGTCCAGGCCGAGCGGGCGCACGTGCCCGCCCCGCAGGTGGTCCGGCAGGTGCCCGGCGAGCAGGCCCACGACGTCGCGGTGCGACAGCTCCAGGTGCCGCAGCCAGTGGTCCTCGTGCGCGGCGAACGGGTCCGGCTCCGCCTGCGCGAACAGCTCCGGCCGCACCGACGTCGTGCCCTCCGCGTCCGCCACGACCAGCGACGCCGGGCTCAGCACCAGCGCGCTCGCGCCGTGGCCCACGTCCAGCAGCCTCGGGTCGGGGCGTTCCTCGGCGACCTCCAGGCACGCCTCGCGCGCCTCCCGGGGGTCCAGCGCGCGCAGCCACCCGGTGATCCACAGCAGGCCGCGCACCGGCTCGCGCAACGGCACGGGGGCGTGGTCGGCGAGCTCCAGCATCGCGGTCAGCTCCGCCCCGCGCGCCGCCCCGACCAGCGGGTGCTCGTCCGGCAGCACGATGGTGGCGCTCCCGGACGGGTGCACGTGGTGCAGCACCGGGGTCACCCGGTGCTCCGTGCCGTCCGACGGCGACAGGGCCGCGCGCCCACCCCGGGCGGCGATGGTGCGCGCCCGCTCCGCCGGGTGCGGGGCGGGCGGTCGACGCGTCTCGTTCATCGCTCACCTCCCAACTTAGGGGAGCCTAACTTGGCGGGGCCCGTCGGCGGAAGTCCCACGTCGGCGCACCGCAGGGTAGGACGTGCCGCGGTAGTGCGCCGGTTGGGCTATCCCGTCCGGGTGACGGCGGCCGTAGCCTGATCGACGCCGAGCGGGAGGCGGGCCTGGGGAGGTGGCCTGGTGGGCGTGCCGGACAAGCCCTCCACCGAGGGCGCGGCCCTCGACGACCAGTGGACCCGGTACTGCCTGGAGATCGCCGGGCGGCGGGTGTTCTGGTGGGTCGTGCTCGGCGCGGTGGCGTTCGCGCTCCAGCTCGTGCTGATCTTCGCGCTCGACGTGACCTCCGCCCTGCCGCTCGTGCTCCTGGTGTTCTCCGCGCTGGTCACGGGCCTGGGACTGACCCGGCGACCGTCGTTCCCCCGCGGCCTCGACCACCGCGCGTGGATCCACGTGCGCGTCCACTGGCGCGGCGGGCGGCTCGTCGTCCACGGTGAGCGGCCCGTCGTCCTGGACGTCAGCGCCGGCCCGCTCGTCCGGGGGCGCATCAGCCGGCACCGCCGCGCCTGGGTCGTCGCCGCCGACCGCGCCGGCAACACCGTCGTGACGTTCCGGGGCGTGCCGAGGCTGTTCGCGGCCCGCGTCGTGCGCGCCTGAGGTTTGCTGATCGTTCCGAGAGCCGACCCCCGGAGTGGAATTCCGGTTTCCTGGGAGCTGTGGTGGGCGAAACGTGGGTGCGGAAGTGCCTGGCCGGATCCGACCGGCGGGCGGTGGGGTTCATCGGCATCGCGCTGGTGGCGTTCGTCGTGCTGTGGCTCGTGTCGGAGTGGCTCGGCTCGCGCTGGGTGTTCGTGCTCTCACCGCTGTGCCTGGAGTTCGCCGTGCCCGGCCTGCGGCACTTCCTGACCAGGCGCAGCCTGCGGCGGCTGCTGGAGACGTACCCGAGGCACGCCGTGCCGGTGCACTTCGTGCCCGGTCGCGCTCGCGTCGGGCGGCAGACCTACCTGGAGACCGAAGGGTCCGACCGCACGTTCCTGCGCCTGTCCGAACTCCCCGAACGGGTGCGCGAGAACATCCGCCGAGGCGGCCAGGTGTGGATGGCCGGTCCCGACCCGCGCGGCCGGGCGGCCGTCCTGACGCGCGGCGCGCCGTTCCTCACCCTGGGCCGCGTGGTGATCCGCTGACCCGGCCCCGCCCGCTCAGCGGCCCACCGCGATCCCGCTCCGCTCGGCCCAGGCGGCCACGTCCTCCCGCCTGATCGCCGTGGCCAGCAGGTCCGGGAAGAGGTCCGGCGTGCAGGCGAACGCGGGCGCCCCCAGCTCCGACAGCTGCGCCGCCAGCTCGTGGTCGTACGCCGGCGTGCCGCTGTCCGACAGCGCGAGCAGCACCACCACCGTCACCCCGCCGCGCACCAGCTCCCGCACCCGGCGCCGCAGCTCGTGCGCCACGCCGCCCTCGAACAGGTCGCTGATCAGCACCAGCACCGTGTCCGTCGGGCGGCGCACCAGCGACTGGCCGTAGGCGACCGCCCGGTTGATGTCCGTGCCGCCGCCCAGTTGGGTGGAGAACAGCAGGTCCACCGGGTCGTCGAGCTGCTCGGTGAGGTCGACGACCTCGGTGTCGAACACCACCAGCCTCGTGTCGACCGCCCTCAGCGATGCCAGCGACGCGCCCAGCACCGCCGAGTACACCACCGACTCCGCCATCGACCCGGACTGGTCGACCAGCAGCACGACGTCCCGCAGCGAGGCCTGCCGGCTGCGCCTGCCGTTGCCGACCAGGTCCTGCACCACCACGGTCCGCTGCTCGGGCTGGTAGTGCCGCAGGTTGCGGCGGATGGTCCGGTCCCAGTCCACGTCGGCCAGGCGCGGCCGGCTGGTGCGCCGGGAGTGGTCGACCGCCCCGTGCACGGCGGCCAGCAGCCGTTCGGCCAGGCGGCGCTCGATGTCCTCGACGACCTTGCGGACCACGGCGCGCGCCGTTTCGCGGGTGCGCTCCGGGATCGCGCCCGCCAGCGACACCAGCGTCCCGGCCAGCGACACGTCCGGCTCGATGCCGGACAGCAGCTCGGGCTCCAGCAGCAGTTGCCGGAGGCCGAGCCGCTCCACCGCGTCCCGCTGCATGACCTGGACCACCGAGCTGGGGAAGTACGTGCGGACGTCGCCCAGCCACCGGTGCAGCACCGGCGACGACCCGCCCAGCCCGGCGCTCCGCTTCCCGTGGGCCTCGGGCGCGTCGGACGGGGCCCCGCCCCCGTACAGCCCGGTCAGCGCCGAGTCCCGGCGCCGGTCGTCCTCGCCGAGGGCGGCGAGGTCCCCGGCCGCGCCCCCCAGCAGCAGCCGCCACCGCCGCAGCCGCTCGTCCTCGTCGCTCACCCGGCCACCCCCGTGAGGAGTTCCCGGACGTGCCCCGCGAGCCGCCCGGCCACCTCCTCGTCCCAGTCCCGCCCCGACACCCCGCCGGCGCGCGCGCCCGTGCCCACCGCCCGCACCCGGTCCCCGAGCATCCGCCGCTCGGCGGGGCTGAACTCCGCCACCGCCCGCCGCAGCAGCGGCACGGCGGCCTCGAAGTCCGCGCCGGACAGCCCGGTGAGCCACTCGTCGACCACGGCGAACAGCCGCGGGTCCGCCGTCAGCAGCGCCGCCGACCCGCGCAGGAACCCGGCCACGAACGCCGTCGCCCCGACCCCCGCGCCCCCCGTGCCGGACACCGCCCGGTGCAGCCGGACGGCCACGTCGTCCGAGCCCATCAGCCCCGACTCCCACAGCAGCCGCGTCGCCCGGCCGCTCGGCAGCCCGTGCGCGTCCGGCATCGCGACCAGCGCCCCCAGTGCCCTCCGCCACGTCTCCCGGTGCTCGTCGTCCGCCGCCAGCCGCACCGCCTCGTCGGCGCCGTCCACCGCCCGCAGCGCGCGCTCCGCCGTGTCGTCGTCCACGCCCCGGCACGCCAGGGGCAGGCCGACGGCGCCCCGGGCCAGCAGGCCGTGCAGCGCCACCCGCAGCAGGTCCGGGTCCGTGCCGCGGACCGAGCCGTAGCGGACCGTCGTGGCCAGGTCCGGCAGGGCGGCCAGCAGTTCCAGCGCGTCCGTGGCCGCCGCCGCGCAGCGGTCCAGGGCCTCGCGCGCCGCGGCGACCGCCTCCGGGATCTCGCACCCCACCGACCGGCTCAGCGCGTCCGCCGCCCCCACCACGCGGGTCGCCTCCGCCGCACCCGTCACCAGCACCCGGCGCGCGGCGGCCTCGACCGTCGTGCCGTGCCGCGCGGCGACGGCCAGCGCCACCTCGAAGTCCGGCTTCCAGTGCAGCTGCCACGCCTCGGCGAACGTCCCCAGCGTCCGCGTCGCGTCCGGCGTGCCCCACGGGACGCCCAGCACCTCCAGCCGCCGCAGCAGCTTCGAGCGCTCCCGGTCCGTGTCCTTGCGCAGGTCCAGGCGGATCGGCTTCACCTCCGCCGTGGCCGGCAGCCGCAGGCGCCGCTGCGCGCGCGCCAGGTCGGCCGCCAGGGGGGACCTGGGCACGCCCGGTCCCACCTCGCCCAGCCGCTCGCCCACCACCAGCCGGGCGTGCACCAGCCGCAACGGCGTCTCGTCACCACCGCACAGCACGGCCAGCGCCGCCTCCAGCACCTCCGACAGCCCCGGTGACGGCCGACCGCGCATCGCCGCCAGCGCGTCCGCCAGCCGGACGGCCTCCACCGCGCCCGCCGTCGACGCCGGCAGGTCCTCGGCCCGCAGCACCCCGCACATCCGCGCGAACCACCGCGCCACGGCGTCACCGCGCCCCGCGCACTCCCACAGGTGCCCGTACCAGCCGGGCGACGCCACGCCCGCGCCATACCCGGAGTCGGCCGCCAGCCGGCCGTGGCTCCACGGCACCCACGTGCCCGACACCTTCCGCCGCGGCAACCCCTTCAGCGCCGCCGCGTCCACCGAGGCCGGCCCGAGGTCGCGCAACGCGGGCACGTGCCACGCCCCCGCCACCACCGCGACGGGCCCGGCGAAGTCCTTCAGGGCCCGCCGCAGGTTCTGCCGCATCGCGGCCTCGCGCCGCAACGTCCGCGCGTCCACCTGGTCGGCGAACTCCTCGCGCAGCGCCCCCATCGCCTCCGCCACCGCCTCGGCCAGGTCGGTCGGGTCGCGGTGGTGCTCGACCACGTCCTCCCACCACCGCTCCGGGTCGTCGAACCCGGCCGCCTCGGCCAGCACGCCCAGCGGGTCCAGCGCCGCCCGCGGCGTCGAGTCCGGTGTCGAGTCGGGTTCGGCGAGCGACGCCGCCGCCGGCAGGTCGAAGAACCGCACGGGGACGCCGTGCTCGTGCGCCCACACCACCGCCCGCCACTCCGGAGAGAACTCGGCGAACGGCCAGAACGCGGCCCGCGCCGGCTCCGCCTCGTCGTGCAGCAGCAACGCCACCGGCGGCACCAGCCCCGGCACGTGCGCCAGCAGCGCGTCGCCCTCCGGCGGCCCCTCGACGAGCACCACCTCGGGCCGCGTCGCGTCCAGCGCGGCGGTGACCATGCGCGCCGACCCCGGCCCGTGGTGCCGGATGCCGAGCAGGGCCACGCGTTCCGGGAGCGGCATCAGCCCACCAGGTCCCGGCACGCCCGGTACAGGTCGCGCCAGTCCGGGCGCTCCTTCACGACCGCCTCCAGGTACTCCTGCCACGCCGCCGCGTCCGACACCCGGTCCTTCACCACGGCCCCGAGCAGCCCGGACGCCAGCTCGTCGGCGGTGATCCGACCGTCGCCGAAGTGCCCGGCCAGCGCCATGCCGCCGGTCACCACGGAGATCGCCTCGGCCGTGGACAGGCTGCCGCTGGGCTTCTTCAGCTGCGTCCGGCCGTCCACCGTGGACCCGTCGCGCAGCTCCCGGAAGATCCGCACCACCCGGCGCACCTCCTCCAGCGCGGGCGGCTCGGCCGGCAGCTCCAGCGCCCGGCCCAGCTGCGACGCCCGCGCCAGCACGATCTCCACCTCGGCGTCCTCGCTCGCGGGCGGCGGCAGCACGACCGTGTTGAACCGCCGCGCCAGCGCCGACGACATCTGGTTCACGCCCCGGTCCCGGTCGTTCGCGGTCGCGATCACCGTGAACCCGGGCACCGCCTGCACCTGGATGCCCAGCTCCGGCACCGGCAGCACCTTCTCCGACAGGACCGTGATGAACGAGTCCTGCACCTCGGCGGGCATCCGGGTCAGCTCCTCGACGCGCGCCACCGCCCCGGTCCGCATGGCCGTCATCACCGGGCTCGGCACCAGCGCCGCCTCCGACGGGCCCTCGGCGATGAGCCGGGCGTAGTTCCAGCCGTAGCGGACCTGGTCCTCGCCGGTGCCCGCGGTGCCCTGCACGACCAGCGTCGAGTTCCCGCTCACCGCCGCCGCCAGGTGCTCCGACAGCCACGACTTCGCCGTCCCCGGCACGCCGACCAGCAGCAGCGCCCGGTCCGTCACCAGCGTGCCGACCGCGACCTCCACCAACCGCCGGTCGCCCACGTACTTCGGCGTGATCACCGTGCCGTCCGGCAGCGCGCCGCCCAGCACGTAGGTGACCACGGCCCGGGGCGACATCCGCCACCGCGGCGGGCGCGGCCGGTCGTCCGCGGCGGCCAGGGCCGCCAGCTCGGCGGCGTACTGCTGTTCCGCGGCGGGCCGCAGCACGGTCTCGGTCACTGGCTTTCCTCCCGGGTGTTGAACGCCCCGCGCAGCCGCATCCGCAGCCGCAGGACGTCGAGTTCGACGGTGTGCTCGGGCCAGCGCCCGGTGATGCGGTCCCAGTTGGCGCCCAGGACCTCGGCGTCACCGCGCGCCAGCAGCACCGACGGCGGCCGGCCCGCGCGCCACCTCGGGTCGCGCATGGCCGCGTACCGGTCGAGCAGCTCGGCGGTCGCCCGCGGCCCCCACGGCGCGGGCAGCTGCGAGCACGCGTGGTCGAGCAGGTCGTAGTTCCACTGCCGGGACACCTCGACCACGGTCCGCGCGGCCAGGTCGGCGGGCAGCCCGGCGAGCATCTCCAGCTGCTCCATGCCGGTCAGCGACCGGGTGGCCGCGACCGCCCACGGCCGGGCGTCGACGGCGAGCCTCAGGTTCTGCGCCACGCCCCGCAGCAGCGCCGACGCCCACGGCCCCCTCGCCAGCTCGGCCGCCGCGCCCGCGTCGTCGGTGTCGAGCCGGTTCGTCCAGTGCGCCGGCGGCACGCTCGCCGCCGCCCCCCGGATGCGCCCGGTCACGCCGGTCTCGGAACCGTCCTTGAGCAGGTCGCGGGCCTCCTCCGGTCCGGGGGCGAGTTCCGTCCACAGCTCGTCGTCCTGCACGTCGAACCCGTCGCCGGTGAGCCACAGGCCGCGGTGCAGGCGTTCGGCGGCCCGTTCGGCGAGGGCCGAGCCGGGCAGGGTGCGCAGCAGCCGCAGCGCCTCGTCGTGCACGCCGATCGCCCGGTCGTCGAGGGCGCGTTCGAGCAGCGGCTCGTCCTCCGGCCCCAACCCGGTCTCCAGGGCACCGACCAGCACCTGCCGGTCGGTGGCGCGGCGCTGCGCGTCGAACCGCGCGTCGACGAACGCGCGGGTGCCCGCCGGGTCGCGCGTGCGGGCCCGGCGCAGCGCGGCCAACCGGGACGCGCCGGGCAGGTCGAGCGCCTGCTCCAGGTCCACGTCCTCGTGCCCGGCGCCCGTCGCCCACGCCCAGCGGTCCCGCAGCCCGGCCAACCAGCGCCCGCGCGCGCCGAGCACCGCGGTCACCGCGGACCGCAGCCCGGGGTGCGCGGTGCCGAGCCCGAGGAGGGTGGGCAGCTCGCGCGGGTCGGCGGTCACCCCGGCGGTCCGGGCGAGGCCGCACCACTCGGTGAGCAGCACCTGGTCGTCCAGGGCGAGGATCTCCACCAGCACGTCCCGGGCCGCGGCGTGGGCCCGCGCGTCGTCGGCCGCGGGAGCCGGTGCGAGCAGGGGCTCGTCCACGACGGGCGGCAGCCGCGCGCCGTGCGCCGCGACGCCCAGCTCCGCCATCCGGTCGAGCAGCGCGGCCGGCGTCGTGCCGGCGCGGTGCGCCCCGATCAGCGCCGCCTGCACGGTCCGCTCCCACTCGTCGGCGAGGGTCACCCCAGCACCTCCGGCGCCCGGCCCGGCCCGGCCACGGCCCCCAGCCGCAGCGAGTGCCCGTCCCACAAACCCCACGCGTCGAACGCCGCGCCGCCCGTCACCGCCAGCGCCTGGTCGAGCGCCACGTCGGCCCGCACCGGCAGGCCGCGCCCGGTCCCGTCGACCAGGTGCGCGGTGTCCCCGGTGAGCCGCACGCCCGCGCACCCCAGCGGGTGGAGCCGCTCCCACGGGTCGGCGCGCAGCCACGCCTCCAGCCCGGCCAGCGCCTCCCGCCACGACGGCGCCGCGTCGACCGGCCCGACCGGTCCGCCCACCGCCACCTCGCCCACCGCCACCCGGTGCGGCGGCGCACCGGGGTACGGGTGCAGCACGCCCTGGACGGCCACCCCGTGCGCCAGCGGCGGGGTGGGCCGACCACCGCCCCCCTCGTGCCGCACGACGACCACCCAGCCGCGCTCACGCCCCCACACCCACTGCCGCACGGTCCGCACCAGCCCGTCGTCGGACTCCAGCTTCAGCAGCGGCACCCAGCGGTCCGCCCAGCCCGCCCCCGCGCGGACCTCCTCCTCCGCCACGGAGAAGCCCAACCGGCGGCGCACCACGTCCGCCAGGGCCGACGACCCGGCCAACCGCGCCAGCAGGTGCAGCCCGCCCAGCCGGTCGGCCGCGTCGTGCGCCCACGCCGGCCCGCCCGCCGCCACGGCGTCGCGCACCCCCGCGACCGCCGCGGCCAGGCCCCTGGCCTGCGCGTCGACCATCCGCGCCTCGATCGAGCGCCACCACGCCCCGTCGCGCGACGGCAGCCCGGCGATGCCGGAACCGGCCACGTCGGCCAGCCAGTCGGTCAACCCGGCCACGCCGCCGCGCACCGCGTCCTGCCTGGCCAGCGCCGTCTTCTCCTTGGCCCTGGCCCGCCGCAGCACGGCCTCCGGCGAGTCGTCCACCGCGGCGGCCGGCCTGGCTCGGCGGTCCAGCCACTCCGCCACCCACGCCGGGGGCTCGCCGGCCGGCAGCGGTTCGCGCACGTCCCGCAGCTGGAGCGCGAGCGCGTGCTTGCACGGGAACTTCCGCGACGGGCACGAGCACTTCGCGGCGCGGTCGGCCAGGTCGACGCACACCTGGTACGGGTTCTTGCCGCTGCCCGCGCACAGGCCCCACAGGGCGGTGTCGCCGCGCCCCGTCCCGTGCCAGCCGGACGACCCGGCGAGCCGGGTGGCGGCGCTCGCCACCTGCCCGTCCGGCGCCGTGCCGAGCAGCGTCTGCGCGTCCATGCCGGCTGACGTTAGAGGTGCCCCCCGACAAGGAGCCGATCAGTCAAGGTCGGGCCCCCGGCGCGCCCAGGACCACGCGTACTCCGGGTCCTCGGTCGCCAGCGCCGCCTCGCCCAGCTGCAACGGCCGGAACGTGTCGACCATGACCGCGGTCTCGTCGAAGCGCTCCGCGCCCAGGGAGGCCTCCACCGCGCCCGGCTGCGGGCCGTGCGTGCAGCCCGACGGGTGCAGCGACAGCGACCCGATGCCGATGCCCGAGCCCTTGCGGGCCTCGTAGTCGCCGCCCACGTAGAACATCAGCTCGTCGGAGTCCACGTTCGCGTGGTTGTACGGCACCGGGATCGCCAGCGGGTGGTAGTCGACCTTGCGCGGCATGAACGAGCACACCACGAAGTTCGGACCCTCGAAGGTCTGGTGGACGGGCGGCGGCTGGTGCACGCGGCCGGTGATCGGCTCGAAGTCGCGGATGTGGAACGCCCACGGGTACAGGCAGCCGTCCCAGCCGACGACGTCGAACGGGTGGTTCGCGTAGGTGAACCGGGTGAGCCCGGCGCGGTGCCTGACCAGCACGTCCACGTCCTCGCCGTCGACCAGCAGCGGCTCGGTCGGCCCGCGCACGTCGCGCTCGCAGTACGGCGAGTGCTCCAGGAACTGCCCCTTGGCCGACAGGTAGCGGCGCGGCGGCCCGACGTGCCCGGTCGCCTCCAGCACCAGCAGGCTCATCGGCTCGTCCGGCACCACCCGGTAGGTGCACGACGTGGGCAGCACGACGTAGTCGCCCTCCGCCACGGGCAGGGCGCCGTAGACCGTCTCCACGACCCCGGCGCCGGCCTGCACGTACAGCAGTTCGTCGCCCGTCGCGTTGCGGTACAGGGGGCTGGGCGCGGTGGCCCTCACGAAGCCGATGAGGACGTCGGAGTTGCCGAGCAGGGTGCGCCGCCCGGTGACCGCGTCCGCGTCGTCGTCCCAGGTCAGGTCGGGTGTGCGGAAGTGCCGCGGCTTGAGCGGGAGGTTGGGTGCGAGGGCGCCGCGGTCCTCCTCGACGGTGACCGCGTCCACGATGGCGGTGGGCAGGTGGCGGTGGTAGAGCAGGGCCGAGTCGGCCGAGAAGCCCTCGGCCCCCATCAGCTCCTCCGCGTACAGACCCCCCTCCGGATCGCGGAACTGCGTGTGGCGCTTTCGGGGGATCTCACCGACCTGGCGGTAGTACGCCATCGTCTCACTCCGGGCGTTCGATAATCGGACATCTTTGTTCATTGACCGGTACGCCACTAGCGTGTCAGCCGTGTCAAGCGCCTTCGAACTCCGTGCGCCCGGTCCACGCGGGACTCCGCCCCTGCTCGCGAGGCTCGTCGACGACGCCGCACTGTTCCCGCCGGGCAACGCGAACATGCCCGACGCGGTCCGCGGCCACCTCGACGCGCGCAGCGGGGAATGGGCCGGCGCGGTCGGCCTGTTCCTGTGCCCGGCGTCGCGACTCGCCGAGCTCATCACCGAGTTGATCAAGGTCAAGCCGGTGAAGCCCATCGCCCTCTCACTGGTCATCGACACCGGCCTGGGCGGTGTACCCAAGGCCGTGTCGATCGTCGAGTCCCGCAGCGAGCTCCTCGCCCTGCGCATGGTCGAGATGCCCGCCCCGTCCGACGTGGACGAGGTGTGGCTGGAACGCGTCTCGGAGTTCGTCCCCGAGGACGTCATCCGCGTCGTCGAGCCCCGCCGGGGCGGCGCCGAGTGGCTGGACGGCGTGCGCCGCGTCATCGAGCACGGCAGCTGGCCCAAGCTGCGCTGCGGCGGCGTCAGCAGGGAGAACTTCCCGAGCGTCGACGAGGTCGCCGACTTCCTCGCGGTGGTCAGCTCCGGCGGGGTGGCCTTCAAGGCGACCGCCGGCCTGCACCACGCCGTCCGGCACACCGACGAGAAGACCGGCTTCACCCACCACGGGTTCCTCAACCTGCTGGTGGCGACCGCGCGGGCGCTGTCCGGCGGCGACGTGCGCGAAGCGCTGGCCAGCACCGACGCGGCCGCGCTCGGCGAGGAGGCCGGGTCGCTGTCCGACCAGGCCGCGCACGCCGTCCGCGGCGTGTTCGCCTCCTACGGGTCGTGCTCGCTGGACGAGCCGATCACCGACCTCGACCACCTGGGGCTGCTGTGAGCTGGGTCGACGACCCCGCGTTCACCGCGGACGCCCCGTTCGGGCCGCAGACGCTGCCCTACGGCGTGCTGGCCGGCCACGGCGTCGCGGTGCGGCTGGGCGACCACGCGCTGCCGCTGCGCGGCCTGAGCCTGGGGGAGCGGCTGGCGCCCCTCGTGGCGGGGCCGTCCCTGGACGCCCTGCTGGCCGCCGGGCGCCCCGCGTGGAGCGAGCTGCGGGCCCGGCTGGGCGAGCTGGTGACGTCGAGGGCCGCGCCGCGCGGCGCGGCGCTCGTCGGGCTGGACGACGCCGTGCTGCCGTTCACCGTGGCCGACTACGTGGACTTCTACTCGTCGCGCCACCACGCGGAGAACGTCGGCCGCATCTTCCGCCCGGACGGTGACGCGCTGACGCCGAACTGGACGCACCTGCCCATCGGCTACCACGGCCGCGCGGGCACGGTCGTCGTGTCCGGCACCCCGGTGACCAGGCCGAACGGCCAGCGCCGGACCTCGGGCGGGCCCGTGTTCGGGCCGTCCGGCCGGCTCGACGTCGAGGCCGAGGTCGGCTTCGTCTGCGGCGGGCCCGTGGCGACCAGGCTGAGCCCGTCGAGGGCCGTGGAGCACGTGTTCGGCGTGGTCCTGGTCAACGACTGGTCGGCGCGCGACATCCAGGCGTGGGAGTACCAGCCCCTCGGGCCGTTCCTGGGCAAGTCGTTCGCCACGTCCGTGTCGGCCTGGATCACGCCGCTGGAGGCGTTCGCGGTCGCCCGCGTCACCCCGCCGCCGCTGCCCAACCCCGTGCTGCCCTACCTGGTCGAGGACCACCCGTGGGGCCTCGACATCGACATCGAGGTCGAGTGGAACGGCGAGGTCGTCTCGCGGCCCCCGTTCCGCGAGATGTCGTGGACGTTCGCGCAGCAGCTCGCGCACCTGTCGGTGAACGGCGCTACGGTCCGTCCGGGCGACCTGATCGCGTCGGGCACGGTGTCGGGTCCGGACCGCGCCGAGCGCGGCTCCTTCCTGGAGCTGAGCTGGGGCGGGAAGGAGTCGATCGCGCTGGGCGGCGGCGAGCGGACCTTCCTGGAGGACGGTGACACGGTGCGCATCACCGCCACCGCTCCGGGTGAGGGGGGTTCGGTCGTCGGGCTGGCCGAGGTGGTCGGCACGATCGCGCCCGCCGTCGCCGGTGTCGGCGTCGGCACCGGCGTCGAGGGGTAGGCCGTGGTCAGACCCGATCCGCGCGGACGACCGCCGGCGCCGGCGTCGAAGGAGAGCTCGTTGACCCTGGAGCGGGGCCTGGCCCTGCTCCAGGCGGTCGCCGACGCCGAGACGGAGGCGCCGTCGATCAGCGAGCTGGCGGCGGCCATCGGGGCGTCGCGCGCCGCCGTGTACCGGCTGCTGGTGCCGCTCCAGTCGCGCGGCCTGGTGCGGCGGGAGGGCTCCAAGGTCCGGCTGGGCCTCGGCGTGCTGCGGCTGGCGTCCAACGTCCTGCCGCAGCTGCGCATGGCCGCCCAGCCCGCGCTGCGGACCCTGGCGGAGCACGTGGGCGCGACCGCGCACCTGACCGTGGCGGACGGGTCGGAGGCGCAGGCCGTGGCGGTCGTCGAGCCTTCGTGGACGGCGTACCACGTGGCCTACCGGGTCGGGTCGCGCCACCCCGTGCACCGGGGGGCGGCCGGGAAGGCCATCGGGCTGTCCGTCGAGGGGCGCCAGTGGGTGCACTCGACGGGTGAGCTGCAACCGGGCGCGTTCGGGGTCGCGGCGCCCGTGCGCGGGGTACCCGGGCTGCGGGCCAGCGTGGGCGTGGTGGCCCTGGAGAGGCTGGACGGCGACGTCGTGGGGCCGCACGTGGTGCGCGCGGCCCAGGAGGTGGCGGATGCGTTGCGTTAGGACAACACTACGCTCCGTGTGTGAGAATGGCGTGGACGCGAGGAGGACCAAGTGACCGCTCTGCCCGAGCCTTCGGCGAACGAGCCCCACTTGTTCACGGTCGCCGAATACGCCGCGCTCGGAGAAGTCGAGGCGGGCTACTCCGAGTTGCAAGAAGGTCGGATCTTGATGTCGCCAAGCCCGTCGCCACTGCACATGATCGCCTCGGGCGAGTTGTTCATCCAGCTCCGCGACCAGTTGCCGCGGGACCTGGTGGCGATCCAGGACGTCGACCTCGACCTCGAACTGGTCCCCCACGGCGACCCCGGGTTCTCCCGCCGCCCCGACCTGCTCGTCGTCCCCCGTGCGGCGGTGGCGCACGGGGGGATGCTCCGGGCGTCCGACGCGCTGGTCGTCGTGGAGATCGTCTCGCCGGGGTCGAAGCGCATGGACCGGATCGTGAAGCGGGGCGAGTACGCGGACGCCGGGATTCCCCACTACTGGATCGTGGACCTGGCCGAACCCGTCTCGCTGGTGGCGTGCCACCTCGCCGGCGGGTTCGGCTACCAGGACCCCGGCGACGTGACGGGGGTCTTCACCACCGACGTGCCGTTCCCCGTCCGGCTCGACCTGGACGTCCTCGTCTGAGCGGGGCGCGCGGCCCCCGGCGCGGGGCCGGGGGCCGCGGCGCCGATCACGGCCAGGGGCCGCTGTTGCAGTACACGCCGCCGGTGCCGGTCACCGAGCCCGTCGCGTCGGCCACCACCGCCTGCACGGACACGGTCCGACCGCCCGAGCAGCCGCGACGGCCGGTGAACGTGCGGTTGTCCAGGCTCGCGACGTACGAGCCGTTGAGGTACCACTTGACCGTGTAGGGCGCGACGGCGTCGTGGTAGGCGAAGCAGTAGAACTGGTTGCCGCCGCTCTCGCACTGCACGTCGACCGACGTGACGGCGCTCGCGGCCGGGGCGGAGGCCAGCACGGCCCCCGCCGATAACAGCAGGGCGGTCAGGGTTCGTCTCACGTCTCGGCACCTCCGGGTCGCAGGGGCCTCGACGGTAGCCCCGCACCCCGCCCGCGCTCAGCGCCCGATCAGGGGACGGGACCTTGGTCCCGGTCCGGACGGGACCCTCGTACCTGAGAAGAACCCCAGGTCGGACGTAATTTCATTGCCGTGGACGTCCTCGACCTGGCGCGGTGGCAGTTCGGCATCACCACCGTCTACCACTTCCTGATGGTGCCGCTGACGATCGGTCTGTCACTGCTCGTCGCGGGCATGCAGACGGCCTGGCTGCGCACGGGTGAGCGCAAGTACCTCGCCATGACGAAGTTCTGGGGCAAGCTGCTGCTGATCAACTTCGCCATGGGCGTGGTGACCGGCATCGTGCAGGAGTTCCAGTTCGGCATGGCCTGGAGCGCCTACTCCCGCTTCGTCGGCGACGTGTTCGGCGCGCCGCTGGCCATGGAGGGGCTCGTCGCGTTCTTCGTCGAGTCCACCTTCCTCGGCCTGTGGATCTTCGGGTGGGACCGCCTGCCCAAGAAGGTCCACCTGGCCTGCGCCTGGGCGTTCTCGCTGGCCACGATGATCTCGGCCTACTTCATCCTGGCCGCGAACTCGTGGATGCAGCACCCGGTGGGCGTCGTCATGGACGACGGACGACCGCGGCTCACCTCGATCTGGGCCGTGCTGGGCAACAACACCGTGCTCGCGGCCTTCCCGCACACGATCTTCGGCGCCTTCGCCGTCGCGGCGTCGTTCCTGGTGGGCATCGCGGCGTGGCACCTGTGGCGGCGCACCGAGGAGGGGGCGGTCTGGCGCGCGTCGGTGAAGCTCGGCACGTGGGTCGGGGTCGTCGCGTTCGCCGGCCTCGCCGTCAGCGGTGACGTCCAGGGCAAGCTGATGTTCGAGCAGCAGCCGATGAAGATGGCCGCCGCCGAGGCGCTGTGCCACACCGAGCAACCCGCCTCGTTCTCCGTGTTCGCCGTCGGCGACGTGGCGCGGCAGGACTGCGAGAGCGTCAAGAGCGTCACCGTGCCCGCGCTGCTGTCGTTCCTCGCCCACAACGACTTCTCGTCCGAGGTCAAGGGCATCCAGGACCTCGTGCCGATGTACCAGGAGAAGTACGGCGCCAACTACCCCGTCGACCCGCAGCTGGGCGAGCTGTCCGGCAAGCCGATCGACTACGTGCCGAGCCTGCCCGTCACCTACTGGGGCTTCCGGCTCATGATCGGGTTCGGCGGCATCGCGGTGGCGTCCGGCCTGGCGATCCTGTGGCTGACCCGGGGCGGTCGCGTGCCGCGCGGGACGTGGTTCAAGTGGCTCGCGCTGGGCAGCATCGCGACGCCGTTCCTGGGCAACAGCTTCGGCTGGATCTTCACCGAGATGGGGCGCCAACCGTTCGTGGTGGTGCCCAACCCGAGCGGCGTGGACGGGGTGTGGATGTTCACCGCGCGCGCCGTCTCGAACTCGACCGTCGGCGAGGTGCTGACCTCGCTGGTGGCCTTGACGCTGGTCTACGGGGTGCTGGCCTGCGTCGAGGTGTTCCTGGTCCGGCGGTACGTCCGCGCGGGTGTCGCGGGCGTGCTGCCGGACGGGGAGCCCGACGACGTCGGGAAGTCCGACGACCACCTGCAGTTCGCCTACTGAGCGGGGAGAGAGCCGTGGAGACGTTCTGGTTCTGCGTGATCGCCCTGCTGTGGCTGGGCTACTTGTTCCTGGAGGGCTTCGACTTCGGCGTCGGCATGCTGCTGCCGGTGCTGGGCCGCGACGAGACCGAGCGCCGCGTGCTGATCAACACCATCGGCCCGGTGTGGGACGGCAACGAGGTGTGGCTGCTGGTCGCGGGCGGCGCGACGTTCGCCGCGTTCCCCGACTGGTACGCCTCGCTGTTCAGCTCCGCCTACCTGCCGCTGACGCTGTTCCTGATCGCCCTGATCGGGCGCGGGGTGGCGTTCGAGTACCGCGGCAAGGTGGACTCGGCGCGCTGGCGGCGGGTGTGGGACACCGTGATCGTCGCCGGCTCGTGGGTCGCGGCGCTGGGCGTCGGCCTGGTGCTGTCGGCGAACGTGTTCGGCCTGCCGCTGGACGCGAACGGCGACCGGCTCGGCTCGCCGTTCGCCGCGATCAGCCTGGAGACGCTGCTCGGCGCGTTCGCCGTGGCCGGGTACGCGCTCGTGCACGGCGCGGTGTTCCTGTCCCTCAAGACCGAGGGCGAGGTGCGGGAACGCGCCCGCTCGCTGGCCCTGAAGGTCGCGCCGCTCGCCCTGCTGCCGCTGGTCGTGCTGCTGCTGACCGTGCAGCTCCGGTTCGGCTCGGTGTGGACGTGGGCCGCCACCATCGTGGTGGCGCTGGCCGCGCTGGGCGCGTACACCCGGCTGGTCCTGCGGCGCGAGGGCCAGGCGTTCGCCCTGATGGGCGTCGCGGTGGCGGCGACGGTGACCGCGCTGTTCGGCGCGCTCTACCCGAACGTGCTGCCGTCCACGCTGGACCCGGCGTGGTCCCTGACCGTGGCCGGCGCGGCGTCGTCGCCGTACACGCTGACCGTGATGACCTGGGTCGCCGCGTTCGGCACGCCCGCCGTCCTCGTCTACCAGGGCTGGACCTACTGGGTGTTCCGCAAGAGGATCGGCGCCCGCCACATCCCGCCGGTCCACGTGCCGACCGGTGACGCGCGCGTCGGCGAACCGTCGTGAGCTCCCCCGGGACCCCTTCCGCCACGAAGCCGGGGAAGGGCCCGCTCGGCGCGCTGCCCGCGCTCTCGCGGTCGGCGCGCCGGGCGCTGGCCCTGTGCGCCGCGCTGGCCGCACTGACGGCCGGCGCGCTGGTGTGGCAGGCCGTGGCGCTGGCGTCGGCGCTGGTGTCCGGCGGGTCGCTGTGGGTGCTGGCGGCGGCCGTCGTGGTGCGCGCGCTGCTGGCGTGGGCGACGGAGTCCGTGGCGGCCCGCGCGGCGGCCGGCGCGAAGGAGGAGCTGCGCGCCGCCGTCCTGGACCGCGCGCTGGCGCTCGGCCCCGGCTGGATCGTCGAACGCGGCCCCGCCGAGCTGGCCGTCCTCGCGACCAGGGGGCTGGACGCGCTGGACGCCTACTTCACCAAGTACCTGCCCGCGCTGGTGACGACGGCCGTGGTGCCGCCGCTCATCGGGGCGTGGGTGCTGTGGACCGACCCGACGTCGGCCGTGCTGATCGCCGTGACGCTGCCGCTGATCCCGGTGTTCGCCATCCTGATCGGCAAGTTCACCTCCACCAGGGTGGCCGCCGCGGCCGAGGCGCTGGAGCGGCTGTCGGGGCGGCTCGCGGAGCTGGTGCGCGCGCTGCCGGTGCTGACCGCGTTCGGTCGCGCGGCGGCGCAGGCCGGCGCCGTCCGCGAGGTCGGCGAGCGGTACCGGAAGGCGACCATGGGCACGCTGCGGGTCGCGTTCCTGTCGGCCCTGGTGCTGGAGATCGCCGCGTCGCTGTCGGTGGCGCTGATCGCCGTCGGCATCGGGCTGCGGCTCGTGTCGGGGGAGATGTCGCTGGCCGTGGGGCTGGTGGTGCTGATCCTCGCCCCCGAGTGCTACCTGCCGCTGCGGGCCGCGGGCGCCGCGCACCACGCGTCCGAGGACGGCGTGGAGGCCGTGCGCCGGGTCGCCGAGATCCCGGTGCGCGCCGCCGGGCCGTCCCCCCGGGCCGACGTCGCGGGCGTCGAGGTGCGCGACCTGCGCGTGCTGCGCCGCGGCCGGTACGCGCCGGACGGCGTGAGCTTCCGGGTGCGGCCCGGCGAGGTGCACCGGCTGGACGCGCCGAGCGGCGCGGGCAAGTCCACGCTCTTCGACGTGCTGCTGGGCTACGTGCGGCCCGACGGCGGGTCGGTGGCGGTGGACCGGGACGCCATCGCCTGGGTGCCGCAGCGGCCCGCGTTCGCCGGGCGCACGGTCGCCGACGAGCTGGAGCTGACCACCGGTCGCGTCGCCCTCGACGTGCTGGCCTCGGTGGCCGCCGAGCACCTGGTGCACCGGCCGATCGCCGAGCTGTCCACGGGGGAGCGCCAGCGCGTCGCCCTGGCCCGCGCCCTGACCCGGGTGCGCGACGGGGCGACCGTCCTGCTCCTCGACGAGCCCACCGCCCACCTCGACCCGGCCACCGCCGCCCGCGCGATGACCGCCGTGCACGACGCGGCGGCCTCGGGCGCGGCCGTGCTGCTGGCCACCCACCGGGTGGTCGGGCAGGCGGACGACGAGGTGGGCGGTCGCGCGGTCGCCCGGACGGCCGAACCCCCGGTGACGCCCCGCTCCCCGCGGCCGACCCGTCGGCTGGTGGCGGGTGCGCTGCTGGGCATGGCGGCGTCGTCGAGCGGGGTGGCGCTCACGGCGGTCGCGGCGTACCTGATCGCGAAGGCCGACACGCAGCCGCCGATCCTGACGCTGTCCGTGCTGGTGGTGGGCGTGCGGACGTTCGCGCTGGCCAAGGGCGTGCTCCGGTACCTGGAGCGGCTCGTGTCGCACGACGCGGCGTTCCGGCACGCCGAGGAGCTGCGGGTGCGGTTGTGGCGGTCGCTGCGGCCCGGCCGGGCCGACCTGACCAGGCTGGTCGACGACGTCGACACCGTGCGCGACCTGCTGCCGCGCGTCCTCCAGCCGCCGATGGTCGCGTTCGGCACGGCGGTGGCGGCCGTGGTGCTGTTCACGCTGGTCGAGCCCGCCGCCGGGGTGGCGCTGGCGGTCGCGCTGACCGCGGGCGGGGTGCTCGCGCCGCTGGTCGCGGTGCTCGTGGAGCGGCGGGCCACGACCGTGCTGGCGCGCGGGCGGCGCGAGGTGTCGGAGCGGGTGCTGACCCTGCTCACGGCCGCACCCGACCTGATCGCGTTCGGGGCGGACCGCGCGGTGCGCGCCGACCTGGCCGCGCGGGACGCCGAACTGGCCCGGTCGGCGCGCCGGCAGGCCGTCGGCGCGGGGGCGGCGACCGGGATCGTGCACCTGACCACCGGGTTGGCCGCGGCGGTGTGCACGGGCCTCGCCCTGGCCGGCGGCGTGGACCCGCTGTGGGTGCCGGTGCTCGGCCTCGTGCCGCTCGCGCTGGCCGAGGTGCTGGGGGCGCTGCCCGCCGCGGCCCAGCACCGGGCGGCGCTGCGCGAGTCCTACGGCCGGATCGCCGACCGTTCCGGCGCGCCGGCGCCCTCGGTGGCGGTGGGCGACGACGTGGTCCTGTCCGGGGTCACCGTGCGCTGGCCGGAGAGCACCGAGAGCACGCTCACCGACGTGACCGCGCGTCTGCCGCGGGGCGCGAAGGTCGCCCTGCGCGGTGCTTCGGGAGCCGGCAAGTCCACCCTGTTCGCACTGCTGCTCGGGTTCGTGCCGGCGGAGCGGGGGACGGTGTCGCGGCCGGCGCGCGTGGCGTGGTGCCCGCAGGAGCCGATGCTCGTGACGACCACCGTGCGCGAGAACCTGCGGCTCGGCGACCCGCACGCCGACGACGACCGGCTGCGGTGGGCGCTCGGCGTGGCCGGCCTGGGCGGGCTCGACCTCGACACCGCCATCGGCCCGACCCTGCTGTCCGGCGGCGAGGCGCAGCGCGTCGCCCTCGCCCGGGCCCTGCTGCACGACGCCGACCTCGTCCTGCTCGACGAACCCACCGCCCACCTAGACGAACCCACCGCCCGCGCCCTCCTCGACCGGCTCGACGACGTCCTGCGCGACCGCACGGTCGTCCACATCACCCACCGCCCCGCCGAGGCCGAGCGCGCCGATCTCGTGCTGGACGTCGACGCGGGCCGGGTGCGCACCGCCGTCAGGGCCTAACGTTGACGTCCGTGGACCCCGCCCGCGTGCTCGCCGCGTCGACCGAGATCACCCACGCGGCGCTCGCGGGCGACGACCCGGACGCCGTGCTGCCGCTCGTCGTGCGCAGCGCCGTCGAACTCGCCGGGGCCGACCTCGGGCTCGCCATGGTCACCGCCGACGACGGCACGCTGACCGTCGAGGCGGCCTCGGGCGGCTCCACGGGCGACGGCGACCCGGTGGGCGTGGTCCTGTCCGGCCGTTCGTCGGCCGCCCGGGCCGCGCGGACCGGCGTGCCCGTGGTGGCCGACGACTTCACCACCGACCCGCGCACCGCGCCGTTCGTGCCGAAGGTGCTGCGGGCCTACGGGCCGTTCGCCGTGGCGCCGTTCGGGACGAAGGAGCGCAGGATCGGCGCGCTGGCCGTGTACCGGCGCAAGGGCGCGCCGCCGTTCAGCCCGGACACGGTGGACGTGCTGGCCGCGTTCGCCGCGCAGGCCGGACTCGCCGTCGTGCTGGCCGAGGGGTCCACCGCGCGCCAACGGGTGGCGGTCTACCAGGAGCGCGAGCGCATCGCGCGCGACCTGCACGACGTGATCATCCAGCGGCTGTACGCGACCGGCGTGCAGCTCGACCTGCTCGACCGGCGCCTCAAGCTCGACGGCCGCGAGGCCAGGCGCCTGGCCGACGCCGTCGACCAGCTCGACCAGACGATGGCCGAGGTGCGCGCCACCGTGCGGGCGCTGCGCAGCGCCGACCCCGGCACCCCGGCCGAGGCCGACCTGGGCCGTTCCGTCCGGGCCGAGGCCCGGACCGCGGGCGAGCTCCTCGGCCACGCCCCGGGGGTGCGCGTCGAGGGCGACCTCACCGACGTGCCCGCCGACCTCGCCGACCACGCCCGCGCCGCACTGCGCGAAGCCCTGTCCAACGTCGTCCGGCACTCCGGCGCGAGCCAGGTGGAGATCACCGTCGAGCGCACCCCCGACCGGCTCCGCCTGGAGGTGGCCGACAACGGCTGCGGCATCCCCCGGGGCGTGGCCAGGCGCGGCCTGCGCCACCTGGAGGAACGCGCCCTCGCCGCGGGCGGCGGCTGCGAGGTCGCCTCGTCCCCCCGCACCGGCACCACCATCACCTGGCACGTCCCCCTTCCACCCCGCGAGTAACCCCAGCCCGCGCGAGTCGTACGTTCGCGCCCCGCGAGTCGTAAGTTCAGGCTCGGCGAGTCGAGTTCTCAGGCTCAAGCGGGCGCGGCCCGAACTTACAACTCGCCAGGCGCGAACGTACGACTCGCCGAGCGCGAACTTACGACTCGCGGGTCAGCGGGAGCGGCGGGCCACCCAGGCGGCGGCCTGGGTGCGGCGTTCCATGCCCAGCTTGGACAGGACCGCGGTGACGTAGTTCTTGACCGTCTTCTCGGCCAGGAACAGGCGCTCGGCGATCTGCCGGTTCGTCAGGCCCTCGCCGATCAGCTCCAGCACCCGGCGCTCCTGCTCGGTCAGGGCGTCCAGCACGTCCACCTCGGCCGGCCGCCGCATCCGCTCCAGCACCCGCGCCGTCGTCCGCGGGTCCAGCAGCGAACGGCCCGCCGCCACCTCGCGCACCGCGTGCACCAGGTCCTGGCCGCGCACCTGCTTGAGCAGGTACCCGGACGCGCCGGCCAGGATCGCGCCCACCAGGGCGTCCTCGTCGTCGAACGCGGTCAGGACCAGGCAGCGCGGCGGCGTCGGCGACGAGCGCAGCCGCCGGCACAGCTCGACCCCGCCGCCGTCGGGCAGCCGGACGTCCACGACCGCCACGTCGGGCCGGGACGACGCGGCGCGCACCAGCGCCTCGCCCACGCCACCCGCCTCGGCGACGACGGAGATGTCGTCCTCGTCCTCCAGCAGTTCGCGCAGTCCTCGGCGGACCACCTCATGGTCGTCTACGAGCAACACTCGCACGGGCACGAACCCACCATAGGGCGAATGCCGGTACCGGCCACGCGCGGTCGCCAACACAGTGCAGGGATGTTCGTACGAGCGATCGAGGAAGCCGACCGGATCGTCGTCGGCCGACTGGTGCTGGAACTGTGGGGCGCGCACACCGCCGTCGCCCACGGCCAGGTGTTCTTCCCGGCGAGCCTGCCGGGGTTCCTGGTGGAGCAGCAGGAGCAGGTCGTGGGCCTGCTCACCTACGCCGCGACCGACGGCCACCTGGAGATCGTCACGGTCGACGCCCTGCGAAGAGGCAGGGGCGTCGGCAGCTCGCTCGTCGACGCCGCCGTGCACCGGGCGCGCCAGCTCGGCTGCTCGCGCGTCCGCCTCACCACGACGAACGACAACCTCGACGCGCTGCGCTTCTACCAGCGCCGGGGGTTCCGCCTCACCGCCCTGCGCCCGGACGCCGTCCGCGAGTCGCGCCGGCTGAAGCCGGAGATCCCCAGCGTCGGCGACTACGGCATCCCCATCACCGACGAACTCGACCTCGAACGATGGGTCGCGCCACGCTAGTTGTCCACCTCCGCGCCCCGGTTGTCCACAGAGCTGTGGACAGAGCTGTGGACAACTACCGCCGAGGCAACGGGCTGAACACCTCGTCCCACGCCGCCGCCACCTGCCGGGCGCACGTCGTGGGCGCGACCCCGCCCACCCCCGTGCCCAGACCGGGCATGGCGATGGTGCGCACGACGTCCCGCAGCGGGCGGCCGTCGTCGAGCCGCCCGCCCAGCCACAGCCGCAGCACGGCCCGCGCCGCCAGGTACGGGTGCACGGTGTCCTCGGGCAGCAGCTCGCCGGGCACGCGCATGGTGGGGGCGCTGATCAGCCACTCCGGCTCGGGTTCGCCGGTCGGCACGGCGACGGCCTCGCCCACCGGCAGCTCACCGCCGTGCAGGGCCAGCACGGCGCGGCGGACGTTGTCCTCGACGTGCGGGAACGCCCTCGCGTACACGGCATCGATGCCCCCGCGCATCCAGCCGGACGAGTTCGCGGGGCTCACGACGGCCTCGGCGACGATGTCGAGCACCGAGCCGCGGTGCACCTCGACGCCGGACCTGCCGTCGGCCACCGCGAGCCACGCGCTGGCCAGCGGTTCGTCGACGGCGCACAGCACCAGACGGGGAACTACTACCGGAGCGTTGATCTCACCCTCCGTATCGGCGGACACACCACCCAGCATTCCAGGAGAACCGCGTGTCGCGGAACGGGGGCGGCCACCCGGCGGACGGGTGATCCTCGCCTCAACGACGACCACCGGTGGTGCGCCTCGTATCGTTGCGGCGTGCTCGCCTACTTCGGACCGCAGGGAACGTTCACCGAGCAGGCCGCACGCGGCTTCGCCTCCCCGCAGGAGGAGCTCGTCCCGTTCGACACGGTCCCCGCCGCGCTGGCCGCCGCGCGGTCCGGTGCGACGCGGTGGGCGTGCGTGCCGTTGGAGAACTCCGTCGAGGGCGCGGTGCCCGCCACGATGGACGCGCTGGCCGAGGGCGAGCCCCTGGTCGCCGTCGCGGAGGCGGTGCTGCCGGTGCGGTTCAGCGTGCTCACCCGGCCCGGTCACGGGCGGGTCCGCACGGTCGCCAGCCACCCGCACGCGCTGGCCCAGGTCCGGCACTGGCTGGCCGAGCACCTGCCGTCCGCCGAGGTGGTGAGCACGGCGTCCACCGCCGCCGCCGCGCGGGCCGTGCTGAACGGCGACTTCGACGCGGCGGTGAGCGCGCCCGTGGCGGTGCGGCACTACCCGCTGGAGGTGCTGGCCGCCGACGTGGCCGACGTGCGCGACGCGAAGACGCGGTTCCTGGCCGTGCGCCCGCCCGGCGCGCTGCCCGAGCCGACCGGCCACGACCGCACGTCGGTGGTGTGCACGGCGCCCGACCGCGTCGGCGTGCTGGCGGACCTGCTGGCGGAGCTCGCGCTGCGCGGCATCAACCTGACCCGCATCGAGTCGCGGCCCACCAAGGGCAGGCTCGGTGAGTACCGGTTCTACATCGACCTCGACGGGCACGTGTCCGAGCCCAGGGTGGGCGACGCGCTGGCCGCGCTGCACCGGCACTGCCCGGAGACCCGGTTCCTCGGCTCGTACCCGAAGGCCGAGCCGGGCGGCCCGGTCGCGGGCAACGAGGAGTTCGTGGCGGCGGCCGAGTGGCTGTCCGACGTGCGGAGGGGGCGCGGCGCGTGAAGTTGATCATGGTCCGGCACGGTGAGACGGCGTCGAACGTGAAGATGGCGCTGGACTCGCTGCCACCGGGTCCGCCGCTCACCGAGGCCGGGGTCGTCCAGGCCGCGGCGCTGGCCGAGGCCCTGGCCGGCGAGCCGGTCGCCGCCGTCTACGCCAGCACGGCGATCCGCGCGCAGCAGACCGCGGCCCCCGTCGCCGCCGCGCACGGCCTGGAGGTGCGGGTCGTCGACGGCGTGCAGGAGATCTTCTGCGGCGACCTGGAGGGCCGGCACGACCGCGAGGCGTTCGAGGTCTTCATCGCGGTGGTCAGGCAGTGGGCCGAGGGCGCCCTGCACGTGCCGCTGCCGGGCGGCGAGACCGGCCGCCAGGTCCTCGACCGCTACCTGCGGGCGGTCGGGGAGATCACCGCGGGGCACGACGACGCCGACACCGTCGTCCTGGTCAGCCACGGCGCGTCGCTGCGGATGGCCGCCCTCGCGCTGGCGGTCAACGTGCACCCGGCGATCGCCGAGGCGGGGCTGCTGCCCAACACGGGCCGGGTCGTGCTGGAGGACACCGGCGACGGGTGGCGCTGCACCTCGTGGACGGGCGTCGACGTGGTCGCCTAGCGGCCGACCCGGGCCCCGCGGGGGACGATCAGCCCCAGCCCAGTTCGTGCAGCTTGTCGTCGTCGATGCCGAAGTGGTGCGCGATCTCGTGCACCACGGTCACCGCCACCTCGTCGACCACCTCGTCCTCGGACGAGCAGTAGTCGAGCAGCGCCTCGCGGTAGATCGTGATGCGGTCCGGCAGGACGCCGCCGTAGTCCGTGGTCCTCAGCGGCAGGGCTATGCCGTGGTACAGGCCCAGCAGGCCCGGCTCCTCCGGGTGCCGGTCCTCGACCAGGACGACCACGTTGTCCATCGCCGTCGCGAACTCCGGCGGGATCAGGTCGAGCGCCTCGCCCACGAGTTCCTCGAAGCGCTGACGGGACATCTCCACCGGCACGCGATCACCTCGTCGTCGTCGTGGTCGCCGTGGTGGTCGTGGCCGAGGCCGACGTCGGTTCCGACGCGCCCGACGACGGCGGGACCTCCGAGCTGGTGTTCGACTGGGAGTGCAGCGGCGCGCCGGTGGCCTCCTCCTGCTGCACGGCGGTCGTCTGCGGCGGGTTCGAGGTGGTCAGCGGCGGCGCGTCGGGGTTGCGGACGGAGCCCTCCCACGCCGCCAGGCCGCCCTCCACGGGCACCGCGCCGATCTTGCAGTTCGCCAGGCGCGAGCCCGCCGCCCAGCTCTCGGGGGCCCGCGTGTCCCAGGACACGATGAGGCCCCGGGCCTTGAGGTCCACGCCGCCGGTGTACTCGGCGGCGATCCGGGCGCACTCGTCGGCCATCAGCTCGTCCTGCGCGTCCGGTGACGGGTAGTCGCCCGGCGGCAGCGGCACGACGCCGACGATCTCGAACGTGTGGGGCTTCGCGCACTCCACCGGGTCGCCCACGCCCAGCGCCTCGGTGATGCCCAGGCACACGCCCGGGTCGTACACGTCCGACTGGTCCTGGGTGCGCGCCGTGCCGAAGGCGGGCAGCAGCCCGCCCGCCGGACCGGCGACCTGGAGCCCGCAGCGCAGCGTGCGCTGCCCGCCCGCCCACAGCCGCTCGCCCGGGTTGAGCGGGCCGACGGTGTACTTCCCGAACGGGTCGAACTTGTTCCCCAGGTACGCCAGCGACAGCTGCACGCAGTTGTCCTGGCTGATCCGCTGCCACGCGGCGTCGTCCGGGAAGGGCTCCTGGGGGCCGTGCGAGGCCGAGATGTCTGCGACTCCCGTCACCTCGAACAGGTGCTGGGCGGCGCAGTCGACCTTGGCGACGTCGGTCAGGTCCTTGCGCGTCCAGTTCAGGCAGTCGCCCGCCTGGGCCTCCAACACGGGGTTGACCTGCGTCGACGTGGTGACGGCCACCCCGCCGGCACCCACCGGCCAGGACGTGAAGGTGCTCAGCGCGAGCAGCGCGAACGCGCTCGCGAAAGCGCCGAGCATCACCAGGGTGTCGGCTCGACGAAACCAGCGGGCGCTCACGGACATCTACTCCATGATGCCTGTGCCGACCGTGGACGCCTTCGGGCGGGTGGAGTGTGTTGCTTTTGGGACACTCGTCACCCAAATGGCGGCCGATCTCTGTACCGTCCCCGCCGGGAGTGGCTGATGACTGAGAACGACAACACCGGCAACGCCGCGACGCCCGGTCAGGGCGGCGCGGGTGGACCGGGCAACGGACCGACACCTCCGGCCGGTGGTGGCGCGACGCCGCCGTACGTGCCGCCGTCCGGCCCCCAACAGGGCCAGACCCCGCAGGGCCAGTCGGGCGGGCGCGGTCAGATCCGCAGGCAGGAGCCCGGCCGGACCAAGCCGAGGCCGCCGACGCTCGCGGAGCAGCGCGCCCGCGCCGCGGCGATCGAGGAGCAGCGCCAGGCCGAGCTGGCCCGCGAGGCCGAGGAGAAGCGCAGGAAGAAGCTGCGCAAGCGCCTGCTCATCGGCGGCGGCGTGACCGTCGGCGTGGTCGGCGTGGTGGCCATCTGGTACGCCGCGTCCAGCCCCGACGAGGTCACCGCGCAGTGCACGGACGACGGCGTCGTGGTCGAGGACCAGTACTGCGACGAGAACTACGCGCGCTCGCACGGCGGGTACACCAGCGGCGGCTTCATCTACATCGGCGGCAACTCGTACCGCTACCACTACGGCAGCACGCCCCTGTCGGTCGGCCAGAAGGTCAGCGGCGGCAGCTACACCGTCCCCAAGGGCGCGAACGTCAGCACGAAGTCCGGCAAGACGATCCAGCGCGGCGGCTTCGGCGTCTCCGGCGGCAGCAAGAGCGGGGGCAGCTGAGTGCGCCGGGAGACCTCCGCACCGCGGCCGAACTGGCAGCGCACCGTCTCCGACCAGGGCCTGGTGTTCGGCTCGCCGTCCACGAACGCCGACGGCGGCCCGCGCCCGTACTGGGACGAGTCGGCGCACTACGTCTTCGACATGAGCGAGGTGCTCGCCCTCGAAGCGGACGTCGAGCTGCTGCACACCATGTGCCTGGAGGCCGTCGACAACGTGGTGCTCACCGAGCGCTACCGCGACTTCGGCATCCAGGAGTGGCTGTGGCCCGCGATCGCCGAGTCGTGGAAGCGCCGCGACCCGCACGTCTACGGGCGGTTCGACCTGCGCTACGACGGTGGCGGCCCGGCCAAGCTGCTGGAGTACAACGCCGACACCCCCACCTCGCTGCTGGAGGCGTCGGTCGTCCAGTGGAACTGGAAGACCGACGTCTTCCCGGACGACGACCAGTGGAACTCGATCCACGAGAAGCTCGTCGAGCGCTGGGCCGAGATCGGCGCCGGGCTGCCGTCCAACGAGCTGCACTTCACCTGGTCCGGCGCCGACCCGTCCGGCGAGGACCACGTCACCGTCGCCTACCTCCAGGAGACGGCGGCCGAGGCCGGGATGGACACGGTCGGCCTCGCCATCGAGGAGATCGGCTGGGACTCGCTGCTCACGCGGTTCGTCGACCTGGAAGACGCCCCGATGGGCACCGTCGTGAAGCTCTACCCGTGGGAGTGGGTGGTCGACGAGCAGTTCGGCCGCCACGCCGTGGAGAGCCTGCCCGGCACCCTGTGGATCGAGCCGCTGTGGAAGATGCTGCTCTCCAACAAGGCCCTGCTGGCGGTGCTGTGGGAGATGTACCCCGGCCACCCCAACCTCCTGCCCGCGTTCCTCGACGACCCCGGTCTCCTCACGGAGTACGTGCGGAAGCCCCGGTTGGGTCGGGAGGGCGCGAACATCCAGATCGTCGCCCCCGGCTACGAGACCCAGACCGGCGGGGTCTACGGCAAGGAGGGCTTCGTCTACCAGCTGTTCGACCCGCTGCCCGAGTTCGACGGCTACCGGCCGGCGCTCGGCGCGTGGGTCGTCGGCGACGCGTCGGCGGGTCTCGGCATCCGCGAGACCGTCGGCCTGGTCACCGACGACGGCGCGGCGTTCGTGCCGCACCGGATCGTCGAATGAGCACCGCAACCGTGTCACCGGCTCCTTCACCGGCGGCCCATCCCCGACACCTGAACACCACCCTGGAGGGTCTGTGAACACCAACCTCGCGTTGGACCCCGGCTTCGGCGGGGCCATCGGCCAGGGCATCGGCGCGATCGCCCTGTACGCGATCGTCGGCACGGTGCTGATGGTCGTCGGCTTCTACGCCATCGACTGGACCACGCCCGGCAAGCTGAGCACCCTGGTGCGCGACGGGGCCCCGAACGCGGTCATCGTCACGTCCGCCGGCCTGGTCAGCATGGCGCTGATCGTCGTCGTCGCCATCTACAGCTCGGCCGGCAAGCTCGCCGAGGGCCTGCTGTCGGCGCTGATCTTCGGCATCTTCGGCATCGTCGTCCAGGTGCTCGCCGTGCGGCTGCTGGAGTGGGTGACCCGGCTCGACATCGGCTCGCTCATCGAGTCCGACCGCTTCGCCCCGGCCAGCGTCGTCGTGGCCGCGGCCCACGTCGCCCTGGGCCTCGTGGTCGCCGTCGCCATCTCCTAGCGCGTCGACCGCGCGAGGGGGGCGTGCCCGCGAGCCGGGCGCGCCCCCTTCGCCGTTCAGCCGACGGGCAGGCGCTTCCGCCAGGCCATCGGGCCGACCTTGATGCGGGTGCGCACCGACCCGTTCCACTCGACCGGCAGGCCGGTCGAGGTGAGCGCGGTGACGACCTCGCGCGCCACGGCCTCGTCGGCGGCGGCGTGGTCCGCGACCTCGCCGAAGGAGCCGAACGCCAGGTACACACCGCCGTCCGCCACGGCGGCCTCGGTGTCCTGCCGGTGGAAGAACACGTACCCGCGCGCGTCGCCCGCCGCCGGGTCGACCTCGTCGCCGATCTCGGCGTGCCCGCACGTCTGGCAGCACGTGAAGTCGGCGCGCGCCACGATCCCGTCGCCCTCCAGCGCGTCGAACGCGGCGAGCAGCCGGTCCACGTCCGTCGTCGCGGGCCACCCGGCCTGCTCCTCGACCCGTTCCCGCCACACCCGTTCGACCACGGACCGGGCGACCGCGCCGGTCACGCCGTCGTCCTCCTCGAAGTAGTCGCCCACGTCGTCCACGGCGTCCTCCAACGAGGTGAACCCGCCGTGCACCAGGCCCCGCGCGAACTCCTCGACCTCCTCCAGGCGCTCGGCGGGCAGGTCCGGGGTGTCATCTCGATCGACCACGCGCGCATCCTGCCCCACGGGTCCGACAATCCGTATGGGGCTCCGGCGGAGCGGGTACTACCCTGCTCCGTGTGATTGACCTCAAGGCTCTGCGCGAGAACCCGGAAGCCGTCCGCGCGTCGCAACGCGCTCGTGGCGAAGACGACGCCGTGGTCGACGCGCTGCTGTCCGCCGACGAGCGCCGCCGGGCCGCCGTGGCCCGCGCGGACGCGCTGCGCGGCGAGCAGAAGTCGTTCGGCAAGCAGGTCGGCCGCGCCAAGGGCGAGGAGCGCGAGGCGCTGCTGGCCCGGGGCAAGGAGCTGGCCGCCGGGGTCAAGGCCGCCGAGGCGGAGCAGTCCGCCGCCGAGGCCGAGCTGACCGAGCTGCACCGCGCCATCCCGAACGTCGTCCACCCCGACGCCCCCGAGGGCGGCGAGGACGACTACGTCGTGCTCAAGCACGTCGGCACCCCGCGCGAGTTCGACTTCGAGCCCAAGGACCACCTGGACCTCGGCACGAGGCTCCGCGCGATCGACATGGAGCGCGGCGCCAAGGTCTCGGGCTCGCGGTTCTACTTCCTCACCGGCATCGGCGCGCAGCTCGAACTCGCGCTGCTGAACATGGCCGTCGCCCAGGCCACCGCGGCCGGCTTCAGCCTGATGATCACGCCGACCCTGGTCCGCCCGGAGGTCATGGCCGGCACCGGGTTCCTCGGCGCGCACGCGAGCGAGATCTACCGGCTGGAGCAGGACGACCTGTACCTGGTCGGCACGTCGGAGGTGCCGCTGGCCGGCTACCACGCCGACGAGATCCTCGACGGCGAGAAGCGCTACGCGGGCTGGTCGTCGTGCTACCGCCGCGAGGCCGGCTCGTACGGCAAGGACACCCGCGGCATCATCCGCGTGCACCAGTTCAACAAGGTCGAGATGTTCTCCTACGTCAAGCCGGAGGACGCCGAGGCCGAGCACGCCAGGCTGCTGGCCTGGGAGGAGGAGATGCTCGCCAAGGTCGAGGTGCCCTACCGGGTGATCGACACGGCGGCGGGCGACCTGGGCAGCAGCGCGGCCCGCAAGTTCGACTGCGAGGCGTGGGTCCCGAGCCAGCGGGCGTACCGGGAGCTGACCTCGACGTCGAACTGCACCACGTTCCAGGCGCGGCGGCTCAACATCCGCTACCGCGACGAGAACGGCAAGCCGCAGATCGCCGCCACGCTCAACGGCACCCTCGCCACCACCCGCTGGCTCGTGGCGATCCTGGAGAACCACCAGCAGGCCGACGGCTCGGTCGTCGTCCCGCAGGCGCTCCGACCGTTCCTCGGCGGCCTGGACGTGCTCAAGCCGGCTGGCTAGCGACGGCGGGCGCCGCGGCGACGGCGGGCTCCGGTCGCTGCCCCGCGGTGGCCTCCGCGGTGGCCGGAGCCCGCTCGGCCCGCGCATTCGGCCGGGAGACCACCTTCCGGCCGAATGCGATCATCGGCTGCTCGACCCACCGGAACAGCAGGTCGGCCATCAGCAGCGACACGATCGTCACGGCGACACCGGTCGCGGTCCGGTGCACCGCGAAGGCGGGCACGCTCAGCATCACGACGGTCCCGGCGATCCCCTGGACGAGGTAGAGCGAGTACGACCGCTCGCCGACGAACCGCATCGGGGCGATCGACAGCACCCGCTGCACCGGGCCCGGCCGCAGCGTCGACACCACCAGCAGGGCCACGACGACGCCGTACCCGGCGACCGCGGGGAGGCCGCCGGCGGGGACGCCCAGCACGTCCATGTTGACCTGGACCAGGACCAGCGCGGCCAAGACGGGGATCGCCGCCAGGGGGTGCGTGAACGGGCGGAGCACCGCGAACCCCTTGGGGCTGTGCAGCACGAACGCCAGCAGGCAGCCGAACAGGATCATGTAGTAGGCGGCCGAGCTGAACTGCGGCGGCATCGCGAAGTGGCCGATCACGGCCAACCCGAGCAGCCCGACGGTCGCGGACGCCCGCCAGGCCAGCGCCAGCGCGCCGAGCGCCGTCAGCAGGAGGGGCCACACGACGTAGAACTTCTGCTCGATCCCCAGGGTCCAGGACTGGCCGAACACCTGACCGGGTGGCGTCCACTCGTTGGTGAAGGTCAGGTACTCGGGGAGCACGCCGGCCAGCCCGCTCGTCACGAACTCGTCGCGGACCAGCGCGAACACCACGACGAGGGCCAGCACCACGTAGTAGACGGGCATGATGCGGAACAGCCGCCGCAGGTAGAAGTCGCGGATCGACAGCCGCCCGGTGCGGTCCTGCTCGCGCACGGCCAGCGTGGTGATCAGGTAGCCGGAGAGCACGAAGAACATGTGCACGCCGATCCAGCCGTTCAGCGACACCCAGGTCGGGCCGGCATAGTGGAAGAAGACCACCATGACGGCCGCGATGGCGCGCATCCCGTCGAGCGCCGGGAAACGCCGCATGGCGAGGTACTCGCTGTGGGCAAGGGTGCTCATGGGCATCTCCAGGGTGACGGTCGCAAGCACCGGATTATCACCACGTGCCGGCGGCCTTCCCCGATCGGGGTCACTCAATCGTAGAAAGCACCGTGTCGGCCACGTGCCGACCGATCTCCAGGGCCGACGTCGCGGCGGGCGAGGGCGCGTTGAGCACGTGCACCTGCCGCGGCGCGGTGTCGATCAGGAAGTCGTCGACCAGCGACCCGTCGGCGCGCATCGCCTGCGCCCGCACACCCGCCCCGGCGCGCACCAGGTCGTCCTCGCCGACCGCGGGCACCAGCCGGGCCAGGCTCGCCGCGAACCGCCGCCGCGACAGCGACCGCAGCACCTCCTCCGCGCCGGTGCGGGCGAACCGCCGCGCCAGCTCCCACGTGCCGGGGAACCGGGCCACGTCGAGCACGTCGCGGAGCGAGACGTCCCGCCACCGGTACCCCTCGCGGTGCAGCGCGAGCACCGCGTTCGGCCCGGCGTGCACGCTGCCGTCGAGCATCCGGGTCAGGTGCACGCCCAGGAACGGCAGCGCCGGGTCCGGCACCGGGTAGACCAGGCCGCGCACCAGGTGCCTCCGGTCGGGTCGCAGCTCGTAGTACTCGCCGCGGAACGGCACGATCGTCGCGGACGGCTCCACGCCCGCCAGCCGCGCCACCCGGTCGCTGTGCAGGCCCGCGCAGTTCACCAGCGCGTCCGCCCGCACCACGTCGCTCGGCGTGGCGACCTCGACGCCGCCGCCCGACAGGGCCCGCCGGATGCCCAGCGCCGGCGTGCCCGGCCGCAGGTCCTGCTCGCCCAGCTCGCGCACCAGCGCGTCGCACACGGCCGGGAAGTCGATGACGCCGGTGCTCTCCACCCGCAGCGCGGCGACCGCGGACACCTCCGGCTCGTACTCGCGCGCCTCGGCCGCGGACACCCGCCGCGCCGGCACGCCGTTCGCGGTCGCCCGCTCGGCCAGCGCCTCCAGCCGGGGCAGCTCGTCGGCCGACGTGGCGACGACCAGCTTGCCGCACACCTCCACCGGCACGCCGCGCTCCCGCGCGTAGGCCACGATCGAGGCGTTGCCCGCCACGGACATCCGCGCCTTCAACGACCCCGGCCGGTAGTAGAGCCCGGCGTGCACCACGTTGCTGTTGTGCCCGGTCTGGTGCGCGGCCCAGCGCCGCTCCTTCTCCAGGACCACCACCTCGTGACCGCGCCGCACCAGCTCCCGCGCGGTCGCCAGGCCGACGATCCCGCCACCGATCACCACGACTCGTCGCACGGCGCAGACGCTATCCGCCCACGAGTTCCGGCAGCACGTCGGAGGCCACCCGCTCCAGCACCGCCTCGCTGCCCGCGTACACGCCCTCCGAGCGCGGCCAGTGCACGGTCAGGTCGGTGAACCCGAGTTCGCGCGCACGACCGGCCACGTCGCGGAAGTGCTCGACGCTGCTCAGCGAGTACACCGGGCAGGAGTCGGCGTTGAGGTGGAAGTCGACCGACTCCTTGGCCCGGTCGATCCCGGCGAGAACTTCGCGGAACCGCTCCGTGATGCCAGCCACGCCGCGCCACCACGCGCCCTCGTCCTCGGTCTCCGGCCCGGTGGTGACCCAGCCCGTGCCGTACTTCGCGGCGACCCCCATCGCCTTCGGCCCGTTGGCGGCCACCACGAACGGCAGCCGGGGTCGCTGCACGCAGCCCGGGTGGCCGCGGGCGTCGTGGATCTCGTAGTAGTCACCGCTGAACGAGGTCCGGTCCTGCGACAGCAGCAGGTCCAGCGCGCCCACGAACTCCTCGAACCGGCGCTGCCTGCTGCGCGGCGGCTCGTTGCCCATGACCTGCGTGTCGTACCCGGACCCGCCCGCGCCGACACCGAGCGTGAAGCGGCCGTCGGACTGGTCGTCCAGGGCCAGCAGGTCCCGCGCGAACGGCACCGGGTGGCGGAAGTTCGGCGACGCGACGTAGGTGCCCAGGCGGATGCGGGAGGTCGCCGCGGCGGCCGCGGCGAGCGTCGGCACCGCGCCGAACCACGGTCCGTCCACCAGGGACCGCCACCCCATGTGGTCGTAGGTCCAGGCGTGGTGGAAGCCGTACTCCTCGGCGGCCTTCCACTTGTGTTCGGCCATCCACCAGCGGTGTTCGGGCAGGATCACAATCCCAGTGCGCACCTCGCGACGGTATCCGACGGGCACCATGGGGGGTGTGCAGAGACCATCCCTTGTGGCATCCGACGTCGACGGCACCCTGCTCACCCCCCTCGGCGGGGTGAGCCCCCGCACCGCCGCCACGGTCGGTCGCGTGCTCGCGGAGGGCGTCCCGTTCGTCCTGTCCACCGGCCGCCCACCGCGCTGGGTGCCGGTCGTCGCCGACGCGGCCGGCCTGACCGGGTACGCCGTGTGCTCCAACGGTGCGGTGCTCTACGACATCGGCGCCGACCGCGTCGTCTCGGCCGAGCTGCTCACGCCCGTGCAGCTCACCGACCTCGCGGCGGTGCTCGACGAGGCGCTCCCCGGCTGCTCCATGGCCTCCGAGCGACTCGGCGGGAGCGCCCGCGACCCGGACAGGGCGGAGTTCATCGCCGATGAGCGCTACCTGCACCCGTGGGAGGAGGGCGCGCAGCCGCTGCCCGGCCACCAGCGCGCCCAGCTGCTCGGCAAGCCCGCGGTGAAACTGCTGGTCAGGCATCCCGGGATGACGTCGGACGAGATGGCGCGCGCGGCCGGCCCGCTCGTCGGGGACTCGGTCGCGATGACCTGGTCGACCGACGAGGGCCTGCTGGAGTTCGCCGCGCCCGGCGTGACCAAGGCCACCGGGCTCGCCGCGGTCGCCGACCGCCTGGGCGTCGCCGCCGCCGACGTGCTCGCCTTCGGCGACATGCCCAACGACGTGCCGATGCTCAGGTGGGCCGGCCACGGCGTCGCGATGGCCAACGGCCACGCCGACGCGCTCGCGGTGGCCGACGAGGTCACCGCGAGCAGTGCGGAGGACGGGGTGGCGCAGGTGCTGGAGCGCTGGTTCTGACGACCGCTCAGGCGTGGTGGGCCGCGGCGAGCGGCTTGGCCGGTTCCGCCTCGGTCCACCACGCGAACGCCTCGCGCAGCTCCTCGGGCAGGTCGGCGGGCACCTCGGACCGGGCGTAGGCGTCCGCCAGCGCGCGGATCGCCGCCTCGCCGAACCCGGCGCGGCTCATCCCGACCGCGTTGACGCCCCGCAGCCGCACCGGCCCGCCGAACGCCTTCGCGAACGGGGGCACGTCCCGCGACACGACCGCGGCCATGCCCACCATCGAGAGCGGGCCCACGACGCGGCGCTGGTGCACGACCGCGTTCATGCCCAGGTTCACGCCGTCGCCCACCCGGACGTGCCCGCCGAGCGACACGCCCGCCGACAGCGTCACCCCGGCTCCCACCGCGCAGTCGTGCGCGACGTACGCGCGGTTCAGCAGCCACGTGCCCGCGCCGATCGAGGTGGGCCGGTAGCTGCCCTGGTGGACGGTGCTCAGCTCGCGGACCGTGACACCCTCCCCGAGGTGCACGCCCGCGTGGGCGAGCTCACCGTCCCACGCCCGGTTGTGCGGTTCCGAGGTGATCTCGGGCGGCGTGCCGATCACGCAGTGGGGGCCGATCCAGCAGTTGTCCTCGACCACCGCGGGGCCGAGGACGACGGCCCCCGGGCCGATGGTGATGCCGTCCCCGAGTTCCACACCTGCGCCTACTACCGCGGTGGGGTGAATGTGGTTGACCACAGACGTCCGTCCTGATCCGGATGTGGCCCGCGCCGGTGGCCGCGGGTCGGTACGGGGTACCGTGGCGGCGCAATGCGGGCCGCGCAGCACTCTACCGGGGTCCGCGGGTGTGGCTTCGTGAAGGCGAGAGAGCGCTGCATGATCCCGATTACTGTCGTTGACGTAGCTGCCGCCGAGCAGTTGGTCCTCCAGGTGCTGCGGTCGGGCGCGATCGCGCAGGGACCGATGGTCAAGCGGTTCGAGGACGCGTTCACCGGGGTCGCGGGCGTGCCGCACGCGGTTGCCGTGAACAACGGGACGACCGCCCTGGTGGCGAGCCTCCAGGTGCTCGACCTCCAGCCGGGTGACGAGGTCGTCACCTCGCCGTTCACCTTCGTCGCCACGCTCAACGCGATCCTGGAGGCGGGTGCGACCGCGCGCTTCGCGGACATCCGCGACGACGACTTCTGCCTCGACCCGGCGGCGGTCGCCGCGGCCGTGACCCCGCGCACCAAGGTCCTGATGCCCGTGCACCTCTACGGGCAGATGGCCGACATGGGCGCGCTGGTCCCGCTGGCGGAGCAGCACGGGCTCGCCATCGTCGAGGACGCCGCGCAGGCCGTCGGGGCCACCTACGAGGGTCGCGCGGCGGGCAGCTACGGACTCGGCTGCTTCTCGCTCTACGCGACCAAGAACATCACCACCGCCGAGGGCGGCGTCATCACCACCGGTGACGACGCGCTGGCCGACCGGCTGCGGGTGCTGCGCAACCAGGGGATGCGGCAGCGCTACCAGTACGAGGTCGCCGGCCACAACTACCGGATGACCGACGTGCACGCGGCCATCGGCATCCCCCAGCTCGAACAGCTGGAGACCATCACCGACGCCCGCCGGCGCAACGCCGAGGCGCTGTCGAAGGGCCTGGCCGACATCACCGGCCTGCGCGTGCCCCAAGTCCTGCCCGGTCGCACCCACGTGTGGCACCAGTACACCGTGCTCGTCACGGACGACGCGGCGGTCAGCCGCGACGAGTTCGCGGCGAAGCTCACCGAGAAGGGCATCGGCAACGGGATCTACTACCCGAAGACGGTGTTCGACTACGACTGCTACCGGGACAACCCGAACGTCATCGCCTCGGACGTGCCGGTCGCCGAGCGGGTCGCCCGCCAGGCGCTGTCGCTGCCCGTGCACCCCAAGCTCACCGAGGCCGACCTCGACACGATCGTCACCACCGTCCGGGAGGTGCTGGGAGCATGAGCGCGCTGCCGCGGATCGCCGTCGTCGGCGTCGGCTCGATGGGATCGCTGCACGCCCGGGTCATCGCCCAGAGCGAGCGCTGCGAACTCGCGCTGATCATCGACCCGCGCGAGGAGATCGGTCGGACCGTCGCCGACAAGTACGACACGACGTGGTCGCCGGAGATGGGCGACCTCGACGGGATCGACGCGGTGGTCCTCGCGTCGAGCACCGAGAGCCACCACGGCCTCGCCCTGGAGGTGCTGGAGAAGGGCAAGCCGTTGCTGGTGGAGAAGCCGGTGTGCGCGAGCCTCCCGCAGACCGAGGAGGTCCTGGCACTCGCGGAGTCGAAGGGCCTGCCGGTCGTGTGCGGCCTGCTGGAGCGCTACAACCCGGCCGTCATGACCGCCCTCGGCATGCTGGAGGAGCCGGTCTACGTCTCCGCCGCGCGGCACTCGCCCTACACGCCGCGCATCCGCACCGGGGTCGCGTGGGACCTGCTGGTGCACGACGTCGACCTGGCGGTCCAGTGCTTCGGCGGCGCCGAGCCCGAGCGGGTCGCCGCCGGCATCGCCCAGTTCCACCCGCAGTCCGTCCCGGGCGCCGAGGACGTGGTGGACGCGCTGCTCACCTTCCCCACCGGCGGGATCGCCACGATCTCGGCCAGCAGGCTCGGGCAGCGCAAGGTGCGGTCCCTGACGATCCAGGAGCTGGAGCGCACCATCGAGGTCGACCTGCTGCGCCGCGACGTCACCATCTACCGGCACATCTCGCACGACTCGGACCCCGAGGGCCGCGGCTACCGCCAGCAGACGGTGATCGAGATCCCGGAGCTGGTCACCGCCCGCGAGCCGCTGGCGACCCAGTTGGACCGCTTCCTGGACCTGGTCGCGGGCAAGGGCGACGCGGACGACGAGCGCCGCCGCATCCTCCCGTCGCACCGGGCCGTCGCGGCCGTGCACGCCGACCGCCTGGTCGACGCCCGGCGGGGCTGATCCGACACCCGACGACGGAGGGGGCGTCCCACCCGGGACGCCCCCTCCTGTCCGCCGTGCGGCGGGGTCACACGTAGCCGAGCCGGTCCAGGGTGTCCGCGATGACCTCGCTCGGGTGGTACTGGTCCATCATGGACGGGCGTCGCAGCGTCTCGTGCTCGACGAGGAACTTCTCCAGCTTGTCCGCGCGCATCCCGGTCAGCACGATGTTCTGCCCGAGCCCCTGGTGCCGCTCGGTCCGCTCGCGGTGGATGGCGCACGGCATGCCGAGGTAGGCGCCCTCCTCCTGGAGCCCGCCGGAGTCGGTGACGACGAACTTCGCCCGCGTCAGCAACGGCAGGAACTCCAGGTAGCGCAGCTTCGGCCGCAGCACGAAGCGCTCGTCGTCGAACAGCCCGTTCAGGTCGAGGGCGTCGAGGCGCTCGCGCTCGTGGGCGCCGACCAGGTACAGCAGCGGGGTCTTCTCGCTCGCCCTCTTGAGGACCTGGAGCACCTCCCGGAACTTCTCCGGTCGCTGGAGGAGCTCGAACCGGTGCAGCGTCACCAGGCCGAACTCGGCGGGCAGGTCGTACGGCGCCCGGCCGCCCTCCTTGGCGAGCCTGAGCGCGTCGATGACCGTGTTGGCGCCCGTGTCGACCACCACGCCGCGCGCGCGGCGCAGGTTGCGCACCTCGCGGGGCGTCGGGGCGAAGTGGATGTCGACCATGCGGGCGGCGATGCGCCGGTTGGCCTCCTCGGGCAGCGGGCTGAGCAGGCTGCCGCTGCGCGTGCCGGCCTCGACGTGAGCGACGCGGGCGCCCAGGATGCGGCCGATCAGCGAGCCGTAGGGCGTGGTGAACGTGTCGCCGTGCACGACGACCACACCCGGCTTGCCGTCCGACTCCAGCGCGGCCCGGAGCTCCTTGCGCCGCCCGGCCACGGACCTGGCCACGGAGGCCGCCCAGCCGGGCACCTGCGCGGGCCGCTCCAGGTTGCGCGCGGTCCGCTCCGGCACGAGCCAGACGTCGGGCTTGGACAACCCGAGGTCCTCCAGGGTGTCCGGGACCTCGTCCACGTGCTGCGCGGTGAACCACAACTGCGGCGTGGCGCCTCGGGCGACGAGCGCGTGGTGCACCGGAGCGATCTTGATCAGCTCCGCGGTGGTGCCCACGATGAAAGAAATCACCGGAAGTCGCTTCCCTCTAGGCTGGAACCAGCTCAGCCGCGCGCGGCTGCGGACCCGACCGAGTGTAATCTCCACGGCCGTGAGCCAGACCATCGCCTCCCAGGCGCCAACGCTCAGTGTCGTCTTCCCCGCGTACAACGAGGAGAAGTGGATCGGCAGTTCGATCGACGCCGTCCTGGTCGCCGCGGCGGAGGCGGACTGGAAGGTCGAGGTCGTCGTCGTCGACGACGGCAGCACCGACGGCACCCCGGCCCTGCTGGACGGTTACGCCGATCGTCACGGCGTGGTGGTCGTCCACCAGGAGAACCGCGGTCGGTTCGAGACGGTCCGCGCGGCGATCCGCAAGGCGAGCGGCGAGCGGGTGCTGATCCTGGGCAGCCGCGTCGTGGTCGACCCGCACTCGCTGGCGTTCCTCAAGGAGCAGTTGGTCGGCCACCCGGAGCGGGTCGTCTGGAACGGTCACGTGCGGGTCGAGTCCGACGGGAACCCCTACGCCGGTTTCTGGAACGGCCTGTTGCAGGTGTTGTGGCGGCGCTACCTCAAAGAGCCGAGGCTGATGTCGTTCGGCATCGAGGAGTTCGACGCCTTCCCGAAGGGCTCCGGTTTCTTCTGCGCGCCGAAGGAAATGCTGGAATCGGCGTCCGCAGCGTTCGATTCGATGTTCGACGACATCCGGTTCGCCAGCGACGACACCAGGCTGATCCGGTGGATCGCGGAGCGCGAGCGCATTCACATCTCGCCCGACTTCTCGTGCTCCTACTACCACGGCCGGGAATCGCTGGCGAAGTTCGCCAAGCACGCGTACTTCCGGGGCACCACGTTCATCGACGGCTACCTGGGCAACCCGGGCACCAGCCGGAAGATGGCGCTGGCCGCGCTGGGCGCGGGGGCGGCGGGCATCACGCTGCTCGCCACCCGGCCCAGGACCGCCGCGGTGGTCGGGCTGGCGGGCACCGCCGCGGCGGGCGGCGTGGTGAAGGCGTGCGGTGGCAGCACGGCCGATGCCACCGCGGTGTCGCGGATGCTGCCGGTGTTCGCCGCCAGCTTCGGCGCGGGCGCGGTCCGCGGCCTGCTGCTGGCCCTCAAGGCCAAGGTCCGCCGCTGATGCCGGACGCGCCCGGGACGCGGGTGCGCCGCGCCCGCTCGCTCGGCCCGGTCACCGGCGCGCTGCTGGTCGCGTCGGTGTTCGGCTACGGCCTGATGATCCTGTGCGGCCGGGTCCTGGGCCCGGTCGACTACAAGGTCTTCCTGGCGTTCTGGGGCCTGGTCTTCGGCCTCGGCAGCGCCATCTCGCCGGTCGAGCAGGAGGTCTCGCGACTGGCCGCCCAGGCCGAGATCGAGGGCGGGCGCACCGGCCCGGACGCCGTGCGCGTCGTCGGTGTCGCGGCAGGGCTCGTGCTCCTCTTCGGGCTGCTGCTGCTCATCCCGCCGGTCAACGAGCGCCTCTTCCCGGACCACTTCGAGCTCGCCCTCGTGACGCTGTGCGGCGGCCTCGGCTACACCGTCCTGTTCGCCGTGCGCGGCTTGCTCATCGGGCACAACCGGGTCGGCCCCTACTCCGGGCTGACCATGACCGAGCCGACGGTCCGCCTCGTGCTCGCGGTCCTGCTCGTCGTGCTCGGCCTGGCGCAGATCGTGTCGCTCGCCGTCGCCGTCGCGGCCGGCACGCTCGCCTGGCTCGTGGTCGCGGCCCCGGCCTCCCGGCTGGTGGACCGGCGCGGCGCGGGCCGGGGCTGGGGACCGGTGTCGGCCACCGTGACGCAGCTCATGGCCGGCTCCGCGCTCACCGCGACGGTGGTGACCGGGTTCCCCGCGATGGTGAGCCTGCTGGCGCCCGCCGACGACCCGGCGGCGGTCGGGGCCTTCCTCTCCGCACTCACCCTGGCCCGGTTCCCGCTGGTGGCGCTGCTGCCGGTGCAGGCGCTGGCGGTGCCCGCGATCGTGCGGCTGTCGGCGACCGGCGAAGGGCGCGGGAAGCTGCGCGGCTGGTTGGCCAAGGGCCTCGTGGCCGTCGCGGTCCTCGGCGCGCTGGGCGCCGTCGCGGGCGCGGCGGCCGGACCGTGGGTCGTGCGGTTCGTCTACGGCGAGGGCTTCGTGGTCGCGGGCTGGGCGGTCGGGGCGCTGGTGCTCTCGTCCGTGCTGCTCGCCGGGGTCCAGATGCTGGCCGCGGTGCTGGTGGCCCGCGGCCGGGCGGGCGCGGTGCTGCGGACCTGGGCCGCGACGGCCGCGCCGAGCCTCGCGGCGCTGGCGTGGTGGCCCGCCGACACGATCACCCGTTCGGTGATCGGACTGCTGGTGGGAGCGGCGGTCGGCGTGCTTGTGGCCTTCGTCGCGGTCTGGCGCCGGGGCGATGACGGCTGACTCGACCTGGCCGGTAGTCTGCGCTCGCACGGGGGCTGGGGAGCGCCCGAATCCGACTGACAGGTCACGACTTCGATGAGTGCTGCACTCCTGTTGTTGATGTACTGGCTGCCCGGCCTCGCGTTCGGAGCCGCCATCAGGCTGCGCGGGTGGGTGCTCGCCGGGGCGGCACCCGCCCTGACCTACGGGCTGGTGTCCATCGGGGGCCTGCTGATCGGGAAGGTCGGCCTCCCCTGGACCGTGCCCACCTTCGCCGCGTGGGCGGCCGTGGCGTCGGTGGTCGCGTTCGTCGTGTCCCACCTCGTGAACCGGCGTCGCCCGGCCGAGCCGGAGGAGCGGCTGCCGCTGCGCGACCACCTGGTGGTCGCCGCGGGACTCGCCGTGGGCCTGGCGGTCGGCGCGGTCACGTTCCTGCGCGGCATCGGCAGCCTCGACCGGCTGAGCCAGGACTGGGACGCGCCGCACCACGGCAACCTCGTCCGCTGGCTCGCCGAGCACCAGACGTCCGTGGTGTCCACGGCCGGCGCGATCGGCAACCAGCCGGACAACACCTCGTACTTCTACCCGAGCACCTACCACGAACTGCTGGCGTTGCTGCTCGACGAGGCCGGCACCAGCCTGCCGGTGCTGCTCAACCTCGGCGCGTTGAGCACGGTCCTCATCTGGCCGGTCGGCATCGCGGCCCTGGGCCTCGCCTGGCGGCTGCCGCCGCTCGCGGTGGCGTTCGCCGCAGCCGTGTCGACCTGGTTCTCCCCGTTCCCCTACGACTCGCTGTGGCGCGGCCCCCTGTGGCCGTACGTGGCGGGCATCGCCCTGATCCCCGCCCTGCTCGCGCTGGTCAAGTACCTCGTCGAGCCGCGCGGCGTCACCGGTCCCGTGGCGATCGCGGTCGTCGTGGCGGGGATGGTCGGCCTCCAGACGAGCCTGGCCGTCATCGTCTTCGCCCTGCTCCTGATCATCTTCCTGTGCTGCGTGTTCCGGCAGGTGCCGATCGACTGGCGCCGGGCGTGGCCGACGCTGCTGGCCACGGTCCTGCTGGGCCTCGTGGTCTCGGTGCCGCTGATCCTGCCGTCACTGGGCGCCGCCTCCGGTGTGACCGCCGCGCTGTGGTCCTCCGAGGCGACGCCCGCCGGCGCGTTCGGGCAGATGCTCACCTTCTCCGGGGTCGTGGCGTTCCCCCAGTGGTGGATCGGCCTGCCCGCCCTGCTCGGCATCTTCGTCATGGTGCGCCGGCGGCTGATGACCTGGATGGTGGTCGTCTACGCCGTGTTCGGCGTCCTGTACGCGGCCACCGTGTCGTTGGAGACGCCGCTGGTCCACCAGCTGACCGGGTTCTTCTACAACGACCACTGGAGGCTGGCCGCGCTGCTGCCGCTCCCGGGGTCGATCGCGTTCGGTGTGTTCACCGCCGCCGCGGGCGGGTGGCTCGTGGAGCGCCGGCGCTCGCGCATCCCGTCGTCCTGGCCGACCGAGCGGGTCGCGGTGGCGGCGAGCCTGGTCGTGTTCCTGCTGCTCGCGGCCGTCAGCGGCGCGTACGTGGGGCGCAACAGCTCCCGGCTCGCCCAGACCTACGGCAACGGCCCGACGGTGAGTGCCGCCGAGCAGGAGGCGTACCGGTGGCTCGGCGAGCGCGTCCGCCCCGGCGAGCGGGTGATGAACGACGTGGTGGACGGCAGTGCGTGGATGTACGCGGTGGCGAAGGTGGAGCCCGTCGTGTGGACCTTCTACGGCACCCCGCCCGACTCCCCCCAGACCTACCTCGCGCGCAACCTGAACAAGGTGGCGACCTCGCCGCGCGTGCGCGAGGAACTGGACGAGCTGAGGGTCCGCTACGTCATCGTCGGTCGCGGCTTCGTCCGCCCGGAGCGCAAGACGGCCCAGGGCCTGGTGGGACTCGGGCGGACCGAGGGTTTCCGGGAGGTCTTCGAGAACGAGGGCGCGACGATCTACGAGATCGAGGGCCAGGAAGGGGTGGTCGCGGATGGCGAGCCCACCCCGGAGCCGAACCGCTGAACTGACGATAGGGTGTTGAGGTGCAAGGAACGCTCACGAGGGCCGGCCGCGTCCTGATCGTGCTCCCCGCCTTGAACGAATCGGGGAACGTCGCCTCGGTCGTGGCCAAGGTGAAGGCGGCGATCCCGGCCGCCGGGGTCCTCGTCGTGGACGACGGCTCGACCGACGACACCTCCGCGAAGGCCCGCCAGGCGGGCGCCGACGTCGCCCGGCTCGCGGTCAACCTCGGGGTCGGCGGCGCGATGCGCACGGGCTTCCGGTACGCCGTTCGGCACGGCTACGACGTGGTGGTCCAGGTCGATGCCGACGGCCAGCACGACCCGGACGAGCTCGCCGCCCTCCTGCACGGCCTGGAGTCGGCCGACATCGTGATCGGCTCCCGTTTCGCGGGCAAGGGCAGCTACAAGGCGAGCGGCCCGCGCCGCTGGGCCATGGTGGTGCTGTCCTTCGTGCTGACCCGGCTGGCGAAGACGAAGCTCACCGACGTCACCTCCGGCTTCAAGGCCGCCGGACCGCGCGCGGTCGCGCTGTTCGCGGACAACTACCCCGCCGAGTACCTCGGCGACACCATCGAGTCGCTGGTGCTCGCGCTGCGCGCGGGTTTGGTGGTCAGGGAAATCCCGGTGGTCATGCTGGAGCGCCAGTCCGGCACACCCAGCACCTCGCCGATCCGCTCGGCCGTCTACCTGGGCCGTGCCGGACTCGCACTGTTGCTCGCCCTGGTCCGCCGCGCGCCGGCGGCCGACCGGTCCGATGCGGCGTAGGGGGTCGTGGTGGCTTCGTGGCGTTTGATGAGCATCGTGGTCGCGGTGCTGGTGCTCTTCCTCGTCTTCGAGATGATGCGCCGGCGCAAGCTGCGCGAGAAGTACGCGAGCATCTGGCTGCTGCTGGCGGTGGGGGTCACCGTCCTGGCCGCCGTGCCGGGCGTGCCGGAGTTCCTCACCCGGATCACCGGCATCATCACCCCCTCGAACTTCGTGCTGTTCCTCGCCGTGGCCGTCCTCGGCCTGGTCGCCCTGCACCTGAGCACCGAGGTGGGCAGGCTGGAGGAGGAGGTCCGCACGGCGGTCGAGGAGATCGCCCTCCAGCGCGGCGAGATCGACGGCGAGCGGCGGGCGCTGGAGGAGCGCGTCCTGACCCTGGAGCGGGCCGCCCAGGGGGGCGGCGACAGGCACGACGACTCGTCGTTGCGGTCCTCCTGACGGGGGTGCGGCACGGGTCCGCCGGGGACGGGGAACCCCGGCGGACGCCACGCCCCTGGGTGCGAGGTGGCCACCACGTCCGGGTAGCCTCGTGCTCCGTGAGCTTCGATGGTTTTGACCTGATCGTCGTCGGTTCCGGCTTCTTCGGTCTGACGGTCGCCGAACGCACCGCTTCCCAACTCGGCAAGCGCGTGCTCGTGGTCGAGCGTCGGTCCCACCTGGGCGGCAACGCCTATTCGGAGGCCGAACCGGAGACCGGGATCGAGGTGCACCGGTACGGTGCACACCTCTTCCACACCTCCAACAAGCGGGTCTGGGAGTACGTCAACCAGTTCACCGAATTCACCGGTTACCAGCACCGCGTCTTCGCGATGCACGACGGTCAGGCGTACCAGTTCCCGATGGGTCTCGGGCTGATCGCCCAGTTCGTCGGCCGGTACCTGTCGCCGTCGGAAGCCCGCGCGTGGGTGGCCGAGCACGCCTCCGAGATCGACTCCAAGGACGCGAAGAACCTGGAGGAGAAGGCGATCTCCCTGATCGGGCGTCCGCTGTACGAGGCGTTCGTCCGCGACTACACCGCGAAGCAGTGGCAGACGGACCCCCGGGAACTGCCCGCCGCGGTCATCAGCCGCCTCCCGGTCCGCTACACGTTCGACAACCGCTACTTCAACGACACCTACGAGGGTCTGCCGGTCGACGGCTACACCGCGTGGCTGGAGAAGATGGCGGATCACCCGAACATCGAGGTCCGCCTCGACACCGACTTCTTCGACATCCGCGACGACATCCCGGCCGGTACCCCGATCGTGTACACCGGCCCGCTCGACCGGTACTTCGACTACAGCGAGGGCTGGCTGGGCTGGCGGACGCTGGACTTCGAGCAGGAGGTCCTGCCGGTCGGCGACTTCCAGGGCACCCCGGTGATGAACTACAACGACGCGGACGTCCCCTACACCCGCATCCACGAGTTCCGGCACTTCCACCCGGAGCGCGAGTACCCGTCGGACAAGACGGTCATCGTGCGCGAGTTCTCCCGCGCGGCCGAGAAGGACGACGAACCGTATTACCCGATCAACACCGCCGAGGACCGGGCGAAGCTGGAGCGGTACCGCGAACTCGCGCGCGTGGAGGCCGCCGAGCGTAACGTCGTCTTCGGTGGCCGGCTGGGCACCTACAAGTACCTGGACATGCACATGGCGATCGGTTCCGCGCTGAGTGTGTTCGACAACAAGATCGTCCCGCACCTGACCTCCGGTCGGGCGCTGGACGGTTCGCTGGAGGACTGAGTAGCAATGTCGGGCAACTCGACCCTCGTCGAGCACGAGGCTCCGGAGAAACTCCTGGCCCAGCGCGGGCTGTTCGCCGGCCCGTCGCCGATCGTCTCGGAGGACCTCTACGCCGAGGTCTCCCGGGGGGTGGCCGATCGCGAGCGGCACCGCCTCGTGCTGCACCCGCACGCGGTCGTCTCGATGAACACCTACTTCGGCCGGTTCCCCGCCACCTACTGGCAGCGGTGGTGCGTGAGCCCCGAGGTGGAGCTGAGCGTCACGCTGACGGGCTCCGGCACCGTGGCGGTCGTCGCCTCCGACGCCGAGGGCGAGTCCCGCACGGTCGCGGCCGAGCAGGTCGCGGACGCGACCCGGCAGGTCGTCACCCTGACGGCGAAGATCGACAAGTTCACCGACGGCGGCGGCCTCTGGTTCGACCTCACCACGGGTGAGGACCGGCTGGTGGTCGAGGACGCCCGGTGGACGGTCGCGCCGCCGGCGAAGGTCCGCCCCACCGCGGTGGTGATCTGCACCTTCAACCGGGTCGAGGACTGCCTCAACACGATGGCGGCCCTCGCGTCCGACCAGGAGCCCCTGGCCCTGGTCGATGCGGTCTACGTGGTCGACCAGGGCACCGACGCGGTCGAGTCGCGCCCCCGGTTCGCCGAGGTCGCCGCCGCGCTCGGGGACAAGCTCCGCTACATCCGCCAGCCGAACCTCGGTGGCGCGGGCGGCTTCACCCGCGGCTTGTACGAGGTCACCGAGCTGGACGGCGCCGAGCACGCCAACGTCCTGTTCATGGACGACGACGTGCTGTGCGAGCCGGAGATCGTGATCCGCACGACCGCGTTCGCCAACCGCACGGCGCAGCCGGTCATCGTCGGCGGCCAGATGCTCTACCTGCTCCACCCGAACCACCTGCACGTGGGCGCGGAGTACGCCAACCTCGACACGCTGGCCCCGGGCCAGGTCGTGGAGGGCGCGCTGCACGACGCCGACCTCACCGGCTTCGACGAGGAGACCGGCAAGCGCAACGTCCAGGACCGGCGGGTGGACGCCGGGTACAACGGTTGGTGGTCCTGCCTGATCCCCTCGGAGATCGTCAAGGCGATCGGCTACCCGCTGCCGCTGTTCTTCCAGTGGGATGACATCGAGTACGGCTACCGCGCGCGGGCCCACGGGTTCGCCACGGTCACGCTCCCCGGTGCCGGCGTGTGGCACGCCGACTTCCACTGGAAGGACTGGGACGACTGGCACCGGTACTTCAACCTGCGCAACGCCCTGATCACGTCGGCGCTGCACAGCCGGTTCGACCCGAAGCGGATCTGCCGGTCGATGGCCTCCCAGTTGGCCACCTACCTGGTGGGCATGCAGTACGGCCTGGCCGCCACGCAGCTCAAGGCCATCGAGGACTTCCTCAAGGGCCCCGGGTTCCTGCGCGACGGCGGCGTCCAGGCGGCGGCGGACATCCGCAAGCTGCGCGCCGAGTACCCGGAGACCGTGCGGCACCCGGCGTCGGAGGTGCCCGGCATCGCCTCGGGGGACCTCCCGCTGATCAGCGCGCCGCCCGCGCCGAAGCTGTTCGCCCCGGTGCTCGCCAAGCGGATCGTGCACCAGTTGCTCGGCAAGAACGTGCACGACGTGGGCGCGGTCAGCTCGGGGGACTCGGCCTGGTGGCACGTGTCGTTGTTCAACACCGCCGTGGTGACCGACGCCTCCCAGGAGGGCGTGCGGGTCCGCCGCCGGGACCGCGAACTCGCCGTCCGCCTCGGCAAGCAGGGCACGAAGCTGATCCGCGAGCTGTACCGGCAGGCCCCGGAGATGCAGCGGGCCTACCGCGAGGCGATGGGCGAGCTGACCGACCGCTCGAACTGGAAGCGCCTGTACGACCTGTAGTTGGTGGCAGAGTCGGCCGGCCGGGTCCCGCGGTGGGACCCGGCCGGCCCGTCCCCCGGAGGGAACCCTCGTGGACGCAGTGCACCGGATCGTCCTCCCGCGGGAGGACGACCCGCTCGATGTCCGGCCGATGTACCTGGACGAGCCGCAGGACGTGCACTGCCGGGTGGACTCGCGTCGCGCGCTGACCGTGCCCGAGCACGCGAAGGTGTCGTTCGCGACCTACTTCAACGCGTTCCCGGCGAGCTACTGGAAGCGCTGGACCGCCGTCGGCGAGGTCGTCCTGCGGCTGGAGGTGCGGGGCTCCGGACGGATCGACGTGTACCGCTCCAAGCCGAGCGGCGACGTCGTCCACCTGGACGGCCGGTTCGTGAAGGACGCGTCCGAGTGGACGGCGCTGGAGTTCGAGGTGTCGCTCAAGCCGTTCGAGGACGGCGGGTTCATCTGGTTCGACGTGTCCACCCACGAGTCGCCGCTGGCCGTCCGGGACGCGGAGTGGGCGGTGCGCACGCCGCTGCCGCCGCAGCGCGTCGCGGTGACCATCACCACCATGCGCCCGCACGACGCCGTGGCCGCGCTGGCGGCGCTGGGCAGCGACCCGGCCGTCCTCGACGTGGTCGGCAAGGTCGTCGTCGCGGACCAGGGCGCGGTGAAGGTGCGGTCCGTCGACGGCTTCGACGAGGTCGCCCGCGTGCTCGGCCCGCGCCTGACCGTCGTGGAGCAGGACAACCTGGGCGGCTCCGGCGGCTTCACGCGCGGCATGTTCGAGGCGATCGAGAACAGCGACGTCGAGCAGGTCATGCTCATGGACGACGACATCCGGCTCGAACCGGAGGCGGTGCTGCGCTCCAACGCGTTCGCGCGCGCCGCGGCCAAGCCCGTCATCGTCGGCAGCCACATGCTCAACCTCCAGGCGCGCACGCGCCTGCACAGCTCCGCCGAGATCGTCGACCTCGGCACCTGCTTCTGGCGGGCCGCCCCCGGCGCGGTCACCGACCACGACTTCGCCACGTCGTCCCTGCGGGAGACCCCGGCGCTGCACCCCCGGGTGGACGCGACGTACAACGGCTGGTGGATGTGCCTGTTCCCGCGCGAGGTGATCGAGCGCGTCGGCTACCCGCTGCCGCTGTTCATCAAGTGGGACGACGCGGAGTACTCGCTGCGCGCGCTGGAGCACGGCTACCCGACCGTGTCGCTGCCGGGCTCGGCGGTGTGGCACATGCCGTGGACGGACAAGAACGACTCCACCGACTGGCAGGCGTACTTCCACACCCGCAACCGCCTGGTCCTGGCGGCGCTGCACAGCCCGTACGACGTGCGGTCGTGGATCGTGAAGCACGGGCTGAAGCTGTCGCTGCGGCACCTGCTGTCCATGGAGTACTCGACGGTGGCGCTCCAGCAGAAGGCGCTGGAGGACTTCCTGGACGGGCCGGCGGGCCTGTTCGACTCGCTGCGCACCGCCCTGCCGGAGGTGCGCCGCCTGCGCGACGGGTTCAGCGACGCGCGGCGCCTGGAATCGGCCCGCGAGTTCCCCCCGCCCACCTTCGACGCCGTGCGCGCGGAGGCGCTGCTCCAGCCGACCAGCCGCAAGGCCGCCATCGCGGTGCGCGCGGCGAAGTCCGTGCTGCACAACCTGCGCCCGCCGCAGCCGGCCACCGGGGACCGCCCGCAGCTCAACGTGCCCGCGCTCGACGCCCGGTGGTTCCTGCTCGGCAACCTGGACAGCGCGACCGTGTCCACCGCCGACGGGACGGGGGTCGCGTTCTACAAGCGCGACCCGGAGCAGTTCCGCACCCTGATGGCCCGCGCGGTGCGCAACTACCGCAGGCTCGGCCGGGAGTGGCCGCGGCTGCGCCGGCTGTACCGCGACGCGCTGCCCGAGCTGACGTCGGCCGAGCGGTGGCGCAAGGTCTTCGAGAACTGACCCGGCCCGACCGCGTGGCCGCCGCTCACTCGAAGTGCGCGGCGACCACGCGGCCGGAGTCGACCACGAACTCCTCGCCGTCGACCCGGTCCTACCGGCGGAAGAACCGCTCCCGCTGCCCGAGCCGCACGAGCTTGAGCCACTCGACGAACGCCTTCGGGTCGCGCCGCACGCCGATGAAGTACAGCCCGAACCGGAACGCCTCCAGCAACCCCAGCTTGCGCATGCCCGGCTGGGACAGCAGGTACCCGCGGTTGCGGTACGTGTAGTACCGCTTGACCGCGTTCTCCGGGTCCTGGGCGTGGAACCGGCCGCCGAGCATCGGCTTGAACTCGTCCGAGCCGTCCGGGTGCAGGTAGGCCACCTTCAGCGACGTGCCGAACGGCATGCCCGTGCGCACCATGCGCCGGTGGATCTCCACCTCGTCGCCGCGGAAGAACAGGCGGTAGTCCGGCACGCCGATCACGTCGATCGCGGAGGCCCTGAACAGCGCGCCGTTGAACAGCGACGCGATGCCGGGCAGGAAGTCGTCGCCCAGCTCGGAGGAGTCGCGCTTCCAGGTGAGCCCGCGCCGCAGCGGGAACGCCAGCTTCTCCGGCCGGTCGATGTTCGCCACGACGGGCGACACGGCCGCCAGCCCGCGGCGCTCCGCCTCGCCCAGCAGCACGGACAGCACCGTCTCGTCGGCGGGGCGGCCGTCGTCGTCGGCCAGCCACAGCCAGTCGGCGCCCAGCGACAGGGCGTGCAGCATGCCGAGGGCGAAGCCGCCCGCGCCGCCCAGGTTGCGGTGCGACGCGAGGTAGGTGGTGGGGATCGGGGACTGCGCCACCAGGTCCCCGACCGGCTGGTCGGGACCGTTGTCCACGACCACGAGGTGGTCCAGCGGCCGGGTCTGCGACGCCAGCACCTTCAGGGAGTCGGCCAGCAGTTCACGTCGGTGCCGGGTCACCACGACCCCGACGACGGACCCCTTCGGCAGTGCGCTCACGATCTACTCGCCACCGTTCCCGTTAGCGACCTTCGACTTGGCCAGCCGCTCGCGCGTCTCCTCGCTCAGGTACTCGAACGGGTCGTGCCCCTTGTACGCGGTCAGCACCTCGCGCAGGTCGCCGTGCATCTTCACGCGACCCTCGTCCATCCAGATGGCGGTGTCGCAGAACTCCAGCAGGGACTCGTCGGAGTGGTTGGCGAACACCAGGAGGCCGGAGCGGCCGACGAGGTCCTTGAGGCGGTCCCGCGCCTTGGCCATGAACGCGGCGTCGACCGCGCCGATGCCCTCGTCCAGCAGCAGGATCTCGGGGTTGATGGACGTCACCACGCCCAGCGCCAGGCGGACCCGCATGCCGGTGGAGTAGGTCCGCAGCGGCATCGACAGGTAGTCGCCGAGTTCGGTGAACTCCGCGATGTCGTCGACCCGCTTCTCCATCTCCTTGCGGGTCATGCCGAGGAAGAGGCCGCGGATCATGATGTTCTCGTACCCGGAGATCTCCGGGTCCATGCCCACGCCGAGGTCGAACACGGGCGCGACCTTGCCGATGATGCGCGAGCTGCCCCGCGTGGGCTCGTAGATGCCCGCGAGCAGCCGCAGCAGCGTCGACTTGCCGGCGCCGTTGTGCCCCACCAGGCCCACCCGGGCGCCGTGGCCGAGCGAGATGTTGATGTCGTGCAGTGCCTCGATTATCGGCACGCGGCCCTCGGAGCCGATCTTGCCGCCGACTTTGCCGAGCGCGAGCTTCTTCAGCGACCTCGACTTGGCGTCGAAGATCGGGAAGTCGACCGAGGCGTTCCAGACGTCGATGCTGACCATGATTGCTTACGGCCTCACTCAGACCCAGTAGGAGACGCGGGCGCGGTAGTTGCGCATGGCGACCAGCGCCAGCGTCCACCCCACGACGGTGATGGCGCCGACGACCACCCAGTGGTGCCAGTCCTGGGCGTGGCCCAGCATGGGCGCCCGGACGATCTCGACGAAGTGGAAGATCGGGTTCAGCTCGGCGATCAGGGTGCGCCAACTCCCCTCGCCGTCGGTGACCTTGTTGAGCACGCCGACGTGCCAGACGATCGGCGTCATGAAGAACACGAGGTTGATGAAGCTGCTGATGACGGGCGGGATGTCGCGGAACCGCGTGCTGATGATGCCGAACAGCAGGGCCATCCACACCGCGTTGACCACGACCAGCACGAAGCCCGGGATCGCCATGAGCGCCATCCAGGACAGGCCCGGCTGCGTCACCGGGTCGCCCTCCATCTGGTAGGGCTCGATCAGCGTGGGGAAGAAGATCGTGACGACGACCACGTAGACGATCAGGTTGTGCGCCAGGAACAGCACCTGGCGCCACACCATGCGCAGCACGTGCACCGTGATGGGCGCGGGCAGGTGCTTGATCAGGCCCTCGTTAGCGATGAAGACCTCGGTGCCCTCGGTGACCACGCCGAGGATGAAGTTCCAGATGATGAACCCGGCCGTCACGTACGGCAGGAACGTGCTGATCTGCTGGTTGAACAGCTGTGAGTACAGCAGGCCGAGCGCGAGGGCCGTGGTGCCCATCGAGATCGTGATCCACAGAGGGCCGATGATCGACCGGCGGTACCGCTGCTTGATGTCCTGCCAGCCGAGATGACCCCAGAGCTCCCGCTGCCGCCAGGCGTCGCGCACGTCGGCGAACGCGCGAGCGAAGGTGCGCGAGTTGGGCGCCAGGGGAGCGGCCGGCCGCTCGACCGTACTCGTGGGTTGCACGAGAGGTGAGACTACCGGCGACGAGGTGGGGACCCTGTCGCCGGGCCGTCACGGTACGGTCAACCCTCCCGGGGGGCTTCCGGTACGCCGGTCACCTTGACGATCACCTGTTCGTGGTCATAGGTGTACCCGCGGTAGTCGAACTCGATCCCGGTGCGCGCGACGTGCTCCATCCACGCCTTGTGCTCGTGCTCCTCCCACCCCGGGTAGTTGAAGTACTCGTCGAAGACGATGACGCTGCCCGGCACCAGGCGCGGACCGACCAGGTCCAGCACCGTCCTGGTGGACGAGTACAGGTCGCAGTCGACGTGCAGGAAGGCCACCGGGCCGGGGTGCTCCTCCAGGAAACCCGGCAGCGTGTCGTCGAACCAGCCGACGACCAGTTCCGCGCCGTCCACGTCCGGCAGGCCGTCCACGCCGAACATGCCGGCGGGGAAGCCGTTGCGCCAGTCCTCGGGCAAGCCCTCGAACGAGTCGAAGCCGTACACGTCACGCCCCTCGCGGGCGGTGGCGATGATCTTCAGCGTGCCGCCGGTGTAGACGCCGAACTCCAGCGCCATGCCCTCGGCCTCGACCAGTTCCAGGCCGTGCTCCAGCGTCGCGTGGGGGTGGTCGAAGTGCGGGGCGGTCGGCAGGTGCCGGCGCACGAACCGGGCGCTCTGTAGGGCGGCCTCCTGCTCACCCGCGAACACCAGGTCGCGCCGGGCGCGGATCTCGTGCTGGATGGTGGCGTTCACCGCCCGGTCCACCGCCTGCTCGGCGTGCTCGGCCCGCTCGCGCAGCGCCGCCAACTCCTGCTGGAGCCGCTCGATCCGCTGGGCCTGCTCGTGGTGGTAGGGCCGGACGACGTCGTCGATGGCCCTCAGGACCTTGCCCCGCACCCGCTTCCGGAACTCGTCGACGAACGGGCTGTGGCGGACTCTTTCGAGCACTGGTCGGCTCCTCTCGTGGGTGGCGGTGCCCACAGTCGGGCAGGACGGTGCCCGTTGTCCAGCCCGCGCCCGCCGCCACCTCCTCCGCCGGCCCGCCGTGCCGGGACTACAGGTACTGGCCCGTGCCCCGGATGTGCGGACCGCCTTCCGCGTCGCCGCCACCGGAACCGGCCGGCAGCGCCCGGCCGCGCATCTGCTCCAGCTGCGCGCGGGCCGCCATCTGCTGGGCGAACAGGGCCGTCTGGATGCCGTGGAACAGGCCCTCCAACCAGCCCACCAGCTGCGCCTGCGCGATCCGCAGCTCGGCGTCCGACGGCGTGCCCTCCTCCGTGAACGGCAGCGACAGGCGCTCCAGCTCGTCGCGCAGCTCCGGGGCCAGGCCGTCCTCCAGCTCCTCGATGGACCGCTTGTGGATCTCCTTCAGCCGGTTGCGGCTGGCCTCGTCCAGGGGAGCGGCGCGCACCTCCTCCAGCAGCTGCTTGATCATCGTGCCGATGCGCATGACCTTCGCCGGCTGCTCCACCAGGTCCGTGACGTCCTGGCCGGGCCCGTCGTCGCCCACGGGCACGCGCGCGGCGCCCACCGGCTTCCCGTCGGGCCCGACCACCACCACGTGCCGCTCGTTCTCTGCCTCGCTCATGCCGTCCATCCTGGCGCGATCGGGTGGCCACCGCCGAACCGGGTGGCGGAACGGGGCGCGAAACCGCGGCCCCCTGCTGTCGCGCCACCGACGTCCTCCGTACGGTGTGCGGCATGGCGTTCGACGTCGCACGAGTCCGCGGCCTGTTCCCCGCGCTCGGCGACGGCTGGGTTCATCTGGACGCTCCTGCGGGGATGCAAGTACCCGAACAGGTGGCCACGGCCGTCTCCACCGCGCTGCGCGCACCCGTCTCCGGGCCGGGTGGCATATTCCCCGCCTCGCAACGTGCCGAGGCCATCGTCGACGCGGCCAGGCGCGCCGTGGCCGACCTGGTCGGGGCCGACCCGGCCGGCGTCGTGCTCGGCCCCAGTTCCGCGGTGCTGCTCCAGCGGCTCGCCGACGCCCTGTCCGACGGCTGGTTCCTCGGTGACGAGGTCGTCGTCTCGCGGCTCGACCACCCGACCAACATCAACCCGTGGCAGCGGGCCGCGCAGCGCACCGGCAGCGTCGTGCGCTGGGCCGAGGTCGACATCGAGACGTGCGAGCTGCCCGCCTGGCAGTACGACGAGCTGATCACGCCCAGGTGCAAGCTGGTCGCGGTGACCGCCGCGTCCGGCTCCGTCGGCACCAGGCCGGACCTGCGCAAGATCGCCGAGGCGGCCGGCCGGACCGACGCCCTGGTCGTGGTCGACGCCTCCTCGGCGGCGCCCTTCGTGCCGCTCGACGTCACGTCGATGGGCGCGGACGTGGTGGCCGTGTCCGCCAACAACTGGGGCGGCCCGCCGGTCGGCGCGCTGGTGTTCCGCGACCCGTCGATGCTCGACCTGCTGCCGTCGGTCGCCGTCGAACCGGGGGCGCGCGGCCCCGAGCGCCTCGAACTGGGCCCGCACGCCTACCCGCTGCTGGCCGGGCTGGTCGCCTCGGTGGACTACCTGGCCGGGCTGGACGACGCGGCCGTGGGTCCCCGAAGGGAGCGCTTGCTCACATCCCTGGGTTCGGTCAAGGCTTACCAGGCGGGTCTCCTGGCCAACCTCATCAACGAACTGCGATCGCTCCGTCACGTCATGGTGATCGGGGACGCCATGCGGCGCGTGCCGGCGCTGGCGTTCACGGTGGCCGGGGTGAAGGCGACCGACGGCGTCGAGCACCTGTCGGAGCGCGGGGTGTGCGCGTTCGCGGACTCCGGGCAGCACGGCGTGTTCTCGGTGCTGGGGGTGGGGGAGGTCGGCGGGGCGATCCGCGTGGGCCTCGCGCACTACACGAACGCGGTCGAGGTGGACGAGCTCGTGCGGGCGGTCGCCGAGCTGGGGTGAGGTGGAGGCCGGCTTGGACGACCTGCTGTCACGCGAACTGGCCGACATAGCCGCACTCCACCGCCTGGCCCCGCTGATGTCGGAGTACCTGCCCAACACGGCGCACGAGCTGCGCCCGGCCGCCCTGGCCGCCGTCGTGGACGAGGTGCTCCTCGGCTCGCGCACGGTGCTGGTCGAGTGCGGCAGCGGCGCGTCCTCGGTGATCCTGGCCCGCCTCCTCGCCCGGCGCGGCTTCGGCCACCTGCTGTCGGTCGAGCACGACGAGCGCACGGCCGCGTTCGTGGCCAGCCAGCTCCGCCGAGAGGGCCTCGGGCACGTGGCGCGCGTGGTGCACGCACCCCTGTCCCCGCACCCGGCGGCCCTCGGCAGCGCCCACTGGTACGACCCGGGGCTCGTGCACGACGAGGTGTCGTACTACGTGGAGCGCTACGGCCTGGTCGACCTGCTGCTGGTGGACGGCCCCCTGCTGGGGGACGCCCGCTACCCGGCCCTCCCGGTCTTCCGGGGCGTGCTGGCGCCGGGCGCCGCGGTGCTGGTGGACGACGCCGAGCAGCCGGGCGAGCAGACGGTGCTGGTCCGGTGGGCGGAGGAGTTCTCCCTGCGCTTCCGCACCACACCCCGAACCTTCCTGGCCACCGCCGCAGCCCTGGACTGACCCGCGAGTCGTACGCCCACGCCGCGCGAGTCGCGCGTTCGCGCCCGGCGAGTCGCGCGTTCGCGCCCCGCGAGTCGTACGTTCGCGCCCGGCGACTCAGACCTCCAGCACGACCTTCCCGAACACGTCCCCCTCCTCCAGCGCCCGGTGCCCGTCCGCCGCCCGCTCGATCGGCAGCACGCGGTCCACCACGGGCTTCACCCGGCCGTCCGCGATCATCGGCCACACGTGCTCGCGCACCTCGGCCACGATCCGCCCCTTGCCGTTGCGCCCCTCCACCGGCCGGAACCGCAGGCCCGTCCCGCTGACCGACCCGCGCTTGGCCAGCAGCTTGCCGATGTTCAACTCGCCCTTCACACCACCCTGCATGCCGATCACCACCAGGTGGCCGTCCGGCGCGAGCACGTCGACGTTGCGCCCCAGGTACGCGGCGCCCATGTTGTCCAGCACCACGTCCGCCGCGCCGACCACCTCGACGAAGTCCTGCTCCCGGTAGTTCACCAGCACGTCCGCACCCAGCTCGGCGCAGCGCCGCAACCGCTCCGCCGAGCCCGCCGTCACCGCGACCCGCGCGCCCAGCGCCTTGCCCACCTGGATCGCGTGCGTGCCGATCCCACCCGCGCCGCCGTGCACCAGGAACGTCCCGCCGGCCTCCAGGCCGGCCAGCATCACCACGTTCGACCACACCGTGCACGCCACCTCGGGCAGCGACGCGGCCGTGACGAGGTCCACCCCCTCGGGCACCGGCAGCACCTGCGCGGCCGGCACGACGACCCGCTCCGCGTACCCGCCGCCGGCCAGCAGCGCGCACACCTCGTCGCCCACGCGCCAGTCCCGGACGTCCTCGCCGACCGCGGCGACCGTGCCCGAGCACTCCAGCCCCAGCACGTCGGACGTGCCCTTCGGCGGCGGGTAGTGCCCCTGGCGCTGGAGCAGGTCGGCCCGGTTCACGGCGGTCGCCGCGACCTCCACCAGCACATCGCCGGGACCGGGTTCGGGGTCCCGCACCTCTTCCCACGACAGCACGTCCGGTCCGCCGGGTTCCCGAGTGGTGATCGCGCGCATGCCCCGACGTTAATCCGGTCGCGCCGGCACCGCGCGGTCACCACCACGCCAGGTACCGCCCGAGGGTTCCGCCGACCCGCCCGGGACCTCGTCGTGAAAGGCGTCACACCGTGCTCGTCCCTGCTCACGGGGCGCGAACCCATCGATTGACGGATTGCTTTCACCGGGTTGCTTTGTGAGGGTTCGGCAACCGAGTGAAGGGGAACTCGATCATGTCAGCTAGAACCGGGATCCGACGGGCGGTCGTCTTCGCGGCCTCCGCGTCCCTCGCACTGGTCGCCGTCCCGACCGCCGGCGCGGCGCCGACCGCGCTCGACGGTCCCCAGTTGGCCAAGAAGCTCACCAAGAACGTCACGCTGGAAGGGGTCAACCGCCACCTGATCGCGTTCCAGCGCATCGCCGACCGCAACGACGGCAACCGCGCGGCCGGCACCAGCGGTTACGACGCCAGCGTCGACTACGTCGCCGGCAAGCTGCGCGGCGCGGGCTTCGACGTGTCGACGCCGGAGTTCACCTACCCCGTGCAGATCACCGACGCCGCCACCGCCACGGTCGGCACCACGACGTACGAGAACATCCCGCTGGAGTTCTCGCCGCAGACGCCGGCCGGCGGCATCACCGGCCCGCTGCGCGTGGTCCCCGAGGATGGCACCCCGGGCTGCGAGGCGACCGACTTCGCGGGCCAGGACTTCACCGGCGCGGTCGCCCTGATCCGCCGCGGCGCGTGCACGTTCGACATCAAGCACCGCAACGCCGCCGCCGCCGGCGCGATCGCCGTGATCATCGCCAACAACGTGCCGGACGCCAAGCTGTCCGGCGTGACGCTCGGCGCGCCCGGCGTCGTCCCGACCGGTGGTGTGACCCAGGCGGACGGCACCGCGCTCGCGGGCCTCGCGGGCCAGCCGGTGACGGTCGACCTCCGGTACCACGAGGAGGACCGGATCTCGCGCAACGTCATCGCGCAGACCAAGACCGGCCGCAAGGACAACGTCGTGTTCGCCGGCGCCCACCTCGACAGCGTCGAGAACGGCGCGGGCATCAACGACAACGGCACCGGCTCGGCCGGCCTCCTGGAGACCGCGCTCCAGCTCGGCGGCAAGCCGAAGGTGGACAACGCGGTGCGCTTCGGCTGGTGGGGCGCCGAGGAGCTGGGTCTCGTCGGCTCGACCGAATACGTGCGGTCGCTGACCTTCGAGCAGCAGCTGGACATCGCGCTGTACCTGAACTTCGACATGATCGGTTCGCCGAACGCGGGCTACTTCGTCTACGACGGCGACGACTCGGACGGCGTCGGCGCGGGCGCGGGCCCGTACGGCTCGGCGCAGATCGAGAAGGCCTTCGTCGACTACCTCCAGGTCGAGAAGAAGGTCCAGACCGAGGGCACCGACTTCTCCGGCCGCTCGGACTACGGCGAGTTCATCGCGAACGGCATCCCCGCCGGCGGCCTGTTCACCGGCGCCGAGGTCCTCAAGACCGAAGCCCAGGTGGCCAAGTGGGGCGGCACCGCGGGCGTCGCGTACGACCCGAACTACCACGGTCCGGGCGACAACCTCGGCAACGTGGACCGCAAGGCACTCGACCGGAACTCCGACGCCCTCGCCTGGGTCACCGCGTCGTACGCCATGAGCACGGAGGACGTGAACGGCGTCCCGCCGCGCGCCAAGCGGGCCGAGGCACGGGCGGCGGCGAAGACCCGCGCCCTGCACGTCGAGCCCCACACGCACGCCGAAACCGCCTGATCCCGGCGGTTCCACCACGAGGGCCGGTCCCGCCCGGGGCCGGCCCTCGTGCCGGAGCGTCGTGGAACCCGCGAAACCCGGTGCTACGCCGACCGCCCGGCCTCGGCGGCCAACGCCTCCTCCACCCAGGCGAGGAAGGCGGGCAGGTTCCGGTCGACGGTGAAGCAGTCCCGCTCGGTGCCCGCGACCTGCTCAAGGAGGTGCGGCCACTCCCCGCACAGGGCGACGTAGTGCGCCTGCCCCTCGCGCATCTCCGGGTCGCGCCGCATCTCGGCCTCGACCAGGTCGAGATACCTGCTCACCGAGTCCACGGCCCCTCCCGGGTGGCGGCGACGATCCGCGCGGACGTCACCCGAGTACGGGTGCGGCGGGTGTGACCAGGTCCCGAGACCGGTCACACCCCTTGCCTCCCTGCGGAAGCGGAGGGATTTGAACCCCCGGACGGTTGCCCGTCTCCCGCTTTCAAGGCCGGCCCTGCTCGTCCAGCGCCGTTCAGATTCCACCGTTCCCACAGCTCACGGCGCTAGGACCGTTCATACCGGTTCACCCAAGTCCAGCCCCGTTGCTACACCGGTAGCTACACCTGGCCGGTACGTCCCGTGCAGCATTGGCAGGGCATCCAGCCTCCCCGACGAGCCAGTTCCCGGTCCCTCACAAGGCTGTAGTGAGCACGTGCCTCGTTGCGAGCCCTGAGTCTGCGACGAGCCTCAGGGTGCGGTGCAGGAGACTCCTCTCCGTGGCGTAGCGGTGCCACACTTGCGGCCGCTGTATAGGCCCGCTGTGCTGCGTCCCTCCTGGTGGCTGCATCGGTCATCACCCTCAGGTCTTCTGCCTCGCTCATGTCCAGTCCTCCAGCTCGACCGCGCCCAGTCGTTCGACTGAACCCGCGCATCAATTGGAGCAAACGGGTAACAGACCGCCCCCTTAAGCGACCAGCCACCACCGCTGGCCGCAGGCGCGGAGCGTCGGCGGGCGTCGATCGCCGCGCCCAGCCACGTTGGCCGTGCGACCACGCGATCGTCACGGAATCCAGCGGCCGGAAGCAGCTCCGCGGCTCACTGCGTCACCATCAGCGCGCCGCCGTCCCGACCACGTGCACCGACTCCGCGCGCGGCCGACGGGCGGAGCGAAGCGGGAGCCCGGCGTGCCGTGATGCGGGGAGTCGGTGCCAACGTGCGCCGGACGGCACCGCGCGCCGCCGCAGGCGGCGCGCCTTGATCCCATAGAGCCAAGTTCGGCAGAATCACGCAACTGCGACACGCGGGCTAGATACTTGAAATCTGCCGTACTTGATGGAAGCTGTACGTCCGAGAGAAAGCAGCGCAACCGATCGGCTGGATTGTGACGATGGGAAAGCTTGAGCAGGATGACGAAAAACCCGATTCTTACTTTGAAATGACTAGCGAGAAAAGTGTATTCTTCTCGATTTTTCTTGACATCGCACATGAACAGATAGATCGAGGGGTTGAGGTAGATGAGGCGGTCCGCAAGACCGCAGACGCTTTTATTAAAGCACTCCCAGCGATAACGCAAACCACCGTGCAGTCGCTTCACGAATCGAAGTCGACCCTTCTTGATGCCCTAACAGAATCAAGACGGCAGATGGAAAGTGAGATTCAAGATAAATGGGGCACGGCATTTGGGAACTACCAGGCAGTAGCATACTTGGCTTACGAACTTTGCAATAAGGCTCGCGAAGGTTACCTGAATTCATTGGAGCACGGAGGCTCTGAAGACCTCACGGTCGAAATGCTATTCCTGCTACTCGGTCGTGCATGTACGGTCGCCGAGGAGGTCCTATGCCTTATGAGGGGAGGTCTTGAGGATGGTGCAGTCGCCAGGAGGCGTACGCTACACGAGTTGGCCGTGGTTACAAATCTGCTTGCCGAGAATTCCCTCCTTAGTCTTGGCGAGCGTTATCAAGACTATGCAGTTGTAGAGCAATACGAGGACATGAAGAATTACCAGGAGAATGTCGAGAGGCTGGGGTATACGCCGTTCTCGGCCGAAGACGTAGAGACAGTGAGGGAACAATACGATGAGATGTTGACAAAGTATGGATCTACCTTTCGCAAGCCACATGAATGGGCGCGGCCACTCTTTACGTCATCCACAGAACAGATTACATTTGTTAAGCTCGAAAAGCTGGTTAAGCTTGACCACCTTCGACCTTTCTATCGCCAGTCCAATCACTACGTACACGCCGGTCCTCGTGCAGCACTTCTCAACGTCATTGATCGAGACTATGGCTCTTTCATTGGCGTTGGGGCACGTTGGGATGTGGCACTTGGTGAGATAGGGCATGGCAGCCTCATCAGTTTGCTCCAGTGCACTTCAGCTCTTCTCGCCTACGACTTCGATGCGCACGACAATCCCGACATCACCGTCGGCTTGCATTGCATGGCCCAACTAGTCGACGACGCTGGGCTATCTTTCTCACGAGCATCATCCCGACATGGCTAGACGACGGATATCTCGTAGTTCAGCCCAGAGCTTCAACGATGTACTCTATTGATGTAACAAGTGCAGACGCTCGACTGAGAGCCAATGCTTTTGCTGGCCGGTTAACGTACCCGATCGCGGTTACTTGTGCGGCTTTAGCCGCATCTATATCCGCAATTGAGTCGCCGACAATAGTGCAAGCTTGCGGCTGAAGTGACAGTGCGACAATAGCCTGCCTAATAAGGTATGGATTTGGCTTCAGCAGTGAGGTGTCAGACCCTGCGCGTGCAGAAACCGCGCTAATAAGATCGGTCAAGCCTTGTTTTTCGAGGAAAAACTCGATGGCATTATGGGAGTTGTTGCTCACGATCGCCAGCTTGCGACCAGAGTAGTGCCAGGAAGAAATTAGGTCGAATACGCCGTTGGTAAGACCAACGGTGCTCACGGCCTCAATTTCGTACGTGGTTAGTACGGATTCCACCAACGAGCCAACTTCTTTACCGAGGGTTACAGCATAGGCAAGGACATCAAAAGGATCTTGAGTTATTCTCAGATCAACTGCTAGCTCGATGCCTTCTTCATCAGAAAGAACGCGGCGGAGTTGATCAGCGACGTAACTAGCAGGCATGTCAGCGAATATTGAGCACATAGGTCCGTCGAAATCGAGCAACAAGCCCTCTGTTCTGACGAGGATGTCACGCAAGGTTTCCAAGCTGTCCAGAGACACATTGTTTTTGGTCATCGCCGATACTCGGTGGCGATAGTATTCCACAGGCTGTCAAACCAGGTGCGAGCCTGTTCGACGTACTGACTGCCAGTGCTGGTGTCGTCGTCGGTTGTGCTGTGGTGGAAGAGGATTGCGTCTTTGCCCATGAGGTCGTAGATGGCTTGGGGCTGACCGTCGAGGGATAGGACGTGTTCGCGGACGGGGTAGAAGCCGAAGAAGGCTTCGTCGTTGTTGACCAGGTAGAGCTTAAATAGTGGTGCGGTCCGGTGGACGCGGACTTCGGCGGTGGCTTCTTTGACCAAGCCGAGGGCACCTAGCTCGGTGACGTTGTCCACGATGGCGAGGGTGTGGCGGCGCATGATCTCGGCGGCGCGTGCGCGGAAAGCCGGGCTGTCGGCTTGGTGCTCGACGGTTACGGGAACTGACCACGGGACGGTGGGGTCCGGAACGAGGATGCGGACGTGGATCGTTTCGGGGGTTAGGCGGCCGATGCGGATTTTGTCCAGCGGCTCTTGGAGGATGCCGTGCAAGGTCTCGCCGGAGAAGCCAGCGAAGTCGATCGTCACGCGGTCGGATGTGAACGCCTGCTCGATGTGAGGGCGCAGGCCGACCGGGCGCTCGGTGCGCTCTCGGACGAAGACGCCGCTGCCCTGTCGGGAGACGATCAAGCCTTCGTCGCGCAGCTCGCGTAGGGCGCTCTGCACGGTCATCGGTGCAACGTCGTACTTCTTGGCCAGCTCGGCGCGTGACGGCAGCTTGTCCCCGGCCTTGAAGACCTTGGTCAGGATGGCTGCCCGTAGAGCGTTCGCCACCTGCATGTACGGCGGTCGTGGGTCATCGGGGTCTAGCGCCACCACAAGTCTCCTTGTCTGCCAGGCGTTGCTGACAAGTGCAACGCCACGCGACCAGACTAGGTGACTTGTCTAGCCGGCCTAGGGAGCTAGCTCACCCATATGGGTGACACTTGCTTGACCTGTCTAGCCAAGCTGTCTTACCTTCAAGTTGTCTAGCTCAGACAGACGAGCTGGCGAGTGATGGAGGTGGCGAGCGTGGCGGTTCCATACGGGACGCGGTTCGAGGCGGCGTTTGACCAGGTGTTCCCGATGGGGGCACTGATGGTCGGTGAGGTCGCGCCGGACATGGAGTACATGAGCGCGGACGACAAGGCGCGTGGTCGCCAGGCCAAGCAGAAGGTGGACGAGCGGACCGGTAAGCGGCAGTGGAAGGTGGTCGTGACTGACCCGTCCGCCGAGAAGGAGCGGGACGCGTCGGTGACGGTGACGATCCTGGCTGACGTACAGCCGGTGCCTCCCTCGGCCGTAGCGGTGATGCCTGGTGTCGAGGTGCGGCCGGTGGCGTTCGACGGGTTGACCGTTGAGCCTCGGGTCATGGGGGATCGGTACAAGTACCAGGGGTTCGTGATCCGGGCTGCTGGCATCGTGTCGCCTCAGGTGGGCGGGGCTCCCAAGCGTTCGGGCGAGAAGCCCCAGGGCGAGCAGAAGGCGGCCTGAGGTGACGCGGCCGTCTCGTGAGGCGGTCGCTCGCTGGAACCTCGCGTACGCGGAGCAGACGAGTGCGTTGTTCCTGGCGTCCACTTCAGACGAACCTGGAGCGCTGGTTCGGTTGGCGTTGGGCTACTCCGCGGTGGCGCAGGCGTGGCGGGTCCTGGGCGGGGACCTGGCGGTGCCGGTCTGGGCTCGTCACGCCTGCGCGGTCGCTGCTGAGGAGTTCGACCAGCGGGCACGGCTTGAGTACGCCCGTGCCGGTGGGGGTGGCGTGTGAGCGGGCAGCGTGGGTACGGCGTCGCGCTTCGCCTTGACGCTTTCGACAAGGCCGTGCGGCTGGCCGGGTTCAAGTCGGATTACCTCCTTGCCCGGAAGATGCGAGTTGACCGTTCGACGGTCTCTCGTGTGAGGAACGGGAACTTGCGGCCCGGTACCGCGTTCATCGCGGGCGCGTTGCGTGTGCTGCATCCCTTGGACTTCGAGGACTTGTTCGAGGTCGTCTAACCATCGTCCGGAGTGGTGGGCGCGTTCTGAATGCGGTTCCTTCCAAACCATCTTGGGGTTTGTCGTGAGTGATGAGCGGAGTTCACGGCTGGGTTCGACCGTGAAAGCAGAACTTTGGGGGCCGAGTTGCGTGCGGCTCGGAAACGGGCTCGTGTGCCGATCAGCGACCTGGTGGAAGTGCTGGGTCTGTCGGTCGCCTGGTTGTCGAAGGTTGAGAACGGGACTCGGCGCACCGACGCGGGCAACATCGCCCGGCTATTGGGGTTCTACCGGGCTGATCAGGCCACTGTGGATCGGGTCATGAGCTTGCACGCTGACCCGCGTGACTGGTTCGTGGGCTGCGGGCACGGGCCTGGTGGGGTGGACGAATTGGCGGTGCTCCTGCGGCACGAGGCGGCGGCACGGGAGGTGTTCGCATACGAGACGGTGTCCGTGCCCGCGCTGGCGCAGACCCCGGTGTACGGCCGTGCTGTCCTGGAGCGCAACCCGCTTGCCGTGCTGGGAGAGGTCGAGCAGCGGACGGAGGCGCGGAAGCGTCGGCAGCGGGTATTGAGCAGGCCGTCCCGGTTCGTGTTCGTGGTGCGGGAGATGACCCTGCGGAACCTCGGCGTGGACCGGCGGACCGCGTCAGACCAGTTGCGGCACCTCGCCCTGCTGCCCAACACGGGCCGCGTTGAGGTGCGGGTGCTCCCTCGGTTGATGGCCGGGAGCTACCTGGACCGGTACTCGTTCACGCTGATGCGGTCGGAGCACTACCGGCCGGTCGTGCACGTGGATGCCATGTACCACAGCGTGTTTCTCGACCACCCCGACGACGTGGCGGCGTACCAGGCTGCGGCCCAGGCGGTTCTTTCCAACACGTTGAGCGTGGAGGAATCTCAGGCTCTGATCCTGCACCTGGCCAACGGCGCGCACGCGGTCGCGAGTCGGACGGGCTGACGACCCGTAGTCGGGCGCTCGGTGTGACAACTGAATGACTACTGCCGGTCGGCGTGAGTCGCGGGAAACGGACCTCAGTCTTGGCGGGCCTTGATCCGTTTCTCCGCGACTCACCTGACCTGACCCCTGATTGATTCCGTCGCAAAGGAAATCCGGTCATGGCAAGGGTATCTGCGGTTGGGGGACGCGCGTCAAGCCGTGTGGTTGCCCCAACAGTGTGGAAGTTGGCCAATGGTCGCCCCTGCGGGGCGTGCAAGCGATTTGGTGTCTACGCCCCTAATCAGCTCGCCTGTTGTTCCTGCTTGGGGTGGCTGCCGCTGATTTTCGCCCCGGTGGGGTGTGCGCGATGAACGGCGGCAAGTGGGTTGATCCGGCTCCGTTCGAGGGCGTTCGACCTCGGGTGCCGTGGTGGGTGCTGGTGCCGGGCAAGGCCAAGTGGGTCGCTGCCCTGGTGGCGTTGGTGTGGCTCGCGGTCGTCGGGGCCGTGCGCCTGGTGCTCATCGTCGTCCGGTACCCGGTGGTCACGTTGGTGCCGGCCTCAGCGGTTTGGTGCTGGTGGCGGTTTGGGCTCTCGCCGTTGATTCTGGCGATGTTGTCGCTGGTGGCGGGCCTGGTCATCTGGTCGGGGCTGGGACGGGACTCGTTCCTGCGGCACGTCTGGTTCCGGCTGGTCACCGAGTGGCGGCGGGCGACTGTCTACGTGCCTCGGTGGCGGTCGGTCATGCGGCTGGCTGACCTGGCCAAGCGTGATCGCGGGCGTGAGTACCGGCCTCGGCTGCGACGGGTGCGGTCGGAGGGGTGGCGGGACCGGGTTCGGGTGCGGATGGTGCCTGCGCAGTCCCCGGAGGCGTGGGAGCTGCGGCGGGATGGGCTGGCGCACTCGTTCGGCGCTCGGTCGTGTCGGGTTCGGGTGCTGAAGCCGCGGGTGATCGAGCTGGATTTCGTGCACGCCGATCCGCTCGTGCGGCCGGTGACGGTGCCCGCGCTGGCTGACGGTGACGTGGACTTCAAGCGGGTGGTCGTCGGGCGGACGGAGAGCGGCAAGCCGTGGCGGCTGCGGCTGCTCGGGGCACAGGTGCTCGTGGTCGGCGTGCCCGGTGCCGGCAAGGGCTCGGTGTTGTGGTCGGTGGTGTGGCAGCTCGCGCCGGCGGTCCGGGCGGGCCTGGTTCGGCTGGTCGGGATCGACCCCAAGGGCGGCATGGAACTGGGCCAGGTGCCCGACGCCTTCGACCGGCTCGTCTTCGGCAACGGCGCTGACGCGGTCGAGCTGTTGGAATCCATCGCGGTCGAGGTGAAGGAGCGGGCGGCGCGGTACCGGGGGATTCGGCGGCTGTGGGCTCGGGAGACCGGCGAGCCGTTGACGGTGCTGATCGTGGACGAGCTGGCGGACGTGATCGCCTACCAGCCTGACCGGCAGCTCCGGGAACGTGCGGTGCGGGCGGTGCAGACGATCACCTCGCAGGGACGGGCTCCGGGGTACGTGCTCGTCGGCCTGGTCCAGGACCCGCGCAAGGAGGTCGTCGGGTTCCGGCACCTGTTCACGGTGCGGGTGGCGCTGCGGCTGGATGAGCCACAGCAGGTGGACATGGTGCTTGGCGACGGTGTCCGGCAGCGGGGAGCGGCGGCGCACGAAATCAGCGAGAACACGCCCGGTGTCGCATGGGTGAAGCAGGACGGTCAGAGGGAGCCGGAGCGGGCTCGGGCCTTCCACGTGACCGATGACGACTTGGCGGTGCTGCGGGACTTCCTGCGGCCCGGTGAGGTGCGGCCGTTCCCGACCAGGCCGGATGGTGCTGAGGGGGTGGCGGCATGACGAGCGGTACGCGGGCTGAGCGGATGCGTCAGCCGATGGCGCTCGACGTGGTCAAGGCTGCCGCTGAGCAGCACGGGGTGTGCGTCCGGCCGTTCACGATGGAAGTGGAGGACCGGGCCACCTACGAAGTCCGGCACGTCGCGGTGCCGTGCGGCTCGACGGTGGAGAGCGTTTGCGCGCCGTGTGCGAAGAAGGCGAAGGCGCTGCGGATGGCCCAGTGCCGTGAGGGCTGGCACATGGCGACCGAACCCGACTTCACCCCGGATGCGCCGACCAAGGACCAGACGGAGCTGCTGACGTTCCGCGCGGACCTGGTCAAGGCGTACCGGGAGGCGGTCGAGGCCGGGGAAGCCGGCGACGCTGACGAGCTGAGGGAGGAGATCCACTCCGTCGACGCGGAACTTCGGCAACTCGGCGTTCGGGGACGGTTCCCCTCGCCGGATGCGCCGACCAAGCGGGCGGTGAAGCGGTCGACCAAGCGCCGGCAGGACGCGCCCAACCTGCCCCGGCGGCGGGTCGAGAAGCGCACGGTCGGGCGGGAGTACGCGGGTGGCTTCCGGCCCTCGATGTTCGTCACGCTCACGCTCGACAGCTACGGGCGGGTGCGCGACGACGGCACACCGGTTGATCCGGCCACCTATGACTATCGGCGGGCGGCTCGGGACGCGGTGCACTTCGCCTCGCTCGTCGACCGGTGGTGGCAGAACCTCCGGAGGGTCGTCGGGTGGGAGGTGCAGTACTTCGCCACGGTCGAACCGCAGAGGCGAGCGGCGCCACACCTCCATGCCGCAATCCGCGGTTCGATCCCGCACGAGACCATCCGGCTCGTCACGGCGGCCACGTATCACCAGGTCTGGTGGCCCAACCACGACGAACGCATCTACAGCGGTGACCACCTGCCGGTCTGGGACGCGCGGGCAGAGTTGTTCGTTGACCCCGACACGCGGGAGCCGTTGACGGCCTGGGCGGACGCGGTCGAGGCCACTGACCAGCCGGCGCACGTGGTGACCTTCGGGCGTCAGGTGCATTCGAAGGGCATCCTCGGCGGCTCGGAGGAGGCCGGACGCCACATCGGCTACCTGACCAAGTACCTGACCAAAGCCATCGGTGAAGTGGTCGAGCAGAGCACCCAACGGCAACGCGCCCACGCTGACCGCCTGGCGGACGAGCTGGCCGTGACGCCCTGCTCCGACCGGTGCGCAGTGTGGCTGCTCTACGGCGTCCAACCACGCGGCGCGGGCTCCCGGACCACTCCGGGACACTGCAAGGGGCGGGCGCACCGCCGGACCACGCTCGGCCTACCTGGTCGACGGGTGCTGGTGTCGCGGAAGTGGTCCGGCAAGACGCTCGCCGATCACCGGGCCGACCGAAAGCGATTCGTCCTGGAAGCCCTCAAGGCGGTGGGCATCGAGAAGCCGGAGCCGGACACGTCCCAGCTCATCTGGCACAAGGTGCGGCCAGGTGACCCCAACGTGCCGCCACGGGCGCACCTGCTCATGCACGCCATAGCCCAGCGCGTGACCTGGAAAGCCGAGTACGACCGCGCCTTGCTCGCGGCTGCTGGCTCACCGCCGGACCTTTCGGCAACTCAACTCGCAGCTTGATCGTCGGGGGGCGACATGAAGGACATGCTGTACCGCGTCGAAGAAGTCGCGCAGGCGCTTCGGATCGGACGCACCAAGGTTTTCGACCTCATCCGCTCGGGAGAACTGACCTCGGTGAAGATCGGCGGTAGTCGCCGCATCCCGGCCTCGTCGGTGCAGGAGTACCTGTCCCGCCTGATCCAGGAGGCGGCGTAGTGGCCAGGGGTAAGCGGTCGAACGGTGAAGGCTCGGTCTACCAGCGCAAAGATGGCCTGTGGATCGGCGCGGCCTACGTGCTCACCACCACCGGTCACCGGAAGCGGGTCACTGTTTCGGCAACCTCGGAAGAGGAGGCGTGGCGGAAGCTTCGGAAGAAGATCGCCGATTCCGACGCGGGTATTCCGGTGTCGGCGGACAACTGGACGGTTGACGGCTACCTGGCCTATTGGCTGGAGAACGTCGCCACCACCAAGCGACCGAGGACGGTCGAGGGGTACCGGGCTGTCGTCCGCCGGCACCTGGTCCCCGGCCTGGGTGCGAAGAAGCTCCAGCGGCTGACGGCGCAGGACGTTAGGACATTCCTGAACCGGCTTCGCCACGACTGCCGGTGCTGCGCGGACAAGGTCGACGCCAAGCGGCCCAAGGGGGAGCGGCGGTGCTGCGCGGTGGGGGAGTGCTGCGGGCTTGTGCTCTCCGATCGGACCGTGCAGCAGGTGCACGCGGTGCTGAGGAACGCGCTCCAGCACGCCATGCGGGAGGAGGTCATTCCGCGGAACGTCGCCAAGCTCGTGCAGGTCAAGTCACCTCGGTACGACGTTCACCGGGGCTTGGAGAGCGACCAGGCCAAAGCGCTGCTCAAAGCCGCGCGGGGCAACAGGCTGGAGGCGCTGTACGTACTGGCTCTCTACCTCGGGATGCGGCGCGGTGAGCTGCTGGGCCTGCGCTGGTCGGACATCGACTGGGACGGCTGGGACGAGCCGTGCGGGCCTCACCGGGAGGAGTTCTGCGAGGACTGCGCCGACCGGTGCTTCCCGAGCTTGCAGGTCCGGCAGACCTTGCAGAGGGTCGGCCGCAAGCTGGTCTTCGTCCCGCCGAAGACGGAGCGGTCGGAGCGCGCCACACCGCTACCGCAGTTGGTCGCCGAAGCGCTGGTCGAGCACTGGGACCGCCAGGACGACGAAGCCGAAGCTGCGGATGACTGGGAAGACTCCGGCCTCGTCTTCACCACGCCGAAGGGTGGGCCGCTCGATCCGACCTACCTGCGGTCGAGCTGGTACCCGCTGCGCAAGCGCGCCGGTCTGGACGGTGTCCGGTTCCACGACCTGCGTCACTCGTGCGTGACGCTGCTGCTTCGACTCGGCGTCCCGCCACACATCGTTCGTGACATCGTTGGGCATTCAGCCATAGACGTGACTATGAAAATTTACGCTTCGGTATCACTTCGGGACAAGAGGGAAGCTTTGAAGCTTCTTACGGATACACTAGCTAAACTCTGACCATAGTGGACATGTTGCAGGTGATCCTTGACGAAGTTTTTTGCAGCCACGGATGCTTTCGAGCGTGAATATAAATCGTTGTTCGACTTCGTTGGTGCCAGTGCCGCTGCTATATGGACGATGAGGCGGCAGGTTCGCGATTACATCTCTGCACATGCGGGCGTCGATGACAAGAAGCTGGAAGAACTATTCTTGGGCGCTCCGAAGATAGGCAAATTCAACTTTAACTACTTTAAAGATGGAGATTGGTCGGTCCAGGAGGAGGCCATTGCTCGCACGGCTTTGATTAATGTCATTGCATTATATGAGCGTTGGATTGAAAGTGTAGACTTTCTGGTGACTTTAGGGTCAAAGGGAAGGAAGGTGCGCACGAATCTGGGTCATCTTTGTGATGGAAATCCTCGTGTTGAAGACGTGGACTGCTCTATTGCTGATGCGCAACTGGGTGTCGAGTTGGGCAAGATTAAATCGATTTCTATGACTGAGGCTTTCGCGGGTAATTTGCGGTCGTCTAGCGGCTACATGGGGGCGGATTTGCGGCAAATCCTAGTGGCGTATAGGGCCTTCAAGGAGCTTCGCAATAGCTTTATGCATAGGAGTGAACTGCCGGACCCGAAATTACTCGAACATTTCGATCAATTAGCTCGCGAAAATTTCAGCCCTAAGTTTGCGCGCAAACGGAGGCCATCTTTTCCTGTGGTGCAAAATGGCGTTAAGTCGAAACTGTTGTTGGAGCATGCATATTTTGCATGCTATGTAATTCGAAGTCTAGTGCAAATCTTTGACGCCGAACTCGCCATGACGAAGTATGGTGAAGCCGAACTAGTGAACAAGCTTCAGGCAGTTGGTTCGAAAGACTTTGGTGATCAACGATCAGAGGCCTCACTTGCTGCATCCCTGGGGCGCTACGTCGCGAAGTTTGGGTTGTCGGCTCCCAGCAAGCCTGAGGCGCTACTGCCCTTGCTGCGTGATAAAGGGCTGATCAAGGCCAACCTGTAGTGGTCAAGGCCGTTGCTACACCCGTTGCTACACGGAGGGGGTGCGACCAGGTCCCCGAACCCGGTCACACCCCCTCTCACCTGCGGAAGCGGAGGGATTTGAACCCCCGGACGGTTGCCCGTCTCCCGCTTTCAAGGCGGGTGCATTCGGCCGCTCTGCCACGCTTCCCGTGTGCGGCAGCAGGTTACCCGTCCACGGACCTCAGGTGCGTGATGACCCGCTCGAAGACCTTCGCCAGGACCTCCTGGTCCTCCCTCGGCAGCAGGTCGATCATGTGCGCCCGCACCCCCTCGACGTGCGTGGGCGCCGCGCTCTCCAGCACCGCCATGCCCCGGTCGGTCAGCTCGGCGAACACGCCCCGCCCGTCCTCGGGGCACTCGCGCCGCCGCAGCAGCCCTTCCTTCTCCATCCGGGCGACCTGGTGGGAGACGCGGCTCTTCGAGGACGCCACGTCGTCCGCCAGCTGGGACATCCGCATCCGCCTCCGCGGGCGCTCGGACAGTCGGACCAGGACCTCGTAGTCGGCCAGCGAGAGCCCGTGGTTGTCCTGGAGCTCGCGGTGCAGGCGGTCGGCGAGCATGGACGCCCCCACCACGTAGTTGCGCCAGGCGCGCATCTCACCGTCGTCCAACCAGCGCGGTTCCTGCTCAGTCACCCCGACAGGCTATGCCGCGCGGATTTCCGTTAACGGACGATCCACCCGGATGTCTGGTGCACGCCGTCTTCGGGAGGCAAACTCCACCGCCGTAGCGCGCCCTCCTACCGGGGCGCGGCCAGGGAGGACCCCCACATGACCCCGTCGAGTCGCACCGTGCGCCGCACGGCCGCGCTCGCGGTGACCGCCGCCGCCGCACTGGCCGTCACCGTCGCGCAAACCCCCGCACAGGCCGACAACAAGCCGTCACGCACGGTCGACGTCCGGCTGATCGGCATCAACGACCTGCACGGCAACATCGAACCGCCGACCGGCTCGTCGGGCCGCGTCACGCTGTCCGACGGCACCGCGGTCGAGGCCGGCGGTGCCGCGTACAACGCCACGCACATCAAGAAGCTCCAGTCCGAGGTGAAGAACTCGGTCATCGTCGGCCAGGGCGACCTGATCGGCGCCTCGCCGATCGTGTCCGCGCTGTTCCACGACGAGCCGACCGTCGAGGTCCTCAACCACGTCGGCATGGACACCACCGCCGCCGGCAACCACGAGTTCGACGAGGGCTACCGGGAACTGCTGCGCATGCAGAAGGGCGGGTGCCACCCGGTCGACGGCTGCCAGTTCAACGACAGGTACGAGGGCGCGGACTTCCCGATCCTCGGCGCCAACGTCACCCTGGCCAAGAACGGCCTGCCCGCCCTGCCGCCGTTCTGGGTCGAGTTCCGCGAGGGCGTCCCGATCGGCTTCATCGGCATGCCGCTGAAGGACGTGCCGATCCTGGTCGACCCGAACGGCATCAAGGAGTTGGAGTTCGGCGACGAGGTCAAGGCCGCCAACCGGTACGCGGACCTGCTGAACTGGCTCGGCGTGAAGTCGATCGTGCTGCTGATCCACCAGGGCGACAACACCAGCGGCGGCGGGCCGGACGACTGCCGGACCGTCGAGGGCGGTCCCGGCCGCAGGATCGCCGAGCAGGTCAGCCCGAAGATCGACGCCGTCTTCTCCGGCCACAGCCACCAGCACTACAACTGCACGGTCACCGACCCGGCGGGCAACCCTCGCCCGTTCATCGAGGGCCTCGCGTTCGGCCGCGAGCTGTCCGTGGTCGACCTGAAGATCGACAAGCGGACCCGCGAGGTCGTCCGGAGCGCCACGGTGGCGCGCAACCGGGTCGTCACCAAGGACGTCACCCCGGACCCCGCCATCCAGGCGATCATCGACCAGGCCAAGGCGAAGTCCGGCCCGATCGCGAACCGCCCGGTGGGCACGATCGCCGCGGACGTCCCGCGCGCGCAGAACGCCGCGGGCGAGTCGCCGCTGGGCTACCTGATCGCGGACTCGCAGCTCGCCGCGACGCAGGGCAACGGCGCGGTCCTCGCGCTGATGAACCCGGGCGGCGTGCGCGCCGACCTGTCGTTCGCCTCCTCGCCGGCGGGCGAGGGCGACGGCGTCGTCACCTACGGCGAGGCGTTCACCGTGCAGCCGTTCGGCAACATCCTCCAGACGGTCACGCTGACCGGCGCGCAGATCAAGGCGGCGCTGGAGCAGCAGTGGCAGGTCGTCAACGGCGCGACGCGGCAGATCGTGCTCCAGCCGTCGAAGGGCCTGACCTACTCGTGGTCGGCGTCCGCGCCGATCGGTTCGAGGGTGTCGGACGTCGTGCTGAACGGCGCGCCGCTCGACCCGGCCGCGAGCTACCGCGTGACGATCAACAGCTTCCTCCAGGGCGGCGGTGACGGCTTCAGCGTCTTCACCGGCGGCACCGCCATCACCGGTGGCGGCATCGACCTGGACGCGTTCGCGGCCTACCTGACCGCGAACCCGGGCACCACCTCGCCGGCGCTGGGCCGCATCACCACCACGCCGTGACGGCACGCGCGGTGGGCGTCCCGCACGAGGGGTGCTCACCGCGCGCTCACCGCGCCACCCGGCGGTGGATTTCGTTTCACCAGTTCAGGGCGCTGCGGAACGGTTGCGGCGGGGGCCGATCAGGCGCATCCTCGAAGCAGGACCTGTTGCCGGCGAATACCCAGGAGCAGCGTCGGCGGCACGCCCGGAAGGGGAAGGTGGTGCGGTGCAGACAAGTCCTCGACGTGACGATCCGCGCACGACCGCGACCCCGCGGGCGGAACGTGCCAGACGGTTCCGAACGCGACCGTGAGCGGTCCCGACGAGGGTTCGAGCGCGCGCCGCCCCAGGCGGTCTGCCCGCGCTTGACGCTGTTGACCCGGTGCTCTCCAGGCGCAGTCTCCACCGTCGGCGCCGACCGAGGTCCACGCCGACCTCGTCACCAGCGGTTTCGTCACTTGCACAATGGGAAAACCCGGGTGCGGCCCCGATATCGGGCTCCGCACCCGGGGCCTATTGTCGTGCGGGCTCCAGTGGGTCCCGGGTTGGAGGTCGCGGTGCAGTTCAACGAGAACGCCGAACTCGACACGTCGCAGGTCAACGACCAGCGCGGCGGCGGCGGTGTCGGCGGTCGCGTCGCCCTGGGCGGCGGCGGGCTGGGTATCGTCGGCGTGATCATCTACTTCGTGCTCTCCCAGCTCGGGGGTGGCATGGAGCTGCCCACCGGCTCCGGGTTCGGTGACGTCGGCCAGAACCAGCAGGTGGGGTCCGAGGCCATCAAGGAGAAGTGCAGGACCGGCGCCGACGCCAACCGCGAGTCGGACTGCCGCGCGGTCGCCTTCATCAACTCGATCCAGGGCTACTGGACCGACCAGTTCGCCCGCTCCGGCCGCACCTACCAGCAGGCGCAGACGAACTTCTTCTCCGGCGGCGTGCAGACCCGCTGCGGCAACGCGACGTCCGCCGTCGGTCCGTTCTACTGCCCGGCCGACGGCCAGGTGTACATCGACCTGAACTTCTACCAGGAGTTGCGGCAGAAGTTCGGCGCGGAGGGCGGCCCGTTCGTCGAGGCGTACATCCTCGCCCACGAGTACGGCCACCACGTGCAGAACCTGCTCGGCACGTCCGACCGCGTCGGCCAGGAGGCAGGCCCGACGTCCGGCTCGGTGCGGCTGGAGCTCCAGGCCGACTGCTACGCGGGCGCCTGGGCGAACCACGCGCAGTCCGTGCCCACCGCCTCGGGCCAGCCGCTGATCACCGGCGTCACCCAGGAGGACGTGAACGCGGCGCTGGACGCGGCGGCGCGCATCGGCGACGACTACATCCAGAGCGAGTTGGGCGGCGGCCAGGTCGACACGACCCAGTTCACGCACGGCTCGTCGGCGCAGCGCCAGAAGTGGTACACGACCGGCTACGACACCGGCGACCCGGCGCGGTGCGACACGTTCGGCACCGACAACCTGGGCTGACGCCCGCCCCTCCGCGCGAGCCGCTCCCCGCGGGGCGCGGTGTCGGGATTCCCACACCGCACCCCGCCCGACGCGGTGTTAGCGTCCGCTGACGACCGCGACAGCAGGGGGAGTGGGCTTGTGACGACGCTGGAGGCGATCCTCGTCGTCCTGGCCGGGGTCTTCGCCGGCGGCATCAACACCGTCGTCGGGTCCGGCACCCTCGTCACGTTCCCGGTGCTGCTCGCCGTCGGCTACCCGCCGGTCGTCGCGAACGTCTCCAACAGCCTCGGCCTCGTGTCCGGCTCGCTCAGCGGCGCGTGGGGCTACCGGCGCGAGCTGGCCGGCCAGGCCGGCCGGGTGAAGCGGCTGCTGCCCGCCTCCGTGCTCGGCGCGGTCGTCGGCGCGGTCCTGCTGGTGGTGCTGCCCGAGGACGCGTTCTCCGCGATCGTCCCGGTGCTGATCGCGGTGGCCCTGGTCCTGGTGGTCGCCCAGCCGTGGCTCAACCGGAAGCTCGCCGAGCGCGAGCGCCACGAGCACGGCGGTCTCGCGCTGTGGGTCGGGGTGTTCCTCGCGGGCATCTACGGCGGCTACTTCGGCGCCGCCCAGGGCGTGCTCGTGATGGGCATGATGGGCGTGCTGATGAGCGAGCACATCCAGCGCATGAACGCCCTGAAGAACGTGCTGACCGCGTTCGTGAACCTCGTCGCGGGCGTGCTGTTCATCTTCATCGCGGACGTGGCGTGGCTCGCCGTGCTGCTGCTCGCGATCGGCTCGCTCGTGGGCGGCCAGATCGGCGCCAAGGTCGGCCGCCGACTCCCACCGGTCGCGCTGCGCGCGGTGATCGTGGTGGTGGGAGTCGTGGCCATCGTGCAGATCCTGACCCGCTAGCTCAGCCGGCGAACGAGCGCGCCGCCGCCAGGAACGCGTCGTTCTCCTCGGGCTCGCCGACCGTCACCCGCGCGCCGTCGCCCGGGAACGCCCGCACCACCACCTTGTGGCCCAGGCAGTGCTCGTTGAACGCCGCCGTGCGCTCGCCCAGCGGCAGCCACACGAAGTTCGCCTGCGACACGGGTACCTCGTACCCGGCGGCCACCAGTTCGTCGCGCACCCTGGTCCGCTCCGCGACGACCGCCCGGCAGCGCGCCATCAGCTCGTCCTCGGCGTCCAGGGACGCGAGCGCGGCGACCTGCGCCAGCGCGTTCACGCTGAACGGCACGTAGACCTTGCGCAGCGTGTCGGCCACCTCGGGCGAGGCCACCGCGTACCCGACGCGCAGCCCGGCCAGGCCGTACGCCTTGGAGAAGGTGCGCAGCACCGCCACGTTGTCCCGGCCCGCCGCCCACATCCGCTTGGCCAGCTCCACGCCGTCCGGCACGTCGGCGTCCTCGACGAACTCCTTGTACGCCTCGTCCACCACCACCAGCACGTCCGACGGCACCCGCTCGACGAACCGCTCGATCTCCGCCTCGGTCAGCGCGGTGCCGGTCGGGTTGTTCGGGTTGCACACGAACACCAGTCGCGTGGCGGGGGTGATCGCGTCGGCCATCGCGTCCAGGTCCAGGCCGTGGCCCGGGGTCAGCGGCACCCTCGTCTGCCTGGCGCCGACGACCGCGGTGATCAGCGGGTACGCCTCGAACGAGCGCCACGCGAACACCACCTCGTCGGCTTCGGTGCAGGTGGCCTGCACGAGCTGCTGGCACAGCGTCACGGAGCCGCAGCCCACCGCGACCTGCTCGACGGGCACGCCCAGCTTGTCGCCCAGCCGCGCCACGAGATCGGTGGCGGCGGTGTCGGGGTAGCGGTTCACGGCGGTGGCCGCGTCCGCGATCGCCCGCACCACGCTGGGCAGCGGTCCGGCCGACACCTCGTTGCTGGCCAGCTTGATGGCGCCGGGGATGGACTTGCCGGGCACGTAGCTGGGCAGGGACACGAGGTCGGCGCGGGTTCGCACGGTCATCCAAGGACTCCCTTCGGGGTTCTGCGGCACGGTAACCCGCGGTAGGGGCGAATGGGCACACGTCTGGTTGCTCACGTTGACTCGCGTTCACCCCCACGTGGAAGGGTTGCCGCATGACACCTACCCGCACCGAGACGATCTCCCTCACCGACGGCCGCGAGCTGACGCTGACCGTGGCCGAGCCGGAGAACGCCGTCCGCGGCGGCCTGGTCGTGCTGCACGAGGCGCGCGGCGTGACCGACACCGTCCGCGGTCTGGTGGGGTCGCTCGCGGCCGAGGGGTGGTTGGCGGTCGCGCCGCACCTCTACGACGAGGTGTCCGACGACGAGGTCCCCGCCAAGGTCAGCGGCCTGTCCGGTGAGGCCGTGCTGGCCGACACCGACGTCGCGTTCGTCTGGCTGGGACAACGCGGCGTGAGCGCGGACCGCATGGGTGTCATGGGGTTCGACCTGGGCGGATCGGTCGCGATGGTGGTTGCGGGAAGCCGAACCGTCGGTGCGGCGGTCACCGTCGGTGGCGGCGGCATCCTGGAACCGCTCTCGGCCGGGCTGCCGTCGCTGGTGGAGGTCGCGGCGGAGCTGACGTGCCCGTGGCTCGGCCTCTACGGCGACGACGCGGAGATCCCGCCCGGCGAGGTGGAGAAGCTGCGCGACGCGGCGGCGTCCGCGCCCGTGGCCACCGACGTCGTCCGGTTCGCGCGCAGCAGCCACCGCTTCGACACGACGCCGGAGGCCAGCGCGGAGGCCTGGCAGCGGGCGTTGAACTGGTTCGACTCCCACCTCCGTTAAGCCTCTTGTCGGAGGCTTGGAACCGAACCACCTTCCCGGTACATCTAAGGGGAGCGTCCGGAACGCCTGATTCGGTCGCTGCCGGCTAACGCGAGGCGGGGCTGCGGCGAATCGCAGTGCAGGGGGTAGTGATGAGCGACGGGAACACGGTCAACCTGATGGCGGGTGCACCGGTGGTGCAGGTCCCGCCGGGTTTCACGCCGTCCGCGGTACCACCACCCGCGCCGGTCGCGGCCCCGGTCGCCGCGCCCGATGCCGGCGCGACCGTGACCCTGCCCGCGCAGCCCCCCGCCGCTGCTGCTCCCGCCCCGGTCGGGGCGGCGCCGGTCGAGGCGGCGCCGGAGCCGGTGGCCGCGGAGAGCTTCGCGAAGGCCGCGCAGACCGACCTCGACAAGGCCAACGTCGCGCTCGACGCGGTGGACAAGGGCGCCGTCCAGCTCGACCTGGACAAGCAGGGCGTCGACGACCTGCTCAAGCTGATCTCGCAGGCCCGCAGCCTGGTCGACAACGTGCACAGCAGGGCCGTCAACAACCTCGACGTCGAACTGAAGTTCGGCAACAACTGGGTGAGCGACGCGATCAGCAGGCGGCTCCGCGAGGTCGCGGTGGGCAACGAGGAGTCGGCGGTCAACGTGATCGGCGACTTCATGCAGGTCCTCTTCGAGGTCGAGGAGACGATCCGCGAGGCCGCGCGCAACCTGGAGCAGGCCGACGACGAGGCGGCGGACGCCTTCGGTGCCGCGGGGGAGGCTAAGGGCTGATGGGCGACAACAGGCACGGCGGTCACGGCGGCGGTCACCACGGTGGCCACGGCGGCGGCAACCACCACGGCGGTCACCACGGGGGCCACCACAACAACGGTCACGGCGGCGGTCACGGCGGCGGCGACAAGCCCACCGACCTCGGCCAGAAGGTCGACTGGATGACCTACAGCCACCAGCAGCTGTGGGAGATGGTCAACACCGGTGTCGACCTCAAGGCCGCGGGCAGCGCCCAGGCCGACTGGGCGACCGTCGGCAAGGCGCTCGGCGAGGTGCAGGAGCTGCTGGCCAAGGCGATCGGCCAGTCCGCCCAGGCGTGGGAGGGCGGCACGGCCGACCGCGCCCGCGAGGCGCTGGAGTCCGTCGAGAAGTGGGCGCTGAACACCAGCGAGCACGCCGACAACGTGGCCAAGTGCATCGCCACCGAGATCGAGCACGTGCAGACGGCGCGCGAGATGATGCCGCCGCCCGCACCCGCCCCGCCGGTCGTCACACCGGTCGACGGCGCCGTCGCGACCCCCGTCCCGACCCCGGTGGCCGGCCCGACGCCCGTCGCCACGACGCGCTCGCCGTTCGCCAACCAGCTCGCCGAGCCGGCGGGCTTCGACTCGCTGACGCCCTCCGAGCAGGTCGCCGACCCGCGCCTCGGCGGCGCGCGCGGCGCGTTCACCGGCATCGACACCATCGCCGCGCCCGCGGTCGGCTCGGTCACCGCCGCCGACGCGACGCACCGCCAGGCCGCCGAGGTCATGGCGCTGTTCCAGCAGAACTCCTACGCGGTCGACCGGACCGTGCCCTCGTTCGCGCCGCCGGTCAACCCCGTCGCACCGCCCCCGCCGTCGCCCGTCGTGGTGACCGGTGGTCCGACCACCCCGTCCACCGTCGACGGCAACGGCCACGGCGGTCCCGTCGTCGTCAACAACCAGCAGCAGCGACAGCAGGGCAACCAGCAGCCGCGCCCCGGCGGCGCGCAGCCCCCGTTCGGCCGCGGCGGGTTCGCGGGCGGTCGCGGCGGCTACGGCGGCGGACGCGGTGGCGGCGTGCCCACGCCCATCGGCGCGGTCGGCGGTGGCGGTGGTGGCGGCGCGGGCACCCCGCTCAGCGCACCCGGCACGGCCAGCGGCGCCCTCGGCGACCGCGGCGGCTCCGGCGGCGGCAACCCCGGCAGCGTGACCAGCACGTTCCAGGCACCGAAGTCCGTGACGCCGCAGGCGGGCATGATCGGCGCGGCACCCATGGCGGCCCCGCCGCCCATCGCCGGTGGTGGCGGCGGTGAACGTGACCACAACCGCCCGAACTACCTGGAGGACGACGACAACGTGTTCGGGCTGGACAACAAGGCAGCACCCCCGGTGATCGGCCTGTGACCGAACGCGTCTTCCGGCTCAGCGAAGTGGAGTTCTTCCTGCTCTGGCAGGCCGTCCACCGCGACGCCCACCCGGTACCGCTCGGCACCAGGCACTTCGGGCACACCCAGGCGGAACGCGCCCGGTTGGTCGAGTCGGCGTCCCGCGACCTCGCGTCGCGGGGCTACGGCACCGTGCAGCGGCCCGACGAGGAGCTGTACGGGTACCTGCGCGGCCTCGCCGAGTTCGAGGTGGGCCTGGAGGTCTTCTTCACCCTGCGCGGCGCCCAGGCGCGCGGCCTGGCCACCGCCGCGTGGCACGGCGCGTTCGCGGGCAGGCTCGGCGACCAGGTGCAGGTGACCGGCTTCCGGCCCACCGCCCTCGCCGCCACCACGGTCAACACCCTGCCGCCCGCGCCGCCCGGCAACGGCCGGTCGGTCAACGTCCGCTGGGACGACTACCTGGCCGCGGGCCGGGCCGGCGAGTCCGACGGCACCGAGGGGTTCCTCGACGTGCTGCGCGGCGTCGGCCTGCGCGAGCCCGAGGCGAACACCCTGATGCGCGCGGTGACCACGCGCAGCGGCGGCGGCCAGGTCGGCGTCATCGCCCGCAACCGCGCCGGCTACCTGCACCCGACCGGCGCGGTCGTGTCCTGGCTGGACAGCCGCGAGGGCCGCTACCTGGTGCGGCGGGACGCGGCGTGGCTCGTCGTCGCACCCACGGACGCGCCCCGGTTGATCTCCGCCGTCGAGGGACTGGTGGTGGGCGCCGGCCGCGGCTGACCCGGTGTGTGGATGACGACTGTGGTTCCGCGCCGTCCGATCGGCTAGGAATCCAGGTATGACCGAGATGCGTGCCGGCACCGCCGCCGGCGAGGCGGAAGTCCTGTGGCGACCGGACCCCGACCGGGTCGCGGGCAGCCGCATGGCCGCGTTCCGCTCCTGGCTGTCCACCGACAAGGGCCTGGGGTTCGCCGACTACGAGTCGCTCCGGGCGTGGTCCACCTCCGACCTGGAGGGCTTCTGGGGCGCCGTCGCCGAGTTCTTCGACGTGACGTTCCACGACGCGCCGTCACGGGTCCTGGAGGCGCCCGTGATGCCGGGGGCGTCCTGGTTCCCCGGTGCGACGCTGAACTACGCCGAGCACGCCCTGAAGGGCCCGGACGAGGCCCTGGCCGTCATCTTCCACCGCGAGGACGGCGTCTCGTCCGAGCTGACCCGCGGCGAGCTGCGCGCCCGCGTGGCGGCTGTCCGCGCCGGCTTCGCGTCGCTCGGCGTCGGCGTCGGCGACCGCGTGGTCGCGCTCGTGCCGAACTCGCCGGAGGCGCTCGTCGCGTTCCTCGCCGCCGCGTCCCTCGGCGCCACCTGGTCCTCGTGCTCGCCGGACTTCGGCGCGCGGGCGGTCGTCGACCGGTTCGCCCAGGTCGAGCCCACGGTCCTCGTCGCCGTCGACGGCTACCGGTACAACGGGCGCGCGTTCGACGTGCGGCCCACCGTGGAGCGGCTGCGGTCCGAGATCCCGTCGCTGCGCGCCACCGTGCTGGTCGACTACGTCGGCGGCGGCACCCTGCCCGGCGTCGTGGCCTGGGACTCCCTGCTGGCCGAGCACGCGGGCGCGCCCCTGGAGTTCACGCCGGTCCCGTTCGCGCACCCCCTCTGGGTGCTGTACTCGTCCGGCACCACCGGGTTGCCCAAGGGCATCGTGCAGGGCCACGGCGGCATCGTCGTCGAGCACCTGAAGATGCTCGCGCTGCACAGCGACCTGGGGCCCGGCGACCGGTTCTTCTGGTTCACCACCACCGGCTGGATGATGTGGAACTTCCTCGTCTCCGGCCTGCTGGTCGGCTCCACCGTCGTCCTGTTCGACGGCAGCCCCGCGCACCCCGACCTCGACGTGCTGTGGGACCTGGCCGAACGCGACCGCGTGACCTACTTCGGCACCTCGGCCCCCTACATCCAGTCGTGCCTCAAGGAAGGCCTGGAACCCGCCGCCCGCCACGACCTGTCGGCGCTGCGCGCGGTCGGCTCGACGGGCGCGCCCCTGACCCCCGAGGGCTTCCGCTGGGTCGCGTCGGCCATCGGCCCCGACGTGCAGATCGCCTCGGTGTCCGGCGGCACCGACCTGTGCACCGCCTTCGTCGCCGCCGCCCCCGACCTGCCGGTGTGGTTGGGCGAGCTGTCGTGCCGGGCGCTGGGCGCGGCGGTCGAGTCCTACTCGGAGGCGGGCGAGCCGGTGGTGGACGAGGTGGGCGAACTCGTGATCACCGCCCCCATGCCGTCGATGCCGGTCTTCTTCTGGGGCGACGAGGACGGCTCGAAGCTGCACGACGCCTACTTCTCCACGTTCGACGGCGTGTGGCGGCACGGCGACTGGATCAGGATCACCCCGCGGGGGTCGGCGGTCATCTACGGCCGCAGCGACTCCACCCTCAACCGGGGCGGGGTCCGCATGGGCACCAGCGAGTTCTACCGCGTGGTCGAGGGCGTCCCCGGCATCGCGGACTCACTGGTGATCGACACCTCCGGCGCCGGCCGGACCGACGGCGAACTCCTGTGCTTCCTGGTCCTGGAGGAGGGCGTGGACCTGGCGGAGGTGGAACCCGTCCTGCGCCGGGACCTGCGGGCCAACCTGTCCCCGCGCCACGTGCCGGACCGCTTCGTGGCCGTCGACGAGGTGCCCAGGACGTTGAACGGCAAGAAGTGCGAGGTCCCGGTGAAGAAGATCCTCGCCGGCACCCCGCCCGAGCGCGCCGTGAGCCGCGACGCCCTGCGCAACCCCGCCTCCCTGGACCCGTTCCTGACCATGGCGCGAGACGAACATCACCAAACGGCCCCCTGAGCCCCCTCCAGGGCCGTGCCGTACCCGCTCTGACCAGCGGGTACGGCACGAGGAGGGGGGCGTTTTGTGTCCACTCGGGGACCTGTGTAATCTATGCGTCGTAGCCGAGGGGTTCCGCCGGGAGGCTTCGCCTAGTCTGGTCTATGGCGCCGCACTGCTAATGCGGTTTGGGGTAACCCCCCATCCCGGGTTCAAATCCCGGAGCCTCCGCAACGCCCGGTCTCGGTCGGGTGACAACTGAATACGATGCGCTCGTAGCTCAACGGATAGAGCATCTGACTACGGATCAGAAGGTTGCAGGTTCGAATCCTGCCGAGCGCGCCACGTCAGTTCGAACACAGGCCCATTCCCCTCGGGGAGTGGGCCTGTTTCGTCGTGCGCGAGCCCGCCGTCGAAGGGTGCGGGACGACGTCGCGGGCAACCCGCGGGGGAGTTCGGCGCGCTCTACCGCCCTGCTTCACCTCCGGCGCCGGAGGAGTCGGCTCGACGCCGGATGTCCAAGCGGGAGTGGAGGATTACGGGGAGATCGGACAATCGGCGGACGACGTCCCGCGAGGTCCTGCCCTTGAAGCCGTGCACGACGTCCTGGGGCAGGGTTCCCCCGCGCGGTGACAGGCGATCTTCTCGACCGGAACCTGCTGTCGTCCATCAGGGTGCGCGAGCGCGAGGCTCTGCGGTCGGCCCTCGTGCGGTCGAAGGCGACGGCCGGCTCGAATGTCAAACATCCTTGACATGATGTCCTGTAACCCTGACACTGACCATGTCAAAGATGTTGTACACGGGGGGAGGGGTCCATGTCGTACGAGGAGAAGGGCACGTGGGTGTACCTGCTGGTCACACTGGTGACCTACGGCGGGTACGCGGCGCTGCTGCTGGGACGGGCCGGTGACGACCTGGCGACCACGCCGTACGTCGGCCTGATGATCGGCGCCGTCGTCGCGTCGATGGTGCTGGCGATCGTGGTCCGCATCCTGGTCGAGGTCGTGCGGCCGAGCGACCGGCACCGGGCCGACGAGCGGGACCGGGACATCCACATGCGGGGCGAGCAGGTGGCCGGCGGGGTGCTCGGCTTCGGCATGATCCTGCCGCTGGCGCTCGCGATGGCCGAGGCACCCCACTTCTGGATCGCCAACGCGATCTACGCCGTCTTCACCGCGTGGGCGGTCGCCACCTCGGCGGTCAAGCTCGTGGCCTACCGGCGGGGGTTCTGAGTGGGCAAGCCGACCAGGATCACCAACTCCATCCGGGCGCTGCGGTTCGCGCACGGGGAGATGACGCAGGCCGAACTGGCCAAGCGGGTCGACGTCACGCGCCAGACGATCATCGCCATCGAGCAGGGCAGGTACTCGCCGTCACTGGAGACCGCCTTCCTGATCGCCCGCGTCTTCGGGGTGCCGATCGGCGACGTGTTCCAGTACCCCGAGGAGGAAGCGTGAGAGCGGTTGTCCAGCGGCGCTACGGCGATCCCGCCGAGGTGCTCCGGGTGGAGGACGTCGAGCGGCCCACCGCCGGGGACGGGGAGGTGCTCGTCCGCGTCCTCTCCGCGCCGGTGAGCGGCAGCGACTGGCACATCCTGCGCGGCCTGCCCTACGCCGCGCGGCCCGTCGTCGGGGTGCGCCGGCCGCGCGGTGCGATCGCGGGCATCGAGATGGCGGGCGTCGTCGAGGCGGTCGGCCCCGGCGTCACGGCCCACGCCGTCGGCGACGAGGTCTTCGGCTGGTGCGACGGCGCGTTCGCCGAGTACGTGGCGGTGCCGGCGGACCAGGTGGCCCGCCGGCCCGCGAACCTGACCGCCGAACAGGCCGGGGCGCTCCCGATCGCCGGGTTCACCGCCCTCCAGGCGGTCCGGGACAAGGGGCGCGTCACGGCGGGTACGCGGGTGCTGATCACCGGCGCGACCGGCTGCGTCGGCACGTACGCCGTGCAGATCGCCAAGGCCCTGGGCGCCGAGGTGACGGCGGTGTGCGGCGCGGCCAAGGCGGACCTCGCCAAGGCGCTGGGCGCGGACCACGTGCACGACTACGCCACCGGCGGCCTGCCGACCGGCTTCGACGTGCTGGTCGACCTCTACGGCAACCCGTCGGCGCGCGAGTGCGCGGCGGCCGTGCGCCGGGGCGGCACGGTGGTGCTAACCGGCGGCACGGGCGGCCGCTGGTTCATGGGCCTCGACCGGTGGCTCCGGGTGCTGGCCGCCGCGCCGCTCCTCGGGTTCCGGGCGACCCCGCTGGTGCACGCGGACCGCCTCGAGGACCTGGTGGCGCTGCGGGACCTCGTCGAGGCGGGCGACGTCACGCCCGTGATCGCCCGGACCTACCCGCTCGACGGGGTGGCGCGCGCCGTCGAGGACGTGCGGCGGGGGCGCGTGCGCGGTCAGGCGGTCGTCACGCCGTGAACCGGGGCCGTGCGCGGGGCGGGCACGGCCCCCGGTCCGTCACCACCGCGACGGCGGGGCGGCGGCACGACGGGCGGGCGGTCGTCGCGGGTGTCCACGTCCTCGGACACCGCCGAACCGGCCGCGCGGGCGGCGTGCCGCAACCGACGTCAACCGCGTCCTCGGCCCAGCTCCTCCAGCACCCCGTCGGTGAACGCGGGCCACGCCTCCACGGCCCACTCGCCGAACTTCCGGTCGGTCAGCGCCACGCACGCCACGCCCGCGTCCGGGTCGATCCACACGAACGTGCCGCTCTGGCCGAAGTGCCCCACCGTGCGCGGCGAGCTGAGCGAGCCCGTCCAGTGCGGCGACTTGCGCGCCCGGACCTCGAACCCGAGCCCCCAGTCGTTCTCCTTCTGCATCCCGAAACCGGGCAGCACGCCGCGCAGCCCCGGGAACGCCACGGTCGTCGCCTCGGCCACCAGACCGGCGGACACCAGCTTCGGCGCCTGCACCTCGGCCGCGAACCGGACCAGGTCGGACACCGTCGACGTGCCGCCCGCGCCCGCCGAGCCGTCGAGGCTCGACGACGCCATGCCCAGCGGCGCGAACACGGCCTCGTGCAGGTAGGTGGCGAACGGGATCTCGGTGGCCGCCTCCACGGAGTCGGCGAGCACCTGGAACCCGGTGTTGGAGTAGATCCGCCTGGTCCCCGGCTCGGCCTGCACGTCGGCCGAGTCGAACGCCAGCCCCGAGGTGTGCGCGATCAGGTGGCGCACGGTCGCGGGCCCCGCCGGCTGGTCCCACTCGACCGCGCCCTCCTCCACCGCGACCAGCACCGCGTACGAGGTCAGCAGCTTGGTCACCGAGGCCAGGGGGAAGCGGTGGTCCACCGGCCCGTGCTCGGCGAGCACCTCCCCGTCCGCGCGCACCACGGCGACCGCCGCGGTGTCCACCGGCCACGACGACACAGCCCGCAAGCTCTCCATGCCGCAGACTCTGCCACGTGTCCCCGAGAGAGCTGGTCGTGCTCGGCACCGCGAGCCAGGTGCCCACCCGCGCCCGCAACCACAACGGCTACCTGCTGCGCTGGGACGCCGAGGGCTTCCTCTTCGACCCCGGCGAGGGCACCCAGCGGCAGATGCTGCGCGCGGGCGTCTCGGCCACCGACGTGACCAGGCTGTTCGTCACGCACTTCCACGGCGACCACTGCCTGGGCGTGCCGGGCGTCGTGCAGCGCCTGTCGCTGGACCGCGCGCCGCACCCCGTGCACGCGCACTACCCGGCCGAGGGCGCCGAGTTCTTCGCCCGGCTGCGGCACGCCACGTCGTTCCACGACACCGTCGACGTCCGCGAGCACCCCGTCACCGGACCGGGTGTCATCGCGGCGGGTCCGTTCGGCACGCTCGAAGCCCGCCGCCTCGACCACTCGCTGCCCGCCTACGGCTACCGCCTCGTCGAGGACGACGGCCGCACGATGGTCCCCGAGCTGCTGGCGGCGCGCGGCATCGCCGGCCCGGCGATCCGGAAGCTGGAGCCGCCGCTGCTGGACGAGGTGAGCGTGCCGCGCCGGGGCCAGCGGTTCGCGTTCGTCATGGACACGAGGCTGTGCGACGGCGTGTTCGAGCTGGCCGACGGCGCGGACATGCTGGTCATCGAGTCGACGTTCCTGCACGCCGACGAGCGCCTGGCCGACGAGTACGGCCACCTGACGGCCCGCCAGGCAGGCCGCGTCGCGGCGGAGTGCGGCGTCCGCACGCTCGTGCTCACGCACTTCTCCCAGCGCTACGCCGACCCCGGCGCGTTCCGCGCCGAGGCCGCCGAGGTGTTCGCCGGCGACATCCACGTGGCCGCCGACCTGGACCGGGTCAGGGTGCCGAAGCGGCGGTGAGCACGAGCGTCGGCACCGGGTGGTGCTCGACGGTGAACGGCCCGACCTGGACCCGCCGCGCCGCGTGACCTCAGGTCCGGCCGACCTCCGCCGCCCACTGGTCGCGCACCAGGTCGTCCAGGTCCGAGTGCGCCGGTCGCCAGCCGAGCGCCCGCAGCCGCGTCGTGTCCGCGCGCAGCTCGCGCACCTCGCCGGGGTTCGCCGGCCGCCGCACGACCGGCACCGGGCGGCCCGTCACCCGCTCCGCGGCGGCCAGCACGTCGGACACGCTCGCGGGCGTCGCACCCACGTTGAGCACCGCGCACCCGTCACCGGAGTGCTCGACCGCACCGGGTCCGAGCACCGCCGCGAACGCCCGCGCCACGTCCCGCACGTGCACGAAGTCCCGCACCGCCGACCCGTCGCCGAACACCTCCATCGGCGCCAACCGGCCGGACGCCGCCCCGCACGCCCTGGTGACCACGCGCGTGTCGTCGCGGTCCCCGCCGCCCGCGACGTTGAACAGCCGCAGCACCACCGCGGACAGCCTGCCGGTCCGGGCGGCCCGCGCGACCGCGTCCTCGGCGGCGGCCTTCGAGGCCGCGTACGGGGTGGACGGCGCGCGCGGCGAGTCCTCGGCGAGCACCCCGCCGCCCCCGCCGTACACCCCGGCCGTCGACGCCAGCACGAACCGCGCCCCCGGCGCCACCGAGCGCAGCAGGTTCACCGTCCCGCCGACGTTCACGTCGTGGTACCGCACCGGGTCGTCGAACGACTCGCGCACGCGGGCCAACCCGGCGAGGTGCACGACGGCGTCCACCCCGCCCGCCGACCCCGTCCGGACGTCGCCCGCGAAGGGGCGGGGTTCGTGGCCCGCGGCCCGCAGCTCCGTCGAGACCACCCGACCGACGTACCCCGAGGAGCCGGTGACCAGTACGCGCATGAGCGTCATCCCAGCACGGGGTCACTCTGTCGGCGGTCACCGGTCAGGTGGAAATTGACCCTAAAGGTGTGGGCGGAAGGGGCCGATACTCCCCATGTGAGTTACCCGTACCCAGTCATGCACACGAGCATCGAGGTCGTGCTCGCGGAGTACGCAGTGCGCGAGGCGAAGCGTCAGCGCTTCCTGGAGACCGCCGCCCTGATCGTCGCCGCCGCGCCGTCGTCGCTGGACGACACGCTGGTCGGCCTGACCCTCCCGTTCCCCGCACCGCAGGGCGCCCGCGCCTTCCTGGGGCGGGTTGACCAGGTCCTTCGCGACGCCGCTCGATGATCTCGCGCACCACCGCCTGAACCCATCGGAAGCTTTCATCCGGTCGTTGCCGGACCGTGCTGGGCCGTTCCACCCGGGTGCCTCTACAGTGCGTGGCACCCGGCGCTCGCCGGCTGTCTCGTCTGCTTCTCATAAAGCGAGTTCTCGGCGATGGATCACGTCCTTTCCGCGCTCCACGAGCGCCTCGGAACCCTGTTCGGCGACCGGCTGGTCGTGCTCGCGGGCGGCACCAGACTGAGTAGTCGCGCCGGCGAGCTGCACCAGTTGGGTGCTCGCCACACGCTCGTGCTCTCGACGGACGACCACGCCCCCCTGCACGACTCGCAGGTGGCGCGCTGGGTGCCGCTCGGCATCGCGGGCGGTTTCGTCGCGGTGGAGCAGAACCGGCTCACCAGGCTCCTGACCTCGCCGCCCGGGCACGTCCGCGACGTGCTCGCGGACTTCGACCCGCGCGGCGAGGCGCTGGTGATCAGCACGCCGTACGTGCACACCCCGGAGTTCGCGGGCCGGCCCGTGCTCAACGCGCGCCGCCCCGAGTGGGTGGAGCTGGAGAACAAGACGACGATCGACGCCCTGTGGGACGAGCTGTCCGCGCCCCGCGCGCCCGCCGTCGTGCTGGACCTCGACTTCGAGGCCCTGTGGGCGGCCACGCTGGAGCTGGACCGCGGCGCGGGCGTCGTGTGGTCCGGCGACGGTCCGGCGATCAACGGCGGCGCGAACTTCGTGCGCCGCGTCCGCGACCGCGCCGAGGCGCTGGAGGCGTTCGAGAAGTTCGCGCCCAAGTGCCACTTCGTCCGCGTGATGCCGTTCCTGGAAGGCATCCCGGTCAGCGTGCACGGCATCGTGTTCCCGGACGGCACGGCGGTGCTGCGGCCGATCGAGATGGTCGTGCCGCGCCGCGCGGGCCAGGCCCGCTTCCTCTACGCGGGCTGCGCGTCCTACTACGACCCGCCCACCCGCATCCGCGAGGAGATGCGCAACCTCGCCCGCCGCGTCGGCGAGCGGCTGCGCGAGACCGTGGACTACCGCGGCACGTTCACCCTCGACGGCATCGCCACCGCCGACGGCTTCCTGCCGACCGAGATCAACACCCGCTACGGCGGCGCGATGGTGTGCTTCGAGGACGCGCTCCCGCAACTGCCGCTGTCGCTCGTGCAGGTCGCCCTGGTCGCCGGGCACGACCTGGGCGTGTCGTCCATCGAGTTCGAGGAGCTGCTGGTCTCCGCGGCCGACGGCTACCGGCACGGGACGGTCGGGGCGAACGTGCGCGCGGTCGACCAGGACGAGGTCGTGGAACGCCCGATCGTGTTCACCGAGTGGTCGTGCCGGTTCGCGCACCCCGACGAGGCGCCGCACGGCGTGCTGCGGCTGCGCCCGTCACCGCTGGGCGCCCGCCTGGAGCTGGACTTCGCGGCCGAGCAGCTGTCGCCGGGGCGTCCCGTGGTGGCGCTGACGGTGGCCGCGTTCGCGCTGGCCGACCAGGAGTGGGGCACGGCGCTCGGCCCGCTGGAGCCGGCCGTGCCGGTCGACGACGAGCAGATCACCGCCCCCGTCGTGGAACTGGACGCCGTCACGGCGTAGTCGGCACGCCTTCCTGGTCGCCGTACGCGGCCAGGAAGGCGTACCGGTAGCCCATGAGCTGGAGGGTCACCTCGGCGGGCTGGTTCGGCGGGTAGCCCTTGCCGCGGTAGGCGCGCAGCAGTTCCGGGTGGCCCTGCGCCGTCGTGCGCAGCAACAGCGGCGTGACGGGCTCCCCGCTCACCACGTGCCGCGCCACCCGCGCCGCCTGCGCCAGCAGCCGCGGCGAGCCGTCGTCGGACGCGATGGCGTCCGCCACCTCCACCACGTGCGCGGGCACCACCTCGGGCACCGCGATGGCCAGGGCCATCGAGCACGCCACCTCCGCGCCGGCCAGCGTCTCGAAGACCTTGGGCGCGCACTTGGCCACCCCGTACCGCGTCTGCGTGATCCAGTCCGGCGGCCGCCGGGGAAGCTCGCGCCCCGCGGCGTTCCAGCGGCGCCGGGTGCGCCTGCCGGCGTCCGTGAACCCCGCGCCCGCGAGGGCCAGCGCGGCCAGCAGGAAGATCACCCGATCGCGGGTGGTGGCGGGAACCCGGTAGCTCGCGCCCATCTCGGCCAGGAACGGCACCGCCCAGGCGCTCGCCTCGGACACCGTGCCGTCGATGAGCAGCCGGTCGACCAGTTCCCGGCAGGCTGCCTCGTTGATGGCCGGTTCACCGTTCGCGGCGTCGCGCAGCAGGTCGTCCACGCCCGCTCCGTTGGACAGGACCGCCCACGGGATGTCCTCCAATCCACGCAACGGGTCCGGCCGTTGCCACGCAGGTGGGAGTTCCATGGCGCGCAAGCTACGCGATTCCGGGAACCGGTACCGCCGGGATCACTCGCCGGTGGCCCACCCGATCACCGTAGGATCACCCGGTGCGCGGACCCCGCTTCAAGGTCGTCGACCTGTTCTCCGGTGCCGGTGGCATGAGCCTGGGCTTCCAGGCGCACCGGGATTTCACCATCGTCGGCGCGGCGGACGCGCAGATCGGCAAGCCCTCGTCCCGGCTGGGCTCGTTGCGCTGCAACGGGATCTACCGGGACAACATCGGCGTCGACCCGCTCCAGGTGGACCTCGGCCGGCTCGACCCGTCCGTGCTGCGGCAGGTCTGGGGCCTGGCCCGCGGCGAGCTGGACGTGCTCGTGGCGTGCCCGCCGTGCTCCGGGTTCACCCGCATCTCGCCGAACAACCACCTGCGCGACGACCCCCGCAACTCGCTCGTCGGCCGGGTCGCCTCGTACGTGGCCGAGTTCCGCCCGCGCGTGCTGCTGCTGGAGAACGCGCGGGAGCTGGTGAAGGGCAAGCAGCGCCACCACCTCGACGGGTTGGCCGAGCAGTTGCTGGAGCTGGGCTACGAGGTCGACGCGTCCACCCACATGCTGTCCCGGTTCGGCCTGCCCCAGTTGCGCGAGCGCGCCATGGTCGTCGCGGTCGACGCGGGCGTGCCGCTGCGCACCCTGGAGGACCTGTGGGCCGGGTTCGAGGTGAAGCCGGGCGCGGTGACCGTGCGGCGGGCGATCGGCAAGCTGCCGTTCGTCGCGGCGGGGGAGGCGCACCCGGAGGACGCGATGCACGTGTCGCCGTCGTTCCGCCGGGACCGGTCGCTGGACCGGATGCGGGCCATCCCGGCAGACGGCGGGTCGTGGGGCGACCTCGTCGGGTCGACCGCCGAGCTGCTGCTGAACCCGGCGCAGCGCAAGATCATCGAAGAGGGCAAGTGGGGCTCGCACCCCGACGTGTACGGGCGGATGTGGTGGGACGAGCCCGCGCGCACGATCAAGCGCGAGTGCGGGCACGTCGGCAACGGCCGGTACGCCCACCCCGAGCAGCACCGGCTGTGCACCGTGCGGGAGATGGCCCTGCTCCAGGGCTTCCCGCGCAAGTTCCGGTTCGACGTGTCGGTGATCGGCAACGCCTACCGGCACCTGGGCGACGCCGTGCCGCCGCTGATCTCGTTCCAGCTCGCCGCCCTGGTGCGGTGGATGCTGATCGGCGAGCCGCCCGCGGCGAAGGACCTGTGCCTGCCCGGGACGTCGCTGCGGGTGGGCGACATCCGACCGGTCGTGCCGTCCGCCGCCCTGGTCGCCTAGATCACCTTTCGGCAACGGTGTGGCGTCGAAACAGGATTTCCGGGTAGTGCACGTCTTTTGTGGACAGGTCCGCTGAACTGCGGAAACGGAGTTGTCCACAAGGGGCGCGACAGCCGTTTCGCCTTGTCTCGAAACGGACTTCCGCAACGGCCCCCGGCGCGGTGTCGATCCCTTCGATCATCCACAGTGGACTGTGGGATGTCGTTCACGCTGGTGGCGGCTGTGCGGCTGATCAAACAGACCTCGTCTGATCGAGTATCGCCCGATCGGATAGTGTTCCGCCGATTCTGTCGATTCGGTGTCGGAACCCCACGCGGAGGCGTTCCACCGGCTCGGCAGACCGCCGCCTTGAACCACACCAACGGGCTACCCTCGCGAGCCTCAAGGAGACACATGGCATCCCGGTCGACTGTGAAGCGCCTCGGCGCTGTGATCATCGGCGCTGGCCTCGTCCTCATGTCGGCCCTCCCGGCCGCCGCCGAGAAGCCGAAGGTCGAGCCCGACAGCGGCAACGACGTCAAGGGCATGGGCATCTGGCTCACGGACAAGGACGGCAAACTCCTCGACGGCAACCGCAACGAGGGGGGCGTCAACGCCTTCTACGCCGGCCTCATCGGCCTGAAGATCACCACGGGCGGCCAGTCGCAGAAGGCGCAGGCGTACTGCGTCGAACTGCCGACGCCGCTGGAGGACGGCAGGCCCCTCGAAGAGGTGCCGTGGGGTGAGCACCCGAACCCCAAGTTCGCGGAGAACGCCGGGAAGATCAACTGGATTCTCCAGAACACCTTCCCTCAGCGCTCCGTCGAGGAGGTCGCGAAGCAGTTCGACCTGCCGATCTCCAAGAAGAGCGTCCTGATCACGGCCACGCAGGCAGCGATCTGGCACTTCAGCGACGGGTCCGTGCTGCGCGCCGACGACTCGACCCAGGAGGTCGACGACGTCGACAAGGAGGTCCACGACCTCTACGAGTACCTGGTCGCCAAGGCCCAGCCCCTGGAGGAGCCGAAGCCGACCCTCGGTATCGACCCTGCCGAGCGCGCCGGCAAGGCTGGTGAGCGGATCGGTCCGTTCACCGTCTCCAGCACCGCCGACCAGGTCGTGCTGACCGCCGACTTGCCGCAGGGCGTCAGCCTGGTCCGCGGCGATGGCACGCCGCTCGACCTGGCAGACCCGAACGCCCGCAGCGCCGCCGCCGCGCAGACCATCACCGACGTGTGGGTGCAGGTCGACGAAGGCGTCGAGCCCGGTTCGGTCGAGTTCAGCGTCAGCGCCTCCACCGAGCTGCGCGTCGGCCGCCTGTTCATCTCGGTCGACAAGAACCAGGCCACGCAGTCGCTGATCATCGCGGACGCCGAGAAGTCGAACGTCGTCGCGAAGGCGAAGGCGAGTTGGACCGAGGGCGTGGTCGTGACCACCACGACCGCCGCGCCGACCACCACCACGACGGTCGAGGCGACGACCACCACGGCGGCCCCGACGACCACGACCACGGCCGTGGCGTCCGGTGGCGGCAACGACGACGACCTGGCCAACACCGGTGCGTCCATCTTCGTGCCGCTGCTGATCGGTGTCGGCCTGCTGGGCGCCGGTGCGGCCGCCCTGCTGGTCGTGCGCCGCAAGCGCGCCGCCTGACAGCACGACCCGACAGCGCGACTCCCGCGAACGGCCCCCTCGGTGCACACCGAGGGGGCCGTTCCGCATCGAGCGCCGCGGCCACGCACGGGTGGTGGACCGGGCGGCGGCGAGCCGTCCCCGCACGCCGGGGAGTACGTTTGCCGCTGGGGTCACGGGGGCGGTTCGGGTAGCCTGCGTCAGGAGTGCGGAGGAGCACGATGAACTTCGACGAGATCAAGAACAAGGCGTCCGAGCTGCTGGAGCAGAACCACGAGAAGGTGGACGCGGGCATCGACCAGGCGGCCGGCTTCATCGCCGGCCGGTTCGGCCACGAGGACCAGGTCAAATCGGTGGCCGAGAAGGCCAAGGACTTCCTGCCGGGTGGAGAGTGAACTCGTTCAACACGGCTGAGCGGACCACCCCGACCGGGGAAACCCGTTCTCCTGCCGCACACATGACGACCTGGCAGGGCTATGACGTGCCCAGGCTGGAGCAGGTGCGCCTGCTCCTCTCGGAGCGCAAGCTCCGCGCCTCGGGCCGCCTCGTCACCGCCGGTCCGGCCGAGCAGTTCAGCGGCTCGTACGAGGTGTCGGTCGGCGAGACCGGCGCCGTGAAGCGGGTCCTGCTGCGCACCGCGACGGTCTCCGAGGAACGCCACGTCTCGATCAGCCGCTCGTCCGAGGGCGGCTGGCTGGTCGACCACGGCCAGGGCGCGGAGCAGGCCGACTTCGACGGCGCGGTGGACGTGGACGTGCAGTTCGCGGTCCTGTTCAACGCCATCCCGATCCGCCGGCTGAACCTCCAGGCCGAGGAGGGCGAGCACGAGATCCCCGTGGTCTACGTGACGCTGCCCGACCTGTCGGTGCAGCTGGTGCGCCAGACGTACCGCACGGTGTCCCTGGGCGAGGACCGCTCGGTGGTGGCCTTCACGCACGGCGAGTTCCAGCAGGACATCACCGTGGACAGGACCGGCCTGGTCGTCGACTACCCCCGCATCTCGTACCGCATTTGACCAGCGGTCCCGTTCGTCCAGGCTGATCACCAGATCGGTCGAGCAAGCGTTTGCGCGCGTCCGGATGGCGCAACGATGCTCCGGTGAGCACACACGTCTTCGTCGACGAGTCGACGCGCAACGCCTACTACCTGGTCGCGGCGTACGTCCCGATCACGGAACTGGGACCGGTCAGGCGTGCGATGCGCGCGTTGTGCCTGCCCGGTGAGCGGCGGGTGCACTTCCAGGCCGAGCGGGACAACCGCCGTCGGGAGATCGTCTCCTGCCTGACCGGGCTGTCGGCGCGGTCACGCGTCTACACCGGTCGGGGACCGAAGGACGCGGTCCGCGCCGCCCTGTTGCGCGCACTGGTCGCGGACGTGGTGGACGCGGGTGGGCGGCGGCTCGTGGTCGAGTCCCGCGGCCACACCCGGGACCGGGACGACCGGCGTCAGGTGGTGAGCACGCTGCAGCGCCTCCGCGTGCCGATGGACGTCCTGTCCTACGAGCACTTCGAGCCGCACGAGGACCCGGCCCTGTGGATCGCGGACGCCGTGGCGTGGTGCTTCGGCGCGGCCGGGGAGTGGAGGCGTCGGGTCGAGCCGCTCATCGACAAGGTCGTCGACCTGGACCAACCGCACAGAGCCTGAACAGCGCGAAACCCGGGCGCCCGTCGTCCGGCGGGTCCTGCCCGGGTCCACTTCCTCGGCCTAGCGGCCTCGGCTGAGACGAACTCTACCAACTCCCCGCCGCCGGTGCCGTCCCTCGACCAGGTGATCTACACCCGCACCGCGATCGCCATCGCCTGACCTACGCCCACGCACGCCGCCGCCACGCCCAGCCCGCCGCCGCGCGCCCGCAGGTGCCGGCACAGGTCGACCACGACCCGCGGCAGGGAGGCGCCCAGCGGGTGGCCGTACGCGATCGCCCCGCCGTGCACGTTGACCTTCTCCGGGTCCACCTCGGGCAGGTGGTGCAGCACCGACAGGGCCATCGCCGAGAACGCCTCGTTGACCTCCCACAGGTCGACCTCGTCCGCCCCCACCCGGAGCCGCTCCAGCAGCTTGCGGATCGCCGACACCGGGGTCACGGTGAAGCGCTGCGGCTCGTCCGCGGTCACCGCGGAACCCAGGAACTCGCCCAGCGGCTCGATCCCCAGCTCCGCCGCCACCTCCTCGGTGCCCATCAGCACGGCCGCCGCGCCGTCGCTGAGCGGCGACGAGTTGCCCGCCGTCACCGGACCGGCCTCCGAGAACACCGGCTTCAGCTTCGCCAGCCGGTCCGCCGTCGTCTCCGGCCGCACGGACTCGTCGCGACGCACGGGCGGGTCGTCCGGCAGCCGCACCGGGAACACGAACCCGTCGTGCACCCCCGCGTCCCAGGCCGCCGACGCCCGCCGGTGCGACCGCAGCGCGAACGCGTCCATCCGCTCCCGCGTGATGCCCAGCGACACGGCGACGTCCTCCGCCGCCCGCCCCAGCGGCACGACCCACTCGGGCTTCATCCGCGGGTTCACCAGCCGCCAGCCGAGCACCGTGGACACGGGTTCGAGCCGGTCCGGGAACGGCCGGTCCGGCCGCGGCACGACGAACGGCGCCCGCGTCATGCCCTCCACGCCGCCGGCGACCAGCAGCGACGCGTCGCCGAGGGCCAGCGCCCGCGCGGCCTGCACGATCGCCTCACCGCCGGAGGCGCACAGCCGGTTGACGGTCGCGCCCGGCACGGACGTCGGCAGCCCGGCGAGCAGCGCGGCCATCCGCCCGACGTTCCGGTTCTCCTCGCCCGCCCCGTTCGTGTTGCCCAGCAGCACGTCGTCGATCCGCGCCGGGTCCAGCCGGGGGTGCCGCCGCAGCAGCTCGACGATCGGCAGCGCGGCGAGGTCGTCGACCCTGACCCCGGACAGCCCGCCGCGGTAGCGGCCGAACGGGGTGCGGGCGGCGTCGAGCACCAGGGGGCGCGGCATGCGCCCATCCTCTCACTGGCCGAGGAAGAAGGGGACGAACGCGGAGGTCGCCCTGGTCTCCGCGGACGTGCCGAACAGCCGCACCTCGATCATGTGCGGGCCCTGGGACAACCCGCTCGTGTTCAACGCGAACCGGTACTTCCCGGCGATCCCCGGCCCTTCCTCGGCGGTCGGCACCACGGCCACCCGCTCGTCGTCCACGCGCAGGCTGAACCCGGCCATCCCGGCCAGCGGCTCACCGGGCCGGCTCGTCAGCAGCAGGTCGAGCACGAGCCGCCCGCGCCGCACCGCCGCGCCCTCGGGCACGACCTGGCCGCTCGCGTCGAGGACGGTCCCGGTGACGCGCGCCAGCTTGAGCTCCAGCCCCGCCGGCGGCACCGACCCGGTGACCGGCGGCGTGCCGGTCGCGGTGCCCGTCAGCTCCAGGTCGACGTGCGAGACCTGCACCCGCAGCCCGGTCACCAGCGTCGCGCGCAGCTCGCCGCCCGAGGAGCCCAGCACCTCCGCCGGCAGGTCGGCGACCAGCGGGTACGGCACGCTCGGCCGCCACGGCGCACCCTCCACGGCGGGCCGCAGCGGCACCACCGCGCCGCCCACCGCCAGGGTGAACGGCGGCGCCTGCGGCGACTCGTCGGTGTGCAGCACCGCCAGCCGCAGCCGACCGCCCGTCACGCCGGGCGGCGGGGGCGACGCGGGCGCCGGGGCGGGGGCGCCGGGCGCGGTCACGACCTCCACCCCCGGTCCCGGTACCAGCGGCGGCGGTGACGCCGGCGCCGCGTCGAACGCGATCAGGCTGAACGCGGCCCGCTGACCGGTCGGCCCGACCGCGGACACCAGCGCCGTCGCCTCGGTCCACGCCGGCGCGGACGGGCTGGTCGCCACCACGTCGCCGTCCAGCACGACCCGCGCGCCGCCGGGTCCCAGCTCCAGCTCCCACCGGTGGCTGATCCCGGCCTCCAGCGCCGCCACCGGGCGCACCTCCGTCGTCGCCGCGCCGTCGGGCGTGAGCACCCGCACGGACGTCGAGCCGTTGCCGGTCGCCACGCGCAGCCGCACCGCGCCCGGCGGCAGGACGTCCCCGCCGACCAGCGTCACCGGGCCGGGCACGAGGTCCAGCAGCAGTTCGCCGTCGGGACCGGGCGCGTCCGTCTCCACGACCAGCCGCCCGGAGCCGTCGTCGAGCCGGAACGGCGTCCGCGACCTCAGCGTGGCCGGTGACGCGGCGCAGTTGTTGCTGATCACCAGCCGCGGCCCGTCGTCGCCCCGGCCGGGCGTGGCCCGAGCGCAGTCGCCGCGCGACGCCAGCCGCCACCGCGTCGGGTCGGGCGCGTCCGGCTGGTCGAACCGGTCCTCCAGCTCGTAGTCGCCCGCCGTGCCGCGCGGCGTGCCGGCGGACTTCGCGGGAGCCGAGCGCCGGCCGTGCGCGTCCACGGCGAGCACCTCGACCCGGTACTCCTCATCGTTCTCCAGGCCGTCGAGCTGCGTCGCGAGGTCGGTGACGAACTTCGTCCGCCCCTCGCCCCAGCGCACCTCGTAGCCGGGCGCGTCCCCGGTCCACCGCAGCTGCAACCGCCGGGGCCCGGACGACACGGTCAACGCGCCGGGCGGTGCGGGCGGCTCACCGGCCTTGGGCACCAGCACGCCCTCCGCGGCGAACGGCGCGAGCGAGGTCGGGGGCGGCGCGGACGTGGTCGTCGCGGCCGACGACCCCTCGTCCCCGCCGGTCCGCAGCACCGCGACCACCCCGGCGAACAGCACCACACCTGCGGCGACGAGCGCGATCCGGCGACGGTCCATGGCGTCAAGCTAGGCGGCGGGGTGATCGCGGTCACCAGGTCGTTGCGGAGCCGAGACCTACAGGGGTCGGATCTCGAACGCCTGCTCCGCCGACCGGACGCCGCGCCGCTGGTCCACCGGGAGCACGCGCACCGCCACCTCGTGCCGGCCGCTGGGCACCCCGGCGAGGTCGACGGTGAACTCGTGCCGCCCGCCCGCGGACCCGTTCACGGGCAGCGCGACGACCCGTTCGCCGTCCAGGTCCAGTTCCAGGCCCTCGACCGCGGCCACCTCGCGCCCCCGCGGTTCGGCCAGGTCGACCACGACCCGGGCCGTGCCGCCGGCCGGGCCGGACTCGTGCACGACCGACAGCGACGGCTTCGGCACCTCCGGCGCGGGCGCGCCGCGGTCGACGAGCCGGGGCAGCGGTCGGTCCGCACCCTCGTCGTCGGTGACGACGAGGTGCGCGCCGAAGACCGTCGTACCGCCGGGGGAGCGCAGCCGCACCCGCGGGTTCGGCTCGGGCCAGGGCAGCGGGAAGTCGGCGTACACGACGGCGGGCCCGTGCTCGCCATGCTCGGGGGCGGGCGGCATGAACGACGCGGGCGCGCTCCGCGAGCCCAGCTCCACCGTGATCGGTCCACCCCGCGCGGCGACCGCCGCGGCCACCACGCGCACCGACGAGGCGCGCTCCAGCCGCTGCGTGGCGACGTTGCCCGGGGACGACGCGTCGCCCTCCGGCGCGGCCGGTCCGAGCAGCACCACGGAGGCGGGCGCGGGGCTCTCCGGCGAGCCGCCGACGCCGAACGAGTCGACCCGCGTGTGCCGCGCCTCCCGGAACGTCAGCCGCGGCGAGGCCGAGGTCCACGGCACCGCCACCGGGGCGGCGGCCACCACCTCCCCGTCGCGCAGCGCCACCACGGCGTCGGGGAGCACGCGCAGCTCCCAGCGGTGCCGGACGCCCTGCGTGGGCGGTGGGACCGCGGCCTCGACCGGCACCACCCGCCGCGTCGCCGGCACGCCCGCGCCCACCTCGAACTCCGCGCCGAGCGGCGTGATGCGCAGGACCACCGAGCCGGGCGGGTGGGGCGGGACGATGTGCCCGAGGTCCTGGGACGGCTCGGGCAGCAGCGCCACCAGCAGCTCGCCGTCCTCGTCGGGCTCACCCACCGGACCGTCCGCGGTGAGCACGACCCGACCCACCGCGCCGTCGCCGGCCGGCGTCCCGAGCCGCAGCGGCACGTTGGACTGGAGGTCGACGGTGGCGCAGGTGACCTCCAGGCGCGGGCCGTTGAGCCGGCCCAGGCCGAGGCAGTCGGCGCCGCCGTCGAACACCCGCCAGCGGCGCGGGTGCAGCGCCGCCGGGCCGTCGAACACGTCGAGCGGCGCGACCAGCCCGTCCGCCCACGCCTCGTCGTGCGCCAACCTCGGCACGGCCCGTCCGGTGACCGGCTCGGAGCGGCCGCCCATCCGGTCCAGGGCGCGCACCTCGACCGCCACCTCGGCGTTCGGGTCGAGCCCGACCAGCTCCGTCTCGGTGCCCTGGACCAGGCGCTCCAGGCCGTTCCACGACACCGCGAACCCGCCGGGGCCAGGCCGGTCGCCCGCCGCCCAGGTCGCCCGCAGGCTCGTCCGGTCCAGCGCGGTGAGCACCAGGTCGGTGGGGCGCCGCGGCGGCAGGTCGTCCGGGAGGTGCTCGACGCGGTCGTCCAGGACGCGTTCGAAGGCGGTCGTCGGGGGAGCGGGTTCCACGCGCAGCACCACGACCGCGCCCACCACGAGCGCCAGGCCGCCGACGACGGCGATCAGCTTGCCGCGTTCCACCCGTTCGAGCCTACGAGGTGCGGGCGTGCGCGGTGGTGCCGTCCAGCGCGACCACCCGACCGCCGCGCGCGCCCAGGTCGCGCAGGACCTCCAAGGCGTCGGGCGAGGTCAGGTCGACGGTCGTCGCCGTGGTCGGCTCCGGCCGGTCCCGGAGTGCCAGGCGCGCGGCGTGACCGGCCTCGATGGTCTTGGCGAGCGCGCCGGTGGAGGCCAGGCTGCCGCGGGCCGCGCCGAGCCTGCCCAGGGCGTCGTCCACGGCGTCGAGCAGCGCGCCCCGGTTGCCCTCGCACATCGCGCGGACCAGTTCGGGGCGGCTGCCGGCGACGCGCGTGCCGTCGCCGAACGAGCCCGCGGCCAGGGACAGGGCCAGCGGGCCGCCGTCGGCGCCGACGCTGGCGAGCACGGCGGCCAGCACGTGCGGCAGGTGGGAGACGCGGGCCACGGCGGCGTCGTGCTCGGCGGCGGACGCGGGCACCACGTGCGCCCCGGTGGCCAGGGCCAGCGCGGTGACGTCGGCGAACACGTCGGGGTCCGCGCCGTCGTCGGCGGCGACCACCCACGCGGCGCCCCGGAACAGCGCGGCGTCGCCCGCCGCCCAGCCGGACGCGCTGGTGCCCGCCATCGGGTGGCCGCCGACGTACCGGGCGTGCGGGGCGAGCCGGGCGACGAGGTCGGCGACCGGTTCCTTGACGCTGACGACGTCGGTGAGCCGGAGCCCCTCGGGGAGCGCCCGGAGCACGTCCTCCACAGCCGGCAGCGGAACGGCGACGACGACGAGCGCGTCCTGTACACGCGCGCGTTCGAGTGCCGCGTCCACCCCGACGACGTCGAACCCGTCGGCCCGCGCGGCCTCCGCATCGGCTTGCGACGCGGTCGCGCCCCAGGTCACGCGCCCCGCGGCGGCTGCCGCGCGCAGCACCGAACCACCGATCAAGCCGAGCCCGACCACGCACACGTTTCGCACGGCGCCCATCCTGCCGGCGATCCGCCAGTCCACAGCCGATCCGGTTGTCCACAGCCGGTCCGGTTGTCCACAGGTCGCCCGCCGACCGCGGCGCGCCCCGCCGCCCGCCGGCACGGTCGGAACCGTGAACACCACGAGCCCGACCGCCCCCACCCCGTCCCCGTCCCGGCTCCCGCTCCTAGCGGAGCGCGTCGAGCGCCAGCGCCGCGTACACGACGACCCCGTGCTCCATGGCCGCCTCGTCGAACAGGACCCGGCTGGAGTGGTTGGCCTCCGCGTGCTCCAGTTCGACCCCGCGCGGGCAGGCGCCCAGGAACGAGATGGCCCCCGGTACTTCCTGGAGGACGTAGGAGAAGTCCTCCGCGCCCATCAGCGGGTCCTCCATGTGCGCGGCCCAGCGCGTGCCGAGGGCCGCCGCCGCGACGTCCAGGACGTGCGGGCCCGCCTCGGCGTCGTTCACCGTGACCGGGTAGCCGGGCACGATCGTCACCTCGGCCGTGCAGCCGTGCGCGGCGGCCACGTGCTCGGCCAGCTTCGGCAGCTCGCGGCGCACGAACGCCCGGGTGTCCTCCGACAGCGTCCGGATCGTGCCCTCGACCAGCGCGGACTCCGGGATGATGTTGGTGGTCGTGCCCGCGACGATCCGGGTCACCGAGACCACGGCCGGCCGGTGCACGCTGATCCGCCGGGCGACGAGCGACTGGAGCGCGCCGACCAGCGCGGCGGCGGGCGGCACGGGGTCGACCGCGTCGTGCGGCATGCCGCCGTGCCCACCCTGCCCGGTCACGGTGACGTGGAAGGTGTCCGCCGAGGCCATCGTCGGGCCGGGGCGGGAGACGACCACCCCGGACTGCAGCGTCGAGCTGATGTGCAGGGCGAACGCCTTCTCCACCCGCGTGCCCGCGGCGTCCAGCACGCCCTCGTCCAGCATGTGCCGCGCGCCGTGGTGCCCCTCCTCGCCGGGCTGGAACATGAACACGACCTGCCCGGCGAGCGCGTCGCGGCGCGAGGTCAGCAGCCGCGCGGCGGAGGTCAGCATCGCCACGTGGGTGTCGTGCCCGCAGGCGTGCATGGTGCCGTCGACCTCGGAGGCGTACGCCAGGCCGGTCTCCTCCCGCAGGGGCAGCGCGTCCATGTCGGCGCGCAGCAGCACCGTCGGGCCGGGCCGGGCGCCGCGCAGCACCGCGGTGACCGAGCTGCCGGCCCGACCCGTGGTCACCTCCAGCGGCAGGCCGGCCAGCGCGTGCCGCACCGCCGCCTGGGTCACGGGCAGGTCCAGGCCCTGCTCCGGGTGCCGGTGCACCTGCCGCCGCAACGCCACCGTCCTCGGCTGCAAGGAGCGCGCGGCCTCCACCAGCCCGGTGAACCGGGGCTCGGGAGCGGTCGTCTTGACGTCGGGCGGAGTTGTGCTCATCCCTCGATAGTGGCATCGCGCCAACCCCGCCGCCCGTGGCCGAGGCCCCCGTGCTACCGGGTGCGTGCGCCTGGCCCTACGGTGTGCACATGGCACACCAGGAGCCGGTCAACGGCTTCGCTGTCGCGGTTGTCCGGGAGGACGGCCGCTGGCGGTGCAGCAGGATGGACAGCTCCGCGCTGTCGGAGCTCGACGCGGCGATCACCGAACTGCGCCAACTGCGCTCGACCGGCGCCGTCTTCGGGCTGCTCGCCGTGGACGACGAGTTCTTCATCGTCCTGCGCCCCGTCCCGGGGGGCGTCTCGCTGCTCCTGTCGGACGCCGCCGCGGCCCTGGACTACGACATCGCCGCGGACGTCCTGGACCTCCTGCGGGTCGACCCGCCGGACGAGGAGGACGAGGAGCTGTGGCCGGAGGGCGACCTCGCGGTGCTGGCCGACCTCGGGATGCCGCAGCACGAGCTCCAGGTGATCGTGGACGAGGTGGACCTCTACCCGGACGAGCAGTTGCAGATGATCGCGCAGCGCTGCGGCTTCGGTGACGAGTTCACCAAGGTCCTGGACACCATCCAGGCGTGACCGCGCACGCGCCGTCCGACGAGGCCGTGGTCGAGGCCGCCCTGGCCGTGGCCGCCGAGGCGCCCGCGACGGGCGACATCCCCATCGGCGCCGTGGTCTACGGCCCGGAGGGCCGCGAGCTGGCCAGGGCCTGCAACGCCCGCGAAGCCCTGGGCGACCCCACCGCGCACGCCGAGGTGCTGGCCCTGCGCGCCGCCGCCGCCGTCTTCGGCGACGGCTGGCGCCTGACCGGCTGCACCCTGGCCGTGACCGTCGAGCCGTGCACGATGTGCGCGGGCGCCCTGGTCCTGGCGCGGGTGTCGAGGGTCGTCTTCGGCGCCTGGGAACCCCGCACGGGCGCGGTCGGTTCCCTGTGGGACGTCGTCCGCGACCGCCGCCTCAACCACCGCCCCGAGGTGGTCGGCGGTGTCCTGGAGGCGCGGTGCGCCGCCCTGATGGAGTCCTTCTTCGCCGACCTGTGAGCCGTCGTCGCAGGTCGCACGGTTGTGCACCCCCTGTTTGGGGCGTGGTCCCCGGTCTTGTATTGTTCTCGGCGGTGGCGTGTCCGAGCGGCCGAAGGAGCACGCCTCGAAAGCGTGTGAGGTGAAAGCCTCCGTGGGTTCAAATCCCACCGCCACCGCAGGTGAGAGCCCCGGTTGCCGATCACGGCAACCGGGGCTCTGACGTTTCGTCTCAGTCATGTGACTTGCAGTCGCAGGCCGCCTTGCATGACCGAAGGCGATCGCTACCTTCGCGGAGATCAACCAGGACCGCTAATGAAGGCTGCTACCAGCGATATTGCCTTTAGCAAACATGAAGTGCAACAAGATGGACGCTGCAACGCGGAGACGTGCCGTAGGTCTGGTGTGGCTTGAGTCACACAACTCGTGGCGTCAACCAGGTGATCAGCTCATCACGGGTGAGGTCACTTCTGGCAATCAGCAAGATGACTGCGGCTAGCTCGCCCTCTGTCATCACGATGTCGAAGGTGTTGCGGTAGGCGAAGTACGGTCCAAGGATCGCCGCAGCCCGCTTGTTGCCATCAACGAAGGCGTGTGCTTTGGCTACGGCGTACATGAGAGCGCCGATCTTGGCCGGACCATCGGGGAAAACGTCCTCCCCAGGACTGTGGTCCTGGGGGAGGACAGGGCGCTCTCCAGCTTGCTGCGGTGCTGAAGCTCGTGGATCCCGAACGAGCGCATGATCTCGACAGCTTCCTCTGCTTCGAGGTACAGCCATCCACTGTCTTCGATCAAGATCAGATCTTGCCGAGCAGTTCGATCGCGTTGCTGTAGCGAGCGCGGATGCGGTCGAGGGCCTCGTCGTGACTCAAGCGACGCTCGTGCCTCTCGGCAGGGTTGGCCAGGGCCGGCTGAGGAAGTGGCACCTCAGCAGCCTCACGGGCCACCCTCTCTTCGGGCGTAACGCAGACGCTCATCGTCACCTCCACTCGTATGTGCAGGGCGGGCCCCCCACCTCAGCTCGTGTGCGTGCGTGTCGTATGCGAACGTAGCAACCATCACCTGATGGTTTATGTACTCGACCAGCGCTTGTCGAAGCGCCAGAGGGCCGCGCTGTTGCCGCTCTGAGCTGTGGATATGCACCCGCTGGTACCGTGGTGAACGTGGGATCGCAGACCTCGAAAGCGTGTGAGGTGAAAGCCTCCGCGGGTTCGAGTCCCGCCGCCACCGGTGCTCTCGTCATCTCGTTCCAGTCCGCGCCTCAGGGATCAGCCGGGGGAGTCCCGATGCCGACCGTGTCGATCATCACCGCCGCGTACGCGCCCAAGGCGGGGTTCCTGCGGGAGACCGCCGCGAGCGTCGCGGCGCAGGAGCTGCCGGCGGGGTGGCGACTGGAGTGGGTCGTCCAGGAGGACGGGGTCGGTCCGTCGCTCGGCCCGGTCCTCGGGGGTCACGACTTCGTGCGCTACGAGGCCCACGACGCGCAGCTCGGCATCAGCCTGACGCGCAACCTCGCCCTCAGCCGGGCCTCGGGGCAGCTCGTCCAGGTGCTCGACCACGACGACGTCCTGCTGCCCGGCGCGCTGGCCCTGCTGCTGGGCCGCTTCCTGGGCAACGACATCCACTGGGCGGTCGGTGCGGCCGACGACCTGTTGCGGGACGGGACCCGCCGGAGCTGGGACTCGGCGCTGCCGTTCGGCCTCGTCGAGGCGGGGGCGGTCAACAGGTGGGCCGAGGAGCACGGGGGCAACTGGCCCGTGCACTGCGCGGGCCTGCTCATGCGGACCGACTCGCTGCGCGCGCTCGGGGGGTGGGCCGGGACGCCGGTGGACGACGACCTGGTGACGTTCGCGGCCCTGTCCGAGCTCGGCGCGGGGTGGAACGAGCGGACGGTGACGTGGCTGTACCGGCAGCACGCCGACCAGACCACCCGGTCGGGCGCGCTCGCCGGACTGCGCGACGTGGGGCGTCGGATGGCCCTCCAGCGCGCGAAGGCCGTGCGGAACGCCGAACTGCGGTTCGCGCCCACCGCGCGACCGGGGTTCGAGGAGGACGGCTCCGTCGTCCGGCTGGGCCGGAACACCAAGCTCCCGGCCGATCTCGGGTGACCCGGGCGCTCCCGCACCCAGCGTGGTCGGGATCGCCGACATCGCCCGCCCGGTGTACCCCACCTCGGTGTTGCGTCGAACGGAGGCCCGTCGGGGCGGCCGAACGGGCGGCTCGTCGGGGGCGCGGACCGGTGCGGTGGGATGGGGCGAGCGCGGAGGTCGCCTGAACGCACAGGGGCGCCGAACGTCGGCCTCGTCAGACCCCGGTGCGGCGCCCCTGTCGTGTGCGGCGTGCCGGCCGGCGCTGGGAGGGCCACCGGTGGCACGTCGAGAACCCTACCCTACGGTCGAACACACGTTCGAGTGAAGGGTCATGGGTTAACCGTTAGTCACGGTGTCTTTCGCTGTTCACTCGATCCGGGGAGGATGCGCGAACCCGCCGAACTTCCCGGAGGAAGCCTTGAGACCCTCTCCGCTGCGCGTCGGACTGGCGGCGACAGCCGCCTCCGCCGTGACGCTCGCCCTCGCCGCGCCGGCCTTCGCGGCACCCAGCCCGGACGCCCTCATCGCCGAGGTCTACGGCGGTGGCGGCAACTCCGGGGCGACGGTGAAGCAGGACTTCGTCGAACTGGCCAACCGCGGCGCGAGCGCGGTCGCGGTGGACGGCTGGAGCGTCCAGTACCTGCCGGCGAGCGCGAGCGCCGCGAGCACCTGGCAGGTCACGCCGCTGACCGGCTCGATCGCGCCCGGCGGGCGGTTCCTCGTGGCCGAGTCCAAGGGCGCCGGCGGCACGGTGGACCTGCCCGCCCCGGACGCCACCGGCACGATCGCCATGGGCGGCACCGGGGGCACGGTCGCCCTCGTCACCGGCACGACCGCGCTCACCTGCAAGACCGCCGCCGACTGCGCGGCCGACACCCGCGTCCGCGACCTGGTCGGCTACGGCACGTCCACCGTGGTCCGCGAGGGCACGCCGACGGCCAACCCGGGCAACGCGACCTCGGTCGCCCGCACCGCCCTGACCGACACCGACGACAACGCCGCGGACTTCGCCGTGGGCGCGCCGACGCCGGTCAACGCCAAGGGCGAGGGCCCCGGCGGCACGGACCCCGACCCGGACCCCGGGCCCGGCGACAAGCGCATCCGCGACGTCCAGGGCACCACGCGGATCTCGCCGCTGCTCGGCCGGAGGGTGACCGGCGTCCCGGGCGTCGTCACGGCCACCCGCGCCGTCGGCGACCGCGGCTTCTGGGTCCAGGACACCGCCCCGGACGACGACCCGCGCACCAGCGAGGGCGTGTTCGTCTACACCGGCGACCTGACCCCGACCGTCGAACCGGGCGACGACGTGCTGGTCTCCGGCACGGTCGCCGAGTACCGCCCGGCCGGTGACGCGGCGAGCAACAGCAACCAGACGCTCACCGAGATCACCAACGCCACGGTCACCGTGCGGTCCAGGGGCAACGCCCTGCCGGCCCCCGAGGTGCTCAGGCCCCCGGCCGGCTACCTGCCCACCGCGGGCGGCGGCAGCATCGAGGCCCTCCCGCTCGACCCGGCGACCTACGGCCAGGACTACTTCGAGTCCCGCGAGGGCATGTACGTCCAGGTGGACGACGCCCGCGTCACCGGTCCCACGAACCGCTTCGACGAGACGTGGATCACCACCCTGCCGGACCAGAACCCGACCGCGCGCGGCGGCACGATCTACCTCGGCTACGACCAGCCCAACAGCGGTCGGATCAAGGTCAAGCCCGGTGCGGCGACCCCGGTCACCAGCAACGTCGGCGACGTGTGGCGCGGCGCCACGGTCGGCAACGTCGAGTACACCAACTTCGGCGGCTACACCCTCGCCACCAAGACCGTCGGCGAGCACGTCCCCGGTGGCATCCAGCCGGAGAAGACCGACGCGCAGCGCGGCTACGAGTTGACCGTGGCCACGTACAACGTGGAGAACCTGGCCGCCACCAACGACCAGGTGAAGTTCGACCGCCTGGCCGCCGCCGTGGTGCGGAACCTGGCGAGCCCGGACGTGGTGGTGCTGGAGGAGATCCAGGACGACAACGGCGCGGTCGACGACGGCACGGTCACCGCGGACCGGACGTTCGCGAGGTTCACCGACGCCATCGCCGCCGCGGGCGGTCCGCGCTACCAGTGGCGCCAGATCGACCCGGCGAACAAGCAGGACGGCGGCGAGCCGGGCGGCAACATCCGGGTCGCGTTCCTGTTCAACCCGGCGCGGGTGTCCTTCGTGGACCGCGCGGGCGGCGACGCGACGACCCCGGTGTCCGTGGTGAAGCAGCGGGGCCGCGCCGCGCTGTCGGTGTCCCCCGGCCGCATCGCCCCCGCCGACCCGGCGTGGGACAGCAGCCGCAAGCCGCTGGCCGGCGAGTTCACCTTCCGCGGCCGCACCGTGTTCGTGGTCGCGAACCACTTCAACTCCAAGGGCGGCGACCAGGCGATGCACGGCCGCTACCAGGAGCCGGTGCGCGGCTCCGAGGTGCAGCGCGCCCAGCAGGCCGCGCTGCTCAAGGGGTTCGTGGACCAGGTGAAGGCGGTCGACAAGGGCGCCAACGTCGTCCTCGCGGGCGACATCAACGACTACCAGTTCTCGCCGGTGGTCAAGACCCTGACCGCCGGTGGCCAGGTCGTCGCCCTGATGGACACGCTCCCGGCGGCCGAGCGGTACAGCTACGTGTTCGAGGGCAACTCGCAGACCCTCGACCACATCCTGATCAGCTCGAACATCACCCGGTACCGCTACGACGTGGTGCACGTCAACGCCGAGTTCGCCGACCAGGCCAGCGACCACGACCCGCAGGTCGTGAAGCTGCGCCCGAGCACCGGCAACAAGAACGTCGACAAGGTCGTCTTCCTGCTGGAGGACGTCCTGGAGTACCTGCCCAAGCCGTAGCGCACCGCCGACGAGGCCCCCTCGGACACCACGTCCGAGGGGGCCTCGGCGTTCCGGTCAGCCCCTCGGCAGCTGGTGGCCCTGGCACGCCGCGTGGCCGGGCAGGTTGGCGTACGCGTCGCCCTGGAAGTAGACGGCGCTGGACCACCACTGGCCGCCGTCCTGCTGGCTCACCAGCAGCCAGACGTCGTTCGTGATGCCGGCGTCGGTGACGGGTTCCCCCTGGTACCAGCAGTAGGCGATGGTGCTGGTCCAGGCGGGGATCGTCCCCAGGTACGCGCACGCCGACGACGGGCACGACCGCTCGTTGACCTGGTGCCACGTGGTGACCCGATAGGGCGCGTTCGGGTCGTACGCGTCAGCGGGCGCGGCGGTCGCCGCACCGCCACCGGCGATCAGCCCGGAAACGGTCAGTGCGACGGCGGCGGCCGTCTTGACGATCCTCATGCGGTTCCTCCCAGTGATCGGATGTGATCACTGGGTACACGCGCGGGCCGGCTCCCGGGGTTGCTCCGGAACGACAGAGCCCCGGTCACCTGACGGTGCCGGGGCTCTGTGCGGCGGAGGATACGGGATTTGAACCCGTGAGGGGGTTAACCCAACACGATTTCCAGTCGTGCGCACTAGGCCACTATGCGAATCCTCCGTCGCCGAGTCTAACGGAGCCCACCGGCGGTCCCCAAAACGGGTGGTCGTCGGGCCCCTCGGCGCCCCGCGCGGCGGTGACGCGGACCCGGGCGTGCATAGGTGGGCGATGTGTTCGGTTAGGCTCACCTAAGGAGGTGCAAGGTGAAGCGTGGTTTCGTGGTCGTCCTGTCCGCACTGCTGCTGGCCGCTTGCGGCGGCGGTGGTGGTGGCGAGTCGGGGAGCGGGCAATCCGCTGAGCAGGGAGCGGCGGTGACCGTCGACACCCGCTTCGGTCCCGTGACGATCGACGAGCCGCCGACGCGGGTCGTGGCGCTGGGCTGGTCCGACGCGGAGGCGGCGCTCGCCCTCGGCGTGCGGCCGGTCGGCGCGAGCGACTGGCTGGGGTTCGGCGGCAACGGCGTCGGCCCGTGGGCCGACGGGCTGTACGAGGAGGCGCCGAAGCTGCTCGGCACCACCGAGGTCGACTACGAGGCCGTGGCCGCCCTCCAGCCCGACCTGATCCTCAACACGCGCTCGGACAACGACGAGAAGAAGCACGAGACGCTGTCCCGGATCGCGCCCACGATCGGCGCGCCCAAGGACGTGATCCCGTACGGCACGACCTGGAAGCAGCAGGTCGAGCTGGTCGCCAAGGCGCTCGGCAAGGTCCCCGAGGGCGAGAAGATCATCAAGGACCTGGACGCGAAGTTCGCCGAGAACAAGAAGTTCGACGGCAAGTCCACCGTGGTCGGCGCGTTCTTCGACGGCAAGTTCGGCGCGTACGTCTCGGGCGACTCGCGCACCGACTTCATGAAGGCCGTCGGCTTCACGCCGCGCGCCGAGGTCGAGGCGCTGGCGTCCGGCACGTTCTACGTGGACATCTCGGCCGAGCGGCTCGACCTGCTGAACGCCGACCTGACCGTGCTGTTCCCCATCGGCGGCGACGCGAGTGCGCTCAAGGCCAACCCGCTGGTCCCGGCGAGCGCCCTGGTCCTGGACGACGAGGACCTGGTCAACGCCTTCTCCAGCGGGTCGGCCCTGGGCACGGCCTACGCGCTGGACAAGGCCGTGCCGCTGTTCGCGCGGAAGCTGGGGCTCTGAGGCTCAGCAGAACCAGCCGTCGACGACCCAGCCGTGGGCGTTGATGTGCCCGTAGGCGAAGCCGTAGACGTAGTTCCCCTTCTTCGGTCCTTTCACGAGGAACGTCTGGCCCTTGTAGAGGGTGCCCATCCACGGGCCGTCGTCGGGCGCGGTGCGCACGTAGAGGTCCTGCGCGCACACGGTCTCGCGCTCGCCGACGGTGCCGTTGGCGGCCTGGGCGGGGGCGGCGGTCGCGACCAGCGCGACCGCCGCCACCGCCAGAGCGGTCTTCACCACGAGTCGTAACCCCCGATGCACTCGATCCGGAGATAACCCCAGTCGTTCGGGCCGAAGTCCATGCTCGCCGCCCACCCGTTGTAGACGGGGTGCGCGCCGGGCGTGTGGCCGACCTTGTTGCCGCGGGTCAGGGTCCGCTTGAAGCCGACGGGCCCGGACGAGTGGTCGTAGTTGGCGTAGAAGCTCGCCGTGTCGCAGACGACGACGGCGTGCCGGGGCGGGACGGGGTCGGCCGCGGCGGTGCCCGTGCCGAGGAGCAGGGCCGCGCCGGCGAGGACCAGAGCCGTTCTCATGTTCCTCCTTCACCGGGTGCAGAAGGTTCCGGTGAAGAGTTTGCCGGGCGGGGCGACGGGTCGTCCAGGGGACCGGCTACACTGGCTGCGGACCTCGTGCGGCACACATCTCGCGAACCTCCCCAGGGCCGGAAGGCAGCAAGGATAAGCGGGCTCTGGTGGGTGCACGGGGTCCCCTTCTTTTGTCGGACCCTCCCGGTAAGGTCCCCGGCGTGGCGCTCGCCCTCTACCGCAAGTACCGACCGGCCACCTTCGGCGAGGTGGTCGGGCAGGAGCACGTCACCGACCCGTTGCGCATCGCGCTCGGCGCCGGGCGGATCAACCACGCGTACCTGTTCTCCGGGCCGCGCGGGTGCGGCAAGACGTCCAGCGCCCGCATCCTCGCCCGCTCGCTGAACTGCGTGAAGGGGCCGACACCCGACCCGTGCGGCGAGTGCAACTCGTGCGTCGGCCTCGCGCCCAACGGCCACGGCAGCGTCGACGTGGTGGAGCTCGACGCGGCCAGCCACGGCGGTGTCGAGGACACCCGCGAGCTGCGCGACAAGGCGTTCTACGCGCCCGCCGAGTCCCGCTACCGGGTGTTCATCATCGACGAGGCGCACATGGTCACCACGCAGGGCTTCAACGCCCTGCTGAAGATCGTCGAAGAGCCGCCCGAGCACCTGATCTTCATCTTCGCCACCACCGAGCCGGACAAGGTGCTGCCCACCATCCGCTCGCGCACGCACCACTACCCGTTCCGGCTGATCCCGCCGAGCGCGATGCGGGCGCTGCTGGAGCGCAACTGCGCGGCCGAGGGCGTGACCGTCGACCCGTCGGTGTTCCCGCTGGTCATCCGGGCGGGCGGCGGGTCGGCGCGCGACACCCAGTCGGTGATGGACCAGCTGCTGTCCGGCGCCGGGCCCGAGGGCGTGCGGTACGACCGCGCCATCGCGCTGCTCGGTGTGACGGACGTCGCGCTCATCGACGAGGTGGTCGACGGCCTGGCCGCCGGCGACGGCTCGGCCGTGTTCGGCACCATCGACCGGCTCGTCGACGCCGGGCACGACCCGCGCCGGTTCGCCTCCGACCTGCTCGACCGCCTGCGCGACCTCGTGCTGCTGCACGCGGTGCCGGACGCGGCGTCGCGCGGCCTGGTGAACGCGCCGGACGACGAGATCGCCACGATGACGGCCCAGCGCGACGCGACCCGCCCGGCGACCGTGACGCGGTGGGCGGAGGTCCTGCACACGGGCCTCACCGACATGCGCGGCTCGACCGCGCCCAGGCTGGTGCTCGAACTGGTGGCGGCCCGGATGCTGCTGCCGTCCGTCGGCGACGCCGAGTCGGGCCTGCTCCAGCGGCTGGAGCAGCTGGAGCGCCACGGCCCGCCCGCCGGTGCGGGTGGCGGCGGTGGCGCCCAGGCCGGCGGCCCGCCGGTCGAGCCCCGCTTCCAGCGCCCGTCGCAGCGACCTGCGGAGCCCGCCCCGGCACCCCAGGCCGTCGCGGCGCCCGCGGTCCCACAAACTCCGGCCCCGCAAACCCCGGTCACGCAGCCCGCCGCCCAGGCCCCCGCTGCCCACACCCCGGCTGTCCACACCCCGGCTGTCCACACCCCCGCTGCCCAGGACCTCGCAGGTCCGCCGCCCCCGCCGCCCGTGCTGCGGTCCGCGGCGATGCAGCAGGCCCCGGCGCGTCCCGACCCCGCGCCCCCCCGGCCGGTCGAGGCGTCGCCCCCGCCCGCCGCGCCCGCGCCCGAACCGGCGGCCACCGGTCCTCACGCCGGCGGCGTCGACGCGATCGAGGTGCGGCGGCGCTGGTCCGAGCTGCTGGGCGTGGTCCGGAACGCCAGCCGGAGCACCGAGGCGATGCTGACCAACGCCACGGTCGCCGAGGTCGACGGCACCACCGTCACCCTGGCGCACACCTCCGCGCCGCTGGCCCGCCGGCTCGCCGAGCCGCGCAACGCCGAGACCATCGCCGCCGCGTTCGCGCAAGTGCTGGGCGGCACGTGGCAGGTGCGGTGCGTCCACGGCGACGCCCCGGCAGCCGCCGCGCCCGCCCGGCCGGCCGCGGCGAAGCCCCAGCGGCCCGCGCCGACCAGGCCCAGCCAGGCCCAGGCGCAGCGCGCCCCCGAGCAGCCGACCCGGCAGGCGCCCCGCCCGCCGGTGGACGACGTGCCGCCGCCCCCGGAACCGCCCGAGCCCGACGACCCCCTCCCGCCGGAACCCGTCGACGAGGAGGAGATGCTCGCCGAGGCGGCCCTGCCGTCCGAGGAGGGCGCCGAGCGGCTCGACCCCGAGGCCGTCGTGCTCAAGCTCCTCGCCGACGAGCTGGGTGCTCGCCCGTTGAAGGGCTGATCCACGCGGCTACGCTGGTTGGCGGCGGCAGACCCCGAAGAGAGGAACCCGCGGTGCAACCCGGTGGGCCCAACATGCAGCAGATCCTCCAGCAGGCGCAGATGATGCAGCAGCAGCTCGCTGTCGCGCAGCAGGAATTGGCCGAGGCCGAGGTCACCGGCACCGCCGGTGGCGGCCTCGTCACCGCCGTGGTGTCCGGTGGCGGCGAGCTCAAGAGCCTGAACATCGACCCGAAGGCGGTCGACCCGGACGACGTCGAGACGCTGTCCGACCTCGTCGTCGCCGCCGTGCGCGACGCGAACCGCGCCGCCCAGGAGCTGGCCGCCCAGAAGATGGGCCCGCTGGCCAGCGGCATGGGCGGGATGGACGACCTGGGTGGTCTCGGGAAGCTGTTCGGCTGATGTACGAGGGGCCCGTCCAGGACTTGATCGACGAACTCGGCCGGCTGCCGGGCGTCGGTCCGAAGAGCGCGCAGCGCATCGCCTTCCACCTCCTCGCCGCGGAGCCGGCCGACATCGGCCGGCTCCAGGACGCCCTGCAGAAGGTCAAGGACGGCGTGGTGTTCTGCGACGTGTGCGGCAACGTCTCGGCCGAGACGACGTGCCGCATCTGCCGCGACCCGCGCCGCGACCTGACGCTGATCTGCGTGGTCGAGGAGCCGAAGGACGTGCTGGCGGTGGAGCGGACCCGCGAGTTCAAGGGCCGCTACCACGTCCTGGGCGGCGCGCTCGACCCGCTGTCGGGCGTCGGACCGGACCAGCTGCGCATCCGGCAGCTGCTCACCCGCATCGGCACGGACGTCAACGAGATCATCATCGCCACCGACCCGAACACCGAGGGCGAGGCGACGGCGACGTACCTGGTGCGCATGCTGCGCGACTTCCCGGGCTTGACCGTCACGAGGCTGGCCTCCGGCCTGCCGATGGGCGGCGACCTGGAGTTCGCCGACGAGCTGACCCTCGGCCGGGCGCTGTCCGGGCGCCGCAGCATGTGACGCCCCGGCGGTGAGGCTGGTCGCGGTCGACGGGCCGTCGGGTTCGGGCAAGTCCACGGTCGCCCGCGACCTGGCGGCCGACCTCGGCGCGCCCGTCGTGCCCACCGACCACTTCGCCACCTGGACCGACCCGGTCGCCTGGTGGCCCCGCCTGCTGCACGGCGTCCTCGAACCCCTGTGGCGGGGCGAGGAGGGCCGCTACCGGCGCGTGGACTGGTCGGCCGGTCTGCCGCGCCCGGGCGAGTGGGTCACCGTGCCCGTGGTGGACGTCCTCGTCCTGGAGGGCGTCTCGGCGGCCCGCCGGTCCATCGCCGCGCGCCTGGACGAGGCGATCTGGGTCGAGCACCCCGACCCGGCCGGTCGCCTCGCCCGCGCCGTGGCCCGGGACGGCGAGGCGAGCCGCGCCCACCTGGAGCGCTGGCAGTCCTTCGAACGGGGGTGGTTCGCGGTGGACGGCACCAGGTCACGCGCCACCCGCACCATCCTTACCTGACCCGACCGGCCCCGGCCCCGGCCCGGTTCCGCCCGCACCCGACCGCTTCCGGGCCCCCAGCAGGGCGGCGTCCGGTGAACCGATCGACGTGAACCACTCCAGCGCCGTCCGCCAGTGCTCCTCGGCGCCGGCCTGGTTCCCGGTCGCGGCCAGGGCGTCACCGGCCAGGTGGGCGGCCCGGGCGTGGACGAACCGCTGTCCCGTCGCCCGGCTCAGCTCCAGGCAGCGCAGCGCCAGGTCCAGTGCCTGCGGCACGTCGCCCTGGTCCAGCCGCACGCGACCCAGGACGGCGAGCGCGTCCACCTCGGCCACGCGCAACCGGTAGCGGACGGCGTTGTCCAGGGCCTGACCCGCCGAGTACCGGGCCTCGTCGAGCCGCCCCGCCGCCCGGTGCACCAGGGCCAGGTTGCGCCGCGCCGCGCTGATGCCCAGCGGGTAGCCGGTCTCCTCGGCGGTCCGCAGCGCCTCGGTGGTCCGGTCGACGGCCTCGTCCAGCCGCCCCAGGCCGCACAGCGCCTCGCCCAGGGCGTTCTTCGCGTCGCACAGACCCTTGAGCAGGCCCATCTCCTCGGCGATCGCGACGGCCTCCGCGGCCTCCCGCGCCGCCTCCGCGAACCGCCCCCGCATCACGTAGGTCAGCGCCAGGCCCTCGTGCGAGAAGTGCGCGAACCGCCGCGCGCCGGCCCGCTCGTACAGCTCCCCGCACCGCACGTACAGCTCCGCCGCCCGCTCCGGCTGCCCCAGGAACAGGTGCGCCTCGGCCAGCGCCCGGTGGCTGTCGGCCTGCGTCATCCACGCCCCGAGCCGGTTGCCGACGTCCAGCGCGCCCTCGAACGACGACACGGCCCGGTCGAGCTGCCCGAGGTGCATGTAGACGCCGCCGAGGTTGAGCTGCGCGATGCCCTCCTGCTGGAGCGCGCCGATGGACCGGGTGATCACCAGCGCCCGCTCCAGGTGGTCGGCGGCCTGCTCCAGCTCCGCGACCTCGATGTAGACCGCGCCGAGGTTCGCCAGCACGGCCGCCTCCACGGCCGGTGACGCGCCGGTGCGCTGCTGGATCGGGATGGCCCGGCGGAAGTAGTCGACGGCCACCCGGTGCTGGCCGATCACCCAGTAGAGGGTGCCGAGCGAGGACAGCATCGCCACCTCGCCGACCGCGTCCTGGGTGGCCTGCGCGACCGCCAGCCCGGCCTTCGCCGTCGCGAGCCACTCCGCGGGCAACCCGATCGTGTAGAAGTACCGGCGCAGCGCGTCGGCGAGCTGCCACACGTCCCCGTCGGGCCGCCGGTCGGCCGCGTGCACGACCAGCGCCACGAGGTTGGCCCGTTCGGCGTCCAGCCAGGTCAGCGCCTCGGCGGAGGTGGCGAACAGCCGGGGCGTCACGCCCGCCACCACGTCGGTGCGCGGCAGCCGCAGCAGGGTCGACTTGAACGCGTCGGTGGCGTTGTCGACCGACCGGATTGACCAGTCCAGCAGCCGGCGGGCGGCCTGCGCGCTCTCCGCCGGGTCGTCCTCGAACGCGAGCCGCTCGGCCGCGTAGTCCCGCAGCAGGTCGTGGAACTGGTAGCGGCCCGGCGCGTGGTTGTCCACCAGGTTGGCCGTGGCCAGCCGGTCGAGCCGCCGCCGCGCGTCCTGCGTGGTCAGCCCGCCCAGCGCCGCCGCCACGTCCGGCGTGATGTCCCCGGGAGCGAGGCTGAGCAGTCGGAACAGCGAGGCCAGCTCGGGCTTCAGCGCCGTGTACGACAGATCGAACGCCGCGTGCACGGCCGCCCGCTCGTCGCCCTCCACGGCCAGGGCGGCCAGCCGGTTGCCCGCCCGCAGCTCCTCGACGTAGGACGCGATGGTCGTCTCCGGGCGGGACAGCAGGTTGGCCGCCGCGATCCGCAGCGCCAGCGGCAGGTGCGCGCACAGCTCGGCCAGCTCCTCGGCCGCCCCGGCCTCCGCCGCCACCAGCCGCTCGCCGAGCATCCCGGCCAGCAGCGCCCGCGTCTCGCACCGGTCGAGCACGTCGAGCCGCACGTTGGACGCCGCGTGGCTCACCGCGAGACCCCGCAGGGTGTCCCGGCTGGTCACGAGCACCGCGCACCCCGGAGAGCCGGGCAGCAGCGGCCGGATCTGCTCGGCGTTGGCCGCGTTGTCCAGCACCAGCAGCACCTGCTGGTCGGTCAGCCGCGACCGGAACATCGCCTCCTGCTCGTCCTGGTCCAGCGGCACCGACTCGGGTGGCACGCCCTGCGCCCGCAGGAACCTCGGCAGCACGTCGACCGCGCTCAGCGGCTGGCCCTGGGCGTACCCGCGCAGGTTCACGTACAGCTGCCCGTCGGGGAAGAAGTGCCGCATCCTGTGCGCCGCGTGCACGGCCAGCGCCGTCTTGCCGACTCCCGGCGGGCCGGCGAGCGTGACCACGGGCACGCCGTGCGCGGTCCTCAGCAGCGCCTCGATCAGCTGCACGGCCTGCTCGCGGCCCACGAAGTCGCCGATGTCGGCGGGCAGCTGCGAGGGCACCACCCGGTCGTGCGCCGCCGGGGCCGCGTGCCGCCGGTCGAGCGCGGGGGAGCCGTCGAGCACCCGCTGGTGCACGCGCCGCAGCTCGTCACCCGGGTCGATGCCCAGCTGCTCGGCCAGCAGCCCGCTGACCCGGCGGTACGCGCCGAGCGCGTCGGCCTGCCGCCCCGACCGGTACAGGGCCACCATCAGCTGCGCCCACAGCCGTTCGCGCAGCGGGTGCTCGCTGGTCAGCCGGGACAGCTCGGGCACCAGCTCGGCGTGCCGGCCCAGCTCCAGGCCGATCTCGACGCGGCGCTCCTCGACGTGCAGCCGCCGCTCGCCCAGGCGGGGCACCTCGTCGCGGTGCAGCACCTCGGACGGCACGTCGACCAGCGCCGGGCCCCGCCACAGCGCCAGCGCCGCGGTGAAGATCGCCGACGCCGCCTCCAGCCTGCCCGCGGCCCGCTCCCGCTCGCCCTCCTCGACCAGGTGCTCGAACCGCACCACGTCGATCGTGCGCTCGTCGACGTCGATCAGGTAGCCGTCCGGGACGGTCCGGATCGGCACGGCGGGCCCCAGCACCTGCCGGAGCCTCATCACGTAGGTCTGGAGCGTGCCGCGGGCCCGCGCGGGCGGTTCGGCGCCCCAGATGTGCTCCGCGAGCTCGTCGACCGAGACGCCGGCGCCCGCGCGCATGAGCAACGACACGAGCAGGGACCGCTGCCGCCCCGCGCGGACCACGACCTGCTCGCCGTCGACCAGCACCCGCAGCGGCCCGAGGAGGCGGAACTCGACCACTGGGCCCACCGGCGACCTCCCCTCCGCGCGATCCCGCAGGTTTCCCCTTGTCCGTTGTACAGCGTAGGAGAGCGTTTGCCCGATCATGCGTCGTCACGTTGGGTCAGCGGTTGTCCACCACTTGTATGAGAATGGTCAACCACGTGGCCGGATCGTGACCTGCGACGACCCGGAAGGGTTGTGGTGACCGGTTAGGGTCCGTGACCACACCGTGAGATCCCGGATTTCCCATAGGGGTGTTTGATGGTTCATTCCCGAACGGCACGGCGCCGTTGGACGGCCGCGATCGGCCTGACCGGCGTAGCCGCGCTCGCACTGTCCGCCTGCGCTCAATCCGAGCGGGACGGAGACTCCGGGGCCGGCCAGGTCGGCGGCACGCTCACCTTCGGCGCAGCCGGAGCCCCGAAGCTGTTCGACCCGTTCTACGCCACGGACGGCGAGACGTTCCGCGTCTCCCGCCAGATGTACGAGGGTCTCGTCGGCTTCAAGCCCGGCACGGCCGAGGTCGAGCCCGCTCTCGCGACCAAGTGGGAGTCGACGCCGGACGGCAAGACGTGGACATTCACACTGAAGGAAGGTGTGAAATTCCACGACGACACGGACTTCAACGCCGAAGCGGTGTGCTTCAACTTCGAGCGCTGGTACAACCAGAAGGGCGCCGGCCAGTCCGACGCCGTTTCGCAGTACTGGCTGGACAACTTCGGCGGCTTCGCGGACACCCCCGACAAGCCGTCGCTGTACAAGTCCTGCAAGGCGAGCGACCCGAAGACCGCGGTCATCGAGCTGAACGAGGCCACCTCGCAGTTCCCGTCGGTCCTGGGCTTCACCTCGTTCTCGATCTCCAGCCCCGCGGCGCTCAAGCAGTACGACGCGGACAACGTCGTCGCGGCCGGTGACAGCTTCACCTACCCGGCCTACGCCAACGAGCACCCGACCGGCACCGGTCCGTTCAAGTTCTCCAAGTTCGACAAGGCGAACAACGTCGTCGAACTGGTGCGCAACGACGGCTACCACGGCGAGAAGGCGAAGCTCGACAAGATCGTCTTCCGGATCATCCCGGACGAGACGGCGCGCAAGCAGGCGCTGGAGGCCGGCGACATCGACGGCTACGACCTGCCGAACGCGGCGGACTGGCCGGGCCTGAAGGAGAAGGGCTTCAACGTCGCGGTGCGCCCGGCGTTCAACGTCCTCTACCTGGGCATCAACCAGAAGAACAACCCGAAGCTCCAGGACCTGAAGGTCCGCCAGGCGCTCATGTACGCGATCAACCGCGAGCAGCTGGTCAAGTCGCAGCTGCCCGAGGGCGCGTCCGTGGCGACGCAGTTCATGCCGGACACGGTCGAGGGCTACAACGGCTCGATCACCGAGGTCAAGTACGACCCGGAGAAGGCCAAGTCGCTGCTCGCCGAGGCCGGCGCGTCCGACCTGACGCTGAACTTCTACTGGCCGACCGAGGTCACCCGGCCGTACATGCCGAGCCCGAAGGACATCCAGTCGGCCATCGCCGGCGACCTGGAGAAGGCCGGCATCAAGCTGAACGTGACCTCGAAGCCGTGGAACGGCGGTTACCTGACCGACGTCGACCAGGGCATCCCGGACCTGTTCATGCTGGGCTGGACCGGTGACAACGGCACCCCGCAGAACTGGATCGGCACGTTCTTCGGCCGCACCGACAACCGCTTCAACACCAGTGCGTCGCCGTGGGGCCAGGCCCTCGCCGACGAGCTGGCCGCGGCCAACTCGGAGCCCGACGAGGCCAAGCGCAAGGGCATGTACGAGGACCTGAACAAGAAGATCATGGAGGAGTACCTCCCGGCCATCCCGGTGTCCCACTCGCCGCCGGCGCTGGTGCTGAAGTCGGACATCAAGGGCGTCGTGCCCAGTCCGCTGACCGACGAGAGGTTCGGCCCGGCCAGCAAGGGCTGAGTCCGCACAACTCCAGATAGAGACCACGGGGTAGTTCAATGCTCCGCTACACGATCCGACGGCTCATCCAGCTGGTCGGCGTGGTGCTGGTGCTGTCCCTGCTGCTCTTCGCGTGGCTCCGCGCTCTCCCGGGAGGTCCGGTCTCGGCCCTCCTGGGGGAGCGCGCCACGCCCGAGTCGCGGGAAGCCCTCACCAAACAGCTCGGCTTGGACCAGCCGATCCTGATCCAGTACTTCAAGTTCCTCGGACGCGCGCTGTCCGGCGATTTCGGCGTCTCGACGGGCGTGCAGCCCGGCGACTCGGCGCTCGACATCTTCCTCCAGCGCTTCCCCGCCACGCTCGAGCTGAGCTTCTTCGCCATCGTCATCGCCATCGCCCTCGGCGTCCCGCTGGGGTACATGGCGGCCAAGCGCCGCGGCGGCTGGTTCGACAACCTGAGCGTCGGGGGCTCCCTGCTCGGCGTGGCCGTGCCGGTGTTCTTCCTGGCCTACGTGCTCAAGGACGTGCTGTCCTCCGCGCTGGGCCTGCCCACCGAGGGCCGCCAGGACGCGATCAACGCGACCCGCGTGACCGGGTTCTTCGTCCTCGACGGCGTGATCACCCAGGAGTGGGACGCGGCGCTCAACGCGCTGGAGCACCTGGTCCTGCCCGCCGTCGCGCTGGCGACGATCCCCTTCGCGGTGGTCTTCCGGATCACCCGCGCGGCGGTGCTCGACGTGCTCGACGAGGACTTCGTGCGCACGGCCGAGTCCAAGGGCCTCACCGCCCCGGTGATCCGCACCCGGCACGTGCTGCGCAACGCGATGCTGCCGGTCGTCACCACCATCGGTCTCCAGACCGGCGCGCTGCTGGCGGGCGCGGTGCTCACGGAGAAGGTGTTCTCCTTCGCCGGGGTCGGCCAGGCGTTGGCCATCGGGTTCGAGAGACGCGACTACCCGGTGCTCATGCTGCTGATCATCATGGCCACGATCGTGTACGTGGTGGTCAACCTGCTGGTGGACCTCTCGTACGCGCTCATCGACCCGCGGATCAGGACGAGGTAGCCCGCGATGGTCACTCCGACCCGCAAGAAGGACCGCATCGACAAACTGGCCGAGGCCGGTTCCGATGCCGGTGTCAGCCTGGCCGCGAGCGCGTGGCGGACGCTGCGGCGCAGCCCGGTGTTCCTCACCGGCGCCGGGATCATCACCCTGTTCGTCCTGGTGTCGATCCTGTCGCCGTGGCTCGCGCCGCACGACCCGTCCGACCCGATGCTCATCGACCAGGTCGTCAAGGCGCGCAACGAGATCCCGCCGCCCCAGGACGGCCACCCGCTCGGCGGCGACCTCCAGGGCCGCGACTTCCTGTCGCGCATGCTCGTCGGCTCGCAGCAGACGCTGATCGTGGGCGTGCTGGCCACGCTCATCGGCCTGGCGGGCGGGCTCACGCTCGGCACGCTGGCCGGCGCGTTCGGCGGCTGGGTCGACTCGGTCGTCATGCGCGTCGTGGACGTCATGCTGTCGCTGCCCAGCCTGCTGCTGGCGTTCAGCATCAGCGCGCTGTTCGCGAGGCCCAACCAGTACACCGTGATCGTCGCGGTGGCGGTGGTGCAGATCCCGGTGTTCGCGCGGCTGCTGCGCGGCTCGATGCTGGCGCAGCGGTCCAGCGACCACGTGCTGGCCGCGACCGCGCTGGGCGTGAAGCCGGGGGCCATCGTGTTCCGGCACATGCTGCCCAACTCGCTCGGACCGGTGATCGTGCAGTCCACGCTGGTGCTGGCCACGGCCATCATCGACGCGGCGGCGCTGTCGTTCCTCGGCCTGGGCAACCCCGACGACCGCATCCCGGAGTGGGGGCAGATGCTCGGCGACGTGCAGAACGTCTTCGACACCCACCCGCAGTTGGCGTTCTGGCCGGCGGGCTGCATCATCGTCGTCGCGCTGGGCTTCACCCTGATGGGCGAGACCCTCCGCGAAGCCCTCGACCCCAAGAGCAGGCGGTGAGTCGTGCCACTACTGGAAGTCCGTGACCTCACCGTGGTTTTCGAGCGCAAGGGGGAAGAGCCCTTCACCGCCGTCGACCACGTGAGCTTCGACGTGGAGCCGGGCCAGACCGTGGGCCTGGTCGGCGAGTCGGGGTGCGGCAAGTCCGTCACGTCGCTCGCGATCATGGGCCTGCTGCCCAAGCGCGGCGCCCGGGTCACCGGCACGGTGAGCTACGAGGGCGAGAACCTGCTGGCGCTGTCCGACAAGCAGATGCGCGACCGGCGCGGTCGCGACCTCGGCATGGTGTTCCAGGACCCGCTGTCCTCGCTGAACCCGGTGATCCCGATCGGGTTGCAGGTCACCGAGGTGCTGGAGCGGCACCGCGACATGCCGCGCAAGAAGGCCATGGTCGAGGCGGCCGAGCTGCTGGACAAGGTCGGCATCCCCGACCCGAAGCGGCGGCTCACCGAGTACCCGCACCAGCTGTCCGGCGGCATGCGCCAGCGCGCGCTGATCGCCATCGCGCTGGCCTGCCGCCCGCGCCTGCTCATCGCCGACGAGCCGACCACCGCGCTCGACGTGACGATCCAGGCGCAGATCCTCGCCCTGCTCAAGGAGCTGGTGCGGGACATGGGCACGGCGCTGGTCATGATCACGCACGACCTGGGCGTGGTCGCGGGCCTGTGCGACGAGGTCAACGTGCTCTACGGCGGCCGGGTGGTGGAGAAGGCGCACCGGCACGAGCTGTTCGCGCAGCCGCGCCACCCGTACACGCACGGCCTGCTGGCCTCGATCCCGCGGCTCGACGCGCCGCGCGGGGAGAAGCTGAACCCGATCCGCGGTTCGGTGGCCGACAACATCCCGTGGACGCAGGGGTGCGCGTTCGCGCCCCGCTGCCCGAACAGGCTGGACGTGTGCGTGCAGGTCACCCCCGAGCAGGAGGACATCGGCGCCGGTCGGTTGCTGCGCTGCCACAACCCGGTGACGCCCGCGCAGGCCGAGGAGGTGTCGGCGTGAGCACCGAGACCACCCCCCAGCCGGGGACCCCCGCGCCGGACCCGACGGGCGACGTCCTGATGTCCGTCGAGGGCGTCAAGGTGCACTTCCCGATCAAGCGGGGCGTCGTGCTCGACCGCACCGTCGGCCACGTGTACGCGGTCGACGGCGTGGACCTGGAGGTGCGGCGCGGCGAGACGTACGGCCTGGTCGGCGAGTCCGGTTGCGGCAAGTCGACGCTGGGCCGCGCGGTGCTGCGGCTGACCGAGCCCACGGCGGGCCGGGTCGTCTTCGACGGCACGGACCTGTCCGGCCTCAAGGGCGAGGAGCTGCGGCGGATGCGCCGCCGGATGCAGATGGTGTTCCAGGACCCCATGTCGTCCCTGGACCCGCGGCAGTCGGTGGAATCGATCCTGGTGGAGGGCCTGCGGGCGCACGACCTGGACAAGGGCAAGGAGACGACCGGCAAGCGCCTGCGCGAGCTGCTGTCGTCCGTCGGCCTGCCGTCCACGTCGCTGCGCAAGTACCCGCACGAGTTCTCCGGCGGCCAGCGGCAGCGCATCGGCATCGCCCGCGCGCTCACCGTGGAGCCCGACCTGATCATCGCCGACGAACCGGTGTCGGCGCTGGACGTGTCGGTGCAGGCGCAGGTCGTGAACCTGCTGGAGGAGCTCCAGGACCAGTTGGGCCTCACCTACCTGGTGATCGCCCACGACCTGGCCGTGGTGCGGCACATCTCCGACCGGGTGGGCGTGATGTACCTGGGCGGCCTGGTGGAGGAGGCGACCTCGGACGACCTCTACACCGAGCCGCTGCACCCGTACACGAAGGCCCTGCTGTCGGCGATCCCCGTGCCGGACCCGGTGCTGGAGGACCGCCGCGAGCGCATCCTGCTGACCGGCGACCTGCCGTCGCCGGCGAACCCGCCCACCGGCTGCCGGTTCCACACCCGGTGCCCGTGGAAGCAGGCGACGAAGTGCGACACCGAGCGGCCCGCCCTGCGCGAGGTCCTGCCCGGTCACAAGGTGGCGTGCCACTGGGCCGAGGACATCCGCGCGGGCAGGATCCGGCCGCACGAGGTCGAAGCGGTGCTGGTGGAGGAGGACGGCGGCATCTCGCCGGACATCCCCCTGGTCGGCCCGGCCTCGGTGACCGAGGCGCTCAACCCCTGAGCGCACCGAGGGGCGCCCCGCCGAGGGGCGCCCCTCGCGTTCGCGGTTCCGCGGTGCGTGTCGTCAGGCCGTCGTCAGCACGAGCTGCGTCCGAGTGCACCACCGCATGATTGAAGAACGCCGCCCTCGATGACGAGGACGGCGCTCTTCGAGATGCTTCGCAACCACAGCGGTGTAGCCCATCCCCGCAGGGGATCACCAGGGACCGTTCAGCAGTCTTCGGTGAAATCCTAGCCGTTGGGATACTGGCAAGCAAATGGTCGTCAACGCCGTTTCCGGGTTGCTCAGCGAACCCAGGATGAGGGACTACAAGCTCTGCTGCGACGGCGACGAGCTTCGGGCACTGGACCTCTATGTATGGAACATGCAGGTCAGCGCAGCTTTCGGTGAAACGATCGGCTTCCTGGAGGTTGCCCTGCGCAACACCCTGGCAGGTCGCATGCACGCTCGTCACGTCCGCAAGCGGCGCTCCGGGTCGTGGCTCGACGACCCTGCCGGTGAACTCGCCCCGAGGGCTCGTGCCGACATCGCCGAAGCTCGCCGTCGGGTCCTGGGCAAGCGCAAGCCGTTGACCGCCGACCAAGTGATCACCGAGTTGAACTTCGGCTTCTGGCGCTTCCTGCTGGCCAACCAGTACCGCACGACCTTGTGGCCGGACCTCCTCCGAGGCTTTGCCCACATCCCCGGCTCTGATCAACGGAGCGCGCTGGACGGTCGTGTCCGCCGTCTGCACGATCTCCGCAACCGCTTGGCCCACCACGAGCCGGTGTGGAACAAGCCTCTCGAGGACAGGGCCCGCGATGCCCGCGACGTCCTGGGCTACCTCGATCCCGTTGCCGCCTCCTGGTGGAACGACCGGCACTGCCGCATCGAAGCTCTGCTCGACGCGTGCCCGGTCGTTCGGCCGCGCGCCTGATCCGGAAGGTCTGCCCAGCCCACAGCGGTCGGGGCGCCTCCCCCTGTGGAAGCGCCCCGACCACGCCCTCACGCCGGCCAGCGCGGTGAGCGGCCGAGCAGGCCCACCAGCCGGTCGGTGATCGGCGCGTCCGCCGGCACGTCGACCGGCATCGCGAACGCGCCCCCCGGTCCCCGGACGTCCGGCGTCGTCGGATAGTGCCGCGCCACGCGGAACGCGGCCGCGGCCAGTTCCGCGTCCAGCGTCGAGTCGAGGCCCAGCGCCCGGCTCAGGTCCCAGGCGTGCACCAGGTTGTCCACGAAGTGCGCGGCCACCAGGTCCTTGCCCCTGCGCGGGCCGTAGCCGGGGAACTCGGCGGTGCGGTCGGGGAACCCCGGCGCCCGGAACGCCTCGGCGACGGCGTCGGACGCGACCCGGTACGCGGTGAGCGGGTCGTCGTCCGCGGGCTCCTCCGGCGTCGTGCCGCGCGCGCTCGCCGCGAAGTCCAGCGCCACGGCCACCTGGTGCCGTAGCAGTTCGTGGACGGTCCAGCCGGCGCACGGCGTGGCCAGGTCCAGGTGGGCTTCGGACAGGTCCGCCCACAGCTCCTCGTTGAGGTCGATCGACGACCTGTGCAGGTCCAGGAGATCCATTCGGGTCCGCCCCTCCAGTTGTACGAACGATCGTACAATTAGTTTGGCGGTGGTCAAGGGGGGCCGTGATCAGGGGTTAGCGTGGAGGGGTGAAGGTCGACGGACGGGTGGAGCGCGGCGAGCGGACGCGACGGCTGATCCTGCGGCGGGCCGCGGACATCGCCTCGGTCGAGGGCCTGGAGGGCCTGTCCATCGGCCGGCTGGCGACCGAGCTGGAGGTCAGCAAGAGCGGCGTGTTCGCCCACTTCGGCTCCAAGGAGGAGCTGCAACTGGCGACCGTGCGCGCGGCGGCGGCGATCTTCGTGCGCCGGGTCGTGGAGCCGGCCCTCGCCGTGCCACCCGGGCTCGACCGCCTGACGCGCCTGCTGGACGGCTGGCTGGCGTACTCGGAGGAGCGCATGTTCCCCGGCGGGTGCTTCTTCTACGCCGTGCAGGCCGAGTTCGACGCCCGGCACGGCCGGGTGCGCGATGTCGTCGCCGAGTACGGGGTCCGGTGGCACGACCTGGTGCGCACCACGATCGCCGAGGTGCCCGGCCTGGAGGCGGACGCGGACCAGGTGGCGTTCGAGCTGGTCGCGTTCCTGGAGCTGGCCAACGCCCGCTCCGTGCTGCACGACGACCCGCACGCCTACCGACGTGCCCGCACCGCCGTCCGCGCCCGCCTGGACCGGGCGGGCGCGGACAGCGGCGGTCCGGTCAGCGGCGGTCCGGTCAGCGGTGGGCGCGGTTGATCGCGGACACCAGGGCGCGCAGCGCGGCGGACACCGTGGAGCTGTCGATGCCCACGCCCCACAGCACGCGGTCGCTCACGGCGCACTCCAGGTAGGCCGCGGCGCGGGCGTCGTCGCCCGAGGACAGCGCGTGCTCGAAGTAGTCCAGGACGCGGATGTCGTAGCCGACGCTGGCCAGCGCGTCGACGAACGCGGCGATCGGGCCGTTGCCGGTGCCGGTGATCTCCTGCGCCTCGCCGTCCACGACGACCACCGCGACAATCTTCTCGTGGCCGCTGCCGTCGCCGGACACCTTCTGCCGCACCAGCCTCAGCGGCGCCGCCGGGTCCAGGTACTCCGTGGAGAACGAGTCCCACATGTCCTTCGGGCCGATCTCGCCGCCGTGGGTGTCGGCGACCTCCTGGATGACCCGGGAGAACTCGACCTGCAACCGGCGCGGCAGGTCCAGGTGGTGCTCCGTCTTCATCAGGTACGCCACGCCGCCCTTGCCGGACTGCGAGTTGACCCGGATGACGGCCTCGTAGTTGCGGCCCACGTCCTTCGGGTCGATCGGCAGGTACGGGACCTCCCACGGGAACTCGTCCACGTGCTGCCCGGCCGCCTTGGCCGCGTCCTCCAGGGCCTCGAAGCCCTTCTTGATCGCGTCCTGGTGCGAGCCGGAGAACGCGGTGAACACCAGGTCGCCGCCGTACGGGTGCCGCTCGGCGACGGGCAGCTGGTTGCAGTACTCGACCGTGCGCCGGATCTCGTCGATGTCGGAGAAGTCGATCTGCGGGTCGACGCCCTGGCTGAACATGTTCATGCCCAGCGTCACCAGGCAGACGTTGCCGGTGCGCTCGCCGTTGCCGAACAGGCAGCCCTCGATGCGGTCGGCGCCCGCCAGGTAGCCCAGCTCGGCCGCCGCGACGCCGGTGCCCCGGTCGTTGTGCGGGTGCAGCGACAGGATGATGGAGTCGCGTCGGGCCAGGTTGCGTGACATCCACTCGATCGAGTCGGCGTAGACGTTCGGCGTGGCCATCTCGACGGTCGCCGGCAGGTTGATGATCAGCGGCTTGTCGGGGGTGGGCGCGATGATCTCGGACACCGCGTCGCACACCTCCAGCGCGTACGACAGCTCCGTGCCGGTGTAGGACTCGGGCGAGTACTCGTAGCGGAACTCGGTCTCCGGGTACTCGCCTTCCAGCGTCAGCGCGTACCGCGCCGCGTCCGTGGCGATCTTCTTGATGCCCTCGCGGTCCGACCTGAACACGACGCGGCGCTGGAGCACGGACGTCGAGTTGTAGAAGTGGACGATCGCCTTGTGCGCGCCGCGCAGCGACTCGAACGTGCGGGTGATCAGCTCTTCCCGGCACTGGGTCAGCACCTGGATGGTGACGTCCGGCGGGATCGCGCCGTCCTCGATGATCTCGCGGACGAAGTCGAAGTCGGTCTGCGAGGCGGCCGGGAAGCCGACCTCGATCTCCTTGTAGCCCATCCGCACGAGCAGGTCGAACATCTTGCGCTTGCGCGCGGGGGACATCGGGTCGATCAGCGCCTGGTTGCCGTCGCGCAGGTCGACCGCGCACCACAGCGGGGCCTTCTCGACGCGCTTGTCCGGCCACGTGCGGTCGGGTACCTCGACCACCTCGACGACCTCGTGGAACGGGCGGTAGCGGTGCACGGGCATCGACGTGCCGCGCTGCGGGTTCCAGGCGGGCTGGCCGGTGACGGGGCGGGCCGGGGGGCGGATGCGGCTGGTGCCGGTGGTGTACGCGTCCGGGGTCGTGCTCATGATCGGGTCTCTCCTGCTGGCCGGTGGTGGGAGACGACCGGCGGCAACGCTCGATCCCGCGACGGGGGGCCGGTCCGATCAGACCCCGTCACGGCGGCGAAGCAGGAGGGCGCGTGCCATGGGGCCTAGGTTAACCGGATTCCGCGTCGAGGTGGAACCGCGCGCCCAGATGGTGGAACTTCACCCGAAGGAGTTTCACTCGAACGTGGGTTGGGCATCTCCATTCCATGTCCAGATGGCGAACCTCAACGACGCGCAGCGGCTCGTACACCGCCGCGCGAGTGATCCGCGGTATCGGCGCCGTGTTTGCGCTCATCGAGGTCATCTACATCCTGATGCTGCTCATCGGGGTGAACACGGCGAACGCGTTCTTCCGCTTCATCCAGCAGCTCGCCGAGCCGTTGGCGCTCTTCTTCCCGGGCCTCTTCCAGACGGGGAACGTCAAGCTCGACGTGCTCCTCAACTACGGTCTCGCGGCGGTCTTCTGGCTCGTCGTGACAGGCCTGCTCGCCCGCCTCGTCGCCCGCTAGGGCACGCGGCCCGCGCGAGCAGCCCCGGACCCCGCCACCCTCCCCCCTGGTGGCGGGGTCCGGCGCGTCGACCGGACGTCCACCCACACCACGAGAGTCCAACCCCCAGGTCGCGAGAGTCCGACGCCCGGGCCCGGGCGTCGGACTCTCGGCACCCGGGGGTTGGACCCACGGGTCAGGTCGGGAAGGCGGGGGTGCCCCAGTGGGTGGTGAAGGCCGTTTCGGACAGCGGTTTGCGGGTGCGCTCGCGGCGTTCGCGGGCGGCCAGGTCGTCCGGTAGGTCGTCGGCCGAGCCGAGCACGCCCACCGCGACCACCACGACCGGCCGCACGTCCTGCGGCACCCCGAAGGACGCGCGCACCGCCTCCGGTGAGAACCCGCCCACCTGGTGCGCGACCAGCCCCAGCTCCACGGCCTGGAGCACGAGGTTCTGCACGGCCAGGCCCAGCCCGAACTCGGTGTTCGGCACCGGCCCCCGGTCGTCCACCGTGGCCACCGCCCCCACCAGCAGCACCGACGCGCGCCCCGCCCACGACTGGTTGCCCGGTCGCAGCGAGGCGAAAATTCGCTCGAACGTGTCGTCGCCGCGGTACCCGACCAGGAACCGGGCGGGCTGGGTGTTGCCGTGCGAGGCCGCCCAGCGGGCCGCCTCCAGGAGCACGCGCACCACCGGCGGCTCCACGACCGCCTCCGGGTCGAAGGCCCGCGGGCTCCAGCGCTCTGAGATCAACCGGTTGACGTCCATCAGATCGCATACTGCCAAGCGGTGATCGCGTACGCGCCGAACCACGCGCTGAACACGGCCAGGCCGACCAGCACCGCGGCCACCGTGGACGTGCGCCGCCGCGCCAGGGCCAGCGCGACCGGCACCAGCAGCGTGAACGCGGGCAGCAGCAGCCGCGCCTTGGAGTTCATCAGCCCGTTGGACCCGAGGTCCATCACCAGCACGCCGAGGCCGTAGACCGACAGCGGCCACTCCAGCCCCCGCCGGAAGCCCAGCACGACCAGGGCCAGCGCCACCACCAGCAGCCACACCGTCGCCAGCTCCAGCACCGACCGCGGCTCGCCCAGGATGAGCAGCGCGAACTTCCAGGTCGCGGCCCCGCCGTCGAAGCGCGAGTCCCAGCCGGCCTGCTGCACGGCGAACCAGCCGTCCCAGCGGCCCGTGCGCACCGCCACGTACCCGAGGTAGCCGAGCAGCCCGAGCGGCGCGAGCACCCCGCCCGCCCACGGCCGCCAGCCGTCCCGCCGCCGCCAGATCGCCACGGCCGCCGCCGCGCACACCGCGAGCACCAGCGCCGCCGCCGTCGGCCGCACCAGCCCCGCGCCCGCGCAGCACAGCCCGGCGAGCAGCCAGCGCCCCTCCACGACGCCCACCAGCGACCACACGGCCAGCGCGCAGAACGTCGCCTCCGAGTACGTCATGGACAGCACCACGGCCATCGGCGACGCCGCGAACAGCACCACGAGCACCAGCCCGGCCCGCCGCGACCCGCCGAGCACCCGGCTGCCCAGCCGCGCCAGCCCGTAGGCGCAGACCACGCCGCTGACGAGGCTCACCGCGAACGCCGCGCCCACCGGTGCCACGCCAGGCAGCCCGGCCACCCACCGCACCAGCGCCGGGTAGCCGGGGAAGAACGCCAGCGGCGTCTCCGGCGAACGCCGCCCGAACGCGTCCACCAGCCACGGCGGCACGTCGGCGTAACCGCCTTCGGCGATCCCCAGGAACCACTGGCCGTCCCACGAGGTGAGAGCCTTCGCGACGTCCTTGTCCCAGCGGGCGGCCATCAGCTGGAGCGCCACCAACCCCAGCTCCCTGACCAGCAGGAACAGCACCGCGGGGGCGAGTGCCGCGGTCACCCGGTGTCTGGCCGCGCGAGCCAGCCGGTCCCGCGCCGACGGCGCGTCCTCGGGCTCCACGCGAACAGCCTCCAGGGTTGGCACGGCCCTGAGGGTAGTGGGCGCCACGGTGACCGCTTCCCACTCCTCGGGCCAGGTAGTCTCCGCGTTGAGCTGGGCTTGAAGCACCTGGAGGGAGTGGGTCTGTGGCGCTCGTCGTCCAGAAGTACGGCGGTTCCTCGGTCGGGAGCGCCGAGCGGATCAAACGCGTGGCCGAGCGCATCGTCGCGACCCGCAAGGCGGGCAACGACGTCGTCGTCGCGGTCTCCGCGATGGGCGACACGACCGACGAGCTGCTCGACCTCGCGCGCCAGGTGTCGCCGGTGCCGCCCGCCCGCGAGATGGACATGCTGCTCACGTCCGGTGAGCGCATCTCCATGTCGCTGCTGGCGATGGCGATCAGCTCGCTGGGCGCCGAGGCGCGTTCCTACACCGGCTCGCAGGCCGGCGTGATCACGACCTCCGTGCACGGCAAGGCGCGCATCATCGACGTGACGCCGAGCCGCATCCAGGACGCGCTCGCCGAGGGGGCCATCGCGATCGTCGCGGGCTTCCAGGGCGTGTCCCAGGGCAGCAACGAGATCACCACGCTCGGCCGCGGCGGCACCGACACCACCGCGGTGGCGCTGGCCGCCGCGCTGAAGGCCGACGTCTGCGAGATCTACACCGATGTGGACGGCGTGTTCAGCGCCGACCCGCGCATCGTGCCGAACGCCAAGCGGCTGGAGACCATCACCTACGAGGAGATGCTCGAAATGGCGGCGAGCGGGGCCAAGGTGCTCATGCTCCGCTGCGTCGAGTACGCCCGCCGCTACAACGTCCCGGTGCACGTCCGATCTTCGTTCAGCAACAAGCCCGGGACCATCGTGTCCGGGTCAGTGGAGGACCTTCCCGTGGAACAGGCGATGATCACCGGCGTCGCGCACGACCGGTCCGAGGCCAAGGTCACCGTGACCGCGGTGCCCGACCTGCCCGGCATGGCGGCGCGCATCTTCCGCGTCGTGGCCGAGGCGGAACTCGACATCGACATGGTCGTGCAGAACGTGTCGCAGGCCGTGTCCGGCCGCACCGACGTGACGTTCACCCTGCCGAAGGACGACGGCCCGCGCGCGGTGGCGGCGCTGGAGAAGTCGCGCGAGGAGATCGGCTTCGACCAGGTGCTCTACGACGAGCACGTGGGCAAGGTCTCGCTGGTCGGCGCGGGCATGCGCTCGCACCCCGGCGTGACCGCGCAGTTCTGCGAGGCCCTGGCGTCCGCCGGGGTCAACATCGAGATCATCTCCACCTCGGAGATCCGGATCTCGGTCATCTGCCGCGACACCCAGCTCGACGACGCCGTGCGCGCGCTGCACGACGCGTTCGACCTGGGTGGCGACGAGGAGGCCGTGGTGTACGCGGGGAGCGGTCGATGAGCGGGCCCGTGCTCGCCCTGGTGGGGGCGACCGGTGCCGTCGGCACCGTCATGATCGACATCATCAACCGGCGCGAGTCCGTGCCGTGGGGTGAGATCCGGCTGATCGCGTCGGCCCGGTCGGCCGGCAAGAAGATCACCGTGCGGGGCGACGAGCTGACCGTGGTCGAGTTGACGCCCGAGGCCTTCGACGGCGTGGACGTCGCGATGTTCGACGTGCCGGACGAGGTCTCGGCCGAGTGGGCGCCGGTCGCGGCGGCCCGCGGCGCGGTCGCGGTGGACAACTCGGGCGCGTTCCGGATGGACCCCGAGGTGCCGCTGGTGGTGCCCGAGGTCAACGCCGACGCGACCGCGACGCGGCCCAAGGGCATCATCGCGAACCCGAACTGCACGACGCTGTCGATGATGGCGGCGCTCGGCGCGCTGCACCGCGAGTTCGGGTTGCGCGAGCTGGTCGTGGCGTCCTACCAGGCCGCCTCGGGCGGCGGGCAGGCCGCGATCGATCGCCTGTACGGCGAGGTCCAGGCGTTGGCGGGCAAGCAGGTCGGCCTCCGCGCGGGTGACGTGCGGGAGGCGCTGGAGGCCGCGGGCCTGCCGGTGTCGGACTCGCCGTTCCCGGCGCCGCTGGCGCTGAACGTGGTGCCGTGGGCGGGTTCCCTGAAGGACGACGGGTGGACCAGCGAGGAGCTGAAGGTCCGCAACGAGTCGCGCAAGATCCTCGGCATCCCGGACCTGAAGGTGTCGGCGACCTGCGTGCGCGTGCCCGTCGTGACGACGCACTCGCTGGCCGTGCACGCGACGTTCGAGCGCGAGGTGACCGTCGGCGAGGCGCACGAGATCTTCGAGGCGCAGCCCACGATCGTGCTCGTGGACGACCCGGCGGAGAAGCGGTTCCCGACCCCGGCGGACGTCGTGGGCGAGGACCCGACCTACGTGGGCCGGGTGCGGCAGGCGCTGGACTTCCCGAACACGCTGGACTTCTTCGTGTGCGGCGACAACCTGCGCAAGGGCGCGGCCCTGAACACCTACGAGATCGCCGAGGAACTCGTCGGCCGCCTGTAGGTCGGCCGCCTGTAGGTTCGCCTCATGGCGGACGTAGTGCTGGCGATCGACCTCGGTACGACGGCGACCAAGGTCATCGCGGTGGACCGGAACGCGGGCGTGGTCGCATCGGTGGAGCACGACTACCCGATGCGCACCACGCCCTCCGGTGAGGCGACCCACGACCCGGACGAGGTCCTGACGGCCGCGCTCACCGGGTTGCGCGAGATCGCGACCGGCGGGCACGCGGTGCGCGCCATCTCGCTGACCGGGGCCATGCACACGCTGCTCGGCCTGGACGCCTCCGGCCGCCCGGTGACGCCGTCGCTGTCGTGGGCGGACAACCGGGCCGTGGCGCAGACCGCCGAGCTGCGCGGCACCGGGCGCGGCACCGCCCTGCACCGCGCCACCGGCACCCCGATCCACACCATGTCGCCGCTGGTGAAGCTCGCGTGGTTCGCCGAGAACGGCATCACGGCGGACCGCTGGTGCGGTCTGAAGGACTACGTCGCGCTCAAGCTCACCGGCGAGCTCGTCACCGAGCACTCGTCGGGGTCGGCGACCGGCCTGATGGACCTGGTGACCAGGTCCTGGCACGCCGACGCGCTGGCGTTCGCGCGGGTGACCGCCGAGCAGCTGCCCGCCCTGCACGCCCCGACCGACTCGTTCCCGCTGACCTTCGCCGTGCCCGGCGTGGCCCCCGGCACGCCGGTGGTGCTGGGCGGCGGCGACGGCCCGATGGCCAACCTGGGCGTGGGCGCCGTCGTGCCGGGCGTGGCGGCGGTGTCCCTGGGGACGAGCGGCGCGCTGCGCGTGGTCCGCTCCTCGCCCGCGGTGGACGAGCGGGGGCGGGTGTTCTGCTACGCGATCGCCGACGACCTGTGGGTGCTGGGCGGCGCGGTGAGCAACGGCGGCGTGGTCGCCCAGTGGGCCGAGGACACGTTCAAGGCGGACCTGCTCGACCTGCTGGACGAAGCGTCCGCGGTCCCGCCGGGCGCGAACGGCGTCACCGCCCTGCCCTACCTGCTCGGCGAGCGCGCGCCCTGGTGGGACCCGGACGCGACCTCGGCCCTGGTCGGCCTGCGCCGCGAGCACGGCCGGGCCGAGATCACCCGCGCCCTGGTCGAGGGCGTGGCGCAGCAGCTGGCCCTGGTCCTCGACGCGGTGCGCTCGGTGGCGGACGTGCACGCGGTCCGGGTGACCGGTGGCGCGTTCCGCAGCGACCTGTGGGCGACCGTGCTGGCGTCCGCGCTGGGCCTGGAGCTGGAGCTGGCGGACGACAGCGAGGGCTCGGGCGTGGGTGCGGCCCTGGTGGCGTGGCGGGCGCTCGGCGAGTTCCCGGACCTCACCGTCGCCGCGGAGCTGGTCAAGCCCGTGAAGACGATCAGCCCGGACCCCGGGGCGGTCCGCCACTACGCCGCGGCCCGTCCCGGGATCGAACGCCTCTACCGGGCGCTGGCCGAGCTGTAGCGCGGGCCGCCGACGCGGCGGCCCAGCAGCACGGTGAGCAGCGCGATCGCCACCGCGCCCAGCCCGGCCGTCGCGAAGCCCCAGGCCGGCGAGCTGTGGTCGATCACGAAACCGGTGAACGGCTGGCCGAGCGCCACGCCCAGCGTGAACGCCGAACCCTGGAGCCCCATCGCCTCGCCGCGCGCGGACGCGGGGGCGTGGGTCGTGATCGCCTCCCCGGTCGCGGTGATGGTGGGGGCGCACAGGAAGTTCGTCGGCACCAGGGCCAGCGCCAGCCACCACGGCGAGGCGTCGAACAGGCCGATCGGGATGGCCAGCACGCCCATGCCGCCCATCAGCGCCCACAGCGGCGGCACGCGGCGGAGGCCGCCGTAGAGGAAGCCGCCGACCAGCGACGCCACGCACATCACCACGACCATCGCGCCCGTCCAGCCGGTCAGGTCGAGCGCGCGCATCGACGCCACCAGCGACACCTCGACGCCGGACAGCACGAACGTCGCACCGCCCGCGCTGATCAGCACGCCCACCATGCGGCCGTCGAGCCACTGCCGGCGCGGCACCCGGCCGGAGTCGTCGTCCTCGCGCCGCACGGGCGGGTCGACCAGCCACAGCACGACGCCGACGAGCACCATCGCCGTGCCGATCGTCCACATCGCGGTGCGGCTGCCGCCCTGCGTGACGAGGGCGACGCCGAGCGCCGGACCCGCCATGAACGAGACCTCGACGGCCATCGAGTCCATCGCCAGCGCGGTGCGCCGGGAGGAGTCGGGGACGAGCGCGGTGAGGATCTGCCGGCCCATCGACATCACCGGCATGGTGGTGAGGCCGGCGAGGAAGCACGTGACGAGCAGCACGTGGAACGGCAGCAGGGGCGCGACGAACCAGAAGACGCCCTCGGTGACCATCGACAGGGCGAGCATGGCGCGCAGCCCGCGCCGGTCGACCAGCCGTCCCATCAGCGGCGCGCCGATCGCGATGCCGAGGGTCGACAGGGCCCCGACCAGGCCCGCCTCGCCGTAACCGCGCTCCAGGCCGAGCAGGACGTGCATCGTGATCGTCATGCCCGCCGCCGTCGCGGGTATCCGGGCCAGGAGCATCAGCAGCATGAAGCCGGGTACGCGCGGAGCCCGCAGGACGGCGAGGTAGTTAGCAACGTTCACGAGTTCATCTTCACCTGTCCCCGCAAGAGCTTTAACCACTCGTTTTCTTGACTCGTTCCAGAAAACCTGGTGTAGTGGAGGAGCAATGACCCCAGGACCACGCGAGCTGCTCAAGGACGCCGGGTTGCGCATCACCGCACCCCGGGTCGCGGTGCTCGAATGGCTCTCCGAACACCCCCACGCCACGGCCGACCAGGTCGCGGAGGCCGTGCGGGCGAGGTTGGGCGCCGTGTCCACGCAGGCCGTCTACGACGTGCTCAACACGTGCTCGCGGACCGGGCTGCTGCGCCGGATCGAGCCCGCCGGGCACCCGGCGCGCTACGAGACGCGGATCGGCGACAACCACCACCACCTCGTGTGCCGGGGGTGCGGCCGGACCGAGGACGTCGACTGCGTCCACGGCGCCGCGCCCTGCCTGGAGCCGTCGACCACCGCCGGCTTCGCCGTGGACGAGGCGGAAGTCCTGTTCTGGGGCCTCTGCCCCGATTGCCAGGGCACCCCTGCCCGCCAGGGGTCCCGCTGACCGTCGCACTGACCGTCGCACAGACAGAAGGAGCTGGAAGCGTGACCGAATCGCGTCACACCACCACCAACGCGGGCATCCCGGTCGCCAGCGACGACCACTCGCTGACGCTCGGCGCGAACGGGCCGATCCTGCTCCAGGACCACTACCTGATCGAGAAGAACGCCCAGTTCAACCGCGAGCGGGTGCCGGAGCGGGTCGTGCACGCCAAGGGCGGCGGCGCGTTCGGCCACTTCGAGACGACCGAGGACGTCAGCCGCTACACGAAGGCCGCGCTGTTCCAGCCGGGCGCGAGGACCGACACGCTGCTGCGCTTCTCCACCGTCGCCGGCGAGCTGGGCTCCCCGGACACCTGGCGCGACCCGCGCGGCTTCGCGCTGAAGTTCTACACGACGCAGGGCGTCTACGACCTGGTCGGCAACAACACGCCGGTGTTCTTCCTGCGCGACCCGATCAAGTTCCCCGACTTCATCCGCTCGCAGAAGCGCCGCGCCGACACCGGCCGCCGCGACCACGACATGCAGTGGGACTTCTGGACCCTCCAGCCGCAGACCGCGCACCAGGTGACGTGGCTGATGGGCGACCGGGGCATCCCGAGGACGTGGCGGCACCAGAACGGCTACGGCTCGCACACCTACCTGTGGGAGAACGCGGCCGGCGAGCGGTTCTGGGTGAAGTACCACTTCAAGACCGACCAGGGCATCGAGACGCTGACCTCCGAGGAGGCCGCGCGGATCGCCGGTGAGGACGCCGACGCGCACCGCGCCGACCTGTGGCACTCCATCGAGCGCGGCGAGTTCCCGTCGTGGACGCTGCACGTGCAGGTCATGCCGTACGAGGACGCCGCGGACTACCGCTTCAACCCGTTCGACCTGACCAAGGTGTGGCCGCACGGCGACTACCCGCTGATCAAGGTCGGCAAGCTGGTCCTGGACCGCAACCCGCAGGACTACTTCGCCGAGATCGAGCAGGCCGCGTTCGCGCCGACGAACCTGGTGCCGGGCATCGGCACGTCCCCGGACAAGATGCTGATCGGCCGCATCTTCTCCTACCCGGACGCCCAGCGGTACCGCATCGGCGCGAACTACGCGCAGTTGCCGGTGAACCGGCCGACGTCACCGGTGAACTCGTACTCCAAGGACGGCGCGATGGCGTACCGCAACGCCGCGGACCCGGTGTACGCGCCCAACTCGTACGGCGGCCCGCACGCCGACGCCGCGACCGCCGGCGAGACGGCGTCGGCCTACGGCGTCGAGGACGAGGTCGTGCGCTCCGCGTACCGGCTGCACGCGGAGGACGACGACTTCGGCCAGGCGGGCACCCTGGTCCGCGAGGTGTTCGACGACGCGCAGCGCGAGCGCCTCGTGCGGACCGTGGTGGCGCACGCGGGCAACGGCGTGTCGGAGCCGGTGCTGGAGCGGGTGTTCGAGTACTGGCGCAACATCGACAAGGAGACCGGCGACAAGATCGCCGCCGCCTTCGGCAGGTGAGCGCGCCGACACCCGAATGCGTGGTCGCGCGAGCCGCGTGACCAGGGAGGAGCCGCCCGGATCAGCGCCGGGCGGCCCCTCGTCCCACCTCCGCCGCCGACCCGGGACCGGGGCCTCAGGCGGTCTCGGGCACGTCCTGCCGGGCGTTGGCCAGCGCCAACCCGGTGCGCAGCGCCCCGACGGCCTCGGCCACCGCCTCCCGGAACACGCCCCCGACGCCGAGGATGTTCGCGTACCCGTGGAACAGGCCGGGGTGGCGGCGCAGCACCACCGGCACGCCCTGCCGCGCCAGCTTCTCGGCGAACGCCTCGCCCTCGTCGCGCAGCGGGTCGAACCCGGCCGTGGCCAGGTAGGTCGGCGGCAGCCCGCCCAGGTCCTCGGCCAGCAGCACGGACAGCCTCGGGTCGCTGTGCGCCTCGCGGGACGGCGCGTAGTGGTCGAGGAACCAGTCCATCTTCTCGTCGGTCAGGAAGAACCCGTTGCCGAACAGCTCCCGCGACCGCCGCCGCACCGACGCGTCCACCGCCGGGTAGAACAGCAGCAGGAACACCGGCTTCACCGCGCCCGCGTGCAGGGCGGTCACCGCGGCCAGGTTGCCGCCCGCGCTGTCGCCGCCCAGGGCGATCCGGTCGCGGTCGGCCTTCAGCTCGTCCGCGTGCGCCACCGCCCACTCGAACGCGGTCTGCGCGTCGTCCGCGGCCGCCGGGAACGGGTGCTCGGGCGCCAGCCGGTAGTCGGCCGACAGCACCCGCACCCCCGCCTCGACCGCGAGGAACCGGCACAGGTTGTCGTGGCTGTCCAGGTCACCGGAGACCCACCCGCCACCGTGGTAGAAGACCAGCAGCGGCGACCCGGCCGCCAGCGAGGTCGGCTCGTAGAAGCGGCCCGGGACGCCGTCCAGGTCGAGCGGGCGGACCGCCACTCCGCCGATGACCGGCCCGCACACCAGGCGGGTGCTGCGGGCCAGCGCGGCGCGGTTCGCGGCCGGCGTGCTCGTCCGCCAGTCCTCGCCGCTGATCCGCTGGAGCTTGAGCAGCAGCTGGGCCTCGGGGTGCAGCTCCTGCCCGTCGAGGGTGATGGGGCGCCCCGCGATCAGCCTGCGCAGCGGCGCGGGCAGGCCGAACGCGAAGCGCAGCGCGCCGGCGAGGACACGGGGTGGTAGCGACTCCGCGAGCTTCGACATGCGATGCACGTTACTCGCGGGTAAGCACCGAAGCGAGTAGTGGACCTCCAGCTAGGTCGAGGTGGCAGGATCGGGGGCATGACGGTCACCGTGGTGGGCATCGGCGGGTCGCTCCGCTCCAATTCGCAGTCCGAGCGCGCCATGCGCATCGCGCTGGCCGGCGCCGCGGACGCCGGCGCCAAGGTCGTCGAGGTCGCCGGCCCCGACCTGGTGCTGCCGTTCTACGACCCGTCCGTCCCCGGTAGGCCGGACAACGCCCGCCGCCTCGTGGAGGCGCTGCGCGTGGCCGACGGCGTGGTGCTCGTCTCACCCGGCTACCACGGCACCGTCTCCGGCCTCATCAAGAACGCCCTCGACTACGTCGAGGACCTGCGCGGGGACGAGCGCCCCTACCTCGACGGGCGGGCGGTGGGCTGCGTGGCCGCCGCCCAGGGCTGGCAGGCGTCCGTGACCACGCTCACCGCCCTGCGGTCCATCGTGCACGCCCTGCGCGGCTGGCCCACCCCGCTCGGCGCCGCCCTGAACTCGCGCGAGGTCGACTTCGACCTCGAAGGCGGCTGCTCCGTGCCCGCGGTGGCGGACCAGCTCCGCACGATCGGGCGACAGGTGGCGGAGTTCGCAGTGTCGAAGGCGGGTTAGCGGGTACCTCTCCCAGGGGCGTGAGCTGCCGCACCACCGGGTGTGGTCCGGCCCCGGCCGGGTGTTGGAACGATCGACGACACCACCGGCTCAAGGGAGAGCGTGACGATGAAGGTGCTCTACACGGCGCAGGCCACCGCGGTGGGGGACGGGCGCAACGGCGAGGTCCGGTCCTCCGACGGCGTCATCGACGAGCAGCTCGCCACGCCCACCGAGCTGGGTGGTCCCGGCGGGGACAAGACCAACCCGGAGCAGCTGTTCGCCGCCGGGTACGCGGCGTGCTTCCACAGCGCGATCAAGGTCGCCGCCCGCCAGGCCAAGGTGACGACCGGTGAGACCACCGTCGACGCCAAGGTCGGCATCGGCCCGGACGACGCGGGCGGCTTCCGGCTGGCCGTGGAGCTGGTCGCGCACATCCCCGGTGTGGAGCAGGCCGTCGCCGACCGGTTGGTCGCCGCCGCGGACCGGATCTGCCCCTACTCCAACGCGACGCGCGGCAACATCGAGGTGGCCGTCACCGCCACCGTGTGAAGGAGGAGTCAGCCACATGAGCAAGAGCCCGATCACCAGCACGCTGTCCGACGCCGACAAGGCCGCGGTGGGGACCGTCCTCCAGGCCACCCTGGTCGACCTGATCGACCTGTCCCTCGTGGCCAAGCAGGCGCACTGGAACGTGGTCGGCAAGAACTTCCGCAGCGTGCACCTCCAGCTCGACGAGCTGGTCACGACCGCGCGGACCTACACCGACGAGGTCGCCGAGCGCGCCGCCGCGCTGGGCATCTCGCCCAACGGCAAGGCCAGGACGGTGGCCGAGGGGTCGGGTGTGCCGGAGTTCCCGGACAGCTGGCTCAAGGAGGCCGACGTCGTCGAGGCCGTCGTGACGATGCTCGCCAAGCTCATCGAGCGGTTGCGCTCGCGCATCGACGAGGTCGACAAGCCCGACCTGGTCACCCAGGACCTGCTCATCGAGGTCACCCGCAACCTGGAGCAGGCCCACTGGATGTGGCAGGCGCAGCAGGCCTGACGCACGCGCCCCCGACGACGGGACGTGCCCCCGGAGGGGCCGCCGGTCCGCCCGGCGGCCCCTCCGGCGCGCCTAGAGCACCCGCTGGACGAACGCGACCTCCGCCGCGGTCTGCCGGATGGTCTCCGCGACGACCAGCGAGCCGTGCCCGGCGTCGTACCGGTACACCTCGTAGTCCGCGCTCCGCCCGGCCAGCCGGTCCAGGTAGTTGTCGATCTGCCGGATCGGGCAGCGCGGGTCGTTCTCGCCGGCCAGCACCAGCACGGGCGCGCGCACCGCGTCCACGTAGGTCAGCGGCGAGCACTCGCGGTACCGCTCGGGCAGCTCCTCGGGCGACCCGCCGAACAGGGCCCGGTCGAACGCCCGCAGCGGCTCCATCTCGTCCTCGTAGGCGGCGAGGTAGTCGGCCACCGGCACGCCCGCGACCCCGGCCGCCCACCGCTCCGGCTGCGTGCCCAGCGCCAGCAGGGTCAGGTAGCCGCCCCACGACGCGCCGTTGACCACGCACTTCGCCGGGTCGGCGAACCCGCTGGACACGGCCCAGTCGTGCACCGCGGCCACGTCCTCCAGCTCGGTCAGCCCCGGCCTGCCCTCGATCGCGTCGCGCCACTTCGAGCCGTACCCGGTCGACCCGCGGTAGTTCACGTGCACCACGGCGTACCCGGCGTCCAGCCACACCGCGCGGTAGGCGGAGAACCGGTCCTCGTCGGCCGAGTGCGGGCCGCCGTGCAGGTGGAACACGGTCGGCAGCGGACCGTCCGGCGCGCCCTCGGGCCGCGCGACCAGGGCGTGCACGTCGCCGACGAACACGTCGGTCAGGTCGACCGAGGCGGGCGCCTCGTGACCGGGGGGCGTGAGCAGCACGCGCTCGTCGCCGTCCGCGGCCAGCGCCCGCACCACGCCCGGCCGGGCGGCCGAGGACCACGAGTACTCCACCGAGCCGTCGGGCCGCACGTGCGCGCCGCCGACCGTGCCGTGCGGGGTCTCCAGCGCGGTCAGCGCGCCGGTCGCCAGGTCGTAGCGGTGCAGCGTGTTGCGCGCCCGGAAGGTGTGCGCCACCAGCAGCGCGGAGGCGTCCGGGTACCAGTCGGCGCTGATCTCGCCCGGCAGGTCGACGACGACCTCGGTCTCGGTGCCCGCGGCGACGTCCCAGATCAGCAGCTCGTCCTTGCCGCGCCGCTCGTGGCCGACCAGGAGCCGGCTGTCGCCGCGCACCGGGCTGAACGCGATGGCGTCCAGGCCCTTGCCGGGACCGTCCCACTTCTCGGTGACCTTCTCACCCGTCGGTGTGATCACGCGGAGCGCGGCGTGCCGGTTGTCGCCGTGTTCGGAGTGCGCGATCACGAGCAGCGTCTCGTCCTTGGACAGCGCGGTCACGCCGCCGTCGTTCTCGTGCGCGTAGACGACCTCGGCGGGCGCGCCGCCGCGCGAGACGTACACGGTGGTGCCGTCGTCGGTGGACGTGCCGATCGCGACCACCTCGTGCCCGATCTCCAGCCCGGCGGGGTAGCCCGCCGGCACGCCCTCCACGGCGGGCCGGGCCTCACCGCCGGGTTCGAACGGCTCGCTCACCCACGTGCCGAACTCGTCGCCGTCGGTGTCGTCGAACCACCAGATCGCCTCGCCGTCGGGGGTGAGCGCGCCGTGCGAGGTGCCGTTGGGCCGGTCGGTGACCTTGCGGTGGGAGTCGGTCGCGCGGTCCCAGGCGTAGAGCTCCCACACGCCGCTGGAGTTCGACAGGTACAGGTTGCGGTCCGGCGCGTCGTCCGCCCAACCGGGCAGGCTCACGCGCGGCGCCGTGAAGCGGGCGCGCCAGCGGGCCTCGGCGTCCGGGTCGGGGAACAGGGGGTCGGGCACGTCGGCGGTCGGGTGCGTCGTCACACCCCCGATCCTGCCGGCTTCCGCGCGGTGACCAGGTAGTAGTCGACGAGGCCACGCCGCGCGGCCCGGTGGTACGCGCGGTCCCAGTGGTCGGGGCGCGGGCCGAGTTCGAGCCAGCGGTCCAGGCCGCGCCACACGTGCTCGCCGATGCTGACCGCGGCCACGTCGGCGAACCCGGCCGCGCGCAGGTGCCCGAGCACGTCGTCCACCGGGTGGGCCAGGTCCAGGCCCGTGGCGAACGACTCGACCGCCGCGACCAGCTCCGGCGCGGCGGCGGCGCTGGTGGCGAAGAACGTGGTCAGCGCGAACCGGCCACCACCGGCCAGCACGCGCGCGCCCTCCCGGGCGAACCCCGCGACGTCCTCGAAGTGCTGGGCGGCCTCCACCGACAGCAGCGCGTCGAACGCGCCGTCGTCGAACGGCATGTCGTGGGCCGCGCCCCGGGCGAACGCCACGCGCGGGTCGTCGTTGGCCGCGGTGGCGCGGGCGACCTGCTCGGGCACCAGGTCCAGGCCGCGGACCAGCGCGGGGTCGTGCCGCAGCGCCCGCCGGGTGCCCACGCCGTGCCCGCAGCCGACCTCGACGACCCGGTCGCCCGGTCGGAGCGCGAGCGCGTCGAGGACGACGTCGTAGAGGGCCTCCTGGGTGGCGACGCGCTGCTCGACGGTGATCGGGCCGCTCAGGTCGACGTCGCGCCAGTAGCCGAAGTTGATGAACCCGCCGGCGAAGACGGGCAGCGCGGCCAGGTCCCGGGTGCCGTACATGTGCCGCCGCCGCGCCGTGCGCTCCTCGATGTCCGCCACACCCGCGATGATGCCGGTTCCGGGCCTTTCCGCGCCCCCACCGGCCGTCCTGGCCCCGCACCTCTACGCAGCGTGACGCGGTTGCCGGTGGCGGTGGTGGCGGAGGGTGATCAGCGGTGGTCGAGTTCCTCGTCGAGGATGCGGTCGACCGCGTTCGACGCGCGGGTCAGCGCGCGGGCGGCGAGGCCGACGAGCGCGGCCACGACGCCCGCGACCGCACCCCAGGCAGGGGTGGTCAGGAACGCGGTGGAAGCGGCTGAGCCGAGCGCGACCAGCGACCACGCGGCGAGCGCGAGCGGGTTGTCGGAGTTCGGGCGGGCGGTGGAGGTGAGGCTCATGGTGCTGCTCCCTGCTGGCGGTGCCCTCGGCGCTGAGCCGTGAAGCCTGTGGTGCGGTTGCGTCGACTCGTCGTCGCGTCGATCTTGATCGTCGTTACGCACCGTGAAGTTAGCTCGGCAACGTCCACTCGATTGGGCTAACAGAACGTGACGTTAGTTCGGATATCTAGCCGTGAGGGGATTTGGCAACAGCGAGGAGTGACGCGTAACGCTCACGTTCGTCCGAACGAATCACCTGTCAAGACGAATGCGGCACAGGGGAGGTCAGACCGATGATCGACAACACGGTTCGGCAGGGCGGTCGCGTCGGGTGCGTGGACGCACTCGGTCGCCGGCGCACCCTGGAGGTCACCCTGACCGAAGAGGGCAACGTCTGCATCCACACCCCGCCCGGCGAGTCGGCCAAGCTCGACTGGAACCAGGTGGGCGAACTGCTCCGCCGCTTGGCCGAACTCCGCCCGCACGTCCGCTAGCCCACATCCCCGCGGCTCGCGGCGGTGGCCCGGGCGAGCGCCCGGGCCACCGTCTCCGCCGCCGTCCACGTCGTCGTGTCGACCACCGTCATCGTGCGCGGGGCGTGACTTCCGCGGTCCGCAGCAGCCGGTCGATCCGCACGTGCTTCGCCACGTCCACCCGCCGCCCGCCCCGCTGCTCGATCCTCCGCGCCGACATGGCCGCGTCGCACGTCAGCACCAGGAAGTGCACCACGGGCCCGAGGGGCACCTGCTCCGGCAGGCAGACCCCGCAGAACACCGGCACCAGCCCGTTGGCCGCCACCTCGCCCGCGATGTCCAGCAGTAGCGCCGGAACGCCGGGTGGTCCGCCCGCCCGCCGCTCACCGCCGCCGCGCCTGTGACCAGCGATGTTGGCGTCCCGCTCACTCGATCGAGGAAATCTGTGGTGGCTGGGGTAGACATTCCATGATCCGTGTGCGTAGTATCTTCCATGTCAGCAGAGAGAAGATCTCATCGGCACGGGAGATGACGAACTGCCCGTGAGCTGGGAAGCAGTGCCGGTCTCCGGGTCGGGGCGAGCAGTCGAAGGGTGCCCCGGACGTCGATGGCCGGAGTTCGACGAGAAGTTGGCAAGCAGCAAGATCGCAAGATCAGCAGTTGGCACGTCGTAAGACCAGCAAGACCAGTACCAGTAGTTGGCACGTTGCAAGACCGGCAAAATCGGTAATTGGCACGTTGCAGGACCAGTAGGACCAGCAAGATCGGCAGTTGCAAGATCAGCGAGACCGGTAAGACGGCAAGTTGCAGGATCAGCAAGTAGCAAGACGGCAAGGCACGGATCAAGGAAGTAAGTAACCAGAGGAGAAGGGAAGGGTCACACACCATCGGATCGCCTGCCTCGGGCTACACCAGCCGGGCGGGTACCGCACTCCAGACAGATTGGAAGGTGGTCTCCGGTTACGCAAAAGCGATCCTCGCGCTCATCGTCGTCAGTGAGGCGTGCAGCGCGGATGTGACAAGCCGACTTCACAGTCGGATGATGGAAGTGAACCCATAACCCTGGGCCCCGGTGCTACGGCACCGGGGCCCTCGTGGCGCGGAGGTGCAATGCCGGCAGAGACAAACGAGCCGCAGACCGCGGCGGACAGGTTCGACGACGACCACTATCCCGCCTACACCATGGGCAGGGCCGCGGAGATGCTCGGCACCACACCGGGCTTCCTCCGCAGCCTCGACGAGGTGAAGCTGATCGAGCCCCAGCGCTCGCAGGGCGGGCACCGGCGCTACTCCCGCCACCAACTCAAGTTGGCGGCGAGGGTCCGGGAACTCGTCGACCGGGGCACCGGCCTGGAGGCCGCGTGCCGCATCGTCACCCTGGAAGACCAGCTCCAAGAGGCCCAGGACCTGAACAAGCGGCTCGCGCCGCCACCGGAGCAGGACTACCCGCCGCTGCGCGGCCTGTGACGCGGAGAGAACCGGGGACGTCGACCACGGCACACGGAGAACCCTCGACGCGGGTCACACCGACCGCGACGAACCGCCCCGTCGACGTCCCGGATTTCCGCCCACCGGAGATCGGGCACGACCTCACCCGGCAGGGATCGACATGAAGACCGGAAACGACTCAGGGCCCGTCCGAATACCTCTCGGACAGGCCCTGATCTGTGTGGTCGGGGTGACAGGATTTGAACCTGCGACCTCTTCGTCCCGAACGAAGCACGCTACCAAACTGCGCCACACCCCGGTCTCGCTCGTCCGACCGGTCACCCGCTCGAACGAGGAGAACTCTACCTGACGTTCCCATCCACTCCCAACCGGGTACCCCTTTGCGCACCCGACCGGCGCTGACCTGCGTCTACAGGGCGCGGCACCAGGGTCAGCAGGCTCGCCTCCGGCCGGCAGGCGAAGCGCACCGGCGCGTACGGCGACGTGCCGAGGCCCGCCGACACGTTCAGCCACGTGTGGGAGCCCCAGCGCGACACGCCCCGCGCCCGCGACCGGTCCAGGTCGCAGTTCGTCACCAGCGCGCCGTAACCGGGGATGCGCAGCTGCCCGCCGTGCGTGTGGCCGGCCAGCACGAGGTCGTAGCCCTCGGCGGCGAACGGGTCCAGCACGCGCGGCTCGGGGGAGTGCGTCACGCCCAGGCGCAGCCCCGCGTCCGGCACCGGGCCGCTGATCTCGTCGAACCGGTCGCGCTTGAGGTGCGGGTCGTCCAGGCCCGCGGCGAACACGTCCACGCCGCCCACCGTGAACGAGTGGCGCGCGTGCGTCAGGTCCAGCCACCCGTGCTCGACCATCGCCGCGCGCAGGTCCCGCCACGGCAGCGGGATGCCGTGGATGCGCTTCGTCTTCGCCGACGGCAGCAGGTAGCGCGCCGGGTTCTTCGGCCGGGGGGCGTAGTAGTCGTTGCTGCCGAACACGAACGCGCCAGGCCGGTTCAGCAGCGGGCCGAGCGCCCGGATCACCGCGGGCACGGCCTGCTTGTGCGCGAGGTTGTCCCCGGTGTTCACCACCAGGTCGGGTTCCAACTCGTCCAGCGCCGCCACCCACCGCTGCTTCGACACCTGCCCCGGCATCATGTGCAGGTCCGAGATGTGCAGCACGCGCAGCGGCGACGACCCGGGCGCGAGCACCGGCACGGTGGCCTGGCGCAACGCCCAGAGCCGCCGTTCGATCCCCGCCGCGTAGGCGAGCGCGGTGGCGCCCAGGGCGGTCGTGGTGAGCAGCGTTCGGCCCAGCTTGTTCACGAAGTCGAGGGTAGGGGGTTGACCGATTCGGGCGGACGGGGGCCTTTCGGTACCGTTCCGCCCCATGGCGGAGCTGAAGGCACGGTTGCAGGCGGACCTCACGGTGTCGATCAAGACCCGGGACACGGTCCGGGCGGGTGCGCTGCGGATGACGCTCGCGGCCGTGACCACCGAGGAGGTCTCCGGCAAGGTGGCGCGCGAGCTGTCCGACGAGGAGGTCCTCAAGGTCATCACGCGCGAGGTGAAGAAGCGCAAGGAGGCCGCCGAGGCGTTCGCCGGCGCCGGGCGCACCGAGCAGGCCGAGCTGGAGCGGCAGGAGAGCGCGGTGCTGGAGGCTTACCTCCCCGCGCAGCTGTCGGACGACGAGCTGGCGACCCTGGTGGACGCCGCCGTGGCGCAGGTGGCCGAGCAGATCGGCGAGCAGCCGGGGCAGCGCCAGATGGGTCAGGTCATGAAGCTGGTGAACGCGCAGGTGGCGGGCCGTGCCGAGGGTGGTCGAGTGGCGGGTGCGGTGCGGGCGAAGCTGGCCTGAGGTCGGCTGTCGTTCACACGATGCGGTGAACGATGTACGGAAACGCCGTTACCGGACATCGGTTGAGACGAAGCGGAACCCCGACCACCACCCGACCCGCCCATCAGGACGACCCGCCACCACGACGACCCGCCGTCAGGACGACCCCGCCGTCAGGACGACGCGCCCGCCAGGACGACCGCGCCGAGGGCTGCGGAGCGCGGTCCGAGCTCCCGGCACCGGCACCGGCACCGGGCCGGCGACCGGGGCGAACCCGGCGGCGGTGAGGTCGGGTGCCAGTGAGGTCGGGTGCCAGTGAGGTCGGGTGCCGGTGAGCCGGGCGCAGGTCAGCGGCCGGGTGGCTCGACGGGGATCGTGATCTCCGGCGGCTCGCCCGGCCGACCCGGCGGCTCCCCGGGCCGCCCCGGTTCGGGCTGGCCGGGATCGGGCTGCCCGGGTGCCGGCTGTCCCGTCGTGGGGTCGGTCGGCTGCGGCGGGGGGACGTAGCCCGTCGAGACCAGGAGGGTGATCACGGTGCCGCGCAGCGCGCTCCCGCGCGGCGACTGGCCGACGACCTGGCCCTTCGGCTGCTCGGAGTTGCGGTTCTGCGCGGAGACCTTGTAGCCGGCCTCCTCCAGGACGCGGGTCGCGTCGTTGACGTTGCGCCCCACCACGTCCGGCACGCGGATCTCGCTGCCGCCCTTGAGGTAGCGCTCCTCGACCGGCGGCAGGCCGCGCACCGGCAGTCCTTCGTGGATCTTCGTCATCGTGTCGAACCACGTCCGCGCGGGCACCGTGCCGCCGTAGATGTCACCCTTGCCGCACAACCGCGGCGGCCCGGAGTTGACGCAGATCCCCCGCGGGTTGGTGCCGTCGTTGAACGTCTGCACCGCCCCCGCGAAGTCCGGCGTCGCCCCGATGAACGCCGCCGACTTGTACTCCTCCGTCGTCCCGGTCTTGCCGAGCATCGGCCGCGTCCACTTGAACTGCCGCGCCGCCGCGGCCGCCGTGCCCGCGCCCTGGTCGTCCTTCGACATGCCCACCGCCAGCCCGTTCGCCAGCGGCTCGGCCACGACCTGCTCGCAGGGCGCCTCGTTCACCGGCACCGGCTGGCCGTTGCGGTCCAGCACCTTGCCGATCGGCGACGGCGGGCACCACACGCCGCCGCTCATGATCGTCGCCGCCGTGTTCGCCAGTTCCAGCGTGGACACCGGCGCGGGCGACAGCGTGAACGACGCGTTGCCGCCGTTGGACTTGTAGAACTCGGTCTGCGAGATCCGCAGCTGCCGGTCGCGCGCCTTCGGGTCGGGCCGGGTGCCCGCGATGTTCGTGGCCATCGTCTCGCGCATGCCGAGCCGTGACGCCATGTCGACGACCGGGTCCATGCCGAGCTGCTCCTCCAGGATCACGAACCCGGTGTTCGGCGAGGTCTGGAGCGCCGTTTGCAGTGACATCTGCGCCGGGACCGAGTCGGAGTCGTTGCTCAGGCAGTACCACCGGGTGTTCGGCTCGCCGGTCGACGGGCACTTGTCGCCGCCGCCCTTGAACACGCGCGACACGTACGAGTTGGGCGTGGCGATCGTGTTCTCGATGCCCATGCCCTTCTCCAGCGCGGCTGCCGCGGTGAACATCTTGTAGACGGACCCGGCGCCGAACTTGTTCTCCACGCCGGACGGCAGGTCGAACTGGGTCTGGAACTGGTCGGCCTTGAGCCCGTAGTCGCGGTTGGCGACGAGCGCGACCACCTCGTGCCGCTCCCTGCCCGGCCGCACGACCGCCATCGCGTTGGCGATGCCGTCGGTCGACTTCGCCACCTGCCCCTCGGCGGCGAGCTTCGCGTGCGAGGTGATGGTGCGGTCCAACGTGGTCTGCACGGTGTAGCCGCCGGTCCTGAGCTGCTCCAGGCTGAACCCGTTGCGCTCCAGGTAGTTCACGACGTACGAGCAGAAGAACCCGTTCTCCGGCCCGGCGCCGACGCAGCCGTTGGGCGGCGTCCGGACGGGGTTCGCCAGCCCCAGCGGCTCGGCCTTCGCCGCCTCCGCCGCCTCGCGCGACAGCTTGTCGTTCTCGACCATCTTGTCGATGACCTGGTTGCGCCGCACCAGCGCCTTCTCCGGGAACACCTCGGGGTTGAGCGCGGACGGGCTGTTCACCATCCCCGCGAGCATCGCCGACTGCGCCACGGTCAACTTGTCGGGGGTGGTGTCGAAGTACGCCTGGGACGCCGCCGCGATCCCGTAGATGGTCGAGCCGAACGGCACCACGTTCAGGTAGCGGGCGAGGATTTCCTCCTTGCCCAGTTTGCGTTCCAGTTGCAAGGAGATGCGCGCTTCACGTGCTTTTCGCGCAATCGTCTGCTCCTGCGCCTTTTGCTGTTCAACCTGGTTGTTCCGCGCCACCACGTGCACGAGGTAGTTCTTCACGTATTGCTGCGTGAGCGTGGAGGCACCCTGCGTCACGGCGCCGCTGAACTGGTTGGTCAGCCCGGCGCGGATCGTGCCCTTCCAGTCCACGCCCTGGTGCTCGTAGAACCGCCGGTCCTCGATCGACACCAGCGCGGCTTTCATGGTGGGGGAGATCTTCTCGGGCGGCACGAGCACCCGGTACTGGTCGTAGAGGTACGCGATGGGCTCGCCGTCCTTGTCCGTGATCGTGGAGATCAACGGGGGATCGGTCGTGACCAGGTCCGCGGAGATGCTGTCGACCGTGTCGCTGGCTCTGTTCGACACGACCCCCAGCGAGCCCACGACAGGGAACAACAAGCCTGCCAGCAGCACTCCGGCCAGCAGACACAGGCCAAGCAGTTTCAGCACGCCGTTCCTGGCTCGCATGCCGGTGAGCGTACGCGGCACCCGAAGAGGTGATCGAGATCGCGCACAGTTGATTACCCAGGATGAGTACTCGTACTCAAGACAGGTAACAGGTGGGCAACCCAGGGTTGGAGGTGGAACCAGAAGGCTCTACAGTCCGTCACTGTCCAAGACAGCAGCCAACGGCATGACCACTCGTCGTGGTGAGCCTACGGCATCCGCGGCAGGGGTGTGGCGGATTTAGGAAGTCTGGGCACAGGGGAACTGAGGTGGGGGCTATGCAGCAGGGGGATTGGCGTATCAAGGCTTCGTGCCGCGACGAGGAGCCGGACCAGCTCTTCGTGAGAGGTGCGGAGCAGCGCAAGGCCAAGGTGGTGTGCCTGGGTTGCCCGGTGCGCACGGAGTGCCTCGCGGAGGCCCTGGACAACCGGATCGAGTTCGGTGTGTGGGGCGGGATGACCGAGCGTGAACGGCGTGCGCTGCTGCGGCGGCGGCCCGACGTCACCTCGTGGCACGAACTCCTGGACACGGCGCGCCAGGAGCACACCGAGGAGTCCAAGGTCGGGTAGGACCTACTCGCCCGCGAGCCGCCGGCCGATCTCCTGCAGGCCGTCCAGGTCGTGCACGTCGGTCGGCAGCGCGGGCACCCCGACCAGCGGAACGCCGGGGTGCGCACGGGTGAACCGCGCGAGCAGCCGCTTCTCCCGGTCGGCGACGGCCACGCGGTCCGCGTGCACCCGCAGCACGGCGGCGGCCAGCGGGGCGTCTCCCGTGCGCTCCAGCCGGTCCGCCGCCGCCAGCGCGCCCGGTGCGGGCAAGGGGGCGAGCACGGGGTGCGTCCGGTTCGCGACCAGGCCGGTCAGCGGCATGTGCTCCGCGCTCAACCGCTCGACGAAGTAGCTGGCCTCGCGCAGCGCGTCCGGTTCGGCCGCCGCGACCACCAGGAAGCCCGTGCCGGGTGAGCGCAGCAGCTCGTAGGTGGCCTGGGCGCGCTGCCGGAAGCCGCCGAACATGCTGTCGAACGCCTGCACGAACGTCGACGCGTCCTGGAGGAGCTGGCCGCCCACGATCGTCGACACGGCCTTGGTGAACAGGCCGAAGCCGGCCCCGACGATCTTGCGGATGCCGCGCCCGCCCGCCCGCGCGGGCGCCGACAGCATCTTGATCAGCTTCCCGTCGAGCACGGTCGACAGCCGCTGCGGCGCGTCCAGGAAGTCCAGCGCCGAGCGGCTCGGCGGCGTGTCCACGACCACCAGGTCCCACTCGTCCTGCGCGACGAGCTGCCCCAGCTTCTCCATCGCCATGTACTCCTGCGTGCCGGAGAACGACGTGGAGATCGTCTGGTAGAAGGGGTTGGCGAGGATCTGCTCGGCCCGCTCGCGGCCCGCGTGCTGCCACACCATGTCGTCGAACGTGCGGCGCATGTCCAGCATCATCGCGTGCAGCTCGCCGTCGAAGTCGCCCTCGACGCGCCGCGGGTTGTTGTCCAGCTCCCGCAGCCCGAGCGACTGGGCGAGCCGCCGCGCCGGGTCGATCGTCAGCACGACCGCGCGCCGGCCCCGTGCCGCTGCCCGCAGGGCGAGCGCCGCGGCCGTCGTCGTCTTGCCCACGCCACCCGAGCCGCAGCACACCAGCACCCGCGTCTCCGGGTTGTCCAGCAGCGCGTCCACGTCCAGCCGGTTCACCGCACACCCCGCCCGACCAGCAGTTCCGCCAGCTCGTACAGCGCGGCCACGTCCACCCCGTCGGTCAGGTCCGGCAGCTCGACCGACGGCAGGTCGGACTCGGCCAGCTTGTCCTTGGCCCGCTTCTCGGCGAGCACCCCGGCGGCGTGCTCCACGGCCTGCTCGACCAGGCCGTCCAGCACGTCGTCGTCCACGTCCAGCCCGGCGGCGGCCAGCCCGGCCCTGACCCGGTCCGCGTCCACCCGTCCCTCCGCGGCGGCGGCCACGGACCGCGCGGGCAGCCTCGGCGGGCGCACCCGGTTCACGAACACCGCGCCCGGCCGCAGGTCGGCGGCGTCCAGGTCGGCGACCGCCTCCAGCGTCTCGCGCACCGGCATCTCCTCCAGCAGCGCGACCAGGTGCACGGCCGTGTCGCCCGAGTGCAGCAGGTTCACCACGCCCTCGCTCTGGCCCTTGATCGGCCCGACCTTGGCCAGGTCGGCCATGGCCCGCGTGACGTCGAGGAACCGCACCACGCGGCCGGTGGGCGGTGCGTCCAGCACGACCGCGTCGTACTCGTGCCTGCCGTTCCTGCCGACCCGACGCACGCACTCCTTCACCTTGCCGGTGAGCAGCACGTCCCGCAGCCCCGGCGCGAGGGTGGTGGCGAACTCGATCGCGCCCATCTTCTTCAGCGTCCGGCCCGCGAAGCCCAGGTTGTAGAACATGTCCAGGTACTCCAGCAGCGCCGCCTCGGGGTCCACGGCCAGCGCCCGGACCTCGCCGCCGCCGGGCGCGGACGCGATGCGCTCCTCGGAGTACGGCAGCGGCGGCCGGTCGAACAGCCGCGCGATGCCCTGCCGGTTCTCGACCTCGACCAGCAGCACCCGGCGACCGCCGGTGGCCAGCGCCAGGGCGAGCGCCGCGGCGACCGTCGTCTTGCCGGTCCCGCCCTTGCCCGAGACGACGTGCAGCCGCGCGCGGGTGAGTTCGTCGGTCCAGCCGTTCACCAGGTCAGCCTATGCGCGGACCGCTGGGAGCCGCTGGTCGAGGGACGCCGCCGGCTCAATCCCACATGGTGACGAACACCACTCCGAGGGCGGTCGCCGCCACCACGCCCCAGGCCACCACGGACGGCAGCACGTAGGCGATCAGCACGGCCACCACCGCCACCGCGAGCGCCCCGATGCCCGCCGCCCGCCACACCTGCGACCGGACCGCGCCCTTCCGGTCGCGGGCCAGCGCCATGGCGACCAGCACCATCACCAGCCCACCCAGCAGGAACGAGCTGGTCGCCACGATCCGCCACGTCTCCACAACAGCAAGTTAGCGGTTGGTGTCGGGGCCGTCACCTGCGGAAACCGCAGGAGTGCGTAAACGGTCTCCGTAGACTTCGAGGGTGGTGGTGCGCAACGAGGTCAGCGGGATCGCCCACGGGCACGTCGTGCAGGCGGAGCGGATCGACAACGTCGTCTTCGTGCTCCAGGGCGAACTCGCCGTGGGGCAGCGCGCCGAGCTGACGATGACGGCCCTGGTGGCACGCCTCCGCGCCGCGTTGATGCGCAGCATCACCCTGATCGCCGCTCTGCGCCGCGAGAACGACGAAGCGCGCCTGCCCGCCGCCGAATCCGCGCGCGACAGGACCGAGGACCAGTTGCGCCGCGCCCGCCTGGAACGGGAACGGGCCGCCGAGATCACCGCTGAGCTGATGGTGAAATTCGCCGAACTGCTGGCGAAGCACCCGGAACTGGCGGACCGCGTCGACCCCGGCGATTTCGCCACCGACCCCGACGAGCTGCTCGCCGACCTCGACGCGGGCCTGACCGACGTGGACCGCCTGCTGGACGTCCAGTCCCGCGTCCTGACCCGGCTCGCGGTGCCGCCCGCACCGCCCGCACCGCTCGCACCGCCCGCACCGCTCGACGAGGACCGTGACGAGGCCGAACGGCTGCTCGCGATCCTCGACGACCGCGACATCAGCGCGACGCATCGCAACGCCGCCGCCCGGAGGCTGGGCCGGCTCGGTGCCGAGTACCACGACCGGGTCGCGGCGGGGCTCCGGGCGATGCTCGCCGATCCCCTGGTCGACGAGGTCGGCGACCTGGCCGCTCTCGGCGTGCTGGCCGGTCTGGGAGGGACCTTCCGCGCCGAAGCCGCCACCGTCCTCGTGCGGAGAACGCGGGACGGCAACCTCACGGATCGCATCCAGAGCGCCAGAAGGCTGTCCCGGTTGGAGGTGCCGGAACGCCACGCGGCAGTCGAATTCCTGCGCCGCGTCGCGACCGGCGCGGTGAAGGAGGTCGACGGCTTCCAACAAAGGGATGCCGCCCGAGCCTGGTGGGAAGCGGAGCCCGGTGAGGCCAAGGCGATCCTCGCGGTCGTGCAGGCGCTCGGCGAAAGGGCGGATTTGATGGAGTTCGAGAGGGACGGCGCGCGGAAATTGGCCGACGAGATCCGAACGGACCCCCGCTCGCACCATCGCGGGCGGCCACAGCGGGTGTCCGGCTAGGCTGCCCGCCATGCAGATGTGGGAGTACGCGACCGTCCCGCTGTTGATCCACGCCACCAAGGCGATCCTGGACCAGTGGGGCCAGGACGGCTGGGAGCTGGTCACCGTGCTGCCCAACCCCAGCGGTGAGCAGCACGTCGCCTACCTGAAGCGGCCGAAGGCATGAGCTGGACCGCTCGCCTCGCCGAGCTCGGCGTCGCCCTCCCCCCGGTCGCGGCGCCCGTCGCCGCGTACGTGCCCGCCGTCCGCAGCGGGCAGCAGGTGTTCACCTCGGGCCAGTTGCCGTTCGTCGACGGCGCGCTCGCGGCCACCGGCAAGGTCGGCGGCGACGTGAGCCCGGAGGAGGCCAAGGCGCACGCCCGCACCTGCGCGCTCAACGCGCTGGCCGCCGTGGACGCGCTCGTCGGCCTGGACTCGGTGGTCCGCGTCGTCAAGGTCGTCGGGTTCGTCGCCTCCGCCGAGGGCTTCACCGGCCAGCCGGCCGTGGTCAACGGCGCGTCCGAGCTGATCGGCGAGGTGTTCGGCGACGCCGGGCGGCACGCGCGGTCCGCCGTCGGCGTCGCCGAGCTGCCGCTGGGCGCGCCCGTCGAGGTGGAGCTGATCGTCGAGATCGGGGAGTGAGATGTCGGACACGTGCCACGAGCTGCTGCTGCGGCTCGCCGGGAGGCTCCCGGACGACGTCCTGTGGCGCTTCCGCGACTGGGCCGCGACGGACGCGATCCTCGTCCTCGCACGCACCCTGCCGCGCACGTTGCTGCACGACAGGATCGGCCTGACCGACCGCGAGCAGGCGCTGCTCGTGGACGCCCTCGTGCCGCACGGCGCGGACCGATCCGCCATCAGTTCCGTCAGGGGACTGGACGAACCGCCCGATACCGGCTACACCTTCACCCCGGAATCACCCGATCGGGTGCTGATGGGCGATTCCGCGACCGTGGTGCTCGGGGCAACCCTGCGCGGTCGCCCCGGGGTCGGCGAAGTCCGCTCCTCGTGGCGGCTGGGCGGGGGTGACGCCAGGAGGCTGATCCTGGTCGCCGCCACGTCCGGGTACGCCCGGCTGGCCGGCGAACTCCAGCGCGTGCTGCGGGCGCTCGGCGAGCACGACCCCTGCGTGGAGGTCCTGCCCGCCGGACTTGACCTGCCGCCCTACCACCGGGCGGCGTTGGCGGCCTCGGAACTGGTGTGCACCGGCGCCGAGGCCGACGGGCACCTGGTGCCCGTCTAGAGCTCGTCGCTCCCGCGCGGGCCGGAAGGAGAACAGGCGTGACGAACGACGGAGTGGGACTCCCCGTCCGTTTACACGACCTCCTGTTGTCGTTGGCCGGACGGGTCGACGACGACGCGTTGACGCAGGCCCGGGAGCTGCTCGCGGTCGCCGAGCTGGACAGGGCGGTGGAGCTGCTGGTCGGTTGCCTGCTGGCCGGCCGCATCCCGGTGTCCACGGAGGAGCGCCGCGAGGTCGGGTGGCTGCTGGCGGAGGTCCGCTCGGACCGCTCGCTCGCCGACCGGCTGTTCGCGGTCGAGCAGGTGCCCGTGCCGCGGCACCGGTTCAGCGTCGAGTCCGACCCGGCCGAGGGTCTGGGCGACGTGCTGGGCAGGACCGTGTCGGCACTGCCGGACGTGCGCGGCGTGCGCGCCACGTGGCGGTCCACGCCGGCCGGCGCCACACCCGGTCCGCTGCCGCAGCGGGTCGTCCTGGTCGACATCGGTCCGTCCGGCTTCGCGCCGGCGACCGCGTACCGGGTCGACACCGTGCTGCGGAGGGCCGGCATCCGGGCCGCCGTCGAGGTGCTGACCGTGGGCACGCCGCTGGGCGAGTACCACGCGGCCGCCGTGACCACGGCGCGCGAGGTGTTCTTCGCGTCGGGGTCCACGACGCCCGGGCCACCACCCGACCCCGGCACGTGGTTCGACGGTGACGTCTCGGGTCAGGCACCGGTGGTCGAGCCGGAACCGGTGCCGGTCGAACCCGAGAACGGCTCCAAGTCCCGTCGTGCGCGCGTCGACTCGTACGAGGGGGCGCAACCGTTCCCGCCCAAGCCGGTCAAGCGGCTGCCGGTGCGCGAGCCCGCCGACGAGCCGCGGTTCGACGGGTTCCGGGGCGCCGAGGCCGGTGTCGACGACGTGCGGACCGAGGACGTGCGGGGCGACGCCGTCCGGGCCGACGACGTGCGGGTCGACGCCGTCCGGGTCGACGCCGTCGCGGTCGACGACGTGCGGGTGCCGGACGTGGCGCCCGAGCCCGAACCCGTGCCGGAGCCGGTCGTGGACGAGCCGAGGGCCGCGACGCCCCCGGTGGTGCCGCTGTCGTTCCCGCTGCCGGACGACCACCCGCTGTCGCGCGCCGAGGTCACCATGGAGCTGAACCCGGACGACCTCGCCGCGCTCCAGGCCGCCCTGGCCGACGGGCAGGCGCCGGCGTCCGTGCAGCTGCCGCCGACCGTCGACGCCAAGCTCAGCGACCGCGAACGCGCCCTGCTCCAGCAGCTCCACGAGGAGCTGGCGCAGCGCGAGCAGCAGTCGTGGCCTGGCGGGCCGGAGTTCGTCAACGGCGTGCCGAAGCCGAACAACGGCAAGTTCACCGGCTAGGGATCGACCGGCCCGCCCAGCGGGTTCGCGGCGCGTCGGGCCGCCCGACGCGCCGCGAACCCGCGGCTCCGGTGCTCGCGGGGCGTCCCGCCGTCCAGTGCGCGCACCCGGTCAGCGTTCCGCCTTGCGGCGCGCCAGGTCGATGATCCGCTGGAGGTGCAGGCCCCGGCGCACGTCCAGCGGGTGGTGCGCCGTGCCGCTGTCGACCATCGCCACGAAGTCGTCCAGCAGGTACGTGAAGCACTGCGCCGCGCTCGTGCCCCGGTCGGCGAGCACGCGGTGGCCGTGCTCGCCGTACACCGCCACCTCCGAGACGGTCGGCTCCAGCGGCAGCGTCATGCTCAGCGCCGCCGAACTCGTCGCACCGCCCTCGTGCCGGAACACCACCTGCCACAGCCCGTGCTCCGACCGGTCCGCCGCGACCACGTCGGTGATCGTGCCCAGGGCGGCGTCCAGCAGGTCGAACGCGTGCGGGCCGACGTCGTCCAGCGGACCCCGCTCGTGCCGCCACGGCGAGTGCGAGAACGGCCCGCCCAGCAGCGCGCCCGACAGCCACCGGAGGCTGCCGCCCACCCAGCCTCCCGTGCGCGCCAACTGGTCCAGCTGCTCCCGCACCTCCGGCGCGTACCGGCGGGTCAGCACGACCAGCGACGCGACGCCGTTCCGGTCCACCGCCTCGGCGAGCCGCTCGGCGTCGGCGAGGGTCGAGGCGATCGGCTTCTCCAGGACGAGGTGCCTGCCCAGCTCGGCGGCCCGCGTCGCGAGCGGCGCCTGGACCTCCGGCGGCACGGCGAACGCGACCGCGTCCACCTGCTCCAGCAGCTCGTCCGGCGACGCCGCCGTGCTCGCGCCGTAGGCGTCGGCCAGCGCCGACGCGGCCTCCTCGCGGCGTGCCCACACGGTGGTCAGGCGGGTGCCGGGGTGGTCGGCGATGCCCGGCGCGTGCACCCGCTCCGCCCACGGGCCCGCACCGATCAGTCCTACGCGCAGCTGTTCGTCCACGCCGGCCACCCTAACTTCCGGTCGGCCCGCCCACCGGCGACCGACCTACCGCCCTACCGACCGCCGAGGTAGTCGGCCTCGGGGACGAAGATCCGGCCGCCGCCGTCGAAGCGCAGCTCCACGCCGCCCTCCTGGCGCACCACCTCGGGGTCGGCGCCCCACCCGCCCGGGACCTCCACGACGTGCCCGTGGTCCTCCCCGCGCCCCAGCCACACCTCGTGCTCCGTGCCGCCGATCAACCGGGACCGCTCCTTGACGTACACGTTCGGCGTCCCCTCGTCCGTGCTGATCGTGTCCACGGCCGGCAGGAACAGCACCACGGCCGCGACGGCCGTCAGGCCCGTGCCGATCACCGCGCCGAACCCGAACAGCAGGACGTTGAGCACACAGCCCTTCTTGGTGTCCACGGGGAAGATCCTCGTCGTAGGCTCGGTGCGTGCGCGAACTACCCGACGAACTGGTGCTGCCGGCCTCGATGGTCCCGTCCACCCCCACCGGCCCGCCGGTGGAGCCGCGCGACGCGGCGACCGTCGTGCTCGTCCGCGACGGCGACCGGGGGATCGAGGCGTTCCTGCTGCGCCGGGTCGCCGGGATGGCGTTCGCGGGTGGGATGACCGTGTTCCCCGGCGGTGGCGTCGACCCGCGCGACGCCGACACCTCCGTCGCGTGGAGCGGCCCCGCACCCGGGTGGTGGGCCTCGAAGTTCGCCTGTTCGCCCGAGCTCGCCGTGGCGCTCGTGTGCGCCGCGGTGCGCGAGACGTTCGAGGAGTCCGGCGTGCTGCTGGCCGGCCCGTCGGCCGCCACGGTCGTCGCCGACACCACCCCGTACGCGGCGGCGCGGGCCGCGCTGGTGGCGCGCGAGCTGTCGTTCGCCCGGTTCCTGGCCGACGAGGGGCTGGTGCTGCGGGCCGACCTGCTGCGGCCGTGGGCGAACTGGGTGACGCCGCCCGAGGAGCCGCGCCGCTACGACACCAGGTTCTTCGTCGCCCTGCTGCCCGAGGGGCAGAAGGCGGACGGGGCGACCACCGAGGCGTCGGACGCGGTGTGGCAGCGGCCGGCCGACGCGCTGGCCGACTGGAAGGCCGGTCGCCGCGCCCTCATGCCGCCGACCTGGGTGACCCTCACCGAGGTGGACGAGCTGGGGTCCGTGGGCGCGGTGCTGGACGAGTCGCGCGAGGTCTCGAAGATCATCCCCAAGATCGTCCGGGACGGCGACGTGCTTCGGGTGGTCCTGCCGTGAGCGCCGAGTACGGGATGCCGCGCAGGGTCACGCCGTTCGCGTCGGTCGTGCTCGCCGAGAACCCGGGGGTGATGACCCTGGAGGGCACCAACACGTGGGTCCTGCGCGCGCCGGGCGCCGACTCGTGCGTCGTCGTGGACCCCGGCCCCCTGGACCGCGGCCACCTGGACCGAGTGGCCGCCCACGGCCCGGTGGACGCGGTGCTGCTCACCCACGGCCACCCCGACCACTCGGAGGGCGTGAACGCCTTCGCGCGACTGGTGGGCGCCCCCGTGCACGCGGCGGACCCCGGGTTCGCCACCGCCCGGCTGACCGGCGGCGAGGTCGTCACCGGCGGCGGCCTGGAGATCACCGCCCTGGCGACGCCGGGCCACACCGACGACTCGGTCTCGTTCCTGGTGGGCGGCGCGGTGCTCACCGGCGACACCATCCTCGGCCGGGGCACGACCGTGCTGGACGGCGGGCTGGCCGACTACCTGGCGTCCCTGAGAACCCTGGCGGACCTGCCGGAGGGCACCACCGTGCTGCCCGGCCACGGCCCGGTCCTGCCGGACGTGGTGGCCGTCGCCCGCGCCTACGTGACCCACCGCGAGGAACGCCTGGCGCAGGTCCGCGCGGCCGTGGAACGACTCGGTGGCGCACCGACCGCGCGCCAGGTCGTGGAACTCGTCTACGCCGACGTCGACCGCTCCCTCTGGCCCGCCGCCGAGTGGTCGGTGCGGGCGCAGCTGGACTACCTCGGGGTGGCCTGACCCGCGGACGGCGGTGGGGTCCGCGCGGCGGACGCCGGACCCGACCACGACGATCCCGTTCACGGCGGGCCGGGACGCCCGTGGGCGTCAGCGGGCCGCCAGGTCCATCTCCTCCTGCTTCGGCACCGGCACGCCGGCCGCGACCGTGCCGCGGAACACCCACACCAGGACCGCGATCACCAAGCCGGACACCGCCGCCGCCGCGAACGCCGCGCTCGTGCCGCGCGACTCGACCAGCTGACCGCTCGCCGACTGCCCGATGGCCAACCCGACGGTGACCGCCGTGACCACCCAGCCGAACGCCTCGGTCGCCGTGCCCGCGGGCGCCACCTGCTCGATCGCCGCCGAGTGGGTGGTCGCCTGCGGCGTGATCAGGGTGCCGACCACGAGCAGCGCGCCGGCCAGCCACACCAGGCTGGTGGGCAGCGCGAGCAGCAGCGACAGCAGCGCGAACCCGCCGAGCAGCACGGGCAGCCGCAGGTGCATGGCCCGCGGGAACGGCTTCATCGCGTACAGCACGCCGAACACCACCGAGCTGACCGACCACAGGCTCAGCAGCAGCCCGCCGAGGCCCACGTGACCGGCGTTCGCGGCGGCGGCCGGCACGGCCACCTCGATGAACCCGATCGTGACGCCGAAGCCGAGGGCCGCGAGCGCCACCGTGCGCATACCGGGCGAGGCCAGCGCGCCGAGCAGGTCGCGCCGGGCCGGTTCCGGCCGCACGGCGCGCACGGTCGGGTCGAGCGCGAACCACAGCGAGCCGACCACCATGGACGCCGCGCCGACGATCACGCCGGTCCCCGCCCAGGGTGCCGCGACCAGCACACCGGCGAGGCCGGGGCCGAGGATGAAGAACACCTCCATGCTGATCGCCTCGTAGGCGTAGCCGGCGAGCCGCGTGGACCCGGCGGGCAGCACGTGCGACCACAGGGCGCGGGACGCCGAGCCGACCATGGGCTCGGTGATCCCGACGGCGAAGGCGAGCGGCACGAGGAGTGGCAGCGGCACGCCCGCTTCGACGGCGGTGACGGCGAGCGCCACGAACGCGGAGAACAGCACCACGGCGACGAGCAGCGGCCGGGTCGGCCCGAGCCGGTCCATCAGCCTGCCCTGCACGATCGACCCGAGCGCGACACCGACCAGGGACGACGCCGACACCAGCCCGGCCGCGGCGAACGAACCGGTCTCGCGCTGCACGTAGAGCAGGAGCGAGAGGCCGATCATCGCGATCGGGAGGCGGGCGAGCAGGGACGCGACGACGGGGCCGCGCATGCCGGGCGTGGTCAGCGCGGTGCGGTAGTCCGCGAGGCGGGCAGAGTGGGACATGCGTACCAGTATGCGCGCTGTGGTACGCGCGTACCAGTCATTTGGTGGTGCGTTCGCTCACCGGGCCCGACGCGCGAAAATCGTCCACTTCTCGGGAGGAGTGTTGCGATCGGGTAACAACAATGGGATGACCGGGTGAAACCCTCGGAAAAATACCTGCACAAGGGGTCCTTGAGGGTGAACGGCCTTGAGTTGCGGCCAGGGGGGCGTGCGATCGTGGACCGCACAGCCCGCCGCACCCGTTTCCACGGGTGGCGCAACGGGTAGTCGAACCTCCTTCCGGCGCTGAAGGGTCGGGGCCTGTGGGCGCCGGAGGAGTGGAACGCGTGATCTGTCGGGGGATGGGTCGCGCGAACAACAGGGCCGGTGCGCCGCGTCGGGGGCGGCGCCCGGCTCTGTTGTCACGTGCGGTGCCGAACCGCGGACCTGCTCAGCGAGCGCGGCGCGCCAGGCGCTCCGGATCCAGGATCAGCACGCTCTTGCCCTCCAACCGCAGCCACCCGCGGTGGGCGAAGTCGGCCAGGGCCTTGTTCACCGTCTCGCGCGACGCGCCCACGAACTGGGCGATCTCCTCCTGCGTCAGGTCGTGGGTGACCCTCAGCAGACCGGCCTCCTGGCTGCCGAAGCGCTGCGCGAGCTGCAACAGCGCCTTCGCCACGCGGCCGGGCACGTCGGTGAAGATCAGGTCGGCCAGCATGGAGTTCGTCCGGCGCAGCCTGCGGGCCAGGGCCCGCAGCAGCTGCTCGGCGATCTCCGGCCGGTTGGTGATCCACTGCCGCAGCGCGGGGCGGTCCATGCTCACCGCGCGCACCTCGGTCACCGTCGTGGCGGTGGACGTGCGGGGGCCCGGATCGAAGATCGACAGCTCGCCGAACATGTCGGACGGGCCGAAGATCCCCAACAGGTTCTCCCGACCGTCCGGCGACTTGCGGCCGATCTTCACCTTGCCGGATTGGATGATGTAGAGCCGGTCACCCGGCTCGCCCTCCGCGAAGATCACGTGGCCACGCGGGAATTCAACGGACTCCAGCGTCTGCGCCAGTGCCTCCGCTGCCGCCGGTTCAACCCCCTGGAAGATGCCCGCGCGGGCCAGGGTCTCGTCCACCTCGTCCCTCCTGTCGAGACGCGGCGGCATGGTCGAGCGCGTTCCGCCTTCTGGCGGATAAGCGCCTTGCCGCCGATCACTGGGTGCAGTCTAAGGGCTGTGCGGGAGATCGCCTTCCGGCGCGCCGCCGCACGGTGCCCCGCGACTCGGGGCGGACAGCCCAGAAAGGCCCGCCGGGGGGTTGACCCCGTGGGCCTCGCCGGTCCTCGCCCCGGTCAGCGGCGGGTGCGCCGCTGACGCAGGTTCCTCGCACGACCACCCAGCCTGCGCAGCCGGAACAGCTCCAGCGCGCGGCCGATGCCGTGCCCGTAGAGGGCCCTGACCTCGTCGGGCCGGGCCGACTCCAGGAACTCCTCGACCTCGTCCTCCTGCACGGCGACGTGTCGCAGACGAGCTTCCACGCGCTCCATGAAGAGCGCGAAGAACATGATCACGATCGGAACGGCGATGACGAACCAGGCAGTCATGATGGCTCCGATCCTTGCGCATCCGTTTCGGCGCGCACTAGAGGGGGGTCACTCTTGCGGGTGTCGTCGTGCGCTCGTACGTGGGACGTGCGCGGCGGGGACGGGGTTGCTCGGCGGTCGCAGCGGGTTGTCTTCCCGGAACCGCCACCGGGAAAACGCCGCCCCGCGCGGCCCCGTCCACCGACGCCACGTCCGCGTGGTCCCCGGACCGGGCGCAGTAGGGTTCCGGGCATGGCCAAGAGCGCGGTGAAGCAGCCGGAGACGAGGCTGGGGCTGGTCCGCCGGGCGCGCCGCGTGGTGCGGGTGCTGGCGCAGGGCTACCCGGACGCGCACTGCGAACTGGACTTCCGCGACCCGCTGCAACTGCTGGTGGCCGTCGTGCTGTCCGCCCAGACCACCGACGTCCGGGTGAACCAGGTCACGCCCGCGCTGTTCGAGCGCTACCGCACGGCCCGGGACTACGCCTCGGCGGACCGGGCCGAGCTGGAGGAGCTGATCAGGCCCACCGGCTTCTACCGCAACAAGGCGACGTCCCTGCAGGGGCTCGGCGCCGCGCTGGTGGAGCGGTTCGACGGCGTCGTGCCGGGCAGGCTGGAGGACCTGGTCACGTTGCCCGGCGTGGGCCGCAAGACCGCGAACGTCGTGCTGGGCGACGCGTTCGGCGTGCCGGGGATCACCGTGGACACCCACTTCGGCCGGCTCGTCCGCCGCTGGGGCTGGACGCGGGAGGAGGACCCGGTCAAGGTCGAGCGCGCCGTCGCTCCGCTCGTCGAGCGCAAGGACTGGACGATCGTCTCGCACCGCACGATCTTCCACGGCCGGCGCGTCTGCCACGCCCGCACGCCCGCCTGCGGCGCGTGCCTGCTGGCACCCCTGTGCCCCTCCTACGGCATCGGCCAGGTCGACCCGGCCAAGGCGGAGAAGCTGGTCAAGGGCGAGGAAGCGCCGCACCTGATCGCGCTGGCCGAGCGCGTCCGGGCGGGGGAGAAGTTGGCGTGAGCGCCCGAGCCCGGTGGGCGGCGGTCGTCCTGGTGCTGGCGGTGGCGGGCGTCGTCGCCCTGTGGCCGCGCTCGTCGGAGCCCGTCGGCAGCGGCCCGGTGAGCACCCGGCAGGCCCCGGACGTCGGCCTCGCCCGGGAGCGGGCCGCGCTCCAGCCGTGCGCGTCACCGCCGCGCGACCAGGACCAGCAGGCCGCGGGGGACGTCGGACCGGCCGCGCTGCGCGGCCTGGAGGTCACCTGCCTCGGCGACGGCGCCCGCGTCGACGCGGCGTCCGCCCTGCCCGGCCGCGCCGTGGTGAACTTCTGGGCGACCTGGTGCGTTCCCTGCCAAGAGGAACTGAGGGTGCTCGACGCCTACGCCCGGGAGCCCGGCTCGGTGCCGGTGCTGACGGTCCTGGTGGACAGCAAGGAGGGGGACGGACTGGAGTTGCTGGCCAAACTCGGTGTGCACCTGCCGTCCGTGCACGACCCGGACGACCGGCTGCGCAAAGCCCTGTCGCCACCGCCGCGCACGCCGGTGACCTACGTCGTCGGCGCCGACGGCGCGCTCTCGCTCGTCTCCGACCCGCTCGTGCTCACCACCGTCGAGCAGGTGCGCGAGGTGGTCGGATGACCGCCCTGGCCGACCCGGGCGACGTCCCGGAGTGGATGGGCGGGCTCGTCAAGGCCACCGCCGAGATCGACGCCCGCACCTTCACCCGCATCGCGCCGCCGCCACCGGGCACCGGGCGGCCCGCCGCCGTGCTCATGCTGTTCGGCGAGGGCCCCGGCGGGCCGGACGTGCTGCTGCTGCGCCGCGCCGACACCCTCGGCTCGCACCCCGGCCAGGTCGCGTTCCCGGGCGGCGCCGCCGACCCGACCGACGACGGCCCGCTGGACACGGCGCTGCGCGAGGCGTTCGAGGAGACCGGCGTGCTGCGCGAGGGCGTGCGCCCGGTCGCGCTGCTGCCGGAGCTGCACGTGCCGGTGTCCGGGTTCGTCGTCACGCCGGTGCTCGCGCACTGGCACGAGCCGTCACCGGTCGCGCCGGTCGACCCGGCGGAGACCGCGGCCGTGGCCCGCGTGCCGGTCGCGCACCTGGCCGACCCCGCGAACCGGTTCCGGGTGAGCCACCCGTCCGGCTACGTCGGGCCCGCGTTCTCCGCCCCGGGCATGCTGGTGTGGGGCTTCACCGCCGGGCTGCTCAACGGCCTGCTGGCGCTCGGCGGGTGGGAACGGCCGTGGGACACCGCGGACGTGCGCGACCTGGACCTCGCACTGCGCGCAACGGAGATGTCGTGAATCGGGGTGGCCGTGAACTGGGTTGACCTGCTGGTCCTGGCGCTGGCCGCCTTCGCCGCGGTGTCCGGCGCCCGGCAGGGCATGGTCGTCGCGCTGCCGGCGTTCGTCGGCGTGCTCATCGGCCTCGTCCTGGGCACGCAGCTGGCGCCGCTGGTGGTCGCCCAGTTCGAGAACGTCGTGACCAAGGTCGTCTTCGCGGTCGGCATCGTGGTGCTGCTCGTGGCGCTGGGCGAGACGCTCGGCGTGTACGTGGGGCGGACGATCAAGCCGCGGGTCAACGCCGGCCCGCTGCGCGGCGCGGACAACGCGCTCGGCGCGATCGTGCAGGGCGCCGTGGTGTTCGTGGTGGCGTGGATGATCGCGCTGCCGCTCACCGTGGTCGCCGGGCTGCCGTCGCTGGCCAAGGCGCTCAACCAGTCGGTGATCCTGTCCACCGTCGACGACACCATGCCGCAGGCCGCCCGGACCCTGTCCGCCGACCTCCAGAGCCTGTTCGACGTGTCCGGCTTCCCGGCCGCGATGGACCCGTTCAACCGCACGCCGCTCCGCGAGGTCGGCCCGCCCGACCCGGCGCTCAGCCAGGACCCGGTCGTGCAGAACCTGCGGCCCAGCGTGCTCAAGGTGCGCGGGCGCGCCCCGTCGTGCTCCCGCGCCCTGGAGGGCACCGGGTTCGTGATCTCACCGGAGCGCGTGATGACGAACGCGCACGTCGTGGCCGGCACCACCGAGGTCTCCGTCGAGGTCGGCCGGGGCCAGTTCGACGCGACCGTCGTGCACTACGACGCGCAGACCGACGTCGCCATCCTCGCCGTGCCGGACCTCAGGGCCGAGCCGCTGCCGTTCCGCACCGACGAGATCGCCCAGGGCGAGGACGGCATCGTCCTCGGCTACCCCCTGGACGGCCCGTACACGGCCTCCGAGGCCCGCGTGCGGGAGCGCATCCCCATGCTGCGCGGCCCGGACATCTACGACGCGCAGACCGTGACGAGGGACGTCTACACGGTCCGCGCGAAGGTCCGCAGCGGCAACTCCGGCGGCCCGCTGGTCGACCCGCAGGGCCGCGTCATGGGAGTGGTGTTCGGCGCGGCCGTGGACGACCAGGAGACCGGGTTCGTGCTGACCGCGCAGGAGGTCGCCGACGAGGTCGCCAAGGCGCCGTCGCTGGTGCGGCGGACGTCGACGCAGACCTGCGCCTCGTGACCCCCGCGCCCTAGACCTTCGCCAGGAAGTCCGTGATCAGGCGGCTCGTCGTGTGCGGCGCCTCCTGGTGGGGGAAGTGGCCCACCTCGGGCAGCACGCGGTACGACGAGCGGGGGCCGGCCCAGGCCGTCGAGTCCGCGGCGGTGGACTCCAGCAGCACCGGGTCCCGCGCGCCCTGCACCTGGAGGACGGGCACCTCCAGGCGGCGGTCGACGGCCTCGGCGAAGCGGCGGCCGTCGGTGCGCAGCTGGGAGCGGACGGCCCAGCGGTAGTACTCCATCGCGCTGTGCGCCACGCCGGGGATCAGGACGGCCTCGCGGTTGCGGCGGACCACCTCGTCGAACTCCGACGACACCGTCCACTTCGGACCGGACCAGGCGCGCAGCAGGTCGGCCGCGCCGGCGCCGCGGTCCCGGGTCAGGCTCCGCTCGGGCCGCACGGGCACCTGGAAGCGGAAGATGTGCGCCGCCGCGCGACCCTGGCCGCGGGGGTGGCGGCGGATGGCGCGGCGCAGCGCCAGCGGGTGCGCCGCGGACACGGCGGTGACCGAGCCCACCAGGCGGGGGTGCACGGCGCCGACCGTCCACGCGAGCATGCCGCCCCACGCGTGGCCGACGAGGTGCGCGCGGCTCTCGCCGAGCGCCTTCACCAGGCCCGCGACGTCACCGGCGAGCGTGAAGCCGTCGTAGCCGCGCGGGGGCTTGTCCGAGTCGCCGTACCCGCGCAGGTCCACCGCGACCGCGCGGTACCCGGCCTCGGCGAACGAGACCAGCTGGTGGCGCCACGTCCACCAGAACTCCGGGAACCCGTGCAGCAGCAGCACGAGCGGCCCCTCGCCCAGCTCGGCCACGTGCAGCCGGATGCCGTTCGCGGACACGTCGCGGTGCGACCACGGGCCCGGCACGCGGGCGGTCGACGGGTCCGGTGGCAACCGCACCGGCTCAGTGGGCGTCGCGGTGGCGCAGCGCCGCGACCGTGTCCCTGGCCGAGTCGATGGTCCGCTGCGGCGCGCGCAGCTTCTTCACCTTGCGGTAGCCGAGGAACGCGAACAGCCCCGCCGTGACGAGCATCAGCCCGAACACGATGAGGAACGCGGACCAGCGCGGCAGCCACACGTCGAGCAGTTCGGCGCCGAAGAAGAAGAAGAAGAACGAGCTGAACAGCAGCACGGTCAGGGCGACGATGAAGTAGACGCTGCCCTTCACGCCCTTCTTGAGCTCACCGGCCACCTCGGACTTGGCCAGTTCGACCTCGGCCCTGACCAGCGTGGACAGGTGGGCCGTCGCGTCGCGCACGAGACCGCCGACCGACGTCTCCCCCGCGATCACCGCCGGGCTCTCCGCGGTCAACGGGATGGACGGGACAGGTGGCAGTCCGCTGCCGTTGGTGTTCTCCCGAGCGCTGGTCACCGCGTCATCGTGCCACGCCCGGCCGGCCGTCACCGCTCGACCGGCTGATGTCGGGCGGCGCTTCTTCGACCCGGACGGGAAGGGCGCCCCTCCCCGGTCCGGGAGGGGCGCCCTTCCGCGCGGCCGGTCAGTCCTCCGGGGAGCCGGTCTTCAGGCCCTGGGAGATCAGGTCCATGACGGACGAGTCGGCGAGCGTGGTGACGTCGCCGACCTGCCGGTTCTCCGCCACGTCGCGCAGCAGGCGGCGCATGATCTTGCCCGAGCGGGTCTTCGGCAGCTCCGGCACGACCATGATCTGCCGCGGCTTCGCGATCGGGCCGATCTCCTTGGCCACGTGGTCGCGCAGCGCCTTGATCGCCTCCGCGCCGTCCGAGCCCTCGGCGACGCCGCCGCGCAGGATCACGAAGGCCACGATGCCCTGGCCGGTGGTCGCGTCGGTCGCGCCGACGACCGCCGCCTCGGCCACCGTCGGGTGCGACACCAGCGCGGACTCGACCTCGGTGGTGGAGATGCGGTGCCCGGACACGTTCATCACGTCGTCCACCCGGCCCAGCAGCCAGATGTCGCCGTCGGCGTCGTACTTCGCGCCGTCGCCGGCGAAGTAGTAGCCCCGCTCGCCGAACCGCGACCAGTAGGTGTCGCGGTAGCGCTGCTCGTCGCCCCAGATGCCGCGCAGCATCGCGGGCCACGGCTCGTCGAGCACCAGGTAGCCGCCACCGCCGTGCGGGACCTCGTCGCCCTGGTCGTCGACGACCTTCGCGCCGATGCCGGGCAGCGGGCGCTGCGCCGAACCGGGCTTGGCCGCCGTCGCGCCGGGCAGCGGCGAGATCATGATCGCGCCGGTCTCGGTCTGCCACCAGGTGTCCACGACGGGCGTCTTGCCCGCGCCGATGGTCTCCCGGTACCAGATCCACGCCTCGGGGTTGATCGGCTCGCCGACGCTGCCCAGCACGCGCAGGCTGGAGAGGTCGTACCCGGCGGGGATGTCCGCGCCCCACTTCATGAACGTGCGGATCAGCGTCGGCGCGGTGTAGTAGATGGACACGCCGTACTTCTGCACGATCTGCCAGTGCCGGCCCTTGTCGGGGGTGTCCGGGGTGCCCTCGTAGACGACCTGCGTGACGCGGTTGGACAGCGGGCCGTACACGATGTAGCTGTGCCCGGTGACCCAGCCGATGTCGGCGGTGCACCAGTAGACGTCGGTGTCCGGCTTGAGGTCGAACACGGCGTGGTGCGTGTACGACGCCTGGGTCAGGTAGCCGCCCGAGGTGTGCAGGATGCCCTTGGGGTTACCGGTGGTGCCCGAGGTGTAGAGGATGAACAGCGGGTGCTCGGAGTCGAACGCCTCCGGGGTGTGCTGCTCGGACTGGCGGTCGACCAGGTCGTGCCACCACACGTCGCGACCCTCGGTCCACTCGACGTCGGAGTTCGTCCGCTTCACCACGAGCACGTGCTCGACGCTCCCGGCCTTGGCCACGGCCTCGTCCACGGCGGGCTTGAGCGCCGCCGACTTGCCGCGCCGGTACTGGCCGTCCGTGGTGATCACGAGCTTGGCTTGCGAGTCCTCGATGCGGGTGCGCAGGGCCTCGGCGGAGAAGCCGCCGAACACCACGCTGTGCAGCGCGCCCAGGCGTGCGCAGGCGAGCATGGAGAAGATCGCCTCGGGGACCATCGGCATGTAGATGGCGACCCGGTCCTCGGCGCCGACACCCAGTTCGACCAGGGCGTTCGCGGCCTTGGAGACCTCGCGCTGGAGGTCGGCGTAGGTGATGGTCCGGCTGTCGCCGGGCTCGCCCTCCCAGTGGATGGCGACCTGCTCGCCGTGCCCGGACTCGACGTGCCGGTCGACGCAGTTGTACGCGACGTTGAGCCTGCCCCCGACGAACCACCTGGCGAACGGGGCGTTCGACCAGTCGAGGACCTGCGTCCACTTCGCGTCCCAGGACAGCCGCTCGGCCTGCTCCGCCCAGAACGCCTCGCGGTCGGCGTCCGCCTCCTCGTAGAGCGCGGCGGTGGCGTTGGCCTGTGCGGCGAACTCGTCGCTGGGCGGGAACTTCCTGTTCTCGGTCGACAGGTTGTCCAGGGCGGCGTGCGGCTCTGTCATGGCGGGGCGTACCTCCTGAATCAGCGTGGTGCGCACTGACCGTAGTGCGATTCAGCTCACTGCGCACCAAAAAGGTTCAGACCAATTTCGGCCGAGTTCGAAACGCGTGGGTAACTGTGTAACCCGGTCGCGGGCCCCTGACCACCGTGATCCGGCCGAACGACACGCACGTTGCGACGAGCGGCACCTCGCGTGAGACGGGTCACGTGGTCAGCCGGGCCTTCAGCGCGGGCCACTCGGCGGCCGTCATCGAGTAGACGACCGTGTCGCGCAGCGACCCGTCCGGCCGGACGCGGTGCACCCGCAGCACGCCCTCGCGGGTCGCGCCGAGCCGTTCGATGGCGCGTTGCGAGCGCTCGTTGCGCAGGTCGGTGTGCCAGCCGACGCGGAGCGCGCCGAGGTCCTCGAACGCCCGCGCGAGGAGGAGGAACTTGGCGTTGGTATTGAGCGCGGTGCGCTGCCAGCGCGTGCCGATCCACGTGTGGCCGATGTAGAGGCCCCGGTTGCGCGGGTCGATCTCGTAGTACGACGTGGTGCCCGCGACCTCGCCCGTGCGCGGGTCGATCTGCGCCCACGCCAGGCGGGTGGGGTCGTTCAGCGCCTCGTCCACGTACGCCCGGGTGTCGTCGAGGTCCTTCGGCTGGTCCGAGCTGAGCCACGTCCACGTGTCGGGGTCCTTGCCCGCCTCGTGCAGGCCCTCGACGTGGTCGTGGGACAGGGGTTCGAGGCGGACGTGCGCGCCGGTGAGCACGGGGCGGTCGTACCAGGTCATACCGCGAAGATAACCCCCGGATTGGCATCGTTGAACATCCAGTTCCGACTTCTTCGGGATGACCACTTACCGACGGGTAGTGTGCGGTCCCGTGACCGATCCGCTCGCCCCGCTGCTGGCCCTGCCCGGCGTGACCGCCGCCGTCGACTCGGCCCGCGACGCCGTGTTCCAGGTGCACCGGCACCGGGTGAACCTGCGCGGCTGGGCCACCACCGCGGCCGAGGCGTCCGTGCGCGCCGCCCGCGCGTCCGCCGCGCTCGACGGCGGGGCCACCGCCATCCCCGAGGACGGCGCGGTCACCGACCCGGTGCTGGCCGGCGCGCTGCGCGTGGCCGAGGCGCTGGGCGTGGTGCTCCCGACGTGGCAGCGCGCGCCCCTGCAGGCCCTGGCCCGGCTCCACCTCCTGGCCGGCGCCGACCTGGGCGGCGAACTGGGCCGCCCCCGACCGGCGCCGGGCGTGGCCGAGCGCCTGGACCTGCTGGCGCAGCTCGTGACCGGCGGCACGTCCGCCCCGGGACCGCTGGTGGTCGCCGTCGTGCACGGCGAGCTGATGTCCCTCGCGCCGTTCGACAAGGCCAACGGGGTCGTGGCGCGTGCCGCGTCCCGCCTGGCCTCCATCGCGACCGGCCTGGACCCGAAGTCGCTCGGCGTGCCCGAGGTCATGTGCCTGCGCAGGCAGAACGACTACGCCGCCGCCCTGCACGGCTTCTCCACCGGCGACCCCGAGGGCATCGGCCGCTGGATCACCTTCTGGTGCGAGGCCCTGGAGGCCGGCGCCCGCGAGGCGCGGAGCATCGCCGACGCCGCCGCCGGCTGATCCCGGGAGTCCACCCCGGGTCGCGAGAGTCCAACGCCCAGGCCACGAGAGTCCAACGTCCAGGTCCGGCGAGTCGTACGTTCAGGCCGCGAGAGTCCAACGTTCAGGAGCCCTGAGTTCTTCACTCGCGAGTGAAGAACTCAGGGCTCCTGAACGTTGGACTCTCGCGACCCGGGCGTTGGACTCCCGGGTCAGAGGAGTTCCTTGAGGATCGCCGCGGCGCGCTCCGCCTCGTCGAACGTGTTGTACAGCGGTGCGAAGCCGAACCGCAGCACGTCCGGCGGGCGGTGGTCGCCGAGCACCTGGCGCTCGGCCAGCTCCTCCACCAACCGCCGCGCGTCGGGGTGCCGCAGGCTGACCTGGTGCCCGCGCCACTCGTCGGACGGGGTCAGCACCCCGATGCCCGGCAGACCCTCGACCAGCCGCATGAAGTGACCGGTCAGCGCCAGGCCCTTCGCCCGCACGTCCACCAGCGACACGTCGTCCCACACGTCCAGCGCGGCGTCCAGGGCCAGCATCGACAGGATGTCCGGCGTGCCCACGCGCGCCCGGGACACACCGGGGTCGGGCGTGTACTCCGCCGCCATCGCGAACGGCACCTCGTGCCCCGTCCACCCGGTCAACGGCTGCTCGAACGCGTGTTGCGCGTTCCTCGGCACGTACAGGAACGCCGGCGACCCCGGTCCGCCGTTGAGGAACTTGTAGGTGCAGCCGACCGCCAGGTCAACCTCCAGCGCGTCCAGCTCGATGGGCAGCACGCCCGCGCTGTGGCACAGGTCCCACACGACCTTCGCGCCCACCTCGTGCGCCTGCCGCGTCAACGCCGCCATGTCCAGCAGCCGGCCGGTGCGGTAGTCGACGTGGTTGAGCAGCACGACCGCCGTCGTGTCCCGCAGGTCCAGCCCCTCCGGCGGCGCGGGCCGCAGCGCGAGCCCGGTCAGCTCCGCCACCGAGCGCGCGATGTAGCCGTCGGTCGGGAACGTCCCGGCGTCGACCACGATCTCGGACCGGTCGGTGTTGCGGACCGCCGCCATCAGCGCCTTGAACAGGTTCACGCTGGTCGAGTCCGCGACCACGACCTGCCCCGGCGCCGCGCCGACCAGCCGCCCGATCCGGTTGCCGACCCGCTCCGGCGCCTCCCACCAGCCCTCGGACCAGCTGCGGATCAGCCGCCGGCCCCACTGCCGCTCCACGACGTCGCGCACGCGCCCGGCCACGGCCTTCGGCGGCGCGCCCAACGAGTTGCCGTCCAGGTAGACGACCTCGTCGTCGAGGTCGAACAGGTCCCTGACGTGTGCCAACGGATCGTGCGCCATCGGGTCGGTCACACGTAGCTCCTCGCGGTCCACAACTCGGGGAAGACGGAGCGCTGCGCGCGCTTCTCCAACCACGCGACGCCGGCCGAACCGCCGGTGCCGGTCTTCGCGCCCATCGAACGCCGGGTCGCGAGCAGGTGGTCGTGCCGCCAGCGGGTGAACTCCTCGGCGATGTCGGTCAGCGCCTCGCCCAGTTCGAGCAGGTCCTGCGGGCCGTCGCGGTAGACGTCCGCCCACACGGCCTCGACCTCGGCGTTCGGCTCGTAGCCCCGGCTCACGTCGCGCGTCAGCACGTCGGCGGGGATCGGCTTGCCGCGGCGGTGCAGCAGGGCGAGCACGTCGTCGTACAGGCTCGGCTCGTGCAGCAGCGCCTCCAGGGCGTCGTGCTGGCTGGGCACGGCGCGGTGCGGCACGAGCAGCGAGCGGGACTTCTCGCCGAGCAGGAACTCCACCTCGCGGTAGCGGCCGGACTGGAAGCCCGAGCCCTCGCCGAGGGCGTCGCGGAAGGAGTTGAACTCGGCGGGGGTCATCCGCGCGATCGGCCGCCACGCCGCGTTCAGCGCCTGCATGTGCAGCTCGCTGCGGCGCAGGGTGCGCACGGCGGCGCGCACGTCGTCGGCGCGCAGCTCGCCCTGCGCGTGCCGCCACTCGAAGCACAGCAGGCCGAAGTACAGCTCCATGACCTGGGTGATCACCAGGAACGACATCTCGCGCGGGTCGTCGGACCACTGCTGCTGGAGGCCGTGCAGCACGGAGGCGTGCACGTAGTCCTCGTAGGGTGTCGTGCCGCCGAAGTCGAGTTTGGGTGAGACCGGACAAGTCATGGTTCCCATCATCACCCGGTGAACGGGTGGGATGAAGAGGCACCGCGACACGCTGACCAGCGAACTTCTCACGATCGCAAACGATTCGGGCGGGTAGCTTCACGGTCATGAGCATCGAGTTGGACGGCGTCGACCGCGCCCTGCTGGAGGCGCTCCAGGACGACGCGCGGCTGTCGTACAACGAGCTGGCCCGGCGCGTGCACGTGTCGCCGCCGACCGTGGCCCAGCGCGTGCGCCGGCTGGAGAACGCGGGCGTCATCACCGGCTACCGGGCCGCGGTGGACCCGACGATGGTGGGGCGGCCGGTCATCGCCCTGGTGCGGATGAAGTGCTACGGCTCGCGGTGCATCACCGTGCACCCCGAGCTGCTCGACGACTGCCCCGAGGTGGTCGAGGTGGTGCGGTTGACGGGGGACATCTGCTCGGTGGTCAAGGTCGTCACCACGTCGGTCAGCGAGCTGGAGCGGCTGCTCGTCCGGCTGGGCGGCTACGGCGAGACGTCCAGCGCGATGGTGCTGTCCACGCCTATCCCGTGGCGCCCGGTGCCAGCAGGGTGAGCGCCTGCCGCACGTGCCCCTGCGTCTTCCCCAGGGCGTCCGCGGCCAGCGCGGTGGGCACGTCGGCCAGCAGGTGCACCAGCGCGACCTTGAGGTCGCCGCCCGCGTCGGCCAGCGCCGTCGTGCACTCCTGCTCGGCCAGGCCCGTCGCCTCGCGCAGGATGCGCACCGTGCGACCGCGCAGCTTCGCGTTCGTGGCGCGCATCGACACCATCAGGTTCGAGTAGGTGCGGCCCAGCCGGACCATCACCGCCGTCGAGAACGACGTCAGCACCAGCTTCTGCGACGTGCCCGCCTTCATCCGGGTGGACCCGGCGATGGCCTCCGGGCCGGTGTCCACGGCGATCAGCACGTCCACGTCGACCGGCGCGGTCGCGGTCGGGTTGTTCGACACCAGGACCGTGCGGGCGCCCAGCGCGCGGGCCTCCTCCAGCGCGGCCACGACGAACGGCGTGCGCCCGGACGCCGTGACGCCCACCACCAGGTCGCCCGCCACCGCGTGCCTGCGGATCTCGGCGGCGCCGGCGGACGCCTGGTCCTCGACGTTCTCCACCGCGTTGACCAGGGCTTCCCGCCCGCCCGCGTGGTGCGCGACGAACCAGTCCGGCGGCGTGTTGAACGTCGGCACCAGCTCGGCGGCGTCCAGCGTGGCCAGCCGGCCGGAGGTGCCCGCGCCCACGTAGTGCACCCGCCCGCCGGCCCGCAGCGCGCCCACGGCGAGGTCCGCCGCCCGCGCCAGCTCCGGCAGGACGGCGGCCACGGCGTCCGGGACCAGGTGGTCCTCGGCGTTGATCAGCCGCAGCACGTCCAGCGTGGACAGCCGGTCGATGTCCTCGGTCCTCGGGTTCCTGGCCTCGGTGGGGGATTCCACGGTGACCACGACGTCGTGCCGCGGCGGCGTCATTTAGCGCTCTCCCGGCGTCGCCGGCCGTCCGGCCTGGCGCCCAACCGGTGGCCCGCCACCGCGTCGTACGTCGCCTCCAGGGCGGTCTTCGCGCTGTCCACGTGCCGCTGGGCGACCCCGATGAACAGGCAGTCGATCACGGTCAGCTGCGCGATGCGGCTGGCCATGGCGCCCGACCGGAACGTGGTCTCGCGCGCCGCCGTGGTGAGCACGTGGTCGGCGACCTCGCTGATCGGGGAGCGCGGGAAGTTCGTCAGCGCCACCGTGGTCGCGCCGCGGTCGCCGGCCACCCGGAGCGCCTCGACGGTCTCCGAGGTGGAGCCGGTGTGCGAGATGCCGACCGCGACGTCGGCCGGGGTGAGGACGGCGGCCGAGGTGAGCGCGATGTGCGTGTCGTTCCACGCGAAGCAGGTACGCCCTATGCGGTGCAGCTTCTGCTGGAGGTCGAACGCGACGAACGCGCTGGCGCCGAACCCGTAGACGTCCACCCTGCCCGCGCCCGCGACCGCCTCGACGACCGCTTCCAGCGTCTCGACGTTCAGCTGCTCGGCGGTCTCCTCGACCGCGCGCGCGTCGGCGAACGCCACCTTGCCGACGACCTGCCGCAGGTCGTCGCCCGGTCCGATGTCGCCGCCCAGGTCGCGGTCGCTGCGCATCGACGTGCGCGCCGTGTCGGCGGCGAGCGCTATGCGCAGCTCGGGGTAGCCGCCCACCCCGATGGCCTTGCAGAAGCGGGTCACCGTGGTCTCGCTGGTGCCCGCGGCCTCGGCGACCTCGGTGATGCTGCGGTGGGCGACGGTCGCCGGGTTGTCCAGCACGACCTTGGCCACCCGCTGCTCCGCACGGGCGAGGCCGGGCAGGAGCGAGCGGATCGTGACCAGGGGGCTGGAATCGGCAGTGTTCTCAGTGGACACGTGGGAAACTTACTAACCGGTCAACGGGTGGTCAACGCAGGGTGGGTGCAACTCACCCCAACCGTGACCGAATCCCACCACTTGGCGGCAGGGTGGGTGACTAGCGGTCCGCGACCCGCCACCCTTCGGAGTGCAACCCCACCGGCTCGCGTTCCGCGTCGAGCAGCACGCCCCGCCGATCGGTGATCCGCACCGAGTCCACGTACGCGCCCCGGCCGCCGTAACCGGTGCCCTGGACGTACCGCCAGCGGAACGCCACCGCCGCCTCGGTCACGACCTCGACCCGCTGCCACCGCCGCTGCCCGTACCCGGTCAGCACCCGGACCTCGCGCCAGGTCGCCCCGTCGTCCGTCGCCTCCACCACGACCGAGTCGCCCGGGTCGAGGTCCACGAACGCGTCGAACACCAGCTTCCGCTGCCCGGGGCGCTGCTCCAGGGCCCGGGTGGTCAACGTGGCGCCGCCCGCGGTCGGCGTGTGCGCGGTGCCGTGCCGCGGCTTCACCGCCATCGCCTGCGCCAGGCCGTTCGCGACCGCCCGGCGGGCCGGGTTGATCGAGCCCCAGTCGCGGCTCGGGTGCACCCGGTTGGTCAGCAGGATCGCGATCGACCTCGACAGCGGGTCGAGCACCAGCGTCGTGCCGGTGAACCCGGTGTGCCCGGCGGCCCTCGGCGAGGTCAGCGCGCCCATGTACCAGCGCTGGTCCAGCTCGAAGCCCAGGCCGTGCGAGTTGCCCGGGAACGCCTGGTTGAAGTCGGTGAGCATCAGTTCGACGGTGTCCGGCCGCAGGATGCGCCGACCGCCGTACGAGCCGCCGTTGAGGATCGCCTGGCCGAGGACGGCCAGTTCGCGGGCCGTGGAGAACATGCCCGCGTGCCCGGCGACGCCACCCAGCGACCACGCGTTCTCGTCGTGCACGACGCCGCGCACGACGCCCCGGCCGGCCTGGTACTCGGTCGCCGCGATCCGGTCGAGCTTGCTCGCGGGCGGGTTGTAGCCGGTGTCCTTCAGGCCCAGCGGCGCGGTGATGCCCTCGCGGACCAGCACGTCCAGCGGCGTGCCCGACCACTTCTGCGCGAGCAGCCCCAGCGTGATCAGGTTCAGGTCGGAGTAGACGTACGCGGTGCCCGGCGGGTTGACCGGCGTGGTGTCCATGACGGCCTTCACCCGCGACGGCACGTCCGGGTACCGCGACCACAGCGGCAGCCACGCCACGAGGCCGGACGTGTGCGTGAGCAGCTGCTCCACCGTGATGGACGACTTGCCGTTGACGCCGAACTCGGGCAGGTGCTCGGCGACCGGGTCGTCCAGCTCGAACCTGCCCAGCTCGTGCTGGCGCATCACGACGATCGACGTGAACAGCTTCGAGATCGACGCCAGGTCGAAGATCGTGTCGCGGGTCATCGGCACCCGCTGGTCCTCGGGCAGCTCGACGGCCGAGCCGTCGCCGTAGCGGACCGCCCAGCCCGTCGGCTCGTGGGTGACCACGGTGCCCTCGTGCGCGAGCAGCGTGACGGCGCCCGCGAACAGGGGGTGACCGGTGGCGTCCGGTCTCGTGTACTGCTCGACCCGGTCCAGGGCGGCGTCGATCGGGGCCGGGTCGAGCCCGACCCGTTCCGGGGTGCCTGCGCGCAGCACGGAGCTGTGCGCCCAGCCGTCGTGCGGCCGGTCGAAGCGGGCCTCGTGGCCGCCGGTGGCGTGCGCGGGTGTCGTGATCACGAGCGTGGTGGCGACAAGCAGGGCAGGGATGCGCATCGCTCTCTCCATCTACCGGTAGCGCAGGTATTGCCGGCGGGTGCGGTCGAACGCGGCCAGCTCCTCGGACCAGGCGCCGACCACCTCGTCGGTGCCCGCGCCCGCGTCGACCATGCGGCGCAGCCGGTCCGAGCCGCTGAGCTTGTCGATCCAGTTGTCCGGCCGCCACGCGAACACCTGCGGGTACCGGGCCTTCGCGGCGACGATCATGGCCACGGCGGTGCGCGGCGCGTCGAACCGGTCCGGGTCGGTCACGTGCACGGCCACCCCGCCGCACAGCTGGTTCGCGAACTTCTGGAACGTCGGCGTGAAGTGGGTCTCGCGGAACCGGACGCCGGGCAGGCCCTGCGTGTTCAGGTCCTCGGCCCACCGCCAGTCCAGGCCCGGCGCGCCGATCGTCTCGAACGGGCGGGTCGTGCCGCGGCCCTCGGAGAACACCAGGCCCTCGAACAGGCACGTGCCGGGGTAGACCAGGGCGGTGTCGCGCGTCGGCACGTTGGGGCTGGGCGGGACCCACGGCAGCCCGGTGTCGAGCTGGTCGCGGCGCCAGCCCCTGACGTCGACGACCTCCAGGCCGCTCACCCGACCGCCGTCGGTCGGCAGGAACTCGCCGTCGAAGAAGCGGGCCAGCTCGCCGATCGTCATGCCGTGCTGCTGCGCGATCGGCTTGCGGCCGACGCCGGTGGCGTACGCCGGATCGAGCTGCGGCCCGCGGGCCCTGCCGCCGACCGGGTTGGGGCGGTCCAGCACGACGAACCGCGCGCCCGTCGCGGCGGCGGCCTGCATCGCCGTGTACATCGTCCAGATGTAGGTGTAGAAGCGCGCGCCGATGTCCGCGATGTCGAACACCAGCGTGTCCACGCCCGCCTTGGCGACCATGCCGGCGAACTTCGTCGCGTTCGCGCCGTAGGCGTCGTAGACCGGGATGCCGGTGCGCGGGTCGAGGTAGTCGCCCTCCGAGCCGCCGGCCTGCGCCGTGCCGCGGAAGCCGTGCTCCGGGCCGAACGCGGCCACCGGCGGCACGCCCGCGGCCACCATGGAGTCGACGATGTGCGTGTGGTCGCGCAGCGCGCCGGTCGGGTTGGTGACGACGCCGACCTTGGCGCCCGCGAACCGGCGCCAGCCGTCGGAGGCCAGCTGCTCCGCCCCGGTCTCCAGCCTCCTCGTCCGACCGGAACCGGCCGCGGCGTCGGGGTCGGCAGAGGCGTCGGGACCGGCGGAGGCGTCGGCGGGGAGGGCGGCGAGGGCGGGCGCGGCGAGCGCGCCGGCGAGGAAGTGCCTGCGGTCCACGGCGCTCACCAGGCCAGGCCGTGGCCGAGCGGGTACGGCGTGGGTCCTGGCACGTCCACCGGGAGCCTGCCCGCCGGACGCACCTCCCCGGTGATGACGCGGGCCAGCGACTCCATCGACACCGCGCTGTAGGAGTAGGTGGCGAGCCACGTCGGCGCGGCGGTGTGCGCCACGTCGTACGGGTTCTGGGCGGCCACCGCGACCACCGGCTTGCCGGTCGCGAGCAGCCTGGTCAGCAGGGTCTGCTGGGCCGGCCGGGCCGACAGGCCGTTGGTCAGCACGACCACGACGTCCGCGGTCGCCGCCGCCTGCACGGCCGCCGCGACCTGGGCCTCGGTCGGCGCGGTGCCGGTCGGCAGGGCCGTGCCGCCGAGGACGCCCGCGAGGGTGCGCGTCGTCGTCTCGCCCCACCCGGTGACCAGCGCGGCGGTCGGCCTCGCGGCCAGTGGCAGCACGCCCGCGTCGTTGCGCACGGCGGTGATCGTGCGGTCGGTGATGCGGCGCGCGTCGGCCAGGTGCTCCGGTGCGCCGACGACCGCCCCGACCCCCTCCACGTCCACGCGGGGGCTGGTCAGCATGCCGCGCAGCAGCTTCATCCGCAGCACCCGCAGCACGCTCTGGTCGATCCGCCGCTCGGTCAGCTCGCCGCCGCGCACGGCCGCGACCACGCTGTCGATCGCCAGTCGGAGGTCCACCGGCATCAGCAGCTGGTCCACGCCCGCCTTGAGGGCCAGGACGGGGATCTCGGCGTCGCCGTGCAGTTGCCGCACGCCCGCCATGGCCAGCGAGTCGGTGATGACGACGCCGTCGTAGTCGAGTTCCTCGCGCAGCAGGTCCAGCGTCGGCTTGGACAGCGTGGCCGGCTCGCCGGAGGGGTCGATCCGCGGCATCGTGATGTGCGCGGTCATGATCGAGTCGATGCCCGCCGCGATGGCAGCCTCGAACGGGGGCGCGTCCAGTTCCCGCCACTGCTCGGCGGTGCGGTCGACGGTCGGCAGGCTCGTGTGGCTGTCCTCGGCGGTGTCGCCGTGGCCGGGGAAGTGCTTGGCGGTGGCGCTCACCGAGTCCCGCCCGAGGAGCCTGCCCTGGTAGCCGCGCACCTGGGCGGCGGTCAGCTCGGCGGCCAGCGCGGGGTCGCTGGAGTACGAGCGGACGCCGATCACCGGGTTCGCCGGGTTCGAGTTGACGTCCGCGTCCGGCGCGAAGTTCTGGTTGACGCCCATCGCGCGCAGTTCGCGGGCGGTGATGCGGGCGGCGCGCTCGGCGTCCTGGGCGCTGCGGCCCGCGCCGAGCGCCATGTTGCCGGGGAACTGGGTGGCCGGGGCGCCGATGCGGGTGACGATGCCCATCTCCTGGTCGGTGGAGATGGCCAGCGGGATGCGGCTCGCGCGCTGGAGCCCGTTGGACAGGGTCGCGATCTGGCGCGGGGTGTCGATGTTGTCGTAGCTGGAGTTGTTGAAGTAGATGACCCCACCCGGCTGGAACTCCGCCACCACCTCGGCCGGGGAGGCCACGCCGAAGTCGCGCAGGTTGCCGGGGTGCTGCTCGTCCGGCGCCTGGCCGTGCACGTAGGTGACGAACAGCTGCCCCACCTTCTGCTCCAGCGTCATGCCGCGGGCCAGGGCGGCGGCCTGCTGCCGCACCTGGTCGACGACCCGCGCCTGGTCGGGCGCGGCGACGGCGAGCGGAGGCGGTGCGGCGGTGGACGCCGCGACCACGGCGACGGCGGCGACGAGCGGACGGAGCACGGCGGCCTCCCCACATGAAAACTTCCACCAGAAGGTGGTCGTAATCGGCAAGTTACCCACGTCACAGGGACGGGTCAACGGGTTGCGCTGCGTGGGAATTGTCCTGGGGGCCACCGACGGAGGACCGGCTGCGGCCGGTCCTCCGATCGGGTGTCTTTTCCGATTCGGGTCCGAACATGACGTTGGGCCCCTCGTCGAGGGGCCCAACATCGCGGCGCGGACTGTCGAGTTACCAGGCGCGCAACTCGTGTCGTACCGACCTGGCCTCGGCGTCCGGCGTCCCGGTACGCAGGCCCTAGACGACAAGCCTCCCGCGGCGTGCCGCGCGTGGGTGTCTCGAAGTCCGCGCACGGAGCCCGGTCGGGGTGGACGTCGCTTCTCCTCCGCTTCGTCCCTGGCCGACCCGAGGTCCGCACCTCCATTTGTAGTACGTGTTGCGCGTCACAGCAAGTGCTCGATGGGGTGCACCGGTCAAGCGACGTTCCGTAGCGGACCTGGTGCTGTCACAGCGTTCCTGGGCTTCCGAGTGCCGGTACCGCCGTCCGAGGGGGAGGGGCGGGCGCATCAGCTCCGGCGGCGGCGGCGCAGCCCGTACCAGGCGGCGCCCGCGACCGTCGCCGCGCCGAGGCCGATGGCCGTGACGGCGACCGTCGCGCCCGAGGGGCGGGGGATGCGGGCGTGCAGCGACACCGGGTCGGAGAACGTCAGCACCGGCCAGCCGCGCCGTTCGGCGACCCGGCGCAGCGCGCGGTCCGGGTTGACGGCGGTGGGGTGGCCGACGGCCTCCAGCAGCGGCAGGTCGCTGATCGAGTCCGAGTAGGCGTGGCAGCGGTCCAGGTCGTAGTGGTGCTCGTCGGCGAGCTGCTTCACGGCGAGGGCCTTGTTCTCGCCCGCGCAGTAGAAGTCCACGTCGCCCGAGTACCGGCCGGCCGAGACGACCATGCGCGTGCCCACGCTGTGCGTCGCGCCGACCATGGTGGCGATGGGCGCGACCAGTTCCGCGCCGGACGCGGACACCACGACCACGTCGTGGCCCTCGTCCTTGTGCTCGGAGATGAGCTGCGTCGCCTCCTTGTAGACCAGGGGGTCGACGATGTCGTGCAGCGTCTCCTCGACGATCGAGCGCACCTGCTCGACGTCCCACCCCTGGCAGAGCGCGGTGATGTGCGAGCGCATCCGGTCCATCTGGTCGTCGTCGGCGCCGGCCAGCATGAAGACGAACTGCGCGTAGGCGCTCTTGAGCACCGCACGCCGGTTGATGAGGCCCTCTTGGAAGAACGGCCGGCTGAACGCCAGCGTGCTCGACTTGGCGATGACGGTCTTGTCCAGGTCGAAGAACGCGGCGACGCGGCTGCCCTCGGTGGCGTGCTCGGTCACGGCTCCAGCTTAGGGCGGTCGGCGGAGCGGACCGGCACGAGCCGTTCGTCACTTTACGAACTGGATGTGCCGTCGGACGAAATTTCCTCTTCCCTCTAACGGAAGACACGCACGACCCTGGCCCGTGGGGATACAGTAGTCCCGTCCGGCTCGACCGGACGGGTTCAGTCCGACCCCCCGGGACTGAACCGATGACGACCCCCGTCCCTCCCCCCTGGCGGGGGTCGTCCCATGTCCGGGGTCGGTTCGCCCCCGCGCTCCCGTCGCGTTCCCGCCGCCTTTCGCGGCCGTTCCCGACGCCGTCGCCACCGTCCCGCGTGTCACCTGGACGTGTGCCGTGCCGACGCGTGTCGCGCCCCGCCACCCCCGTTCCGGGTCCCGGGAGTTGTCCACAGGCCGTCAAGTTGTCCACATGTCGATCATGAATCGTTGTGTCGTTCCTCACCGCTCGCGACCGTGGACACCGGAGATCCGCTCCGGGTGGGTCGAGCTGAGGAGGAACGGTGGAACGACCAGTGGTCCTGGTGTCCGACGCGGTTCTGCTGGACGAGGTCCTGCACGCCGCGGCGGTGGTCGGGTGCGAGGTGGAGCGCGTCGCCGACGCGCCCGCGCTGCGCGCCCGCTGGCACGCCGCGCCGGTGGTGGTGCTGGACGAGGCGTCGGCGGGCGCGGCGGGGGAACTGCCCCGCCGGCCGGGCGTGCACGTCGTGGCCACCGGTCCGCCGGGCGAGGCGACGTGGCGGCGGGCCGTCGCGCTGGGCGCGGAGCAGGTGCTGGAGCTGCCCACCGGTCAGGCCGCGCTGCGGGCCGCGTTCGCCGACGCCCTCGACGGCCCGTCCGGTGACGGCCGGGTCCTCGCGGTCCTGGGCGCGCGCGGCGGTGCGGGCGCGTCGGTGCTGGCGGTGGCCGTGGGCCAGGCCGTGCTGTCGTCCGGCGGCCACGGCCTGCTGGTCGACTGCGACCCGCTCGGCGGCGGCCTCGACCTGACGCTCGGCGCCGAGCGCCAGGAGGGCCTGCGGTGGCCCACCCTGCACCTCAAGGGAGGTCGCGTCCCGGCGGCGGCGCTCCGCTCGGCGCTGCCCGGCCGCACCGGCAAGCGAGGCAGCCTGACCGTGCTGTCCTGCGGCCGGACGGGGCCGGGCCCCGAACCCGCCGCCGTGGTGGCGGTCGTCGAGGCGGGCAGGCGCGCGGGCGGCACCGTCGTGTGCGACGTCCCGCGCCAGCTCACCGCCGCCGCGTGCGCGGCGCTCGACCGGGCCGACCTGGCGATCATGGTGGTGCCCGCCGACGTCAAGGCGTGCATGGCCGCGCAGCCCCTGGTCGACCAGGTGACCGACCGGGGCGTTCGACTGCGGGCCGTCGTGCGCGGCCCCTCCCCGGGCGGTCTGACCAGCGGCGAGGTGGCCGAGGCGGTCGACCTCCCACTGCTCACCAGCATGCGCCCGGCACGCCGCCTGGCCGCGGCGCTCGACCAGGGTCGCTTCCCCGATACCACGCGCGGCCCGCTGGCCAAGGCCGCCCGAGAAGTCCTGGCGGCCCTCAATGACCACTGACCCGGAGGCAGCCGACCCGATGTGCGCCGACCCGATGTGCGCCGACCTGATCTCCGCCGGCCCGACCACCGCCGGCGCCACCGGCGCGAAGCCGTTCCTGACCGCCCACCCCAACCACCGACCGCCCCCGACCTTCCGCAGCTACCGCCTGACCGGGGCGGGCGGCGGGAAGCCCGCCGATCCCGACCCGTGCGGTGCCGGGCCGGCGGGGACCCCCGGTGCCCCGGCGGTGCACGGCGGTGCGCCACCCGGGCAGCCGGTGCCGTCGCCGAGGCTGCCTCGTGGAGCGGTCGACGGTGTCCGGGTCCGCTCCACCCGGCTCCGGTCCCGGTGGGGTGCGCGATGAGCGATCTCGTGGAGCGCGTCCGGCTGAGGCTGGCCAACGGGAGCGGCGACCTGACGTCCGCCGCGGTCGCCGAGGCGGTCCGCGGCGAGGCGGGCGGGGTCCTCGGGGACGAGGACGTCCAGCGGGCGCTCGCGGTGCTGCGGCAGGAGTTCGTCGGGGCGGGGCTCCTCGAACCGCTGCTGCGCGACCCGGACACCACCGACGTCCTCGTCACCGCACCGGACCAGGTGTGGGTGGACGGTGTCGGCGGCCTGCGCCGGACCGGGATCTGCTTCCCCGACGAGCCCGCCGTCCGGCGGCTCGCCCAACGGCTCTCGGCGGTGGCCGGGCGGCGGCTGGACGACGCCGCGCCGTACGTCGACGGGTGGCTGCCCGGCGCGGTGCGCCTGCACGCCGTGCTGCCGCCGATCGCGCCGTCCACCTGCCTGTCGCTGCGCGTGCTCCGACCGGCGGCGCACGACCTGGCCGCGTTGCAGGCGTGCGGCACGTTCGACGGGCCCACCGCCGAGCTGCTGCGGGCGATCGTGCGGGCCCGCCAGGCGTTCCTGGTCGTCGGGGGCACCGGGTCGGGCAAGACGACGTTGCTCGCCGCCCTCCTGGGCTGCGTGCCGCACCACGAGCGCGTGGTCTGCGTGGAGGACGCGGGGGAGCTGCGGCCGGACCACCCCCAGGTCGTCCGGCTGCTCGCCCGCGGCCCGAACGTCGAGGGGGCGGGCGAGGTGACGCTGCGCGACCTGGTCCGCCAGGCGTTGCGGATGCGCCCCGACCGGATCGTGGTCGGCGAGGTGCGCGGCGCCGAGGTGTGCGAGCTGCTGTCCGCCCTGAACACCGGCCACGACGGCGGCGCGGGCACCCTGCACGCGAACTCGCCCGCCGAGGTGCCCGCGCGGCTGGAGGCGCTGGCCGCCTCGGGCGGGCTCGACCGGGCCGCGCTGCACAGCCAGCTCGCCGCCGCGGTCAAGGTCGTGCTGCACGTGCGCCGCGCCGCCGACGGCACCCGGCACCTGGCCGAGGTCGGCGTCCTGGGCCACCGGGACGGACGACCGGCGGTGGTCCCGGCATGGCGCCGCGACATCGGCTGGCAGGAGGCGGGCGGGGAGCTCAAGTCCCTGGTGGGGTGGACGTGAGCGGCCTCGTCCCGTCCTTCGCGAGCCCGGCCTTCCCGCTGCCAGCCCTCCCGCTGTTGGCCTCGGCGCTGCTGCTCGTGCCGTCGACCTCGGCCCGCCGCCGGCTGACCGGTCCGCGACTCCGGTCGATCCGGCGCCGGGTGCCCGCACCCACCGGACTCGCGGTGCTCGTGGCGGGCGCGGCGCTCGGTCTGCCGGCGGGTGTCGGGGGCGCGATCGCGGGCGCGGCGCTCGCCGCGACCGCGTGGCGCGTGCACCGCGACACCGCGCGGCAACGCGACCGGCTCCGGGCGACGGGCGCACTGGCGGACGGCCTGGGCGGTTTCGTCGCGGAACTGCGCTCGGGCGCCCACCCGGCGGGCGCCGCGACCGGGGCGGCCGAGGACGCCGAGCCACCCGCGAGGGACGTCCTGCGCGCCATCGCGGCCACGTCGGCGCGGGGCGGTGACGTGGAGGCGGCCCTGGCCGGCTTCCCGGACGCCCACCACCTCGCCAGGGCGTGGCGGTTGTCCGCGGACCACGGCGTGCCGCTGGCCGACGTGCTCGACGCGGTGCGCCGGGACCTGGACCGCCGCACCGCGTTCGCCAGGCAGGTGCACGCGCGCATGGCCGGTCCACGGGCCAGTGCGGCGGTCCTGGCCGGCCTGCCGCTGCTCGGCGTCCTGCTGGGCGAGGCGAGCGGAGCCGGGCCGCTCGCCGTGCTCGCCGGCACCGCCGTCGGCCAGGTCCTGCTGGTGGTCGGTGCGCTGCTGATCTGCGGCGGACTGCGGTGGAGCGGGCGGCTGACGAGGCAGGTGGTCGCGTGAGCGCGTTCCTGCTGGCGCTGGCGCTGGTCGTGTTCCCGGCCCGGTCCGCCGCGAGCGCCAGGGTGAGGCCGCCGCGCCGGCGGCCCCGCAAGTCCGGGGCCCGCCCGCCGGACCCGTTCGCGCAGGCGGCGACCTGGGACCTCCTGGCCGCGGCGCTGCGGGCGGGGCTCCCGGTGGCCCGGGCGGTGCACGCCGTCCTGGCGGGCGTCCCGCCGGGAGCTGCCGAGCGCCTCCGGGAGGTCGGCGACCTGCTGGACCTGGGCGCGGACCCGGTGACGGCCTGGGCGGGCGCCCTGCGCCACCCGGACACGGCTCCGCTGGCCCGCGCCGCTCGGCGGACCGCGAGGTCGGGTGCGGCCCTGGCGGGGGCCGCCGCGGACCTGGCCGCGGAGGCCAGGGCGACTGTCGCCGACCGGGCCGAGGCGCGTGCGCAACGGGCGGCCGTGCTGGTGGCGGGGCCGTTGGCGCTGTGCTTCCTGCCGGCGTTCCTGTGCCTGGGTGTCGCGCCCGTGGTGATCGGTCTGATCGGAAGGGTGGGGGAGAGCTGGTGACTGTCCACAATGGAGGGATCAGGGTGTTGGGAGACGAGGGGATGTCGACGGCCGAGTACGCGATCGGCACGTTGGCCGCCGCGGGGTTGGCGATGGTGCTCTACGGGATCGTCAACGGCGACTGGGTCGTGGACGCGGTGCGGGGGTTGCTGGAACAGGCCTTCGCGGTGGACCTGTGAGCGGTCGCCGAGGGGCACGGGGAGCGCTGGAGTCGCCGAGGGGTCGTCGCCGGGGTGCGTGTCGGCTCGGGGATCGCGGGGCGGTGACGGTCGAGGCCGCGGTCGCCGTGTGCGGGTTGGTCGTGGTGCTGGCGCTCGGGGTCGGGGCCGTGATGGCGGTGGTCGGGCAGGTTCGGTGCACGGACGCGGCTCGGGAGGTGGCCCGGGTTGTCGCCCGTGGCGATGAGGGGCTGGCCCGCGGGGTGGTGGACGCCGTCGCGCCGGGAGGGGCCTCGTTCGAGGTGCGGTGGGAGCGGGCCGGGGAAGGGGTGCGGGAAGGGGCTGGAGGCGGTGCGGGGGTGTGGGTCGAGGTGTGGGTGTCCCGGTTCGGGGTCGAGTTGCGGGCTCGGGCTTACGCGGTGGTGGAGCCGGGTGTCCGGGCAGGGGGGCGGTGACGCGGAGCGCGGGGCCGCGTCCGTCCTCGCGGTGGCCGTGGTGGGCGTGTGGGGCGCGCTGGTGGTCGTCGGGGTGCTGGTGGGCGAAGGCGTCGTCACCCGCCACCGCGTCGAGGCCGCCGCCGACCTCGGGGCGCTGGCCGCCGCCTCGTGGGTGGTGGAAGGGGTGGACGTGGCCTGCTCGCGCGCGGGGCGGGTCGTCGGGCGGATGGGCGCCCGACTGGACGGGTGCGTGGTCGACGGCTGGGAGGTGGAGGTGGTGGTGAGCGGCGAGGAGTCGCTGTTCGGTGCGCCCGGCGCTCGGGCTCGGGCAGGCCCGGCCGAAGGGTGAGCACCGGCCCGCACGACGAACGGTCGATCAGCGGCGGTGAGCGGACTCACACGACCGCATATTCGCGGCCTCGGCGTGGATGAGGGGTTCTGGCGCCGTTCGGCCGCACCGCGAGGCCGCCGCGCTCGCCGTGCCACATCGACCAGTTGTCGAACTGCGGGTTACCAGAACCCCCGGTCATGGCGTTAGTTCAAGTGGCGGCACCGACGCGGTGTCGAGGAACGCCCGACACGGTGTCGTGGTCGTGACAGAGGAGGCGAACGGAAGATGGAGTGGTCGGATAGCTGGCGCGGGGCATTCCGCATCGAGCTGCGCGCGGAGGCGGTCACCCTCGCGTGGCACGGGTGGTCTGTGCTGCCGGGCACCTATCCGGCGGGTGACCAGTGGGCCGGCCGCGACGGGCTGGAGCACCACGGCCCGGTCCCCGTGCACCACGACTGGGAGGCGCGCGTCGGCACCGACCCCGACGAGGTCGCCACCTGGTGGGCCGGCCAGTCCTACAGCGTCCTGCTCGCCACCGGCCACGGCGTGGACGCCGTGGAGGTCAACGCCGAGCTGGGCCACCGCGCCGCCGTCGCGCTGCGGGCCACCGGCAACCCCGTCCCGATCGTCGCCACCCCGGCCGGCCGGTGGATGTTCCTCGTCGCCTCCGGCGGCTCCGTGCGGGTGAACGACGACGTCCGGCACTACGCCGCCGGCGAGTACGTCCCGCTGCCGCCGACCCCCGCGCACCACGGTGTCGTGCACTGGAGGGTCAAGCCCCAGGTCTGCGGGTGGGTCCTGCCGCCCGCGAGCGTGGTGCAGGACGCCCTCCTCCAGGCGCGGACCACCTCCGACTACGACCTGGTCACCGCCGACCGGTCGTGACCACCGTGGCCGTGCCGGACGTCGTGGGGCCTCTCCCCGACAACCCCGAGCACGACGTCCAGCACGGCCACCCCGCCCGCCTTGTCCAGCGGATCGTTGCCATTCCCGCACTTCGGCGACTGAACGCAGGACGGGCACCCGGCCGGACACGCGCAAGCAGCGATGGCCTCCCTAGTAGCGACCAACCACGGGACTACCGCGTTGAACCCGCGGTCGGCGAACCCGGCACCCCCCGGATGACCGTCGTGCACGAACACCGTCGCCTCCCCGGTGTCCTGGTGCAGTGCGGTCGAGACCCCGCCGATGTCCCAGCGGTCACAGGTCGCGAAGAGCGGTAGCAGGCCGATCGCCGCGTGTTCGGCGGCGTGCAGTGCGCCGGGGACGTGCGCCGGAGCCAGACCGGCGCCCCCCGGCGCACTGCCCAGCAACTCCGCCGAGACCGTGTACCAGACCGCGCGCGTCCGCAGCGTCTGCGCGGGCAGGTCCAGCGGCACCGAGTCGACCACCTGACCGGACGACAGCTTCCGCAGGTAGCCGACGACCTGCGAGGTCACCTCCACCTCGCCCAGGCACACCGTGACACCGCCGAAGTCCCGCCTCTCCACCTCGCGGACGATCGAGATGTCCTTGGTGTCGCGAGCCGTCGTGGACCAGTCCGGTCGCTCGGCGTGCACCAGCGCGATCCCGCTGTCCAGGTCGAGCCGGTCGACCACGTACGACTCGCCCTGGTGCAGGTAGACGGCGCCGTCGTGGACGGTCCGGTGCGCCGCGCCGGGGTCGACCGTGCCGAGCATCCGGCCCGAGTCGGCTTCCACGACCACGACCTGCTCGCCGCCCGAGCCGCGGATGTCCACGTCGCCGTGCGGCCGGTCGCGCGATGTCCAGTACCAGCCGTTCGGGCGTCGCCGCAGCACCGTGCGGGCCACCATGTCGTCGAGCACGGCGAGCGCCGCGTCACCGCCGAAGTCGGCGAGCGACTCGGGCGTCAGCGGCAGTTCCGCGGCGGCGCAGGCGAGCTGGGGTTCGAGGACGTACGGGTTCGCCGGGTCCAGCACGGTCGCCTCGACCGGCTTGTGCAGCACGGCGGACGGGTTGTGCACCAGGTACGTGTCCAGCGGGTCGTCGCGGGCGACGAAGACGACCAGCGCGTCGGAGTCGCCCGTGCGGCCCGCGCGACCCGCCTGCTGCCAGAAGGAGGCGAGCGTGCCGGGGAAGCCGGCGACGACGACCGCGTCCAGCCCGACGATGTCGACGCCCAGTTCGAGGGCGTTGGTGGTGGCCACGCCGAGCAGGTCGCCGGAGGACACCGCCCGCTCCAGGGCGCGGCGCTCCTCGGGCAGGTAGCCGCCGCGGTAGGCGGCGACCCGGCCCGCCAGCTCCGGGTCGACCTCGGCGAGCACGCGGCGGGCGCCCAACGCGGTCAGCTCGGCGCCCACGCGGGAACGGACGAACGCGAGCGAGCGCGCGCCCTCGACGACGAGGTCGGCCAGGATGCGGGCGGTCTCCGCGCCCGCGGAGCGCCGGACCGGCGCGCCGTTCTCGCCCTCCAGGTCGTCCAGCAGGGGCGGTTCCCACAGGGCGACCGTGCGGGCCGCGCGGGGCGAGCCGTCGTCGGTGACGGCGGTGCAGGGCAGGCCGAGGAGGGCGGAGGCGGAGGCCGCTGGGTCGGCGACGGTGGCGGAGGCCAGGACGAACACCGGGTCGGCGCCGTAGCGGTTCGCGATCCGCCGCAGGCGGCGCATCAGCAGCGCCACGTGCGAGCCGAAGACCCCCCGGTACGTGTGGCACTCGTCGACCACGACGTACGACAGCCCGCGCAGGAACCTGATCCAGCGGGCGTGGTGGGGCAGCACGCCGCGGTGCAGCATGTCGGGGTTGGTGAACACCCAGTTCGCGTGCGCCCGGACCCAGTCGCGCTCCGCCATCGGCGTGTCGCCGTCGAACGGGGCGGCGCGGACGCCGGCCAGGCCCAGCGAGGTGACGGACCGGAGCTGGTCCGCGCCGAGCGCCTTGGTGGGCGAGAGGTAGAGGGCGGTCGCCCTCGGGTTGTCGACGAGCGCCGTGAGCACCGGGAGCTGGTACGCGAGCGACTTCCCCGAGGCGGTGCCGGTGGCGACGACGACGTGCTCGCCGGCGCGCGCCAGGTCGGCGGCCTCCGCCTGGTGCCGCCAGGGTTCCCGCACACCGCGGTCGACCAGCGCGGACACCACGTCGGGCGAGGCCCAGGACGGCCACGGCGCGTGGCGGGCGGGTTGCGCGGGCAGGTCCTCGCTGTGCGTCAGCGGGGATTCACCGACCGGGACCCCGGCGAGCACCCGGTCCAGCAGACGACGTCCCTGGTTCACCACGCACCCGAGCTTCGCACCACGCGCCGCACCCCCGCATACCGGCTCCGCCCACCACTTCCGCGCACCGTGGCGACGTGGCTTTCGCTTCCTGCGCGGATAACGGTGTGTGTACGGATCGGAGCGGGCCGTTGTCTCCTTGCGCGCTATGAATAGACTCCGCCGCTATCGCATCCAATGAGGGATGCATCACGTCGTGTCGGGGCTGACAGTCGCGTGAGTGACCCGCCTCACATAACGGGGTGTGCCCGAAGTTGGGTTAGGAAAACTCACCAGGAGGACGGATGTCCCGGCAATTCCTCGCGGAGGGCCTCGAGCTCTCCGGAGGTGATCGCGGCCTTGTCGCCGTGGTCGCCGTGGTCGCGCTGGCCGCCCTGGCCGTCGGTTACGTGTTGCTTCGCGAGGTGCTGGCCGCGGGCCAGGGCACCTCCAAGATGCAGGACATCGCCAGGGCGGTCCAGGAGGGCGCGGCGGCCTACCTCAACCGGCAGTTCCGCACGCTCGGCATCTTCGTGGTCGTCGTGTTCGTGCTGCTGTTCGCGCTCCCGGCCGAAGACCTCGGCGAGCGCATCGGCAGGTCGCTGTTCTTCATCGTCGGCGCGGTCTTCTCGGCGATCATCGGCTACCTCGGCATGTGGCTGTCGACCCGCGCGAACGTGCGCGTCGCCGCCGCGGCCAAGGAAGCGGGTGGCCGGGAGAAGGCCATGCGGATCGCGTTCCGCACCGGTGGTGTGGTCGGCATGTTCACCGTCGGCCTCGGCCTCTTCGGCGCGGCCCTGGTCGTGCTGGTCTACGCCGGTCAGGCGCCCAAGGTGCTGGAGGGCTTCGGCTTCGGCGCCGCCCTCCTGGCCATGTTCATGCGCGTCGGCGGCGGCATCTTCACCAAGGCCGCGGACGTCGGCGCCGACCTGGTCGGCAAGGTCGAGCAGGGCATCCCCGAGGACGACCCGCGCAACGCCGCGACGATCGCCGACAACGTGGGCGACAACGTCGGCGACTGCGCCGGCATGGCCGCGGACCTGTTCGAGTCCTACGCGGTGACGCTGGTGGCGTCGCTGATCCTGGGCACGGCCGCGTTCGGCACCCAGGGCCTGCTGTTCCCGCTGATCGTGCCCGCGATCGGCGTGCTGACGGCGATCGTGGGCGTCTACATCACCCGCGCGCGCACCGGCGAGAACGGCCTGTCCGCGATCAACCGCTCGTTCTACATCTCGGCGGGCATCTCCGCCGTGCTGTGCACGGTGGCCGCGTTCGTCTACCTGCCCAGTTCCTTCGCCAACCTGAACCTCGCCGGCGCGTCCACGGACGCGAGCACCGCCGGCAACCCGGCGCTGATCGCCACCATCGCCGTGATCATCGGCATCCTGCTGGCCGGCGTCATCCTGTGGCTCACCGGCTACTACACCGGCACCGAGCACAAGCCGGTCAAGGAGGTCGGCCGGACCTCGCTGACCGGTGCGGCGACCGTCATCCTGTCCGGCATCTCGGTCGGCTTCGAGTCGGCCGTCTACACGGCGCTGGTCATCGGCGGCGCGGTGTACGGCGCGTTCCTGCTGTCCGGTTCGGCGATCGTGGCGCTGTTCGCGGTGGCCCTGGCAGGCTGCGGCCTGCTGACCACGGTCGGCGTCATCGTGGCCATGGACACCTTCGGCCCGGTCTCCGACAACGCGCAGGGCATCGCCGAGATGTCCGGTGACGTCGACGGCGAGGGCGCGCAGATCCTCACCGAGCTGGACGCGGTGGGCAACACGACGAAGGCCATCACGAAGGGCATCGCGATCGCGACGGCCGTGCTGGCCGCGACCGCGCTGTTCGGCTCGTACCGGGACGCGATCGACAAGGCGTTGCGGGGCGTGGGAGCCTCGTTCAACGACTCCGACTTCGTGTCGTTCGCGCCGAACGTGCTGGTCGGCCTGCTGATCGGCGCGGCCGTGGTGTTCATGTTCTCCGGTCTGGCCGTCAACGCGGTGACGCGGGCGGCGGGCGCGATCGTGTTCGAGGTGCGGCGGCAGTTCCGGGAGAACCCCGGGATCATGGACGGCACCGTGAAGCCCGAGTACGGCCGCGTCGTGGACATCTGCACGCGCGACTCGCTGCGCGAGCTGGCCACGCCGGGTCTGCTGGCGGTCATGGCCCCGATCGCGGTGGGCTTCGGCCTGGGCGTCGGGCCGCTGGCCGGGTACCTGGCCGGCGCGATCGCCACCGGCACGCTGATGGCGGTGTTCCTGGCCAACTCCGGTGGCGCCTGGGACAACGCGAAGAAGCTCGTCGAGGACGGCAACCACGGCGGCAAGGGGTCGGACGCGCACGCGGCGACGGTCATCGGCGACACCGTCGGCGACCCGTTCAAGGACACCGCCGGTCCGGCCATCAACCCGCTGCTCAAGGTCATGAACCTGGTCTCGGTGCTGATCGCGCCGGCGATCGTCACGTTCTCGGTGGGCGCGGACGCGTCGCCCGGGGTGCGGTACGCGATCGCGATCGTGGCCACCCTGGTGATCGTGGTGGCCGTGGTGGTGTCGAAGCGGCGGGGTACCGCCATCTCGGACGAGCCGCCCGCCGGGCCCACGTCGGTCTCCTCCGAAGGTGCTTCGGTGGCCAACGGCGCCGCGTAGCGCCGAGGGCCGGAAGAGCGGGGCGTCCTCCGGGGCGCCCCGCTCCTGTTCGTGCCCGTTGGTCCGGTCGGGGGCACACTGGGTGCGATGACCGAGATGTTGGGAGCCACTCGATGAGGCTGTCTGTGCTGGTCGCGGTTGCGGTGTTGGCCGCCGGGTGTTCGTCCGGCGGTGGTCCGGGAGCGCCCGCGCCCTCGTCGGCCGACGCCCAGGACAACCCGGCGGTCGCCTACATGGACAAGGTGTGCACCGCGGCGTCCACGTTCGTGACGGCGACCAAGACGCCGCCGCGGCTCGACGCGGGCGATCCGGCCGTGCTCAAGGCCGAGATGGCCGCCTACATGGGGCAGATGGCCGACGCCTACAACCAGACCGCGACCAGGCTGCGGGAGGTCGGGCCGTCGCCGGTGGCCGGCGGGGACGAGCAGGTCGGGGCCATGGCGACGACGTTCGCCGACATCGCGAAGAACTTCTCCGACGCCAAGGCCGCGCTGGACGCGGCGGACGCGAACGACCAGACGGGCGGGTTGCAGGCCGCCGGTGACGCCATCGCGCGCCTGGACACGTTCGTGGAGCCCTTGAAGGCGTTGGACGCGTCGCCCGAGCTGACGGCGGCGGCGGAGAAGGCGGGCGCGTGCCAGGGGCTGCGGAGGTTGACTCCCACGGGTTCGGCGGTACCCACCACGTAGTAGGTTGCTCGGTCTCTTGCCGATTCTTTGGGGGAATTCGTGAAGCATCGTGTCGCGCTCGCGGGTGTTTTCGCCGCTGTGCTCGTGAGTGCCGCGTGTGGTGGTGGGTCCGGGAGTGGCACGGCGGGGTCCACGACCGGGTCCGCCACGTCGACCACCTCGTCGGCACCGGCGGCCTCGGCCGACCCGGTCGAGTGGACGGGGACGTTCTGCGAGGGCATCGGGCCGACGATCGACGGTGTGATGTCCCTGCTCAAGACCATGTTCGAGGGCGGCGCCGACGACCCGGCCGTGCAGAAGGCCGCGCTGCTCGACTACAGCTCCAAGGCCGCCCCGGCGTTGACCCGGGCAGGCGAGGAGCTGGAGGACCTCGGCGCGCCCACGGCGGAGGCCCAGGCCCTGCACGACGAGCTGGTGAAGTTCTTCACCGAGTCGGGGGACACGCTCACCAAGGTCAGCACCGACCTGGCCGCGCTGGACCCGGCCGACCCGGAGTTCGCCACGAAGCTGGAGCAGCTGGGCGGGGATCAGGCCGACCCGTCCAAGCTCCAGGAGCAGATCAAGAAGTTGCAGGACGACCCGCAGCTGGGTGAGGCGTTCACGAAGGCGCCGCAGTGCGTGGCCCTCCAGGAGAAGATGGCGTCGCTGGGCGGCTGACGGCGTCCTGCGCCATTCGGTCGAACAACAGCGCCGGCAATCGGGTGAATTGCCGGCGCTGTTGTCGTCGGTGCTCCCGACGGGGTCACCGGTTCAGTCGTTCGGCGACTGGCCGAGGTCGAACGTGTGTTCTACGCTGCTGGGCCGTGGGGCAACTGTCCTTCTTCTCGGCCGAGGCCAGGCAGCCTTGCGTCGGCGACCTGGCCGGCCTGCTGTGCGGGCCCGGCCAGGTGCTGGGGTTCGCGCGCGGTCGGGCGGCCCGGGTGTCGGTCGGGGTGGACAGCCGGGCCCGCGGGGCCGCCGTGGTGGCCGCGCTGGGGGAGCGCGGGGTGCAGGCCCGGGTCGAGCTCGTCGAGGAGTCGTTGCAGGTCACCACCGCTTTTCGGACCGACCTGACCGGGTTGTCGGGTCAGTGGCTCGTCGACGGGAGCAAGGCGGTGCCGGACGGGTTCGCGCTGGACGGCGGGGTGCTGCGGTTGTGGGCGCTCGCGTCCGGCCGGTGGATCGAGTCGGGGTACTTCCTGGGGCTGGACCCGGCGGCGCCCGACACGCACGAGGTGTTGCGAAAAGCGTTGGCCACGTCGGGCCTGCCCTCGACACTCTTGGCGGAGAAAGCGGGGGGACCGGCTTTGCGCGTCGTCGGTCGCCGGCGGCTCGAACGGCTCGCGGAGCTGGTCGGACGTGCGCCGCACGGGGTCGCCGAGCGCACTTGGCCGGCTGCGTAGCGCCTCCTCCTGGCGGATGATCAGGCACAGTTGTGTCACCCTGTCCGGACCAGGGCTGCCCCGGCGGCGACAAAGGACAGTGCACACTGGCGGGTCGGGACACAGTGTTCGAAGAGAGCGGGACGGCGTGGCTGGATCGACACGGGCGAAGAAGGCAAGCGGGGGAGCGGCGAGCGGCAATCGGCGGTTGGTGATCGTCGAGTCGCCCGCCAAGGCGCGCAAGATCGCGTCCTACCTCGGCAACGGCTTCGTCGTGGAGTCGTCCAAGGGGCACATCCGGGACCTCCCCCGGGGCGCCGCGGACGTGCCCGCCAAGTACAAGGGACAGCCGTGGGCGCGGCTGGGCGTGGACGTGGACCACGACTTCGAGCCGCTCTACGTGGTCACGCCGGACAAGAGGTCGACCGTCGCGGAGCTGAAGGAGCTGCTCAAGGGCGTCGACGAGCTGTACCTGGCGACGGACGGCGACCGCGAGGGCGAGGCCATCGCCTGGCACCTGCTGGACACCCTGAAGCCCAAGGTCCCCGTCCGGCGGATGGTGTTCCACGAGATCACCGAGCCCGCCATCCTGGCCGCGGCCGCCAACCCGCGCGACCTGGACCAGGACCTGGTCGACGCGCAGGAGACGCGCCGCATCCTCGACCGGCTCTACGGCTACGAGGTCAGCCCGGTCCTGTGGAAGAAGGTCATGCCGAAGCTCTCGGCGGGCCGCGTGCAGTCCGTGGCGACCCGGATCGTGGTCGAGCGGGAGCGCGAGCGGATGAAGTTCGTGACCGCGTCGTACTGGGACGTGTCGGCGACGATGGACGCGGGGGCCGACGCCTCGCCGCGGGCGTTCGCGTCGCGGCTGGTCGCGGTGGACGGCGTGCGGCTGGCGGTCGGTCGCGACTTCGGCTCGGACGGTCGGCTGAAGACCGGGTCCGAGGTCCGGGTGCTCGACGAGGCGCAGGCGCGGACCATCGCGAACGGCCTGGTCAACGCGTCGATGACGGTGTCCTCGGTCGAGGAGAAGCCGTACACGCGCAAGCCGTACGCGCCGTTCATGACCTCGACCCTCCAGCAGGAGGCCGGCCGCAAGCTGCGCTTCTCGGCCGACCGGACCATGCGCACCGCGCAGAAGCTGTACGAGAACGGCTACATCACCTACATGCGCACCGACAGCACGACGCTGTCGGAGACCGCCATCTCGGCGGCGCGGGCCCAGGCGACGGAGCTGTACGGGTCGCAGTACGTGGCGAGCGCGCCCCGGCAGTACACCCGCAAGGTCAAGAACGCGCAGGAGGCGCACGAGGCCATCCGCCCCGCCGGTGAGGTGTTCCGCACGCCGGGGCAGGTCGCCCGGGAGCTGGAGTCCGACGAGTTCAAGCTCTACGAGCTGATCTGGCAGCGGACCATCGCCTCGCAGATGGCCGACGCGCGGGGCAACACGACGTCCGTGCGGATCACCGGCCGGACCGCCGGGGGCGAGGCCGTCACGTTCGCCTCGTCGGGCCGGACGATCACGTTCGCGGGCTTCCTCAAGGCGTACGTGGAGACGGTGGACTCGGAGGCGGGCGGCGAGTCCGACGACGCCGAGTCGCGCCTCCCGCAGCTGGTCAAGGACCAGGTCGTGCAGGCGGCCGAGCTGTCGGCGGACGGGCACTCGACGTCGCCCCCGCCGCGCTTCACCGAGGCGTCGCTGATCAAGACGATGGAGGAGCTGGGGATCGGGCGGCCCTCGACGTACGCCTCGATCATCAGCACCGTGCAGGACCGCGGTTACGTGTGGAAGAAGGGCTCGGCGCTCGTGCCCTCGTGGGTGGCGTTCGCCGTGGTCGGGCTGCTGGAGCAGCACTTCGGCCGGCTGGTCGACTACGACTTCACGGCCGCGCTGGAGGACGAGCTGGACGGCATCGCCGCCGGCCGGCAGGAGCGCACGACCTGGTTGTCCGGGTTCTACTTCGGCGGGAACGTGGGGCCGGAGTCGTCCGTGGGGCGGTCCGGCGGGCTGAAGAAGCTGGTCGGGTCGAGCGTCGAGGAGATCGACGCCCGCGAGGTCAACTCGATCCCGCTGTTCGCCGACGACGAAGGGCGGACCGTGGTGGTCCGGGTCGGCCGGTACGGGCCGTACCTGGAGCGCGAGGTCGGCGGTCCCGACGGCGAGGTCACCGCGCAGCGGGCGAACCTGCCCGACGACCTGCCGCCGGACGAGCTGGACCGGGAGGTCGCGGAGAAGCTGTTCTCCACCCCGCAGGAGGGCCGCTCGCTCGGGGTCGACCCGGTCAGCGGTAACGAGATCGTGGCCAAGGAGGGCCGCTTCGGGCCCTACGTGACCGAGGTGCTGCCGGAGCCGCCGGACGGCAAGAAGGCGGCCAAGCCGAGGACGGGCTCGCTGTTCAAGTCCATGTCCCTGGACTCGGTGACGCTGGACGACGCGCTCCGGCTGCTGTCGCTGCCGAGGGTGGTCGGCAAGGACCCGGAGACCGGCGCCGAGATCACCGCGCAGAACGGCCGCTACGGCCCGTACCTGAAGAAGGGCACCGACTCGCGGTCGCTGACCGGCGAGGACCAGCTGTTCACGGTGACCCTGGACGAGGCGCTGAAGATCTACGCGGAGCCGAAGAAGCGGGGGCGGGCCGCCGCCGCGCCGCCGCTGAAGGAGCTGGGCGAGGACCCGGTGTCCGGCAAGCCGATGGTGGTCAAGGAGGGCCGGTTCGGCCCGTACGTGACGGACGGCGAGACCAACGCGTCGCTGCGCAAGTCCGACAGCGTCGAGGGCCTGTCCGACGAGCGGGCCTCCGAGCTGCTGGCCGAGAAGCGGGCCAAGGGGCCCGCGCCGAAGAAGAAGGCGCCCGCGAAGAAGGCCCCGGCCAGGAAGGCGCCCGCGAAGAAGGCACCGGCGAAGGCGAAGGGCTGACGGAGCCCTGGTGAGGGGTGGCGGTGGACGGCGTCGAGTTCGGACCCGACGGGACGGGGGAGCCGCCGCCCCCGCGCCTGTTCACCGACCCCCTGGCGGGGTTGGTGACCGGTGAGGCGGTGCTCTGGCCGGAGGCCGTGACTCCGGTCGTGGCGCCACGACCGGTGGTACCTCCGGCGGTGGTGTCTCCCGGGGTGGTGCGACCGCCGGCCGTAGTGGCGGCCCCGGTCGTGCGGCGGGCGCGGCGGGCCCCGGCCACCGGCGGGCGCCCGCCCGTGGTGCACGCACCGCCGGGGCAGGCCCGGGTGGGCGCGGGGGAGAAGGGCCGGGGCGGGCTGGTCGCGTTCCTGGTCGTGCTCGGCGGGCTCGGTGCGCTGCTGTTCCCGGTGGTGCGTGCGATCATCGACGCCGTGGTCGACCTGTTCCGATGATCTCGCTTCGGTCACCCGAATGGTGGAGGGGGTCATCCGGGTGAACTGCCCCGGCTAACCTGATGGCCTGCAACAACGGCGGGGGTGAGCACCATCCGAGAAGGCGGCACAGCTGCTTCGACCAGCCACCGGATTCGCAGCGTGTTGGCGATCCGGCCGTTCCGCAGGCTCTGGGGTGTCACCTATCTGTGCAGTGTAGGTGACTGGCTGTCATTGCTGGCGTTGACCGGCCTGGTCACGAAGCTGATGGACAGCTACCAGTGGCAGAACTTCTCGCTGAGCCTGGTGGTGCTGACGCAGCTGCTCCCGGGCATCCTGTTCGCCCCCCTGGGCGGCGTCCTGGCGGACCGGTTCGACCGGCGCAAGATCATGATGGTGTGCGACCTGCTCCGCGGCGCGCTGTTCATCTCGATCGCCCTGGTCGGCACGGCGTGGTGGCTGTTCGTCGCGAACTTCCTCGTCGGCTGCTGCGCGATGCTCTGGATCCCCGCCAAGGACTCGGCGGTGCCGAACCTGCTGCGCAGGCCCGACCAGGTGGAGACGGCCAACCAGCTCGGCCTGGTGATGACCTACGGCATCGCGGTGATCTCCGGCGCGGGCCTGTACTCGATCATCTCCGGCATCCCCGGCTACCTGCACCTCCAGAGCGCCGACCTGGACTTCCGGATCGCGACCATCGCGGTCATGGTCAACGGCGCGCTGTACGTGACCTCGGCCATCCTGGTGGCGACCCGCATCCCCGAGCTGTCGGGCCGCATCGCGACCACCAACAGGCGGCGGCGCGAGCAGGGCGAGGCACCCGGGTTCTTCGCCATGATGAGCGACGGCATGAAGTACGCCGGCCGCACGCCGCTGGTCCGCGGCCTGGTCGTCGGCATGATCGGCGCGTTCGCGGCGGCCGGCGCGGTGGTCGGCACGGCCAAGACGTACTCGAACTCGCTGCTCGGCGGCGACTCGACGTTCGGCCTGCTGTTCGTGGCCGTGTTCGCGGGTCTCGCGGTCGGCATGGCGACGGCGCCCCGGATGGCGCGCCGGCTGTCCTACGAACGGCTGTTCGGCGTCACGATCGTGGTCGCCGGCCTGAGCCTGGTGCTGGTCGCCTTCGCGCCGCACCTGTGGGTCGCGCTGATCGCGGTGGCGTTCGTGGGCGCGTCGGCGGGCATGGCGTTCCTGACCGGCCTGACGATCATCGGCTCGCGGGTCGAGGACGCGATGCGCGGCCGGGTCGTGGCGCTGGTGCAGACGCTGCTCAAGGTGGTGCTGTTCGCGTCCTCCGCGGCGGCCCCCCTGCTGGTCACGCTGGTGAAGACGCGCACGGTCACGGTCTTCGACCACCCGATGCAGGTGGACGGGACGCGGCCGGTGATGTTCGGCGCCGGCCTGCTGGCCGCCCTGCTCGGCCTGATCGCCTACCGGCAGATGGACGACCGGCGCACCGAGCCGATCCTGTCCGACCTGATGGCGGCGCTGCGGGGGCGCGGGCGGCGCAAGGGCGGCGTGCTGATCGCCGTCGAGGGCTACACGCGGCAGGACACGGCGGCGCAGGCGCGGCGGCTGGCCGACGCGCTGCGGGAGGACGGTCGGCAGGTGCTGCTGGCCTCCGACCCCGACCTGGACGAGCAGCGGCTGCGCAACATGCTGACCACGGCCGACCTCGCCGGGGTGCGGGCGCACGCCCTGGTCGCCGCCGCGGTGCGGGCGGACGTGGTCGAGCGCGAGGTGCGGCCGGCGCTGGACGAGGGCGCGATCGTCGTCATGGAGCGGTACGTGGACAGCCCGTTGGCGCACTTCAGCGCGGCCGGCAGCGTCGAGCCCCGGGAGATCGAGGGCCTGGTCGACTGGGCCACCGGGCGGCTGCGGCCGGACGTGACGGTGCTGCTGGACCGCACGCCCGTCGAGGGCCGCGCGTCGGGCGGGGCGCTGGAGACCGTCGAGCACCACTGGCGGGTGCAGCGGCTGCTGACCGAGATGGCGTCCGCCGACCCCGAGCGGTACCTGGTGGTCGACGGCGACGGCACCGAGGACGAGGTGGCCGAGCGGGTGTCGTCGGCGCTGCTGCCCCTGCTGTCGCGGCGGGCCGGGACGGTGTCGCGGCCGGTGGCGGAAACGTCGTAGCGGCTCGGTACGGTCGGCGCCGTGAACCGTGGTGGTGCTTGGGCGGGTGTCGTCGGTCAGCCCGAGGTGGTCGCCGTGCTGTCGGCGGCCGCGGAGGCCGCCGCCTCGATCGTGGCGGGCGGCACGCCCGCGCCGGGCGCGATGACGCACGCCTGGCTGTTCACCGGCCCGCCCGGATCGGGCCGGTCGGTCGCCGCGCGGGCGTTCGCGGCGGCGCTCCAGTGCACGACCACCGACGACCGGCCGGGCTGCGGCACGTGCGCCGGGTGCCACACCGCGCTGGCCGGGACGCACTCCGACGTGCGGGTGGTCGCCCCCGAGGGCCTGTCGATCTCGGTGGGCGACATGCGGGCGCTGGTGCAGGTGTCCGCGCGGCGGCCCACGACCGGGCGCTGGCAGGTGGTGATCATCGCCGACGCCGACCGGTTGACCGAGGGCGCGGCGAACGCGCTGCTCAAGGCCGTGGAGGAGCCGCCGGCGCGCACGGTGTTCCTGTTGTGCGCCCCGTCGAGCCACCCGGACGACGTGTCGGTGACCATCCGGTCCCGGTGCCGCGTCGTGTCCCTGGGCACGCCCCGGCCGGCGGCCATCGCGTCGGCGCTGGAGGACGAGGGCGTCGCGCCGGACGTGGCGTCGTGGGCGGCGTCGGTGTGCGGCGGGAACGTGGGTCGGGCGCGGCGGCTGGCGACCGAGGGGACGGCGCGGGAGCGGCGCGAGTCGGTGCTGCGCATCCCGCTGGCGCTGAAGCGCCCGGCGGACATCTTCACCTGCGCCGACCAGCTCGTGTCGGCCGCCGAGGGTGACGCGCTGACCGCGACCGAGGGCCGTGACGTGGCCGAGCGGGAGGCGCTGGAGACGGCGATGGGCGCGGGCGGCACCGGCAAGGGCACCGCGGCGGCCACCCGGGGCGCCAAGGGCGCGCTGAAGGACCTGGAGAAGCGCCAGAAGTCGCGGGCCACCCGCACGCAGCGCGACTCGCTGGACCAGGCGCTGGTCGACCTCGCCGCGTTCTACCGGGACGTGCTGGTCACCGCGACGGGCGCGGCGGCGGCGCTCAACCACCCGGACCGGGCCGGTGACGTGCGCACGGCCGCGTCGTCGTGGACGCCGGAGTCCACCCTGCGCCGGCTGGAGGCCGTGCTGGGCTGCCGCACCGCGCTGGAGCGCAACGTGAAGCCGAGGATCGCCGTGGAGGCGATGCTCACGCACCTCCAGCGGGGCTGACGGGCAGGCCCGCCGAGCGGACCGCGGCGGTCACGGCGGCCGTCGCCCGGTGCAGGGTGGCGACCGAGCCCTCGGACAGCCGCACCCGCGCCGGGACGGCGAACCGCAGCGACACGGTGTGCGCGCCGCGGTGGTCGATCGAGAACAGCATGGACAGGTCGCCGCCCGCGTCGGTGCGCAGGTCGTACTCGAACGTGACGTCCGAGTCGGTCCCGTCCTCGCGGTACGCGCTGCCCGCGACGGCCCAGCCGGCGGCGGTCAGCTCGTCCCACGCGGTCTGGAACGCGGTGGCGTAGATCGCCTGGAGCGGCTCGGGGCCGTCGGTCGAGACCAGCGTCAGGTCGGGCGTGGCCATCGGATGCCTCCTGGGGGTGGCGGAATCCCCCGACGGTGTGCTTCTCGGCTGGTGCCCGGCCCCGTTACAAAGGGCTGCTCCCGGTCCTGCCGGAACCGCCGCGCGTGCTCACGCCGCGGGAGGCGGCTCGGGCGATCGGGTCGCGGGCCTCGGCCGGCGGTTCGGCAGGGCGGCCACCAGGACGACACCGAGCACCAGCAGGGCGGTCCCGGTCCAGAAGATCGGGACCGTCTTGTACGCCGCGCTCGTGTAGGCCAGTGGCGGCGTGCCCGGCACCGGTCCGGCCGGGGCGCCGCCACCGGGCCGGGCGGGCGGCGCGGCGCACACCACGCCGCCGGCCGGGGCGGCCGCGCGCACGATCTGCTCACCCAGGGACACCTGCGCCAGTGCCGAAGGCAGGTTCGGCAGACCGAGCGCGTCGGTCGGGAGCAGCTGGAGGTCGAGCAGGCGCGCGGTCGCCCCGAGCATGAACCCCTTCACCACGGGGCCGCCCTGCTGGAGCGGGCCGTCGATGGCCTGCCCCTTCTGGTTGAGCTGGCCGACCTGGAGCCGCAGGACGCCGATGTCGAGCCTGGGCAGCGCGTCCGCCAGGTCGCCGACCAGGGGGAGCCGCTGCCCGCCGGCGACGCTGATCGGCACGTCGAGCTTCGGGTTGGCCGCGTCGATCGTGCCCAGGTCCCGGCCGCCCTGGCCGACCCGGAGCACGGGCGCGGTGTACTCGACCTTCGAGGTGGCCTCGTCACCGGTGGACAGGGCGGTCAGCACGGGCGGGCTCACCACGTCGACCCGGATCTCGGCGGGGGTGCCCTGGAGCAGCCGCAGGCTCGCGACCTGGAGCGTGGACGTGGACTTCACGGCCTTGTTCGCGCTGCCGGGGAGGTCCACGACCTCGACGGTGGAGCGGGCGCTCAACGTCTCCGGGAGGCTCAGCAACGACCCGGTGGCGCCGGTGTCGGGCGTGCCGGAGAGCAGGCCGCCGAGTTGGCTGAGCGGTCCGGCGAGACCCTTGACGGCGTCGATCAGCGACTGCTTCGCGGCGTCGTCGAGCTTCGGCGTGTCCTGGGTGAGCATGCCGGTCAGGTCGGTGGCGCCGGGCAGCGTCGGGATGGCGTTGAGCACGCTGAGGCTCGCCACCGAGGTCCGGGCGTCCGCCAAGGGGCTCACACACGGACCGAGCTCGTCGTCCCAGCGGGCGTGCGCCGAGCCGTCGAGGAGGCCCACCCCGAGCAGCGCGTCCAGCGGCGTGGCGGGCGGCGTGAGACCTCCCGCGACCGGCTCGGCGTTGTCCGGCGACGCGGTCTGCACGAGCGTGCCGGGCGTCTGCGGCGCCCGGCCCTGCACGGCGAAGCCCAGCGGCGACGCCTGCGCCACCGACCGCTCGTAGCTCAGGAACGCCTCGCTGTTGACCTGGGCGCTGGCGAGCCCCACCCCGATCTCCGCCGCCGACTGCCTGGGCAGCTGCTCGCCGAAGCCGGGCAGGATCGAGCCGGCCGGCGTCGACTCGGGCGCGAGCCGCACCACGGCCAACCCGGTGCCCGCGTCGCCGACCGCGTGGGTCGTGAGCTCCGGCCCGGCGGACGCGGGGGGCTGACCGGGGTCGTTCGGGCCAGGCACGGGGGTGGTCGTCGGCTGCGCGGACGCGGGGGAGGCGGCGAGCGCGACCAGGATGGCGGCGGCGGGCAGGGCCGTCAGGCGCATGTGGTCGTACCTCCCGGTGGCGGCGGCATCGCGCGACGCCGTGTGGGCGGCGTCACGACGCGTTCAACGACCCGACCCCCGGTCAGGTGACGGGCCGGCGTGGGCTATAGTTGTCGCGTCTCGCCGCCTTAGCTCAGTCGGCCAGAGCAGCTCACTCGTAATGAGCAGGTCGTCGGTTCGATTCCGACAGGCGGCTCGCGAGATCAGGAGGCCCCGGACCCCGGTCCGGGGCCTCCTTCGTCATCAGGTGCTCTGATACTGCTCCATCAGGGTGACGTTTCCACCACCGGCGTCAGCTGTGGGTGAGGGTGTCGTTGCCACCGTGGAGGTGATGCCGATGGGTGCGATGGTCCTGATGACGTTCCTCGCGCTGCCGCTCGTGGTGCTCGCGGCACGGGTGGGGCGACGTCGCTGGGTGCGGCGTTCCGCCCGGCGGCGTGCCGGGCTGTTCCGGCACTGGGTGCCGGACGAGCCCAGCGGACGTCACCTCATCCGGTCCTGAGGACCGGCGCGGCCACGCGGGTGACCACGTCGCCGTAGCGGCGGGTCAGCTCGGCGCGCGCCTCGGCCGGCGTGCCGACGACGGCGAAGGCGTGCAGCACCTCGTCGGTCACCAGGCCCGCCATGTCGTCCCAGCGGGAGCGGCGGGACAGGCGGTGCAGCTCCTCGTGCAGGTCGCCCCAGCCGTGCAGGTCGAGCACCTTGCGGTACGACGGCGTCGAGCCGTAGAACGCGATCCGCCGCCGCACCGCCGCCACGTCCTCGTCGGTGCACGCCACCAGCGACGGACCGCTGATCCCCAGGCCCGCGAGCGGCCTGCCGGCGCGTGCCCGGCCCCGGGCCAGGGCGGGGAGGGTCACCTCGCGCAGGTACCGCTCGGTGGTGAAGTCGTGGCACAGGAAGCCGTCGCCCACCTCGCCCGCCACCTCGGTCATCAGCGCGCCGACGCCCGCCAGCCAGACCGGCGGCGCGCCGTGCGGGTTGGGTCCGGGGTCGAAGAACGGCGTCATGAGCGTGTGCGCGTAGAACTCGCCCCGGAACCGCAGGCGCTCGCCGGTGGCCCAGCTGTGCCAGATCGCGCGGACCGCCAGCACGAACTCGCGCATCCGCGCCGCCGGGTGCGACCACGGCATGCCGAACCGCTTGGTCACGTGCGGTTCGACCTGGGAGCCCAGGCCCAGTTGGAAGCGCCCGCCGGAGAGCAGGTGGAGGTCGTTCGCCTGCACGGCCACCGTCATCGGGTTGCGCGCGAACGCCACCGCGATGGCGGTGCCCAGGTCCAGGTCGACGGTCCCCGCGACGCGGGACAGCGCGACGAACGGGTCGTGCTTGGTCTCGGCGACCCAGAACCCGTCGCAACCGGCCGCCGCGGTCTCCCGCGCGGCGTCCAGGACCGTGCGCGGGTCGGGTTCGATCTCCAGGCGGTCGACCTTCATGCCGCGCACGCTAGTCGGCGGGGGGAGCCGCGAGGTCGCGCCGGCCCTCGGACGCCGGCGCGTCGCCCGTGGCGCGGCTACTCGCAGGCCACGCCGTCGCCGTCGCGGTCCAGCGCGGACCGGTAGCCCGGCTGCCCGGCGTACAGGGGGGCGGCTCCGGCCGCCCTGGCCGCGGCGCAGTTCGCGTAGTAGGCGGCGTTCGCGGGCGGGTCGGGCCGGGGCGCGGGCTCGGGCGCCGGCGGCACGGGCGCGGGCGCGGGAGCCGGCGGCGGCACGGGGACCGGTGCGGGCGGCGGGGGTGCGGCCACGTCCGCGCCCGAGCACGGCGCGCCCCACAGCCCGACCCCGGCGGCCTTCGCGGTGTCCTGCGCGGCGACGAGGGCTGCCCCGGCGGTCTGCTCCGCGCGGGCCATGCCGTGGCCGAGGACGTGCACGGCCAGGTCGGTCCCGTCGGGCAGCAGCACGGTGGCGCCGACGACCCGCAGGTCCCGGCCCGACAGCGCCTGGCGCAGGAAGTCCGTCGCGGCCCCGGCCCAGCACTCGCCCGGCTGGGCCAGGCCGCCCAGCTGCACCCGGCCGCCACCGGACAGCGTGACGGTCCGGGCGTCGACGACCTCCGCGAGGCGCACGGCAGGCGGCGCGGTGGTGGTCGTGGTCCTCGTCGTCGTCGTGGTGGTGGTGGTCGTGGTGGACGGGGACGTCGTGCCCCCGGCCGCGCCGGACGTGCCGCCGCACGCGCTCACGAGGGTGATCAGGGATAACGCGGTCAGCGCGGTGGTGGACCGACGACCGCCGGTGGGGTGTGCCATGCCCGCGTCATCGATCCGCACCGCCACGGGTGTTACCCACGTCACACGAGGTGATCGGCCGGTCACCGGTTGGGGCGCAACGTCCAGACGACGGTCATCTCGCCGGTCGTGACGCCCTCGGCGTCGGTGATGGTCACGTCCACCGGGAACTCCGGCCGGGTGCCCGACTCCAACTCGGCCACCACGTCCGCCGCGGGGCGGCCGAGGACGGCCTCGGCGCGCAGCACGCCCAGCGCGAGCTTCCGGTAGGCGATGTCCGACCGCACGACCAGCGGCGTGGCCTTGGCCAGGTGCTCCGCGAACGCGGCCATGACGACCGCGCCCGAGGCGGTCTCCGCGACGCCGAACACCATCGCGGCGTGCGGGCCGCCGACGTGGTTGCGCAGCTCCTCGCGGTCGGGCAGCTCGGCGACCACGCGGTCACCGGCGACCTCCGGGAACTCCACGCCGGAGGTCTTGACCCACGGGACGGCCTGCTTCATCGCGTCGGCGACGAACGAGTGGTCAGCGCTCATGCGAGTCACATTACTCGCCGGTAACCCCTGAGGCGGCGGTCACTCGTATTCCGTTTGCCAGGACGCGGTCACGAGGTCCATGCTTGTACTTGGCAACTAGTTGGTTGGTGCAAGCAAACGGAGTGTGGCATGGTCCTGCCCGTCGGGGGCGAAGTGTCGGTCGAGGACGACCTGGTCGTGGCCGATCGGCTGGGCACGGCGCTGGTGCGCATGAACAGGATGCACGCCTGCGTCTCGTCGCACATGAGCAAGTCGGGCATGGACAAGGCGTCGTTCGTCCTGCTCGCGACCCTGAGCCGGCTCGGGCCCGCGCGGTCGAGCGCCCTCGCCGAAGCGGTTTTCTCCGACCCCTCCACGGTCAGCCGCCAGGTGGCGACGCTGGTCAAGCAGGGACTGGTCGAGCGCCGCGCGGACCCCGAGGACGGCCGCGCCAGCGTGCTGGCCGTGACCGACGCGGGCGGACGCCTGCTGGACGAACGCCGGCGGCAGCGCAACCAGGCGCTCGTCCGGCTCTTCGCGGACTGGGAGCCTCAGGACCGGCTCCGGTTCATCGAGTACTTCGAGCGCTTCGTGGGGGACTACGAGATGGCGCTGCCGCATTTCATCGCTGAGAGCGGACTGGGGCCGCGCTCAGAAGGGGAGAAGTGACCTGATGTCGGAAACGACGACCCGAGCGGACGCGCCGCCACCCGGCGCCGCCCTGCTCACCCACCGGCAGATCCTGACGATCCTGTCGGGCCTCCTGCTGGGCATGTTCCTGGCCGCGCTCGACCAGATGATCGTGGCCACGGCCATGAAGACCATCGCGGACGAGCTGCACGGCCAGACCCTCCAGGCGTGGGCGACCACGGCCTACCTGATCACCGCGACGATCTCCACGCCGCTGTACGGCAAGCTGTCCGACATCTACGGCCGCAAGCCGATGTACCTGACCGCGATCTCGTTGTTCCTGGTCGGCTCGCTGCTGTGCGGCATCGCGAACACGATGTACGAGCTGGCCGCGTTCCGCGCGGTGCAGGGCCTCGGCGCCGGCGGTCTGATGTCGCTGGCCCTGGCGATCCTCGCGGACATCACCTCACCGCGTGAGCGCAGCCGCTACGCCGGCTACTTCATGGCCGTGTTCGGTGTCTCCAGCGTCGCGGGCCCGGTCGTCGGCGGCCTGTTCGCCGGCATGGAGTCCTTCCTCGGCACGGCCGGCTGGCGCTGGGTGTTCCTGGTCAACGTGCCGGTCGCGCTGATCGCGCTGGCCGTCGTGGCGAAGGTGCTGAACATCCCGCACAAGCGGGTGAACCACCGGATCGACTTCCTCGGCGCGGGCCTGCTCACCGTCGGCCTGGTGCCGCTGCTGATCGTGGCCGAGCAGGGCCGCGAGTGGGGCTGGGCCTCGCCCACCACCCTCGCGCTGTGCGCCCTCGGCGTCCTCGGCCTGGCCGGGTTCGCGTGGGCCGAGAAGCGCATGGGCGACGAGGCGCTGCTGCCGCTGCGCCTGTTCAAGCGCCGGACGTTCTCCCTGGGCAACGCGGTCAACTTCCTGCTCGGCCTCGGCATGTTCGGCGGCATGGTGTCGCTGCCGCTGTACCTCCAGATCGTGAAGGGGCACTCGGCCACCGAGTCCGGTCTGATGATGCTGCCGATGACGCTCGGCATCATGACGGCGGCGGGCACGAGCGGCAGCATCACCGCGAGGACCGGCCGCTACAAGGTCTTCCCGGTCGTCGGGTTCGGCGTGATGACCGCGGCGCTGTTCGCGTTCAGCTTCGTCGGCACCGACACGCCGCTGTACGCGCCGCTGGTCCTGATGTTCTTCCTCGGCATCGGCCTCGGCCTGAGCATGCAGACCCTGCTGGTGGCGATCCAGAACGACGCCGAGCCCCGCGACATGGGCGTGGCGACCGCCTCGGCCACGTTCTTCCGGCAGATCGGCGGCACGGTCGGCACCGCGGTGTTCCTGTCGATCCTGTTCAGCACGGTCGGCGACAGGATCGGCGACGCGCTGCGCGCGGCGTTCACCCGGCCCGACTTCCAGGCGGCGCTGGCGCGGCCCGAGAACCAGGCGTTCGCGGGCGCGCTGCAGAGCGGCCAGGGCTTCGACCTGGACAACACCGAGTTCCTGTCGACGCTCGACCCGGCGCTGGCGCGGCCGTTCCTGGACGGCTTCTCCGGCTCCATCGACCTGGTGTTCCTGGTCGGCTCGTGCGTGACGGTGGTCGGCTTTGTGATCATCTGGTTCCTGCGCGAGGTACCGCTGTCGAACCGGTCCGGCCTGGAGCGGGTCAAGGACGGCGAGGACGCGGCGGCCGCCGAGGACGCCGACCGGCCCGCGCCCATCGCGATGCACTGATCGGGGCGCACCGATCGGCCGTCACTGATCGGGTGAAAGAAGAGGCCCACCCCCGCATGGGGTGGGCCTCTCGCCGTTCACGCTTTCAGTGATCTTCGCCGCGGGCGACCGCGTCCTTCAGGCGCTGGTAGGAGCGGACGATCTCCGCCTCGGCCTCGGTGCGGCCGACCCAGGTGGCGCCCTCGACGCTCTTGCCGGGCTCCAGGTCCTTGTAGACCTCGAAGAAGTGCTGGATCTCCAGCCGGTAGAACTCGCTCAGGTGGTGGATGTCGCGCAGGTGCTCCGAGCGCGGGTCCTCCGCCGGGACGCAGAGCAGCTTGTCGTCGCCGCCCTTCTCGTCGGTCATCCGGAACATGCCGATCGCGCGGGAGCGGATGAGGCAGCCCGGGAACGTCGGCTCCTGGACCAGGACCAGCGCATCGAGCGGGTCGCCGTCCTCGCCCAGCGTGTCGTCGACGAACCCGTAGTCCGCCGGGTACTGAGTGGCCGTGAACAGGGTGCGGTCCAGTCGGATGCGCCCCGTCTTGTGATCCATCTCGTACTTGTTGCGGACCCCCTTGGGGATCTCGATGGTGACGTCGAACTCCACTGCGCGGTCCTCGCTCGTCTTCGCCGTTCGTTACGCCACTAGTGTGGACTACGACGTCTCGTCAACCCTTTGCCCCTGGTGTGACGTTGCCCGTACTCGACTGCGGAGGATTGCGTGCCCGACGAGCCATCGTGGCCGACCGTCGACGGCGACGAGGTGCCGCGCGAGCCGCCGACGGTGCAGGTCAGGCGTCCCGACCCGCCGACCATGCGCATCCCGGCGCCCCTGCCGCCACCGCCCGCGGCGGTTCCGCCGAGGCCCGCCGCGCCGACGCCGCGCCCCCCGCGCGAGCGGCCGACCGAGATCAAGTCGGAACCTGAACCGGTTCCTGAACCGATCACGGAAAGTGAAGGGACGCCGCCTCCCGCGCCGCCCGCCAAGCGGCGCAAGCGGCCGTACCTGCTCGCGCTCGCCGCCCTGCTCGTGCTGGCGCTGGCCGGCACCACCGTCGTCGGCGCGCAGCGGGGCTGGTTCGACCGCACGCCCACCGCGACGACCGCCGCGGCGCCGCCGCCCGCGCCCGTGGCGCTGTCCGTCAAGGGCATCGGCGCGGACGGCGCCGCGCCCACCGCGGCCGGGGTGAAGGCCGCGCTGACCGGACCGGCGGCCAACCCGCTGCTGGCCCCGCTGACGGGGGTCGTGGTGGACCCGGGCACCGGGCAGGCGCTGTGGAACCAGGGCGAGAAGACCCCGGCCACGCCCGCGTCCACCACCAAGGTGCTGATCTCGGCCGCCGCGCTGCTCTCGCTCGACCACACCGCGCAGTTCTCCACGAAGGTGGTGCGGGGGGCGCAGCCGGGCACCGTCGTGCTGGTCGGCGGCGGAGACCCGACGCTGTCCTCGCTGCCCGTCGGCGACACCACCGTGTACCCCGGCGCACCGACGCTGGACGAACTGGTCGCGCAGGTCAAGGCGACCGGTCCCGTCACGCAGGTGCTGTTCGACGCGTCGCGGTACACCGGTGAGGGCCTCGCGCCCGGCTGGGCGCCCGGCGACGTGCCCGACGGGTACGTGTCGCCGATCCAGCCGCTCATGCTCGACGGCGGTCGCGGCAACCCGAAGCTCCTCGACACGCCCCGCACGTCCACGCCCGCCGCCGACGCGGCGTCCGCGCTGGCCCAGCGGCTGGGCGTGACCGCCGCCGTCGCGCCGGGCACGGCGGCCGCGGGGGCCGAGGTGCTGGGCGAGGTGAAGTCCGCGCCGGTGGACCGGCTGGTCGAGAACCTGATGCAGAACTCGGACAACGTGCTGGCCGAGACGATGGCGCGGGAGATCGCCATCGCGCGGGGCGCGGAGCCGTCGTTCGCCGGTGGCGCGCAGGCCGTGCGGGACGTGCTGGCGCAGCAGGGGTTCGACCTGGCCACGGCGGTGTTCGTGGACGGCAGCGGCCTGTCGCCGAACAACAAGCTGCCCGCGAAGCTGCTCGCGGACATCCTCACTGCGGCGGCCAAGCCCGACGCGTCCGACGAGCGCACGGCGAAACTCCGACCGCTGCTCACGGCCCTGCCGGTCGCGGGCGGCAGCGGCACCCTGGCGACCCGCTTCCAGGAGGCGGGCGCGTCCGCGAAGGGGTGGGCGCGGGGCAAGACGGGCACGTTGAGCGGCGTGCACTCGCTGGCCGGCGTGGTGGTCGACGCGGACGGCCGGCTGGTGGTGTTCGCGTTCATGTCCCAGAGCACGCAGAGCGGCGACGCCGTGCGCGGCGCCCTGGACGAGATGGTCGCCGCCCTGCGCGCCTGCGGCTGCTGACCCGACTTCCCCACCCCCGAGAGTCCAACGCCCAGGTCGCGCGAGTCGTACGCCCAGGTCGCGCGAGTCGTACGTTCAGGACCCATGAGTTCTACGTTCAGGACCGTCCCTGATCGTCAGAGGGCCTGAACGTTGGACTCTCGGGTCCTGGGCGTACGACTCGCGGGTCCTGAACTTACGACTCTCGCGGCTTGGACGTACGACTCGCGGGGATGTCGTGGTGGTGGCCGCGCAGGTAGCGTCGAAGGGGTGAACCCGGCGACGCAGCAGGACCGCAGTGCACCGGTCGATTGGGACCTGGCCGTCACGACCGCCACCAGGCTCGTGCGGCCCGGCCCGGTGGTGCCCAGAGCAGAGGCGGACGTCGCGGTCGGCCGGTTGCGCGAGCTGGCCGTGGACGCCGAGGTGCACGTCCGCGAGCTGACCGGCCTCGGTCACGGGCTGCCGCTCAGGGCGGGCGAGGTCGTGGACCGGCCGGGCTGGGTGCGCGCCGCCGTGCAGGGGCTCGCCGCGCTGACCGAGGGTGCGCTGCCCAAGCAGTCCGGCGCGTTCGGCGGCCTCCTGGCGGGCACCGCGGGCGTGCAGGCGGGCGTCGTCGTGGCGTTCCTCAGCGGCCGGGTGCTCGGCCAGTACGACCCGTTCTCCGACGGGGGCAGGCTGCTGCTGGTGGCGCCGAACATCGTCGGCGCGCAGCGCGCCCTGGACGTGCCGGGCGAGGACTTCAGCATGTGGGTGTGCCTGCACGAGGGCACGCACCGGCTCCAGTTCACCGCCGTCCCCTGGCTCGCCGGGCACTTCTCCGCCCAGGTCGCCGAGCTGCTGGCCGGCATGGACGAGGGTGGTTCGTCGCGGCTGCGCGACCTGCCGAAGCGGCTGCGCGAGGCGGACGGCATCGTCGACCTGCTCCAGGCGCCCGGCCAGCGCGAGGTGCTCGACCGGCTCATCGCCCTGTCCACGCTGCTGGAGGGCCACGCCGACCACGTGATGGACGCCGTGGGTCCGGACGTCGTGCCGTCGGTGCTGACGATCCGCGAGCGCTTCACCGCCCGCCGCAAGGGCGGCGGCCTGCTCGACCGCGTCCTGCGCACGCTGCTCGGCGTGGAGGCGAAGGTCCGCCAGTACGCCGAGGGCGCCGCGTTCACCGGGCACGTCGTCCACGCCGTCGGCATGGAGCGGTTCAACACCGTGTGGACCGGCCCGGAGACGCTGCCGACCCGCGCCGAGATCGCCGACCCGGCCGCCTGGCTGCGCCGCGTCCGACCGTGAGCGGGAACGGGCCGCTCGCCGAGGTCCGCACCGCCGTCCGCCGGTTCCTCGCCGAGCACCGGCCCGAGGAGGTCGCCGTGGCGGTCAGCGGCGGCGCGGACTCGCTCGCGCTGGCCGCCGTCACGGCGAAGCTGACCCCGGCGCGCGCGGTCGTCGTCGACCACGGGCTCCAGGACGGGTCGACCGAGGTCGCCGAACGGGCCGCGCGGACGTGCCGCGAGCTGGGTCTGGAGACCGAGGTCCGCACGGTCGAGGTCACCGGATCGGGTGGTCCTGAGGCCGCCGCTCGCCGGGCCCGCTACGCCGCCCTGAGGCCCGGGCGCGGCCTGGTGCTGCTCGGCCACACCCGCGACGACCAGGCCGAGACGGTGCTGCTGGGCCTCGGCCGGGGTTCGGGTCCGCGCAGCATCGCGGGGATGCGGCCGCACGACCCGCCGTGGGGCCGGCCGCTGCTCGGGGTGTCGCGCGCCACCACGGCCGCCGCGTGCGCGGAGCTGGGTCTCACGCCGTGGCACGACCCGCACAACGACGACCCGCGCTTCACCAGGGTCCGCCTGCGCCACGAGGTGCTGCCGCTGCTGGAGGACGTCCTGCGCGGCGGTGTCGCCGACGCGCTCGCCCGCACCGCCGCCCACCTGCGGGAGGACAACGACGCGCTGGACGAGCTGGCCGAGGCGTTCGACGGCGACTGCTGCGAGGTGGCCGAGGTCGAGCACCTGCCGACGGCCCTGCGGCGGCGCGTGCTGCGGCGGTGGCTGCTCCTGGCGGACGTGCCCGAGTTGTCCGACTCGCACCTGCGCAGGGTGGACGCCCTGGTGAGCGACTGGCGTGGTCAGGGCGGTGTCTGGTTGCCCGGCGGCTTTGTGGCACGCCGCGCGCATGGCAGGCTGCGAGTGGAACCAGTGCAGTCATGACAAAAGGGGAACCGTCCGTGTACGACGGCGACATCAGTTCCGTGCTCATCACCGAGCAGGAGATCAGCGACAAGGTCACCGAGCTGGCCAACAAGGTCGCGGCTGACTACCCGGCCGACGGCGGGAACGACCTGGTCCTGATCACCGTGCTCAAGGGCGCGGTGATGTTCATGACCGACCTGGCCAGGGCGTTGCCGGTGCCGGTGCAGCTGGAGTTCATGGCGGTGAGCTCCTACGGCTCGTCGACCTCGTCCTCCGGCGTGGTGCGCATCCTCAAGGACCTCGACCGGGACATCGCGGACCGGGACGTGCTCATCGTCGAGGACATCATCGACTCCGGCCTGACGCTGTCGTGGCTGCTCAAGAACCTCGCGTCGCGCAGGCCGCGGTCGCTGGAGGTGTGCACGCTGCTGCGCAAGCCCGACGCGGTCAAGGTCGAGGTGCCGGTGAAGTACGTCGGCTTCGAGATCCCCAACGAGTTCGTGGTCGGCTACGGCCTGGACTACGCCGAGCGCTACCGCGACCTGCCCTACATCGGGGCCCTGGACCCCAAGGTCTACTCCGGCTGAGGACGGCGGAGGGGCGTTCCCGCCGGCGGGAACGCCCCTCCCGCCCGACTCAGCAGTTCGGTCGGCAGCGGCGCTGCGAGATGCCGTCCAGCAGCACGCCGCGGATGTCCTGCGGCTCCATGGCCTGGTACGCCTTGCCGCCGGTGGCGTCGGCGATCTGCCGCAGCGCGTCCATGTCGGCGTCCTCGCCCAGCCCCACCATGATCATCGGCACCGGGCGGGCCGGGTCGACCTCGGCCTTCAGCGTGGAGATCAGGGCGGGCAGGTCGATGCTGGAGATGTCGTCGTTGCTGCCGTCGGTGATCAGCGTCACCGAATTGATCTTCGACGGGTCGTAGTCCCGCTGCACGTGCCGGAACGCGGCCAGCGCCGTCTCGTTCAGCGACGTGCCGCCGCCCACCAGGCCGGGCAGGCCGCCCGCGCCCTTCTGGAGCTGCACGCGCCGCGGCGCGCCCCCGATCGGCTCGCCCAGCGGGCCGATCGGCACCAGCTCGATCCAGTCGTTCGGCGGCTTCTTGTCCGTGGAGAACGCCCACAGGCCGATCTCCGAGGTGTCCGGCAGCATGCCGAGCGCGGTGAGCGCGGCCTCGCGGGCCGCCTCGATGCGGGTGGAGCCGTCGCTCATCTTCTCGGCCATCGAGCCGGACACGTCGAGCACGGCCAGCAGCCGGGTGTCCAGGCTGACCGCGCCCCACGTGCCCAGCAGCTCGGAGACCTGCTCGGGGGACGGCGTCCCGAGCAGGGCCACGTCGTCGCCGCGCACCCCGTGCTCCTCGTTGGACCAGCCACCGGGCGCCTTGCCGTCGGCCGTGCGGAAGCCCGCCTCGGCGAACCGCCGGCCGGTGGAGTCGGTGCGCAGCGCCCGCTCGAAGTCCTCGGCCGCTTTCGCGGTGCCCGGCTGCTCGCCCGACCGGCTGACCCGCACCACGGGGTAGTCGAACGAGACCGTGCCCTCCTCGGGGTAGGAGGCGACGACCCGCCGCGACCCGGCGGCCCGGTTCGCGGCCAGCACCGACTGCTCGGAGGCGGTGAACACCGGCGCGTCGTCGGCGCCCTGCACGACCTTGCCGAACGCGTCGCGCACCGACGGCAGCGCCGCGCGGCCCACCCTCAGCAGCGCGCCGATCAGCTCGGGCTTCGGCGTGCCGTCGGGGTTGCCGAGCTGCGCGCGGATGACGGCGAGCGTGGCCAGGCCCTCGGTGGACGTGGTCGGGTCGCTCAGCGTGACGCTGACCTTCGGGTCCACGACCTTGGCCCAGCTCACCGGGGCGATGGGCCAGCCGAGGTCCGTCATCGCCCGCGTCGAGCCCGCGATGAGCAGCGGCGAGGAGGCCAGCGGGTCGGAGATGTCGAGCCGCGGCGCGTCCGCGCCCTGGTCGCCGGCCTGGCGCTGGGTCTCGGCCGCCCACATGGACGAGTCCGGCACCCACAGGGCGGGCGGGTTGATCTGGGCGGTGGGCAGCTCCTTGGACACGTCCGCGGCACCGCGCGCCTCGACCTGGACCTGCACGCACTTGCCGTCGACCACGGGCTGGGCGGCCTGGTAGTCGTCGGCGGCCCCCCGCACGACCTCCTCGACCGCCGGGGTGACGACGACCTTGAGCGGTAGGGTGCCGTCGCACTCCGGTCCGCCCGTGGCCCGCAGCGCGACCACGGTGACGCCGGCGGCGGCGACCACGCCGAGGAGCGCGCCGAGGGGCAGGAGCACGCGGCGGGCGCTGCCGCGGCGTGGCTGGGTGCGAGCTGACATACTCTTGGTACCTTCGGTTGGTGTTCACCCTTTCGGGTGCTTGGGGAACACTCCGTGACCTCCGAGGATGACATGTGCTACTCACATGACAAACTCTCGTGTCTCAAGTCACCCGAGTGGACCTCACGTCTTGCCTACCTGCTAGTAACGCACTACCTCCAGTAAGTGTTACGGGTGTGAGAGCCCCTCGGTTCACGCTCGCGTCCCCTTCCGGCTGAACCACGTTGACCTGCGATACGTGTTCCCGGTTACGGCGGACGACCCCGTGGGAACACCGGAGGGGGTTCACCCGTTGGTCCGGCAAGACGCGATGGGTCCGCACGTGCAGCGCTCCGCCCGGCACCACGGGCGGTAGGCTGGTCGGACGGGTGAGCCCGTCTGCGCCCGTCGTCAAGTCAGGGAGGGTCGAGGCCGCCCGCCGGCCGTAAGTGCATGGACCGCAAGCGCCTGCTTCGCAACCCGCTGCTGTGGATCGTGGCGGTGTTGGTGCTCTTTTACGTCTTCAACGTGCTTTTCGACGACAACCGGGGCTACACCCCGATCAAGACGTCCCAGGCACTGCAACAGATCCGGGATGGTCAGGTCAAGGAAGCCACGATCGAGGACAAGGAGCAGCTGCTCAAGCTGACCTTGAACGACGGGGTGACCGTCGAGGGCAGCAACCGCGTGCGGGCCCAGTTCCCGGCCAGCTCCACGGACGAGATCTTCACCATCCTCGACCAGGCGGGCAACAAGCCGGTCGTCGAGACCAAGGTCACCCAGGACTCGTTCCTCACGCAGATCCTGCTGTACCTGGTCCCGCTGGGCCTGCTCCTGCTCCTGCTCATGTGGATGATGAACAACGCCCAGGGCGGCGGGAACCGCGTCCTCAACTTCGGCAAGTCCAAGGCCAAGCAGCTCTCCAAGGACATGCCCAAGACGACGTTCGCCGACGTGGCGGGCGCCGAGGAGGCGGTCGAGGAGCTCTACGAGATCAAGGACTTCCTGCAGAACCCGGGCCGCTACCAGGCCCTGGGCGCGAAGATCCCCAAGGGCGTGCTGCTCTACGGCCCGCCCGGCACCGGCAAGACGCTGCTCGCGCGCGCCGTGGCCGGCGAGGCCGGGGTGCCGTTCTACTCGATCTCCGGCTCCGACTTCGTCGAGATGTTCGTGGGTGTCGGCGCCTCGCGCGTCCGCGACCTGTTCGAGCAGGCGAAGCAGAACGCGCCCTGCATCATCTTCGTCGACGAGATCGACGCCGTCGGCCGGCACCGCGGCGCCGGCATGGGCGGCGGTCACGACGAGCGCGAGCAGACGCTCAACCAGCTCCTCGTCGAGATGGACGGCTTCGACTCGCGCGGCGGCATCATCCTGATCGCGGCCACCAACCGGCCCGACATCCTCGACCCCGCGCTGCTGCGCCCCGGTCGCTTCGACCGGCAGATCCCGGTGTCCGCGCCCGACCTCAAGGGCCGGAAGCAGATCCTGCGCGTGCACGCCAAGGGCAAGCCGTTGGCCCCCGACACGGACCTCGACGGCCTGGCCAAGCGCACCGTCGGGTTCTCCGGCGCCGACCTCGCGAACGTCATCAACGAGGCCGCCCTGCTCACCGCCCGCCACAACGGCACGGTGATCGACGGCGCCGCGCTGGAGGAGTCCGTCGACCGCGTGATCGGCGGCCCGGCCCGCAAGAGCCGGATCATCTCCGAGAAGGAGAAGAAGATCACCGCGTACCACGAGGCCGGGCACGCCCTGGCCGCGTGGGCCATGCCGGACATCGACCCGGTGTACAAGGTCACGATCCTGGCCCGCGGCCGGACGGGTGGTCACACCCTGTCCGTGCCCGAGGAGGACAAGGACCTGATGACCAGGTCGGAGATGATCGCCCGGCTGGTGTTCGCGCTGGGTGGTCGCTCCGCCGAGGAGCTGGTGTTCCACGAGCCGACCACGGGCGCGTCCAACGACATCGAGCAGGCCACGAAGATCGCCCGCGCGATGGTCACCGAGTACGGCATGTCCGCCCGGCTGGGCGCCGTCAAGTACGGCCAGGAGCAGGGCGAACCGTTCCTGGGCCGCACGGCGGGCCGGCAGGCCGACTACTCGCTGGAGGTCGCGCACGAGATCGACGAGGAGGTCCGCGAGCTGATCGAGGCCGCGCACACCGAGGCGTACGAGGTGCTCAACACCTACCGCGACGTGCTCGACGCGCTCACCCTCGAACTGATCGAGAAGGAGACCCTGCACCAGAAGGACCTGGAGCGGATCTTCGCCTCGGTCGAGAAGCGGCCGCGGATCACCAAGTTCAACGAGTTCGGCACCCGCACCCCGTCGGACAAGCCGCCGGTCAAGACCCCGGCCGAGCTGGCCAAGGAGCGCGGCGAGCCGTGGCCGCCCGCCATCGAGGACCTCCGCGACGCGGAGCCCTCGGTGCCGGACCCGACGCCCGCGCCGCCGGTCAACCCGACCGGGCCGAACGCGCCGGTCTTCCCGGCCGGTCAGACCGCGCCGATCCCGACCAGCCCCAACGGCAGCAACGGGTCGCCGTACCCGGCGGCGCCCGCCGCGCCCGGCCAGCAGCACCAGTCCCCGCAGCACCAGTCCCCCCAGCACCCGTCGTCGGGGCCGCCGAACTACGGCGCGCCCCCCGGCTGGACCCCGGCGACCGCGCCGGGCGGGAACGTCGCCCAGCCGCCGTGGCAGCCGGGACCGACGGACGCCGAAGCGGGCAAGCGCAACTTCGACTCGGACCCGGACAACCGCACGTGACCGAGATCGACCAGACCGGCCTCCCCGCGAACGGGGGGGCCGGTCTCGCGCGCCGCCCCTTCGACCAGAAGCGCGCCGAGGCCGCCGTCCGCGAACTGCTGCTCGCGTGCGGCGAGGACCCGGAGCGCGAGGGCCTGCGCGACACCCCGGCCCGGGTGGCGCGGGCGTACCGCGAGCTGTTCGCGGGCCTCTACACCGACCCCGACAGCGTGCTGGCGAAGACGTTCGACGAGTCGCACGAGGAGTTGGTGCTGGTCACCGACATCCCCATGTACTCGTTCTGCGAGCACCACCTGCTGCCGTTCCACGGCGTCGCGCACGTCGGCTACATCCCGAACGAGCAGGGCCGGGTCACCGGCCTGTCGAAGCTCGCCCGGCTGGTCGACCTGTACGCCAAGCGGCCGCAGGTGCAGGAGCGGCTGACGTCGCAGGTCGCCGACGCCCTGGTGCGGCGGCTGGAGCCGCGCGGCGCGATCGTGGTGGTCGAGGCCGAGCACCTGTGCATGGGCATGCGCGGCGTGCGCAAGGCCGGGTCGCGGACCACGACGTCCGCGGTGCGGGGCATCTTCCGCAGTTCGGCCACCTCCCGGGCGGAGGCGCTGGAGCTCATCCGGGGGCGGTTGAGGTGAGCGTGCCCAGGCCCGGGCGCTGCGTGGTGATGGGCGTCCTGAACGTCACGCCGGACTCGTTCTCCGACGGCGGCCGCTACCTGGGGCTGGACGACGCGGTGGCGCACGGCGTGGCCTTGCACCGGCGTGGCGCGGACGTGGTGGACGTGGGTGGCGAGTCGACCCGTCCCGGCGCGGAGCGGGTGCCCGCGGACGTCGAGGCGGCGCGGGTCGCCCCGGTGGTCGCGGCGCTGGTCGCGGAGGGCGTGCCGGTCAGCGTGGACACCACGCGGGCCGAGGTGGCGGCGTCGGCGCTGGAGGCGGGCGCGTCGATCGTGAACGACGTGTCCGGCGGCCTCGCCGACCCCGGCATGGTGTCCGTGGTGGCCTGCGCGCGCGTGCCGTACGTGCTCATGCACTGGCGCGGGCACAGCCGGACCATGAACGAGCTGGCGGTCTACGACGACGTGGTGAAGGACGTGCGGGACGAGCTGTCCCGGCAGGTCGACGTGGCGCTGGCCGCGGGCGTGTCGGCGGACGACGTCATCCTCGACCCGGGGTTGGGCTTCGCGAAGGACGCCGACCACAACTGGCAGCTGCTGCACCGCCTCGACGCCCTGCTGTCGCTCGGGTTCCCGGTGCTGGTGGGCGCGTCGCGCAAGCGGTTCCTGGGCGCGCTGCTGGGCGGCCGGGCCCCCGACGGCCGCGAGGACGCGACGGCGGCGGTGTCGGCGCTGGCGGCGTTCAACGGGGCGTGGGGCGTGCGGGTGCACGACGTCGGCCGGACGCTGGACGCGGTGGCCGTGGCGGGGGCGTGGAGGGCGGGCGGTGTCTGACCGGATCTCGCTGCGCGGCCTGCGGGTGCGCGGCTTCCACGGCGTGTTCGAGCACGAGAAGCGCGACGGGCAGGACTTCCTGGTCGACGTGACGGCGTGGCTGGACCTGTCGCGCGCGGCGGCGACCGACGACCTGCGGGAGACGCTGCACTACGGCGAGCTGGCCGAGCGGACGGCGGCGATCGTGGCCGGCGGCCCGTACGACCTGATCGAGACGGTGGCGGGCAAGGTGGCCGACGAGGTGCTGACCGACCTGCGCGTGCGGGCGGTGGAGGTGACGGTGCACAAGCCGTCCGCCCCGATCCCGCTGACGTTCGCGGACGTGTCGGTGACCGTGCGGCGGACCCGTGACTAGGGCCGTGCTGTCGATCGGCTCGAACCTGGGCGACCGGGCGGGGTTCCTCCGGCAGGCGGTCGACGGCTTCGCCGGGGTCCTGGTCGCGGTGTCCCCGGTCTACGAGACCGCGCCGTGGGGCGTGACGGACCAGGACGACTTCCTCAACGCGGTCCTGGTCGTGTCGGGCCCGTTCGACGAGTGGGGCTGGCTGCGGCGGGGGCAGGCCCTGGAGGACGCCTCGGGCCGAGTGAGGCTGAGGCGCTGGGGGCCGCGCACGCTGGACGTGGACGTGGTGACCGTCGACGGGGTGCGGTCGGACGACCCCTCGTTGCTGCTGCCGCACCCCGGGGCGCACGAGCGGGCGACGGTGCTGGTGCCGTGGCTGGACGTGGAGCCGGACGCGGTGCTGCCCGGTCACGGCCGGGTGGCCGACCTGGTGGCGGGGCTGGACCTGTCGGGCGTGACCCGGCGGGACGACGTGCGGCTGACGTGACGCCGCCCCGGCCGCGCGGTTCGGGGACGATGGTGCGGTGAGGTTCACCAAGCCCCGTGATCTGGCCGCCGCCGCGCTCGTCGCGGGACTGCTCGCGCACCTGCTGGTCCGGCTCTCCTACTCGACGCTGCCGCCGTTGCCCACGTTCGCCGGGTTCACCCTGCTGGTGATCGCGGCGGGGAACCTGTGGTTGGCGTTCTCGTTGCGCGCGCGCATCCTGCGCAAGCCCGGCGCGCGACCCGTGGAGCCGTTGACGGCCGCGCGGGCGGTGGCGCTGGCCAAGGCCTCCTCGCTGCTGGGCGCGATCATGCTGGGCGCGTGGGTCGGGCTGCTGCTCCACGTGCTGCCGGTGCGCGGCGAGTTCGCGGCGGCCGACCACGACACGGTCAGCGGGATCGTGGGCGCGGTGTGCTCCGCGCTGCTCATCGGGGCCGCGCTGTGGCTGGAGCACTGCTGCCGGACGCCCACCGATCCCCACCAGAACGGGTGAATGCGGACGCCGAGGTCTCGATCGGGTAACTGACCGGTACGGTAGACGCCATGACCGGGCGAGGCGCGTCGGACGATGACGAGCAGCAGGATCACGGTCGGGGTTCCGGGCGACTGCTGCTGGTGGGGGCACTGGCGCTCGCGCTCGGTGCCGCGGCGGTCCTCGTGCTGAGCGACAACGCCCGCTGGCTGCGGCTGGCCGTGGTCGCGGCGCTGTGGGCCGCGCTGGTCGGCGCGTTCCTGGCCGCCCGCTACCGCCGGCAGATCACGGACCGCGAGGACGAGGTCGCCGACCTCCAGTCGGTGTACGAGCTGGAGCTGGAGCGCGAGGTCGCCGCGCGTCGCGAGTTCGAGCTGGAGCTGGAGACCGAGACCCGCAAGCGGATCGAGGAGGACGCCCGGGACGACCTGGAGGCGCTGCGCGGCGAACTGCGCGCCCTGCGGGAGAACCTGGAGGCGCTGCTCGGCGGCGAGGTCCTCGTGGAGCGCGTCGCCCTGCGCGCCGAGTCGACCCGGATGCGCGCGCTCGGTGAGCAGTCGCGGCTGATGGCCGTCGGTGACAAGCGGATCATCACGACGGGGACCGCCGTGCCGGTGGCGAAGGCCGCCGACAAGGTCGCGCCGGAGCGCCCGGACCGCACCGAGCTGATCGAGCGGGTCGAGCGGGTCGAGCGGATCGCCCACGACACCCGCAAGGACACCGCCCGGCGTCCCGAACCGGCGCGGCCGGAGCAGCCCGCCCGGCGCGAGCAGGGCCAGCCGGTGCGCCGCGAGCCCGCGCGCGCGAACGCCGGCGGCGTCGTGCAGCAGCGGCCCGCGCCGCCCCCGGTCGTGCGCCGGGAGCCCGCGCAGGCCGGCAAGCCCAATCCCGCGGAGCGGGTGAACCGGGGTGACGTGGCGGCCAGGCAGGCCCCCGCCCAGGCCGAGCCGGCGCGGGAGCCCGAGCCGTCGAAGACCGAGCACACCGTGCAGCGGCGCAGCCGGGTGGCCGAGCGCACCGAGATGATCAGCCGCGATGCGTTGGCGCAGCAGGCCGAGGCCGCCCAGCCCGCGCGCAGGCCCGAGCCGCCGCGTGCCGGGGGCGGGTCCGTGCCGGTGCGGCGGTCGCCCGCCGAGCGCGCGGCCGGGCGGTCGCCCGCGGAGCTGACCGGTGAGCACCGGCCCGTGCAGGCGCGCCGCGCCGAGTCGACCGGCGAGCACCACCCGGTGCCCGGCCCGGCCGAACCGCGCCGGGTGGACCCGGCGGGCGAGCACCGGCCGGTCACGGCCCCCGCCGGTCGTCGGCCGGGGCTCGAAGCCCGGCGGGCCGAGCTGACCGGTGAGCACCGCCCCGTGCAGGCGCGTCGACCCGAGCCGACCGGTGAGCACCGGCCCGTGCAGGCGCGTCGTGCCGAACCGGCCGGCGAGCACCACCCGGTCGCCGGTGACGGGTTCGCGGACGAACGCCGGCCCGCGTCCGGCAGGCGCGCGGAGCAGACCGGGACCCAGCGGCCCGTGGCGGCCGAGGGCGGTCGCCGATCCGCCGAGCGCCGCGAGGCGGACGCCGTGGGCGGCCGGTCCGCGGACTCGGCCACGGCGTCCGTGGCCGGTCGTCGTCGCGCGCCGGAACCGGAGACCGGTGGCCGCCGTCACGCCGACGACCGGGGTGACACGTGGGAGGAGATCTCCAAGCCCGTCCGGCGCCCCGCGTCGACCCCGCCGCCGCCCCCGCCCGCACCGGTCGAGCCCGCCGGCGCCCACGCGGACGGCAAGTCGGTCAGCGAGCTGCTCGCCGCGTTCGGCGGGGGCGACTCGCCGCGCCGTCGCCGCCGCCGCGAGGACTGACCTACTTGTCGATGTCGCCGACGACCACGGCGAACGACCCGAGGACGGCGGGCAGGTCCGCCACCCGCGTGCCGGGCAGCAGGGCGGACAGCGCCTGCACGTTGTTGAACGACGGCGTGCGCAGCTTCAGCCGCCACGGGGTCTTCTCGCCGCGCGACGCGAGGTGCACGCCGGACGTGCCCAGCGGCGCCTCGACCCACGTGTAGACCGACCCCTCGGGGGCCTTGACCGCCTTGGGCAGCCGCAGGTTCACCGGTCCGGCCGGCAGCGCGGCCACCAGTCGGCGGGCGAGGTCGACGGACAGCCGCACCTCGTCCACCAGGCAGCGGACCCGGGCCAGCGCGTCGCCCTCGGTGCGCACCACGGGCCGCACGCCGAGGTCCCGGTAACCGGGCAGCGGGTCGTCGCGGCGCAGGTCGAAGTCCACCCCGGACGCCCGGCCGATCGGACCGGTCACGCCGTGCGCGAGCGCCGCGTCCCGGCCCAGCACGCCGAGCCCGGCCAGGCCCCCGGGCGCCTCGCCGGGGTCCACCGCGGCCAGCACGTCGAGCACCCGGCCGGTCCAGCCCGCCGGGACGTCCTCGCGCAGGCCGCCGATCCGGTTGAACATGAAGTGGACGCGCCCGCCGGACGCCTCCTCCAGCACGGCCTGCACGGCGTCGCGGTCGCGGGTGCCGGTGAGCGGGGCGAGGAACACCAGGTGCGCCATGACCCGGTTCAGCTCGCACAGCAGCGCGCGCAGGACCTGGGCGCGCGGCGGGACGTCCATGCCGGTCATCCGCTCGACGGCGAGGGCGACGGCCAGCTCGTTGCAGAACGCGGCGAGCCAGTCGTGCCGGTTCGCCAGGGTCAGCACCTGCCGGTAGTCGCGGACCTCGAACAGCTTCTCCGCGCCCCGGTGCAGGTGCCCGACCAGCGGTTCGGCGGCGGTGATGACCTCGTCGTCGCGGACGGTCAGGCGCAGCCGGTACGCGCCGTGCGCCGACGGGTGCAGCGGCCCGAGGTCGACCACGCGGTCCACCCCGAGGTGCCGGGCGCCCGCGCCCACGCCAACGGTGATCTCCACCCCCTCATGCTCGCACGGGCATCAGTCCCGGGTGACGGCGTACAGGAAGCAGCCGTGCGAGGCGCTGCGCACCTGGACCACGGCCACGGCGGGGTCGTCGAGCAGCGCGGCGACCCGGTCGGCCAACTCGTGGGGGCGCGTGGTCTCGCCGCGGTGGATGCGGCCCCCGGCGGTGTGGGCGCGCAGGGTGCGCGGGGCCCGGCCCAGGTCGTCGGGGAGGTCGGTGGCGCCGTCCGGCCCGGCGCACGGCGCGGCGTGCGCGAAGACCGGTCCGACCTCCTCGTACGGGCCTCGTCCGGAGGGCGGCGAGTAGCGGAACAGCACGAGCGGTTCGCCTGGCGCGGCCTTGCGCAGGCAGCAGCGCAACGGGCTGCCGGGGGCGTCGGGGTGCAGCTCGTGGTGCTCGTCGGCGCCGGCGAGCGCGCGGGCACGGGCGAGGACGTCGGCGGGGATCGGGTGGACCTTCACGCCACCAGCGTGGTCCGGGAAGGGCGGGGGAGCCGGCGGTCTTCGGCCGTGGAGCCCGTGCCCCGGGGGTCAGGGCCGCCAGGGCGGCAGCGGCGGGAGGAGCGACGACACCGGCACGCCCACGCCGTGCAGGAGCCAGCCGAACGAGCCCAGGCCGCCGACGGCCCGCAGTTCGGCGATCCGGGACGCCCGCTCGGCCGACGTCAGCCAGTCCGCCGGGTCGACCCGGCCGGTGAACCCCAGTGCGGCCAGCGCGTCCCGCTGGGAGACCAGCGCGAACCCGCCGCCCGCCGCCGCCCCGCACGCGTCCAGCGCCACGTGCGCGGTCAGGTCGCAGCTGCCGTCGAACACCGGCTCGACCCGCCGCCCGCCGCGGTACGCCGCGAACGTCCCCGCCGCGTACCGCCCCGCGGCCCGGTCGGCCAGCACGTGCCCGTAGTCGACCGCCAGCGCCGCACCCGCCGCGACCCGCGACACCGCGTCCGCCCACGCCCGGTCGCGCGGTTCGCCCACCTCGGCCCGCTCACCCGCCCGCACCGGCCACCACCGGGCCAGCCACGGGTCGTCGCACGGCCCCTCCACCAGCGGGCAGGGGATCGCGTCCAGCCACTCGTGGCCGACCAGCAGGCCGCGCACCGACCGGGGCGGCTCCGACGTCCACACCACCCCCGGCAGCGACCGCGCCGGACCCACGTCCACCGCCGTCACCACCAGGCGGCGGGCGAGGTGCGGCGGCGCCAGCGACCGGACGGAGGCGGACAGCTCGCCACCACCCGCGCCGACGTCCACGAAGTCGATCCGGTCGGGCCGGCCCAGCGCGGAATCCACCCGGTCGAGCAGCACGAGGAGGGCTTCGGCCAGCTCAGGACCCACCAGCGGGGCGGTGCGGAAGTGGTCGGCGGGCACCGCGCCCCGGGTGAAGAAACCACCCGGTCCGTACAACGCCTCGCGCCACAGGGCTTCCGGGTCAACCACGGGTCAAGTGTCCCTTTAAAGTTCCACCCCGTGACCACTCCCGCCCGCAAGCGCGTCGACCAGCGCCGCTGGACCGTGCTGCTCCCGGTGATCGGGCTGATCGCGCTGGGCGTGTCCGCCCTGGTGCTGCTCGGCCTGGGCACGAGCGCCATCGGCCTGGGCCCCATCCTGGTCGGCGCCCTCGCCGCGCTGGTGCCCGTGGCCGCCGTGATCGGCGCCTGCCTGTGGGTGGACCGGTGGGAGCCGGAGCCGGCGAAGATCCTGCTGCTGGCGTTCCTGTGGGGCGCGTGCGGCGCGACCATCACGTCGCTGGTGTTCAACCAGACCGCGCACGTGCTGGGCGAGCTGCTCAACGGCGACGGGGCGACGTTCGCGGCCGTGGTGGGCGCGCCCATCACGGAGGAGGCGGCGAAGGCCGTCTTCATCGTCGTGCTGTACCTGCGCCGCCGCCAGGAGTTCGACGGCGTGGTCGACGGCATCGTCTACGCGGGCGTGGTGGCCGCGGGCTTCGCGTTCACCGAGAACATCTGGTACTTCGGCCGGGTCTTCTCCGACAGCGGCTTCGGCGACCTGGGCAGCGGCGTGATCGCGCTGTTCATGCTGCGCGGCGTCCTCTCGCCGTTCGCGCACCCGCTGTTCACGGCGATGGCGGGGATCGGCATCGGCCTCGCGGCGATGACCGCCAACCGCACGCTCAAGGTCGTCGCGCCGGTCCTCGGCTACCTCGGCGCGGCCGGGCTGCACTCGCTGTGGAACTTCTCCACGACCGTCGGCACCGGCTCGACGTTCATCAACCTGTACTTCCTGATCATGGTGCCGATCTTCGCCGGCATGGTGTTCCTGGTGGTCTGGCAGCGCCGCCGCGAGCAGCGGATCGTCGCCGCGCAGCTGCCCGCGATGGCCGAGCGGCGGTGGATCGCCTCCAGCGAGGTCACCCTGCTGGCCAGCCTCCAGGGCCGCAGCCGGTGGCGGCGCGCGGTGAAGCGCAAGGTGGGCGACGAGGCGGCCAAGGCCGTCGCGGGCTACCAGGTGGCGGCGACCGAACTGGCGTTCCTGCGGCACCGGATGGCGCAGGGCACGGCGGGCGCGGACGCGGAGAAACGTCACGCGATGATGCTGGACGTGCTCGTCGCCGCACGTCAGGCCGCTGTCGACGCACCGGGGGCGCTGAAGGCCGCGGGTGGTGTTCGTCGCAGTTGAGGGCCCCTCGCCCCGCACCGGATTACGCTCGCGGCCGTCGTCCGGTACCCGCTCCAAGGGACTGGAACGCCGCATAAGGAGTACGTCGCATGGACGCGACCCCCCGCCCCGCGCGGCTGGCCGTGGGAGTGATCTCCGCCGGCCGGGTGGGTTCGGTGCTGGGCGCCGCGCTGGCCCGGGCCGGGCACGTCGTGAGCGCCGTGTCCGCCGTGTCGCGCGACTCGCTGCGCCGCGCCGAGGACCTGCTGCCCGACGTCCCCGTGCTGCCGCCGCCCGAGGTCGCGGCCTCCGCCGACCTGGTGCTGCTCGCCGTGCCGGACGACGTGCTGCCGGGCCTGGTGCGCGGCCTGGTCGCCACCGGGTCGCTGCGCGCGGGCCAGATCGTGGTGCACACCAGCGGCGCGCAGGGCGTCGGGGTGCTGGCGCCGGCGGCCGAGGTGGGCGCGCTGTGCGTGGCGCTGCACCCGGTCATGACGTTCACCGGCCGCCCCGAGGACGTGGAGCGGGTCACCGCCTGCTCCGTCGGCGTCACCGCGGCCGACGGCGACGAGGTCGCCTGGAACGTCGGCGAGGCGCTGGTGGTGGAGATGTCCGCCGAACCCGTGCGCCTGCCCGAGTCGGCCCGCCCGCTCTACCACGCCGCCCTCGCGCACGGCGCGAACCACCTGATCACGCTGGTCGCCGACTGCGCCGACCTGCTGCGCGCCGCCGGGGTCGCCCACGCCGAGCGCGTGCTCGGCCCGCTGCTGTCCGCCGCGCTGGACAACGCCCTGCGGCACGGCGACCGCGCCCTCACCGGCCCCGTCGCGCGCGGCGACGCGGGCACCGTCGCCAAGCACCTCGCCGTGCTCGACGGGCACGACAGCCTGCCCGCCTACCGGGTACTGGCGCTCCGCACCGCGGCGCGCGCCCAGGCCGCCGGGCTGCTCAAGCCCGAAGCGGCGTCCGACGTCCGATCCGTCATCGAGGACTGAAACAGGCATGACCGAGCCGCTCACCAAGGACGACTACAAGCCCGGCGACGTGACCGTGCACCACGACCCGGAGCGCCTGCACCGGGTCGTGAAGGCGCTGCGGGCCGCGGGCCGCAACGTCGCGCTGGTGCCGACCATGGGCGCGCTGCACGAGGGGCACCGCAAGCTCATCCGCGAGGCCCACGTCATGCAGAACACCGTGGTCGTGGTCTCGATCTTCGTGAACCCGACCCAGTTCGGGCCGGACGAGGACTACGAGCGCTACCCGCGGACGTTGGAGTCCGATGTGGACATCTGCCGGGAGGAGCGGGTCGGCCTGGTGTTCGCGCCGTCCGCCGGCGACGTGTACCTGCCGGGCTCCTCCGTGACGGTCCACCCGGGCCCGCTGGGCGACGAGCTGGAGGGCGCCAGCCGGCCCGGCCACTTCACGGGCGTGCTCACCGTGGTGGCCAAGCTGTTCAACATCGTGCAGCCCACCTACGCGGTGTTCGGCGAGAAGGACTACCAGCAGCTGACGCTGGTCCACCGGATGGCGCGCGACCTGAACATGCCGACGCACGTGGTGGGCGTGCCCACCGTGCGGGAGGCGGACGGCCTGGCGCTGTCCTCGCGCAACCGCTACCTGTCCGAGGAGCAGCGGCAGGCCGCGACCGCGCTGTCCGCCGCGCTGGTGGCGGGTGCGCACGTCAGCGGCCGGGGCGCGGACGCCGTGCTGGAGGCCGCCCGCGACACCCTCGACGCCGTGCCCGGCGTCGACCTCGACTACCTGGAGCTGCGCGCGCCCGACCTCGGTCCGGCGCCCGAGAACGGCGACGCCAGGCTGCTCGTCGCCGCCCGCGTCGGCTCCACCCGACTGATCGACAACATCGCCGTGCTGCTCGGCACCGGTGACGAGTAAGGGGGCAACGATGTTCCGCACCATGCTCAAGTCGAAGATCCACCGCGCCACCGTCACCCAGGCCGATCTGCACTACGTCGGCTCGGTCACGGTCGACGAGGACCTGATGGACGCCGCCGACCTGCTCGCGGGCGAGCAGGTGGCCATCGTGGACGTCACCAACGGCGCGCGCCTGGAGACCTACGTCATCCCCGGCGGGCGCGGCACCGGCGTCATCGGCATCAACGGCGCCGCCGCGCACCTGGTGAAGCCCGGCGACCTGGTCATCCTCATCTCCTACGGGCAGATGGACGACGCCGAGGCGCGCTCGTACGAGCCGAGGGTCGTGTTCGTGGACGCGGACAACCGGGTCGTCGAGCTGGGCGCCGACCCGGCGCACGCGCCCGAGGGGTCGGGGCTGGTCAACGGGTCCACGAGCGGCGTCGTGGTCGTCGAGACCATCGCGCCGGCCGAGACCGAGGACGCGGCGGCGCTGGACGCGCTGATCCAGGCCGAGAACTAGCGAGAACCGGAGACCGCACGTGCTGCTCGCCATCGACGTCGGCAACACCAACATCGTCCTGGGCCTGTACGACGGCACCGGCGACTCGGCCGCGCTCGTCCGCGACTGGCGGATGCGCACCGACGCCAGGATGACGGCCGACGAGCTCGCGCTGACCATGCGCGGCCTGCTCGGCGGGTACGCGGACGAGATCACCGGCATCTCGGCGCTGTCCACCGTCCCGGCGGTGCTGCGGGAGCTGCGCGTGATGCTCGGCCGGTACTACTCGGCGGTGCCGAAGGTGCTGGTCGAGCCGGGCGTGCGGACCGGCGTGCCGCTGCTCGTGGACAACCCCAAGGAGGTGGGCTCCGACCGGGTGATCAACACGCTCGCGGCGCACCACCTGCACAGCACGGCGTGCGTCGTCGTGGACTTCGGCACGTCGACCAACCTCGACGTCATCTCCGCCAGGGGCGAGTTCCTCGGCGGCGCGCTCGCCCCCGGCATCGAGATCTCGGTGGACGCGCTGGCGGCGCGGGCCGCGCAGCTGCGCAAGGTCGAGCTGGTGCGGCCCCGGTCGGTGATCGGCAAGAACACCGTCGAGTGCCTCCAGTCCGGCATCGTCTACGGGTTCGTCGGCCAGGTCGACGGGCTGGTGCGGCGGATCGTGGACGAGTTGCAGGTCGTGGACCCCGGTCCGGTGACCGTGATCGCGACGGGCGGGCTCGCGCCCCTGGTGGTGGCCGAGTCGGCGACCATCCAGGCGCACGTGCCGGACCTGACGCTGCTCGGGCTGCGGTTGGTGTTCGAGCGCAACATGAGGTGACGCGTGCGGCGGCCGGTCAGCGCGCGGCGCACCGGCGCAGCACGTAGGTGCGGAGGGGGAGGTCGAACTCCCCTTCCGCGGTTTCCGGGGTCTTCTTCAGGAAGTCCAGCATCCGCGCGTTGAGCCGCGCGCGTTCCGCGGCGTCCACCACGAGCATGTGCGAGTGCGTGTTGACGGTCGCCACCAGCGACTCGGCGGTGCGCCGCTGCGAGTGCGCGAACACCCGCTCGGCGGTCTCGCCGAACAGCTCGTGCGCGGGCATCCAGTCGCCGTAGGAGGTCCGGTCGTCGGCGTCCGACCTCCCGACACGGTGGAACTCCGCCACCCACGGCACGGTGTGGTCGTCGCCGTTCCACAGCGCCGCGAGGACGCCACCGGGCCGCAGCACGCGGGCGATCTCGGGCAGCGCGCGCGCGGCGTCGAACCAGTGGAACGCCTGGCCGACCAGGACCGCGTCCACGGTGTCGTCGGGCAGCGGGACGCGCTCGGCGCTGCCGGGCAGCGCGCGGACGTTCCGGTGCCGCCGCACCAGTTCCGTCAGCATCTCCTCGTCCGGCTCGACGGCCGTCACCTGGTGGCCCTCGGCCAGCACGACGCCGGTGAGCTTCCCGGTGCCCGCGGCGAGGTCGAGCACGCGGTGCGGCCCCTCGCCCAGGGGCTCCAGCGCCCACCGCACGGCGGCGGCCGGGTAGTCGGGTCGGTGTTCCGCGTAGGCCGGCGCCGCCGCTCCGAAGGAGTTGGCCCGCCTGGCCCGCCAGTCCTCATGCCTCACCACGCACACCCTAGTGATCCGCACCGACCGCCCGGGAGGTTCGTCCGGCCCCTCCTCGGCGGGGTGGGCCGGTGGTCGATTCCGGGGAACCCGCGCGCGACTTCGGCGACGGGGGCGGAGTCGGCCCATTCACCGGTTCCCCTGCCGGAGCGCCACAAGGCGCGAGCCGTTGTCCGTGCGGTGGTGAAGATGTCACGCCCGAAACCTCTTCCGGGTGTCCGGGTAAGCTCCCGGCGGCACGCTCGTCGGCGAGCTGCGGAGCACCCGGTCGGCGACATCCCGCGAGTGCCCGCGTTTGTGCGTGATTTCCCCGTGGAGACCCCCGGCTTGCGCGGTTTCGAGTTGGCGGGGTATACCTCGAACCGGTCGAACCGGTGATCGGGCGTGAGCGACCGGATGCCGCGTCGCGTTGCCGCCGGGTGACGTCGAAGCGTTGCCGGTCGGCGGGGACTTTCCGCGATCGGCGCGGTACGGAATGCCACCGGGTATCGGGAGGCGATCCCGTTCCCGACGCCCCCCGGAATGAGTAACTTCTCGGACTCCGGGCGGCGCATTCCGCTAGTTGTGCGCTAACCTGCACCCGCCAATGCTTTAAGGTCGCGGTCGGGGATGAAGAGCCGCGCATTCGAGTCCAGGAGGATACGCATGGCGCAGAAGGTCACCGTGACCCTGGTCGACGACCTGGACGGCGGGCAGGCCGAGGAGACGGTCGGTTTCGGCTTGGACGGTGTGTCCTACGAGATCGACCTTTCCGGTGCCAATGCGGGCAAGCTCCGCGATGCCCTCGCCGACTTCGTCGCCAGTGCCCGCAAGGCGGGGGGCCGCAAGCGCGGTCCGGGTCGACCGGCCGGTGTGAAGGCCGCACGTCCGGCTTCGGCGGACAGGGAGCAGAACCAGGCCATTCGGGAGTGGGCGCGCAAGCAGGGGATGAAGGTCTCCGACCGCGGGCGCATCCCGGCCGAGGTGCTGGAGGCTTACCACCAGCAGGGCTGAGGGGCCCGCATTGCCGTGGTGACCGTCACTCCGCTGTCGGTCGTCCGCGGTCCGGGCAATGAAAACGTTGTTGTGCGCAGGGGTACCGGAATCCGGTGCCCCTTCGCGCGTTTTCCCGCCCCGGGCGGGTGCCGGGGCGGTCGCGGGGAAGATCCATTCTTGGGCTGTTCCCCGCAGGGTGATCTTCTGTTCGGAGTGGTCCCTGTCTCGATTGGTTTGTGGGCTGCTTCACGTCGAGGGCCGGTTTCGTCGCGGTGGGTGCGCACCGATCGACCGACGGTGTTCGGTTAGGCTTACCTCACCACAGGCCGTCGCACAGGAGGAGCGGGACGTGGTCCTCCGCACCGGTCGTCTGCTCCTGCTGCTGGGCCTGCTGGCCGTCGTCGTGCTCGGCAGCGTCGCCCTCGGGGCGAAGGACATCCCGCTCACCGGCGTCTGGCACGCGCTGACCACGCCGACCGGGTCGGAGGACGACCTGGTCGTGCGCGGGCTGCGGGTGCCCCGGACGGCGCTGGGCGTGCTCGCCGGCGTGGCCCTCGGGGTCGGCGGGGCGCTCATGCAGGGCCACACCCGCAACCCGCTCGCCGACCCCGGTGTGCTCGGCGTCACGCAGGGCGCGGCGTTCGCGGTGGTGCTGTCGATCTTCACGCTGGGGGTGACCGGCCTCCACGGGTACATCTGGTTCGCGTTCGCGGGCGCGCTGGTGGCGAGCGTGGTGGTGTTCCTCCTCGGGTCGAGCCGGACCGGGCCGACGCCGGTGACGCTGGCGCTGGCCGGTGCGGCGGTGTCCGCCCTCATGCACGGCCTGGTGTCGGCACTGGTGCTGCTGGACAGGCAGAGCCTCGACGCCTTCCGGTTCTGGCAGGTCGGGGGCCTCGCCGGGCGCGACCTGGCCGTGCTGTGGCAGGTGCTGCCGTTCGTGCTGGTCGGCCTGGTGCTGGCGGCGTTCAACGCGGGCGGGCTGAACGCGCTCGCGCTCGGCGACGAGGTCGCCCGGTCGCTCGGGCAGCGGGTCGTGCTGACCCGGGTCGTGGGGGTGGCCGCCATCACCCTGCTGGTGGGCGGCGCGGTGGCGGCGTGCGGCCCGATCGGGTTCGTCGGGCTGGTCGTGCCGCACGTGGCGCGGGCGATGACCGGGCCGGACCACCGGTGGCTGCTGCCCTTCTCCGGGGTGCTGGGCGCGGTGGTGCTGCTGGTCGCGGACGTCGTCGGGCGGGTCGTCGCCCGGCCGGGCGAACTGGAGGTCGGCATCGTGATGGCCCTGCTCGGGGCGCCGTTCTTCATCGCGCTCGTGCGGCGGCGCAGGCTGGTGAGGCTGTGAAGCCCGCGAAGACCGGGCCGCGGGACGGCGGGGCCGTCAGGATCGGCGCGGCGTCGTGGCGGCTGCGGTGGCGGCCGGCGGTGGTGGTGGCGGTCGGGCTGGTGCTGGTGCTCTTCGCCGGCGCGCTGAGCATCGCGTTCGGCGACTTCCCCCTCGGCCTCGGCCAGGTGGTCGACGTGCTGCTCGGCGGCGGTGCGCGGAGCCAGCGGTTCGTCGTGGTCGACCTGCGGTTGCCGCGGGCTCTGACCGCGGTGTTCGTCGGCGCGGCGCTCGGGTTGTCGGGGGCGATCTTCCAGGCGATCGCGCGCAACCCGCTGGCCAGCCCGGACATCCTCGGCGTGACCTGGGGCGCGGGCGTCGGCGCGGTGACCGTGATCACCTTCGCCGGGTCCCTGGGCGCGGTGGGCGGGTCCCTGTCGACGGTGGGCGTGCCGCTGGCGAGCCTGGCGGGCGGGCTCCTCGCCGGGCTGCTCGTGTACGGGCTCGCGTGGCGGCGGGGCATCGAGGGCTTCCGGCTGGTGCTCGTCGGCATCGGCGTCTCGGCGGTGACCGGCAACCTCACCCACTACCTGCTGACGGTCGGCGACGTGACCGACGCGGCGCGGGCGATGGTGTGGATCACCGGCAGCCTCAACGGGCGCGGCTGGGAGCACGTCGTGCCGGTCGGCCTGGCGCTGGCCGTGCTCGTCCCGGCGGCGCTGGTGGGCAACCGGCAGCTCGGCGCGCTCCAGTTCGACGACGACACGGTGCGCGGGCTGGGCGTGCGGCTCGACGGCGCGCGCACCGCGATGCTGCTGCTGGCCGTGGTGCTGGCGGCGGTGGCCACGGCGGCGGCCGGCCCGGTGGCCTTCGTGGCGCTGGCCTCGCCCCAGGTCGCGCTGCGGCTGGCGGGCACGGCCACGCCGCCGCCGCTCGGGTCGGCGGTGGTCGGCGCGCTGCTCGTGGTGGCGTCCGACCTGGTCTCGCGGCTCGCGTTCGGCGGGATCGAACTGCCGGTGGGCGTGGTGACGGCCGTGCTCGGCGCTCCTTACCTCATGTACCTGCTCGTTCGGAGCCGTCGGGAGGCTCGGGTATGACCGCGGTGCGACTTCAGGCGCAGGACCTGTCGGTGGGGTACGGGGAGCGGGCGGTCGTCTCTGGGCTGGACCTGGACGTCGTGGCCGGGTCGGTGACGGCCGTCATCGGGCCGAACGGCTGCGGGAAGTCCACGCTGCTGCGCGCGCTGGGGCGGTTGCTCCCGGCGCGGGGCGGGGCCGTGCTGCTCGACGGCAAGCGCATCGACCGCACGCCCACGCGCGAGGTCGCCAAGGTGCTGGCGATGCTGCCGCAGGCGCCGCAGGCGCCGGAGGGGCTGACCGTCGCGGACCTGGTGGCGCGGGGCCGCCACCCGCACCAGGCGTGGTACCGGCAGTGGTCGGCCGCCGACGAGGAGGCGGTGGGCGAGGCGCTGCGGATGACCGGGATGGCCGACCTGGCGTCGCGGACCGTCGACGAGCTGTCCGGCGGCCAGCGGCAGCGGGCGTGGATCTCGATGGCGTTGGCGCAGGGCACGGACCTGCTGCTGCTCGACGAGCCCACGACCTACCTGGACCTGGCCCACCAGATCGACGTGCTCGACCTCGTGCAGCGGTTGCACGTCGACTTCGGCCGGACCGTGGTGATGGTGCTGCACGACCTCAACCTGGCCGCGCGGTACGCGGAGCGGCTGGTGGCGATGAAGGACGGCGGGATCGTGGTCGCCGGGACGCCGGACGAGGTGCTGACCGAGGCCAACCTGCTGGAGGTGTTCGGGCTGGAGGCCCGGGTGGTGGTGGACCCGGTGTCCGGGACGCCGCTGGTGGTGCCCGTCGGGCACCGGCACCGCTGAGGCGTCAGGAGCAGACGCGCGGGCAGGTGCCGCACGCCTCGGCGTTCGGCAGGACGAAGTGGAAGCAGCAGCTCTCCCGGCGACGGGTCCAGCCCGTGTCGGTGGCCTTGAGCGTCGACGCCGAGGTGAACGGGTCGAGCTTGGCCGGCAGCAGCAGCGCCGAGTCCATCACGCCGGCCGTCTCGTCGCCGCACAGCTGGCCGGCGGTCCACGCGGCGCTGTCCAGCGCGTCCGTGGCGGCGGCCCACAGCGTGCGGCGGCCCAGCCGGACGGTGGGGCCGAAGGAGCCCACGAACCCGGCGGCGTGCGCGGCGAACCTGGTGCGGAGGAGGGCGGCGAGGGCGTTCTCGTCGGCGACGACGGTGGCGGCGGGGTGGTTGCCCGCCGGGTCCTCGGGCAGGCACGCGAAGTCGTCGGTCAGCAGGGCCACGCCGACGGTGTGCGGACGGCCCTCCGGGGCGATGCGCAGGGCGACGTCGGCGGGCCGGAGCGACGGCACCCGGCGGGCGGTGTGGAAGAGGAGGCCGCCGAGCACGCCGACGACGTTGAGGTACCAGCTCATCACGTACCCGGCGGTCGTGCGGTCGGGCGCCTCGCCGTACTGCTCGCGCAGCCACTCGGCCAGGGACTTCCGCCACACGTCGAACCGCTGGGGCTCGTCGAGGAACTCCGCGCACGTCGTCCACTCGGCCCGTTCGGCCTGGTCGACCGGGAGGCCGAACCTGAGCTCGAAGTGCGGTGCGCGCGAGGCGGCGCGCAGGAGGGACTCGGCGACCGGCGTCGTCGCCGAGGTGGTGCGTGCCCTGACCCTCGCCGGTACCGTCATCTCCAGAAGGTCCTCGTGTTCGGAGTGGTTGAGGTTTGCCTAACCTTACCCAGGTTCGCCTAACTTGCACCGCGGTGTGGTGTCGGTCACTTCGGGTTGTCGCCGAACGGTTGAATGTTCGCGTTGAGCGGACAGGACCCGTTCCGTGGAATCTGCCTGGCAGATCACGCGTTGATACCGATGTCAGAGATCCCCGCGGACGACTGCCGGCGAACGGGAACCGAGAGTGTCGGGGGCTGACGACTACAGTGGTCCCACGGTGCCGCGCTCTCCACGGTCGGCCAGACGGCCAGCCGGTGGTGAGCCCGAGGACCGCCGGCGCAGCAGTCAGGGAGTGCGAATGTTCGAAAGGTTCACCGACCGCGCGAGGCGGGTGGTTGTCCTGGCCCAGGAAGAGGCCAGGATGCTCAACCACAACTACATCGGCACCGAGCACATCCTCCTGGGGTTGATCCACGAGGGTGAAGGTGTCGCCGCCAAGGCGCTGGAGTCGCTGGGGATCGCGCTGGAGGGTGTGCGCCAGCAGGTCGAGGAGATCATCGGCCAGGGGCAGCAGGCCCCGTCCGGACACATCCCCTTCACCCCGCGCGCGAAGAAGGTGCTGGAGCTGTCCCTCCGCGAGGCGCTCCAGCTCGGCCACAACTACATCGGCACGGAGCACATCCTGCTCGGCCTGATCCGCGAGGGCGAGGGTGTCGCCGCGCAGGTCCTGGTCAAGCTGGGTGCCGACCTCAACCGCGTGCGCCAGCAGGTCCTCCAGCTGCTGTCCGGCTACTCGGGCGGCAAGGAGCCGGCGGAGTCCGGCGGCCGCGGTGAGGGCACGCCGTCGTCCTCGTTGGTGCTCGACCAGTTCGGGCGCAACCTGACCGCCTCGGCGCGGGAGGGCAAGCTCGACCCGGTGATCGGGCGCGCCAAGGAGATCGAGCGGGTCATGCAGGTGCTGTCCCGCCGCACCAAGAACAACCCGGTCCTGATCGGCGAGCCCGGCGTGGGCAAGACCGCCGTCGTCGAGGGCCTGGCCCAGATGGTCGTCAAGGGCGAGGTGCCCGAGACGCTCAAGGACAAGCAGCTCTACACCCTGGACCTCGGGTCCCTGGTGGCGGGCTCGCGGTACCGCGGTGACTTCGAGGAGCGCCTGAAGAAGGTGCTCAAGGAGATCCGCACCCGCGGCGACATCATCCTGTTCATCGACGAGATCCACACCCTCGTCGGTGCGGGTGCGGCCGAGGGCGCGATCGACGCGGCTTCCATCCTGAAGCCGATGTTGGCGCGCGGCGAGCTCCAGACCATCGGCGCGACGACGCTGGACGAGTACCGCAAGTACGTCGAGAAGGACCCCGCTCTCGAACGCCGGTTCCAGCCGATCCAGGTCGGCGAGCCGTCGCTGGAGCACACCATCGAGATCCTCAAGGGTCTCCGCGACCGGTACGAGGCCCACCACCGGGTCTCCATCACCGACTCCGCGCTGGTGGCGGCGGCCACGCTGGCCGACCGGTACATCAACGACCGGTTCCTGCCGGACAAGGCGATCGACCTGATCGACGAGGCCGGCGCGCGGATGCGCATCCGCCGGATGACCGCGCCGCCGGACCTGCGCGAGTTCGACGAGAAGATCGCCGACGTGCGTCGCGACAAGGAGTCCGCGATCGACGCGCAGGACTTCGAGCGGGCCGCGAAGCTGCGCGACGCGGAGAAGCAGCTGCTCGGCCAGAAGGCCGAGCGGGAGAAGCAGTGGAAGGACGGCGACCTCGACGTCGTCGCCGAGGTGGACGACGAGCAGATCGCCGAGGTGCTGGCGAACTGGACCGGCATCCCCGTGTTCAAGCTCACCGAGGAGGAGACCACGCGTCTGCTCCGCATGGAGGACGAGCTGCACAAGCGGATCATCGGCCAGGTCGACGCGGTCAAGGCCGTGTCGCAGGCGATCCGCCGGACGCGGGCCGGGTTGAAGGACCCGAAGCGGCCGTCCGGTTCGTTCATCTTCGCCGGCCCGTCGGGCGTCGGCAAGACGGAGCTGTCGAAGGCGCTGGCGAACTTCCTGTTCGGCGAGGACGACGCGCTCATCCAGATCGACATGGGCGAGTTCCACGACCGGTACACCGCCTCGCGGCTCTTCGGCGCCCCTCCCGGGTACGTGGGTTACGAGGAGGGTGGCCAGCTCACCGAGAAGGTGCGGCGCAAGCCGTTCTCGGTGGTGCTGTTCGACGAGATCGAGAAGGCCCACCAGGAGGTCTACAACACGCTGCTCCAGGTGTTGGAGGACGGCCGCCTGACCGACGGCCAGGGCCGGACGGTGGACTTCAAGAACACCGTCATCATCTTCACCTCGAACCTCGGCACCTCGGACATCTCGAAGGCCGTGGGCCTGGGCTTCACCTCGGGTCAGGACACCGCGTCCAACTACGAGCGCATGAAGAACAAGGTCAACGACGAGCTGAAGAAGCACTTCCGGCCCGAGTTCCTCAACCGCATCGACGACATCATCGTCTTCCACCAGCTCACGCAGGACGAGATCATCAAGATGGTGGACCTGATGATCGCCCGCGTCGAGCAGCAGTTGAAGAACAAGGACATGGCGATCGAGCTCACGGATCGCGCGAAGATGCTGCTGGCCAAGCGCGGGTTCGACCCGGTGCTGGGCGCCCGGCCGCTGCGCCGGACCATCCAGCGCGAGATCGAGGACCAGCTGTCGGAGAAGATCCTGTTCGGGGAGATCCAGCCCGGCCAGATCATCATCACCGACGTCGAGGGCTGGGACGGCGGGGAGAAGGAGCCCGACGACAAGGCCCACTTCGTGTTCCGGGGCGAGACCAAGCCGATGCGGGTGCCGGACGCGCCCCCCGTCGACATGGCCGCTTCCGGCGGCGAGGGTGGCGGCGACTCGGACGCCGAGTCCGCCTAGTCCCACCAGCGGTGCCGAACGCCCCCCGGGTCCGCCCGGGGGGCGTTCTGCTGCGCGGAGCGGGTGCCGGCCCGGCGGGTGCTAGTGCAGCGTGCCGGCCGTGGTGCGCAGGTCGGTCCGCGTGGACAGGGCGGTCCGGATGATCAGGTCCAGCGCCTTGGCGGTGGTCTCGACCGGGAGGCTGGGTGCGTCCTCGGTCTGGTCCGGCGAGAAGGGGACGTGCACGAAGCCGGCCCTGGTGCCCGGGTGGGCGGTGGCCGTCAGGTGCATCAGGCCGTAGAAGACGTGGTTGCAGACGAACGTGCCCGCCGTGTGGCTGACCGAGGCGGGGATGCCCTCGGCGGTGAGGGCGGCTACCGCCGCTTTGACCGGGAGGGTGCTGAAGTAGGCGGTGGGGCCCTCCGGGAGCACCGGTTCGTCCACGGGCCGGTTGCCCCGGTTGTCGGGGATGCGGGCGTCGTCCAGGTTGATCGCGGTGCGCTCCGGGGTGACGTCCGGCCTGCCGCCCGCCTGGCCGGTGGCGATGACCAGGTCGTAGTGGCGCTCGCCCAGGGCGCCCCTCAGGACCTCGATGGACTCGTGGAAGACGCAGGGCAGTTCCAGGGTGGTCAGGGTGTAGCCGGTGGGCTCGACCGCCTTGACCGCTTCCCAGGACGGGTTGGTGCGCTCCCCGCCGAACGGCTCGAAGCCCGTCAGCAATACCTCCATTCGGGCAGACTAGATGGCGTGGTCGACACGGTGGAACGCCGCACCAGGCGAGGGGGCGTCACCTTCCTGCTGGTGGTGGCCGCGGTGGGGTTCTCGGGGGCCGCCTTCGTCCGGCTGCTCGGGGTCGACGGCACGCGGCACATGGTGGCCACCACGGCGCTCACGCCCTACTGGACGGCCGCCGGCGTGCTGCTGGGGGCGGTGGCGCTGCTGCTGCGGCGGTGGGGCGTGGGGGTGGTGGTGCTGCTCGTCGCGCTGGTGCTGGTGTCGGCGGTGGCGCCCCGGGCCTTCCCCGACTCCCGCCCGGTGGGGGTGGGGCGGTCGGTGGTGGTGATGTCCTCGAACCTGCTGGTGGGGAAGGCCGTCGCGGAGGACGTGGTGGCGGCGGTCCGGGAGCACCGGGTCGACGTGCTCGCCCTCCAGGAGCTGACGCCCGCGATGGTGGCGGACTTCGAGCGGGCCGGGTTGGGGCGGGAGCTGCCCCACCGGCACTTCCTGGACGAGCCGGGCGGGTCCGGGTCCGGGATCGCGTCCCGGTGGCCGCTGTCGCCCCGGGTCCTGACGCCGCCCAGCACGTTGCGGCAGGCCGGGGCGTTGGTGGACCTGCCGGGCGACGACGTGGAGGTGCTGTCGGTCCACCCGCTGCCGCCGGTGGTGGACGCCGGGCCGGAGGACTGGCAGCGGGACCTGGCCGGGTTGCCCGAGCGGGACCTCAACGCGCCGGTGCGGGTGCTGGCCGGGGACTTCAACGCGACGCTCGACCACGTGGGCATGCGGCGGTTGCTGAACGGCGGGTACGTCGACGCGGCCGACCAGGTGGGGGCCGGGTTGGCACCCACGTGGCCTGCCGGGGCCCCGTGGCCGCCGCCCGTCGTCATCGACCACGTGCTGGTGGACAACCGGTGCCCGGTGGACTCGTTCGCGGTGGTGGACATCCCCGGCACCGACCACCGGGCCGTGGTCAGCCGATTCGTCGTGCCAGCTCGCTGAGGGCCTCCGCGGCGCCCATCGCCAGGGAGACGCCCCTGCCGTGGCGGACCTCGGGCTCCCGGGGGTTGATGCGGATCAGGTTCCCCGTGGTCGCGGCGGCCAGCTCCGCCTGGCGGCGGATCGTGGGGACGGCCGTGCCCGCGCCGATCTCGACGACGGTGAGGTCGCGGTGGGCGCGGCGCCAGGCGGTGAGTTCGTCCAGGGCCCGCCGGGAGCGGGTGGGGACCCAGGACCGGTCGCCGAACATGAGGATGTTCGGCCTGGCCAGGCCGCCGCAGCGGGGGCACGTCGGCAGGTCGCCGGTGGCCCTCATGGTGGTCGGGTCGACGGTGACGACGTGGTCGTTCCGCCAGACGTCGTCCGTGCACGGCCCGGTGCACTGGAGGTGGTGGATCGAGCCGTGGACCTCGGCCACGTGGGGGAAGCCGGCCTCCTGGAACTGGCCGTCCACGTTCGAGGTGAGGACGCGCGCGCCCCAGGCCCGCAGGACCCCGAAACCCGCGTGGGGCGTCGTCCCGCGGTAGAGGTGCAGCCGGTGGCCGTAGAAGCCCCAGGCCAGGGCCGGGTCCTCGGCGAAGTGCACCGGGTCGGCCAGCTCCTCGAAGCTCAGGCCCAGGCGTTCGTAGGGCGGGTAGGCCCGCCAGAAACCGCTCGTGCCGCGGAAGTCCGGCAGGCCCGAGTCCACGCCCATGCCCGCGCCGGCGCACACCAGGAGTGCGTCGGCGTCGCGGACGAGGTCGGCGGCCCGGTCGAGGGCTTCGGTCAACTCTTGTTCGTGGAGTCGAGGACCACCTCGAACTCCAGCAGGTCCGAACCGGTGCCCACGGGACGCGCGCGCTCGCCCGAGTGGGCCTCCTTGGCGCTGCCCTTCAGCCAGTTCTGGAAGTCCTCCTCGGTCTCCCACTGGGTGACCACGAAGTACCGCTCGTCACCCTTGACCGGGCGGAGCAGCTGGAAGCCGAGGAAGCCGGGCTCGTTGTCCACGGCGCCCAGGCGCGCGGCGAACCGCTTCTCCAGCTCGGGGCCGGAACCGTCGGGCACGTGGATCGCGTTGATCTTCACAACCGCCATGGCGACGACGTTACCGCAGTGGTCCGGGGTAGAGGTGCTCGTCGGACGGGCGCTCGTCGCCCCGGAACCAGGCGGCGAAGAAGGCGTCCAGGTCCTGGCCCGACGTCTTCTCGACGTGCGCCTCGAACTCCGGCCAGGCGGCGTTGCCGTCCCGGTGGTCGGCCAGCCAGGTCTTGAGGGTCGCGTCGAAGTGCTCGTCGCCGATCTGGCGGCGCAGGGCGTGCAGGGCGAGCTGGCCCTTGTCGTAGACGCCGCGGAACTCGTTGCCCCGGCCCATGTCGTAGAGCTTGCGGCCCCAGTAGGAGTCGCGGTCGCTCACGCGCTCCACTTCCGCGCGGTAGCGGGCGTCCAGGTCGGCGCCCTCCTTCTCGTCCCACAGCCACTGCGCGTAGCTGGCGAAGCACTCGTTCAGGCAGATGTCGGCCCAGTTCTCCAGGGAGACCGAGTTGCCGAACCACTGGTGGGCGTTCTCGTGCACCACGGTGTCCAGGTCGGCCCAGCCCGCGTAGACGGGCCTGGTCTGGGTCTCCAGGGAGAAGCCGATGTCGTCCGCCAGGAAGATGCCGCCCGCGGCGGTGAACGGGTAGGGGCCGAACTCCTCGGACAGGAAGGCGAGGACCTCGGGGAGCCGCCGCTGGTGCTGCCGGGCCTGTTCGGCGCCGGGGGCGTAGGCGTCGACGACGGGGGTGCCGTCGGGCAGCGCGGAGCGCTCGACGGTCCACCTGTCGATGGCGATCGTGGTCAGGTAGGTGGCCATGGGCTGGTCGGCCTCCCAGCGGAACGACGTCCAGCCGTCGGCGGTGGTGCTCCCCTTCTCCAGGCCGTTGGAGACGACCGACCAGCCCTCGGGGACCCGGGCGGTGAGGGCGAAGGCGGCCTTGTCGCGGGGGGTGTCGTTGGCCGGGAACCAGGTGGTCGCCGAGTGCGGTTCCCCCGCGGCGAAGGCCCCGCCGGTCGACGAGGTCTGCCAGCCGCTGCGGCCCAGGGCCCGGTCCTCGAAGACGGTCGGTTCGCCGCGGTAGCGGACGGTGGTGGTGAACTCCCGGTCGCGGGGGAGGGGCGTGCCCGGGGTGATCACCAGTTCGTGGTCGCCCTCCTGGGCGAAGGTCGCCGCCGCGTCGTCGGTGGTGACCTCGGTCGCCGTGAGGGCGTAGAGGTCGAGGTTGTAGCGGGACAGGTCGGCGGTCGCCCGCGCGGTGATCGTGGCGGTGCCGTCGAGCTGCCTGGTGGCGGGGTCGTAGCTGATCGAGACGTCGTAGCGCTGGACGTCGTAGCCGGTGTTGCCGTCCTGCGGGTAGTACGCGTCACCCGCGCCGTCGCCGCCCTCGGCGTTCGCCGCGGCGGGCGTCGTCGGACCGGTGGTGGCGGGCGCCGCGGCGTCCTCGCGGGGGATGCGGGCCACCACGATCCCGGCCACCACCAGCACCAGGGCGGTGACGAGCAGGTACGGGCGCGCCTTGGTGCCGATGGACATGCCGACATGATGCACGCATGGGCGTTGCGGAGTTCGGCGGCTCGGGTCGGGGCATCGTGCTGCTGCACGGGTTGATGAGCCGGGCCAGCACCTGGTGGACGGTGGCGCAGTGGCTGAAGCCGTACGGGCGGGTCGTCGCGCCCGACGCGCGGGGGCACGGGCGGAACCCGCGGCGGGGCCCGTTCCGGACCGAGGACTTCGCGGCCGACGCGGCGGCGGTGATCGAGGAGCGCGGGCTGGGGCCGGCGGTGGTGATCGGGCACTCGATGGGCGGGCTGCACGCGTGGGCGCTGGCCGCCGCGCGGCCCGACCTGGTGGCGGCGGTCGTCGTGGAGGACGTCGTGCCGGACAACCGGGGGAGGACCGTGGACGAGTGGCGCTGGTACTTCGACGCGTGGCCGGTGTTCGAGTCGTTGGCGCACGTGCGGTCGGTGGTGGACGTGCCCCGGGTGGAGGAGCTGTTCGAGGAGCGCGACGACGGCTGGCACCTGATCGCGCGGATGGAGGACCTGTACGAGATCGCGGCCGAGTGGGGCGAGCGGTCCTACTGGGACCTCGTGGACGCGGTGCGGTGCCCGATGCTGGTGGTCGAGGCGGGTCGCGGTGGCATGCGGCCGGGGCAGATGGAGGAGGTCGCGCGGCGGACCGGCGCGTCGTACCTGCTGGTGCCCGAGTCCGGGCACGTCGTGCACGACCAGGCGCCCGAGGTCTACCGGGGTGCGGTGGAGGCGTTCCTGAGCGGGTCCGTGCCGCCGGTCTGAGTGTCGACGACCGCGACCTGCCGGACCCGGGCGCGGATCGGGGTCACCGGGTGGAGGGCGGCGAAGGCCCGGGCGACCTCGTGGTCCTCGCCCTCCAGGAGCGTGCAGCGGGGTGTCCAGCTGCTCGGCAGGTGGCGGGCGTCCGGGTGCTTCACGCGGCCCGCCAGGACGTCGTGGACGGCCGAGTGGACGGCCAGCAGTTCGCCGTCCACGACCGCGGTGAGGTGCAGGTGGCCCTCGGTGGCGGCGAGGGCGTGCAGCCACAGGTCGGGCAGCCAGAGGCGGGACAGGTCCTCGCGGAGCTCGGCGCGGACCTTCGGGCCGATCGTGCCCGCGGCGGCGAAGGTCAGGTGCGGCGGGTGCGGGTGGGTGGTGCCCGCCCGGCGCCAGAGGTCGCGGACGGCCTGGTCCGCCTCGGCGTCGAACAGCACCACCAGCTTGTGCATCAGTGCTCCCCGGGCAGCGCGAACAGGCCGTCGCGGGTCTGCTCGACCAGGCCGTCCACGAGCAGCGAGTGCAGGCAGCGGTCGCGCTGGCCCGCGTCGGACCAGGCCAGGTCGAGGACGGCCTTCTCCACCGGCTCGGTGGTGCCGCGCAGGACGTCCAGCAGGCGGCCCCGGACCTGGCGGTCCGTGCCCGCGAACTTCTGCACGGCCTTGACCGGGCCGTCGTGGGCGGGGCGGCCGGCCAGCTGCCAGCGGCAGGTCGCGAGGACCGGGCAGTCGGCGCACCGGGGTGTGCGGGCGACGCAGACGAGCGCGCCCAGTTCCATCAGGGCCGCGGAGTAGGTGGCGGCCCGTTCCCGCGGGAGGAGGGCTTCGGCGTCGCGGAGGTCCCTGGTGGTGGACGGCGGGCCGGCGTCCGCCGCGCCGTGCACCGCACGGGCCACGACGCGTCGCACGTTCGTGTCGACCACCGGGACGGCCTGCCCGTACGCGAAGGCGGCCACCGCGCGGGCGGTGTAGGCGCCGATGCCGGGCAGGGCGAGCAGCGTGTCGACGTCGGGGGGCACGACGTCGTCGTGGTCCTCCGCGATCGCCCGGGCGGCGGCGTGCAGGCGCAGGGCGCGCCGGGGGTAGCCCAGCTTGCCCCACGCCCGCAGCACCTCGCCCTGCGTCGCGGCGGCCGTCGAGGACGGCGTCGGCCAGCGCTCCAGCCAGTCCCGCCAGATCGGCTCGACGCGGTTCACGGGCGTCTGCTGGAGCATGACCTCGCTGACCAGCACGCCCCACGCGGTGCACTCCGGGCGTCGCCAGGGCAGGTCGCGGGCGGTGTCGGCGAACCAGTCGAGCAGGGTGTCGGCGGGGATGTTCGCGGAAGCGCTCATGGCGCCCGACAGTGTGTCAGACGACCTCGGTCAACTGGCCGGTGTGCACGTCGTAGACGAAGCCGCGCACCGTGTCCCGGTGGATCAGGAACGGGCTGTGCCGGACGCGGTTCATCGAGCCGCGGACGCTGTCCTTCACCTCGCGGAACGCCTCCACCGACCAGGTCGGGCGCATGCCGGAGTCCTGCTCCAGCTCGTCCTTGAAGTCGTCCTCGGTGACCAGTTCCAGGCCGCAGTTGGTGTGGTGCACCAGCAGCACCTCGCGGGTGCCGAGCTTGCGCTGGCTCAGCGCCAGGGAACGGATGGCGTCGTCGGTGACGACACCGCCCGCGTTGCGCAGCACGTGCGCCTCGCCCTGCTTGAGCCCGAAGATCTCGAACACCCGGATGCGGGAGTCCATGCAGGTCAGGATGGCGACCTGCATCGAGGGCCTGGGTGAGGAGCGATCACCCGGCACCACGTTGCCCAGCTCGGCGTTGCGTCGCAGCAGTTCGTCGATCGCGGTCATGGCACACCTCCCGTTTTCCCTGGGATTGGAACCCGGCTCCCGCATGCCGGCAAGTGGTTCGGGTGGACAATCACGTTCACGTTCACCGGATCGTGGGATCGGGACCTACCGCCGCATTCCACGTCGCCCGGCTACCTTCGATCGCGTGACCGACCCTCCAGGACCGCACCCCACGGCGGTGTACCGGCGTCGGCGCGCGCTGGCCGTCGGCGCGGCGGTGGCGTCCCTGGTCCTCGTCGCGTGGCTGGTGGGCGCCCTCGTCGGCCACGGCGACCCGGCGTCCGTCGCGGGGCCGCCGTCGCCCTCGTCGTCGAGCCCGCCGGCACGGGCCGGGACACCGGCGGTCGCGTCGTCCTCGTCGACCACGCCGCCGGCCCCGACGCCGCCGCCCGGTCCGCCGCCGCCGTGCGGTGACGGGCAGGTGTCGGTGGTGGCCGAGGTGGACCCGCCGTCGACGCCGGCGGGGCAGCCCGTGGGGTTCGCCATCGTGGTGTCCAACACCGGGCAGCTGCCGTGCGCCAAGGAGATCGGCCGCGCGGTGCGCGAGCTCGTCGTGACGACGGTCGACGGTGCCACCCGCCTGTGGTCGAGCAACGACTGCCTCGCCACGGCCGGGTCCGAGGTGCGCGTGATGCGGCCGACCGAGCGGTTCACCTACGGCCTCCGGTGGTCCGGCACCACCTCCCGGCCGGGGTGCGCGGAGGTGGGGCGACTCGGCCCGGGCGACTACCTGCTGTCCGCCGTCGTGGCGGGCCTGGTGAGCGACCCGGTGGTCTTCCGGCTCACGTAGTCGCCGGGCTCCGGCCCGCGAAGCGGAACAGGGGTCCCCGGAACCGGGGACCCCTGCCCGACGCGATCAGCTCACGGGCCGAACCAGCGCTCCTCCGCGGTGCCGCGGGGCGCGGCGGCCGTCGAGCCCGCCACCAGTTCCGTCGACAGGGTCACCGCGCGCGGCCGGGAGCGCTCCGCCGAGTCCAGGAGCAGCTTGCCCGCCGCGCGGCCCTTCTCCAGGACCGGTTGGCGCACGGTGGTCAGGCCCGCCTGCTCGGCCTCGCGGATCCCGTCGAACCCGGTGATGGACAGGTCCTGCGGCACGCGCAGCCCGCGCCGCTCGGCCTCGGTCATCGCACCCAGGGCGAGGATGTCCGACGTGCACACCAGCGCGGTGATCCGCGGGTCGCGGTCCAGCAGCTGCGCGGCGGCCGAGGCGCCCGAGGCGATCGTGTGGTCGAAGCGCTCCACGACCGGGACGTCCGTCCACTCGACGTCCACGGCGCCGAACGCCTGCGCCAGGCCGGCCAGCCTCGCCCGCTGCACGTGGAAGTGCGCGGAGCGCTGGCGGTCCGGCGTGACGAAACCGTCGTTGCGGTCGCGGTTCAGGCGCATGCACACGACGCCGATGCGGCGGTGGCCCAGGGAGATCAGGTGCTGCGCCATCGCGTGCATGGCCGCCTGGTCGTCGATGCCGACCCGGTCGACGTTGTCGAGGTCCGGCTGGTCGCACACGACCGTCGGCACGGGGCGTTCGAGCACCGCCGCCAGGTGCGGGTCGTCGTCCGGCACGGAGTAGACGACGAAACCGTCCACGCCCGCCCGGTGCACGGCCGCCACGTCCTCGCGCTCGGGGCTCGCGGGCACCAGGAGGAGGCCCTGCCCGGCGTCCTCGCAGGCCAGCGCCAGGCCTTCCAGGAATCCGATCGCCGCCGGGTCGCGGAACGCGTAGGACAGGTTCTCGGTGAGCAGCAGCCCCACCGCCCCCGCCTTGCGCGTCCGGAGGGAACGGGCCACCGGGTCGGGCCCCGGGTACCCGAGTCGTCTCGCTGTCTCCAACACCCGGCGTCGCAGCTCCGGCGAGAGCTGGTCGGGACGGTTGTACGCGTTGGACACCGTTGTCCGGGAAACACCCAGCTCCGCCGCCAGTGAGGCGAGCGTCGCGGGGCGTCGCACATGCATCGACCGCGCCATGAAGTGACCGTAACGGTTCAGAACCAATTACAGAAGTGGGGGTGACCGGCGTCCCTCGACATTCCCATCAGTGCAGCTAGTCGCAGGTTACCTCGTAGTACATTGGTCTAAACCAATGAGGGCGGTGAGGACGACTCGCGCACGACCAGCCTCGGTCGGAAGACGCGCGTGTAGTTGCCCGCCGGCCGCCTGCGCCGATCGGGGTCCAGGCGGTGCACCAGTTCGTCCACGGCCGCCGCCGCCATCTCCTCGATCGGCTGCGCCAGGGTGGTCAGCGACGGCGAGCAGTACGACGCCAGCGGGATGTCGTCGAAGCCCACCACGGACAGCTCGTCGGGCACCGCCAACCCGCGCCGGTGCGCCTCCCGCAGCACGCCGATCGCCATGTGGTCCGACGAGCAGATCACCGCCGACGGCCGCACCGTGTCCAGCAGCGTCGCCACCGCCGCCGCGCCGCCCTCCGGCCCGAACGGGCCGTGCGCCACGAAGTCCGACGTCGCCGGCAGCCCGTCCTCCTCCAGCGCCGCCGCCCACCCGGCCCGCTTGAGCCGCGACGGCAGCGCCCGCGCCGGTCCCGACACGAACCCGATCCGCCGGTGCCCCAGCTCCACGAGGTGCCGCGTCGCCGCGTACCCGGCGTGCTGCTCGTCCACGGTCACGTCCGGCACGTCCAGCGACGGCGTCGCCCCGTTGACGAACACCATGTGCACGCCGTCGGCCAGCAGCTTCGCGTAGTACGACGGCCGGGGCGCCTGGCCCAGCGGCACCTCGACGTTGGTGATCTCCGGCGACACGAACACCATGCCCTCGACGCCGCGCGCGAGCAGCATCCGGACGTACTCCTCCTCGCCCATGGCGGCCGACCCGGTGGCGCGGGTGTTGCACAGCAGCGACGAGTACCCCAGGCGGGCGGCGCGCACCTCCAGCGCCTCGGCGAACGCCGGGAACACCGGGTTCGACAGCTCCGGCACCAGCAGCCCGATGACCCCCGTGCGCTGGAGCGCGCCGAGCCCGCGCGGCGTGTACGGCATCTCGGCGAGGACGGCCAGCACCCGTTGGCGCGTTTCGTCGTTGACGCCCGCCCGGCGGTTGAGCACCCGGCTGACCGTGGAGATGCTGACGCCGGCTGCCCTGGCGATCTCGGACAGACCGGACACCGTGCGCCTCCTCGGGTGTGATGTGACGTGCAGCCTGCCGCCAGCGGCAAATTTTTGCAACGCCCACCTCGGTTTCGCTCGTGCAGGTGCGGCCGTTACGGCTTGGTTACCGTCGCCCCCTTGACCCGGTGCAGGTCGGCGGGATGAAATCCGCGGCAACAATTTCGCAAGTTCTTGCAAGAGCCTTCATCGCCGATGAAGGGCAGCATGGAGGGACGACAGCAACGATGCGACGTACCACCCTCGTGACCGCAGTGGCGGCAGCCTCCGCCCTCGTCCTCACCGCGTGCGGTGGTGGCGACGGCGGGTCGGCGTCCGGCGACTCCGGCGAGATCACCTTCTGGGACACCAGCGGCCCCAACGAGAGCCCGGTGTTCGCCAAGATCGCGCAGGACTGCGCGACCAAGGGCGGCTACAAGGTCAAGACCGAGACCGTCGCCTTCGACCAGGCGCTGAACAACTACCGGACCGCCGCGCAGGGCGGTCAGGGCCCCGACGTGTTCCGCGCCGAGGTCGCCTGGGTGCCGCAGCTGGCCAAGCTCGGCTACGTCGTGGACCTGACCGGCACGGAGCTGGCCGGCGACACCTCCGACTTCCTGGAGACCCCGCTGGGCTCCACGAAGTTCGACGGCAAGACGTACGGCGTCCCCCAGGTCACCGACTCGCTCGCCCTCTTCTACAACAAGAAGCTGCTGGCCGACGCCGGCGTCGAGCCGCCGAAGACCTGGGACGAGGTCAAGGCCGCCGCCGCCAAGCTCGGCGGCGAGAAGACCATCTTCATCAACAACGACGCCTACTACGCGCTGCCGTTCATCTACGGCGCGGGCGGCGACCTCGTCGACGCCGACGCGAAGAAGATCGTGGTCAACTCCGCGGAGAACGTGAAGGCGCTGGAGACCGCCAAGGGCCTGCTCGACGCCAAGGCCGCGACCACCGCGCTCGACCCGGCGAACTCCTACAACAACATGCAGGCCGCGTTCACCTCCGGCGAGGTCGCCATGGTGGTCAACGGCCCGTGGTCGGTCGCCGACTACCTCAAGGGCGCCGCGTTCACCGACGCCGCCAACCTGGGCATCGCGCCCGTGCCCGGCGAGACCGCCGGCGAGGGCTCCGCGCCGGTCGGCGGGCACGACTACACGATCCGCCAGGGCACCAAGGCCAAGGACTCGTCGATCAAGTTCGTCGCCTGCATGAGCGGCGTCGAGTCGCAGGTGGCCGTCGCCAAGGAGCTGGGCCTGCTGCCGACCCGCAAGTCGGCCTACGAGAACGCCGACGTGAAGGCCAACGCGGTCGTGTCCGCGTTCGAGCCGGTCGTCACCTCCGCGCACCCGCGCGCCTGGATCCCCGAGGGCGGTCAGCTGTTCGACCCGCTGAAGATCGCCTACGCCGACGTCCTGGCCGGCAAGAAGGACGCCAAGACGGCGCTCGACGAGGTGGCCAAGTCCTACAAGGACACCGTCGTCCCCGAGTACACGGTCGGCTGATCGCGACCTCGCGGGGGACCCGGTCGGTCGGGTCCCCCGCGAGGACCGCTCGAAGGGAGGCTTCGGTGCGCAGGTTCCTGGACCGGCACTGGTACGCGTACGCCATGGTGCTGCCGGTCGTGGTGGTCATCGCCGTGCTGGTGCTGTTCCCGCTCGCCCAGGGCGTGTTCTTCACCTTCACGAACATCAACGAGGGCAACATCGCCAACCCGATCCTGGATCGGCCGGCGACCTACGTCTCCGTCGGGTTGGACAACTACCTGAACATCCTGTCCGGGGACTCCAGCTACGGCGCCTTCTGGGGCACGCTGGTGCGCACGCTGATCTGGACGTTCGGCTGCGTGTTCCTGCACTACACCATCGGCCTGGGCCTCGCGCTGCTGCTCAACCGGGAGGTGCGCGGCCGGGCCGTGTACCGGGTGCTGCTGATCCTGCCGTGGGCCGTGCCCGCGTTCATCAGCGCGTTCGCGTGGAAGTACATGTTCAACGCGCAGTACGGGATCATCAACCAGGCCCTGCGGGCCGTCGGCCTGCCCGACCCGGTCTGGCTGGGCCAGTCCGACTGGGCGCTGGTCGCGGTCATGATCGTGAACACCTGGCTCGGCGTGCCGTTCATGATGGTGGCGCTGCTCGGCGGCCTCCAGTCCATCCCCGGCGACCTCTACGAGGCGGCCGAGGTGGACGGCGCGTCCCCGTGGCAGCGGTTCCGGCACGTCACGCTGCCCGGCCTCCAGGCCGTGTCGAGCACGGTGGTGCTGCTCGGCATCATCTGGACGTTCAACATGTTCGCGATCATCTACCTGGTCACCGGGCCGAACCCGAACACCCGCATCCTGGTGACCTACGCGTTCGAGCGGTTCTTCTCCGGCGCGTCCCGCGACTTCGCGGTCGCGTCGACCTACGGCGTGCTGATCCTGTCCGTGCTGCTCGTGTTCGCGGGCATCTACCGGCGGGCGCTGCGCAAGCAAGGCGAGGTGTGGTGATGACGGTCGAGGCCGCGTCCCTGAAGGCCGTCGCGGCGGCACGCCCGGTGAAGCGCTCGCAGCGCTCCCGGGTGGCGAGCGTCGGGCTGCACGCCGCGCTCGTCGTGGCGTCGCTGATCGCGGTGTTCCCGGTGTTCTGGGTGCTGGTGACGTCGTTCAAGCCCGACGCGCGGGCCGTGGAGACCACGCCGAAGCTCGTCAACGAGTCGAGCCTGGACAACTACACGCGCATCCTGGCGGGCGAGAAGGGCGACTTCCTCGCCTGGTTCGGCAACTCGGTGGTCATCGCGCTGATGACCACGGTGCTGGCCGTGTTCCTGTCGGCGACGACCGGGTACGCGGCCTCGCGGTTCCGGTTCCCCGGCAAGCGGTCGCTGATGCTGTCGTTCCTGGTCGTGCAGATGTTCCCGTTCGCGGTGCTGATCGTGCCGCTGTACAACATCCTGCTCGTGCTGGGGTTGCAGGGCACGTCGTTCGGCCTGGTGCTGGTGTACTGCACGACCGCGGTGCCCTTCTGCACGTACATGCTGAAGGGCTACTTCGACACCATCCCCACCGACATCGACGAGGCGGGGCGCGTGGACGGCCTCACGCCGTTCGGCGTCTTCTGGCGGCTCGTGCTGCCGCTCGCCCGGCCGGGCCTCGCGGTGACCGCGTTCTACGCGTTCCTCACCGCGTGGGGCGAGGTGGCGTTCGCGTCGGCGTTCCTGTCGGCGGCGGACGAGTCGAAGACGCTGGCGGTCGGGTTGCAGGTGTTCGTGCAGCAGAACCGCACCGAGTGGGGCCACCTGGCGGCGGCGTCCATCCTGGTGGCGATCCCGGCGATCGTCGTGTTCTACCTGGTGCAGCGGTTCCTCGTGACGGGCCTGTCGTCAGGCGCGGTCAAGGGGTAGCCCCGGTCCGCGGACGGCGGTCGCCCCTCGGCCGCCGTCCCACCGGACCACGTACACCGCCGGCATGGGCATGGCCACGAGGAACGGCCAGTCGACCTCCGCGCCCGCGGCGAGCAGCGCACGCGCCGCGAACGTGCCGTGCGTGCCGTGCGTGCCGACCAGCACCGCGCCGCCGTCGTGCTCCCCGGCCAGCCGCGCCAACGCCGCGCCGACGCGGCGGTCGAGGTCCGCGATGCTCTCCGCACCCGGCCGGGCCTCGTCGGGGTGCTCCCACCTGTGCACGTGGTGCCGCGCGTAGTCGGGGGTCGGCGCGAGCCCCGAGTCCCACTCCCGCAGCTCCCACCTGGTGCCGACGGCGAGGCCGAGCGCGCGGGCGGCGGGTTCGACCGTCTGCACGGCCCGGAGGTAGGGGCTGGAGGCGACGGCGGTGGGGGCGAGGGCGAGGAGTTCGCCCACGAGGTCGCGCGCCTGGACCAGCCCCTCGGGTCGCAGCGGTCGCGTCATCTCGTCCGGCCCGCCGGGTGTGGGGACGACGGACGTCGCGTGGCGGACGAGGACCAGGTCGGTGGCCATGCCTCCAGGCATACCACTCCCGGTCGGACCGCGACGCCTCGACCACTCGGGGTGGGCGGTGCTCAGCCGCGGCGGCGTTCCCAGGGGTCGTCGTCGCCGACGCGGTCCTCGCCGAACAACTCGTCCGACTCGGCGCGCATGGCCGCGTGGTCGACGCGCGGCAGGTGCCTGTGCCGCTCGATCAGTTCCGCGGTGGTGAACTTCGTCCGACGCGGAAGGGACCGCACCTCGGCGATCTCCACGCCGTCGCGCGTCACGCGGTACGTCTCGCCCGCCTCCACGGCGTCCATGACGGCGGCGAAGTCGTCGTGGAACTCCCGCTGGCTGATGACCTTCACCTCGTGAGCGTAACTCCTGGCGGCACCGTCGGCTCCGGCGTGGGGAACTAGACCAATCCACCTGTTCCCGTAAGCGCTTGCAATCCCTACCGTTACCCGAAAGCGTGACAGCGAAAGGTGCGTTTCCCATGGCTGAGGTCGCCTACGTCAAGGCTTCGCGGGTGTTCTCCGGCAATCCGCCGGTCCGCGCGGTGGACGAGTTGTCCCTGGATGTCACCGACGGTGAGTTCCTGGTCCTGGTCGGTCCGTCCGGTTCCGGCAAGTCGACCGCCCTGCGCATGCTCGCGGGCCTGGAGGACGTCGACGAGGGCGCCATCCACATCGGCGGCAAGGACGTCACCAACGTCCCGCCGAAGGGCCGCGACATCGCCATGGTGTTCCAGTCCTACGCGCTGTACCCGCACATGACCGTCGCGGAGAACATGGGCTTCGCGCTCAAGCTGCGCGGGGTGAACAAGGCCGACATCAAGGAGAAGGTCGCCGAGGCGGCCAAGATGCTCGACCTCACCAAGTACCTCGACCGCAAGCCGAAGGCGCTCTCGGGCGGCCAGCGGCAGCGCGTCGCGATGGGCCGCGCCATCGTGCGCGAGCCTTCCGTGTTCCTCATGGACGAGCCGCTGTCCAACCTCGACGCGAAGCTGCGCGTGGAGACCCGCGCGAACATCGCCGCGCTCCAGGCCCGGCTCGGCACCACCACGATCTACGTCACGCACGACCAGGTCGAGGCCATGACGATGGGCCACCGGGTCGCCGTGCTCAAGGACGGCCTGCTCCAGCAGTGCGACACCCCGCGCGCGCTGTACGACAAGCCGGCCAACGCGTTCGTCGCCGGGTTCATGGGCTCGCCCGCGATGAACCTCAAGACCGTGCCGCTGACCTCCGAGGGCGCGAAGCTCGACGGCGTCGTCGTGCCGCTGGAGCGCACGTACCTCGACCGGGCCGCCGCCGAGGGCCTGTCCGAGGTGACGTTCGGCATCCGGCCCGAGTCGCTGGCCCTGGTCAGCTCCGCCGAGCAGGGCATGGACATGACCGTCGAGCTGGTCGAGGAGCTGGGCGCGGACGCGCTCATGCACGGCTCGGTCCGCATCGGCGACGTCCCCGAGCGGTTCGTGGTCCGCGTCGACGGCCGCACGCCGCCCACCCTGGGGCAGACGGTCAAGGTCGCCGTGCGCGACGCCTCCGAGGTGCACCTGTTCCACCCGGAGTCGGGCGCCCGCCTCATCGACTGACGCACACCCGCGCACAGGGGCCGTTCCCGCACCGGGGAGTGGCCCCTGTGTCGTGAACTACACCCGGTCGGTGGGCCCGCCGGTCGCGGAGCGTTCTAAACTGAACTCGACAACGGTTTCCATTGCCTGTACGTGTGCCCAGTCGAGGAGTGCTCTGATGACCGTCCGCAACGCGATGCTCGGCGCGGTGGCCGCCGTGACCGCCGTCGCCCTGACCGCCTGCGGCGGTGGCCAGGACGCCCCGACCGCCTCCGACGGCAAGATCAAGGTCGTCGCCTCCACCAACGTGTGGGGCAGCGTCGTGGCGGCCGTCGGCGGTGACGACGTCGCGGTGACCTCGATCATCGACGACCCGTCCGGCGACCCCCACTCCTACGAGGCCAAGCCGTCCGACGTGGCCGCCGTGCGCGACGCGCAGCTCGTGATCTTCAACGGCGGCGGCTACGACGACTTCTTCGCCACCCTGCTCGGCCCCGAGACCGAGGGTGCGAAGAAGATCGAGGCGTTCCCCGTCTCCGGCAAGGCCGACGAGCACGAGGGCGAGGAGCCGCACGCCTCCGAGGAGCCGCACGCCTCCGAGGAGGCGCACGCGTCCGAGGCGCCGGCGGACGACCACGGCCACGACCACGCCGTGAACGAGCACGTCTGGTACGACTTCGAGACCGTCCGGAAGGTCGCCGACCAGGCCGCCGCCGACCTCTCCGCCATCGCGCCCGACAAGAAGTCCTCCTTCGAGGCCAACGCAAAGACCTTCACCGACGGCGTCACCGCGCTGGAGGAGAAGGCCAAGGACAAGGGCGCGGGCAAGAAGGTGCTGGAGACCGAGCCGGTCGCCCACTACCTGCTCGACACCGCGGGCGTCGAGAGCGCCACGCCCGAGGCGTTCGCCGATGCTGTCGAGGAGGAGGGCGACGTGCCCGCCGCGGCCCTGGCCGAGGTGCTGACGCTGGTCGAGCAGAAGCAGGTCGTCGCGGTGGTCAACAACGCGCAGACCGCCAACGCCGCCACCGCCCAGGTCCTGGCGAAGGCCGGCGAGGCCGGGCTGCCCCTCGTCGAGGTGACCGAGACGCTGCCCGAAGGCGCCACCGGATACCTTGACTGGATGACGAAGCAGGTGGACTCCCTGGTGGGGGCGCTCGCCGCATGACCCCTCCGGCCAGGACGGCTCAGCTCACGGACACGCGCGCCGCGGTCTCCCTCCGCGGCGCGCGGCTGTCCTACGGGGACCGGGTGCTGTGGGACGGCCTCGACCTCGACGTGGCGCCCGGCGAGTTCGTGGCCGTCCTCGGCCCCAACGGCTCGGGCAAGACGTCGCTCATCCGGGTGCTCCTGGGGCTCCAGCCGCTCAGCGGCGGCACCGTGCGCGTGGCGGGCGGCAACCGGCGCATCGGGTACGTCCCGCAGCAGCGCGCCCTGGACACCGCGCTGACGCTGCGCGGGCGCGACCTCGTCGGCTTCGGCCTCGACGGCCACGAGTGGGGTCTGGGCCTGCGCGGCAGGCGCGAGCGGCGGCGGCGGGTCGACGAGGCGCTGGCCGCCGTCGGCGCGACCCGGTACGCCGACGAGCCGGTCGGGCTGCTGTCCGGCGGCGAGCAGCAGCGGCTGCGGGTCGCGCAGGCGCTGGTCGGCGACCCCGAGGTGCTGCTGTGCGACGAGCCGCTGCTCTCGCTCGACCTCGCCCACCAGCGCGTGGTCAGCGACCTGATCGACGCGCGGCGGCGGTCGGCGGGCACGGCCGTGCTGTTCGTGACGCACGAGATCAACCCGATCCTGCCGCTGGTCGACCGGGTGCTGTACCTGGTGGACGGCCGGTTCCGGATCGGCACGCCCGCCGAGGTGATGACCTCCCGGACCCTGACCGGGCTGTACCGCACGAACGTCGAGGTGGTCCGCGTGCGCGGCCAGATCCACGTGGTCGGCGCGCAGCACGTGTGCGAGGACGAACCGCACCACGTGGTGGATGGGGACTGATGGAGAACTTCTTCGACTGGCAGCTCACGGCGGAGCTGCTGGGCTACGACTTCGTGCGGCAGATGTTGATCGCGGGCGCCGTGCTGGGCCTGGTGGCGGGCGTCCTCGGGCCGCTGGTCGTCACCCGCAAGATGGCGTTCGCCGTGCACGGCACGAGCGAGCTGGCGTTCACCGGCGGCGCGGCGGCCCTGCTGCTCGGCGTCGGCGTCGGGTACGGCGCGCTGGCCGGGTCGGTCGTCGCCGCGCTGCTGCTGGGGCTGCTGAGCAGGCGCGACTCCGACCGCGACTCGGTGATCGGCGCGATCCTGGCGTTCGGCCTCGGCCTGGGCGTGCTGTTCCTCGCCCTCTACAAGGGGCGCGCGGCGAACAAGTTCGGCCTGCTCGTCGGGCAGGTCGTGAGCGTGGGCTCCACGGACCTGTGGCTGCTCATCGGCGCCTCGGTGGCGGTCCTCGCCGTGCTCGCGCTCATCTACCGGCCGCTGCACTTCGCGAGCGTGGACGCCGCCGTGGCCACCGCGCGGGGCGTGCCGGTGCGCACCCTGGCCGTCGTGTTCGCACTGCTGGTGGGCGTGGCGACGGCACTGAGCGTGCAGGTCGTCGGCGCGCTGCTCGTGCTGTCGCTGATGATCACCCCGGCCGCCGCGGCGGCGCGCGTCACGGCGAGCCCGCTGCGGGCGACCGTGCTGGCCGTGCTGTTCGCCGAGGCGTCCGTGCTGATCGGGATGCTGCTGTCGCTCGCGCCCGGCGTGCCGGTGAGCGCGTTCGTCACGGCGGTGTCGTTCCTGATCTACCTGGTGTGCCGGCTGCTGGGCCGGACGAGGGAACGTGTGCAGTGACACGTTTGGGGTTCGCCGATCGGGGGTAGACCCCCACAGGGGCACCATGGCCCGTTCCCGGGCCGCGCGGAAGCGAGTGCCACATGGGACGGTCCTGGGCGTTACCGGAGCAGCGCGGACGTCGCCGCGGTGGCGGTGACGCACGTTCTGGGCACGCACGTCCTGGGCACGCACGCCCCACCTGCCCGGACGGAGCGGGGCCGGGCCGAACGGGCTTACGCGGAACGGGTGGCCTCGGCCTGCTCCCGGGCCTCCTCGACGCCGCCGTCCAGGCGCGGCGCGGGCAGCACGCGGATCTCGCCCGCCGACACCCGGACCTGGTTGCGGCCGTTCTCCTTGGCCGCGTAGAGCGCCGCGTCGGCGCAGTGCTGGGCTTCGAGCAGGCAGTCGCCGTTGTCCGGCATCACGGCCACACCGATGGACGCCGAGATGGAGCGCACCTCCGGGCCGTCGGCGGTCAGCGGCAGGTTGCGGCCGCGCAGCGTCACGGTGTTGCGGTGCTTGTCGGTCGTCACGACGGACATCTCGCCGATCGCCTCGCGCACCCGCTCGGCGATGGCCGTGCCCTGGGCGAGGCCCGTGTCGGCGAGCACCACGACGAACTCCTCGCCGCCGTCGCGCCCGGCCACGTCGCCCGGCCGCAGCTTCTCCCGCAGGATGCGGCCCACCTCGGCCAGCACCGCGTTGCCCGCCGGGTGGCCCCACGTGTCGTTGATGCGCTTGAAGTGGTCCAGGTCGATGGCCAGCACGGTCACCGGCTGCGAGTCGCGCCGGCAGCGCTCGGCGAGCCGCGCCCCGTACTCGGCGAGGCCGTTGGTGTTGAGCAGGCCCGTCCGGTAGTCGGTGTGCGCGTCCTCGGCCAGCCGCGCCTGGAGCTGCTCCTGCTCGCGCAGCAGCCGTTCGAGGTGCGCGCGGCGCTCGGTGGCGCGGTAGAGCAGCGAGTTGACCAGGACCACCGGGAACACCAGCAGCAGCGGACCGATCCAGTGCGTGGTCATCAGCATGCCGAGCATGGCGCCCGCGCCGAGCGTGGACAGCTCCAGCATGTTGTCGGCCCGCGAGCCCAGGAACTCCTTGATGCGGGTGTGCGGGGTGACGATCTTCAGCGCGACGGCGATGTTCATGCCCTGCGCGCCCCAGTTCACCACCGCGGCCACGATCAGCACGAGCACGAGGCCCAGGTCGGGCAGGATGCTCCCGGTCGCCAGCAGCGACAGGCCGGACAGGTGCACGACGAGCCAGGCCAGCAGGGTGCCGCCCAGGATGCTCGCCGAGGAGAACACGAACCGGTGGGGCTGTCGCCGCGCGATCGGCTGGATCAGGATGCGCATCCAGATCGTGGCGAGCACGGCGAGGGCGCCCGGCAGCGCGATGGCCGCCGCGAACGTCCAGACGGACGTCAGGTCGATGTGCGGGCCCGCCGACTCGTTGCGGCGCGACTCCTCGGCCCGGCGGACGACCATGAGGTGCACGGTGATCGCGAACATGACGGCGCCGAACCGCAGCCAGTCCGAGTCCGACACGGTGCCCAGGCTCGTCAGCAGCCAGATCGACACGGCCGCCACGGCCGACTCGACCAGGAAGAAGTAGGTGAGCGCCGCGGGCCGCAGCGTCCACAGGTCCCAGTTGCGGATCGAGGAGAAGCCGACTGCCCGGGACGGGTTCTGGCCAGTCACACTGTTCTTCACCACGACCCCCTGCCCTCTGCCCGGCACCGCGCGGTGGACGTCGTCCGCCGCCGCGCGTCGGTGCCCGGGACGCGTTCCGAGGAGGTGTCCGCCATGCGCAACCGCGACATGTAGACCACCTTCCCTCCATCCGGACCGGACGTTCACCGTACGTGCCCGCTGGCTAGCGGGCCGCAGCCGAGGGGCCCTTCATGTTTGACAATCGCGATATGTGATGGCTCCGTTTCAGATCGCCACCGCCTCCGGGTCGTGCCGGGAGCGCGCCCGCCGCCAGGCCACGGTCGCCTGGGTGGCGAGCAGCAGCCCGATGCCGCCCGCGCCCGCGATGGTCGCGGTGACCGATCCGATCGAGTGCGCGACCACGCCGGCCAAGGCCATGCCGCCCCCCTGGGAGGAGCGCAGCGCCGCCCGGCCGATGCCGTACGCCCGCCCGCGGTACGCGTCGGGCAGGATGCGCATCCAGGCCGACCGCGCCGGCGTGTGGTACGCGCCCGCCATACCGGCGATGACCAGCAGCACGATGGTCCAGGTCAGGTTGGGGTTCAGCGCGAACATGACCAGCGGGGCCAGCGACAGGATGGCCAGCGGCCCGATCAGCCGCTCGCGCTTCGCGGGGTCGCGCACGAGCCGGAACAGCACGGCCACCCCCAGCACGTTGGCCGCCGGCTCGATCGCCAGGATCAGGCCGACCGCCCAGATGGCGTCCAGCTTCGCCGCCAGCGGCACGGCGAGGCCCTCGGGGACCATCGCCAGCCCGGCCAGCAGGCGCATGCCCATCAGGCTGCGCAGCCGGGGCTCGGTGACCAGCAGCGTGAACGCCCCGCGCGGGCCTTCGGGGTCCCGATGCGCGCCCCGCGGGTCGGCGGCCGGTCGGTGCTTCACCGAGAGCTGCACCACGATCGCCACCCACACGAACGTCACCGCGTTGATGCCGAGCGCGACGTTGGGGCCGGCGCCGGTGACCAGGAAGCCCGCCGCGGCCAGGCCGGCCATCTGCGCGACGTCCACCGACGTGCCGAACAGCGCCACGCCGTCGTCGTAGCGCTCGTCGGAGAGCACGGTCGGCAGGCTCGCCTCCTGCGCCGCGAGGAACGGCGAGGAGATCATCAGCACCACGACCAGCAGCACGATCATGATCCACAGCGGCATGCCGGGCACGGCCATGAGCGCCATCAGCGCAGCCTGGAGCCACGCGCAGCACACCATCACCGTGCGGCGCGGGAAGCGGTCCGCGACCCAGCCCAGCAGGGGCCCGGAGATGAGCGGCGGGAAGAGCGTCAGCGACCACGTCAGCGCGGTCCACGCGGCCGACTGGGTGCGTTCGAAGACCAGCAGGGACAGCGCCACGGCGGCGAGCTGGTCGCCCACGGTCGACACCGTCGAGCCGATCCACATGCCGCGGAACTCGCGGTTGCCCACGAGCGCGCGGAGTGTTCCCCCGGAAGTCACAACTCCTCCAGGTCGGTCGACCCCGATGAGCGAGTCACGTTACCCCCACCCGAAGTAACAATTCCCTCGGTTAGCACGGTAGAAGCTGCCGGATCTGCAATCTCTGTCCTACCACACTGTGTACCCGAACGGAGCAGGTCGGTTACATAAAGTAGTTGCGGAGGTGGAAAACCGGCTACTTGTTCTTCACAGTTGACGGTAGGTGACCCGGCGTGAGCAATACTCGCCTACCCTACGTCGAGCGGGGCCCTCAATGGGGCTGGTTCCGCTGGGCCGACCGGTGGAGCACGTGCCCGCCGTCGCGCCGTCCACACCGGACCGGCCGGTGCGTCAATTGGCGAAACCGCGCGGCTTGTCGATCTTCAGAACTGGTAGTAGAGGAACGGGCTGAACGTACCGCTCGCGACGAGGATCGCCGCGTACCCGACGCCGGCCGTCATCAACGACACGCGGGCCGCCGTGGCTGCCTTCGCGCGGGAGGACTCCAGGTAGGGGCCGGTCACGGGGTGGTCCGGCAGGGCCACGACGGTCAGTGCGACGAGCAGCAGGACAATGCGCTGATTGGTCGCCGCGGCGCCCACCGCTTCGGTCAACCCGCTGAAATCCGGCAACAACATGTGGCCGAGCATTGTGAACGCGGTACCCAGGTCCGGGGACCGGAAGAACACCCAGCCGATTACCACCAGCAACATGGTGAGGACGCGCCGGGCAATTCGGGTACGCGTAGTGACGGGAGCCGATTCCCACCCGAAACGGCGTTCGACGACGAGCAGCGCGCCGTGGAACAAACCCCACACGAGGAACGTCCAGTTCGCCCCGTGCCAGAAACCGGTGAGGACGAAAACGATCGTGAGGTTCCGGTAGGTCGACAGCACGCCGCCGCGGTTGCCGCCCAGCGGGATGTAGACGTAGTCGCGGAACCAGCGCGACAGCGACATGTGCCAGCGCCGCCAGAACTCGGTCGCGGTGACCGACGAGTAGGGGCGCGCGAAGTTCTCCGGCAGCCGGAAGCCGAGCATCCGGCCCAGGCCGATCGCCATGTCGGAGTAGCCGGAGAAGTCGAAGTACAGTTGGAGCGCGTAGGCGATGGCGCCGAGCCACGCGACGGCCGTCGTCATCTCGTCCGACGGGGTGGCGAAGCAGGCGTCGACCACCGGCGCCAGCGAGTCGGCGATGATCACCTTCTTGCACAGGCCGAGCGCGAACCGGGGGAACCCCGCGGCCACGTCGTCCCAGCGGTGCGTGCGCTCCTGCGGCAGCTGGTCGGCGATCTCCCGGAACCGCACGATCGGGCCGGCCACCAGCTGCGGGAACATCGCGATGTAGGTGACGAACGAGACGGGGTCGCGCAGCGCGGGCCGCTCGCCCCGGTACACGTCCACGACGTACGAGATGTGGTGGAACGTGTAGAACGAGATGCCGATCGGCAGCGCCAGCTCCAGCACCGGCAGGTCCGCGCCCACCACCTCGGCGATGTCGTGCAGCTGCTGCGTGGCGAACCCCGCGTACTTCCACACCAGCAGCACGCCCAGGTTCAGCGCGATCGTGCCGACCAGCACGAACCGCCGGTCACCGGGGCTGTCCGGCTCCAGTCGCCGGCCGGCCAGGTAGTTGGCGACCATGCAGCCGAGGAGCAGCAGCGTCGTGCCGCCCGCGCCGGAGGCGTAGAACAGCAGGCTCGCCACGGCGACCACGAGGTTCCGCCTGCGTCCGGGTGCGACGAGGACGGCCGCGAGCACGACCGGGAGGAAGAACCACAGGAAGAGGGGCGTGGCGAAGGACATCGCCGCAGACTGTAACCGGCCCGCCCCGCCGCCCGACCCGGAACCGCGACGAACTCACATCACATCTCCGGACGCGGTGCCCGCCGGGCACCGCGTCCGGAGCCGGTCCGGGTCAGGCGCGGGCTTCCACGCGGCGGCGGCGGGCGATCTCCGCCAGGACCACGCCGGCCGCCACCGAGGCGTTGAGGGACTCCACGCCCGCCGACATCGGGATCGACACGGTCTGGTCGCACGTCTCGCGCACCAGCCGGGACAGGCCTCGGCCCTCCGAGCCGACCACCACGACGAGCGGGCCGGTCGCCAGCTCCAGGCCGTCCACGTCCACGTCGCCGTCCGCGTCCAGGCCCACGACCATGAGCCCCGCCTCGGCCCACTCCTTGAGCTGGCGGGTCAGGTTGGTCGCCACCGCGATCGGCATCCGCGCCGCCGTGCCCGCGCTGGTCCGCCACGCCACCGCCGTGATGCCCGCCGAACGGCGCTGCGGCAGCACGACCCCGTGCGCCCCGAACGCCGCCGCCGAGCGCACCACGGCGCCCAGGTTGCGCGGGTCCGTCACGCCGTCGAGCGCCACCAGCAGCGGCGGGATGCCCGACTCGTTCGCGATCCTGAGCAGGTCGCGCGGCTCGGCGTACTCGTACGGCGGCACCTGGAGCCCGAGGCCCTGGTGCATCGCGCCGCCCGTGATGCGGTCCAGCTCGCCGCGCTGCACCTCCAGCACGGAGATGCCCCGCGACGCCGCCAGCTGCACCGCCTCGGCGACCCGGTCGTCCGCGTCGATGCCCAGCGCCACGTACAGCGCCGTCGCCGGGATGCCCGCGCGCAGGCACTCGACCACGGGGTTGCGCCCGGCGACGGTCTCCGGCCCGGTCTCGGCGGCCCGGCGGCGCTGCGCGCGCTGCTGCTCGACCTTCGCGGTCGCGTTCGCCCGCTTGTACGCGGGGTGGTTGGGTCGTTCGGCCGCCTTCGGCGTCGGCCCCTTGCCCTGCAGGCCCTTGGACTTCTGCCCGCCGGAACCGACGACCGCGCCCTTCTTGGAACCGGGGTTGCGCATAGCGCCACGGCGCTTGGAGTTACCAGCCACGAGCTCAGTCGTCCTTCAAAGTCCACATCGGACCGTCGGGGGTGTCCTCGACGGCGATCCCGGCCAGGAGCAGGCTGTCGCGCAGGGCATCGGCCCGTGCGAAGTCCCGGTCCCTGCGGGCCTGCTGCCGCTCTTCCAGCAGCCGCTCCACCAGCACGCCCAGCGCCTGCCGGCCCGCGCCGCCACCCGACGCCGCGTCGTGCCACCGCTCCGAGAGCGGGTCCAGCCCGAGCAGGCCGGTCATCGCCCGCACGGACGCCGCCGCGGCGCGCGCGCCCGGGTCGTCCCCGGACTCCAGGGCGGTGTTGCCCTCGCGCACCCGCCGGTGGATCGCGGCCAGCGCGCCCGGCGTGCCCATGTCGTCGTCCATCGACGCGACGAAGGTCTGCGACAGCGCGCCGTCGTCCTCCACCGCGCCGGTCCGCTCGACCACGCGCCGCAGGAACGACTCGATCCGCCGGTAGGCGGACACCGACTCGTCCAGCGCCTCGGGGGAGTACTCGATCGTCGACCGGTAGTGCGGGCCGACCAGGTAGTAGCGCAGCTCGGGCGCGCGCACCCGCTCCAGCATCGCCGGGATGGTCACGGTGTTGCCCAGCGACTTCGACATCTTCTCGCCGGACAGCGTCACCCAGGCGTTGTGCATCCAGTACTCGGCGAAGTGGTCGCCCGCCGCCCGCGACTGCGCCTGCTCGTTCTCGTGGTGCGGGAAGATCAGGTCGATGCCGCCGCCGTGGATGTCGAACGACGACCCCAGGTAGGCGGTCGCCATCGCCGAGCACTCCAGGTGCCAGCCCGGACGGCCCGCGCCCCACGGCGTCGGCCACGACGGCTCACCCGGCTTCGCGGCCTTCCACAGCGTGAAGTCGCGCGGGTCGCGCTTGCCCGTGGCCGCGGTCTCGCCCTGCTGCACGTCCGCGAGCTTCTGCCCGGACAGCGCCCCGTACTCGGGGAACGAGGTCACCGAGAAGTACACGTCGCCGTCGGCGGCGTACGCGTGGCCCTTCCCGATCAGCCGCTCCATCAGGTCGACCATCTGCGTGACGTGGCCCGTCGCGCGCGGCGAGGCCGACGGCGGCAGGCAGCCCAGCGCGTCGTACGCGGCGTCGAACGCCCGCTCGTGCTCGTACGCCCAGTCCCACCACCGCCTGCCGTGCTCGGCGGCCTTGGCGAGGATCTTGTCGTCGACGTCGGTGACGTTGCGCACGAGGTGCACGGTCGAGCCGTCGCGGCCCAGCCAGCGGCGCAGCACGTCGAAGTTCAGGCCGCTGCGCACGTGCCCGATGTGCGGAACGCCCTGCACGGTGGCCCCACAGACGTAGATCGACGCCGTTCCGCTGACCTGCGGGACGAATTCCCGCGTGGACCGGGTCGCGGTGTCGAAGAGGTGGAGGCTCACACCGGAATGGTACGGGCGTTGACCAGAGGGGGTTGAATCGACCGGTCAGATGTGCTTGCGGAGCACCTGCAGGAGGCCGTCCGGCCGAGCGGCCGTGGGCAGCGGGTCGACGATCTCGACGACGCAGCCGATCGCCGCCGCGCCCCCGTCGGCCTCGGGGCTGTCGCCGACCATCAACACCTCCGACGGGTGCGCGCCGAGCCGGTCGCAGGCGATGCGGAACAGCTCGGCGTCCGGCTTGGCGAAGCCCTCCTGGTAGGAGAGCACGTACTCGTCCACGCGGGTCTCGACGCCGTGGCGGGCGAAGACGGCCCGGACGTCCCACGCGATGTTGCTGACGACGGCCGTCGGCAGCTCGGTGCCCAGCGCTTGCGCGGTGTCCGGGTAGGGCTGCCAGAACGGCGGGCTGCACAGGTTCTCGTAGAACGTCGCCGGGTCCGGCGTGCCGACCTTGGCCAGCACGGCCAGGTGCATCTCCCGGTGGGCGACCGGGTCCAGGTCGCGCCGCTCCCACTCGTCGAGCGGGATGTCGAGCCCCTCGGCGACGCCGACGGGTGCGGTGAGCGCGCGCATCAGCTCGGCGTGCGCGGCCAACGAGTCGTGTTCCAGCCGGAACAGCGTGCCGGAGAAGTCGAAGAGGACGGCGCGGATCGTCACCGGTGAGACGCTACTGGTCTGGACCTCGGAGGTCTCGACTCGAACACGAACGGAGACCAGGGTCACGGACGGCGTGGTCGCGGTCGTCGGGCAGCGCGCGCGGACTCGCCGAGGGGGCGAACCGCACCCGGGCCGGCGGCGTCAGGACAGCGGCACGAGCAGGGCCGTCGCGACGGCGGCGATGCCCTCGCCGCGCCCGGTGAGGCCCAGGCCGTCCGTCGTCGTCCCGCTGACCGAGACGGGACCGCCCACGGCCCCGGACAGGACCCGCTGGGCCTCGTCGCGGCGCTTGCCGACCTTCGGCGCGTTGCCGATGACCTGCACCGCGGCGTTGCCGACCCGGTAACCGGCCTCCTCGACCAGGCGCCGCGCCTCGGCCAGGAAGTCCACGCCGTGCCGCCCGGCCCACCGGGGGTCGCTCGTGCCGAACACCGCGCCCAGGTCGCCCAGGCCCGCCGCCGACAGCAGCGCGTCGCACAGGGCGTGCGCGGCCACGTCGCCGTCCGAGTGCCCGGCGCAGCCGTCCTCGCCGTCCCAGCGCAGGCCCACCAGCCAGCACTCCCGACCGGCCTCGACCTGGTGCACGTCGGTGCCGATGCCGACCCTCGGGATCACTGCGCTCCTCGTGCCGCCGACCCGACCAGCAGCGCCTCGGCCACCGCCAGGTCGAACTTCGTGGTGATCTTCATGGCGTCCTGGTGACCGGGGACCGTGACGACCGGCACGCCCATCCGCTCCACCAGGCCCGCGTCGTCGGTCGCGTGCAGCCCCGACCCGTGCGCGCGCAGCAGCACGGCCGCGTCGAAGCCCTGGGGGGTCTGCACCACGCGCAACGACGCCCGATCGGGTGTGTCGATGACGACACCCTCCGGGTCGACCCGCTTCACCGTGTCGGTGACCGGCAACACCGGGATGACCGCCGGGTGCCCGGCCGCGACGGCGTCGATCACGGCCCTGACCACCTCGGGAGGGGTGAACGCGCGGGCCGCGTCGTGGACCAGCACGATCGTGGTGCCGGGGATCTCGCGCACCGCGTGCTCCAGCGCGAGGCGCACCGAGTCCGAGCGCTCGGCGCCCCCCGGGAGCACGTGCACCGCCCCGCCGGCCTGGGCCAACGGGGCGGTGACGGTGTTCACAGTGGCCACATCGGACGGAGGTGCGGCGATCACGACGTGCCGCACGCCGGCCTCCAGGAGGCCGCGCACGGCACGTACCAGCAGCGGAACGCCGTCGACCGGCACGAGCGCCTTGGGCATCCCGTAGCCCAGCCGCTCACCCCGGCCCGCCGCGGGCACGAGCGCGACAACACCCATGTTCGCGGTGTCCGTGTGCGGGTCCGCCGGTCAGGAAGCGGTGGCGAGGACTTCGTCGAGGAGGACCTCGGCCTTGTCCTCGTCGGTGCCCTCGGCCAGCGCCAGTTCGCTAACCAGTATCTGTCGAGCCTTCGCCAGCATCCGCTTCTCACCAGCGGACAGTCCGCGATCCTTCTCGCGCCGCCAGAGGTCGCGCACCACTTCGGCCACCTTGTTCACGTCACCGGACGCGAGCTTCTCCAGGTTGGCCTTGTACCGCCGCGACCAGTTGGTCGGCTCCTCCGTGTGGGGAGCACGCAAGACCTCGAAGACCCTGTCGAGACCCTCCTGGCCGACGACGTCACGCACGCCCACGATCTCGGCGTTGTCGGCGGGGACGCGAACCGTGAGGTCGCCCTGGGCGACCTTGAGGACGAGGTACTTCTTCTCCTCGCCCTTGATCACACGGGTCTCGATCGCTTCGATGAGGGCGGCACCGTGGTGCGGGTAGACGACGGTCTCTCCGACCTTGAAAACCATGTGTCCTCTGCCCCTTTCGCTAACCCCATCCTAACACGACGGGCAATCCCCTCATCGGCGTCCGGAGATCGGTTAGCGCTGGTCAGGGCCGCGAGGGGGGTTGACAAACCACCCCGGTGCGTGCAACGGCCGAGGTCGATCTTGCTCCACTGTGGACGAGCGCGGCGGCCCGCGAGGTACCACGTGCCGCCGAGTCGGCGGGTCCCCGTTAGGCTCCTCAACGGTGTCGGACCCGTTGTCACCGGGTACGACCCTGCCTGTCAGCACATCGGGAGGGATCGAGCAGCCGTGGGTCGCGCACACCAGAAGTCCGCAGCGCCTCGCCGCCTGGCCGTCGTGGCCGCGCTGGCGACGGGACTCGGTCTGTTCGCCGCAGGCTGCGGCGCGGGGCAGATCACCCAGACCGACCAGCAGGTCGCCGCGGTGAACGGGGCGAGCGGCCAGGCGGGCACGATCGCCGTCCGGGACGCGCAGTTCCTGTTCCCCGCCGAGCACGGCGCGTACGAGGAGGGCGACGACGCCCCGATCGTGGTCGTGATCGCCAACAACGGCACCGAGGCGGACAGGCTGCTGGCCGTGACCAGCGAGTCCGCCGACCCGGCGCAGATCGAGGGCGACGTCGAGCTGGAGCCCGGCTCGTCCGTCCTGGGCGGTGGCGACCCCGGCACCGCCGGCGACGGCGAGACGTCCTCGGTGAAGCCGACCTCCTCGTCGGTGAGCCCGACCTCCGGTTCGCCGGCCCCGTCGTCGGGCTCGGTCCCGACGACCGGGTCCGCGTCGTCCACCGGTTCCGCGCCCGGTTCCGCCACGACCACGACCGGTTCGCCCACGCCCGACCCGTCGGTCACCACCACGACGGGCGGCAACACCTCGATCTCGAACCCGCCGACGACCTCGGGCAAGAACCCGTCGTCGGCCGAGCCGGTCGAGCCGGGGCAGGTCCGGATCGTGCTGAAGAACCTGAAGAAGACCCTGCGGCCGGGCGAGACGATCCGGGTCACGTTCCTGTTCGAGAAGGCGGGCGAGGTGACGCTGGAGCTGCCGATCGGCGCGACCTCCGAGCCGCGCGAGGACGCGCCGTCCGGGCACTGAACCGGTACTGACCGGCGCTGACGGCGGTTCGCCACCCGTTCGGGTGGAGCCCCCGGCCGCGATCCTCAGACCGCGAGCGCCGAGCACCGAACGTCCACAGGGGTCCCCCGTCCAGGGGGACCCCTGTTGTCGATTCTGCCGGCGGACACCGACGATCCCGGCCGCCGGCCGCGCGGCTGTGGACAACCCGGTGCGCGGGGCGGCCCTGTCGGGGGCGGCGGCTAGCCTGCCTCACCGTGGCGAAGACAGTGCGTGCGGCCAAGCCCACCTACCGGTGCGCCGAGTGCGGGCACGAGGTGGCGAAGTGGGTCGGCCGCTGCCCCGAGTGCCAGGCCTGGGGCACGGTCGAGGAGCGGGGCGCCCCGGCTCCCGCGCGCTTCCTCGCCGGCACGCCCAGCAGCGCGGCCCGGCCCATCGCGCAGGTCGACGTCGAGTCCGCCCGCGCCGTCCCGACCGGCGTCGGGGAGCTCGACCGGGTGCTCGGCGGCGGTCTCGTGCCGGGCGCGGTCGTCCTCCTCGCGGGTGAACCCGGGGTCGGCAAGTCGACGCTGCTGCTGGAGGTCGCGCACCAGTGGGCGTCCTCGGGCAGCCGGTGCCTCTACGTCACCGGTGAGGAGTCGGCCGGCCAGGTGCGCCTGCGCGCGGACCGGACCGGGAACCTCCACGAGGAGATCTACCTGGCCGCCGAGAGCGACATCTCCGCCGTCCTCGGGCAGGTCGACGCGGTCAAGCCGGGCATGCTGATCGTCGACTCCGTGCAGACGATGTCCTCCCCGAGCGTGGACGGCACGCCGGGCGGCGTCAGCCAGGTCCGCGCCGTCACGTCCGGCCTGATCGCGGTGGCCAAGGAGCGCAACCTGCCGATCGTGCTGGTGGGCCACGTCACGAAGGAGGGCTCGGTCGCCGGTCCGCGCGTCCTGGAGCACCTGGTGGACGTGGTGCTCCAGTTCGAGGGTGACCGGCACTCCTCGCTGCGGCTGCTGCGCGGCATCAAGAACCGGTACGGCGCGGCCGACGAGGTGGGCTGCTTCGAGCTGCGCGACGACGGCATCGCGGGCGTGCCCGACCCGTCCGGGCTGTTCCTGAACCGGCGCGAGCAGGCGGTGTCCGGCACCGCGGTCACCGTGGTGGTCGAGGGCAAGCGGCCGATGCTGGGCGAGGTGCAGGCGCTGGTGGCGCCCACCGCCCTGCCCGCGCCCCGGCGCGCCGTGAGCGGGCTGGACTCGGCCCGCCTGGCGATGGTCCTCGCGGTGCTGGAGAAGCGCGGCAAGGTCGCGCTCGGCAACAAGGACGTGTTCACCGCCACGGTCGGCGGCATGAGGCTCATCGAGCCCGCCGTGGACCTCGCCGTGGCGTTGGCGGTCGCCTCGGCCGCCATCGACGTCCCCCTGCCGCACGACCTGGTCGTCGTGGGCGAGGTCGGCCTGTCCGGCGAGCTGCGCCGCGTCAACGGCGTCGGTCGCAGGCTCAGCGAGGCGGCCCGGCTCGGCTACACCAAGGCCCTGGTGCCGCCGGACGCCGGGAAGCTGCCCCCGGAGACCCGCGCGCTGGTCGCCAACGACCTGTTCGAGGCCCTCCAGCTGCTCAAGCTCAAGAAGTGACGAACGGCCCCCACCGGGCGGTGGGGGCCGTTCGTCGGGACGCACCCGGCAGCGCCTGCCGGGACGCCTACTTGGACGCCGCGAGCAGCTGCGCGCAGCGGATCAGGCCCAGGTGGCTGTACGCCTGCGGGTGGTTGCCCAGGGAGCGCTCCGCGATGGGGTCGTACTCCTCGGGCAGCAGGCCGGTGGGGCCGGCCGCGTCGACCATCTGGGCGAACAGCTCCTCGGCCTCGGTGCGGCGGCCGGTGAGCAGGTAGGACTCGATCATCCACGCCGCGCAGAGGTGGAAGCCGCCCTCGTCGCCGGGCAGGCCGTCGTCGCGCCGGTAGCGGTAGACGGTGGACCCGGAGCGCAGTTCGGCCTCGATCGCCGTCACGGTGGCCTGGAAGCGGTCGTCCGCGGGGTCGATCAGGCCGGACAGGCCGACGTGCAGGGAGGCGGCGTCGAGGTCGTCGCCGTCGTAGGCGGTGGTGAACGACTGCGCTTCCTCGCTCCAGCCGTGCTTGAGCACGTCGCCCGCGATGGTGTCGCGCAGCACCGGCCACGACGGGTCGACGTCGCGCCCGTAGGTCTCGGCGAGCCGCACCGCCCGGTCCAGCGTCACCCAGCACATGACCTTGGAGTACACGTGGTGGCGCGGCGCGTGCCGCTCCTCCCAGATGCCGTGGTCGGGCTCGTGCCAGCGGCGGGCGACCGCCTCGGCCATCGCCTGCACCATCGCCCAGTCGGGGTCGGTGAGCTCCCCGCGGGCCGCGGCGAGCTGCACCACCAGGTCGACGACCGGGCCGAACACGTCCAGCTGAACCTGCTGGTTGGCCAGGTTGCCGACGCGCACGGGGCGTGAGCCCGCGTAACCCGGCAGGGTGTCGATGACCGCTTCCGCGCCCAGCATGGTGCCGTGGAGCGTGTACAGCGGGTGCAGGCGCTCGGGGCCGGGCAGCGTGGCCAGCACGCCGTGCACCCAGCCCAGGAACGCCTCGGCCTCGCTCGTCGAGCCGACGGAGACCAGGGCCTGCGCGGTGAGGGCCGCGTCGCGCAGCCAGCAGTACCGGTAGTCCCAGTTGCGGATGCCGCCCAGCTCCTCCGGGAGCGAGGTGGTCGCGGCGGCCATGATCGCGCCGGTGTCGTGGTGCACCAGGCCCTTCAGCGTCAGGGCGGAGCGCACGACGAGGTCCGGTTCGACGGCGGGCACCTTGAGCGTGGCCGCCCAGTCCGACCAGTACGAGCCCGCGCGGGCGCGGCGCTCGGCCTCGCCCAGGGTGGCCTCGGACAGGTCGTCGGTGCCGCAGCGCAGCTCCAGCAGGATCGGCGCGCCCTCGCGGGGCCGGACGACCGCGGTGGCGGTCTCCTGCTGGCCGTCGGAGGTGATCTGCCAGTCCACGCCGGGGGAGCGCAGCACCATCGGGTCCGAGGTGCCGACCACGCGCAGGCCGTCGCGCTCGCGCAGCAACCTGACCGGCACCTGCCCGAACTCCGGGCGCGGCGCGAAGGTGATCACCGCGTTGGTCGAGCCGGAGATGCGCCGCACCAGGTCGGTGCGGTGCGAGGCCAGGTCGTGGTCGAGGTAGTCGGTCACCAGCAGCCGCGACCAGCGGGTCTCCACGATCATCGTGCCGGGCACGTAGCGCTGGCCCAGCGGCAGCGACCCGTGCTCGGGCTTGATCGAGAAGTGCCCGGCCGAGGGGCCGCCGAGCAGGTCGGCGAACACCGCCGCCGAGTCCGGCTCCGGGTGGCACAGCCAGTTCACCCGCGCGTCGGGGGTGAGCAGCGCGACGGACCGCTCGTTGGCGAGCATGGTCAGCCGCTCGATCGGCACGGCCTGGTCGCCGTGCAGCCACGCCCGGCGCTCCTCCAGCAGGAACGCCAGCACCGTGGCGACGTCGTTCGGGTCGCCGACGAAGTACTCGGCCAGCGACTCGCCCTCGCCGACCTTGATGCCGACGTCCGGACCGGCGAGCCGGGCGAACGCCTTCTCGTCGGTCACGTCGTCGCCGACGAACACGGCCGCGGTGGCCGACGCGCGGTGCCGCAGGACGTCGAGGGCGTGGCCCTTGTCCGTCTGCACCACGGCCAGCTCGATCACCGCCTTGCCCTCGGTGACCTGCACGCCGTCCCGGGTCGCGGGACCGGTGCGCACGGCGTCCAGAACCCGCTCCCCCACGGAGGGCTCGGCACGCCGCACGTGCACCGCGATGCTCGCGGGTTTCACTTCGAGGCCGACGCCCTCGTGCCCGGCGACGACCTCCTCCAACTCGGTTTCCAAACGGCGGTGCAGCGCTCGCGCGTCGGCGTCGAGCGCGTGCACGAAGCCGACGTCGAACTCCGAGCCGTGCGAACCGACCAGGTGCACCTCGGACGGCAGGCGGGACAGCGTCGCCAGGTCGCGCAGCGCGCGCCCGGAGATCACCGCGGTCGTCGTCTCGTGCAGACCGGCCAGCGAGCGCAGCGCGCCCACCGACTCGGGCAGCGGGCGCGCGTCCTCGGGGTTCGCCACGATCGGAGCCAATGTCCCGTCGTAGTCGCAGGCGACCAGCAGGCGCGGTGTGCGCGCCAGTTGCACGATCGCACGACGAAGTTCGGCGGGGAGGGCCTCGGCGGTCAACGCCCCTCCTCAATGCTCGGTGGGACAGGTCGGTGGTGTGGTCTGAACTGATTCAGATCGCGGGCTGCGTGCCCAGTGCGTCGAGGAACGATCGCGCCCATCGGTCTACGTCGTGTGTCAGAACTTGGCGTCGCAGCGCGCGCATCCTACGGCGGCCTTCGGCCGGATCGAGCGTGAGGGCGGATTCGAGCGCGTTCTTTACCCCGTCGAGATCGTGCGGGTTGACGAGGAACGCACTCGTCAACTCGGCCGCCGCCCCGGCGAACTCGGAGAGGACGAGCGCGCCGCCGAGGTCGTAGCGCGTCGCCACGTACTCCTTGCACACGAGGTTCATCCCGTCGCGCACCGGCGTCACCACCATGACGTCGGCGGCCGACATGAAGGCCGTCAGCTCCCGCTTGTCGACCGATTGGTGCAGGTAGTGGACGACCGGGTGGCCGACGGTGGAGAACTCGCCGTTGATCCGGCCCACCGCCTGCTCGATCTCGCCGCGCATCTGCTTGTAGTGCTCGACGCGCTCGCGGCTCGGCGTGGCGAGCTGGATCATGGTCACGTCGGTCGGGTCGACCCGGCCGTCGGCGAGCAGTTCGTGCAGCGCGCGCAGGCGTACGTCGATGCCCTTGGTGTAGTCGAGGCGGTCCACGCCGAGGAGGATCTTCTTCGGGTTCCCGAGGTCTTCCCGGATTTGTTTCGCGTGCTTTTGCACTTCTTTGTCGCGGGCGAGCGCGTCGAGGCCGGCGGAGTCGATCGAGATGGGGAACGCGCCGACCCGGACCGTGCGGTCGCCGACCTGGACGACACCGGGGCGGGTGCGCACGCCGACCGCGCCGCGGCTCGGCTCCAGGCCCACCAGGCGCCGGGCCAGCCACAGGAAGTTCTGCGCGCCGCCGGGCCGGTGGAAGCCCACCAGGTCCGCGCCGAGCAGGCCCCGGATGATCTCGGTGCGCCACGGCAGCTGCATGAACAGCTCGACCGGCGGGAACGGGATGTGCAGGAAGAAACCGATGCGCAGGTCGGGGCGCAGCTCGCGGAGCATCGCGGGCACCAGCTGGAGCTGGTAGTCCTGCACCCACACCGTGGCGCCGTGGGCGGCGACCTTCGCCGTCACGTCGGCGAAGCGCTGGTTCACCCGCACGTAGGCGTTCCACCAGTGCCGGTGGAACGCGGGCGGCGCCACCACGTCGTGGTAGAGCGGCCACAGCGTGCCGTTGGAGAAGCCCTCGTAGTAGTCGGCCACCTCGGCCGCGCTGAGCGCCACCGGGTGCAGCTGGAGGCCGTCCTCCTCGAACGCCTCCACCTCGGCGTCCGCGATGCCCGGCCAGCCCACCCAGGCGCCGCTGCGGGTGCGCAGGAACGGCTCCAGCGCGCTCACCAGCCCGCCGGGGCTGTGCTTCCAGCGCTGGGTGCCGTCGGGCAGGCGCTCCAGGTCCACCGGTAGGCGGTTGGCCACGATCAGGAACTCCGCGCCGTTCTCGCCGATGCTGCTGCTCACCGGGTAGCGCCTCCTCAGGGAATCGTCTCGCCCACGTCGAGGTTAGTGGGAACGCGCAGGCTGGATGCCCTGCCGTCGACCCCGTCACACTGTGTTGACTTGACGAAAGTCCATCAGGTGAGCCTTCTCACGTGGAAAACCGGTGTTCAGGGCCTCACCTGCGGGATCGGGCCACCAGGCGGCCCAGCCCGGTGCGCACCGGGCGCCCCAGGTGTTCACCCAGGACGACGCCCGCCGCGAGCGCGAGCGCCGTGCCCGCGGCCAGCACGAGCGTCGACAGGCCGGCCGGGTCGCCCTCGGCGGTCAGCTGGTACAGCCCCCGGTAGGTCGTCCAGCCGGGCAGCAGCGGCACCATGCCTGCGACCGCGACCACCAGGGGCGGGGTGCGCAGCCGGCGCGACACGACCTTGCCGCCGAAGCCGACCGCAGTGGCCGCGACGGCCGCGCAGGTGATCGCGTTCGTGCCGGTGAGGGCGAGCAGGCCGTACGCGGTGGTGCCGATCCCGCCCGCGGCGGCGGCGACGAGGAGCGCGCGCGGCGGGGCGTAGCTGGCCAGGGCGAAGCACGCCGACGTGGCCGCGCCGGTGGCGAGCTGCATCGGGACGTCGCCGATCAGCGGCGGCAGCGGGTCGGAGATGGTCGTCCGCACGCCGAACTGGACGCCCGCGCGCAGGGTGAGCGCGATGCCCGCGATGAGGCCCGCGGTGAGCAGGGCCACCTCGACCGTGCGGCCGGCGGCGGTCACGTTGTAGCCGGAGATCGCGTCCTGCACCGTGCCGACCAGGGACAGGCCGGACAGCAGCACCACGATGCCGGCGGCCACCAGCAGCGACGGTCGCGTGCCGGGCAGCAGGTCGGTGGCGTACATGGCCAGCGCCGCCGCCGTGGCCAGCGCCCCGCCCACCACCTGCTGGAAGAAGAACGGCAGCTCGCGGCGGTTGAGGAACCGGCCGACCCGGTCGATGACGGCGGTGACGAGGGCCGCGGTGGCGGCGAGCAGCGGTCCGCCGCCGACCAGCAGCGCCACCGAGGCCGCCATGCCCGCCCACGCCAGCGTGGCGACCCAGCGCGGGTACGGGTGATCGGCTCGGGTGACGCGGTCGATCTCGGCGTACGCCTCGGTCGCGGAGACCCGGTCGGTGGTGATCCGGCCGATCAGGTCCTCCACGGCCGTCAGCCGCGTGTAGTCCAGGCCGCGGCCGCGGACCACGCGCATCGACGTGACCGGTGCGGCCTCCGTGCCGCGGTGGCAGGACGCGGTGATCGAGGTGTAGATGACGTCCACCTCGGTGTGCGGCAACCCGTACGCGCCCGCGACCGCCTGGATCGTGGCGGTGACGTCCGCCGCGCTCGCCCCGCCGGCCATCTGCGCCTCGCCGACGCGCAGCGCGAGGTCCAGGACGAGGTGGACGGTCGAGTCGTCCGGGAGGGACGGTCCCTCGACCGGTCGCGCCTGGTGGTGGACGTTGTGCTCGCGACGCCACAGCCGCACGCGCCACGCCTCCTCGGGTCTTCCCGCCTGCGGTGGGCCCTTCCCGGGGAGGTCGCCACGCCCGACCGCGTCAGATTCGAGGCTGTGTCATGCGCCACCCCCGGTCGGGGTACCCAAGGCGGGTGAATTGATCACTGTCCGTCTAATACTGTTGATACTGCTGGCCAGCGGTTTTACCGCCCGGCAAGGCCACCCGGACGGTACCCGCGACCTCCGGACGGACCAACCCGGGCCCACCCTGAGCAGACCGTTCGCCGCAGGTGGCACCCCGTGCGGGCGCTTACGATGTTCCCGGCCTCCGGGCCGTGCCGGTGTAGCTCAATTGGCAGAGCACTCGCCTTGTAAGCGAAAGGTTGCGGGTTCAAGTCCCGCCACCGGCTCCGAGATGATCATGATAAGGCCTTGGCCCGCAGCTCTTCGAGCTGGGCGGCCCAGCGCTCGACGATCGCGTTGCCCTCGTCCACCATCTTCAGCCCCTCCTTCTCCAGTCGCGCCAGTTCCCTGAAGGTGCGGCTCAGGCGGGAGTGCTCCTCGTACCACCCGTGGGCGGTGGGGGCCTCGGTCTTGCCGTTGGCTTCGATGTTGATCATCGCTTCATCCACGGAATCCGAGATGTCGCTGATCAGGGCCAGGTCGTCCGGGTGCCCGGAGGCGGCTCGCAGCACCTTCGTCACCAGGGGGTCCAGGACGATCGTCCGCGACGAGTAGGTCGTTGCCAAGGCGTGGTAGCGGGTCATGACCGGGTGCATCTCACTGCCGAAGCGCAACTTCCGCGCGGTGATCGCGGACCGCGGCGCGCCCCGACGGCGCAGCCGGACCTCCTCCTGGTCGTAGGTCTGGTCGGTCGCCTTCAACTGGGCCGCGACGGTCCTGGCCGCGATCACCGCGTCGAGCCAGTCCGGGATGAGGGCGTCGATCTTGGCGATCAGCTCGGCGAGGCCGTCCGCTTCGTCCTCCGTGGACGAGGACTGCTCGTTGTCGATCTGCACGGCCGCCATGCGTCCCTCGATCTCCACGAGCCTGGCTGCCAGGGAGTGGGCGGCCTCGCGGTGTTCGCTGGAGGCGGGGGCGACGAGGCGGAGCTTCGACCAGTCGACGTACTGGGTGCGGGCGGTGGTCGCGATCAGCTCGTCGGGGTTGTCCTCGGTCAGCCCCGCGTCGATCTTGGCCCGCCAGTTGTCGCCCCACTCGATCGCGTCCCGGTCGACGAAGACCCGCAGCTCCTCGCCGGTCAGCAGGTCGTACTCGGCCGCGACGGCCTGGGCCGGCGCCAGGATGCCGTCGCCGGCCGAGCGGTTGTCGTCGTGCGCGTAGCTCCAGAAGCCGACTGCGGTCATGTGACGGTTATCGCACGCACGCGGCGAAGTGTGATCGCGGCCCGCGTCGGGGCGGCGGGCCGCGATCACCGCACGCCTACTCGCGGTCCGTCAGGACCTGGTAGGCGACGCCGCCGTGGTCCTCGCCCTCCACGAACTGGACCAGGTTGGTCAGGTACTCGCCCGGCGCCTCCGGGGTGAAGGTCAGCTCCGCCGTGTGCCGCTCACCCGGCTTGAGCGGGATGCCGAACAGGCCCGCGCGCTGCGGGTCGAACTGGAACGCGGTCTCGCCGACCTGCTTCACGCCCGCCGACTGGCCGCCACCGGCGCGCCAGCGCTCCAGCAGCTCACGGCCGAGGTCGACCACCACGGTGCCCCGCACCGGCTTCTCGGCGGTCAGCACCAGGTCGGTCTTGGCGTCCCGCCCGGTCGCGTTCCCCAGGGTGAACCAGGACCTCACCGGCTCCAGCACGCGCCCGCGGATCGTCTGGAAGTTCTTCCACGCGATGTTGTTGTTGTTCTTGGTGTTCAGCGCGGTGTTCGGGCCCTCCGCGAACGTCATCGGGTCCGTCGCCGACACCCAGCGCGCGAGCAGGCAGAAGTGACCCGGACCCGGGATGTTCGCCCACGGGATCTTCGCCACCGTCACGCCCGCGGGCACGGTCAGCGCCTGCTGGCCGATGAACACCCAGTCCCCGTTGGTCGCGTTGTTCCACGTCGTGCCGCCGCCGGCGGGCGTGCGGTAGACCTTGAGCACGCCGGACGCCGTGCCCACGCCGTACGGGCCCGGGTTGTTCAGCCGGACGTGGACGTAGTTCGTGGCGCCGACGACGGGCTGGGTGCCCGCCCCGCAGTCCGCGAGACCCGGGCAGACCTTGATGTCCGGGCTGTTCCACACCGTCCCGTTGGGGTTGGTCTCGACGCCGGTGTCGCTCACCTGGTCGCGCATGAACACGTCGGTCTGCCGGCAGTCCGACAGCTGCTTGCGGATCGCGTCCGCCGTGCCCGCGCCGGTCGCCGTGGTCTGCGTGAACACGCCGCCGGTGGTGGTGGCGTAGTTCTGCATGATCGGCGTGATCACCGGGGTGAAGGCCGGTGACGTGGGCACGTACACCGGGCTGATCTTGATGCCCTTGCCGAGGGCGTCGTTCGCCCACTGCGCGGCGTTGGCGACGTCCACGGCGCCGTGCGCGTCGTCGAACCCACCGGGGCGGGCGTCGGTCACCAGCACGACGAACTTCATCGCGTTCGAGCGCCACGTGCCGTTGAAGTCGACGTTCTGCGGGCGACCGGCCGCCGCCCGGTTGTTCACGACCGTGTTCAGGGCCTCGTCGGACGCCTCGGGCTCACCACCGCCCCCGCCCGCGGCGAGGGTGTTGGTGACGTAGTTCGTCACCGCCGCCGCGTTGCCGGGCGCGAGGTTGTTGTGGATGGTGACGTTGTCCTTGAACGTCACCAGGCCGAACTGGTAGTCGCCGCCGGACGCGGTGACCACGTCGTTGACGATCGAGTTGATGCCGGTCTTCAGGTTGGCGATCGCGCCGCCCATGCTGCCGGTGTCGTCGAGGACGAACGCGACGTCGAGGGGACCGCACCTGGAGACGGCCGCGGCGGCGGGGTCCGCGACCGCGGGGGAGGTGAACTGGACGGCGGAGACGGCCAACGCGGCGACCGCCAACAGCGCGCCGCGTCTGCGGGAGGGATGCATGTGATCTCTTTCCGCTCGTTCTGCCGGGCGCAGGGGCCCGGGCGCCGGACACCGGTGTCCGGCCACGTCAAGCGGATGGTCCGGAGGTCCCCCGAGTACGGTCCGACGAGAGCAACTTCAGGCCGTCTCCGGTGAGGCGAACGGAAGCAGCGCGTGCCAAGGTGGGGAGGTGGCCTACCAACCCGCCGAACAGCGCTACGACCGGATGACCTACCGCCGCTGCGGGCGCAGCGGGCTGAAGCTGCCCGCCGTGTCGCTCGGGCTGTGGCACAACTTCGGGGACGACCGCCCCCTGGAGAGCGGCCGGGCGATCGTGCGCCGGGCGTTCGACCTCGGCATCACGCACTTCGACCTGGCCAACAACTACGGGCCGCCCTACGGCAGCGCGGAGGTCAACTTCGGCCGGGTGCTCGCCGAGGACCTGCGACCCCACCGCGACGAGCTGGTGATCTCCACCAAGGCGGGCTACGACATGTGGCCGGGCCCGTACGGGAACTGGGGCTCGCGCAAGTACCTGCTGTCCTCGCTCGACCAGTCGCTGGGGCGGCTCGGCCTCGACTACGTGGACATCTTCTACTCGCACCGGTTCGACCCGGACACGCCGCTGGAGGAGACGGTCGGCGCGCTGGTCAGCGCCGTGCAGCAGGGCAAGGCGCTGTACGTCGGCATCTCGTCGTACTCGGCGACGAAGACCCGCGAGGCGGCCGAGCTGCTGCGCGCGGCGGGCGTGCCGCTGCTGATCCACCAGCCGTCGTACTCGATGCTGAACCGGTGGATCGAGCGCGAGCTGCTCGACGCGCTCGGCGAGCTGGGCGTGGGCTGCATCGCGTTCTCGCCGCTGGCCCAGGGCATGCTGACCGACAAGTACCTGCACGGCGTGCCGGAGGGGTCGCGCGCCACCCAGGGCAAGTCGCTGTCCGGGGACCTGCTGAGCGAGGCGAACCTGGCGCACGTGCGGGCGCTGAACGAGGTGGCCGCCGCCCGCGGCCAGTCCCTGGCCCAACTGGCCCTGTCCTGGGCGCTGCGCGACGCGCGGGTGACGTCCGTCCTGATCGGCGCGAGCGGCGTGGGCCAGCTGGAGGACAACCTGGCAGCCCTCGACGGCCCGCCGCTGACCGACGACGAGCTGGCCCGCATCGAGGAGCACGCCGTCGACGCGGGCATCGACATCTGGGCGGAGTCCTCGAACGCCGGCTGACCCCGCGAGGGTCCAACCCCCGGATCGCGAGAGTCCAACGCCCAGGAGTCCTGAGTTCTACGTTCGGGCCTCCCGCCGTCGGTCCCGGACGTGGAACTCACCGGTCCCGGACGTGGAACTCACCGGACCTGGACGTGGAACTCACCGGTCCTGGGGGTTGGACTCCCGCGACCTGGGGGTTGGACCCTCGGGGTGGTGGGGGAGGTGGACGGTGAAGGTGGTCGAGCCGGGGTCGCTGGACAGGGAGACGGTGCCGCCGTGCGCCACCACCAGCGAGCGGACCACGGCCAGGCCCAGGCCGCTGCCCCCCCGGTCGCGGGTGCGGGAGTCGTCGACCCGGTAGAAGCGGTCGAAGATGCGGGCCTGGTCGCCCCGCGGGATGCCGGGGCCCGAGTCGGCCACCCGGACCACCACGGCGCGCGGGGTGGTCGAGACCGACAGCGCCACGGCGGTGCCCGGCGGCGTGTGCACGGCGGCGTTCGTGAGCAGGTTGTCCACGACCTGGCGCAGGCGCATCGGGTCGAACGCGAGCGGCACGGGGCCGGGCGGCAGGGACAGGCTCAGCGGGTGCGCCGGGCGGGCCGCGCGGAACGCGTCCGCCGCCTCGCGCGCCAGCGCCGCCACGTCGCCGTCGGTCACCCGCAGCGACGTCTCCACCTCGGCCGAGTCGAGCCGCGCGAGCAGCAGCAGGTCGTCCAGCAGCACGCTCATCCGCGCCGCCTCCGACCGCAGCTTCTCCAGGTGCGCCTCGCGCTCGCCGGGCTCGTTGGCCGCCGCGTACCGGAACAGGTCGGCGTACCCGCGGATCGAGGTCAACGGGGTGCGCAGCTCGTGCGAGGCGTCCGCGATGAACCGCCGCAACCGCTGCTCCGCGACCGTCCGGGCGGCCAGGGACGCGTCGATGTGCTCCAGCATCGTGTTGAACGCCGACCGCAGCTCCTCCACCTCCGCGCCGCCGTCACCGCCCTCCGCGCGCACCGCCAGCCGCGCCGAGTCGGTCAGGTCGTGCGAGGTGATGTCGTGCGCCGTGCGCGCCATGTCGCTCAACGGCTGCAACCCGCGCCGCAGCACGGCCCGCCCGATCACCACGAACGCGATCAGCGCCAGCAGGAACGCCGCCACCTCCACCAGCACGAGCTGCCGCACGGTGGTCGTCATGTCGTTCATCGGGGCCGCGCTGACGATGACCACGCCGTCCGCGATCTGGCAGCCGCGCAGCCGGTAGGCGCCCAGGCCCTCCAGGTACTCGGTCCCGTACGAGGGCTCCTCGCCGCCCACGACCCGCAGCGCCACCTCGGCGAACGGGGCGGAGTCGTCCGGCAGGCCCTCGGGGTTCACCGGCCGCGCCTGGCCGTCGCGCACCTCGTACAGGGCCGAGTACCAGCCGTAGCCGGAGCTCTTGAGGCCGTTGTTGCGGTCGTACTCCTTCTTCAGCGACACCTGCGTGGTGGCCATCTGGTCGTCCATGCGGCGGGCCAGGAACTCCTCCATGCTCGTGGCCATCACCGTGCCGACGACCGCGAACACGGCGAGCGCCAGCGCGCCCAGGCCCAGCGCGAGCCGCGTGTCCAGGCGCGTGCGCTTCCACCGCGAGCGGAACGTCACTCCGCGGCTCGCCGCAGCACGTACCCGACGCCGCGGACGGTGTGGATGAGCGGTTCGCCGCTGCCGTCGTCCAGCTTGCGCCGCAGGTGCGAGACGACCAGCTCGACCACGTTGGACCGGCCGCCGAAGTCGTACTCCCACACGTGGTCGAGGATCTGGGCCTTCGTCAGCACGGCGGGCGAGCGGCGCATCAGGTAGCGCAGCAGCTCGTACTCGGTGGGCGTGAGCGTGACGAGCCGGCCGCCGCGGCGCACCTCGCGGGTGTCCTCGTCCAGGGCGAGGTCCGCCACCTTCAGCACGGACCGCTTCCACGTCGGCCCCGTCGACCGCCGCAGCACGGCCCGCAGCCGCGCCATCAGCTCCTCCACCGAGAACGGCTTGACCAGGTAGTCGTCACCGCCGCGGGTGAGGCCCGCGACCCGGTCCGCGGTGCCGTCGCGCGCGGTGAGGAACACCACGGGCACCATGGCGCCCGCCGACCGCAGCCGGTCCAGCACGGTGAAGCCGTCGACGTCGGGCAGCATCAGGTCGAGCACCACGATGTCCGGGTGGAAGTCGGCGGCCGTGCTGAGCGCCGCCTCGCCGCTGCCCGCCGTCGCGGCCTGCCACCCCTCGTACCGCGCGACCGTCGCCACCAGGTCGGCGATGTGGGGTTCGTCGTCCACCACGAGCAGTCGAACCGGATTGCCCTTGTCCACGTGCCCATGGTGCGGCACCGCCACGGGGTCGGGCGAGGCGATCCGTGGCCGCCGGGCGGATCAACAGCGTTTCGACAGGTCCGCGACAGGTCCGGCTCAGCTTCGCGCAGCAGGCTCGACCACGGACCCACCCGCGGACCCCCGGGACGACCACCCCGGGGCGACCACCGACGAGGAGCGTGCGCACGTGACGACCCAGCTCCCGGCGCCGGCCGCGCGCACCGCGCGTCCGCCCGCCGTGCGACCGAAGGCGGTGCGACCGAAGGCGGTGGCCCGCGCCGGCCTGTGCGCCGTGCTGGTCGCGAACGTCGCCGTCGTGACGGCGCTGTTCCTCCAGGCCGGCCCCGGCGTGAACGCGCTGATCGCGATCGGCCGCCTCACCGGCCTGTACGCGGCGCTGCTGATGGCGTTCCAGCTGCTGCTCGTGGCCCGGCTGCCCTGGCTGGACCGGCGGCTGGGCATGGACCGGCTGACGTCGTGGCACCGGTGGACCGGCTTCTCGCTGCTGTGGCTGCTGCTGACCCACTTCGTGTTCATCCTGTTCGGGTACGCGCAGGTCAGCGAGCTGTCGCCGGTCGACGAACTGGTGCTGGTCACGACCACCGTCGAGGGTGTCCTGCGCGCGGTCGTGGCGCTGGTGCTGATCGCCGTCGTGGGCGGCGCGTCGGCCCGGTTCGCGCGGCGGCGGATGGCCTACGAGACGTGGCACTTCATCCACCTCTACACCTACCTGGCCGTGGTGCTGGCGTTCTCGCACCAGGTCGCGGTGGGCACGACGTTCACCGCGTCGCCGTCCGCCACCGCCTACTGGTGGGGGCTGTGGGGCGTCGCGCTGGGCTCGGTGGTCCTCGGCCGGCTCGTGCTGCCGCTGTGGCGCAACCTGCGGCACCGGCTGCGGGTGTCCGCCGTCGTGCCCGAGTCCGACGACGTCGTCTCGATCCACATCACCGGCCGCGACCTGGACAAGCTGCCCGCGCGGGCCGGTCAGTTCTTCCTCTGGCGGTTCCTGGTGAAGGGCCGCTGGTGGCAGGCGAACCCGTTCTCGCTGTCGGCCATGCCCGACGGCCGGACGCTGCGGCTGACCGCCAAGGCCCTCGGCGAGGGCAGCGCGTCGCTGCGGGCGCTGGCACCGGGCACGCGGGTGTTCGCCGAGGGCCCGTACGGGGCGTTCACCGCGCTGCACCGCACCAGGCCGGACGCGCTGCTCGTCGCGGGCGGCGTGGGGATCACGCCGGTGCGGGCGCTGCTGGAGGAGCTGGGCGGGCACCTCGTCGTGGTCTACCGCGTGTCCAGGCCGCAGGACGCGGTGCTGCTGGACGAGCTGCGCGACCTGGCGCGGGCGCGTGGCGCGGTGCTGCACGTCGTGACCGGGCCGTCGAACGCCCCCACGCCGTACGGGCCGCCGCTCGGTCCCGGGGCGATCGGCAGCGCGGTGCCGGACGTGCGCGACCGGGACGTGTTCGTGTGCGGCCCGCCCGGCATGACGGGTGCCGTGCTGCGGACCATGCGCGAACTGGGCGTGCCGAAGCGCCAGGTCCACGCCGAGCGCTTCAGCTTGGCGAGTTGAGGGGGACGACGTGAAGAGAGCCGTGCCGATCCTGCTGCTCACGGTGGCCGGCCTGGTCCCGCTGTGGCGCTTCGAGCCGCAGCCGGAGACCGCGTCCGCGCCCGGGGCGACCGCCGGGGCCCCGGCGCCCACGACGACCGGCCAGGTCGGGGCGGGGGGCGTGGCGACCCAGTCCGTGGACGGGGCCCTGGTCCGCACCCGGCACGGGGACGTGCGGGTCGAGGTGGTGTTCGAGGGCGACCGGATCGCCTCGGTGACCATGCTGGAGCAGCCGGACAGCGCACCGACCAGGAAGGCCGTGCCGCTCCTGGTGCGGGAGACGCTGACCGCGCAGAGCGCCGACGTGGACACCGTGTCCGGCGCGACCACGACCAGCGAGGCGTACGTGGAGTCCCTCCAGGCCGCCATCGACGCGAAGGGCTGAGGCGTGCGCCGCGTGGAGCAGGTGATGGGCCTGCCGGTCTCGGTGGACCTGCGCGGCGGGGACGCCGACGGGGTGCGCTCGGTCGCGGTCGACCGGGCGTTCGCCTGGCTGCGCGAGGTCGACGCCCGGTTCAGCCCGTTCAGGCCGGACAGCGAGGTGTGCCGGCTGGACCGGGGCGAACTCGACCCGGCGGACGTCAGCGCCGACCTGGCCCACGTGCTGGACCTGTGCGCGCACTACGAGCGGGCCACCGGCGGCGCGTTCAGCGCCCGCGTCCCCGGCCGTCCCCTCGACCCGTGCGCCGTGGTCAAGGGCTGGGCCGTGCAGCGCGCCGCCGACCTGCTCGCCGGGGCGGGCGCGACCAGCTTCGCGGTCAACGCGGGTGGCGACGTCGCCACCGCCGGCGGCCCGTGGCGCGTCGGCCTGCGCCACCCCCTGGACCCGACCGCCTTCAGCGCCGTCCTCACCGTCACCGACCGCGCCGTGGCCACGTCGGCCCGCTACGAGCGCGGCGACCACATCCTCGACGCCCGCACCGGCCGCCCGGTCACGGACCTCCTCAGCCTGACCGTGGTCGCGCCCGACCTGACCACGGCGGACGCCACCGCCACGGCGGCCTTCGCGATGGGCGCGGCCGGTGTCGAGTGGGCCGCGGCCCGACCCGGCTGCGAGGTCCACGCGGTGGACGCGGCCCACCGCGTCCACCGCACACCGGGCCTGCCGATCGCCGCCTGACGCGCCCCGTCGGTCCACAGAGGTGGGCCGCCTGTGACCGGTCGCGTGCGCCCTGCTACGGTTCCACCACGGGTTTTCCCGCTCCACGGCAGGTCAGCCGGATTTCGCGCTCGGGGCGTGCTCCAGTGCGGACCGCGTGGAGAGCCGGCCTCGGTCGCACGCATTCGGGAACGTGCGTGCCGAGGCCGGCTTTTCCTACGCGTACCGGCTGTGGTCGAAGTCCAGACCGGTCACCGAGCGCCCCAGGTCCGAACCCAGTTGGGTGAGCAGGTCCACCAGTTCGAGGCCGGCCAGCCAGTCGCGCGGCAGCGCGGCGGTGCCGTGCAGCGCGCCCAGGAGGTTGCCGGTCAGCGCCGCCGTCGCGTCGCTGCCGCCCGAGTGGTTGGCCGCCGCGCGCAGGGCGTCCACGAAGTGCGCCCGCTTCGGGTACACCAGCACCGTGTGCACGGCGATGGCCAGCGCCTCCGGGCCGGTCCAGCCGCTGCCGAGCCGGTCGACGCGCACCGACTCGAAGCCCAGCGCCCGGTGCTCCTCGGCGAACACCACGGCCCGGTTGAGCGTGTTCGCGGTGTACGGGTCGTCACGCAGCACCCGGCCGATGACCTGGTCCACGGCCTCCCGGAACGGCCTTCCGCGCACCGCGAGCAGGTGGACGAGCAGCGCGAACGCCCCGCCGGACACCCAGCCGCCGGTGCCGCCGTGGGTGAGCGCGGCGAACCGGCAGCCCAGGTCGTAGGCGATCTCGGCGCTCGGCGCGAACCCGGCGGGCGCGGTGCGCGTCACGCCGTTGCAGCCGGACGACTCGTTGTGCGGCTCCTCCGGCGTGGGCGGCGTGTCGGCGGCGAGCGCGCGCAGGCACGTCAGGCCGGGGGACCGGCTGGAGTACAGCCGCTCGTCGCCGATCAGCCCCGTCGTGCCGGGCTCGGGCGCGGCGAACTGCTGGGTCAGCAGCCACCGGCGGTAGCTGTGCCACACGGTCTCGATCGGCTCCCACTCGCCGGTCGCCCGCCCGCGCACCCACGCCCGCAGGTAGCCGTCCGCGGTGAACAGCGTGAGCTGCGTGTCGTCGGTGACCAGGGCGGGCCGCGGCGGTTCGAGCACGCCCTCCGGTCCGTGGTCGCGCTGGATGTCCGTCCAGCCCAGGTACTGGACGGGCGCGCCCAGGGCGTCGCCCAGCGCACCGCCCAGCAGGCAGGCGGCGCCCCGGTCGACCACGCTCATCGCCTCGCGCGGCACTTGCCCTCCTGCACTCGCCCGGAACCCGACCGGCGTCCAGGACTTCGGCCGGGACTGTCGGGGCCAGAACCCTAGCCGTCGCGGTCGCGGCCGGATCACGGGAGCACGCTAGTTGAGCACGCAACATCTACTCACAGGTATCCACCGGGTGTCGGGACGCACCTGATCCAGTGACCGAGCCGTGAGCCAGTGGCGATCAGCGCGAGGCGGGGAGGGGCATGGCCGACCGGGGCAGGAGCGGGTTGGAGTTCGGCGTCCTCGGGCCTTTGCAGGTGCTAGCGGACGGCCGGCCGGTCGTCATCGGCCGCAAGGGGATGCGGGGCCTGCTGGCCATGCTGGTGCTGCGGGCCAACCGGGTCGTCCCGATCGACGAGATCGTGGACAGCCTGTGGGTGGACGACCCGCCGGCCACCGCCCGGACCATCGTGCACGGGTACGTGTCGCGGCTGCGGCGGATGCTGGAGCAGGCCGACCCGACCGGTTCGGCGCGCATCCTGACCACCCCGCCCGGCTACCAGCTGGCGGTGGACCCGTGGCGGCTGGACTTCCACCGGGCGCGGCAGCTGGTGTCGTCGGCCCGGGGGAAGCCCGCGCCCATCCGGGCCCGGCTGCTGCGCGAGTCGCTGGGCCTGTGGCGGGGACCGGTGCTGGTGGACGTGCCGGGCGAGCCGGTCACCACCGACCTGGAGGAGCTGCGGCTGGCCGCCGTCGAGGAGCGCGTCGAGGCCGAGTTGGAGCTGGGCCGCCACCTGGAGCTGGTGGGCGAGCTGCGGCAGCTGGTCACCGAGCACCCGTTCCGGGAGCGGCTGGTCGACCACATGGTGCGGGCCCTGTACCGGTCGGGGCAGCGGGCCGACGCGCTGGAGGCGTACCAGCGGTTCCACCGGCGCGTGGTGGACGAGCTGGGCATCGACCCCGGTCCCGGCCTGCGGCTGCTGCACGAGCAGGTGCTGCGCGACGACCCGTCCCTCAGCTCGCCCGGCGTCGCCGAGCAGGTCGTGCCGCCGCGCGTCGGCGTGGTCGTGCCCGCGCAGCTGCCCGCCGCGGCCACCGGGTTCATCGGCCGCGACGAGGAGCTGGCCTGGCTGGACCGGCTGTGCGACGCGCGCGACCCGGCGGCGACCACGATCGCGGTGGTCAACGGTGCGCCGGGCATCGGCAAGAGCGAGCTGGCCGTGACGTGGGGGCACCGCCGGGCCGGGCAGTTCCCCGACGGGCTGCTGTTCGCCCCGCTCAACGGGTTCGCCCCGGACCGGGAGCCGGTGGAGCCGCCCGAGGTGCTGGCCCGGTTCCTGCTGGCGCTGGGCGTGCCCGCGGACGGCGTGCCGCGCGACCTGGGCGACCGGGTCGGCCTGTACCGGTCGGTGCTGGCCGGGCGGCGCGTGCTGGTGGTGCTGGACGACGCCTGGGACCCGGAGCACGTGCGGATGCTGCTGCCGCCCGGCGCCGGGTCGGTCGTGCTGGTCACGTCGCGCCGCCGGCTGGAGTCGCTGGTGGTCAGCAACGGCGCCCGGATGCTGACGCTGGACACGCTGACCGAGGCCGAGTCGGTGCGGCTGGTGGACGAGGTGGTCGGCAAGCCGGTGTCCGACCGGGAGCCGGTGGCCACCCGGATGCTGGTCGAGCTGTGCGGCAACCTGCCGCTCGCCCTGCGGATCGCGGCGGCCAAGCTGATGTTCAGTCCGGAGTGGACGGTCGAGGACCTGGTCGCGCGGCTGTCCGACGACGACTCGCGGTTGCGGACCCTGGACCTGGCCGACAGCGGTGTCGGGGTGGGGCGCGCGCTCGCCGTGTCCTACCGCAACCTGCCACCGGAGCTGGCGGAGGCGTTCCGGGCGGCCGGGGTGGTGCCGGGCCGCTGGGTGAGCCCGCACGCCATCGCCGCCGTGTGCGGCGTCGACCCGGGCACGGCCGCCGGGCTGCTCGCCGACCTCGCCGACGCGCACCTCGTCGTCGAGCAGTGGCGTGGCGGGTTCGTGCTGCACGACCTCGTGCGCCTGTACGCCCGCGAGGTGCTGGGGGAGCACGAGCGCGACGGCGCGCTGCGCCGCCTGATGGAGCACTACCTGGCGGCGTGCGACCACGCCCGGCGGCTCATCCGGCCCGTGTCGGACGGGCTGGACTTCACCGGCTCCACGTCGGCGCGGCCCACCACCGCGGCGCAGGCGCTGTCGTGGTTCGACGAGGAGTGGGCCAACCTCACCGCCCTGGTGCACGCGGGCGCCGAAGCCGGCCTGCACGAACAGGTGTGGCGGCTCGTGCGGCTCGTGCACACCTACTGCGTGACCAGGCTCGTCGGCCGCCAGTGGCACGCCGTCGCCGAACTCGGCCTCGCCTCCGCGCGGGTGGTCGGCGACCGGCGCGGCGAGCTGCTCGTGCTGCACGCCGCCCAGGACGTCGACAACCGCACCGGGACGCCGCGCGGCGGCCTGGAGCGGGCCGAGTCCGCGCACCGCCTCGCCGTCGAGCTGGGCGACCCGCGCCACCTGGTGATGGCGCTGGACAAGCTGGCGCTCGCGCTGCGGGCGGAGGGGCGTGCGACCGAGGCCCTGCGGCACCACCGGGAGGCCGTCGAGACGGCCCGCCGCGAGGGCGACGCGGTCAACGAGGCCACCGTGCTGAACAACCTCGCGCAGACCGAGCAGCGGCTGGGCCGGTACGACACCGCCGCCGAGCACCAGGTGCAGGCGGTGGAGCTGTACCACCGCAACGGCGACGAGCGCGCCTACGCGGTCGCGGTGAACAACCTCGCCGAGCTGTACGCCGAGCTGGGGTTGATCGCCGACGCCGAGGAGCACGCCCGGCAGGGGGTCGAGCTGGCCCGCGGCGGGTCCATGCAGTTCGAGGAGGCGTTCGGCCGGCAGGTGCTCGGGTCCGTGCTGGCCAAGCGGGGCGAACGCGTCGCGGCGCAAGCGGAGCTCGCGGAATCGCTTCGGCTGTTCGAACGCCTCGGCTCGCCCCGGGCGATGTTGGTCCGAACGGCGCTTGAAGCGTTGACCACCGGGGTTTAGTCGGTGTTTAGCACGATGCGGCCCGATCGTGGGAACTTTGAACAGCGCTGATCAGGTCAGTCGTGTCAGCGCGCGGGTGGCTCTTGGGAGGGGGAACCCAGGGGGGACGGCCACCCGACCCCGGCTGGGGCGGCGTTCGGGGGAGAGCGCCGGCCCAGCCGGTGGTGCGTCGCTAGCGGTGGTCCGCGTGGACCGGGGTCAGCTCCGGGCGCTTCGGGGCCAGGCCGTCGCCCATCGACCCGCCGCGCAGCCGCCGCCCGATCCACGGCACCACGTGCTCCCGCGCCCACTTCAGGTCCTGCCGGCGCTGGGTCATCCAGGCCTCGCCCGCCAACGGCGGCCACGCGGCGTTCCACTTGTCCTCGGGCGTGAGGCCCAGCACCTCGGCGGCCCGCAGGGCCACCCGGCGGTGGCCCTCGGGGGACAGGTGCAGCCGGTCCTCGCTCCACGCGCGCCGGTCGTGCAGGACGGTCATCGACCACAGGTCGACCACCCGGCAGTGGTACCGGTCGGCCACCGACCACAGGTGGCTGTTGTAGACGGCGATCTTGCCGCGCAGCGAGCGCAGCAGCGGCGTGTGCTTCGTGTCGAAACCGGTGAAGATGAGCACCTCGGCGCCCGCGGCGCGCAGGTCGGCGACCGCGATCTCGTAGACCTCGGCCACCGCGTCCGGGTCGCTGCCGGGCACCATGATGTCGTTGCCGCCCCCGCAGAACGTCACCAGCTTCGGCTTGAGCGCCACCGCGAGCGGGATCTGCTCGTCGACGATCTCCTGGAGCATCTTGCCCCGGATCGCCAGGTTGGCGTAGCGGAAACCCCGCCGGTGGGCGGAGATCATCGCGGCCAGGCGGTCCGCCCATCCCGCGTACGTGCCGTTCGGCGCCGGGTCGTCCAGGCCCTCGGTGAAGCTGTCGCCCACGGCGACGAGGCTGTCCAGATCCTGCATCGTGCCTCCCCCTCCGCGCGGCACCCCCGTGACCGCGCACGACAGCATGCAACGCCATCCCGCTCCCGCGCCACCAGCGGTTGGTGACCCTGTCACCAAAGCGTCACCCAACGGTGTGAACCAATGTCGGCAATGGGTGATTCACCAGGTTCAGGACCCGTCGGGTGCGTCGCAGATCACGCCGAGGAGGGGTACCGGTGCGCGAGGCCGGCCGCCGCCGGACGACCCCGCGCACCGGGGCTCACCCGCCGGCGACCAGGTGGGCCGGCGTTCCGTACGCGGTGCGCAGCCGCGGTTCCGCGCCCGGCGCGGCACCCAGCGCGTCCAGGCCGAGCAGCGCGGCGCCGACGACCGGCGGCACGTCGACCACGCGCACCCGCACCGCGGGCGCGGCGGCCCGTAGCCGCTCCTCGACCGCGTCCACGACCCGCCGGCCGGTACCGGTCAGCACGCCGCCGCCCAGCACCACGTCCACCGGCTCGTCCAGCAGCGCGAGCCTGGTCAGCGACACCCGCGCCAGCAGCACGACCTCCTCCACGAGCCGGTCCACGACCGACCCGGCCACCGCGTCGCCGGCCGCCGCCACCTCGAACAGCAGCGGGCACAGGGCGTGCGGGTCGAACTCGACCCGCTCGAAGTGCAGCGCCTCCACCACCTCGGCCAGCGTCGCCGTGCCGTAGTGCGCGAGCAGTGCCCCCACCAGCGCGGTCGGCTCGCCCCGGCCGTCCTCGGCGCGCACCGCGTGCCACAGCGCCTCGGACCCGAGGTGCCCGCCGCCGCCCCAGTCGCCGGAGATGCGGCCCAGCGCAGGGAACCGGTGCGTGCGACCGTCCGGCGCGACGGCCACGCAGTTGATGCCCGCGCCGCACACCACGGCCACGCCGACGCCGTCGGACGTGCCCGCCCGCAGCAGCGCGAACGTGTCGTTGCCGACGACCGTGGTCGCCGACCAGCCGCGCGCCTCGATGGCCGCGCGCAGCTCGTCCTCCTCCCGCGGCAGGTCGGCACCGGCCAGGTAGGCGGCGGTGTGCGCGGCGATCGGCCCGTCCGGCGGCAGCCCCGCCCGGCGGGCCACCTCGCGGGCCAGCCCCTCGAACACCTCCAGGCTGCGCTCCAGGCCGATGTTCTGCGGTGACGCGCCGGGGCCGCGCACCTGCGCGAGCACCCGCCCGGTCACGTCGACCAGCGCCATGGCCGTCTTGCTGTTCCCGCCGTCGACGGCGAGCACCCGCTCCGTCACCGCGCCCCGCTCCGTCACCGCGCCCCCTTCGCGCCGGCGCCCCTCGCCCACGGCAGGAAGTCCGCGTTGCGCGCCACCAGCTCGTCGGCGAGCCGGTCGGCCACGGCGTGCTGCCCGACCAGCGGGTGCGCGAGCAGCGCGTCGGCCACCCGGTTCCGCCCACCGTTCAGCGCCGCGTCCAGCGCCAGCTGCTCGTACGCCGTGACGTGCGCGATCAGCCCCGCGAACGCGGGCGGCACGGGCGGCACGGGCAGCGGCGCGGCGCCCCCGCCGTCCACCGCGGCCGGCACCTCGACCACCGCGTCGTCGGGCAGGAACGGCAGCGCGCCGCCGTTGCGCACGTTGACCACGTGCCGCTCGGCGCCGCCCCCGCCGGTCAGCGCGTGCACCAGCCGCACGGCCGCCTCCGAGTAGTACGCGCCGCCGCGCCGCGACAGCTGCTCGGGCTTGGTGACGACGGCCGGGTCGGCGTAGACGCCCAGCAGCTCCTCCTCCACCCCGGCCACGACCTCGGCGCGCGGCGGTTCGACGTGCTGCCGCCGCACGACCTCGTCGTGCTCGTAGAAGTACTTCAGGTAGTACGACGGCACCGCGCCCAGCCTGCGCACCAGCGACCCCGGCAGGCCGACGTGCCCGCCCAGCGCGTCGGCGTGGTCGGCCAGCAGCTCGGGCAGCCGGTCGACGCCGTCCACGAACACACCGGTCTCCCAGCTCAGGTGGTTGAGCCCGACGTGCCCCAGCCGCACCGAGTCCGGCGGCACGCCGAGCAGCCCGGCCGTCCACCGCTGGAACGTGATGGCCACGTTGCACAGCCCCACGGCCCGGTGCCCGGCCTGCAACAGCGCCCTCGTCACGATGCCGACGGGGTTGGTGAAGTCCACGATCCACGCGTCGTCACCCGCCACCCGCCGCACCCGGTCGGCGATGTCCAGCACCACCGGCACGGTCCGCAGCGCCTTGGCCAGCCCGCCCGCGCCGGTCGTCTCCTGCCCGACGCAGTCGCACACCAGCGGGAACGTCTCGTCCGACGCCCGCGCCGCCTGCCCGCCGACCCGCAGCTGGAGCAGCACGGCCGACGCGCCGTCCGCGCCGCGCTCCAGGTCGGTGGTCGTGGTGACCCTCGCGGGGTGCCCGGCGTGCGCCAGCAGCCGCCGCGAGAACGCCCCCACCACCTCCAGGCGGCCGACGTCCGGGTCGACGAGCACGACCTCGTCCACGGCGAGGCCCACCCGCCGCCCCGCGATGCCGTCGATCAACTCGGGCGTGTACGTGGACCCGCCCCCGACAACGGTGAGTTTCACCCTTTGACTCCAGTGAACGTGATGCCCCGGACGAACGAGCGCTGCGCGAAGGCGAACAGCACGATCGCCGGGAGCATGATGAGCAGCGTGACGGCCATCGCCAGGTTCCACTGCACGTGGTGCATCCCCTTGAACGAGGCCAGCGCCAGCGACAGCGTCCACTGGTCCGGCACCTCGCTCGTGTAGAGCAGCGGTCCGAAGTAGTCGTTCCACGTGTAGAGGAAGCAGAACAGCGCGGTGGCCGCGATGCCGGGCCGCGCCATCGGCACGACCACCCGCACCAGCGCCTGGAACTCCGAGCACCCGTCCACCCGCGCCGCGTCCACGTAGGACCGCGGGATGGTGAGGAAGAACTGGCGCAGCAGGAAGACGGAGAACGCGTCGAACAGGAAGTACGGCACGATCAGCGGCCACAGCGAGCCGGTCAGGCCCAGGCTCGACCACGTGTCGTACAGCGGCACGGCGACGACCTGCGGCGGGAGCATCATCGCGCCCACCACGAGCAGGAACGCGACGTTCCGCCCGCGCCAGCGCAGCACGGCCAGCGCGTAGGCCGCCGGGATCGAGGACAGCAGCATCCCCGCCGTGGCCAGCAGCGAGTACAGCAGGCTGTTGCCCAGGTACTCCAGCAGCGGCGCCCGCTCGAAGACCTCCGCGAAGTTGCCCCAGTGCCACTCGCGCGGCCACAGGTCCTTCGTGAACGCCTGGCCGTCCGACATCACGGCGGTGAGGAGCACGAACACGATCGGCAGCGCGAACATCAGCGCCAGGGCCAGGCCCAGGCTGTGCACCGCGACCCAGTGCAGCGCGCCGCGCCAGTCGCGGGGCCGCCGCGGGGCGGGCGGGCCGAGCACGGCGGTCGTCATGCCCCAGGCCCCCCTTCCTCCTGGTGGGACGCCCTGCGCAGCCGCTGCACGAGCAGCGCGGTCGCCGCGAACGACACGACGAACAGGACGGTCGCCATCGCCGCCGCATAACCCATGTCGAAGTAGCGGAAGCCCTGCGTGTACAGCCACACCGGGAACGTCAGCGTCGAGTTCTCCGGGAAGCCCAGGTTCTTCGTGCTGCCCGTGACGTCGGCCGACCCGCTGGCCGCCGACCCGGCCACGACGGCCTGGGTGAACAGCTGGAGCGCCAGGACGATCGAGTTGACCACGCCGAACACCAGCACCGGCGAGATGGTCGGCAGCGTGATGTGCCACCACCGGCGCAGCGCGCCCGCCCCGTCCAGCTCGGCCGCCTCGTGCTGCTCCTTCGGCACGTCCAGGACCGCGGCCAGCATGATGATCATCAGGTCGCCGGACACCCACAGCATCACCAGGGCGATGCCGGGCTTCGACCACGCCGGGTCCGCGAACCACAGCGGGCCCTCCACCCCGAACCAACCGAGGAAGGTGTCCACCGGCCCGTCGTTCGGGCGCACGAGCAGGAAGAACACCAGCGTGGCGGCCACCGGCGGGGCGAGCGAGGGCAGGTAGCACAGGGTGCGCACCAGGCCGACGCCCGACCGGAGCCGCGCGACCACCGACGCCACGCCCAGCGCGAACGCCACGCGAGCGACCGTCAGCACGACCACGAACCACAGGGTGTTGTGGACGGCCGTGCGGAACAGGTCGTCGGAGAACATGTAGGCGTAGTTCGCCAACCCGATCCACTCGGGCGGGTTGATCAGGTCGTACCTGGTGAACGAGAACGCGACCGTGGCGACCAGCGGGTAGCCGAAGAACAGCAGGAAGCCCAGGCCCGCGGGTGCCAGGAACGCCAGGACGGTGAGGCGGTGCCGGGTCCGCGAGCGGGACCGCCCCGGTGCGGGGGCGGTCCGCGCCACGTCCACGCGGTCGAGCGCGGCCGTCACTTGCCGGACTTCGCGATCTGCTCGTCGATCCGCCGGTCCACGTCCTCCAGCCCGGCCATCAGGTCGGTGACCTTGCCCGCCTGCCACGACGTGGCGAAGTCGCCGATCGCCTTGATGTGCGCGTCGCCGATGGGCGTCACCGGGTTGCCCTGGAGCTTGCCGGACTTCGCCAGGTCGACGAACGTCCTGAAGTTCTCGTCCACCTCCAGCCGCGGGTCGTCGAGGGCGGCCTTGGTGCTCGGGATGTTCTTGATGCCGTTGGCGAGGTCCACGATGGTGTCGGTGTCGAGCGACAGGTGCTTGATCAGCTCCCACGCCGCGCCGGGGTTCTTCGCGCCCTTCGGGATGCCCATGATCGTGCCGGTGGTGAAGCCGATGCCGTACAGCTCGGGCTTGATCGTCGGGAACGGCGCGGTGCCGAAGTCGAGGTCCGGCGCCTGGTCCTCCAGGAACGCGGTGCGGTACTCGCCGTCCATCATCATGGCGATCTTGCGCTGGTGGAACGCGTGGTCGGTGGAGTACTCCTGGCCGAGGCCGGCGCGGAACCGCTCCAGCTCGTCGTAGCCGTAGAAGTCCACCAGCTCCTTCTGGAACTCCAGCATCGCGGCCCACTCGGGGCTCGCCAGGCCGGACCTGCCGTCCGGGGTCTCCCACTTCGCGCCGAAGTTCGGCGCCCAGATCGGCGGTCGGTTGGCGTAGAACAGCATCGTGGGCAGGAAACCCGCCACCTCGATCGACCCGTCCGGCGCCTTCCTCGTGGTGCGCTTGGCGAAGTCGAGCAGCTCGGCCGTGGTCCTCGGCGGCGCCGTGATGCCGGCCTCGGCCAGCATGTCCTTGTTGTAGTACAGCCCGTACACGTCGCTGAGCATGGGCATGGCGCAGCGGTTGCCCTCGTACTCGGTGTAGGAGCGCACGGCGTCCGGGATCTGGCCCAGGTCCACCCCGTCGCGCTCGACGTAGGGCTTCAGCTCCTGGAACGAGCCCGACGAGCAGAACTGGCCGATGTTGTCCGTGGTGAACGACAGCGCGACGTCCGGCGGGTTGCCGCTGCGGATGCCGGCGGTGATCTTGTCGTCGTCCTGGCTGCCCTGGTGCTCGACCTCGGCGTTCGGGAACTTCTCCGTGAAGCTCTCCAGGGCCTTGGTGACCTCGTCCTGCTCCCGCCCGGAGTAGTTGCTCCAGACGGTCAGCGAGAACTTCTCGTCGGCACCGGGGGCCGCCGCCGGCCCGGACCGCCCGGCGTCCCCGCCGGAGCCCGCCGCGCAGGCGGTCAGGGACACCGCCGCGGCCACGCACAGCAACGTCGCGCGGTGGAGCTTGCGCATGTGCTCTCCTTCATCTCAACGTGCGGACGTCGGCGCGCTCCGCTCCTCGTCGTGCCGGCGCGGTGCGCGGAAGGGTTCGGTCGTGGCGGCGGGCAGGCCGAACACCTGTTCCCTGGCGACCGACAGCGCGGAGTGCAGTGCGCCGGAACGCACCGGTTTCCCGGTCACCAGGGCGAGTTGGACGGTGGTGCGGGGCACCACCAGGCGACGCAGTTCGGCGGCGACGAGGTCGGCCAGCACCGTGCCGCCCGCCTGCGCGACGTCGCCGGCGAGCAGCACCAGCTCGGGGTCGAGCACGGTGACGACGTTGGCGACGCCGGTGGCGACGCGGCGGGCGAGGTCCACCAGGAACTCGCGACCCGCCGGCCCCTCGCCGAGGGCCTTCTTCACGGCGGCCAGGCCGGTGCGCGCGGACACGCCGTGCGCGCGGGCCAGCTTGGCGATGGCGGCGCTGTCGAGCAGGTCGCCGTAGCGGCTGCCCACGCGGCCCGCGCCCGTCTCGGCGTGCGCCTGGTCGGGCACGCGCATGGCGTCGATCTCGCCCGCGCCGCCCGTGGCGCCGCGCAGCAGCACGCCGTTGACGACGACCGCCGCGCCCACCGCGTCCGCGGGCCACAGCAGCACGAAGTCCCGCACGCCGACGGCGCGGCCCGCGATCATCTCCTCCAGGGCCACCAGGTTCACGTCGTTCTCGACGGTGACCGCGGTGCCGAGCAGGGCCCGCAGCTCCTCGGGGATGTTCCGGTCGTTCCAGTCGGGCATGTGCGGCGCGTAGTTGAGCCGGCCGGTGCCCGGGTCGACCGCGCCGGGGCTGCCGACGACCACGTGGTGCAGGGCGTCGGTGGTCAGGCCCGCCTGGGCGGCGGCCTTGGTGACCGCGTGGTGGAACGCCTCCAGCACGCCCGTGCGCGGCATGGGCGCCCGGTGCTCGGTGAGCGTGGCGCCGGAGATGTCGGCGATCGCGATGTCGATGGTGTCCGGGGTGAGGTCGACCGCGGCGACGTGCGCCAGCGCGCCGTTGACCGTCCACAACTGCGCCCGCGGTCCGCGCCCGCCGCCGCGCAGGCCGTTGCGCAGCACGGTGCCCCCGGTCTCCAGGCGGGTCAGCAGCTGGGCCGTGGCGGGCTTGGAGAGGCCGATGATCGCCTCCAGCTCCGACCTGGTCAGCGGACCGTTGCGGAGCAGCGCCTCGATGGCGGCGCGGTCGTTGATCTCGCGCAGCAGGCTCGGGCTCCCGGCTCGCATCGGCGCTCCTGTCTGTTAACTTTCCAGACGATTTCGTGCGACCGTAGTGACGGGCACCACGCCCGGTCAATGGCCTGAGACGGGTCCGTTACCTGGGTTAGGCTCGCCTAAGGCACCCTGGAGGCATGACCGACACCCGTCAGGAGTCCCTGGCCCACCTGCTGGGCGGACGCGGTGGCGCTCTGGACGCCTCGCTGCCGCCGGCGGCGTTCGTCCTCGGGTGGTTGCTCGGCGGGCACTCCGTCGCGTGGGGCGCGGGCGCGGCCGTGGCGTGCGGCCTCGTCGTGGGCGTGGTGCGCGTGGTGCGCGGCAGCCGGCCCGGCGCGCTGCTGGTGTCGGTGGGCTTCGTCGTGCTCGCGGCGTACGTCGCCCTGCGGACGGGCCGGCCGGAGGACTTCTTCCTGCTCCAGATCTTCCTCAACGCCGCGTCGGCGCTGCTGTGGGCGGCGTCCATCGTGGTCCGCTGGCCGCTGCTCGGCGTCGTGGTGGGCCTGGCGACCGGCCAGAGGTTCCGCTGGCGGCGCGACCCGGACCTGATGCGCGCCTACCGCATCGCCTCCTGGCCGTGGGTGGGCCAGTACCTGCTCCGCGTCGTCGTCTTCGGCGCGCTCTGGCTGGCGGGCCAGGTCGTCCTGCTGGGCATCATGCGGGTGGCCCTGACCTGGCCCCTCCAGGTCGCCTGCATCGCCGTCTCCTGGTGGATGCTCCGCCGAGCCCTTCCCGCCGACCACCCCGGCCTGCGCCACCCCCGCCTGCCCCGCCCCTGACCCGAGAGTCCAACCCCCAGGTCGCGCGAGTCGTACGTTCAGGACCTCTGAGTTCTACGTTCGCGACGCGCCCGCCGGCCTGGACGTACGACTCGCGCGGCCTGGACGTACGACTCGCGCGACCTGGACGTACGACTCGCGCGACCTGGGGGGTGGACTCTCGCGGTCAGGTGGGGGTGGTTATCAGGGGTACGTGGGCGGGTTGGGTGTGCGGGGGGAGGTCGTCGGGGGCGAACCAGCGGGCTTCCAGGATCTCGAACGGGTCGACGCGGAGGGTTCCCCCGACCAGGACGGCCTCGTAGGCGACCTCCACGCGCAGCCGGTAGCCGCTGGTCAGCCGGACCAGGCGGCCGACCTCGACGTCCAGTCCGGTCTCCTCCTTCACCTCGCGGACCACGGTGCGGGTGAACTCCTCGCCGCGCACCGCGAACCCGGTCGGCAGGCCCCACTGCCGGTCCTCGGGCCACATCCGGTGGCGCAGCAGCAGCACGCGCCCCTCACCGTCGCGGACGACCCCCGTCACGCCCACCATGAACTTCGCGCGCGTCAACCACAGGACGCGCCACTGGACGGGACCGCGGAGCGACTTCCACAGCCGGGCGACGAATCGGTGCACGCCGTGGATCATGCCCGGTTCAGGCGGGCCGGGGCGCGCCTTCGCCCACCACCTCGACCGCCGCGAGCCACGCCGCACCCGCCGCGCCCTCGGTCGCCACCAGCACCGGGGCCGCGCAGCGCGCGGTCAGCTCCCGCTTGAGCCGCTCGCTCAACGGCGTCGCGTGCACCAGGCCGCCCATCAGCACGATCGGCGTCCCGTCGGCGGGCAGCCGGGTCGCCGCGGCGAGGTCCACCAGCGACCGCACCGCCCCGTCCACGAACCCTGACGCCACCGGCGACGTGGCCGCGTGCTCGGTGACCAGCGGTGCGAAGCGGGCCAGCTCGACCGGCGCGGACGCGTTCGCGGCCGTGACGAGTCGACGCCACCGGTCGCGCGGCGCACCCCCGGGCACGCCGGCCCGCCGCAGCACGGCCGCCGTGAACGCGTCGAGGTCGTCGCGCTCCAACGCCGCCAGCGCGGCCCGCACCGCCTCCCGGCCCAGCCAGAACGCCGACCCCTCGTCACCGAGCAGCCAGCCGTAACCGCCCGTGGTGGACACCAGCTCGTGCCCCGCGATCCGCGCCGCGATCGACCCCGTGCCGGCGACCAGGACGGTGCCGTCCGGCGACGACGAGCCCGACGCGAACGCCGCCTCGCAGTCCGTGACCACCCGCATGGGGCAGCGCAGGCCCGCTCCCGCCCACGCCGCCTCGAACAGCGCCGCCACGGCGGGCTCGGTCAGCTTGCTCGACCCGGCCATGCCCAGCACGCCCGCCTCGACCTTGCCCGCGTCGAGCCCGTCGAGCGCCGCGGTGAGGGCCTGGCCGACGTGGGCCGCCGCGACCTCCGGCGGGTGGGAGTTCGGGTTCGCGCCGCCCGCCACCCCCGCGCCCAGCCGCGTGCCGTCGAGGTCGAGCACCAGCGCCCGGGTGCTCGTGCCGCCAGCGTCCAGACCGACCACGAAGCCCATCGGCCGAGTATGCCGAGGGAGCCTCGGGCCCGGCACGCCCAACCGGGTTGTGCCGGACCTGGCTCTCCGTGACCTCGGGTCAGCCCGCCGGCAGCACCTGGGCCCGCCGGCCGGACGCGTTGTGGTGGTGCAGCAGCAGGAGGCCCTTGCCCAGCGCGCGCCGCACCTCCAGCTCCGCCCCGTCCTCCGCCGCGAACGTCAGCCCGCCGGTCACGGCGGTGCCCGGCTGGAGCGGGTCGAACGCCATCGGCTCGCCCTCCACCCGGTCCACGTACTCGTCGGCGTCGCCCGGCGCGGTGTACTTGCCCGTCGTGCCCACGGTGTAGGTGATCGGCGCGGACGTGCCGTTCGGGTCGATCCCCAGCGCCGCCAGCGTCACCGGCAGCACGACCACGTCGCTGTCCATCAGGTTCGTGTCCACGTCGCCGTACTGGCCGTTGAGCGGCAGCTCCGACACCACCTCGCCGTCCGACACCCGCTTCGCCGCCGAGTACCAGACATCGGCGGTCACCGAGCCCTGGGCGTCGGTCGGCTTCGCCGCCTCCACGGTGAAGTCGTGCACGCCGTCGCCGGTCGTGTCGATCCGGACCTCCGGGGTGTTCGTCACGCCGAGCGTCACCCAGTCGTGCCAGGTGGCGATGCCGAACGCGAGCAGCGCGCCCTCGCCGGGGCCGGTCGACGCGACGCCCGCGTACCGCAGGTCACCGCCCTTGGCGGTGCGGTTGAGCGCGCAGTCGGTCTTCACCTCGTCCGCGCAGTCGGGCAGCTCCGGGCTCGTGCCGCCCAGCTCGAACACGCTCACCAGCGACCGGTACGCCTCATCGCCCTCGCCCTGGTCGAGCCCCCGGCCGCGCAGCCGCAGCACGTCGCCGTCCTGCACCGCCTCGACGTCGGCGACCGGTTTGGGTGCCGCGTGCACGGGCACCCGCAGCAGCCGGCCCGACGAGCGGACGAGCAGCCGCCCGGACGCCTCGGCGAGGAACTGGCGCGGCACGTCCGCCTGCGTCTTCGCGAGGGTCGGGTCGGCGGTCTTGCGCAGCTCCGCCGGTCGCACGCGCAGCGTGACCTTCGCCGTCCCCTCCCCGTTCGGCGGGATCCGGAGCGTCGGCGGCCACACCTCGAAGCGGGTGCCCGGCACCTCGGTCGCCGGCTGGTAGGACAGGCCCGCGGTGCGCCACGAGGACGACTTGTTGACCACCCGCACGGTCCGGCTCACCGACAGCGGTTCCGCCGCCTCGACCGGGCCGAACGCGACGCCGACCGCGCCGGGGTGGTCCTCGACCATGGCCAGCAGGTCCGCGGCGAGCGCGTCCGCGGTGTCCACCCGGCCCGCGCCGACCCGCATCGGCGCCTCGGGCGTGCCGGTTCCGCGGTCGTCGCCGTCGGTCACCACGCCGCCGGCCGTGTTCATCACGGCGGCCTTGACCTCCTCCACGGTCCAGTCGGGGTGGGCCTGGCGCAGCAGGGCGACGATGCCGGCCACGTGCGGCGCGGACATCGACGTGCCGCCCCTGCTCACGCCGCCGTTGCCGGTGCCGGTGTCGGCGGAGAAGACGGTGTCGCCGGGCGCGGCCACGTCGGGTTTCGCGGCGACCGGCCCGCGCACGCCGCGCGACGACGACGGGGTCATCGTGTCGGCGATCGACGGCGTCGTGGTGGGCACGGCGGCCCGCAGCGCGCCGGTCATCCGGACCCGCAGCGCGCCCCCGGCGAGGCCGGGCCGCACCGCCTCGGTGGCTTCGGCGGTCAGCTGGAACACGGGGATGGCGGCGTTGCCCGCGATGCCCGCCTTGAACACGTGGCTGGTCGCGGGCAGCAGCACGCCCGCCGCGCCGGCCGCCTGCGCGTGGTCGGTGCGCGCGCCGGAACCGCACCGGCGCGTCGCGTCGTCCTCGTCCCACTCCAGCCACGCGTAGCGGCCGGTCAGGTCCTCGGTGATCGGGTCGCAGCCGTCGAGGTTGGCCTGGTCGGCCAGCGCCACCGCGGGCAGTTCCCGGTCCAGCGCCGGGTAGTCGGTGTAGGCGACGCTGTACTGGCCGGGCCGCCGCACGCCGTCCGCCTCGATGCCGTCGAGCACGGTGAACGCGTCGCGCGTGTTCGCCACCGCCAGCGCCTCCGGGGCGTTCGCGGGGGAGCCGCCGACGTCGTAGAAGTCACCGCCGTTGCCCGCCGAGGCGACCACGGCCACGCCGTGCTCGACGACCTTGCGCACGAACAGGTTGTCCGGGTCGTCCTGGGCGCCGTAGTCGGTGCCCAGGGACAGGTTGACCACGTCGAGGTGGTCGGTGAAGTCGCCGTCGCCGTTCGGGTCGAGCGACCAGTCCAGGGCCTGCGACACGAGGTCCGTCGCACCCGTGCAGCCGAACACCTTCAGCGCGTAGAGCTGCGCCTTCGGCGCGGTGCCGGGGCCGATGCGCATGGCGTCGAGGTCGTCGGGGGTCAGCTCGCCGTGGTCACCGGTGAACGTGGTGCCGTCGGCGTTCTCGCCGAGCCCGGCGGCGGTGCCCGCGACGTGCGTGCCGTGGCCCTGGCAGTCCATCGGGTTGGGGTCCGGCTTCGGCGTGGCCGTGGCGGGCTCGTTGGCGTCGTAGTCCTCGCCGACGAAGTCGTGGCCGCCGACGACCTTCGCGGTGGGCGTCCACGGCGCGGTGCGGTCGACGGCGTCGTGCGCGGCGACCGTGCCGGGCCCGCCGAAGTCGGCGTGCGTGTAGTCGATGCCGGTGTCGACGATGCCGATCCGCACGCCGTCGCCGAGCAGGCCGGTGTCGCGCCAGGCGCGCACGGCCCTGGTCAGCCGCACCGCGCCCGAGTTCTGCACCACCTTCGGCACGGTCGGCCGCACCGACTTCACGCCGGGCAGGGCGACCGCCTCGCGCAGCGCCGCCGCGTCGGCCGTGACGACGACGCCGGGCACCGCGTTGCGGGTGGTGGCGACCTCGCGGGCGCCCGCGTCCCGGTCGCGCAGCGCGTCCAGGACCCGCGCGGCCCGGTCGTCGGTGTCCGCGCGGGCGGCGCGGGCGGCGGCGGCCGGGTCGCCGAGGCCGCGTTCCCGCTGCTCGCCGTACGCCTCCGCGGCCGGGGTGGTGGCCAGCTCGACGAACGCGGTGACCGCGCCGGTGGCCCGCGCCAGGTCCGCGCCGACCGGGCCGGGCCCGCCGGTGGCCGGTTCGGTGGGGGACGCGTGGGCCGCCTGGCGACCGTTCGGTGGCACGGGCCGCGCCGGGGTGCCGCCCGTGTCCTCCCGCGCGGACGCGGGCACGACGACGAGCGAGGCGATCAGGGCGACGGCGGCGGATGCCCACACCGCGCGGTGGTGGTTCATCGGGACCTTTCGTGGGCGGGATTCATCGGACCAATTACCGACCCGGCTCTGGACAGTGCCGCGTCGGGAGCGCTATACACCCGACGTATCGACCGGTTGTCGAGGAGGACCTGCCGTGCAGCTGTTGCGTCTGGGACCACCGGGACGGGAACGCCCCGCCGTCCGCGCCGATGACGGCGTCACGTACGACCTGACCCCGGTGACGACGGACCTCACGGGCGAATTCCTAGCCGACGACGGCATCGCGCGGACCCGTGACGCGCTGGCGGCGGGCGAGCTCCAACCGATCGTGGTGGACGGCGTCCGGATCGGGCCCCCGGTGGCGGGCGTCGGCAAGGTCGTCTGCATCGGCCTGAACTACCGCGACCACGCGGAGGAGATCGGCGCGGCCATCCCGGCCGAGCCCGTCGTGTTCCTCAAGACCCCCGACACGATCGTGGGACCGCACGACGAGGTGCTCGTGCCGCGCCGCTCGGTCAAGACCGACTGGGAGGTCGAGCTGGGCGTCGTCATCGGCCGCACCGCCCGGTACCTGGAGACCGCGGAGGAGGCGCTGGCCTGCGTCGCCGGGTACGTCGTGTCGCACGACGTGTCCGAGCGCGAGTTCCAGATCGAGCGCGGCGGCCAGTGGGACAAGGGCAAGAACTGCGAGACGTTCAACCCGCTCGGACCGTGCCTCGTCCCCGCCGACGAGGTCGCCGACCCGCAGGCGCTGGGCCTGCGGCTGTGGGTCAACGGCACGCTCCGGCAGGACTCCTCGACCGCGAACATGATCTTCCCGGTGGCCGAGCTGGTCCGCTACCTCAGCTGGTTCCTCGTCCTGCGACCGGGCGACCTGGTCAACACCGGCACGCCCGCCGGCGTCGCGCTCGGGCAGCCGGAGCCGAAGCCGTACCTGCGCGCGGGCGACGTGGTCGAGCTGGAGATCGACGGCCTGGGCGGGCAGCGCCAAGTGCTCGGGCAGGCGTGATGGCCCGCATCACCGGGGTGGAGGTGGTGGACGTCCGGTTCCCCACCTCGCGCGACCGGGACGGGTCGGACGCGATGAACCCGGACCCCGACTACTCGGCGGCCTACCTGGTGCTGCGCACCGACGACGGCCCGGACGGCCACGGCCTGGTGTTCACCATCGGCCGCGGCAACGACGTGCAGGTCGCCGCCATCCGCTCCCTGGCCCCGCACGTGCTGGACCGCCCCGTGCCGGAGACCGCGGCCGACCTGGGCGCGCTGTACCGCGAGCTGGTGGGCGACTCGCAGCTGCGCTGGCTCGGCCCGGAGAAGGGCGTCGCGCACATGGCGCTCGGCGCGGTCGTGAACGCCGCGTGGGACCTCGCCGCCCGGCGCGCGGGCCTGCCGGTGTGGCGGTTCCTGGCCGGGATGTCACCCGAGGAGGTCGTGGGCCTGGTCGATTTCCGCTACCTGTCCGACGCGCTCACCCCGGACGAGGCGCTGGCCGTCCTGCGCGCCGCCGAACCGGGCAAGGCCGGGCGGGCCGCGGCGCTGGAGCGCGACGGCTACCCGGCGTACACGACCTCGCCGGGCTGGCTCGGCTACCCCGACGCCAAGGTCGAGGCCCTGACCAGGCAGGCGCTGGCCGACGGCTTCGACATGGTCAAGCTGAAGGTCGGCGGCGACCTGGCCGACGACGTGCGCCGGCTGCGGCTGGTGCGCGAGGTCGTCGGCCCGGACGTGCGGGTCGCGGTGGACGCCAACCAGCGGTGGGACGTGGGCACCGCCATCGGGTGGATGCGGGAGCTGGCCCCGTTCGACCCGTACTGGGTCGAGGAGCCCACCTCGCCCGACGACGTGCTGGCGCACCGCGCCATCGCCGACGCGCTGCGCCCGATCAAGGTGGCCACCGGCGAGCACGTGCCGAACCGGGTGGTCTTCAAGCAGCTGCTCCAGGCCGGCGCGGTCGACGTGGTGCAGCTCGACGCGTGCCGCGTCGGCGGGGTCAACGAGAACGTGGCGATCCTGCTGCTGGCCGCGAAGTTCGGCGTGCCGGTGTGCCCGCACGCGGGCGGCGTGGGGCTGTGCGAGCTGGTGCGGCACCTGGCGATGTTCGACTTCGTCGCGGTGTCCGGCACCACCGACGACCGGGCCGTCGAGTGGGTGGACCACCTGCACGAGCACTTCACCGACCCGGCGGTGGTGCGGGGCGGCCGGTACGTGGCGCCGGTCGCGCCCGGCTTCTCCGCCGAGCTGGTGCCGGCGACCCTGGCGGACTTCCGCTACCCCGACGGTCCGGTGTGGACGGAACTGGAGGCGCGATGAGCGAGTTCGAGGGCCTGGTGGCGGTGGTGACCGGCGGTGCGTCGGGCATCGGCCTGGCCACCGCGCGGCTGCTGGCCGCGCGCGGGGCGGTGGCGGTCGCGTTCGACGTGGACACCGGGGTGGGGCCGCCGCTGCACGGCGTGCGCTGCGACGTGACCGACGACGCGTCCGTCCGGGCCGCGGTGGACGCGGTGGTGGAGCGGTTCGGCCGGCTCGACGTGCTGGTGAACAACGCGGGCATCGGCGCCCAGGGCGACGTGGCCGCGAACGGCGACGACGAGTGGCGGCGCGTGCTCGACGTCAACGTGCTGGGGATCGCCCGGGTGTCCCGGGCCGCGCTGCCGCACCTGCGCCGCTCGCCGGCCGCGGCGATCGTGAACACCGGGTCCATCGCGGCGTGGGCCGGCCTGCCGCGGCGCGCGGTGTACTCGGCCAGCAAGGGCGCGGTGCACGCGCTGACCCTCGCGATGGCCGCCGACCACGTGCGGGAGGGCATCCGGGTCAACGCGGTCGCGCCCGGCACGGCGGACACCCCGTGGGTCGGGCGGCTGCTCGACGCCGCGCCCGACCCGGCCGCCGAGCGGGCCGCGCTGGAGGCCAGGCAGCCGCACGGCCGGCTGGTCACCGCGGACGAGGTGGCGGGCGCCGTCGCCTACCTGGCGGGGCCGCTGTCCGGCTCCACCACCGGCACCGTGCTCGCGGTGGACGGCGGCATGCACGGGCTGCGGTTGCGCCCGGCCGGCTCGTGATCCCGCTGACGCGCCTGGGGGTCGGCGGCGGCCCCCTCGGCAACCTCTACACCCCCGTGTCCGACGAGGACGCGTTCGCCGCCCTGGAGGCCGCCTGGGACGCCGGGGTCCGCTACTTCGACACCGCGCCGCACTACGGGCTGGGCCTGTCCGAGCGGCGGCTGGGCGAGTTCCTCCGCGGTCGGCCGCGGAACTCGTTCGTGGTGTCCACGAAGGTGGGCCGGCTGCTGGAGCCGTCGTCGGCGGGTGGGGACGACCTGGCGAACGGGTTCGCGGTGCCCGCCACGTCCCGGCGGGTGTGGGACTTCGGGGCGGACGGCGTGCGGCGGTCGCTGGAGTCGTCGCTGGAGCGCCTCGGGCTGGACCGGGTGGACGTGGTCTACCTGCACGACCCCGACGACCACTGGGAGCGGGCCGCCTCCTCGGCGGTGCCCGCGCTGGTGTCGTGGCGGGAGCAGGGGATCGTGGACGCGGTCGGCGTGGGCATGAACCAGTGGGAGCTGCCCGCGCGGTTCGTGCGCGAGACCGGGGTGGACGTGGTGCTGCTCGCCGGGCGGTACACGCTGCTGGACCGGTCCGGCGCGCCGCTGCTCGACCTGTGCGCCGAACGCGGGGTGCCCGTGGTGGCGGCGGGGGTGTTCAACTCCGGGCTGCTCGTCGGCGGCGGCACCTACGACTACCGGACCGCGCCGCCCGCACCGGTGGCGCGGGCGCGGCGGGTCGCCGGGGTGTGCGAGCGGTACGGGGTGGCGCTGCCGTCGGCGGCGGTGCGGTTCCCGCTGCGCCACCCGGCCGTGGTGTCGGTGCTGGTGGGGGTGCGGACGGCGGAGGAGGTGCGGGCCAACGCGGCGGCGCTGTCGGCGGACGTGCCCGACGGGCTGTGGGAGGCGCTGGAGGAGCCGGCGTAACGCGGTCCCGCGCTCTCCGGGGCCGGCTCAGGTCAGGTCGGACAGCCACTGCTCGACGCCCGCCACGTGCACCGTGGACCAGGACCGGGCCAGCTCGGTCTGGCGGCCGGCCAGGGCGTCGACGATCGCCCGGTGCTCGGCGACGGTCCGCTCCACGGCCCCGCCCTGCGTGATGCCGCGCCAGATGCGCACCCGCACGGTGGGGCCGGCGAGCGTGTCGAGCAGTCGGGCGAGGTAGGCGTTGCCCGAGGCGCGGGCGATGGCGCGGTGGAACGCCAGGTCGTGCTCGACCAGCTCCTCGACCGACCGGGCCGCCTCGGCGGCGTCGCACAGGGCGCGCAGCGCGGCGACCTCCTCGGGGCCGACGCGCTGCGCCGCCATCGCCGCGGCGGCGGGTTCGAGGATGCGGCGGACCTGGAGCACCTCCAGCACCGAGTCCTCGCCGCGGTGCAGGTCGAGCACGAACGACAGCGCGCCGAGCAGGTCGTCGGCCCGCAGGCTGGACACGTACGTGCCGTCACCCTGCCGCACGTCCAGCACCCTGACCAGTGACAACGCCTTGACGGCCTCGCGCAGGGAGTTCCGGGACAGGCCGAGCCGCCCGGCCAGGTCGGCCTCGCGCGGAAGTCGGTCGCCAGGTTTGAGCTCGCCGGAGACGATCATCTCCTTGACGCGCAGGATCGCGTCGTCGGTCACTGCCACGGCGTCCTCGACTCGTCGGGTAGACCTCGGATGTCTGACGTCAAGTATGGGGGCATCGGGCGGGCCGTTCCCGACGACCCGCCAGTCCCGGTCCTTCCCGGCCTGTTCGCCGGATATTAACTGATCTTCACTCTATTCGGTTATCTTATAACCACGCGTGACGCCGTCCGCCGCTTGCGGTCATAATGGTCTGGACCATTGAGGAGGGACCTTGGACACGGTTGTCGCAGCTCCGCGAGCACTGCTAGGTCGCACCATCACCGGTCCAGCCAGCGTGCGCGTGCGCGCGGGCCGGATCGTCGAGGTCGTCCCGGGCGCGCCGCCCGAGGGCGCCGAGGTGCTGACCGGCGGCCTGCTCACCCCGGGCCTGGTGGACGTGCAGGTGAACGGGGCGGTCGGCGTCGACTTCGCCGAGGTCGACCCGGTGGGCATGGCGGCGGTGGCGCGAGCGCTCCCGCAGACCGGCGTGACCCGCTTCCTGCCGACCCTGATCACCGCGCCGGTGCCGGTCGCGATCCGGCAGGCCCGCGCCGTGCTGGCCGCCGCCGCGACCCTGCCCGAGCAGGCCGGCGCCAAGCCGCTCGGCGTGCACCTGGAGGGGCCGTTCCTGTCGCCGAAGCGCGCGGGCGTGCACGACCCGGCGCTGATGGTGGCGCCGGGGCCGGAGGTGCTCGACGAGCTGCTGGACGACGAGGTGCTGCGCCGCGCCCTGCGCATGGTGACCCTCGCCCCCGAGCAGCCCGGCGGCATGGAGGCGGTCCGCCGCCTCGCCGAGGCGGGCGTGCTGGTGGCGGTCGGCCACAGCGACGCCACCGGCGAGCAGACCAGGGCCGCCGCCGAGGCGGGCGCGCGCATGGTGACGCACCTGTTCAACGCCCAGCGCCCGCTCGGCCACCGCGAACCGGGCGTGCCCGGCGTGGCCCTGGTGGACGACCGCTTCACGCTCGGCCTCATCGCCGACCTGGCGCACGTGGGCCCGGACGTCTGCCGCCTGGTGTTCAACGCCGCGGGCCACCGCGTGGCCCTGGTGACCGACGCCGTCGCCGCCGCTGGCATGCCGCCCGGCCGCTACCAGCTGGGCGGCGCGGACGTGCTGCTCACCGAGGACGGCGTGCCGCGTTCGCCGGAGGGCACGATCGCCGGCAGCGCCCTCACCCTGGACCGCGCGGTGCGCAACATCGTGTCGGTCGGCGTGGCCGAGGCGGACGCCCTGGCGTCGGCGACGATCATCCCGGCGGACGCCATCGGCGAACCCACCCTCGGCCGCCTGGAGGCGGGCGCCGTGGCGGATCTCGTCTGGTGGGACGACGACCTCCGGCCCCGCAAGGTCTGGGTGGACGGCGAGGTGGTCTTCGACAGCTCGGTCGAACTGGCCCAGGCCTCGGTGGGTCTGGCCGCGGCGGGCCAGTAGCGGCCGTCGGCACGACGAAGAGGCCCGAGGGCTCGCGCCCCAGGCCTCTTCGTCGTCCCTGCCCCGCCCGAACGCAGAACCCACCGCTCCCGAACGCACGACTCGCCCGACCCGAACGCACGACTCGCCCGACCCGAACGCACGACTCGCCCGACCCGAACGCACGACTCGCCCGACCCGAACGCACGACTCGCCCGACCCGAACGCACGACTCGCCCGACCCGAACGCACGACTCGCCCGACCCGAACGCACGACTCGCCCGACCCGAACGTCGGACTCTCGGGTCCTGAACGTTGGACTCTCGCGGGTCGGGGTTACGACTCGCGAGAGTCCAACGCCCGGGTCGGGCGAGTCGTGCGTTCAGGTCGGGCGAGTCCAACGTTCGGGAGCGGTGAGTTCTCCGTTCAGGACCGGTGGGTCCTGCGTTCGGGTCAGCGGGTGCGGGTGACCTTGTTGAGGCCCCGCGGGCTGTCCGGGTCGCCGCCGCGGGCCAGGGAGAGGCCGTGGGCGATGCGCTGCACCGGGAGGATCTCCAGGATCGGCGCCACCTCCTCGGCCGTCTCCGCCACGGGCACGCGCAGCGCCGCCGGCACCCGGTCCGCGCCCGAGCCGATGGCCACCACGTCGGCCCCGCGCCCGTGCACCACGTCCAGCACGTCGTGCAGCGCGTCCCCGCCGCGACCGCGACTGGTGATCGCCAGCACGGCCGTCTCGCCGTCGACCGCCGCCACCGGACCGTGCAGCAGGTCCGCGCCGCTGTACGCGCGCGCCGCCAGGTACGAGGTCTCGGCCAGCTTCAGCGCCGACTCCAGCGCCGTCGGCAGCGAGTAGCCGCGCCCGGTCGTCAGCACCCGGTCCACGAAGCGGTAGCGCCGCACGGCCTCGGCCACCGCCTCCGCCGACAGGTCCAGCGTGGCCGCGGCCTGCTCGCCGATCGACGCCACGGCCTCGCCGTCACCGCCGCGGACCGCGTCGACCAGCAGGTACAGCGCGAGCAGCGTCGCCGAGTACGTCTTCGTCGCCGCCACGGCCCGCTCGACGCCCGCGCCGACGTCCACCGACAGCTCGGCCGCCGCGTTCAGCGGCGAGTCGGCGGTGTTCGTCACCGCCACGGTGAGCGCGCCCCGCTCCCGCGCGGACTGGGTGACCTCCAGCAGGTCGGGCGACCCGCCGGACTGCGACACCGACACCAGGAGCACGTCGCGCAGGTCCGGCCGCGCCCCGTACAGGGTGGTCGTCGACGGCGACACCAGCCCGGCGGGCACCTGGAGCAGCACCTCGGTCAGGTACTTCGCGTACAGCGCCGCGTGGTCGGACGAGCCGCGCGCCGCGAACAGCACGAACCGCGGCTGCCGGTCGCGGATGACCTCGGCGACGGGGGCGAACCCGCCCCGCCTCGCGACGAGGTCGGTGAAGATCCCGGGCTGTTGGCCGATCTCGGCCGCCATGTGCCCGCCGGGCTGGTCGCTCATCGGTCTCCCTACTCAGGTGCCGGCGGCGGCGATGCGCTCTGCCGCGGCGCGCAGGCACACGCGTGAACCGCCGTGGGTGTCGACGCGGGCGGTCGTGCCCAGGTCGGGACCCGGCACGCCCGTCTCGACGTGGACGAGGTCTAGACCAATCTTAACCAGCGCGGACACCAGGTCGCGAGCCCACGCGTGGCGGTGTGCCTCACGCGTCACCACCACGACGGTACGGCCCGACGCGACCGCCGCAACCTCGTCGGCGGACGAGGAGGGCGGCAGCACGGTCGTCCCCGGCACCAGCTCCGACAGGTACGGCCCGAGGCCCCACGGCACGTCGCCCACCGCGATCGACGCCTCCACCGCCAGGTCCAGCACCACCGGCGCGCCGGACACCCGCAGGTCCCCGCGCACCTCCAGCGCCGCGCGGGCCGCCTTCAGGCCCAGCGACGGGTCGTGCCCGTCCACCGACGACGGGGGAGTGCCGAGCGCCGCGGTCCGCCGCGCCGCCTCCTCCAGCCGCTCCCGCGGCAGCACGCCGGACTCCACGGCCGCCACGATGCTGTCGACCAGCCACCGCAGCCCGTCGTCGTCCAGCGGCTCGCCGCCCAGGCACAGCGCGTCGACGCCCGCCACCAGCGCCCGCACCGACCCCTCGGCCAGGTCCCCGCCGACGGCCTTCATGTCCAGCCCGTCGGTGATCACCGCGCCGGTGAACCCCAGGTCCTCCCGCAGCACGCGCAGCGCCCGCGGGTTGAGCGTCGCGGGCTCCGGACCCCACTCCGGCACGACCAGGTGCCCGGTCATGACCGACCGCACGCCCGCCTGCACGGCCGCCCGGAACGGCACGAACTCCACCGCCGCCAGCTCCGCCGCCGACCGGGGCAGCACGGGCAGCGCCGCGTGCGAGTCCACAGTGGACGCGCCGTGGCCGGGGAAGTGCTTCGCGCACGCCGCCACGCCCACCGCCTGCATTCCCTCCACGAACGCGGCCACGTGCGCGCCCGCCGCCACCGGGTCCGAGCCGAACGACCGCACGCCGATCACCGGGTCGTCCAGCGTCAGCACCAGGTCCGCCGACGGCGCGAGGTTCAGGCTCACCCCGCACGCCGCCAGCCGCGACCCGATGGACGCCGCCACCTCTCGGGTCAGGCCCAGGTCGCCGGCCGCGCCGAGGGCGTGGTTGCCCGGCACCTCCGAGCCCCGGCCGTAGTCGAGGCGGGTGACGTCGCCGCCCTCCTCGTCGATGCCGATCACGACGTCCGCGCGCGCACCCCGCAGCTGCGCGTTCAACGCCGTGACCTGGGCGTCGGTCTCCTCGGCGGTGCCGGCCACGACGTTGCGGCCGAACAGCACCACGCCGCCGAGCCCGTCCGCCACCCGCTTCAACAGCCAGTCCGGGGCCGTGGTCCCGTGGAACCCCGGCAGCAGGACGCCCGACGCGAGCCGGTGCAACGACATGCGGTTCCTACCCCTTCACCGCACCGGCGGTGACACCGGTGACCATCTTGCGCTGCACGATCAGGAAGAACACCAGCACCGGCAGGGTGAACAGGGCGGACGCCGCCATCGCGCCACCCCAGTCGGTGCCGAAGTTGGTCTGGAACCCCGACAGCCACACCGGCAGGGTCTCCTTGGTCTGGTCCTTCATCAGCGACAGCGCGAACAGGAACTCGTTCCACGCCGTCACGAAGGCGAACACCGAGGTGGCGACCAGGCCGGGGCCCAGCAGCGGCAGCGTGACGCGGCGGAACGCGCCCCACCGGCCGCAGCCGTCGACCATCGCCGCCTCCTCCAGCTCCAGCGGGATGCCGTTGACGAACCCGCGCAGCGTCCACGCGCAGAACGGCAGCGTCACCGCGAAGTAGATCAGCGCCAGCGCGGGCAGCCGGTCGAGCAGGTCGAGGTCGCGCATCATCAGGAACATCGGGATGAGCAGCGCCTCGAACGGCGCCATCTGCGCCACCAGCATCATCATCACGAAGCCCTTGCGGCCCCGGAACCGCATCCGGGACAGCGCCACGGCCGCCAGCAGGCCCACGACCAGCGCCGCGGCCACCGCCGACAACGTCACCAGCAGGCTGTTGCCCAGCGCGGAGAGGAACCCGGGCTTCGTCCACGCGGTCACGAAGTTCGAGATCGTCACCGAGAACGGGATCAGGTCGTACCCGCTGGTCAGCATCTCGCCGCGCGGCTTGAGCGCGGTCGAGACCATCCAGTAGGTGGGGAACGCGAAGAACAGCGCCACGACCAGCGCGACGACGTTCCCCGTCACCTTCTTGGCGATCACAGCGCACCCTCCTGGGAACGGACCAGCCTGCGCAGGTACTGGAACGTCAGCAGCGCCAGCAGCGCCACCATCACCACGGAGATCGCCGCGGCCACGCCGAAGTGGCTCTTGGAGATGCCCTCCAGGTACTGGTAGACGGCGAGCGTGGTGCTGCCGCCGTCCGGGCCGCCCCGCTTCATGGCCCAGATCTGCGCGAACACCTTGAAGTCCCACAGCAGGGACAGGAACGTCACCATCAGCAGCAGCGGCCGCAGCTCGGGCCACGTGACCGCGCGGAACGTCTGCCACGCCGACGCGCCGTCGATGCCCGCCGCCTCGTACCGGTCCTTCGGGATGCCGATGGCCCCCGCGTAGAGGGAGAACGCCAGGAACGGGATCGCCTGCCACACGATCAGCAGCCCGATCACGGCCAGCGTGGAGGTGCCGGTGGAGAACCACGAGTGCCCGGCGAACGAGTCGAACCCGACCTTCACCAGGGTCTTGTTCAGGATGCCGTACTGCTGGTCGAAGATCCACTGGTAGACGGTGGTGGCCGCGAGCAGCGGCATCGCCCACGCCAGCAGCATCGCGACCTGGAGCACGACCCGCACGACCGGGCTGATCACGCGCATGAGCAGCGCGATCACCAGCCCCGCCAGGACGGACGCACCCACCACGACCGCCGTGAACACGACCGTGCGCAGCGTGATCGCCCAGAAGTCCGGGTCGCCGAGGATCTCGGTGTAGTTGTCCAGGCCGGTCCACACGACCTCGCCGCGGGTCAGCTCGCGCAGGTTGAGCCTGCGGAAGCTCGTGACCAGGACGGAGAGGACCGGCCAGCCGATCAACCAGAGGATGGCCACCAGCGCGGGGGCCAGCAGCAGGTAGGGCAGCGCCCGGTCGAAGGCGCCGCCCCGACGGCGCGGCGCGCCGTCCGGATGCGCGGCACGCCGCGGTGCCGACGGGGGAACCGTCGGCACCGCGGCGTCGGTCGTGTCCACGGCCGTCATGCGCTCGTCAGCCCGCGAGTGTCTTCGACAGCGAGGCGTTGGCGTCCGAGGTGGCCTGGTCCAGCGACTTCGCACCGGTCAGGTACGCGGTCAGCATGTCCTTCAGCGGGTTCTGGCCCGCCTCGACCGCGGCCCACGCCGGGGTGGTCGGGGTGACCTTGCCGCCGGGGGCGGACTCCGCCAGCGCCTTGCCGACCGGGTTGGTGGCCAGCTTCGCCGTGTCGGTCGAGGTGCCGGGCACCGAACCGCCCTCAGCCAGCATGTCCTGGTACTTCTTGCCGCTCAGCAGCTTGAGGTAGTCCTTGGCCAGGTCGGTGTTCTTGGAGCCGGCCGGGATCGCCAGGTTCGAGCCGCCGAGGAACACCGGGGCCGCCTTGCCCGCCGTCTTGGACGGGATCGGGAACGCCGAGGTCTTGTCCTTCAGGTCCGGGTTGGCCTTGACGGCGCCCGCCAGCTCCCACGGCAGGCCGATCATCATGCCGACCTTGCCGGTGCCGAACACCTCCATCTGCTGCGGGGTGGCCTCGTCGGCGTCCTTCGGGGCCTTGGTGCCCGAGGCGTCGACCATCTTCTTGTAGAACTCCAGGCCGGCCTTGGCCTCGGGGGTGTCGAGCGCGCCGGCCCACGCGGAGCCCTGCGGCTTCGCCACGTCGCCGCCCTCGTCCCAGATGAACGACAGCAGCACGTACCAGGACTGGCCCGGCAGGTAGACCGACTGGAACTCCGGGTCGGCCGCGTTGGCCGCCTTGAGCTTCTCGGCGGCGGCGACCCACTCGTCGCGCGAGGTGGGCGGGGAGGCGATGCCCGCGGCCTCGAACAGGTCGGTCCGGTAGATGACCGTGCGGTTCGCGGCGTAGAACGGCAGGCCGTACTGCTTGCCGTCCCAGGTCAGCGAGTCCTTGAGGCCCCCGAGCCACTGGTCGCCGTTGAGGGCGGAGACGTCGCCGCTGAGGTCCTCGAGGGTTTCCTCAGCCGCGAACTTCGCCGTCTGGGTGTTGCCCAGTTCGATGACGTCCGGCGGGTTGTTGCTGGTCAGAGCGGTGGTCAGCTTCTCCTGGATGCCGCCCCACTTCTGCACCTCGTACTTGACGGTGACGCCGGGGTGCGAGTCCTGGAACTCCTTGTTCAGCGCGTCGGTCAAGGTGGTCGGCGCGGAGCCGTCCATCAACCAGACCGTCAGCGTCTTCGGTTCACCGGAGTCGCTGCCGCTGTCGGAGCTCGTGCCACACCCGGCCACGGCCACCGACAGTGCGGCGGCACCTACGGCGAGTCCTCTCCAGCCCTTCACGTGTGCGCCCTTTCCCAATGCCCGGTCCCAATGACCGATGCGCCCAAAGTGGTGTAGACCAATGCGGCCTAGAGTGTGCCCCGCCACAGGGCATGTCAAGGCCGTTGCTGGACCGTTGCAAAGTCATCGGACCAATTTCTCGGGGCTTGTCGGGGGTTCGGGACCACGATCCGACCCGGACAGGGCATCCTGTGTCTGGGAGCGCTAGCAAGGTCGAGGAGGAAGGCATGCTCGAAACGAGCCCTGCATCCGGCGTGGACGCCAGGTCCCGCGCGCAGCGCGAGCCGAAGTACTGGGGCCTCAAGCGGCACCTGCTCGACCTCCTGCGCGCGTTGCCGCCCGGGTCGCCGATCCCGACCGAGAGGTCGTTGGCCGCGGAGTTCGACGTCTCGCGCACGACGGTCCGGCAAGCGCTTGCCGAGCTGACCGTCGAGGGGCGGCTGCTGCGCGTGCAGGGCAAGGGCACGTTCGCGGCCGAGCCGAAGGTGGCGCAACGCCTCCAGCTGTCCTCGTACACAGAGGACATGAAGGCGCAGGGCAGGCTGCCGTCGTCGCGCCTGGTGGAGGCGTCCGAGATGGCCGCCGAGGCCGAGCTGGCGAGGCTGCTGGGCGTCCGGGCGGGTGCCAAGGTGCTGCGCCTGCACCGCCTGCGGCTGGCCGACGGCGAGCCGATGGCGATCGAGACGACCCACCTGGCCCTGGGCAGGTTCCGCGGTCTGCGCCGCTACCTGGCCCCGGGCGCGTCGCTGTACCAGGTGCTGCGCGAGCGGTTCGGCGTCGAGATGGGGCACGCGGAGGAGACCATCGAGACCGCGCTGGCCTCACCGGAGGAGGCCGAGCTGCTCGGGGCGGACATCGGCCTGCCGATGCTGCTGCTGTCGCGGCACTCGTTCGACACGGAGGGCAACCCGGTGGAGTGGGTGCGCTCGGTCTACCGGGGGGACCGCTACAAGTTCGTCGCCACCCTGAACCGGCCCGCCGACTAGTCCGGCCCGTCAGGCCGGTTCGGCCCCGAAGCCCCCACCACGGCGACCCGCCACCACACTGGGCGGGTGGCGCAGACGGTGGTGTGGGGCACGGGTCGGGCCAGGGCCGTGCTGGCGACGACGATCCTCGGCTCGGGCCTGGCGATGCTCGACAGCACGATCGTCAACGTGGCCCTGCCGCACATCGGCGCCGAGCTGGGCTCGTCCGTCGCGGGCCTCCAGTGGGTGCTGGACGGCTACCTGCTGTCGCTGGCCGCGCTGGTCCTGGTCGCGGGCTCGCTGGGCGACCGCTACGGTCGCCGCCGCGTCTTCACCGCCGGCGTGCTCTGGTTCGGCGTCGCGTCCCTGCTCTGCGGGCTCGCCCCGACCACGGAACTGCTGGTCGCCGCCCGCGTCCTGCAGGGCGTCGGCGGCGCGCTGCTCACGCCGGGGTCGCTCGCGATCCTCCAGTCGGTGTTCACCCGGGCGGACCGGGCGAAGGCGATCGGCGCCTGGTCCGGCCTGTCCGGCGTGGCCGCGGCGGTCGGGCCGCTGGTCGGCGGCCTGCTGGTGCAGGCGTGGTCGTGGCGGCCGGCGTTCCTGGTCAACCTGCCGCTCGCCGCGGTGTGCGTGTGGCTGGCCCGCCGCCACGTGCCGGAGTCACGGGACGAGGAATCATCCGATCACCCGAACATCGTCGACTCGGTCATCGGAGCACTGGGGTTGACCGGGATCACCGCCGCACTGGTCGAGGCGCCGGTGCGCGGACCCGACGCCCTCGTCCTGTCCGCGGCGGTGGTCGGGGTGGCCGGTCTGGTGGCGTTCGTCGTCCGCCAGGTCCGCGGGCGCGACCCGCTCGTCCCGCCCCATTTGTTCAGCGATCGAACATTCGTGCTGGCCAACGCGCTGACGTTCCTGGTCTACGCGGCCCTGACCGGCGTGACGGTGCTGATGGTGCTCCAGCTCCAGGTGTCGCTGCACTACACGCCCACGGCGGCGGGCCTGGCGGGCCTGCCCATCACGGCGATCATGCTGGTGCTGTCCGCGCGCGCCGGGAACCTCGCGCAGCGCATCGGCCCGAAGGCCCAACTCATCGGAGGACCGATCGTCATCGGGGCCGGCATGCTCATGCTGCGGTGGGCAGAGCCGGGCGCGTCGTACTGGACGGGCGTGCTGCCCGGTGTCGTCGTGTTCGGCCTGGGGCTGGCCGCGGTGGTGGCCCCGGTGACGGCGACCGCGCTGGCCGCCGCCCCGGACCGGTACGCGGGGGTCGCCTCGGGCGTGAACAACGCGGTCGCCCGCACCGGGGGCCTGGTCGCGGTGGCCGTGCTGCCGGCCGTCGCGGGGCTGAGCGGCGGCGCCTACGCCGACCCGGCCGCCCTGACCGGGGGGTGGCGGACGGCGCTGCTGGTGTGCGCGGGCGCGGCCGTCGCCGGAGGTCTGCTCGCGCTCGGCACCGACAACGGCGTGCTCGGCGCCGCCGCGACCCGCCCCGACCCGGACCCGGCCGGCTCACCCCCGACGCGGGTCGGCCCCTGACGGGTCCCGCCGGACCAGCTCGGCGAACACCTCGGGGTCGACGTTCCCGCCGGACAGCACCACCGCCGTCGGACCCGCGGGCCGCTCCCGCAGGGCCGCCGCGAACGCCACCGCGCCGCTGGGCTCCACGACCAGCCTGGCCTCCCGCGCCAGCCGGCCGACCGCCGCCGCGATCTCCTCCTCCGACACCGTCAGCACGTCGTCCACGTACGCCCGGATGTGCGCGAACGTCAGCTCGGACGGCTCGGCCCGCAGCCCGTCGGCGATCGTCCGCGCCCGGTCCGCGGGGGGCCACCGCACCAGCGACCCGGCCCGGAACGAGGCCGCCGCGTCACCGGCCAGCTCCGGTTCCACGCCGACGACGCGCGTGCCGGGCGACAGCGCCTTCACCGCGGTGGCCACCCCGGACAGCAGCCCGCCGCCGCTGACCGGTACCAGCACGGTCGCCACGTCCGGCAGGTCGGCCACCACCTCCAGGCCCACGGTGCCCTGCCCGGCGATGACGTCGGGGTGGTCGAACGGCGGGATCAGCGTCGCCCCGAGGGAGGCGACCAGCTCGGCGGCCCGCGACTCCCGCAGCGCCATCGGCACCAGCACGACCTCCGCGCCGAGCGCCCGCGTCGCCTCCACCTTCACCCGCGGCGCCGTGTCGGGCACGACGATCGTCGCGGGCACCCCGAACCGCTTCGCCGCGTACGCCACGGCCTGCGCGTGGTTGCCGCTGGAGTAGGCGACGACGCCGCGCGCCCGCACGTCCTCGGGCAGCCGGGCCAGCGCGTGGTACGCGCCGCGGACCTTGAACGCGCCGACGGGCTGGAGGCTCTCCGGCTTGAGCCACAGCCCGCCGGTCCCGTCCCACCCCTCGTCGCCGAAGCGCAGCAGCGGGGTGCGCACGGCGGCGGGGGCGATCAGCCCGGCGGCGGAGCGGATGTCGGAGATCGTCACGAGTGCCATGCCGCGATCCTCGTCCGGGATCGATCCAGTGCCGCGCGCCGGCCCTCTTCGCCGACCCCGGCCCGCTGATTCGATACCCAGTCGAACGCGGAAACTCCTGCGGTTCCACTCGCCCGGTCCAGCAGCTTTCACACGTCCGAGGCGGAAATCGCCGAATCACTTACATCTGGCAAAACCGCCCGAATCGGTGATCGAGTAACTACCTTGAGTGAGAGTTAACTGTCAAACGCTACACAGCGCAGTTGATTAGACGTGCGCTGTGACACACTTTCGCCTCAGATGGCCTGAACCGTCATAGGTAACAGGGTCATAACGTAACTCGAACGGGTGACTACTGGCCGGTAGAGGCCGGGGAGGAGGGCCTGATGCGGACGCGCGGAGGCCCGTTCACGACGTTCGGTGCGACTTCGGAGATCGGCCCGACACCCGGGACGAGAAATGGAGGGGTGGGGCGACCCCTGCCGCCGCCCCACCACCCGTCCCCCTAGAGCCCCCGAGAGTGGTCCCTGCAACCAGGCTCTCGGGTTCCCTGCACCCGAAGATGAGGGAGACGCCTAATGAACCGCACGAGTGCGGCCCGCCTTGCCGCGGCTGCCTTGCTCGCCGCCGGCGCAGCTACAGCACTAAGCGTACCGGCGATTGCGGACACCGCCGCACCGTATGGCGGAAGCTCCTCCGACACGGAGAGCTACCCCGCCGAGTTGCTCCAAGCGGCGCAACGCGACCTCGGCCTGACCGCCGAACAGGTCACCGCCCGTCTGGCGAGCGACTCCCGCTCCGGTGAGCTGGAGTCCTCCGCCAAGGCGGCCGTGGGCGCCGCCTACGCGGGTTCCTGGATCAACGCCGCGACGGGCAAGCTCGTCGTCGCGGTGACCGACGCGGCCAAGGCGGACGCGGCCCGCGCCGCGGGCGCCGACGCCACGTTCGTCGCCTTCTCGCACCAGCAGCTCACCTCCGCCAAGTCGTCGATCGACGGCATGGCCGCCCCGAAGTCGATCACCGGCTGGCGGGTGGACGAGCGGACCAACTCGGTCGTCGTCGAGGTGAACCGGCACCAGCGCGACGCCGCGGCCGACGCGTTCGTCGCGTCCGCCAGGTCGCTCAGCCCGTCGGTGCGGGTCGTCGAGGTCGACGAGTCCCCGACCACGCTGTACGACACCCGCGGTGGTGACGCCTACTACATCGGCAGCGGCCGGTGCTCGGTGGGCTTCGCCGTCTCGGGCGGCTTCGTGACCGCCGGCCACTGCGGCCGCACGGGCACCGCGACGACCGGCTACAACCGCGTCTCGCAGGGCACGTTCGCGGGTTCCTCGTTCCCCGGCAACGACTACGCCTGGGTGCGCACGAACTCCAACTGGACGTCCCGCCCGTGGGTCAACCGCTACAACGGCTCCAACGTCACCGTGACCGGCTCCACGTCGGCGGCGGTCGGCGCGGCGATCTGCCGCTCCGGCTCCACCACCGGCTGGCGCTGCGGCACCGTCCAGGCCAAGAACTCGACGGTGAACTACCCGCAGGGCACGGTGTCGGGCCTGACCCGCACGAACGCCTGCGCCGAGCCCGGTGACTCGGGTGGTTCGTGGGTGGCGGGCTCCGGCTACAGCCAGGCCCAGGGCGTGACCTCCGGCGGTTCGGGCAACTGCTCCTCCGGCGGCACGACCTACTTCCAGCCGGTCGGCGAGATCCTCAGCGCCTACGGCCTGAGCCTGACCCGCGGCTAGAGCGGCACACCGGGACGCGGTCGTCGCCCCCCTGCAAGGACCGCGCACCGATCGAACGAGGACACCCCCCGGACACCGGTCCGGGGGGTGTCCCCTTTCCCGACGACCACCGGCGCCGACGCTCCACCGGGTCACGCCGGCGGCGTGCCGCCCAGCCGCGCCGTCAACCAGGCCGCGGCCTCGCGCGGGTCCTCGGCCTCGGTGACGGCGCGCACCACCACGACCCGCTCGGCACCCGCCGCCAGCACCTCGGGCAGCCGCGCCCGGTCGATGCCGCCGATGGCGAACCACGGCCTCCCCGCGCCCCCCGTCGCGGCGGTGGCGCGCACCAGGTCCAGCCCCGGCGCGGACCGGCCCGGCTTGGTCGGCGTCGGCCAGCACGGCCCCGTGCAGAAGTAGTCCACGCCCGGCTCGACGGCCGCCGCGCGCGCCTGCGCCACGTCGTGCGTGGAGCGGCCGATCACCACGTCCTCGCCCACGACCCGGCGGGCGAGCGGCACCGGCAGGTCGTCCTGGCCCAGGTGCAGCACGTCGGCGTCCACGGCCAGCGCCACGTCGGCGCGGTCGTTCACCGCGAGCAGCGCGCCGTGCCGGGCGCACGCCTCCGCCAGCACCTCCAGCGCCGCGATCTCCCGCTTCGCCTCGATCCCCTTGTCCCGCAACTGGACCACGTCCACGCCGCCCGCGAGCGCCGCGTCGGCGAACTCCGCGAGGTCCGGCCGGTCGGGGGTGCAGAGGTAGAGCCGTGCGTCGGCGAGCCGCCGCCTGATCCGCGTTCCGTCGAGTCCTGGCACGGCCGCACGGTAACCGCCGCGTCGTCGCGTGCGCTACGGTGGACGCGGTCCGCACGGGAGCCCGGAGGACACCGGGCTGAGAGGGAGCGTGGTCCGCTCCGACCGTCGAACCTGATCCGGGTCATGCCGGCGCAGGGAGCGTGAGTGCCTTGGTCCAACGGGTGACCGTCGTCGGCGGCGGTGTCATCGGCCTGTCCGCCGCCTGGTTCGCGGCACGCGACGGCCACGCCGTCGCGGTCGTCGACCGCCCCTCGCCGCACGGCGGCTCCTGGGTGGCGGGCGGCATGCTCGCGCCGATCACCGAGGCGTGGCCCGGCGACGAGGACGTGCTGCGCCTGGGCGTCGAGTCCCTGGCCCTGTGGCCGGGGTTCGCCCGCGACCTGGGCGTGGACCTCAGCCCCGTCGGCACCCTCCAGGTGGCCGTGGACCGCGCCGACGTCGAGGTCCTCGACCAGCTGTGCGCCCACCTCGCCGGCCTGGGCCGCACCTCGACCCGCCTGACCGCGCGCGAGCTCCGCGCCCTCGAACCCGGCCTGGGCAACGTCCGGGGCGGGCTGTCCGTGCCGGGCGACCTGGCCGTGGACAACCGGGCCCTGCTGCGGGCGCTGCGCGACGCCTGCGCCGCCGCCGGGGTGCGGTTCACCGACGCCCGGGAGCCCGCCGACGTGACCGTCATCGCGGCCGGCGCGTGGAGCCGCGACCTGCACCCCGCGCTGCGCGCCGTGATCCGGCCCGTGAAGGGCGAGATCCTGCGCCTGGAGGCGCGTCCCGGCGCACTGCCCCCACCCCGGCACACGATCCGCGCCCACGTCTCCGGCCGCCCCGTCTACCTGGTGCCCCGCACCGGCGGGTTCGTCCTCGGCGCCACCCAGTACGAGGCCGGTTTCGACGGCGCCGTCACCGCGGGCGGCGTGCGCGACCTGCTGCGCGACGCCGAGGTCGTGTGGCCGGGCGTCGCCGAGTACGCGCTGGTCGAGATGGCCGCCGGGTTCCGCGCGGGCAGCCCCGACAACGCGCCCGTCGTGGACTGGCTCGAACCCGGGGTGCTGGCCGCGACCGGCCACCACCGCAACGGACTGCTGCTCGCGCCCGTCACGGCGCGGCGCGTGCTCACCCTGCTCCGCGAGGGAGGAAACGGCTGATGGAGGCCAAGGTCAACGGCACGGTGCGGGAACTGGCCGACGGCGCGACCGTGGCGACCGTGCTGGCCCTGCTGGGCGCGCCGCCCACCGGCGTCGCGGTCGCGGTGGACGGCGAGGTCGTGCCGCGCGCCGCGTGGGCGACGACCGGGGTGCCCGACGGCGCGGCCGTCGAGGTGCTGACCGCCGTGCAGGGAGGGTGACGTGGACGACCCGCTGGTGATCGCCGGCCGCGAGTTCGACTCCCGCCTGGTGATGGGCACCGGTGGCGCGGCGAACCTGTCGGTGCTCGAACGCGCCCTCGTCGCGTCCGGCACGCGGCTGACCACGGTGGCGATGCGCCGTCTCGACCCCGCCGGCGGCGGCGTGCTGGACCTGCTGACGCGCCTGGGCGTCGAGGCCCTGCCCAACACCGCCGGCTGCCGCACCGCCGCCGAGGCCGTGCTGACCGCCCGGCTGGCCCGCGAGGCGCTGGGCACGAACTGGGTGAAGCTGGAGGTCGTCGCCGACGACCAGACCCTGCTGCCCGACCCGCTGGAGCTGCTGGACGCCGCCGAACGGCTCGTCGACGACGGGTTCGTCGTGCTGCCCTACACCAACGACGACCCGGTGCTGGCGCTGCGCCTGGAGCAGGCGGGCTGCGCCGCCGTCATGCCGCTGGGCTCGCCGATCGGCACGGGCCTCGGCATCCGCAACCCGCACAACGTGGAGCTCATCGTGTCGCGGGCGTCGGTGCCGGTGATCCTCGACGCCGGTGTCGGCACCGCCTCCGACGCCGCCCTGGCCATGGAGCTGGGCTGCTCGGCGGTGCTGCTGGCGACCGCCGTCACCCGCGCGCAGGACCCGGAGCGCATGGCCGCCGCCATGCGCCACGCGGTGGAGGCGGGGCGGCTCGCGCGGTTGGCGGGTCGCATCCCCAAGCGGTTCTGGGCGCACGCGTCGAGCCCGGAGGTCGTCAGGCCCGGGGCGTGAGCAGGTCTCAGCGGTAGGACGATTGCGCGGCACGGCATGATGGATGACCACCGTGTCCGTCTGCCCGAGGAGGAACGTGCCGTGACGGCCGACCAGGTCGACCCGGTGGAGGACGCCACCGCCCGGCTCTTCCTCGCCATCGGCAGGCTCTCCCGGCTGCTGCGCCGCACCGGGTCCCCCGGGCTGGGCCCCGGGGCGGTGTCCGCGCTCGCCACGCTGGCGCGCTGCGGCCCCATGCGGCTCGGCGACCTGGCCGCGAAGGAGGGCGTCGCCCCGCCGACGCTGTCCCGCATCGTCGCCGCCCTGGTGGAAGCGGGCTACGTGAAGCGCGACCCCGACCCGCAGGACGGCCGCGCCTGGCTCGCCACCCCCACCCCGGAGGGCGAGACGATGGTGTCCGGCGTCCGCTCAGCGCGGGTCCGCGAACTCCAGCGCAGGATCGAGGAGCTCACCCCCGAGCACCGCGACGCGCTGCTCGACGCGCTGCCCGCGCTGGAGGTGCTGGTCGGCGAGGTCAGCTGACCCCGCGCGCCCCGCGCGTCACCAGGACGCGCACGACGAGCGCCATCCCACGACGCGGGCGTCCTGCCGTGCGCTCACGCCTCGCCGGACGCGCGGGCCCCGTTCCGGAACGCCACCCGCCGCGCCCGCGTGTCCAACCCGCACGCCAGGTGCGGCACGGTCGCCGCCGGGTGCGCCGCCGGGAACTCGCGCGTCCACCCGTCGAGCAGTTCGGCGCGCATCGCGACCCCGGCGGCCGTGCCCGCGTTGACGCCGGTCCGCCCGAAGTCGTACTCGATGCGCCCGACGGCCTCCAGGGCCGCCGTGTCGCCCAGGACGGGACGTGCCGCGCGGGCGTCGAGCGCCCGCGCGGACAACGCCGCCGGCATGGTCCCGGGGGCGCCGGTCAGGTCGACCTCCGTCCCCCTGGCGCTAGCCCTCCGCGTCCGGCAGCCGCCACAGCGGCGACACCGGCCCCACCCCGCCGCCCAGCGGGTACGACGCGGCCACCGACCGCACCACGAAGTCCTTGCCGAACCGCACCGCCTCCGGCACCGACTCGCCCCGCACCAACCGCGAGCAGATCGCCGACGCCAGCGTGTCGCCGGAGCCGTGCGTGTTCTCCACGTCGTAGCGCGGACCCAGGAACTCGACGAACTCCGACCCGTCGAACAGCACGTCCAGGCACTCCGGGTCGTCCCACAGGTGCCCGCCCTTGACCAGCACCCACTCCGACCCGTAGGCGTGCAGCGCCTCGGCGGCCTTGCGCTGGTCGGCCCGGCTGCGCACCTCGATGCCGGTGATCAGCCGCACCTCGTCCAGGTTCGGCGTGACCAGCGTCGCCCGCGGGAACAGCAGCGTCCGCAGCGCCTCCAGGGCGTCGTCGGCCAGCAGCTGGTGGCCGTGCATCGACGCGGCCACCGGGTCCACCACGAACGGCCCGACGTCCACCCGGTCCACGGCCCCGGCGACGGCCTCGATGATCGCCGCCGACGCCAGCATGCCGGTCTTGGTCGCGCCGATCCCGATGTCGGTGGCCACCGCCTCGATCTGCGCGGCCACCACCTCCGCCGGGATCTCGGTGAACCCGGAGACGCCCAGCGAGTTCTGCACGGTCACCGCCGTGACGGCGGTCATGCCGTGCACCCCGCACGCGAACAGCGTCCGCAGGTCGGCCTGGAGCCCCGCGCCGCCGCCGGAGTCGGACCCCGCGATGGTGAGGACCCTGGGCGGCGTGGCCGCCCCCACCCCGACCCTCACCGGTCCACGACCGGCAGGTAGACCTTGTTGCCCCCGTCGGAGAACTCGTGCGACTTCTCGTCCATACCCGCCTCGATCGCCTCCACAGTGGACAGTCCGCGTTCCTCGGCGTACCGCCGCACGTCCTGGGTGATCTTCATGGAGCAGAACTTCGGCCCGCACATCGAGCAGAAGTGCGCCGTCTTCGCCGGCGCGGCGGGCAGCGTCTCGTCGTGGAACGACCGCGCCGTGTCCGGGTCCAGCGACAGGTTGAACTGGTCCTCCCAGCGGAACTCGAACCGCGCCCTCGACAGCGCGTCGTCCCAGTCCTGCGCCCCCGGGTGGCCCTTGGCCAGGTCCGCCGAGTGCGCCGCGATCTTGTACGTGATCACGCCCGTCTTCACGTCGTCCCGGTTCGGCAGCCCCAGGTGCTCCTTCGGGGTCACGTAGCACAGCATCGCCGTGCCCAGCCAGCCGATCTGCGCCGCCCCGATCGCCGAGGTGATGTGGTCGTAGGCGGGCGCGATGTCCGTGGCCAGCGGCCCGAGCGTGTAGAACGGCGCCTCGCCGCACCACTCCTCCTCCAACCGCACGTTCTCCGCGATCTTGTGCATCGGCACGTGACCCGGCCCCTCGATCATCACCTGCACGTCGTGGCCGCGCGCGACGTGCGTCAGCTCGCCCAGCGTCCGCAGCTCCGCGAACTGCGCCTCGTCGTTGGCGTCCGCGATCGACCCCGGCCGCAGCCCGTCACCCAGCGAGAACGTCACGTCGTAGGTCCGCAGGATCTCGCACAGCTCCTCGAAGTGCGTGTAGAGGAAGCTCTCCCGGTGGTGCGCCAGGCACCACGCCGCCATGATCGACCCGCCGCGCGACACGATGCCCGTCACGCGCCGCGCCGTCAGCGGCACGTACCGCAGCAGCACGCCCGCGTGCACCGTCATGTAGTCCACGCCCTGCTCGGCCTGCTCGACCACGGTGTCCCGGTAGACCTCCCACGACAGCTTCGCCGGGTCGCCGTCCACCTTCTCCAGCGCCTGGTAGATCGGCACCGTGCCGATCGGCACCGGCGAGTTCCGCACGATCCACTCGCGCGTCTCGTGGATGCGCTTGCCGGTCGACAGGTCCATGACGGTGTCGGCGCCCCACCTCGTCGCCCACACCATCTTCTCCACCTCCTCCTCGATCGAGGAGGACACCGCCGAGTTCCCGATGTTCGCGTTGATCTTGACCAGGAACTTCTTGCCGATGATCATCGGCTCGGCCTCGGGGTGGTTCCGGTTGAGCGGGATCACCGCCCGCCCGGACGCCACCTCCTCGCGCACGAACCCCGGGTCCATCCGCTCCCGCGCCGCCACGAACCGCATCTCGGGCGTGACGACCCCCGCCCGCGCGTACGCGAGCTGGGTCACCGCGCCGTCCACCGGCCCGCGCCCGGCCAGCCACCCCTCCCGCAGCCGCGGAAGTCCACTGTGGACGTCGATGGTCGCGTCGACGTCGGTGTACGGCCCGGAAGTGTCGTACAGGTCGACGTGATCGCCGTTGGTCAGCCCCACCCTGCGGAAGGGCACCCGCACGTCCTCGTCCACCTGGACGTGGACCTTGCGCGAGCCGGAGATCGGCCCCGTGGTGACGCTGGGCCGGACCGAACGGTCGTCGAGTGCCGTCACGACATTTCCTCCCTACGCCGGCATTACCCGGTCAGGTTCAGGCGGTCGGCGGCACCGGGGTCGCGAACACCCCAGCCGCCCTCTCAGCCCGCTGTGGCGCGAGCTCCCGCGTGTGTTGAGTTGTCCGCCCGACCATAGCCACGCCCCGACACCGGTGCCAAGGTGCGGATGCCAAGGACCACCGTTTGCGCGTACCTTGCACCCGTGGCTGATCACCAGCCGTTCCCGCCCGGTGCGCGGCGCGTGGCACGCCCCGCCGCCGTCTCGCCGTGCCCGTCGTGCGGCGACCTCGCGGGACGCGGCTACCCCACCTGCCGCTTCTGCGCCGAACTCGTGGACCAGTACTGGCTGCTCGACTGGCAGGAGCTGCTCGCCGCCGAGCAGCTCGCCGAGGGCGGCGCGGGCGAGCGCGAACTCGCCGAACTCGTCCTCGCCGACCAGGTCGGGCGCCACCCGTGGACCTGCACCGACTGGGCGATGACCCTGGTCAGCTGCTCCCAGTGCGGCGAGGAGCTCGGCACCGGCCCCGTCGACTGCGTCCGCTGCGCCATGGCCGACGGCCTGCGCTGGTCCTGGGACCACGGCGGCCACCCCACCTCCATCACGGCGGGCGAGCACGCCCTCCGCGTGGCCAGGGCGGCCCTCCGCGCACCCCACCGGCGACGCGAGCCGGTCGTGCTCGGCTGGCGCCTGCTGATGCCGTTCCTGCTGGTCGGGGAACTGCCGACGGTCGGCCAGGTGCGGCGCGTCCGGGCGGCCGTCCTCGCCGGCGCGTACGCCGAACTGGCCGCTTGCACCAGCCACGGCGAGCTCACCGGGTACCCGGAGCTGCCGTGGCGCCGACCCGAGCGCCCACCGCGCGCCGAGCACCAGGCGAAGCCCCCGCGCGACCGGGCGGCCGACGTGCTCCCGGACCCGGTCGAGCCCGCGGCCGACCCGGTCTAGCGCCCGCGCGCGGCGGCGCGGGCGTCAGTGCCGGTGACCGTGCCCCTCGTGGTCGTCGTGCCCGTGGTCGTCGTCCTCGTCGTCCGCGAACGGGTCGGGCGAGGTCGCCGGGTCCCAGCTCAGCCCCGGCACGCCCCACCCGTTCGCTTTGAGCATCTTCCTCGCCGCCCGCTTGTGCCGCCCCACGAGCCGGTCGAGGTAGATGAACCCGTCGAGGTGGTCCGTCTCGTGCTGGAGGCAGCGCGCGAAGAACCCCGTGCCCTCCACCTCCACCGGCCGGCCCTCGCCGTCGGAACCGGTCACCTTCGCCCACGACGCCCGCCCCGTCGGGTACGCCTCGCCCGGCGCCGACAGGCAGCCCTCGAAGTCGTCGTCCGGGTCCGGCATCCCCAGCGGGACCTCCGAGGTCTCCAACACCGGGTTCACCACCACACCCCGGTGCCGCACGCCCTCGTCGTCCGGGCAGTCGTAGACGAACAACCGCAGGTCGATCCCGATCTGGTTCGCCGCGAGCCCCACGCCGTGCGCCGCCGCCATCGTCTCGTACATGTCATCGACGAGCGTGCGCAACGCCTCGTCGAACACCTCGACGGGACGGGTCGGGGTGTGGAGGACGGGATCGCCGGCGATCCTGATGGGGTGAACTGCCATGACGGGCAGCCTAACGGCGCGTTCCGGCGGACGCGCCGGGCGATGAACCGACCCCGGCGAAGATCACGTGATTGAATGGCACCCACGCACGGGACACGGCTGAGGAGCCAGATGGACGCCGCAGAGGCACTGGCGCCGGCGGAGGGGCCGGCCGACGGTTTGAACGACCGGGAACGCGAGATCCTGGCCTTCGAACGCCAGTGGTGGAAGTACGCGGGTGCCAAGGAACAAGCGATCAAAGAGCTGTTCGACATGTCCGCGACGCGGTACTACCAGCTGCTCAACGCGTTGATCGAGAAGGAAGAGGCGTTGGCCGCCGACCCGATGTTGATCAAGAGATTGCGCCGGTCCCGCTCCGGGAGGCAACGTGCCCGCCTGGCGAAGCGGGCGGGTGTCGAGCGCCGATGACGAACCCCGAACAGCCCGCGGGCTCCGCGCAACCCGCCCGCGCCGCGGGTTACGTGCTGCTCGGCGTGTCCGCCATCGCCCTGGTCGTCGGAGTGGTCAGCCTGTTCACCGGCGGCCCCGACGACGAACCCCCCGCAGCCCAGTCCACCCCGCCGTCGGCGTCCTCGTCAGCCTCGCCCGACCCGTCGGACCCGTCCGGCTCGGACACCGGCACGCCCACCTCGCCGGACGCGCCCGCCGAGTCCTCCGCCGGTCAGGCCCCGACCACCGAGCCGCCGCCCGCCACCACCGGCGGCCCGACGACCACCACCGCCCCCGGCGCGGCCACCCCCGGAACCCCGCCACCCCCGGTGACCCCGAAGCCCCAGGTGCGCGTCTACAACAACAGCACCACCCCCAACCTCGCCTCCCGCGCGTCCGACGACGTGCAGAAAGCGGGCTGGCCGGTCGCCGAGACCGGGAACTACTCCCAGGGCATCATCCCCACCACCACCGTCTACTACCGGCCCGGCACCGACGAGGAGGAGTCGGCGAAACTGCTGGCCACCACCCTCGGCGCCCGCGTCGAGGCCCGCTTCGACGGCATCCGGGACGCGCACGCCGGGATCATCGTGATCGTCACCAACGACTACCGCGGCCCGTCCGGCAAGGTCTCCTGACCCGCCCCCTGGCCACAGGTGCCCCGACCCCTCCGGCCGGGGCACCCGCCGCGAACGGCTACGCCCTCGCGCGGCTCTCCGCGTACGCCGCCAGCGACGCGAGCTGAGCCGGGTCCAACGACGGCCGGACCGCGGCACGCGCCGTGGCCAGGTGAGCCGCCGTCACCTCCGCCGCCTCCAACGACTCGCGCATTGCCGTCAAGGCGGCCTCCCGCACCAGCGCCGCGCAGTCGGCCGCCGAATAGCCCTCCAACTCCTCCGCCAGCGCCGCCAGGTCCACGTCGTCCGCCAACGGCGTGTTCCGCGACGACGCCCGCAGGATCTCCGCCCGCGCCTCGCCGTCCGGCGGCGGCACGTACACCAGCCGCTCCAACCGGCCCGGCCGCAGCAACGCCGGGTCGATCAGCTCCGGCCGGTTCGTCGCACCCAGCACGATCACGTCCCGCAACGGCTCCACCCCGTCCAGCTCGGTCAGCAGCGCCGCGACCACCCGGTCCGCCACACCCGAGTCCGACGACTGCCCCCGCCTCGGGGCCAGCGCGTCCACCTCGTCGAGGAACACCAGCGCCGGCGCCGCCTCCGCCGCCCGCCGGAACAACTCGCGCACCGCCCGCTCGGACTCGCCCACGAACTTGTCCATCAGCTCCGCGCCCTTGACCGACAGCACGTTCAACCGCCCCGTCCCGGCCAGCGCGCGCACCAGGAACGTCTTCCCGCACCCCGGAGGCCCGTACAGCAGCAACCCGCGCGGCGGCGCCACACCCAGCCGCGCGAACGAGTCCGGGTACTGCAACGGCCACAACGCCGCCTCGGTCAGCGCCTGCTTCACCTCGACCATGTCGCCGACGTCCGCCAACGTCAGCCCACCCGTCCGCAACGTGTCCGAAGTGGACATCGAGATCGGGCGCACCGTGTCCAGCGCACCCAGCAGGTCCACCTGCCCGACCCGCGGCTCGGCCGCCTCGCGCTGCCGCAACGCCGCCCGGACGGCCGCCTCGCGCCGCAGCGCCAGCAGGTCCGCGACCACGAACCCGGGCGTCCGATCCGCCACCGCACCCAGGTCCACATCGGACTCCACCGGCACGTCCCGCAGCAGCACCCGCAGCAGGTCCGTCCGCGCCTCCCCGTCCGGCAGCGGCAGCACCAGCTCCCGGTCCACCAACTCCGGCACCCGCAACCGCGGGTCGACGGCCTCCGGGTGCGCGGTCGTCACGACCAGCGCCACCCCGTCCGGACGCCCCCGCAGCGCGTCCAGCACCACCGTGGCCACCGGCGGCGGGGAGGACGCGGGCAGCAGCACCTCGACGTCCGTCACCAGCAACACCGCCGGCGCCCGCGCGGCGGCGATCGCGTCGGCCACCCGCTGCGCCGTGGCGTTCGCCTCCAGGACCGCGATGCTGGGCGCGGCGACCTCCACGACAGCAGCCCCGGCCGCCGCCGCGACCGCGCGCACCAACGTCGCCTTGCCGACCCCCTCGGGCCCGCTGACCAGCGCCGCGAGCCGCGAGGTGGTGCCCAGCTTCGCCAACAGCTCGGGGTGGGTGAAGCTCAGGTCGAGCCACTCGGCCAACCGCTTGGCCGCGTCCCGCTGCCCCACCAGGTCCGCGACGGGCACAGCCGGCACCGCCGACGCGGCGCCCACCACGACCCCGGAATCCGCGCCGAGGCCCTCAACCCCGGCCCCACCCCCGGAAGCCGCCGCGCCACCACCCGCCGACGTTCCCCCCGGTCCCGCCCCGGCGCCTCCGGGCGCCGCCCCGGCACCCGCACCCCGGCCGGCGGGCCACGAGCCCCCGACCCCGGCGACAACCCCCGCGGGTCCGCTCGTGACCGGCAGGACATCGCCCGTCCGAGCCCCGTCCCGCCACCCGACGACGGTCGAAGGCTGGACCGCCACCGGCCCGCCGGCCGGCTCGGTGGCGGTGATCGTGAGCAGTTCGTTGGTCCAGGTCATGCCGATCGCGTTGGACAGCTTCCGCCGCGTGGCGCTCACGTCGGCGCCGGGCGGCGGCGCGAGGTCCTGGGGCAGCAGCGACACCGCGTCGCCGACCGTCAGCACCTTCCCGGTCAGCGCCATGCGCAGCGTCTCGGGCGTGAGCGACGTGCTGGCCAGCCGCGAACCGGCCACCGTGACCGCACGGGCGGCGGCGACCTCGACCGGGGCCACGACGACCTCCGAGCCCTCGGCGAGCCCGAGGTTCGACAGGGTCACGTCGTCCACCAGCGCCACGCCGGGCGGACCGTCACCGGCGGCGGCGAGGGCGGCGCTGACCCGGGCGCCGGTGAGGCGCACGGCGTCCCACGCGCGCAGACCCAGCGCGTCGAGCACCTCGGGGTGCAGGCGCACCACGCCGCGGCGGGTGTCCAGGGCCGACGGGGACAGGCGGGCCGTCAGGGTGATCACGTCTGGAGCGTAGTGCGGGTTCGCGGTCGGCGACGGTTCGTTCCGCCCCGCGCCCGCTCGCAGCCCCGCGGTCACGCCGCCGAGCGCTCCTCGGGAGCGGTCCGGGGTACGGCGTCGGGTGCGGTGTCGACGTCGGGTCCGGTGTCGTCGTCGGGTGTGGCGTCGGAGAGGAGTCGGGAGGGGTGCGGGTGGCGGGTCGGCAGGGGTGTGGCTGGTCGGCGGCTCCTTCGTGTCCAACCGAGTCCCGAGACCCCCGTTTACGTACATGTTTTCCCCGATGATCACCCCATCGTGTCGCCCAAGGTCAGGAAAGCGCAGGTCGTGCTCCGCATTGCCCGGCCGCATTGCCCGACGCATTGCCCGGCCACATTGCCCGACCACCCCGGCATCCGACAACCTGCCGACCCCGACCTGTGGACACTTCCGAACCCGCACGAGGAGCACCGGGCGAAAAGGAACCGGGGCCCGGGGGAATCCCCCGAGCCCCGGAACCGAGACCGAAACACCAACCCGAACCCGAACCCGAATCCCGGTCCGGACCGCGATCACCTACGGCGTTCCCGAAATGCGGACCGCGAAGTCACGGCCGGTCCTGCCGGCGCAGTCCCATGTGCCGCCAGCCACGCCTCTTCCCGGTGTGGCCGGCCCCGTTGGTCTCGGCCGCCACCTGCGTGGGGTCGACCCGACGCGGCCTGCGCACCGCGCGCCGCGCCGCGCCGGCCACCCGGCCGCCGAGCGGTTGCCGCAACCCCAGCCGACGCGCCGCCACGCCGTGCGCGCGCTTGATGGCACGCCGGTCCGCGGCGGGCACCGACCACGCCTCCGGGTGCTTGGCCAACCACCGGTACCGGCGCACCGAGTACGGCAGGTGCCCCAGGTACACGAGCATCGCCGCGATCAGCGCCACCAGTGGGAACGTGATGACCGCCGCCGCCAGCAGGCCCACCAGCACCAGCAGCGGGGCGACGTAGCGCGGCGGGACCTTGATGGTCTTCACCGACAGCGTCGGGATGCGGCTGACCAGCAGCAGCGCGACGGCGACGGTCCACACCGCGACCACCGGCCCGCTGGACCACCACCCCGGCCGGCCGATCTGCTCGTCCACGATCAGCGGCAGCAGCAGCAGCAGCCCGCCGGCGGGCGCGGGCACGCCGACGAAGAACTCCTTCGCGTACGGCGGCTGCTCGACCTCCAGCAGGGTGTTGAACCGCGCCAGCCGCAGCACCATGCACACCGCGAACACCAGCGCGATGACCCAGCCCTGGCGGCTGCCCTCGAACTGCCACACGTAGATCACCAGGGCGGGCGCGACGCCGAACGAGATGGCGTCGGCCAGCGAGTCCAGTTCGGCGCCCATCTTGCTGGTGGCGTCGAGCAGCCGGGCCAGCCGGCCGTCGAGCCCGTCGAACAGCGCCGCCGCCGCGATGGCGCCGATGGCCGCGCCCCACATGCCGCTCAGGGCGAAGTGCACGGACGACAGGCCGGCGCTCATCGCCAGCACGGTGATGGCGTTCGGCAGCAGCCTGATGCCCGGCCCGCTGGGAGCCATCCGCTCAGCCCTCCGAGGGGAGTTCGGCGAGCACGGTCTCGCCGCCGATGGTGCGCTGACCGGCCTCGACGAGCACGCGGCTGCCGAGCGGCACGTAGAGGTCGACCCGGGAGCCGAACCGGATCAGGCCGTAGGTCTGCCCGACGGCCACCTTGTCGCCCTCGGCGACCTGGCACACGATGCGACGCGCCACGAGCCCGGCGATCTGCACGACGACCACGTCGTGACCGCCCTCGGAGGTGAGCCACACGGTGTTGCGCTCGTTGTCCTCGCTGGCCTTGTCCAGGTCGGCGGACAGGAACTTGCCGGGCCGGTACGACACCTGCCGCACCAGGCCGGGCACGGGCACGCGCTGCACGTGCACGTCGAACACGGACAGGAACACGCTGATGCGCGTCATCGGCGCGCTGCCCAGGCCCAGCTCGGCGGGCGGCGCGGCTTCGACGACGTGGGACACGGTGCCGTCGGCGGGCGCGACCGCCAGGCCGGGCCGGGTGGGCGTGGTGCGCGCGGGCTCGCGGAAGAACCACGCGACCCACGCCGTCAGCAGCGCGCCGGCCACGCCGAAGCGCTTGGAGAACCGGCGCAGCAGCAGCGTCGCGACGGCGGCACCGGCCACGAAGGGGCGGCCGGCGGGGTGCATCGGGGGGACGATCCCCCTGGCCAGCTGGACGAAGTGGGAGACGGCACCACTGTTCTGGTCGCGATCGGAGGTCATGGCTCTTCCGTAATAGGGCTGTGCTTCCGGCCCGCCACACGCTACGCGGCTTCGCCGGTCCCCGTCGTGCCCGCCCGTGCGTCCCCCGACGAACGCACGCGCGGGCAGGACGGGCGCGACCGGAGTGTAAGCCCGATCACATCACATGATCAACGCCTGAACGTGACCACGAAACTACAGAGCGTGCAGGAGTCGGACGACGACCTCGTCGTCCTGGGCCAGGGACGTCACGTCCTCGGGCACCTCGATCAGGCAGTTGCTCACCGCCAGCGCCGACAGCAGGTGCGACCCCGGCCCGCCCACCGGCGTCACCACCCGCCCCGACGCCGGGTCGAACAGGCCCCGCCGGAACTGGGTGCGCCCCGCCGGTGACGTCACCGGCGCGCTCAACCGGGCCGTCGCCGACGGCCGCTCCACCTCCGCGAACCCCATCGCCGCCCGCAGCGCCGGCCGCACGAACACCTCGAACGACACCTGCGCGCTCACCGGGTTCCCCGGCAGCGTCGCCACCGCCACACCCCGGTACCGGCCCGCGCCCTGCGGCCCGCCCGGCTGCATCGCGACCTTCGTGAACTCCACCCCGCGCCCGGTGAACGCGTCCTTCACCACCTCGTACGCGCCCGCGCTCACCCCGCCCGAGGTCAGCAGCAGGTCCACCGACCCGAGCCGCGGCTCCAGCGCCGCGTGGAACCGCTCCACGTCGTCCGGCACGAACCGCAGCAGCTCCGCCTCGCCGCCCGCCTCCCGCACCGCCGCCGCCAGCATCACGCCGTTCGACTCGAAGATCTGCCCGCGCTCCAGCGTCCCGCCCGGCCCCACCAGCTCCGACCCGGTCGACAGCACCAGCACCCGGGGCCGCCTGCGCACCGGCAGCGACCCGAACCCCAGCGCCGCCACCAGCCCCAGCTGCGCCGGCCCCAGCGCGGTGCCCGCCACCAGCACGGTCGCGCCCACCGCCACGTCGTCGGCCGCGCGCCGCACGTTCTGCTCCACCGCCACGGCCCGGTCCACCCGCACCGACGACGTGCCGCCGTCGGTCCACTCCACCTGCACCACGGCGTCCGCGCCCGGCGGCAGCGGCGCGCCCGTCATGATCCGGTGCGCCGTGCCCGGCGCCAGCGGCGCGTCCCCGGCCGCCCCCGCCGGGAGGTCCCGCTCCACCGGCAGCACCACCGGCGGCGACGCCACGTCCGCCGCGCGCACCGCGTACCCGTCCATCGCGGAGTTGTCGAACGGCGGCAGCGGGATCGGCGCCACCACGTCCCGGGCCAGCACCAGGCCCAGGCAGTCGGACACCGGCAGGTCGACCACCGGCATCACGCCCACGAGGCCGGCGACGCGGGACTTGTGATCAGCGACTCGGGTCAGCGCGTTCGTCACGCCCCCCATCCTGCCCCCCGCGTGGCAGACTGCTCCGACCGGCTGATCACGACAGGGGGAACGTTGCAGGTCCGGACGCGCCACACCCCCACCTTCGGGGTGGCCAGACTCGTGCTCGCGCCGGCTGAACCGGTGTTCGTCGAGCGGTCATCCGTGCTCGCCACCAGCTACGGCATCGGCGTCGACACCAGGGTCAAGGCACCCGGCGTCACCGCCGCCCTGTGCACCGCGGGTCCCGAGGGCGGCTGGGTCGACGTCGCCCCGCCGCTGCCGGGCGACCTGCACGTCCTCGAACTCGACGGCGCCACCGGCTGGTGCGTCGCCCGCGACAGCTGGCTCGCCGCCTCCGCCACGGCCCGCCTCGACCCGGCCGCGCCCCCCGTGCGCGCCCTGCACGGCGGCGACCACGGCTTCCTCGCCTACGCGTTCGGCAGCGGCCCCGTCGTGCTCTCCTGCTACGGCACGCTCGACGTGGTCACCCTCGACGCGGGCGAGCTCGTCACCCTCGCCGCCGGGCACGTCGTCGCCTTCGCGGACACCCTCCAGTGCAGGTTGCGCGCCGTTTCCCCGGACGCGCCGCAATCCGTCCGCAACGGCGCCGGCCTCGCCCTGGACTTCGCCGGACCGGGTCTCGTGCTCACCCGGACGCGCAGTCCGCGCTCACTCGTCACTTGGTTGCGCGACAACGGATTCAGCGCGCGCTCATGACTCCATAAGGAGGTATCGGCGAACCCCTTCGTGCCTCTAGCGTGGCGGTTTGCTCAGGTATTTCTCGAAGGAGGACGTCTTGGCTGTCGGCACGGTCAAGTGGTTCAACTCGGAGAAGGGGTACGGCTTCATCGCCGCCGACGGTGGGCCGGACGTCTTCGTCCACTACTCGGCGATCCAGATGGAGGGCTTCCGCACGCTGGCCGAGGGCGACCGCGTGGAGTTCGAGATCCAGGCCGGCCGTGACGGCCGGAGCCAGGCGTCGGACGTCCGGAAGGCGTCGTGATCCCCGCCCGGCCCGCCACGCGGCGGGTCGGGCCGCTCACCGAACCACCTCACCGGGCCTCCCCGCCGGCTTTCCCGACGGGCCTCCGGCACCGGTTTGCCGGGAACCCTTCGCACGTCGCACCGTCCGGACGTTAGGCTGCCTCGCGTGTCGGAGGACCTGAGCGGGCGGCGGCTGGGGCACTACCGGATCGACGGCGTGCTCGGGCGCGGGGGGATGAGCGTCACCTACCGGGCCACGGACGTCAGGCTCGGCCGCAAGGTCGCGCTGAAGGTCATCGGCGAACACCTCACCGCCGACGCCGAGTTCCGCGAGCGGTTCGTGGACGAGGCGCGCAACACCTCGGCGATCGACCACGCCAACATCGTGCCGCTGTACGACTTCGACGAGGTCGACGGCCTGCTCTACATCGCGATGCGCCTGGTCGACGGCCAGGACCTCGCCGCGCTCATCAAGGACGGCCCCCTCTCGCCCGCGCGCACCCTCACACTGCTCGGCCAGGTCGCCGAAGCGCTCGACATGCTGCACGGCAAGGGCCTCGTCCACCTCGACGTGAAACCGGCGAACGTGCTGGTCACGGCCAAGGAGGCGGTGCGCGAGCACGTGTACCTGGCCGACTTCGGCCTCACCCGGCGCGGCGCCACCGGCCACCGCACCCGCACCGGCGACTTCCTCGGCTCGCCCACCTACGCCGCGCCCGAGCACCTGCGCGGCGAACCCCTCGACGGCCGCACCGACCAGTACGCGCTCGCGTGCATGCTGTTCGCCTGCCTGTCCGGCCGGCCGCCGTACCAGGGCGGCGTGCAGGAGGTCATCCAGGGCCACCTCGCGTCCGAGACGCCGTCGCTGACCGCGCTCGTGTCGCTGCCGCCCGCCATCGACGACGTGCTGCGCAAGGGCACCTCCAAGGACCCGTCGCAGCGCTACGGCTCGTGCGCGGAGCTGGTCAACGCCGCCCGCGTCGCGCTGTCCGCCGCGCCCCAGGGCGCCCCGCCGCCCCGCCGCACCGACTCCGGGTCCATGCCCGCGCTCGGAGCCCAGGGCCAGGCCGGTGGCGTGCAGGCCGGTGGCGTGCAGGGTGGTGGCGTGCCCGGCCGGCAGCAGCCGGCCCAGCAGGGCCAGCCCGGCCAGCAGCCCTACGGGCCGCCGTACCAGCAGCAGCCCCCCGGCTTCCTCCAGGAACCGGTCCGCCTGCGCCCGCCCGCGCAGGTCGGCGCGTCCGCGTTCACCAGCACCGGCAAGACCCGGCCCGCCTGGTTCGCGCCCGTCGTCGTGGGCGCCGTCGCGATCGCGGCCATCGTCGTCCTCGTGTTCATCCTCACCCCGAAGGATGAACCGCCGCGACCCGTCGACCAGACCGGCACCACCCAGTCCATCGACGTCGGAGGCACTTCCGGCACCAAGCCGCTGCCCACCAGCGTGCCCGTGCGCACCTCCCGCTGACCTGGACTTCTTGCACTCTCCTGCGTCGAGTGCTAAACACGGTACTGGCACTCGGAACACCTGAGTGCCAACACGCAGGCTGGGACGGTGAGGCCGGCTCCTCCGGGGGCGGGTCGTCCGTCGCGGGCACCGAGCCTGGCCGAAGCACCGTGTTCCGCTGTGGGCTCGCGCCCCCAGTGGCCCCATTCGTAATCAGGCGGAGGAACACACCGCAATGGCCAAGATGATCGCGTTCGACGAGGATGCCCGCCGCGGCCTTGAGCGTGGCATGAACCAGCTCGCCGACGCCGTCAAGGTGACGCTCGGCCCCAAGGGCCGCAACGTCGTGCTCGAGAAGAAGTGGGGCGCGCCGACCATCACCAACGACGGCGTCTCCATCGCCAAGGAGATCGAGCTCGAGGACCCCTGGGAGAAGATCGGGGCCGAGCTCGTCAAGGAAGTGGCGAAGAAGACGGACGACGTCGCCGGTGACGGCACCACCACCGCCACCGTGCTCGCCCAGGCCCTGGTCCGCGAGGGCCTGCGCAACGTGGCCGCCGGCGCCAACCCGCTCGGCCTCAAGCGCGGCATCGAGCAGGCCGTCGAGGCCGTGATCGAGCAGCTGCACAAGACCGCCAAGGAGGTCGAGACCAAGGAGCAGATCGCCGCAACGGCGTCCATCTCCGCGGGCGACACCACCATCGGCGAGCTCATCGCCGAGGCGATGGACAAGGTCGGCAAGGAAGGCGTCATCACCGTCGAGGAGAGCAACGCTCTCGGTCTTGAGCTGGAGCTCACCGAGGGCATGCGCTTCGACAAGGGCTACATCTCCGGTTACTTCGTGACCGACCCGGAGCGGCAGGAAGCGGTCCTCGAGGACCCGTACATCCTGCTCTACGGCTCCAAGATCTCCACGGTCAAGGACCTGCTCCCGCTGCTGGAGAAGGTCATGCAGGGCGGCAAGCCGCTGCTGATCATCTCCGAGGACGTCGAGGGCGAGGCCCTGGCCACGCTGGTCGTCAACAAGATCCGCGGCACCTTCAAGTCCGTCGCCGTCAAGGCCCCGGGCTTCGGCGACCGCCGCAAGGCGATCCTCCAGGACATCGCCATCCTCACCGGTGGCCAGGTCATCACCGAGGACGTCGGCCTCAAGCTGGAGAACGCCGACCTGTCGCTGCTGGGCAAGGCCCGCAAGGTCGTCGTCACCAAGGACGAGACCACCGTCGTCGAGGGTGCGGGTGACGCCGAGCAGATCCAGGGCCGCGTCAACCAGATCCGCGCCGAGATCGACAAGTCGGACTCCGACTACGACCGCGAGAAGCTCCAGGAGCGCCTGGCGAAGCTCGCCGGCGGTGTCGCGGTCATCAAGGCCGGCGCCGCCACCGAGGTGGAGCTGAAGGAGCGCAAGCACCGCATCGAGGACGCGGTGCGCAACGCCAAGGCCGCCGTCGAGGAGGGCATCGTCGCCGGTGGTGGCGTGGCCCTGCTCCAGGCCGCCGAGATCGCGTTCGCGGGCCTGAAGCTCGAAGGCGACGAGGCCACCGGTGCCAACATCGTCAAGGTCGCCGTCGAGGCGCCGCTCAAGCAGATCGCCATCAACGCCGGCCTCGAAGGCGGCGTCGTGGTGGAGAAGGTGAAGGGCCTCCCCGTGGGCCACGGCCTCAACGCCGCCACCGGCGTGTACGAGGACCTGCTCGCGGCCGGTGTCCCGGACCCGACCAAGGTGACCCGCTCGGCGCTGCAGAACGCCGCGTCGATCGCCGCCCTGTTCCTCACCACCGAGGCGGTCGTCGCCGACAAGCCGGAGAAGGCGGGCTCCGCGCCGGCCATGCCCGACGCCGGCGGCATGGACTTCTGATCGGTTCGCCGATCGGTTGAGTTCCGCTCTCGAAGGGCCCGGTTCGCATCACGCGAACCGGGCCCTTCGGCGTTCGGCGGCGCTGACACGATGGAGTGATCATGGGGCCGGACATGTACGGAAACATCGTTATCGCCATCGGTTGGACATGTCGACGCCCCGAACCACCCGGCCTGCCACCACAGACCTGCCACCCCCGGCCCTGCTGCCACCCCGGCCCTGCCGCCGCGACCTGTCACCGGAGCCGTCGCCGGCCTCCTCGACGGGCGGGGGCTCGACGGGCGCGGGCCCACCGCCGTGACCCGAGGACAGGAGATCGCCCGTGCTGATCGCCCACCTGAGCGACCCGCACCTGCGCACCGACGCCCTGGCCGCCGAGCCCGCCGCGAACCTGGACCTGGCGCTCGGGCGCGTGCTGGCGCTCGACCCGCAGCCGGACTGCGTGGTGATCACCGGCGACCTGTGCCACGTCGGCCACCGCGCGGCGTACGTGCAGTTGCGCGAGGTGATCGGCGCGTTCCCCCTGCCGCTCCACCTGACCACCGGCAACCACGACGACCCCGGTGAGCTGCGCGAGGTGTTCGGCGGGACCCCCTTCCTGGGCGGCGGGTCGAGCACGCACTACGCGGTCGACCACGCGGGGTTCACGGTCGTGGTCCTGGACTCGTGGTCGACCGAGGGGCCCGCGGGGCGCCTGGGGGAGGGGCAACTCGCCTGGCTGGACGAGGTGCTCGGCCGGCGGCCCGGGGTGCCCGCCTTCGTCTGCCTCCACCACCCGCCGGTCGCGGTGGGAATCCCGCTGCTCGACGGGATGCGGTTGTCGGACGGGCCGGCGTTGGGCGAGGTGCTCGGGCGGCACCGGAACGTGGCCCGGGTGTTGGCCGGGCACGTGCACCGGGCGATCAGCGTGCCGTTCGCGGGGACCGTCGTGTCGGTGGCGCCCAGCACGTACCGGCAGACGTCGTTGACGTTGCGCGCCGACCGGCAGACCGGGTACCTGACCGAACCGCCCGCGTTCCTGCTGCACGTCGCGGCGGGGGACGGGTTCGCCACGCACACCGTGCCGGTGGTGGGCGCGGGCGCGCTGGTCGGTGGGTTGTGACGGACCTGCCGAGTCCGGTCGAACTGCCCGATCCGGTGGGCGTGCCCGATCCGGTGGGCGTGCTGAACCCGGTGGTGCACCGGCACCTGGTGGACGTGCACGTGAAGCTCGTGCGCGCCGACGGGCGCGTGCTGCTGATCCGGCGGCGCGACCCGGACGCCCGGTTCGACGGGAAGTGGCACCTGCCGGCGGGGAAGGTCGAGGCCGGAGAGTCGGCGCCGGCCGCCGCGGTGCGGGAGGTCGTCGAGGAGGTCGGGGTGCGGATCTGGGACGTGAAGATATTCCACGTCACGCATGCCGTCGCCCCCGGCGTCGAGGGACGGGTCGGGATCTTCCTGGAGGCCGGCGAGTGGGAGGGCGAACCGGTCGTCCGGGAGCCCGACAGGTGTTCGGGGATCGGCTGGTTCGCGCTCTCCGACCTGCCCGACGACCTGCTCGGCTACACCGCGATCGGGTTGTCGGCCGACGAGCCGTTCAGCGTCGTCGGGTGGGAGCGGAACACCTGAGCTGATCGGGGCGCCGGAACCGAGCGGGGCACCGGGCCGGTCAGGCGCCGAAGCACACGAACGGACGGCGCAGCGGGGCTTCCGCGGTCGCTTCGGCCAGGGCGTGCGACATCGGTGCGCCCTCGGCCAGCAAGCGGTGGAACGTCTCCATGGTCAGGGCCGCGGCCTTGTCGCCCACCTTGCTGACCGCCGCGACCACGGTGCGCGAACCGCTCGCCAGGAGCGCCCCGGCGAAGCCCAGGGCCTCGTCACCCGGCCGGATCCGGCTCAGGGCCAGGGAGCAGGCGGCCAGCACGACCTGCTCGGGCGCCTGGCGCAGGCGGGCCGTCTCGTGCGCGAACAGGGGACCGTCGGCCAGCTCCAAGCGGGAGAACAGGGCGTTGTCGGCCACGTGCTCGCCGTGCGCGGCGATGTGCGCCAGGCGCGCCCCGTCCAGGGCTTCCAGCACGTCGGGCACCGACTCCGCCAGCACCGCGTCCGGGTAGGCGGCACGCAGGCCGCCGACCTCGCCCACCGCCTCCGGCAGGTCCGGGCCGCCCACCAGGACCACCCGGGTGGCACGCGGCCGGGCGGACCGGGCGTTCAGCCACGCCGTCGCGGACGGGGCGACGACCACCGGCCGGCGGTGCAGGGACGGCAGGGCGTTCCACGGCACCGCGTACAGCTCGCCGGTGGGGACGACCACCAGTTCGCGTGGTCCGAGGTGGGCCGCCAGCGGTGCCACGAGCAGGTCGTCGAGGCGTGCGGCGCGGAGCGTCGCGGACTCGGTGATCGCGTCGGCCAGCGCCGGGGCGAGGTGGTCGGGGGCCAGCACGTCCAGGTCGGCGTGCAGCTGCCTGGTCAGCTCGAAGACCTCGCCGGCCCGGCCCAGCCGGACCAGGGTGGCGCCGGCCGTCGACAGGACCACCGCGGACAGCACGTCGCCGCGGGCCACGAAGCTGATCACGGTCCGGTCGCCCAGGTGCGGCAGCACGTCGCCGACCCGGCAGACGGGCCTCGGCCTGCCCCACACGCTGGTGTGCCAGCCCAGGCGGGCGACCTCGTTCTGGAGGGCGTCCAGGCGGGCCTCCAGCTCGTCGACGGGACGACCGTCGAGGCGGGCCTGCTGCACGGCGCGGGACAGCGAGCGCGATTCGGCCACGCGCCGCGCCAGGACCGGGTCGTCGATCGCCGGCAGCGGCTCGTAGCGGTACACCTGGGCACGGGTGCGCTCCAGCCAGTCGAACGCCAGGCCGGCGTCCCCGCCGTGCTCCCCGTCGTGGTCCAGGACGAGACCGACGGCCAGTTCGCCCAGCTCGCGGCCGTGCACGGCGGTGCCGCACAGCAGGTCGAGGCCGCCCATCCGGTCGCGGACGCGGCCCAACTCGGCCAGGCCCTCCTCGGCTTCGCGCAGGGCCGCGGCGGGCGAACCGGTCGCCACGGCCAGCTCGGCCCGGCACAGGCGGCGCAGCATCCGGTGGTCCACCGGGGTGATCGGGGTCGGCGCGGGGACGCGGTCCAGCAGCGCGCGGGCGCCGGGCAGGTCGCCGCGGCGGATCGCCATGCGGACCGCGAGCAGCGTCGCCACGGCCGCCTCGTCGGTCAGGCCCACGGTCGTGAGGCGTTCGGCGAGCTTCGCGGCCCGGGCCGGGGTCGCCCGGCGGCCGGGCCGGGCCGGGGCACCCCGGGGGACCGTGACGGTGACCGCGATCGGGGTGCGCGCGGCCGCGGTCCGGCCCGGTCGCGGCGGGACGGCGGCCGGGCGTCGGGGGGACGTGAGGAAGAAGCCCTCCACCTGCGGGAGCACCACCTCGGACGTACCGCCGGGAGAGCCGGGGGAGTGGGCGGAGTCCGGGGGCGACGCGGTGGGCGGGTGGGCGGCGGCGAACTCGGCCCTCATCCTCATCAACGCCGCCAGCTCCGCCCACGACGTGCTGCCGCGCCGGCGGAAGCGGCGCCGCGCCTGACCCGCCAGCTCCAGCGCGGTCGACGGGTCGCCCTGGAGCAGGGCCGCCGCCGCGCGGGCCAGCTCGGCCTCCGCCAGGTCCTGCCCCACCCGCCGTCGGCGCAGCACGACCAGGGCCTCGTCCAGGTGCTTGGCGGCCTCGTCGGCCAGACCGGCCGCGAGCATCACGCGCGCCCGGTCGATGCGGGTCCGCGCCACCAGGTCCGGCGCGAGCACGCGGAACGTCCGCTCGGCCTGCTCGTGGTGCCGCAGCGACCGGGGCGCGTCACCGGTCATCTGCGCGATGTCGCCGAGGTTGCCGTACGCCTTGGCCCGCATCAGCGGCAGGTCCTCGGCCTCGGCCAGCTCGACGGTCCGCCGGATGTCGCGCTCGGCGGCCTCGGGCAGCCCGAACGCGATGTTCGTCAGGCCGCGGTTCATCAGGGCCGTCGACAGCGTCGTCGTGTCGACCGCGCCGGCCGCCAGCCCGTCCTCCAGCAGGCGCACCGACTCGTCGTGCAGCGCGATGGCCTCGGCGGTGCGGCCGGCGCGGTGCAGGATGAGCGCCTGCTGGTCCTTGGCGATGGCGCGCAGGGACACCGCGTCCGGCCCGTCGGGCAGCGCGGTGATCAGGGCGTTGGCCGTGGCGAGGTGCGCGAGGCCGTCCTCGACCGACCCGGTCTCCGCCTCGCCGTAGGACAGGGTGATCAGCACCCGGATGCGGACCGTGGTCACCTCGGTGCCCGCCGGTGACGCGGGCAGCACGCCCAGCGCGCGGCGCAGCAGCCTCACCGCGTCCGCGGGACGTCCTCTCGACGCCGCCCGGTACGCCTGTCTCCGCAGCTCGACGGCGACAGCGAGGCCGTCGGTGGCAGCACTGGAGGCAGGTACGACGGCGCGGGGCAAGGGCACGTCCTAATGCCAACACACGGAACGTGTCCGAGAAGCCGTCCAGTGGAGGGATTGACTGAGCCGAACGGGTCACTCTCCGTGAGTGTGCGACCGGTCGACCCACCGTGACGACATGGCCCCCCGGCCCCGCCTACAACATGATCGTCGGGGTCACGACCGTGCGCCCGGGTTCGCCCCGGGAGTTCACCAGGTGCACCACGATCTGCGTGGTGCCCGCCGGCACGTCCGAGAGCACGAACCGCCCGCCGTCGTCGGCCTTGGTCGTGCTGGACTCGTGCTCGGCCACCCGCACCTCGACGGTGTGCTCACCAGCGGGCACGAGCCAGCCGTCGATGCGGTGGCGCGCGCCGGTCGAGGTGAAGTTCACCATCAGGGTGAGGTTGTCGACCGTGAACGTGATCGTGCCGGGGTTGCCGCCCCGCACGCCGGCCAACGAGCCTGCTCGTTCCCAGCGCGCGACCTCGACGTCCAGGTTCTCCAGGGCGACCGCGAACCGGATGCGTTCGACGAGCCCCGGCGGGGGCGCGTCCAACTCGTACACCAGGCGGTTCAGCTCCGTGAGGACAGCGGTGTCCTCTTGGCCTCTGCGGTCATCGCGCGGGTCGATGTCGTTCACCGCGATCCTCCTTCCGCGTCGAGATGTGTGCGCAGCGTCGTCAGGCACCGGCCCCTGGTCGGGCCGATGCTGCCGCGTGGCATGGACAGTGCTTCGGCGACCGCGCGGTACTCCGCCCGCCCGGCCAGCACGGTGAGTCGCAGGAGTTCCTGGCACTTCTGCGACAGCTTCCCGAACGCCCGCCACAACCGGTGGTCCCGGTCGTCGACCAGGGCGGCGTCCTCGGGGAGACCGTACTCGCTCTCCAACTGCTCCGCCAGCTCGTCGCTCAGCGCGGCTTCGCGACGGGCGGGCGTCCAGGTCCGCTGCGACTCGCGGCGCGTCGCGACGACCAGCCAGCCGGCCAGCGCGCGCGGTTCGACCAGCCGGTCGAGGTGGCGCAGCAGCGCGAGCCACACCGTCTGCACCACGTCCTCCGCGGTGCTGCGGTCCAGCCCGTGCCCCCGCGCGACGTGCCACACGAGCGGGGTCAGGTCCGCGACGAGCGCGTCCAGCGCCCGGCGGTCGCCGTCGCGGGCGGCCACGACGCAGGCCGCGTGGCGGTCCGTGCCGTCGAGCCCCTCCCACGGTGGGCGCTCACCGGCCGTGCGCAGTTCTCCCACGTCGTCACCTCCTCGTCGGCATCCCCAGCCGGAGCTGATCGTCACACACGCGGGCGGTGCGCCCGCCGCGGGCGGTCCGCGATGCCCCCCTCGCACCGCGGACCGCCGTTTCCCTCTTCCACCGCGGGCGGCGTCCGGTCGACACCCCTCGAAGCCGACCGACCGCCGCTCTTCCCCCAGCGTCTTCAGTGGGTCTGGTGGTGGCCGTCGGGTGAGGTCGGCGGCGGCTCCGGCAGTTCGGGGTCCTTGGGCGACCCCGTCCCGTCGGTGGTCGCGGACAGGTCTGGGTCGAGCTCGTCGACGGGGTCGAGCTCGTCGACGCCAGGCGGGTTGGCGTTCACGCGCGGTTCTCCTCAGTCGGGGTCGAGGCCGGTCACCAGATAAGGAGTGAGTAGATCTACGCGGGATACGACGGCCGCGATTAACAGTTCACAGACCGACCGATCGGGTGACGGGACGTCGGCGGGGCGGCGCCGGCGCGGACGGTGGCTCGTTATGGTCCAGACCATGCTGGAAGTCATCGCACTGCACGCGGCCGACGCCGAGGCCGCGCAGGCCGGCGGCGCGGACCGTCTGGAACTGACCGTCGACATGGCCTCGGACGGCCTCACGCCGCCGGTCCGCGTCTACCGCGAGGTCGCCGCGGCGACCGACCTGCCGGTGCGGGTCATGCTGCGCGACGCCGCCGGGTTCGCGCCCGGCGACCCCGACCGGTTGCGGCGGGACGCGGCGGCGCTGCGCGAGGCGGGCGCGTCGGAGTTCGTGCTGGGGTTCCTGGACGGCGACGGGCGGGTCGACGCGGACGCCGTGCGGGCCGTGCTGGCCGAGGTCGAGGGCTGCGCCTGGACGTTCCACCGGGCGCTCGACCACTCAGCCGACCCCGAGGCGGCGTGGGGCGTCGTCACCGGGCTCGGCTGCGACACGGTCCTCGCCGCCGGCAGCCCGCGCGGCGTGGCGGACGGCCTGCCCGTGCTGGAGCGGCTCGCCGCCCGGCAGCGCGACGCCCGGCTGCTCGTCGGCGGCGGGCTGAAGGCCGAGCAGGTCGCCCCGCTCAAGGCCGTCGGCGTCACCGCGTTCCACGTGGGCGGGGCCGTGCGCCCAGGCGGGTGGGACGCCCCGCTGTCCGCCGACGCCGTCCGGACCTGGGCGAATTTGGTCTAGACCGCTTGCCGATCCGGACATTAGCATCCCCGTTGCTTCCCTTGAAATAGTCGTTGCGCATAGCGCAACGCACTCCCAGGAAGAGGTGGCGAGGATGCGGTTCGTGGTGGCGGCAGCAGCGGTGGGCGCCGCCGTGCTGGCCGGGTGCGCCCCGGTCCAGTCCGGCCCGGCGCCCACCGGCGCGGACGAGCAGACCGGGCAACTCCGGGTCTGGCTGTTCGACGAGGTCAACAGGGGACCGAAGGAGGCGGTCGTGCAGGAGGCCGTCACCGAGTTCCAGCAGGCGCACGAGGGCGTCACCGTGGACGTCCAGTACATCCAGGTGCAGACCCGCGCCGAGCGGTTCAAGGCCGCGTTCAGCGACCCGCGGAGCGCCCCCGACGTCGCCGAGTTCGGCAACACCGACCTCGCCGGCTACGTGGCCGGCGGCGGGTTCGCCGAACTCGACCTGTCGACGTGGGACGAGGCGGGCGACCTGCTGCCCGCCGTCCTCGACACCGCGAAGGTCGACGGCAAGGTCTACGGCGTCCCCTGGTACGTCGGCGTGCGCGCGCTCTACTACCGCACCGACGTCTTCCAGGAGCTGGGCCTCCGGCCGCCGACGACGCTCGACGCGATCGCCACGACCGCCCGCGCGATCCGCGCCGCCAAGCCCGACCTGCTCGGCATCTCCGCCGGCGGCAAGTACACCTACGGCGCCATGCCGTTCGTGTGGGCCAACGGCGGCGACATCGCGAGGGAGGACGGCGGGAAGTACGTCTCCGCCATCGACAGCACCGAGTCCAAGGCCGGCATCGGGCAGTACACCGAGCTGATCGCCGACGACATCTGCCCGCCCGCCCAGTGCGCCGGCAACGGCGGCGACGCCAGCGTCGAGGCGTTCCGCGCCGGCAAGGCCGCCATGGTCATCGGCGGCGACTTCAACCGCAAGTCCGTCGACGCCTCCACCGCCGCCGGCAAGTACGCCGTCGTCCCCGTGCCCGGCAAGGCCGAGGGCACGATCGCGCCGGCGTTCGCGGGCGGCAACCTGCTCGGCGTCCTCAAGGGCTCGCAGCGGCAGACCCTCGCCCGGGAGTTCACGCGGCTCCTCGGCGGCAAGACCTACCAGCGCAAGATGTTCGACGCCATGGGCAACCTGCCCACGTTCGGCGACGTGCAGGCCGAGGTCGCCCGGGCCAACCCCGTGCTGGAGCCGTTCATCCAGACCCTGGAGGCCGGCACGAGGTTCGTGCCCGTCACCCCCGACTGGGCCAAGGTCGACGCGCAGGCCGTGCTGCCGAACCTGCTCCAGAAGATCGCCGCGGGCGGTGAGGACGTCGACACCGCGGCCGAGGCGGCGGCCGACGAGATGAACGCCGCGTTCGGCTCGTGACGGCGGCCGTCGAGAAGGGGGACGGGCGGGCCGCGCTCGCCTACCTCGCCCCCGCCCTGCTGCTGCTCGTCGGCCTCCTGGGCTACCCGATCTACCAGCTCGTCCTGATCTCCCTCTTCGACTACGGCCAGGAGCAGGTCAGCGGTGGCGCGCCGCTGACCTTCCTGGGCCTGGGGAACTACGCCACCCTGCTGCGGGACGCGCGGTTCTGGTCCGTGCTCGGGCAGACCGTCGGCTTCGCGGCGGTGTGCGTGGTCGGGACCCTGCTGGTCGGCGCCTCCCTCGCGGTGCTGGCCACCAGGGTCCGCGCGTGGGCGCGCACCACGCTGTTCCTGGCCGCGCTCGGCGCGTGGGCCACGCCCGCCGTCGCCGGGTCCACGATCTGGCTGTTCCTGTTCGACGCGAACTTCGGCTTCGTCAACGAGGTCCTCGGCACCACCGGGTTCTCCTGGACCTACGACAGGTGGACCGCGTTCGGGCTCGTCGCCGCGCAGGTGGTCTGGTGCTCGTTCCCGTTCGTCATGGTCACGCTGTACGCGGGGATCAAGGCGATTCCGGGCGAGGTGCTGGAGGCCGCGGCGCTCGACGGCGCGTCGACCGCGAGGACCGCGACCAGCGTGATCCTGCCGCTGCTGCGGCCGCTGCTGATCGTCGTCACCATCCAGTCGGTCATCTGGGACTTCAAGGTGTTCACCCAGATCTACATCATGACGAACGGCGGCGGCATCGCCGGGCGCAACCTCGTGCTCAACGTGTACGCCTACCAGCAGGCGTTCGCCGCCTCCGAGTACGGGCTGGGCGCGGCGATCGGCGTGGTGACGACGCTGATCCTGCTGCTCGTCACCGTCGGGTACCTGCGGGCGCTGCGGCGGAGCGGGGAGGTCCTGTGAAGGGGATCGCCGGGAGGCAGGTCGCCGGGAAGGGGATCGGCGGGAACCGGAAGGTGTCGCGCGGGATCGCCGAGGTCGTCACCGTGGTCGTCGCGGGCGTCGTCGCGTTCCCGCTGTACTGGATGGTGCTGACCGCCCTCAAGCCCGAGTCCGAGGTCGTCTCGACCGACCCCCGCCCGTGGACGCTCGTGCCGACGCTCGACAGCTTCGTGCGGGCGCTCACCGTGCAGAGCTTCGGCCGCTACCTGGTCAACAGCCTCGTCGTGGCGGGCGCGGTGGTGGTGCTCAGCCTGTTCGTCTCGTTCCTGGCGGCCACCGCGCTGACCCGCTTCCGGTTCCGCAGCCGCACCACGCTGCTGGTGATGCTGCTGGTCGTGCAGATGGTGCCGGTGGAGGCGCTGACCATCCCGCTGTTCTTCGTCATGCGGTCCGTGCGGGACGTCGCGCCCGCGTTCGGGCTCAACCACCTCGGGTCGCTGGTGCTGGTGCACCTGGCGTTCAGCCTGCCGTTCGCGATCTGGATGCTGCGCGGGTTCGTCGCCGCCGTGCCCGTGGAACTGGAGGAGGCCGCCACGCTGGACGGCGCGTCCCGCTTCCGGTTCCTGTGGCAGGTGCTGTTCCCGCTCGTCGCGCCCGGCCTGGTGGCGACCAGCGTGCTGTCGTTCATCCACGCCTGGAACGACTTCCTGTTCGCCAAGACGTTCATCATCTCGGCGGCGGAGAACCAGACGCTGCCGCTCGCCCTCCAGGTGTTCATCAAGCCCGACCAGAACGACTGGGGCGCGATCATGGCCGGCTCGACCCTGATGACGATCCCGGTGCTGGTGTTCTTCGTCCTCGTCCAACGGCGCCTCGTCGCCGGTCTCGCGGGAGCCGTCAAGTGAACCTGCTGCCCAGGCCCGTGTCCTTCACCCCCGGTGACGGCGAGGTCGACTTCGACGGGGCGTTCCGGGTGGAGCGGGTCGACGGGCCCGCCGAGGGCTACCGGCTGTCCGTGTCGCCCGACGGGGTGCGCGTGCGGGCGTCCGACGACGCGGGCGAGTTCCACGCCCGGCAGACGCTGCGGCAGCTCAGCGGGCCCGCCGCGTTCCGGGCCGTGCCACCCGGGGTGGTGCGGCTGCCGGTGTGCGAGGTGGTCGACCACCCGCGGTTCGCGTGGCGGGGCGTGATGATCGACGTGGCCCGGCACTTCCTGCCCAAGCACGACCTGCTGCGCTACGTGGACCTCCTCGCCGCGCACAAGCTGAACGTGCTGCACCTGCACCTCACCGACGACCAGGGCTGGCGCTTCGAGTCGCGGCGCTTCCCGCGGCTGCACGAGGTCGGCGGGTGGCGGCCCGACTCGCGGTTCGGCGACCGGCGTTCCGGCGGCACCGCCGGGCGTCCGCACGGCGGCTACTACACCCAGGACGACCTGCGCGAACTCGTCGCCTACGCGGCGGCGCGGCACGTCACCGTGGTGCCGGAGGTCGACGTGCCCGGCCACAGCCAGGCCGCCATCGCCGCCTACCCGGAGCTGGGCGCCGCCGGCGGCGGCGTGTGGACGGACTGGGGGGTCAACCCCAACGTGCTCCGCGCGGACGAGTCCACCGTGGACTTCTACCGGCACGTGTTCGACGAGCTGCTCGACGTGTTCCCGAGCGAGGTCGTCGGCCTGGGCGGCGACGAGGCCGAGGGCGGTGACGGGCGGTTCGTGCGGCGCATCGCGCAGCACCTCGCGGCGCGCGGGCGGCGGCCGTTCGGCTGGGACGAGGTGCTCGACGTCGGCCCCCTGCCGACGTCCACCGTCGTCGCGTCGTGGCGCGGCGAGGAGCGCGGGCTGCGCGCGCTGGACCGCGGCCACGACGTCGTCATGTGCCCCGAGGAGCACGTCTACCTGGACTACCGGCAGTCCGACCACCCCGACGAGCCCATCCCCGTCGGGACGCGGACGACCCTGGAGGACGTCCACCGGTACGAGCCCGCCGGGGCGGACCGGGTGCTCGGGGCGCAGGCGAACCTGTGGACCGAGCACCTCGACTCACCGCGGCGCCTGGACTACGCCGCCTTCCCCCGCCTCAGCGCGTTCGCCGAGGTCGTGTGGAGCCCCGCGGGTCCCCGCGACTTCGCGGAGTTCCGGACCCGCCTCGCCGCGCACCACCTGCCGAGGCTGGACGCCCTCGGCGTCGAGTACCGCCCCCTCGACGGTCCCCGGCCGTGGCAGACCCTCCCCGGGGTGCCCGGCTTCCCCCGCTAGACCCCGTGCCCGTCAGGCCTCTTCGGGCACCAGGACCCACGCCGCGAGGTAGAGGATCGCGCCGGTGCCGAACCCGAAGAGGGTCCCGGCGACCAGCAGGATGCGCAGCAGCGCCGCGTCGACGCCGAGGAGCTTCGCGAGGCCGCCGCACACGCCCGCGACCATGCGGTCGTCCCGGCTGCGGCGGAGCTTCTTCACCTTGTCGGTGGCCTGGTTCAGGGTGTCGGTCGCCTGGTTCAGCACGGTGTTCGTCGTCATGGCACAAGCCTGCCGGACCGGGCGCACCGGCACATCGGGGACGCACCCCGGTTCTTCGTCAGGGTTCCACCACGACCCCACCCCTGAGGTCACGACCCCGCCCCGGAGTTCCCGGCCTCGGCGCCGCGTTCGAGCGGCCGCTCGGCGGAGCGCCGGGCCGCCACCGCCGCCTACCCTCGGACGTGTGACGCCAGTCGAGCCCGCCGCACCGCCGGAGCCCGCGACGCCGGACGACCTCGCCGCCGCGCTCGACCGCGTCGGCTACCTGCCGGACGACGGCGTGGCCACCGCCGCGTTCCTGGCCCTGCGGATGCGCCGCCCCCTGTTCTGCGAGGGCGAACCGGGCACCGGCAAGACCTCGCTGGCCGCGGCCCTCGCGACCGCCCTCGGCCTGCCGCTCCTCCGGCTCCAGTGCCACGAGGGCATCGACGCCACCCAGGCCCTCTACGACTGGGACTTCCCGCGCCAGCTCCTGCACCTGCGCGCCCTCGAAGCCGCGGGCGCGGTCGACGCCGAAGCCGCCGAGGCGTCTCTCCACACCCGCCGCTTCCTCCTCGCCCGCCCCCTCCTCCAGGCCCTCGAACGGGCGCCGTGCGTGCTGCTGGTCGACGAGGTGGACCGCGCCGACGACGAGTTCGAGGCGCTCCTGCTGGAGGTGCTGAGCGAGAACGCCGTGACCATCCCCGAACTGGGCCGCATCGCCGCCGACACCCCGCCGCTGGTCGTGCTCACCTCCAACCGCACCCGGGACGTGCACGACGCCCTCAAGCGCCGCTGCCTCTACCACTGGCTGGAGCACCCCGACCTGACCCGCGAGGTCGCCATCCTGCGCCGCGCCCTGCCCGACGTCACCGAGCGCCTCGCCACCCGCGTCGCCACCGCCGTCCGCGCCCTGCGCGACCTCGACCTGCTCAAACCGCCCGGCGTCGCCGAATCCCTGGACTGGGCCCGCGCCCTGCTCGCCCTCGGCCGCACGGACCTCGACACCGCCACGGCCGCCGCGACCCTCGGCGCCGTCCTCAAGTACCGGGAGGACACCCGGCGCGCCCTGGCGAGCGGTGTCCTCGACCGGGTGGCCGGGAGCGCGGTCGCGGGATGAGCGGAGCCGACGCGCCCACCGCGCTCGTGGGGTTCGCCCACGCCCTGCGGCACGCGGGCGTGGCGTGCGGGCCGGACCGGGTGCGGGCGTTCACCGCCGCGCTCGACCACCTCGACGTGGCGCGCGCGGCCGACGTGTACTGGGCCGGCCGGGTCACGCTGTGCGCGGAGCCGGACGACCTGCCCCGCTACGACGCCGCGTTCGCCGCCTGGTTCGGCGGCGGCGACCGGCTGCCGGCGAGCCGCCCGCGCGCCCGCACCAGGACGGCCTCGCACCTCGCCGCCCTCGGCGGAGGGGAGGGGCGCGGTGGTCGGGCGCCCGCGCTCAGGGTCGCGGCGAGCGACGTGGAAACCCTGCGCCGCAAGGACATCGCCGCCATGAGCCCCGCCGAGCGCGAGCACCTGCGGCGGTTGGTGGCCGAGCTGCGTCCCGTGCCGCCCCGGCGGCGGGCGGTGCGGGCGCGGCCCGCGCGCCGCGGCGCCGTCGACCCCGACCGGGTGCTGCGCCGGATGGTCGCCACCCGCGAGGCGGTGCCCGCCTACCGGCGCCGGACGACCCGACCGCGTCGGGTGGTGCTGCTGGTCGACGTGTCCGGCTCCATGAAGCCCTACGCCGACGCGCTGCTGCGGTTCGCGCACGTCGTCGCCCGCGCGATGCCCGTCGAGGTGTGCACCCTCGGCACCCGGCTCACCCGCGTCACCCGGCAGCTGCGGCACCGCGACCCCGGACTCGCGCTCGCCGCCGCGGCCCGCGCCGTGCCCGACGCCGACGGCGGCACGCGGCTGGGCGAGACGCTCAAGGCGTTCCTCGACCGGTGGGGGCAGCGGGGCGCGGCGCGCGGCGCGGTCGTCGTGCTGTGCTCCGACGGCTGGGAGCGCGGCGACACCGCCCTGCTCGCCGAGCAGGCGGCCCGGCTCGCCCGGCTGGCCCACCGGGTGCTGTGGGTCAACCCGCACGCGGGCCACGACGGCTACCGGCCCGTGCAGTCCGGCATCGCCGCCGCCCTGCCGCACCTGGACCGGCTGCTCGCCGGGCACAGCCTCGACACCCTGCACGCCCTGCTGGAGGAGGTCCGACGTGCGTGACGTGCTGGACGAACTGGCCCGCCGGGTCGACGCCGGGGAGACCGTCGGCGTCGGCACGGTCGTCGCGACGTTCAGCTCCGCGCCGCGCCCGCCCGGTGCGGCGATGCTCGTCGGCGCCGACGGCACGGTCGTCGGCAGCGTGTCCGGCGGCTGCGTCGAGGGCGCGGTGTACGAGCTGGCGCGGGAGGTCGTGGCCGGCGGCACGCCCGTGCTCCAGCGGTACGGGGTCAGCGACGACGACGCGTTCGCCGTGGGCCTGACCTGCGGCGGGATCATCGACGTGTACGTGGAGCCGGTGTCGTCGGCGACGTTCCCGCAGCTGCCCGACGTGCTGGCGAGCGTGCGCGCCGGGGAGCCGGTGGCCGTCGCCACGGTCGTCGAGCACCCGGAGTGGGTGGGCCGCCGGCTCGTGGTGCGGGCGGACCGGGTGGAGGGCGACGTGCCGTCCGACCGGGCCCGCGACGCCGTCGCCGACGACGCGCGCGGCCTGCTCGCCGCCGGCCGCAGCGGCACCCTGCGCTACGGGCCCGACGGCCAACGGCGCGGTGAGGGCATGGCGGTGTTCGTGAACTCGTTCGAGCCGCCGCCCCGGATGCTGGTGTTCGGCGCGATCGACTTCGCCGCCGCCCTCGCGCGGCTGGGCGCGTTCCTCGGCTACCGCGTCACCGTGTGCGACGCGCGACCGGTGTTCGCGACCGCCGGCCGGTTCCCCGAGGCCGACGAGGTGGTCGTCGACTGGCCGCACCGCTACCTGGCCGGGCAGGCCGCGGCCGGGGAGGTCGACGGGCGCACGGTCGTCGCCGTGCTCACCCACGACCCGAAGTTCGACGTGCCGCTGCTGGAGGTCGCCCTGCGGCTGCACCTCGGCTACGTGGGCGCGATGGGGTCCCGCCGGACCCACGACGACCGGCTGCGGCGGCTGCGCGAGGCGGGCGTCACCGAGGACGAGCTGGCCCGGCTGTCCTCGCCCATCGGCCTCGACCTCGGCGCCCGCACCCCCGAGGAGACCGCCGTGTCGATCGCCGCCGAGGTCATCGCGCTGCGCTGGGGCGGCGGCGGGGAGCGGCTGACCCGAACCGACGGCGCCATCCACCGCGCACCGGGGGTTGTCTGACCCGACGACCGGGAGCAGGCTTGCGTGTGACCCCCACCACCACCGGACCTGGAGGGTTCATGCGGATCACCGTCACCGTCGACGGGGTGGCCTACACCGACGAGGTCGAACCCCGGACGCTGCTGGTCCACCACCTGCGCGAGCGGCTCGGCAAGACCGGCACCGTCGTCGGCTGCGACACGAGCAACTGCGGCGCCTGCACCGTCCACCTCGACGGGCGCAGCGTGAAGTCCTGCTCGGTCCTCGCCGTGCAGGCCCACGGCCGCGAGGTGACCACCGTCGAGGGGCTGGCCACCGACGGGCGGCTGCACCCCGTGCAGCGCGCGTTCCACGAGAACCACGCCCTCCAGTGCGGGTTCTGCACCCCCGGCATGATCATGCAGGCCATCGACCTGCTCGCGGACAACCCCGACCCCGACGAGGACGAGGTGCGGCACGGCCTGGAGGGCAACCTCTGCCGCTGCACCGGCTACCAGAACATCGTCCGCGCGGTCCGCGACGCCGCCGCCCGCACGCGCGCCGGCGGTGCCGGATGACCGCGACCGCCGACCCCGCCGGCGCCGAGCGGGAGATCGGCCGGGCCCGCCGCCGCAAGGAGGACGCCCGGCTGATCACCGGCGCCACCCGGTGGACCGACAACCTCCAGTTACCCGGCATGCTGCACCTGGCCGTGCTGCGCAGCCCCGTCGCGCACGCCCGCGTCACGTCGGTCGACGTCGCCGAGGCCGCCCGCATGCCCGGCGTGATCACCGTCCTCACCGGCCGCGACCTCGCCGACGAGCAGGGCAGCCTGCCGTGCGCGTGGCCCATCACCGAGGACATGAAGGCGCCGCCCGCGCCGCCCCTCGCGGTGGACGAGGTGAACTTCGCGGGCGAGGCCGTCGCCCTGGTCGTGGCCCGCTCCGCGGCCGAGGCGCACGACGCGCTGGCCGCGATCGATGTCGACTACGAGGACCTGCCCGTGGTGCTCGACGTGACCCGCGCCGTCGAGGGCGGCGCGGACCTCGTGCACCCCGACCTGGGCACCAACACCAGCGCCACCTGGGTGTTCGACTCCGCCGAGGCGGGCACCGGCGGGGACGTCGACCGGGCGGTCGACGAGGCCGAGGTGGTCGTGCGCCGCACGTTCCGCCAGCAGCGGCTCATCCCCGCGTTCATGGAACCCCGCTCGGTGGTGGCCGACCCGTCGCCCGACGGCGTCACCCTGTGGTCGTCCACGCAGGTCCCGCACATCCTGCGGTGGATGCTGTCGGCCGTGCTCGGCATCCCCGAGCAGAAGATCCGGGTCGTCGCGCCGGACGTCGGCGGCGGGTTCGGCGGCAAGCTCCAGGTCACGCCCGAGGAGGTGCTGACCCTGCTCGTCGCGCGCCGCCTCGGCAAACCCGTGAAGTGGACCGAGACGCGCACCGAGTCCATGCTGTCCGGCCACCACGGCCGCGACCAGGTGCAGCGGCTCACCCTCACCGCCCGCCGCGACGGCACCGTCACCGGCCTCGACGTCGACCTGCTCGCCGACATGGGCGCCTACCTGCGGCTGGTCACACCGGGCGTGCCGATCCTCGGCGCGTTCATGTTCAACGCCATCTACAAGTTCCCCGCCTACCGGTTCACCTGCACGAACGTGTTCACGAACAAGGTGCCCACGGACGCCTACCGCGGCGCGGGGCGGCCCGAGGCCACGTTCGCGATCGAACGGCTCATGGACGAGCTGGCCGCCGAACTGGGCCGCGACCCCCTGGACCTGCGCCGGCAGAACTGGATCAGGCACGAGGAGTTCCCGTTCACCACGGTCGCGGGCCTCACCTACGACACCGGGAACTACGAGGCCGCCACCGACCGGGCCGTCGAGCTGTTCGACTACGACGCGCTGCGCGCCGAGCAGGCCGGGCGCCGCGCCGCCGGCGACACCGTGCAGCTCGGCATCGGCGTGTCCACCTACACCGAGATGTGCGGGCTCGCCCCGTCCCGCGTGCTCGGCGCCCTGCGGTACGCGGCCGGCGGCTGGGAGCACGCGGCGCTCCGCGTGCTGCCCACCGGCAAGGTCGAGCTGATCACCGGCACCTCGCCGCACGGCCAGGGCCACGTCACGGCGTGGAGCCAGATCGTCGCCGACCGGCTCGGCGTGCCGTTCGAGGACGTCGAGGTGCTGCACGGCGACACCCGCGTCGCGCACCGCGGCATGGACAGCTACGGGTCCCGCTCGCTGGCCGTCGGCGGCGCGGCCGTCGCGCTCGCCGCCGACAAGGTGCTGGCCAAGGCCCGCGCGCTGGCCGCGCACCTGCTGGAGGTCGGCGAGGACGACGTCGAGTTCGCCTCCGGCGCGTTCGCCGTGCGCGGCACGTCCACCACGCTGGCGTTCGGCGACGTGGTGGTCGCCGCCCACGTCGCGCACGACTTGCCCGACGGCATGGAACCCGGCCTCGACGCGGAGGCCGTGTTCGACCCGGAGAACTTCTCCTACCCGCACGGCACGCACCTGTGCGCGGTCGAGGTCGACACGGAGACCGGCGCGGTGCGGATTCGCTCGTACGTGTGCGTGGACGACGTCGGCACGGTGGTGAACCCGCTGATCGTGGAGGGCCAGGTGCACGGCGGCCTGGCGCAGGGCATCGCGCAGGCCCTGTTCGAGGAGGCCGTGCACGACGAGCACGGCACCCTCACCACGGCCACCCTCGCCGACTACCTGCTGCCCTCCGCGGTGGACCTGCCGCACTTCACCACCGACCGCACCGAGACGCCCGCCGACTCCAACCCGCTGGGCGTGAAGGGCGTCGGCGAGGCGGGCACCATCGCGTCCACCCCGGCCGTGGTCAACGCCGTCGTGGACGCCGTGCGGCACCTGGGCGTGACCGACGTGGAGATGCCGTGCACCCCGATGCGGGTGTGGAAGGCGATCCGGGGCGCGTCCACCGACCTGCCCACCACGCCCGCCGCCGGCGGCGGCCTCGGTTCCCTCCACCCCGGTTCCCCCGGCCCGACTTCCCCCGGCCCGACTTCCCCCGGCCCGACTTCCACCGGCCCGGCTCCCACCCCCTCGACCGGAGGCGACGCATGATCCCGGCCGCGTTCGACTACGTCGCGCCCACCACCGTCGAGGACGCCGTGCGGGCCCTCGCCGAGGGCGGCGAGGACGCCAAGGTGATGGCGGGCGGGCAGAGCCTCATCCCGGTGCTGCGGATGCGGCTGGCCGCGCCGACCCTCGTCGTCGACGTGACCGGGCTGACCGCGCTGGCGGGCGTGCGCGACGAGGGCGACTCGCTGCTCGTCGGCGCCCTCACCACGCACCACGACGTGCGGCGCGACCCGCTGGTGCGCGAGCACGCCGACCTGCTGCGGCTCGCCACCGACACCGTCGCCGACCCGCAGGTGCGCCACCGCGGCACGGTCGGCGGCTCCCTGGCCCACGCCGACCCGGCCGGCGACCTGCCCGCCGTGGCGCTCGCGGTCGACGCGGTGATGGTGTGCGCGGGACCGGGCGGGACCCGCGAGGTGCCCGCGGCGGAGTTCTTCGTCGACTACTTCACCACCGACCTCGCCCCCGACGAACTGCTCACCCACGTGCGCGTGCCCAAGCTGACCGGCTGGGGCGCGTGCTACGAGAAGTTCGCCCGGGTCGCCCAGGCGTGGTCGGTCGTCGCGGTCGCCGCGGCGGTGCGGGTCGTCGACGGCGAGGTCGCCGGCGCCCGGATCGGCCTGACCAACATGGGGCCCACCCCGGTGCGGGCGCGCGGCGCGGAGGAGGCGCTGGTCGGACGGCCCGCGACGGCCGCGGTGATCGCCGAGGCCGCCGCCCGCGCCGCCGAGGGCGCGAACCCCGCGACGGACGCCGACGGCGATGCCGAGTACCGCTCGCACCTGGCCCGGGTGCTCACCCGACGCGCGGTGACCACCGCGGTGGGGGTGCGCCCGTGAAGCTGGATCACCGGTTCTCCGTGCCCGCGCCCGTGCCGGACGTGTGGGCGGCGCTGCTCGACCCGGAGAAGGTGGCGCCGTGCATGCCGGGCGCCACCCTCACCGGTGTCGACGGCCGGTCGTTCACCGGCACCGTCAAGGTCAAGCTCGGCCCGGTGACCCTGCTCTACAAGGGCACCGGCGAGTTCACGTCCGTCGACGACCGGGTGCGCGCCGCCGTCCTGAAGGCCACCGGCAAGGACACCAGGGGCAACGGCACGGCGTCCGCGACCGTGTCCGTGGCGCTCACCCCCGCCGACGGCGGCACCGACGTCTCCGTGGTCACCGACCTGAACGTCACCGGGCGTCCCGCGCAGCTCGGGCGCGGCCTCGTGGCCGACGTCGCGGGCAAGGTCGTCGCCGAGTTCGCCGAATGCCTGGCGACGCGGCTCTCGCCGGCGGAAGCTGAGGAGGTGACTTCCGCACCAGGCGCCACCGGTCCGAGCGCGCCGCCGCCGCCCCGGCCGGAGCCCCGCCCCGCCCCGGGCGAGCCGCTCGACCTGCTCGACGCGGCGGGCGCGCCCGTCCTCAAGCGGCTGCTGCCGGTGGCCGCTCTGCTGGCGGTGCTGGTGCTGCTGGTCCGCGGCCTGCGCCGGCGGCGCAGCTGAACGCGCGCGGCAGGCGGCTGGCCCTCGGGTTGGCCGCCTGCACCGCGGCGGTGGCCTGCACCGGGTCGCCCGTGGTGATCACGCCGTCCCGCGCGCCGACGACGACCGCCGGCACGACCGCCGCGCCCGAACCCCCGTCGTTCACGCTCGCCGCGGGCGGTGACATCCTCGTCCACCCCGCGCTGACCGAGCAGGCCGACCAGGACGGCGCCCGCGACTTCACGCCCCTGCTGGAAGGGCTGCGGCAGGCGATCGACGCCGACGTGTCCATCTGCCACCTGGAGACACCGCTGTCCGCGCCCGGCGCGCCGACGTTCGGCTACCCGGCGTTCAGCGCGCCGCCCGAGGTGGCGACCGCGCTGCGGAACATCGGCTACGACAGCTGCTCGACCGCGTCCAACCACACCCTCGACCGGGGGCCGTCCGCCATCGCCACCACGCTGGACGTGCTGGACGCGGCGGGGCTGGAGCACACCGGCTCGTTCCGCTCGCCCGAGGAGTCCGCCACGCCGCTGCTGCTCGACGCGAAGGGCGTGAAGGTCGGGCACGTGGCGTTCACGTACGGCTTCAACGGCATCCCGCTGGACCAGCCGTGGCGGGCCAACCAGCTCTCCGTCGAGGGCGTCCTCACCGCCGCGCGCGCCGCCCGCGCCGCCGGTGCCGAGGTCGTCGTGGCCTCCCTGCACTGGGGCGACGAGTACCGGCACGAGGCGACGCCGCAGCAGCGCGACATGGCGCGGGCGATCCTCGGCGACCCGGCCGTCGACCTGATCATCGGCACGCACGTGCACGCCGTGCAGCCGATCGAGCGGATCGGCGACAAGTGGGTCGTCTACGGCATGGGCAACGAGGCGGCCCGCCACTCCGAGCCGCGCGGCATCACCGAGGAGGGCATCGTCACCCGCTTCCGCTTCGTCAAGACCGACGCCGGCTGGACCGTCCGGGACGCGTCGTACGTGCCGACCCTGGTGGAGTTCGGCCCCCCGATCCGCGTGGTCGACCTGACCCGCGTCCCCACCTCCCCGCGCCGCACCGAGGCCCTGACCCGCACCGACGGCGTCGTCCGCAGCCTGGGCGCGGACATCACCCACCCCTGATCCGCGTGTCGTAAGTTCGACCCCCGCGTGTCGTAAGTAGGGCCCCCGCGTGTCGTAAGTTCGGGTCGATATGTCCACGGTTGATGCGCCTGTTCAAGGCCGAGCGAGCCCAGGTGCACGACTCGCGCGAGGTGAACTTACGACTCGCCGCGGTTGGACTTACGACACGCGGGTCAGCCGATCAGGCGGCGGACCCGGCCGATGCGGTCCAGCCAGCGGTCCTCCGTGCCGGGGTCCGCGGCGAACTCGGCCAGGCGGTCGGGGACCGGGGCCTTCGTCGGCACGGGCAGCCGGCCGTCCACCGGGCGCAGCGACCCGCTCGTCACGTCGCCGTCCAGCAGGGACAGCGTGCCCAGCCCGCACGCGAACTCCAGCGACGGCAGCGCGCCCGCCAGGGCCAGGCCCGCCGCCATGCCCACGGAGGTCTCCAGGGCCGACGACACCACGCACGGCAGGCCGCACGCCTCCGCCACCTCCAGCGCCCGCCGCACCCCGCCCAGCGGCGCGACCTTGATCACCGCCACGTCCGCCGCGCCCGCCACCGCGACCTTCAGCGGGTCCTCGGCGTGCCGGATCGACTCGTCCGCCGCGATCCGCACGTCCACCCGCCGCCGCACGGCGGCCAGCTCCCCGATCGTCCGGCACGGCTGCTCGACGTACTCCAGGCCGCCGGCCGCGCGGTCCAGGGCCTTGATGGCGGACACCGCCGCGTCCACGTCCCACGCGGTGTTCGCGTCCACCCGCACCGCGCCCGACGGACCGAGCGCGTCGCGCACCGCCGCCACCCGCTCCAGGTCGGCGGACAGCGGCGTGCCCGGGTCGGCGACCTTCACCTTCGCGGTCGAGCAGCCCGACGCCGCCACGACCTCGAACGCCCGCTCCGGCGACACCACCGGCACCGTGCAGTTCACCGGCACCGACGTGCGCACGGGCGCGGGCCAGCCCTGCTCCACGGCCTCCAGCGCGCACAGCAGCCACGGCACCGACTCGACGTCCGAGTAGTCCTCGAACGGGCAGAACTCGCCCCACCCGGCCGGTCCCTCCCAGATCACGCCGTGGCGGGCGGTGATGCCGCGGAACCGGGTGCGCATGGGGATCGAGTAGACCTGCACCGGCGAATCCTAGATCGGGTCCAGCGCGGCCACCCGGCGAAGCGCGCTGTCCAGCGTGCGGTCGTCGCACTCGGGAGCGGTGCTCTCCTCGGCGAGCACCCGCAGCGCCGCCGCGAACCGGTCCACCCGCGCGTCCAGGTCGGCCAGTTCCCGCGTCGTCTCCGCGACGGCCGTCGCCAGACCGGGCCGGTTCTCGGCCACCCGCAACGCCTCCCGCACGACCAGCGACCCGCGCAACCCCGCCAGCGCGCCCCACAGCAGGCGCTCCACGTGCGCGACCCGCCGCGGTTCCAGGTCGCGCACGAGGTCGAAGTCGGCGCACAACCGCCCCGCCCGCCGCCGCTGCGCCACGTCGGTGAACTGCCCCGCGTGCACGACGTCGTCCGCGTCCGCCGCCGACGCCACCTGCCACGCCGTCACCCGCACCGGCAGCAGCGCGACCAGCGCCACCACCGACACCGGCACGCACGCCAGGCCGACCGACCACCACGCCGTCGGTCCCACCACGACCGACGCCCACGCCACCAGCGCCGCCGGCACCGGCAGCGGACGCACCCTCGCCCACCGCACCCGCCGCCGAGCCACCGCCGCGGCCGGGCCCGGATCGGCACCCGGACGCCACATCCACCACCGCGGCAACGGCACCACTCGCGTCATGACCCACCGATCGTCGGCGAAACGCCGATCAACCTAGTGGGCTCGGCCGACCTCGGTGCGCTCCGGCCCGCGCGTCGTCAGCGGGCCGCGAGGAACGCCGCGAACGCCGTGCGGGAGAACGCGAGCAGAGGGCTCGTCCCCCGAGCTCCAAGGCCCGGTCCACCTTCGGCGGCCGGCGGGGTGAACTGGGCATGGTCGTCACCGGGGACGGTCCGGAGCAGGTGGTCGAGCACTTCCGGCGAGCGCTCGACCGGCTCCGCGCGGAGGCCCCGCTCAGCTGATCTCGGGGAGCTTCGGCCCGAGCAGGTCGTCCGCGTCCACGATCCGGTAGGCGTAGCCCTGCTCGGCCAGGAAGCGCTGCCGGTGCGCGGCGTACTCGGTGTCGAGCGTGTCGCGCGACACCACCGAGTAGAAGTGCGCCTGCCGCCCGTCGCCCTTGGGCCGCAGCAGCCGGCCGAGCCGCTGCGCCTCCTCCTGCCGCGACCCGAACGTGCCCGACACCTGCACCGCCACCGACGCCTCGGGCAGGTCGATCGAGAAGTTCGCCACCTTCGACACCACCAGCGTGCGCAGCTCGCCCCGCCGGAACCGGTCGAACAGCTCCTCGCGCTCCTTGTTCTTCGTCGAACCCTGGATCACCGGCGCGCCCAGCGCCTCGCCGAGCGACTCCAGCTGGTCCAGGTAGGCGCCGATCACCAGCGTCGGCTCACCGGCGTGCCGGTCGAGGATCGCCTGCACCACCGGCAGCTTCGTGCGGGCCGTGGAGCACAGCTTGTAGCGCTCCTCCGGTTCGGCCGTCGCGTACTCCAGCCGCTCGTTGTCGGTCAGCGTGACCCGGACCTCGGTGCACTCGGCGGGCGCGATCCAGCCCTGCGCCTCGATGTCCCGCCACGGCACGTCGTACCGCTTCGGCCCGATCAGCGAGAACACGTCGCCCTCCTGGCCGTCCTCGCGCACGAGCGTCGCGGTCAGGCCGAGGCGGCGGCGCGACTGGAGGTCGGCCGTCATCCGGAACACCGGCGCGGGCAGCAGGTGCACCTCGTCGTAGACGATCAGGCCCCAGTCGCGCGAGTCGAACAGCTCCAGGTGCTTGTACTCGCCCTTCGACTTGCGGGTGATCACCTGGTAGGTCGCGATGGTCACCGGGCGGATCTCCTTGCGCTCACCCGAGTACTCGCCGATCTCGTCCTCGGTGAGCGACGTGCGCGCCACCAGCTCCCGCTTCCACTGCCTGCCCGCCACCGTGTTGGTGACCAGGATCAGCGTGGTCGCCTGCGCCTCGGCCATCGCCGCCGCGCCGACCAGGGTCTTGCCCGCGCCGCACGGCAGCACGACGACGCCCGAGCCGCCAGCCCGGAACGCCCGCGCGGCCAGCCGCTGGTAGTCGCGCAGCTGCCAGCCGTCCTCCTCCAGCACGATGGGGTGCGCCTCGCCGTCGACGTACCCGGCGAGGTCCTCGGCGGGCCAGCCGACCTTGAGCAGCAACTGCTTGAGGCGACCGCGCTCGCTGGGGTGCACGACCACCGTGTCGTCGTCGACGCGGTCGCCGAGCATCGGCTTGACCTTCTTGTGCCGCATGACCTCTTCGAGCACGGCGCGGTCGAGCGAGATGAGGGTCAGGCCGTGCACGGGGTGGTTGGCCAGCTGGAGCCGGCCGAAGCGGCCCATGGTGTCGACCACGTCCACCAGCAGCGCCTGCGGCACCGGGTAGCGCGAGTAGCGGACCAGGGCGTCCACGACCTGCTCGGCGTCGTGGCCGGCGGCGCGGGCGTTCCACAGCGCCAGCGGCGTCACGCGGTAGGTGTGCACGTGCTCGGGCGCGCGCTCCAGCTCGGCGAACGGCGCGATGGCGGTGCGCGCGTCGTCCGACAGCGGGTGGTCCACCTCCAGCAGCAGGGTCTTGTCCGACTGGACGATCAAGGGGCCGTCGGTCACGGGTGCGCACTCCTGTCGGTTGTGTACCCCCAGTGTGCCCACCGCGGGCAAGTCGGTCGCGCAGCGTCCCCGGCCCGCTACCGAACGCTCACGGACTCGGTTCGGTAAATCGGGTCACACCCGTGCGGCGCAACCGTTAGCGTCCTGCCGCCCCCACCGCGCACCCCTCGCGCGGGTGGACGACTAGGGGGCTCCACGACTGACGAACGAAGGCACAGATGAGCACGGACGCGCCCGCGCCCACCCCCCAGTTCCCGCAGGGCCCGCAGCAGCCGGGGCCCCAGTACCCGGCTCCCCACGGGCAGGCCCCTTACGGCCAGGCTCCCCACGGGCAGGCTCCCCAGTTCCAGGGCGGTCCGGTCCCCGAAGCGCCGAAGAAGAAGAGCGTCCTCACGCGCATCCTCGGCTACGTCGCGGGCCTGATCGTGGCCGGTCTGGTGCTGTACGGCTTCAACTACTTCACCAGCGACGCCGCCCAGACCAAGGCGGGCGACTGCGCGAGCGTGACCGGCACCGCCACCAAGCCCGAGTACAAGACGGTGGACTGCGGCGCGGCCGAGGCCAACTACACCGTGGGCAAGGTGCTCGACTCCACGTCCGCGTCGTGCGGCGGGGACGGCGTCTACGACGAGTACACCGAGACCGCCCGCCGGGGTCCCGACTCGAAGCTGTGCCTGATGCCGAACTTCGTCGAGGGCAAGTGCTACGAGCTGACCTCCAGCACGACGCAGATGGGCTACCCGCCGGTCGACTGCGGTCAGCCGCAGGTGTTCAAGCTGGTGAAGGCGGTCAAGGGCAGCGCGGACGGCAGCGCGTGCGGCGACGCCACCCCGCTGGTCTACGACGAGCCCAAGACGACGTTCTGCTTCGGCGAGCCCGTGAGCGCCTGATCGGTGCGGAGGGTGCGCGTGCCGCTACCTTTTGGGGCGTCACGCGCACCCGTCCAGCGAGGATGATCATGAGCAACGAGCCGACGAAGCCCGACGACGACGCGCCCGAGCCCGTGGCGGGTGGCGCCTCACCGGCCAAGCCCACCGCCTCGTCCTCGCCGGACACCCCCGCGACCGGTCCCGCCGACCGGACCGGTGCCGCCCGGGCCGCTGCCGCCGCCGACGCGGACCGCGTCGCCGCGGCCGAGGCCGCCGCCGCGACCGCGCGGGAGCCGGAACTGGCCCCGCCCGCCTCGTCCTCCGTGGGTTCGGGCTCCGCGGGCCCGGGCGTCGCCGGGTCCACCGGCGCCACCCCCGAGTCCGGCGCCGGCGCCCGCGACCAACCGGTCGCCGGCAACGAGCCCGTCACCCCCGCCGGTCCGACCCCCGTCCCCGGCGCCCGCCAGGTGCCCTCCGCGGACCCGGTCACCCCCGGTGCCGACGGCCCGACCTCCCCGGCGCCCGCCGTAGACGAGCCGACGGGGGGCGACCGGGCCGCCGCTCCCGGCGCCGCGGCCGGTGGCTCCGCCGCCGGGGTGCCGGCCGGCACCGCCACCCCCGCCGGCGCGGCGGCGACCCCGTCCCCGCCCGCGCGCCCGGTCGGCGAGGTCCCGCCCGGCCCCGGCGCCGCGATCCCCGGCGCCGCGCCGGCCGACTCGATCTCCGACTCCGTCCCGCCCGCGCGCCCCGCCGACGACGGCGAACCCGCCCGCGGAACCGGCGGCGGGAAGAAGGTCCTCATCGGCGTGCTGATCGTGCTGCTGGTCGGCGTCGTCGTGTACGGCGTGCGCATGCTCACCAACGACGCCTCGAACGCCGAGGCGGGCGACTGCGTCAGCCTCACCTCGCAGAGCGAGGACCGCGCCGACGTCGACACGCTCGACTGCTCCGCCGACAAGGCGTCCTACAAGGTCGGCAAGGTCCTGGAGGCGACCGACGCCACCTGCCCGGAGGACGGCCTCTACACCGAGATCGCCCCGGCCTCCAGCGTCGGCGACGGCTTCAAGCTGTGCCTGCTGCCCAACATGGCGGAGGGCGCCTGCTACAAGCCGGACGAGGGCACCGGGTTCGTGAAGACCGAGTGCACCGGTCCGGAGACCATCAAGGTGACCAAGGTCATCCAGGGTTCGGTCGACCTGGAGGGCTGCCCGGACGCCGCCGGCATGTCCTACCCGGAGCCCGCCGTCACCTACTGCCTGGCTCCCGCCGAGGAGTGATCCCCCGCCACGGGGTAACCCATTCGGGTGAACCGGCTCAATCGGTCGGACGACCGTGCCGATGCCCAAGGCCATGCGGAAGACGATCCGGTGGGGCATCGGCGCGGTCGGTCTGGTCGTGGTGGGCGCGTTCGCCGCCACGGCGCTCGAAGCCGACCCGGAGGGCCCGCCGGTGGGTGCGTGCGCCCGGATCGAGGGCACGGCGAAGGCACCGAGGTACCTGGCGCTGGACTGCTCCTCCGACCGGGCGACGGTGAAGGTCGCCAAGGTCGTCGAGGAGGGCGGGGAGTGCCCGACGGGCGGTGCGCCCTACTCGACCTACGTCGGCCCGGCCACGCTGTGCCTGATCCCCAACTTCGTCGTGGGCGGCTGCTACCGGCAGGACCGGAAGACGGGCCTGCGCAAGGTCGACTGCACGACCGCAGGCTCGATCCGCGTCGCCAAGGCGTCGAAGGACCCGGTGAACTGCGGTGACGACCGCGCCCTCAGCTACCCGGAGCCCGCCGTCACGTTCTGCCTCAGCCGCCCCGCCTGACGCGGCGCCCGTGCGCTGAAACGGCTGCGCCCGCCGGCCGCCCGGGGGTACGTTCCGCTCGCCCGATTCGAGAGGAACGCCAGGTGACCACGCCCCCCGACCAGCCGCCGCCCCACGGCCAGCCCCAGGGCTACCCGCCACCCCAGCAGCCGGGCTGGGGACAGCCGTCGTCGCCCCAGGGGTTCCCGGCCCAGCCCCACCCGCAGCAGCAGCCCGGCGGCTACGAGCAGCAGCCCGGCTACCCACCGCCGGGTTACCCGCAGCCGGGTTACCCGCAGCCGGAGTACCAGCAGCCGGGTTACCCGCAGCCGGGCCCTCCCCGGCCCGGCGGCTACCAGGACCCGCAGAACGCGTACCCGCCCCCGCCGCCCGGCTACCCGCCCCACGCCCAGCAGTTCCCGCCCGGGCAGCAGTTCGCGCCGGGGCAGCAGTTCCCGCCCCCGCCGCCCGCCAAGGGCGTGTCGAGCGGTGCGAAGAAGCTGATCGGCGTGGTCGTGGTCGGCATCGTCGGCATCGTGGTGGCGGGCGTCGTCTCCAACCTGACCGGCCCGTCCGGCGCGGACCCCGGCGAGTGCATCAAGGTCGTGTCGGCCGGCGTGTCGAACGCCAAGGTGGAGAAGGTCGACTGCGGCTCGTCGGAGGCCGCGTTCAAGGTCGCCTCGAACCTCGACAGCAGCGCCGACTCGTGCCCGGACGGTGACTACGCGGAGTACTCGGACCGGGGCGGCCGGCGCAGCAACGGCTTCAAGCTGTGCCTGATGCTCAACGCGGCCGAGGGCGACTGCTTCAAGCAGGAGGGCTCGATCGTCGCGGCCAAGACGACGAAGGTGACCTGCGGCCCGGAAGCCACCTACAAGGTCAGCAAGGTCGTCGCGGGCCGGGCCGACGAGAACGAGTGCAAGGGCGGCGAGACGCCCTCGGTCTACTCGAAGCCGGCGACCACGGTGTGCCTCGTCGAGGCGTGAAAGCGAAATGGACGAGGGGCCTTCCGGAAAAGAAGGCCCCTCGTTTCCTCACTAAGTGTCAGTTGGTGGTTCCGGGCGGCAACAACGCGCCGACGTCGAGCCGTTCGTCGAACACCTCTTCGGTGTCCATCATGTCGGCGACCCGCTGGAGCCGGACCGGGTTCAGCGACAGCGGGAACACACCCACGGACACCAGCGCCGCGGTCTGCTGGTCCACGTCGACGTAGCCGGTCAGCGCGTCCTGAACGGACAGCTTGTTGTTCGACGCGGCTTCCTGCGCGTCCCGCAGCACCTGCCGGAACAGGGCCAGCGTGCGCGGGTTGGCGTCGGCGAACTTCTTGCTCGACGCGTACCCCGACATGGGGAAGTCCTTGGTGGGGCCGATCGCGGTGTCGGTGACGACGCGGGCGCCCGCGTCGCGCTGGGCCTTGGTGATGAACGGCTCGGTCATCCACGCCGCGTCGACCTGCTTGGCCTTCATCGCGTCGACCATCTGGTCGAACGGCATCTCGCGCAGCACGATCCGCTGCTTCTCCACGCCGGCGGTCTTGAGCACGGCCTTCGTGGTGAGCGCGCCGACGTCCTCCGTGGAGTTCACCGCGATGCGCGGCGCGGCCAGCGCGCCGGGGGCGTCGTACTCCTTGTCCAGCGTGACCAGCGCCATCGTGCCGGTGCCCGCCTGGTACGCCTCGCCCTGGAGCTGGATCTGGGCGCCGGCGACGTAGCTGCGGAACAGGTTGACGTGGCTCGCCCAGGTCAGGTCGAGGGTCGTGTCGAGCTGCTGGATGCCCTCGTCCTCGGTGCTCAACGTCACCAGCTGGACCTGGAGGCCGGCCTTCTCGAACAGCTTGTCGTTGAGGGCGAGCTTCAGCGGCGCCACGTCGACGACCGGCAGCACGCCGATGCGCAGCGTGTTGCGCTCCACCTCGGGCTGGTCGCCGCTGTCGCCGCCCGGCAGCAGGCCGCACGCCGTCAGGGTCGCGGCGCAGGCGAACAACGCTGCCGCACGTCGCAGAACACGCGCTGGGGTAGGCATGGCACCTCTCGCCGGAACGACCTTGGACCGAGGTCTTTTGATCAACTAATTGTCGACGAACATGTCGATGTGGGGGATGGTAACCACCCAGAGGTATGAAACGACAGTCCTGCTCGGATACGGTGGGTGCTCTCGGACTCTTCCCCGCAGCAGGGATCGAGCACTACGCTCCCCGGCTGGTGGCACCGGTCGTCGCAGACGGTCGTGTCGCCGCGCGGGGGTGGGGTGCCTAGCCAACGCCACCGTCCCTGTGCTGCAATTCGCCCGATTTCGTGTCCATGCTTCGGTCCGTGGGGAGAGGCCGGGGAACACTGCTGCAAGAAGAGGAAGCCCAGCGTGGCCCGTCGAGAGAGAGGCCCCAGCCAGTCAGGCGTGGGGAACCCACCACGCTCCGAAAGGCCCGGAACGGGTGAGGAAATGACTGCGCTGCGTGAGGGAAGTGTGACCGAGTCCACGGGCGCCGTTGCGACGACGGACTCGCGCGCTCCCCGACGGGACACCCGCACCGGGAACTGGCGACTGCGGAACTGGCGCCTGCCCACCAAGCTCGCCGCCGTGCTGCTGATCCCCACGGTCGCGGCGCTCGCCCTCGGTGGCCTGAGGGTGAACTCCGACCTGGCCGACGCCACCGAGTTCAACCAGTTGGCGAACCAGATCCAGCTGGAGTCCGCGGTCGCCGACCTGGTGCAGCAGCTCCAGCGCGAGCGCGACCTCAGCACCCTGCACGTCGCGTCCGACAAGGCGCTGGACCGCGTCGTCCTCGACCGGCAGCTGCGCCGCGTCAACGACACGATCGACGCCCTGAACAGCAAGATCCTCGAACTCAGCGGCGACCTCGGCGACACCGTGGTGACCCGCTTCCGGCAGGCGTCGAGCCAGCTCAACCGGCTCAACAGCCTCCGCAACGCGGTCCGTGACACCGCCTACCCGTCGGACGCGGTGCTGCGCACCTACTCCGAGTCGATCGAGAGCCTCCTGGACCTCGGCGAGCAGGCCATCGCGGGCATCAACGACCCCGAGCTGGTGCGGCTGCACCTGGCGACCAACGCCATCGCCCGCATCAAGGAGCAGGAGTCGCGCAAGCGCGGCATCATGCTCGACGTCTTCCAGCGCGGGCAGCTCGGCCCGACGCAGGAGCGCCTCATCCTGTCCGCCGAGGCGGAGCTGAACGCGGCCCGCAACGACTTCCGCAAGTCCGCGACCCCCGACCAGGCCAAGATCTACGACGACACCGTCACCGGCCTGATCGTCGACACCGCGAACGACATGGTGGAGACCGCGCTCAACCTCGGCGAGAACGAGCAGACCCTGGAGTCCCTGCGCCCGGAGAAGTGGGACATCGCCGCGACGCTGACGGTGAACCTCACCCGCGACGTGGAGAACCTGCTGCTGGAGCAGCTCCAGAACCGCACCGACGAGCTGACCGGCCAGGCGCGCGCCGCGGCGTTCCGCGACTCGGGCATCGTGCTCGTGTCGCTGCTGCTGGCACTGGTCATGGCGCTGTTCGTGGCCCGCTCGATCCTCGTGCCGCTGCGCGTGCTGCGCCGCACCGCCCTCGACGTGGCCGACCACGGCCTGCCCGAGGCGGTCGACCTGATCCTGAAGGACCCGAACCCGCAGGAAGCCGCCAAGTCCGCCATCGCGCCGGTGCCGATCACCACCCGCGAGGAGGTCGGCCAGGTGGCCCGCGCGTTCGACGCGGTGCACGGCGAGGCGGTCCGGCTGGCCGCCGAGCAGGCCCTGCTGCGCGACAACGTCAACTCGATGTTCGTCAACCTGTCCCGCCGCTCGCAGGCCCTCGTCGAGCGCCAGCTGAACCTGATCGACCGGCTGGAGCAGGACGAGCAGGACCCCGACCAGCTGGCCAGCCTCTTCGAGCTGGACCACCTCGCGACCCGGATGCGGCGCAACAGCGAGAACCTGCTGGTCCTGTCCGGCACGGACCTGTCCCGGCGGCTCACCCGCCCGGTCCCGGCGGCCGAGGTGCTCGGCGCCGCGGTGTCCGAGGTCGAGCAGTACGCCCGCGTGCAGGTCGGCCAGACCCCCGAGCTGACGGTCCAGGGCCGCGCGGTCAACGACCTCGTGCACCTGATCGCCGAGCTGCTCGACAACGCCACCGCGTTCTCCGACCCGGTGACCAAGGTCACCGTGCGCACGGCCCGCACCCGCAAGGGCGAGCTGGCCGTCGAGATCCAGGACCGCGGCGTCAGCATGGGCGAGCAGGAGATCAACGACGCCAACGAGCGCCTGGCCGACCCGCCGGACGTCGACGTCGCCGTGTCCCGCCGCATGGGCCTGTACGTGGTCGCGCGGTTGGCCAAGCGGCACGACATCAAGGTGCGGCTGCGCGCCAACGAGGACATCGAGGGCGGCACCACCGCGCTCGTGCTGGTGCCCGACACGCTCGTGCAGCAGCCCGGTCAGGCCGCCGCGCCGCTGGAGCCCGCCGCCGCGTTCCCGAGCCAGAACCCCGCGCAGCGCTCCGCCGGCATCGCCGGGGCGTTCGGCGGTGGCGGTCTGGGCGGTGGCGGTCTGGGCGGTGGCGGTCTGGGTGGTGGCGGTCTGGGCGGCGGCCCGGTCCGCGGGGACGACGAGCCGAGCTTCCCCAGCTTCCCCAGCCTGCCGCGCGTCGAGGACGAGCAGCCCGCGTTCCCGGTGAGCTTCGTGCAGACCGAGGGCGAGCACGACGCGGCCCGCGTGCCCGCGTTCGGCGACGTGCCGGCCGAGGCGCCCGCCGAGACCTCCGCGGAGATCTCCCAGTCGTGGCTGACGGTGGGCGACGAGCGCGACGTGGAGCGCGAGCCGTCCGGCTCGTTCGGCGAGCCGACGCTGTTCACCGCCTACGAGGACCGCGACGAGCAGGACAAGGACCAGCACGGCTTCGAGACGACCCAGTTCGCCGCCGCCGTCGACACCGGCTTCGACGCCGACACCGGCTTCGACGGGTTCGACGGCCACGACGGCTTCGACACCGGGGTCGGCCTCGGCGCGGGGTTCGAGGCCCGCGAACCGGACGCGCCCGCCCACCGCAACGGCACGGCCCCGACGCCCGCCGCCAAGGAGGTCGAGCGCGACCTGGACGCGCCCACCGAGCGGCTGCCGATCTACGAGGCGGTCCTCTCGCAGTGGTTCCAGGTCGTGGGCAGCGAGACCTCCGCGGCGACCGCGCAGGCCGTGCCGCCCGCGCCGGAGGCCGGGAAGCGGGAGCCGGCCAGGGAGTCGTCCCTGCCGACCCGCCGGCCGCAGCCGGTCCCGCCGGTCGCTCCCACCACGTCCGAGGACGCCCTGCCGCAGCGCGGCACCCTCGACGTGGCCGCCGACGGTCACGCCGCGCGCGAAACCGAGGGTGCGCTTGCCCGACGGGGTGACGCCGCGCCTAGTCTGACCGAGGGCGGGCTGCCCAAGCGGCAGCCCGGCGCAGCACCCAGCACCCTGCCCAAGCGCGCTTCGGAGAACCCTCATGGGGAGGTGTCCCGCGTGGCCGAGCCCGAACCGGTCGCCGAGCCCGAGCCGTCCGCGCCGTCCGCCGAGTCGGTGTGGCACTCGCCCGCCGACGAGGGTTGGCAGGCAGCACAGGCCTTGCTCGGCAAGGCCCCCGAAACCACGACACAGGCAGGGTTGCCCAAGCGGGTGCCCAAGGCTCAGCTTGTGCCGGGATCAGCCGCGCCGAAGCCCCAGGCGGCGGAGCGGCAACCGCAGCGGCCCCCGCTGCCACCACGATCGGCTGACGCGATCCGTGGACGCATGTCGAGTCTTCAGCAGGGCGTCCGTCGAGGGCGACACGCTTTGATCGACGCTTACGCTGGTGACATGTCGAGCCGGCAAGACGAGGAGCAGGAGTGACGACCGCAGCTCAGCCAGGCAGCTTTGGTTGGCTTATCACCGACTTCGTGCGCCGGGTTCCCGGTGTAGCGCATTCCGTGGTCGTGTCGGCGGACGGGCTTCTGCTCGCCGGCTCGCAGGGCCTGCCCCGAGACCGCGCCGAACAACTGTCCGCGGTGGCGTCGGGGCTGGTCAGCCTCACCGCCGGTGCCGCACGGTGCTTCGAGGCGGGCACGGTCAACCGGACCGTGGTCGAGATGGAACGGGGTTACCTGTTCCTGATGTCCATCAGCGACGGGTCGTGCCTCGCGGTGCTCGCGGCCCCGAACTGCGACATCGGCCTCGTGGCGTACGAGATGACCTTGCTGGTCGAGCGCGTGGGCCAGCAGCTGACCCCGGAGCTGCGCGCGCAGCTCCAGGGCGTGGTTCGGCGGTAGCTCCTCGTGAGATCGTGGGGGTGAGGGTAAATGGCTGAACGATCTGGTGCCGGCGGCCGCCGCTTCGGTAGGAACTTCAACTACCAGGAGTGGGCGGTCGGCGGCTTCCAATTCGCTGAGCCGGATGCCGACCCCACACAGGACGAGGAAGCCGAGGACGCACCCAACTCGTGGACGGGCCGCCGGGCTGCACGGGCGCAGGCGCCACGGGTCGAAGGCACAGGGCAGGGGCAAGGCGACATGTCACAGCGTGAGGTTGACGACTCGTCGTACGACTACGACGACGTTCCCAACCGGTTCGACATCGACGGGTACGGCAGCGGGTTGTTCGGAGGTCCGGGCGCCGACCTGTTCGGCGCCCACGGCCTGCCCGACAGCGTGCCGGAACAGGTGCCCTACACGACCGGTCCGCAGCCGGTCGTGCGACGGGAGGAGAACCCGGCCGCCGAGTCGGGTTCGCTCGTCCGCCCGTACACCAGGACCGGTGGCCGTACCCGGCCCGACTACGACCTCGCGATCGAGGCGCTCATCTCCACCAGCGAGAAGGGCCTCGACCGGGACGCGGCCGTGCTCCCCGAGCACCGGTCCATCTGCGGGCTCTGCACCGACACGCGATCGGTGGCCGAAGTCGCCGCGCACCTCCGGCTGCCGCTGGGCGTGGCGCGGGTGCTGATCGGCGACATGGCGAGCATGGGTTTGGTTTTGATTCACCAGGGTGGCTTGGTCGTGGGGGACAGGCCGTCCATCGATTTCCTTGAGAGGGTGCTCAGTGGGCTTCGCAGGCTCTAGCCCCAACGCGGCCGAAGGCGCCAAGAAGCCGACGACTTCCGCGAAGATCGTGGTCGCGGGTGGCTTCGGCGTGGGCAAGACGACGTTCGTCGGTTCCGTGTCGGAGATCGTTCCGCTGACCACCGAAGCGGTGATGACCGAGGCCAGCGCCGGGGTCGACGACCTCTCGGCCACGCCGAACAAGGTCACGACGACGGTGGCCATGGACTTCGGCCGCGTGTCGTTGGACCAGGACCTGATCCTGTACCTGTTCGGGACGCCCGGGCAGCACAGGTTCTGGTTCATGTGGGACGACCTGGTGCGGGGCGCCATCGGCGCGATCGTGCTGGTGGACACGCGCCGGTTGGCGGACGCGTTCGCGTCGATCGACTTCTTCGACGACCGGCAGCTGCCGTACGTCGTCGGGGTGAACTGCTTCGACGGTTTGCTGCACCACCGGATCGAGGACGTCCGGGACGCGCTGACCATCGACCAGTCCGTGCCGATCGTGACGTGCGACGCGCGCAACCGGCAGTCGACCAAGCAGACGCTGATCACGCTGGTGGAGCACGCCATGCGCCAGTGGATGTCCGTCCGCGCGGGCTGATCCGGACGTTCGTGCTCGAGGGCGGCCCCCGGTGGGAGGCCGCCCTCGATCACGTCCGGCGAGGGCCGGGATCGTCGTACCCCGCCGGAGGTGCGGAGGGCAGGGACCCGGGGCCCCTGCCGGGCACCGCGCGCGGAGGCGGGCGCGCCGCGCCCCGGGTCAGGCCGGTCCGCCGGTGCGACCGGGCTCAGTCGTCCCAGTCGTCGTAGTCGTCGTCCCAGCCGTTGTCCCAGTCGTCCTCGTCCTCGTCGTCGCAGTGGTCCCAGTGGTCGCGGCCGGCGAGGCGGTCGCCCCAGCCGTTGTCCCAGTCGCCCCAGTCGTCGCCGCAGTCCCACCAGTCGTCGTCCCAGCCTCCCTGGGTCGTCGTGGTGCTCGTGCCCGGACCGGCGGCGGTCGGGGTGAGGGGAGTGGCCAGGGCGCTGCCCGTGGACAGGGCGACCACGGCGATCGCGGCGGTGGCGGCGAGCGCGGTCCTGCGGAAGATCCTCATCGGGGTGGCTCCTTCACGTCGTCGTGCGGGCGCCCGGGGGACGCCCCGCCCACGACGCTAGGTCGCCGCGCCGACACCGACAGGTGGTCGCGCGCCACGTCCGGTGACTACGCGCCGTCGTCCTCGACCAGCGCGGCCGACGTGATGCGGTGCAGCGGGAACCGGCGCACCTCGCCGTAGCTGACGTCCACGCCCTCCAGCACGCCACCGCCCACGACGTGCGGCGTGATGACGCGCCGCGCCGCCGTGCCGTGCCCGTCGACGAAGTCGACCAGCACGCTGCGGCCCAGCCTGGCCGCGCGCTGGAGCAGGTCGAGGGTCGCGGACGGTCCCGCGCCCAGGTGACCCGGCACCGACACGCGCGCGCCACCCGTCGTGGTCGCCGCCCGGTCGCCCGCCCGCACCAGGCGCACCAGCTCGTCCAGCTGCTCGTCGGACGGCGTGGTCGGCTGCGCCGTCCTGCGGCGTCCCTTGCCGGCGATCCGCCGACCGCCCTCGCGCAGGTCGAGCACCCGGCCGTCCGGTCCCTCCGCCGCGGGTGCGAACCCCGCCGCGCGCAGCACGTCCAGCACCTCGGCCAGCGGCAGCGGGCCGACCAGCACGGTCGGCGCGATCCGGCGCAGCTCCAGCCGCTCGGACGCCGGGTGCGCGAGCACCTCGGCGACCAGCACCGGGTCGTCGCAGCGCAGGAACGACCCGGCCGCGCCGCCGCGCAGCCTGCCGTGCTTGCGGGCCGCGTCGTCGATCAGGTAGGTCAGCGACTGCGGCACCGGCGTCCGCGACCGCGCCCGGAACAGCTCGTGCAGGTCGGCGGCGCTGCGGCCCGCGTCGAACGCCCGCCGCACGGACCCCTCGTGCACCCGGTACACGGTCGCCCCGCCCGCCGACTCGACGTCCGCGACCAGCGCGATCTCGTCGGCCAGCTCCGGGTCCAGCCGGCCGGGCGCGACGACGGTCAGGTCGGCCTGCACCAGCACGTGGTCGACCGGCGCGGGCAGCGCGTCGCCGAGCCGCTTGGCCGCGGCGGCGGGGCCCTCGGCGAGCAGCGTGCGGCCCTGCGCGGTGAGGGCGCCCAGCGCGAGCACGCCCACCGCCGTGCCCTCCTCGACGGTCCAGCGCACCAGTTCGTCGCGCAGCCGACCGCCCCGCCGGGGCGCGCGCCACGCCAGCACGGCCGCCAGCTCGTCCGGATCGGTGACCGACGTGCCGGGCTCCAGCGCGGCGAGCGCTTCGAGGACGCGCCGCCGGTCGCGCGGCGCGGCGGGCCGGTTCAGCTCCGGTGCCAGGGGGTTGAGCAGGCGGTCGCGGTCGTCGCGCCGCCCGATCAGGCCCGGCAGCCGAGGCAGGTCGACCCACGCCTGGGCGAGCGCCGCCCACCGGTGCTCGGGCGCGGCGACGAGCCACGCGTCGGTCTGCGTCGTCGGCACCCACTCCGGCTCGGCGCCGTCGCTGTCGGCCACCAGGCCCGCGTTGACGACCAGCTCCACCAGCAGCGCGGCCCGGCGCTCGTCGACGTCGAGGTCCCGGGCGAGCTTGCGCAGCTCGCGCACGCCGACGCCGCCCGACCGCAGCACCGCGGGCGGCTCGTCCGACCAGCCGCGCAGCAGCGCCTCGACGTGCCGGGACAGCTCCAGCGCCGCGCCGCCGCCGGTGTGGTCCACCGTCGACGGGTCGCGCGCCACCGTGCCCAGCGCGGGCTCCTTCGCCTGCACGGGGCCGAGCGGGGACGCGCCGCGCACCTTCAGCCCGACCTCGCGCGGCAGTTCGACGGTCTGGGCGTCGCGCCGGACCAGCAGGCCGCGGGCGAGCAGCTTCTGGATCGGCGTCGTCGCGCCCTCCAGGGGTACGAGCCGCGCGGCGTCCTTCGTCTGCCCGACCGGCGGCCCGGCGGCGAGGGCACGCAGCACGCGCCGCTCGTCCTCGGGCAGGTCGTCCACGTCGACGTCGACGAGGCCGGGCACGGAGCGGCCCAGGCCGCACGGGAACGGGGTGACCGCGTCCCGCGACGCCGGCGGGGTGGAGAGCGCGTCGTCGGGCCCCCACAGCAGCGCCCGCGCGCGCAGCAGCCGCAGCGCCGGCCGCACGTCGGTCTTCCCGAACAGGGCGCGGACGGCCTTCGCGTCGACCGGCGCGAGGTCCGCGTCCAGCACGAGCAGCGCTTCGAGCACGGTCAGCGTGAGCGTGTCGAGGTCTTCGCAGGCCCGCGCCACGGAGGCGCGCGAGCCGATGCGGGTGGCCAGGACGGCGGTGTCGGCGGGCGGTGGCGTGGCCAGGTCCGGCCGGGCGCGCAGCAGTGCCACGAGCGCGTGGTCCTCCTGCGCCCGCAGCCACTCGGCGAGGGTGGTGCCGGACATCCTCACCACGGTATATGCCCGCCGCGCCGGCCCGTCGTGCGACTCCGGTCCCGAGCGGTCAGTCGAGCACCGCGGTGGCCTCGACCTCGACCATCAGGTCGGGCTCGGCGAGCGCGGCGACGCCCACCAGCGTGGCGGGCGGGACCGGGGTCACGCCGAGCTTCGCGGCGGCCCGCCCGACGCCCTCCAGGAAGGCGGGCATCTTGTCGAGCGTCCAGTCGACGACGTACACGGTCAGCTTCGCCACGTCGTCGAAGGACGCGCCGACCGCGGCCAGGGCGGTGCCGACGTTGAGGTACGCCTGCTCGGCCTGCGCGGCGAGGTCGCCCTCGCCGACCCGGTTGCCGTCGCCGTCCCGGGCGACCTGCCCGGCCACGAAGACCAGCTTCGAACCGGTGGCGACCGACACCTGCCGGTACACGCTCGCCTTCGGCAGCCCGTCGGGGTTCACCAGGGTGATGGCCATGCCAACTCCTCACGTCGTGGATGCGGGCTGACCATAGCATTGCAATGCTATATTTTGTCCATGGTCAGGACGAAGGACCCGGCGGTGCGCACCCTGCTCGTCGAGCGGGCCGCGCACCTGCTCCGCGCCCGCGAACCCGTCACCCTGCGCTCGCTGGTCGCCGGCACCGGTGTGTCGACGATGGCCGTCTACACCCACTTCGGCGGCATGGACGGCGTGTGGCGCGCCCTGCGCCAGGAGGGCTTCACGCGCCTGGCGGCCAGGTTCGCCGCGGTGACCGCCACCGACGACCCGGTCCGCGACCTGACCGCGCTGTGCGCCGCCTACCTCGGCAACGCCCTGGACCACCCCGACCTGTACCGGGTCATGTTCGACGCGGACTTCGACCTGGAGGACCTCCAGGCCGCCGACGACACCCTGGAACACCTGGTCCAGGCCGTCCGCCGGGGCCGCGCGGCGCGCCGCTTCCGCGCCGGCACCGTCCCGCTGGACCTGGCCACGCAGAGCTGGGTCGTCGGCCACGGGCTGGTCTCGCTGGTCGGCACCGGCCCCCTGCCGCGCGAGGCGCTCGCCCACGGCCCCGTCCTGCTGTCGGCGTTGTTCACCGGCGCGGGCGACGACCCCGACCGGTGCCGCCGGTCGGTCGCGCTGGGGTGGGAGGGCCTCGGCTGAGCGGACCCGGCCTGGGCGGACCGGCCCGGGCGGACCCGGCCCGGGTGGACCCCCGTCAGGGCTCCAGGTCGGGCGGGGTGGTGGGCTCCTCCGGCCACGCGCCGCGCGCGACCAGGTCGAGCACCAGCGCCGCGATGTTCCACGCGTCGTCCTCGCCCCGGTGGTGCCTGCCCTCCAGCGGCAGGCCGGCGATCTCCAGCGCCTGCGCCATGCCGGGCCGCCTGCGCAGGCCGTGCGCGCGGGTGAAGACCGCCCTGGCGTTCGTGTGGTGCCGTCCGAACGGGTAGCGCACGCCCGTCGCCCGGCACTGCCGGCCGAACTGGTTCCGGTCGTAGTCGCCCCAGCTCACCCACGGTCGCGTGCCCGCCGCGTGCTCCTCCGCCAGCAGTCGGCAGGCCTCCGCGAACGGCACGCCGCCGTCCACCTCGGCCTGCGTCAGGCCGGTCAGCCCGGTGCAGAACGCGCTCACGGTCGACCGCCGCGGCCGCACGAGCACCCCGTGCCGGGACACGCGCGTGCGCGCGGCCAGGTCCACGACGGTCAGCCCGACCTCCACGATCTCGTTCACCTGGCCGGGCGGGGGCTGCCCGTCCCAGCACGTCGCCTCGACGTCCACCACGTTGACCAGCACCCGGGGAGGTTAGCCACCCCACAGGTGACGATGCTCTCCCGTTCCCCGCGCGTCCCGGTCCGGTCACCGCGTCGGCGCGGCGGCGGGGCCGTGAGGCACACTTGTGGCGAAGCAGGCACCACCGAGGAGGAACAGTGGCCAAGCTCCGCCCCGAGCGCATCGACCCGAACTGGCCGGAGGCCCCGGAAGGCGACAAGCACGCGGTCAGCGAGTTGGCCGCCGACGTGCAGGGCGCGCTGTCCCCCTTCGGCAAGGTCACCTTCCCGCTGCCGGTGGAGGAACTCGGATACCACCACCCGGTCACCGAGATCAACCGCTAGTCCCCGGGCGGCGCGCGCGGCGGTCGAGTCGCGCGCGTTCCGCAATCCGTCCGGGACTACGCTCGACTCCCGCCGCGCAGTGCTCTATGGGAGGAACGATGCCGGTCCCCGGCCCTGGATACTCGATCACCGTCCGCCTGGAGGCCCCGCCGTCGGCGTCGGCCGCCGGTGACCTCACGTCGGCGGTCGGTCGGGCCGGTGGTGTCATCACCGCCTTCGACGTCGTCGAGTCCCACACCGACCGCGTGATCATCGACCTCACGTGCAACGCCCTGTCGGCCAACCACGCCAAGGACATCACCGACACCCTGGAGCTGCTGCCCGGGATCGTCGTGCGCAAGGTGTCCGACCGGACGTTCCTGGTCCACCTCGGCGGCAAGATCGAGATCTCGTCCAAGGTGCCGCTGCGCAACCGCGACGACCTCTCCCGCGCCTACACCCCCGGCGTCGCCCGGGTCTGCATGGCCATCGCCGAGAACCCGGACGACGCGCGCCGCCTCACCATCAAGCGCAACACGGTCGCCGTGGTCACCGACGGCTCCGCCGTGCTCGGCCTGGGCAACATCGGCCCCGCCGCCGCGCTGCCGGTGATGGAGGGCAAGGCGGCGCTGTTCAAGAAGTTCGCGGGCGTCGACGCGTGGCCGGTGTGCCTGGACACCCAGGACACCGAGGAGATCATCCGCGCGGTGGAGCTGATCGCCCCCGTCTACGGCGGCATCAACCTGGAGGACATCGCCGCGCCCCGCTGCTTCGAGATCGAGGCGCGGCTGCGGGAGAAGCTCGACATCCCCGTCTTCCACGACGACCAGCACGGCACCGCGATCGTCGTGGTCGGCGCCCTGCGCAACGCGCTGCGCGTGGTCGGCAAGAAGATCTCCGACTGCAAGCTCGTGGTGTGCGGCGTGGGCGCGGCGGGGTCGGCGATCATCCGGCTGCTGCTCAAGCAGGAGCCCGGTGACGTGGTCGCGGTCGACGTGGACGGCATCGTGCACCGCGACCGGCCCGGCCTGGACGACAACCTGAGGTCCATCGCCGCCGCCACCAACAAGGACAACGTCAGCGGCCGGCTGCACGACGCGCTGGTCGGCGCGGACGTGTTCATCGGCGTGTCGGCCCCGAACCTGTTCGGCGCCGAGCAGGTCGCCACGATGAACTCCGACGCCATCGTGTTCGCGCTGGCCAACCCGGACCCGGAGATCGACCCGATGGAGGCGCAGAAGCACGCCGCCGTCGTGGCCACCGGGCGCAGCGACTTCCCGAACCAGATCAACAACGTGCTCGCGTTCCCCGGCGTGTTCCGGGGCCTGCTGGACGCCCACGCGCGCACCATCACCGACGCCATGCTGCTGGCCGCGGCCAACGCCATCGCCGACGTGGTGGACGGCGAGCGGCTCAACGCGTCGTTCATCGTGCCCAGCGTGTTCGACAGCACCGTGGCGCCCGCCGTGGCGGAAGCGGTGCGCAAGGCGGCTGCCGACCAGGGCGGCGGCTGACCAGGGCGGCTGAGCAAGCGCGACGTCGGGCGGTCGTGCCGCCGGGGCCTAGCATCGGCGGCATGACCCAGCAGTTCACGCACCTGGACCAGGCCGGGGCGGCCCGGATGGTCGACGTGTCCGGCAAGGAGCCGACCACCCGCACCGCCGTCGCCTCCGGCGTGCTGCGCACCACCGCCGAGGTGGTGGCGCTGCTCGCCCGCGACGGCCTGCCCAAGGGCGACGCGCTCGCCACGGCCCGCATCGCCGGGATCATGGCGGCCAAGCGCACGCCGGACCTGGTGCCGCTGTGCCACCCCATCGCGCTGTCGGGCGTGAAGGTCGACCTGGAACTCGGCGACGCCGAGGTCCGCGTCACGGCGACCGTGCGCACCACCGACCGCACCGGCGTGGAGATGGAGGCGCTGACCGCGGTCGCCGTGGCCGGGCTGACCCTGCACGACATGGTGAAGGCGGTCGACCCGGCGGCGTCGATGGACGCGGTGCGCGTCGAGCGCAAGGAGGGCGGCAAGACCGGCCTCTGGGAGCGCCCGTGACGCCGCCCGCGAAGCCCGCCCGGACCGCGCGCGTGGTCACCGCGTCCAACCGGGCCTCGGCGGGGGTGTACGAGGACCGCGGCGGGCCGATCATCGTCGGCTGGCTGCGCGAGCGCGGCTACGACGTGCCGGACGCCGCGGTCGTGCCGGACGGCGACCCGGTGGCGGAGGCGCTGCGCGCGGCGGTGGCGGACGGCGTGCACGTGGTCGTCACGACCGGCGGCACGGGCGTCAGCCCCACCGACCGCACGCCGGAGGCGACCCGCTCGGTGCTCGACTTCGAGGTGCCGGGCGTGGCGGACGCGATCCGCTCGTCGGCGTGGCCGCAGGTGCCCACCTCCGTGCTGTCGCGCGGGGTGGCGGGCGTCGCGGGTCGCACGTTCGTGGTGAACCTGCCCGGTTCGACGGGCGGGGTGCGGGACGGGCTGGAGGTGCTCGGCGCCGTGCTGGAGCACGCCGTCGACCAGGTGGCCGGAGGTGATCACGCGTGACCGGGGTGCTGCGCGCGACCGTCAGCGATCAGCCGCTGTCGGTGGAGGAGCACGCGAAGCTGGTGGAGGACGCCGCCGCGGGGGCGGTCGTCACGTTCGCCGGGGTGGTCCGCGACCACGACGGCGGGCGTTCCGTGCGGGAGCTGGAGTACGTCGGGCACCCGACTGCCGCGGCCGTGGTGGCGGAGGTGGTCGCCGACGTGGTGGCCCGCTTCGACGGGGTGCGGGCGGTCGCCGTGTCGCACCGGGTCGGGCAGCTGGCCATCGGCGACGTGGCGCTGGCCTGCGCGGTGGCCGCCGAGCACCGGCGCGAGGCGTTCGACGCCTGCTCCGAGCTGGTCGACGAGGTGAAGCGGCGGCTGCCGGTGTGGAAGCGGCAGGTGTTCGCCGACGGCACCGACGAGTGGGTCAACATGCCCTGAGTGCCCGGTGACGGGAAAGGACCCCGGCCGCCGGGTGAAGGCGGTCGGGGTCCCCGTCCGTGGTGCGTCGGCTCGCGCCGACCGGGATCACTTGGTGGCGATCTTCATGCCCGGCATGATCAGGTCGGCGTTCGGGATGAAGTCCTTGTTCAGCTCGTGGAGCTTCGCCCAGCCACCCTCGATCTTCAGCTCGTCCGCGATCTTGGACAGGCTGTCGCCCGCCTTGATCTCGTAGTCGCCGGCGGGGTTGGACGACGGCAGCGCCACCACCACGGGGGCGGGGGCGGCCTGCTGCTGCACCGGGGCCGAACGCGGCTGCTGCTGCTGGACCGGGGCGCTCTGCTGCACCGGGGCCGGCGGGGCCTGGCGGGCGGGGGCCGCGGCGCCGCCGAGGCCCTTGGGGCCGCAGACGGGCCAGGCGCCGATGCCCTGGGAGACCAGGACGTTCTCCGCGACGCGGATCTGCTCTTCCCGTGAAGCCTGGTGGGGCATCCCGGAGCCGCCGTTGGCACGCCACGTGGACGGCAGGAACTGCAGCCCGCCGTAGTAGCCGTTGCCGGTGTTGATGCTCCAGTTGCCGCCGCTCTCGCACGCGGCGACCGTGTCCCAGTTGACGCCGGAGCCCTGCGCGGACGCGGTGCCGGCGGCCATCGCCAGCGGCGCGCCGACGATGACGCCGGCGACGGCGACCTTCGCGACACGACGGGCGGCGGGGGAGACGGACGGGCGGTGCTTGCCTCGGTAAGAAGCCATTTCCCTCTCGGTCCACCCGCACCTCCTCGGACGACTCGGGTTCGGGGCCCGGGGTGTCGCCCAGTTCCTGTCCGGCGGTTGTCTCTCGCTCGGGGGTGTTCCCGGAACACCGGTGGACAGGTTCGGTGCGTGGCGTTCCGGGTGGTGCTCTGGTTGGTTCGGGGCCAACCGAGAAGCGACGGTACGTAACCGGGAACGCCGCGCCAAACGGAAGCGTACGTGATGCACGTCACAGTAACACTACGGAGTGATCCTTCGACCCGAGTGTTTAGGCAGGTCAGGGCACCGTTATGGTTCCGTTTCCGTTCCGAGATCGGGCGAAACAAATCACGGAAAGTGAGGTATGGGTCACGCCCTAACCCATCCGGGAAGGACCTGGTCAGCCCCCGGCGAAGGGCGGCAGCACGTCCAGTTGTGATCCCGGCGACACGGGCGTGTCGAGGTTCCTGACCGCCACGCCGTCGAGGAGGTAGCTGCACGCGGGCAGGACGCGCGCCAGTCGGCCCCCGTGCCGGGCCGCCAGGACCGCCACGGCGGCCCGCACGGTCGGCTCGCCACCGGGCAGCCCCACCTCCTCCCCGTCCACGCCCGCGGCCGCCCGCGCACCCGCGAAGTACCGGACCGCCAAGGCCGCCACCGCGCAGTCCTCCACCGCGCCGTCCTCCACCGGGTTGTCCTCGACCGGGCCGCTCTCCACCGCGCCGTCCTCCCGCACGCGCCGTCACCCGCCGATCGCGCTCATGGGCCGGTCGGGCTGGCTGAAACCGGCGTCGTTGATGCCGTGCCCGGCGGCCTTCGCCCACGAGTTGCCCCGCCACGCCGCCGCGACCTCCTCGTCGGACGCGCCGCCGCGCAGCAGCGCCCGCAGGTCCGTCTCGGTCCGGCTGAACAGGCAGTTGCGCACCTGGCCGTCGGCGGTCAGCCGGGTCCGGTCGCACGCCGCGCAGAACGGCCGCGTCACCGAGGCGATCACGCCCACCACCGCCGGCCCGCCGTCCACCAGCCACTTCTCGGCGGGCGCGCCGCCGCGCCCACCCGGCTCCGGGTCCAGGGTGAACGCCGTGCGCAGCGCTGCCAGGATCTCCTCGGCGGTCACCATGTCGTCCCGGTCCCAGCCGTGCTGCGGGTCCAGCGGCATCTGCTCGATGAACCGCAACTGGTAGCCGTGCTCCAGGCAGAACCGCAGCAGCGGCACGGCCTCGTCCTCGTTGACGCCGCGCATCAGCACCGTGTTGACCTTCACCGGCGTCAGCCCGGCGGCCCGCGCCGCGGCGAGCCCGGCGAACACGTCGTCGAGCCGGTCGCGCCTGGTCAGCGTGCGGAACCGGGCCGGGTCGAGGGTGTCCAGCGAGACGTTGACCCGGTCCAGGCCGGCCGCCGCGAGCCCTTCGGCGCGCCGCGCCAGGGTCAACCCGTTCGTGGTCATCGAGATCCGCGGCCGGGGCCGCAGCGCGGCGGTCGCCGCCACGACCTCGTCCAGGCCGGGCCGCAGCAGCGGCTCGCCGCCGGTGAACCGGACGTCGGTCACCCCCAGCCGGGTCACCGCGACGTCGAGCAGCCTGGTCAGCTCCGCGTCGGTGAGCAGGTCCGGCTTGGGCAGCCAGTCCAGCCCCTCCGCGGGCATGCAGTAGGTGCAGCGCAGGTTGCAGCGGTCGGTGAGCGACACGCGCAGGTCGGTCGCGATCCGGCCGAACCGGTCGACCAGCAGAGGTGTGCCCGGACGTCCCGCGGTGTCCGGGTTGCCGCGCACGGCGGGTAGCCCCAACTCGACAGCTGTCACCTCGTCCAGGGTAATCGGATCGCACGCCGGGGTGCGTGGGGCGAAGCCGCACTGCGCACGCGGGGAGAGCGGAGGACCATGCCCCACCCGGCGCCCCAGCCGCTAAGTTGCTCGGCATGACGAGCGAGCACGACGTTCCCGCCGACGTGGTGGAGCGGTTCGGCTCCTACGCCCGGGAGACGAGTGCGCTCACCGCCCGGGTCCACGGCAGGCTGGCGGAGCGGCTGGGCCTGTCGCAGACCGACGAGAAGTGCCTCGACCTGGCGCTGCGGGCCGAGGGGCCGGTCACGGCGGGCCGGATCGCCGAGCTGTCCGGCCTGTCCACGGGCGCGGTGACCGGGGTGATCGACCGGCTGGAGCAGGCCGGCTACGTGCGCCGCGTCCGCGACCCGCACGACCGCCGCAAGGTGCTCGTCGAGGTGACGCTCGGCGAGGAGGCCCGGTCCGCGCGCCTGTCGCTCGGCGCGCAGGCGGCCCTGGCGGAGGTGCTGTCGCGCTTCACGCCCGAGGAGCGGGACGTGCTGGAGCGGTACAGCAAGACGGTCATCGAGGCGTTCCGCAAGCGCGTGGTCGACGCCTGAGCCGGGGGCACCCCGAGCCGGCAGCATGTCGCCCATGGGCGACCAGTGGAACTACCTGATGGACATGGACGGCGTGCTCGTGCACGAGGAGCACCCGATCCCGGGTTCGAGCGAGTTCGTCGCCGAGCTGACCGCGAACGCCATCCCGTTCCTCGTGCTCACCAACAACTCCATCTACACCCCGCGCGACCTGCGCGCCCGGCTGTCCCGCACCGGCCTGGAGGTGCCGGAGTCGGCGATCTGGACGTCGGCGCTGGCGACCGCGAAGTTCCTCGACTCGCAGCGGCCCGGCGGGTCGGCGTTCGTCATCGGCGAGGCGGGCCTGACCACGGCGCTGCACGAGATCGGCTACGTGCTCACCGACCGCGATCCGGACTACGTGGTGCTGGGCGAGACGCGCACCTACAGCTTCACCGCGATCACCAAGGCCATCCGGCTGGTCGAGGAGGGCGCGAAGTTCATCGCCACCAACCCCGACGCCACGGGCCCGTCGAGGGAGGGCTCGCTGCCCGCGACCGGCGCGGTGGCCGCGCTCATCGAGCGGGCCACCGGCCGCGCCCCCTACTACGTGGGCAAGCCGAACCCGCTGATGATGAGGTCGGCGCTGCGGGCGCTGGGCGCGCACTCGGCGAACACGCTGATGATCGGCGACCGGATGGACACCGACGTGCGGTCCGGCCTGGAGGCGGGCCTGCGCACCATCCTGGTGCTGACGGGCATCTCCGCCGACTCCACCGCCGAGCTGTACCCGTACCGGCCGACGCGGGTGGTGAAGTCGATCGCCGACCTGGTGGGCCACTCGGCCGACCCGTTCCCCGAGGACGAGCCGAACCCCGTGTGACCCCGCCGGGTGCGCGGCGCGGTCGCGCCGTCACCGTCCGCTCGCCGAAGATCACCCCCGCGGGTGAGCGGTCGCGCCGACCACCGGGCGGAGCACCGGAGCACTGATCGACTTGCGCGCACGACCTCCGCGCGTCGCCTATCGTCGCGGGTGTGGAACGACCGCTGTTCGTGGTCGGCGACGTGCACGGGCACCTCGCCGAGCTGATTCGCGCCCTGCACGCCTCGGACCTGGTGGACGCCGACGGCGACTGGACCGGCGGCGACGCGGAGCTGTGGTTCCTCGGCGACTTCGTCGACCGCGGCCCCGACGGCATCGGCGTGATCGAACTGGTCATGCGCCTGCACGAGCAGAGCGGCGGGCAGGTCGACGCCCTCGTGGGCAACCACGAGGTGCTGCTGCTGGGCATGCACCGGTTCGGCGACGAGAACGTGCCGGGCGCCCCCACGCCCCGCAGCTTCGCCCGCAGTTGGCTGCTCAACGGCGGCCTGCGCAGCGACCAGGACCGGCTCACCGCGGCGCACATCGACTGGCTGACGTCCCGCCGCGTGCTCACCGAGGTCGACGGCCACCTGCTGATGCACTCCGACACCCTCGCCTACCTGGAGTGGGGCGCCGCGGTCGACGAGGTCAACGAGGCCGTGCGCCAGGTCCTCAGGGGCGACGACCTGGAGCAGTGGTGGGAGTGCTGGCGCAAGATGACGACCCGCTACGCGTTCCGCGGCCCGGACGGCCCGGCGGTGGCCGCCGCGCTGCTCGACGTGCTGGGCGGCCGGGAGGTCGTGCACGGGCACAGCGTCATCGCCGACCAGCTCGGCGTGCCGCCGCAGGAGATCGACGGCCCGCTGCGCTACGCCGACGACCTGGTGCTCGCGGTGGACGCGGGCCTCTACAGCGGCGGCCCGTGCCTGGTCGTCCGCCTCGACGAGCCCGAGCCCGAGGTCGAACCCGGGGCCGGCGACTAGGGGACCGGCACGATCTCCTTGCCCAGCGGCATGAGCGAGACCGGCACCAGCTTGAAGTTCGCGATGCCGAGCGGGATGCCGATGATGGTCACGCACAGCGCCAGGCCGGTCACGATGTGCCCGATCGCCAGCCAGACACCCGCGACCACGATCCAGATCACGTTGCCGAGCAGCGACGGCGCGCCCGCGCCGGGCCGGTCCACGACGGTGCGGCCGAACGGCCACAGCGCGTAGTTCGCGATCCGGAACGAGGCGAGCCCCCACGGGATCGTGATGATCAGCACGCAGCACACGATGCCCGCGAGCACGTACCCCACGGCCAGCCAGAAGCCGCTCAGCACCAGCCAGATCACGTTCAGGATGAGCCTCACCCGACCATCCTGCCCGATTAAGCTGCCCGCTTGTGCAGAACAGACTCCGCTGGGGCGTCGTCGCCACGGGCGGCATCGCCGACGTCGTGACCGGTGACCTCCGCCTCCTGCCCGACGCCGAGGTGCTCGCGGTGTCGTCCCGCGCGCTGCCGAAGGCCGAGGCCTTCGCCGCGAAGCACGGCATCCCGCGCGCCTACGGCGACTACGCCGACCTGCTGGCCGACCCCGACGTGGACGTGGTCTACGTGGCGACGCCGCACGTCCAGCACCACGAGGTGAGCCGGGCCGCCCTGGAGGCGGGCAAGCACGTGCTGTGCGAGAAGCCCGCCGCGCTGACCTCCGCCGACCTGCGGGACGTGGTGGACCTGGCGCGCGAGCGCGGCCTGTTCTTCATGGAGGCCGTCTGGACCCGGTTCAACCCGCTCGTCACGCGCCTGGGCGACCTGGTCGCGGCGGGGGAGATCGGCGAGGTGCGGTCGGTCCGGGCCGACTTCGGCTTCACGCTGCCGCACGACCCGGCGCACCGGCTGTGGAACCGGGACCTCGGCGGCGGCTCGCTGTTCGACCTGGGCATCTACCCGGTGTCGTTCGCGCACCTGCTGCTCGGCGAGCCGGAGGTGGTGCACGCGCACGGGTCGCTGGTCGGCGGCGTGGACGCCGAACTGGGCATGCTGCTCGGCTACCCCGGCGGCGCCCACGCCCTGCTCGGGTCGTCGCTGGTCAGCCCGCTCAAGGACGGCGCGGTCGTGTACGGCACGAAGGGGCTCGTGGAGTTCCCGGAGGCGATGTACAACCCGGCGCGCATGATCGTGAACGGCGTGGAGCACACCCACGCGCAGGAGGGTGCGGGCTACGTGCCGCAGCTGCGCGAGGTCGTGGCGCGGGTCGCGGCGGGCGAGGTGGAGAGCCCGTCGATGACGCACGACGACTCGCTGGCCGTCCTGCGCACGATGGAACGCGCCGCCGCCGCCGTCGGCCTGTCCTACGAGGGCGTCCGGTGATCCCGGCCGGGTGACCCCGGCCGGCGGGTCGCGGTCGGCGGGGTCGCGGTCGGCGGGGTCACGGCTCGCGCAGCAGGGCCTCCGCCACCGCCACCACGGCCTCGACCCGGCGGCTGCCCGGCGGGAAGTGCCGGCTCGGCGTGAGCAGGTGGCTGAGCGCGAGGCGCACGACCGTCTCCGCGGTCAGGCGCACGCGCGCGGCGGGCAGGGCGGGCCAGTGCGCGCCGATGTGCTGCGCGAACACCGAGGTGGCGAGCGCCAGGACCGGTTGGCCGCGGGTGGTGAGCAGCGGCAGCAGGTCCTCGGCGTTCGCCCCGGTGAACACGGACCGGGCCAGCGGGTCCTCGACGGCCAGCGCGAAGGCGAACCCGAGGCCGAGCCGCAGCCCCTCCACCGGGTCTGGGGCGGCGCGGAACCGCTCGCGCACGCCGTCGAGGAACTCGCCCGCCTTGAACAGGGCCACCGCCTGCACCAGCCGGTCCTTGTTGCCGAACTCGTTGTAGACGCTCTGCCTGCTCACGCCCGCCCGGCTGGCGACGTCGGCCATGCGCAGGCCGCGGGAACCGCGCGCCGCCACCAGGTCCGCGGCCGCCAGCAGCAGGGCGCGGGTGAGTTCCGTCACGCGACAAAGCTTGGCACAGCGGGGGTTACAGTCGGAGGGTGCCGCTGACCGTGGGATTCGACCTGGACATGACGCTGATCGACCCCCGGCCCGGGATGGCCGCCGTGATGGACGCGGTGGCGGCCGAGTCCGGCTACCCGCTCGACGGCGCCCACTTCGCGGCCAACCTCGGTCCGCCGCTCGACATGGTCTACCGCGGCTTCGGCGTGCCGGAGGAGGACGTCCCGGCCCTCGTCGACCGGTTCCGCGCGCTGTACCCGGAGGTGGTGATCCCGGCGACGGTGGCGCTGCCCGGCGCCGCGCAAGCGCTTGCGGCCGTGCGCGAGCTGGGCGGGACGACGCTCGTGGTGACCGCCAAGTACCGCAAGAACGCCGCGCTGCACCTGGCCGCGTTCGGCTGGGAGGTGGACCACCTGTTCGGCGAGCTGTGGTCCACCGGCAAGGCCGAGGCGCTCAAGGCGCACGGCGCCGCGGTCTACGTGGGCGACCACGTGGGCGACGTGCGGGGCGCGAAGGCTGCGGGCGCGGTGGCGGTCGGCGTGGTGAGCGGGCCGTGCGCCGCCGACGAGCTGACCGCCGAGGGCGCGGACGTCGTGCTGCCCGACCTGACGGGCTTCCCGGACTGGCTGCGCGCGAACGCCGACCGGCTCAGCGCCGGGGCCGCTTCGAGTCCCGCACCGCGCTGACCACGCCCAGCGCGAGACCGGCGGGGGCGAGCAGCCAGCCCGCCGCGAACACCCACGCGGGCAGCCCGCGTTCGCCCACGACGAACATCGCGACGATCGCCACGACACCGAGCGCGAACAGGACCACCGCCGCCGGCATCAGCTTCGACATGCGGATGAGCCTAGTCGCGCGATCGGAGGTGCCTCCGGCCCGGTGTTCTGGCTACTCTGGTGGGACGCGCCTCGGGCACGCCCGGGGCGCGTTCGTCGTGTGAGTGCAAGAAGGATTGGTGAGCGCGGTGCCGACCGGCAAGGTCAAGTGGTACGACTCGGAAAAGGGCTTCGGCTTCGTCACGCAGGACGGTGGCGAGGACGTCTACGTGCGCAAATCCGCGCTGCCCCCCGGCGTCGAGGGCCTGAAAGCCGGTCAGCGCATCGAGTTCGGCATGGCCGAGGGCAGGCGCGGGCCGCAGGCGCTGTCGGTGCGCCTGGTCGACCCCGCCCCGTCGGTGGCCGAGGCGCGCCGCCGTCCCGCGGAGGAGCTGCACGGCCTGGTCGAGGACATGATCAAGCTGCTGGAGACGAAGGTGCAGCCCGAGCTGCGCCGCGGCCGCTACCCGGACCGCAAGAACACCAAGCTGATCGCCGAGGTGGTCCGGGCCGTCGCGCGGGAGCTCGACCCGTAGGTCAGCGCTCCTCGACCTTGAGCACCCAGGTGCCGCGCGCCACGAAGTCGAACGCGCCGGTGGTGCTCGCCTCGATGCGCGCCCCGTACTGCTGCACCTCGACGCTCTCCAACCGGGCCTCGGGGTCCGGCAGCGCGAGCGTGTACGCGTACCGCGGCTCGCGCGAGGTGAACAGCTTGCTGCGCAACGGTTCCTGCGGCACGCCCGCGCCGTCGCGGTAGGTGAACTTCACCGACCACGCGGTCTCGGCCAGCTCGCCGGGCACGGAGATCTGCACCGGCTTCCCCGGCCGCACCCGCAGCACGCCCAGGGCGTTCGGGTCCACGTCGCAGTTCTCCGACTGGAGGTCGCAGTACTGCGACGGGCCGACGTCCACCGCGTGCCCGTCGGCGTAGAAGGTCACCTCGGGGTTCCGCGGGGCCGCGCAGGCGGCGAGGGCCAGCAGCGGGACGACGGCAAGCGGTACTCGGCGCACGGCCGCCGAGCCTACGTGCCGGGACGGGGCGCGACGGGGCCGGGGCGCAGCGGCCGGTCGCCGCCGAGGCCGGGCACCAGCGACGTGCCCCGGCGGGTCTGCACGGTCTGCGCGAGACCCAGCGCGAGCAGCACCGACAGCACGGTGAACCCGATCCAGTACTCGGTCGGCAGCAGCACGCCGAGCGCCCCGCCGAACACCCAGCCGAGCTGGAGGATGGTCTCCGACCGGCCGAACGCCGAGGCCCGCGACTCGTCCGGCACGTCGTCCTGGATCACCGCGTCCAGCGAGACCTTCGCCAGCGAGCTGGCCGTGGCCCCGACCAGGCCGACGGCCGCCGCCGTGGTCAGGCCGGGCAGCACCGCCGCCACCACCGCCGTGACCAGGACCGCGGTGAGGCAGCCGATGACGACGCCGTCGGGCGAGCCGAAGTGCAGGCGCGCGCCGACGGCGTTGCCGAGGAAGCTGCCGACACCGGCCGCCGCCGCGATCACGCCCAGCAGCAGGAGCTGCTTGAACGCGTCGCCCTCGGTCTGGGCGCGCACCACGAACGCGGAGAACAGCATCAGGAAACCGGTGAGCATCCGGATCGTGCCGTTGGCCCACAGCGACACCACGACCGTGCGGCCCAGCGGCTGCCGCTTCCGCTTCGGCGGCCGGTCCGGCTTCCCCGGACCGGCCCGCAGCGTCGCGGGCACCTCGCCCTCGGTGACCTCCACCCACGACGGGATGCGCAGGCAGTAGTAGGCGTTGACGGCGCTCAGCACGGCGGTGAACCACAGCGCGCCGGGTGAGCCGAACAGGTTCGCGAAGCCGGCCGCGAACGCCCCGAACACACCGCCCGCGGCCAGGCCGAACACCGTCATCCGGGCGTTGGTCTTGGACAGCGTGATGTCGCGCGGCAGCACGCGCGGCGTGATCGCGGACTTGAGCACGGTGAACGACTTGGACAGCACCATGCTGCCCAGCGCCGCCGGGTACAGGCCCCAGTTGTCGAAGTTCGTCGCCATCACGATCGACAGCAGCACCCGCAGCGCGCACGACGCCGCGAGCGCGACCCGCCTGCCGTGCTGGACGCGGTCGAGCGCCGGCCCGATGACCGGTGCGACGAGCGCGAACGGCGCGACCGTGATCAGCAGGTAGAGGGCGACCTTGCCGCGGCTCTCGCCGGAGGCGGCGGAGAAGAACAGGGTGTTGGCGAGCGCGACGGCCATGGCGGCGTCGGCGGCGTAGTTCAGCATCACCGCGTAGGTGAGGGAGGACAGACCGGACTGCTTCGCGCCGTCGGCGTGCGCGGCGCGGCGGAACGTGGCCAGCGCCTTCCCGCTCAGCTCGCGGGTGCGGAACCAGGCGACGCGGGTGACGGTGAGCTTCTTCGGCAGGGTCGGCGCGGTCGGCCGCTCGTCCGGCGGCGGGGCGAAGCGCGCCTCCTCGGACCGCTCGTCGTCGCCGTACCAGGACTCCGGGCGGCGGTCGCGCGGCGCCCGTACCGGCGCGCCCCGCGCCCCCGGGTCGCGGTCCGGTCGCGGTGCCCGGCGCGAGGGGCCCCGGCCGGGCGGGTCGGGCGGCGGCGGGGTCCCGGGGGTCGGGTACGGCCGGGTGCGCGGCTTGTACTCGTCGTCCTCCCACGGGTACCGCCGCGACTGGTCTTCCGGCCGAGGGGGCGTCACGCCCCAATCCTGCCTCACCGGGGACGCGGTCACCCCCGGGACGGGCGGTCAGCCCCCGGTGAACCTCACCCGGAAGACCGTGGGCCAGTTCTTGCCGGTGAGCAGGAACTCGTCGGTGCCGGGCACGGCCGCGATGCCGTTGAGCACGTCGGTCGCCGGCACGCCGGCCGGCCGCAGCCCCGCCAGGTCGTAGGTGGCGACGACGCGGCCGTCGGCGGGGTCGATCCGGACGACCTCGTCGGTCTGCCACACGTTCGCCCACACCTGCCCGCCGGCGCACTCCAGCTCGTTCAGCTCGGTCACCGGCCGGCCGTCGCGGCTGACCCGCACCGCGCCGGTCTCGGCGAACGTGCCGGGGTCGCGGAACACCAACTCGTCGGTGCCGTCGCTCATCACCAGCCGGTCGCCGTCGCGGCACAGGCCCCAGCCCTCGCCCTCGTAGGTGACGCGCCTCACTTCTTCGAGGGTGTCGCGATCCCGCTCGATGGCCACGCCGTCCCGCCAGGTGAGCTGCCACAGCCGGTCGTCGACGACCGTGATGCCCTCGCCGAACAGCGGGCCGGGCAGGTCGACGCGCCGCTCCACCTCGCCCGTGTCCGGGTCGATCCGGCGCACCGACGACCGCCCCTCCAGGCCCGTGCCCTCGTAGAGCACGCCGTCGACCAGCTCCAACCCCTGCGTGAACGCGCCCGTGTCGTGCGGCAGCGTGCCCAGCACCTCGTAGCCCGTCGGGGCGGGTCCGGACGCCTCGCCGGGGCCGCCCGGCGGCGCGCCGCACGCCGCCGACAGGACGAGGACCGCCACCACGAGGAACCACCGCACGTCCGAAAGGGTGGCACGTGTGCGCGGGAGCGCGACGACGTGCGGCACAATTCAACCGTGACCTCGACGCCGACCCAGCAGCCCGACCCAGTCCTCGCCGACACCGCCGCCGTGGAGCTCGCCCGAGCCGCGGCGCAGGAGGAGGCGGGCGCGGAACGCATCGGCGACCACGTGGGCGTGATCGCCGAGGACGAGGTGTCGGCCACCCACCTGTTCGAGGCCGAGCACGCGGGCTACCGGGGTTGGAACTGGGCCGTCACGGTCGCGTTCGCCGGCCCCGGCACGCCGCTGTCGGTCAGCGAGGTCGTGCTGCTGCCCGGTGACGAGGCGCTCGTCGCACCCGACTGGGTCCCGTGGCACGAGCGGGTCCGCGCGGGCGACCTGGGCGTCGGCGACCTGCTGCCCGCGCCCGAGGACGACCCGCGCCTGGCGCCCGGCTACGTCGCCTCCGACGACCCGGCCGTCGAGGAGGTCGCCCTGGAGGTGGGCCTCGGCCGGGTGCGCGTGCTGTCCCGCGAGGGCGTGCTCGACGCCGCCCAGCGGTGGCACTCCGGCGACTTCGGGCCGCGCAGCGAGATGGCCCGCAGCGCGCCCGCGCACTGCGGCACCTGCGGTTTCTACCAGCGCGTCGCCGGGTCGCTCGGCGCCGCGTTCGGGATCTGCGCGAACGAGCTGACGCCCGCCGACGGGCACGTGGTGCACGTCGAGTACGGGTGCGGCGCGCACTCCGAGGTCGAGGTGGAGGGCGGTCCGGCGATCCCCGTGGCCGATGTCGTGTACGACGACGCGGTGCTGGACGTCGAGGCGAACGAGGTCTTCGACGCCGGTGCCGACACGGCTTCCGCCGGGACCCCTGCCGGGACCTCCGCCGGCGAGAGCGGGCAGTGAGCCCGGAGCCGCGTGACCCGTTCGGCACCGCCGCGCTGCGCGAGTCGGTGCTGGCCGCCTGGCGGGGGTCGCCCACCCGGTTCCGCGAGGACGCCAACGCCGAGGAGGACCTGCGCCTCGGCGGCTACCGCGACCGGCTGCTGGTCGAACTGGCGCAGAACGCCTCCGACGCGGCCGGGGCCGAACCCGGCGTGCTGCGGCTGACCGTCGTCGACGGGGAGCTGCGCGCGGCCAACACCGGCGCGCCGCTCGACGCGGCCGGCGTGTCGGCGCTCGCGTCGCTGCGGGCGTCGTCGAAGTCGGCGGGCACGGTCGGCCAGTTCGGCGTCGGCTTCGCCGCAGTGCTGGCGGTGACCGACGCGCCGCGCGTGGTGTCCCGCTCCGGCGGCGTCGCGTTCTCGGCTGCCCGCACCCGCGAGGCCGTGCCGGAGCTGGCGTCGGCGCGCGGCGGCGACGTGCCCGTGCTGCGGCTGGTGTGGCCGACCGACGAGGACGACCTGCCCGAGGGCTTCGACACCGAGGTGCGGCTGCCGCTGCGCGCGGACGCCGGCGGCGTGCTGGCGGAGTTCGCGCTCCAGGTGCCCGACCTGCTGCTGGCCCTGCCGGGGCTGCGGAGGGTCGAGGTCGGCGACGAGGCGTGGGAGCGCGCGGAGACCGGCGGTGTCGTGGAGCTGACCGGGCCCGGCGGCGTGCGGCGGTGGCTGGTGCACCGGGACGCCGGCGAGCTGCCCGGGGAGCTGGTGGCCGGCGTGGAGGCGCGGCCCCGGTGGTCGGTGTGCTGGGCGTGGCCGATGGACGAGCCGCTGTCCGGCGACGTGCTGCACGCGCCCACGCCGACCGACGAGAAGCTGTCCCTGCCCGCCCGGCTGATCGCCACGCTGCCCGTGGAGCCGTCCCGGCGGCGGGTGCTGGCCGGCGACGCGGCGTCGTTCGTGCTGGACCGGGCCGCCGCCGCGTACCCGGCGCTGGTGACCGCGCTGCCCGCGGTCGAGCGCACCTCCCTGGTGCCGCTGCCCGGCTTCCCGCTGTCCGAGGTGGACGACCGGCTGCGCACGGCCGTGCTGACCGAGCTGCGGTCGGCCTCGTGGCTGCCGCTGGCCGACGGCGAGTGGGGCGCCCCGGCGACGTCCAAGGTGCTGGACGCCGCGTCGTTCGACCTGGTCGAACTGCTGGAGGACGTCGTCCCCGGCCTGCTCGACCACGAGCTGACGCTGCCGTCGCACGCCCGCGCGCTGGCGGCGCTGGACGTGCCGCGCATGTCGGTCGCGGAGGTCGTGGCGGCCCTGTCCGGCGTCGGCGGCGACCCGTCGTGGTGGCGGCAGGTGTACGAGGCCCTGTCGCCGATCGCCGACGTCGACTCGACGGCCCGCGAGGAGATGGGCGGCCTGCCCGTGCCGCTGGTCGACGGTCGCCTGGTGAGCAGCCCGCGCGGCGTGCTCGTCGGCACCGACGCCGACCTGTTCTCGGTGCCGGGCCTGCGGATCGCACACCCGGAGGCCGCGCACCCGCTGCTGCTGCGGCTCGGCGCGACCGAGGCGAGCGCCGCCGAGCTGCTCGACTCCGACGCGGTGCGCGAGGCCGTCCGGCAGAGCCTCGACGACCCCGGCATGGAAGGGCCCGAACTGGTCTCCACCGTCCTGCGGCTGGTGTCGCGGGCCGGCGGCCGGCCGTGGCTGGGCGCGCTGGCGCTGCCGTCGTCCTCCGGCGAGTGGCGGCGGGCCGACGAGCTGGTGCTGCCCGACTCGGCGCTGCTGGAGGTGCTGGAGGACGACGCGCCGTTCGGCGTGCTCGCCGCTCCGGTGGCGGCGGAGTGGCCGCGCGAGGTGCTGACCGGCGTGGGCGTCATCGACGGGTTCACCGTCGTGGACGACGACTCGCCCACCGAACCGGACCACGACCTGGCCGACGAGGGCTATTGGTGGGACGCGTTCGACGTGCCGCCGACGCGGGTGCTGGGCATCCGCGACCTCGACCTGGTGGCGCGCGACAAGTGGCCGCGGGCGCTGGCCATGATGGCCGCCGACCCCGTGACGTGGCGCGCGGTGACCGAGCCCGACGGCTACACCGGCTGGTGGCTGGCCCGCTACGCGACCCTGGGCGGCGCGCCGCTCGGCTCGTGGCGGCTGCCCGACGCCGTGGAGCTGGAGGGCCTGTACGACGTGGTGCCGGACGTCGGCCTGCCCGCGCACGTGCTGGCGGCGGCGGGCGTGCGCACGTCGTTGGGCGTGCTCGACGAGGACGACGTGGCCGACCTCCTGGCCCGCCTGGGCGATCCCGCCCGCACCCTCTCCGACGCCCTGGTGCTGCGGGTCCACGCCCTGCTCGCCTCGGTGGCCGACGACGTGGGCGTCGAACCCCCCGACCGGGTCCGGGTGCTGACCGGAGCCGCCGAACCGGCGGACGACGTGCTGGTCCTGGACCTCCCGTGGCTGCTGGGCGTCCTGCCACCGGAGCAGGTCCTCACCTCGTCGGGCTCCGCCCCCGCCCTGGCCGAGCTGCTGGCCCTGCCCCTGGCCTCGGAAGAGGTGACCGGCGAGGTCGTCGGCGCCGGCGACGAGGTCGTGTGGTCGGACCTGGGCGCGGTGCGCCTGGCGTGCGAGCTCCTCGGCGTGGAGGTGCCCACGGCCACCGTGGTCGTCCACGACACCCTCGTGGTCTCCGCCGAGGGCGCCGAGCACGAGGTCCCCTGGTGGGTCGCCGACGACGTGGTCCACGCGGCCGACACCCCCGAGGGCCTGGCCCGGGCCCTGGCCTGGACCACGTCCCGCTGGGCGGACCGCCACACCTTCACCGCCCTGATCGCCACCCCGACCCCCACCACCCTCCTGGCCTGACCGCGAGTCCAACCCCCAAGCCCCGCGAGTCGTACGTCCAGGTCGCGCGAGTCGTACGTTCAGGTCGCGCGAGTCGTACGTCCAGGGCCCCTGAGTTCTACGTTCGGGTACCCGGCGAGTCCTGGACGTAGAACACAGTGGGCCCGAACGTACGACTCGCGCGACCTGAACGTACGACTCGCGCGACCTGGACGTACGACTCGCGCGGCCTGAACGTTGGACTCGCGGGGCCTGGGGGTTGGACTCTCGGGTTAGTCAGTCGGTCAGTCGGTCAGTCGGTCAGGCCTTGGCCTTGTTGGGCGGTGCGGCGGCCGCGACGGGCCGCGGAGCGCTGCCACGTGAAGACGCCGTAGCCGATCACGCCCAGCAGGCTGCCGGACAGGCACGTCCACAGCAGCGTCGTCTCCGACCGCCAGAACAGCAGCACGACGAGGAACCCGACGAACCACAGCCCCGTCCCGGCGACGATGGCGGGCACCGGGTCGGCCAGCCTCGCGGGCAGCGGCGGCGGGGCGGGGAGCGGTGCTGCGGGGAGGGGCGATGCGTCCTGTTCGGCCACGTCAGGCAGGCTACCTGTCCGAAACACGGGTGGGGCACGCTCTGCCTCCTCGCCACACCGACGACCAAGGAGAAGAGATGGCCACCGCCGACCCCGCCGACCCCGCCGCCTCTGACGCGGCCCCCGACGACACCGACGCCGGTTCACGAGGACCGGGGGCGGGGGCGTCCGCTCCCGGCGCGACCGCCGGGAGCGGTGCCGGGACCCGGGTGTCCGGGCTCGACGCGTTCTTCAAGATCTCCGCGCGCGGCTCCACGGTGGGCCGCGAGGTGCGCGGCGGCCTGGTCACGTTCGTGACCATGGCCTACATCGTCGTGCTGAACCCGCTGATCCTGGGCAGCTTCGCCGCCGACGACCCGTCCGCCAAGGTCGACGTCCTGGGCAACATCCTCACCGTGCCGCAGGTGGCGGCGGTCACGGCGCTCGTCGCGGGCGTCATGACGATCCTGTTCGGACTGGTCGCGAACTACCCGTTCGCGCTCGCCACGGGCCTGGGCATCAACTCGTTCGTCGCGGTGACGATCGTGCCGCAGGTGTCGTGGCCCGAGGCGATGGGCCTGGTCGTCGTCAACGGCCTGGTGGTGCTGCTGCTGGTCGTCACGGGCGTCCGCACGGCCGTGTTCAACGCGGTGCCCGCCGACCTGAAGGCGGCCATCGCGGTCGGCATCGGCCTGTTCATCTGCTTCATCGGCCTGGTCGACGCGGGTTTCGTGCGCCGCGTCCCGGACGCCGCGGGCACGACCGTCCCGGTCGGACTGGGCATCGGCGGCTCGATCGCGTCGTGGCCCACGTTCGTGTTCGTCGTCGGCCTGGTCCTGACCGGCATCCTGGTGGCGCGCAAGGTCAAGGGCGGCATCCTGATCGGCGTCCTGTCCGCGACCGTCCTGTCCGTCGTGATCGAGGCGATCGTCAAGGCGGGCCCGTCGGCGGGCGTGAACCCGACCGGCTGGAACCTGGGCTACCCGGCGCTGCCGGACGAGGTGTTCGGCCTGCCCGACCTCAGCCTGCTCGGCGACGTGTCGTTCGGCGCGTGGACCCGGGTGCCCGCGCTGACCGCCGCGCTGCTGGTGTTCACGCTGGTCCTGACGGACTTCTTCGACACGGTCGGCACGATGACGGGCCTGGGCAAGGAGGCCGGGCTGATCGGGAGGGACGGCCAGCTGCCGGGCGTGTCCAAGGCGCTGTTCGTGGACGGCCTGGGCGCGGTGGCGGGCGGTGCGGCGTCCTCGTCGTCGAACACCGTGTTCGTCGAGTCCGCGGCCGGCATCGCGGAGGGCGCGCGGACGGGCCTGGCGAACGTCGTGACGGGCCTGCTGTTCCTCGCCGCGATGTTCCTGACCCCGCTGTACTCGATCGTGCCGGTCGAGGCGGCGGCGCCGGCGCTGGTGATCGTCGGCGCGCTGATGATCGCCCAGGTCAGGGAGATCGACTTCGCCGACTTCTCGGTGGGGCTTCCCGCGTTCCTGACCATCGTGGTCATGCCGTTCACCTACTCCATCGCGAACGGCATCGGCGCGGGTTTCGTCAGCTACGTGCTGCTGCGCGCGCTGACCGGTCGGGCGCGCAGCGTGCACCCGTTGATGTGGGTGGTGTCGGCGGCGTTCGTCGTCTACTTCGCGATCGGGCCGATCCAGGCGGTCCTGGGCGGCTGACGATCCCGGGGTGGTGGAACGGGGGGACAAGTTCACACGATGGGTGCATAGATCGTGAGGTATGCTAACTACGTGGCGGAGACCGAGGTGGAAGCGGGACTGGCGAGCCGGTTGCGACTGGCCGTCGTCAGGCTGAACCGCAGGCTCCGCGCGCAGCGGGTGAACTCCGCGATCTCGCTCACCCAGGTGTCCGCGCTGTCCACGCTGCACAAGTGCGGACCGCTGACGCCCGGCGAGCTGGCCGCCAGGGAAGGCGTCCAGCCGCCGTCGATGACCAGGGTCATCGCGGCGCTGGAGGAGTACGGCTTCGCCACGCGCCGCCCCCACCCCACCGACGGCCGGCAGGCCATCGTGGAGCTGAGCGAGGCGGGGTTGAGCTACATCGACGAAGAGGTGTCCGCGCGCGAGGCCTGGTTGGACGTCCGGCTGGCCGAGCTGACACCGGAGGAACGGGACGTGCTGTCGCGCGCGTCCGGGATCATCGACAGGATGGCGGGGCAGTAACGACGTGCCGGCGTACGCGGGTGGTGCAGAGACCGACCAGCTCGATCGCAACACGGCCGCACCCCCGCCGCGCAGCAGCATGTTCGGCTCCCTCCGCGTCCGCAACTACCGCCTCTACGCGTCCGGCCAGGTCGTCTCGCTGGTCGGCCTGTGGATGCAGCGCGTCGCCCAGGACTGGCTGGTCCTGGAGCTGTCGGACGGCTCACCGGTGGCGCTCGGCATCGCCGCCGCGCTCCAGTTCGCGCCGACGCTGCTGCTGTCGCTGTGGGCCGGTGTGCTCGCCGACCGGCTCGACAAGCGCAAGCTGCTGCTGGTGCTGGAGACCGGGCTCGGGCTGTGCGCGCTGGTGCTGGGGCTGCTCGACGTCACCGGCGTCGCCGAGCTGTGGCACGTCTACCTGCTGTGCCTGCTGCTCGGCGCGGTGTCCGCGGTGGAAACCCCCGTGCGGCAGAGCTTCGTGGTCGAGATGGTCGGCCGCGACCAGCTGACCAACGCCGTCGCGCTCAACTCCATGACGTTCAACCTGGCCCGGATGGTCGGCCCGGCCGTCGCCGGCGGGCTGATCGTCTTCGTCGGGACGGGCTGGGTGTTCCTGATCAACGCGGCCAGCTTCCTCGGGGTGCTGCTCGGGTTGTTCCTGATGAACCCGCGCGAACTGCACCGCGGCGACCCGGTGCCGCGCCGCAAGGGGCAGTTGCGGGAGGGGCTGCGGTACGTCCGCAAGCGCGCCGACCTGGTGATCCTGCTGTTCCTGGTGTTCTTCATCAGCACGTTCGGGTTGAACTTCTACGTGACCCTGGCGGTGTTGGCGCGTAACACCTTCGGCGGCGACGCCAGTGCGTACGGCCTGCTGTCCACGATGCTGGCGGTCGGCACCCTGGCGGGCGCGACCCTGGCCGCGAAGCGCAGCGCCAACGGCAAGCCGAGGCTGCGCTTGCTGATCATCGGCGCCCTCGCGTTCGGCGTGCTGGAGATCGTCGCCGGCGTGCTGCCCACGATGTGGCTGACGGGCGTCGCGCTGATCCCGCTGGGCATCGCCATGATGACGTTCACGACCACCGCGAACGCCACCGTGCAACTGGCCGTGGAGCCCGCGATGCGGGGTCGGGTCATGGGCCTGTACATGCTGGTGTTCCTGGGCGGCAACCCGGTGGGCGGCCCGGTGATGGGCTGGCTCGCCGAGCACTTCACCCCCCGCGCGCCGCTCGTGGTCGGCGGCGCCGTGTCGATCGTCGCGGCCGTGGTGGGCGGGATCGTGCTGGCCCGCAGGGGCGGCCTGGCCCTGCCGATCCCGCGCCTCGGCCTGCGCCGCCGCTCCCGCCCCTGACCCGCGCTCCGACCGCCCCATTCGCCAGGCCGTCGCGGCCCGCCCGGCCGCCCCATTCGCCAGGCCGTCGCACAATCGTCGCGTGGTCATCGCAACGGACTGGGTCCGCCTGCTCGTCGTGTGCCTGGTCCTCACCGCCGCCGCCGCGGCGGTCGTGCGGTGGGGCGGCCTCGCGTCACCCGGACCGGTCGTCCGGGCGGCCCTGCGGGCGACCGCGCAACTCGCCGCCGTGTCCGCCGTCATCACGGCGGTGCTCGCGTCCCTGCCCCTGACGGTCGGCTTCCTCGTCCTGATGGCCGCCGTGGCGACCGGCACGTCCGCCGCCCGCACCGGGACCGGCCGGCGGGGCGCGTGGGTCGGGGTCGCCATCCTCGGCGGCGCGCTTCCCGCCATCGCGCTGCTGGTGCTCGGCGGCCTGGTGCCGGTGACCGGCATCGCGCTCGTCCCCGTCGGCGGCATCCTCGTCGGCGGCGCGATGACCGCGACCACGCTGTCCGTTCGGCGCGCCCTCGACGCGCTGCGGGACCGGCACGGCGAGTACGAGGCGGCGCTGGCGCTCGGCTTCACCGAACCGGACGCGGTGCGCGAACTCGTGCGCCGGCCCGCCGCCGAGGCCCTCCTGCCCGCGCTCGACCAGACCCGCACGGTGGGGTTGGTGACGCTGCCCGGCGCGTTCGTCGGGATGCTGCTCGGCGGTGCGCCGGTGTGGCAGGCGGGGGCGCTGCAACTCGTCGTGCTGCTCGCCCTGCTGGCGGTGGAGGCGGTGGCGATCGTCGTGGTCGTGGAACTCGTGGCACGCGGTTTCGTGCGCCGGGCTTCACAAGAAGAGGAGCTTAGGCTAACCTAAGTCACGTCGCTTCGTGGTGGGAGCGGCAGTCAGTTCGGGAACAGACGAGGCCCCGCCTCCCGGTCGTACCGCCGGGCAGCGGGGTCTCGTCGTGCCCGCACCCCGCCCGCTCCCGGGAGCGCCGGCGCGGAAAACCAGGTGCCCCCGGACCCGTGTCCCTGTCACCCTCGGGAACGTGTCCGCACTGACCGCCAGGGGTGTGTCGCTGTCGTTCGGCCCGCACACCGTGCTCGCCGCCGTCGACCTCGACGTCCCCGCCGGCGAACGCGTGGGCCTGATCGCGCCCAACGGCGTCGGCAAGTCCACCCTCCTGCGCGTCCTCGCCGGCGAACTGCGCCCCGACACCGGCACCGTCACCGCCCGCGGCCACGTCGCCCACCTCACCCAGGAGACCTCACCGCACCCCGGCGAATCCCTGCGCGACCACCTCGCCCGCCGCACCGGCGTCGCCGCCGCCGTCCAGCGCTTCGAACGCGCCACCGCCGCGCTGACCGCCGGGACACCCGGCGCCGACGACGCCTATGCCCGCGCGTTCGACGAGTGGACCGCCTCCGGCGCACCCGACTTCGCCGAACGCGCCGACGAGGTGTGCGAACGCCTCGGCCTGCCCGCGTCCCTCCTGGACGACCGCGGCCCCGACGAGCTGTCCGGGGGCCAGTCCGCCCGCCTGCGCCTCGCCGCCGTGCTGCTCACCACCGCCGACGTGCTGCTGCTCGACGAACCCACCAACGACCTCGACCTCGCCGGCCTGGAACTGCTGGAGGCGCACGTGCTGCGCAGCCGCGCCGCCATGGTCCTAGTCAGCCACGACCGCGAGTTCCTCGCCCGCACCACCACCGCCATCGCCGAACTCGACGAGTTCACCAGGGGCGTCACCGCGTACGGCGGCGGCTGGGAGGCGTACGCGCACGAACAGGCCGCCGCCCGCCGCCGCGCCCGCGAGGAGTACGAGACCTACGCCGCCAGGCGCGACGCGCTCGTCGCCCGCTCCCGCCGGACCCGCGAGTGGTCCAGGGCGGGCGTGCGGCGCGTCGCCAGGTCCGACGAGAGCGACAAGAACATCAAGCACGCGCGCAAGCAGGGCGCCGAGAACCTCTCCGGCAAGGCGTCCGCCGCCGACCGCGCCCTCGACCGCCTCGACGAGGTCGAGGAACCCCGCGAACCGTGGGAACTGCGCCTCACCCTCCCGTCCGCCGGCCGCGGCAGCCAGGTCGCGTTCACCCTGCGCCGGGCGGTCGTGCGACGCGGCGACGTCGAACTCGGCCCCGTCGACCTCACCGTCGGCGCGGGCGAGCGGTGGCGCGTCGTGGGACCCAACGGCGCCGGCAAGTCCACCCTCCTGGCAGCCCTGCTCGGCCGCCTGCCACTGGTCTCCGGCGACCGGGCGCAGGGGCCGAACGTCGTCGTCGGCGAAGTGGACCAGGTGCGCGCCGACTTCGCCACCACCACGCCCGTGCTCGACGTCGTGGTCGACTCCACCGGCCTGTCGCCCGAGGAGGCGAGGACCCTGCTGGCGAAGTTCCGGATCGGCGCCGACGCCGTGCTGCGGCCGTCCGCGTCGCTGTCGCCGGGCGAGCGGACCCGGGCCGGCCTGGCGGTGCTCCAGGCACGCGGCACGACGTGCCTCGTGCTGGACGAACCCACCAACCACCTGGACCTGGCGGCCATCGAACAACTCGAACGGGCTCTCGCCGACTACGCGGGCACCCTGCTGCTGGTCACCCACGACCGAAGGCTCGCCGACGCGGTGGGGGTGGACCACACCCTGGAGGTCCGAACCCTGGCAAGATAGGGCGCATGGGCACCGAGGAGGACTGGCCGGTCGAGCAGACGTGGTCGCTGCGGAACACGCACTGGCACGCGTACGTGGAGCACACGTCCCTCGACCACGCCTCCCCGCGCGCCGAGCGCCTGGAGCGCACGCCGGAGGAGGTGCTGACCACCCCCGCGGAGGTGGCCGCGTGGCTGGAGGTCAACCTCCGCAGCGCCACGAAGCCCGAGGAAGCCGGCAAGAAGCGCACCAAGGACGACCGCGACTTCACCGACTCGAACCGCGTGCACACCTCGCTGGCGTCGGCGGGCGAGAGCATCTACACGGGCGTCAAGGGCATGCTGACCCTGGCGGTCGAGGCGGTGACCCCCGACGAGTGCCGCAACACCCACGACGGCGCGGACGTGGCACCGCTGAAGTCGGGCCGCCGGCGCTGACCGGATCACCCGATCGGGGAACGAAGATCGGGTATGAGTGGTAACGGGGATGTTGTTGCCGGAAAGGTGGAGGCGGCGGCGCACCGGACCCCGTGCCCTGTGAACCGCGCCGTGCGCCATGACTCGTGGCTCGTGCCTGTGACTCGTGCGCCGTGACCCACGCCCGGGCCTGGGGCCGAGCCCGACTCCGATCCGCCGCGTCGAACAGGGCCAACCCTCCGTCGGACGGGACCGGATTTCGTCGGACGGGACCGGGGCCCGCCGCGCCCCGACAGAGCGGCGGGCCCCGGAGTCGGGGTGGTCACCCGGGTGGCGCGGTCGGGCGGATCACGGGGCCACCGGCCAGGTGTGGACCGGTTCGCCCCCGTGCATGAGTTCCACGTACCTGGCCAGCATCGCGGACAGCGCGGTGTCCCGGTCGGCGCCCCGTTCCTCCAGCATCGCCACGGTCTCGCGCTGCCACTGCGAACCGGTCCGCCGCGCCAGGCACCGGGCCTCGATGACGCCGAGGTAGCGCTCCCGCGCCTCGTCGGACACGCCGCAGTCGCGCAGGCCCTCGTGGGCGAGGGGGAGCAGCCTGCGCAGCACCAGTTCGTCCGGGGGGACCCAGCCGATGCCCGGCCAGTAGAGCTGCGCGCTCATCCCGTGCCGCGAACCGGCGTACAGGTTCTCCTCCGCCGCGTGGAACGACATCTGACTCCACAGTGGACGTTCCGAGGTCGTCAGCGCCCGCTGCGCGCCGTAGAAGAACGCCGCGTTGGCCATCGTGTCCAGCACCGTCGGCCCCGCCGGCAGTACGCGGTTCTCCACCCGCAGGTGTGGAACCCCGTCCACCACGTCGTACACCGGCCGGTTCCAGCGCCACACCGTCCCGTTGTGCAGCCTCAGCTCCGTCAACGACGGCGTCCCGCCCGACCCCAGCACGTCCAGCGGGTCCTCGTCGCCGGTTTCCGGCAGCAGTGCGGGGAAGTACCGCACGTTCTCCTCGAACAAGTCGAAGATGGACGTGATCCACCGCTCCCCGAACCACACGCGCGGCCGGACGCCCTGGTTCTTCAGCTCCTGCGTCCTGGTGTCGGTGGCCTGGAGGAAGAGCGGTATCCGGGTCTCGTGCCACAGCGCCCGCCCCAGCAGGAACGGCGAGTTCGCCGCGATCGCCACCTGCACCCCGGCCAGTGCCTGCGCCGCGTTCCAGTGCGCCGCGAAGTCGTCCGGCGCCACTTGGAGGTGCAGCTGCACGGACGTGCAAGCCGCCTCCGGCATGATCGACTCCGCGTAGCCGGCCAGCTTCTCGCCGGTCCGGCCGGGCAGCGGCGACAGCTCGCCGGAGATGGACAGCGCGACCTCCTCGCCGCGCTCGGCGAGGATGCGGTCGTTGAGCACCGCGTAGCGCGGCTGGTTGGACAGCCACCGCCGTTCGAAGTGCTCCTGCCGCAACGTCGGCAGCACCCCGATCATCACGATGGACGTCCCGGCGTCGTGCGCCTTGTCGTCGGCCGACGCCAGCGTGGAGACCAGTTCCCGCTCCAGGTCGAGCGTCTCGTTCCCGGCCAGCTCGCGCGGCGGGACGTTCACCTCCAGGTTGTGCTGCCCCAGTTCGAGCGTGAACGAGGGGTCGTCGATCTTCTCCAGGACCTCGGAGTTGGCCATGGCCGGCCGGCACGCGCCGTCGACCAGGTTCAGTTCGATCTCCAACCCCATCTGCTGACGCGGGAACGAGAAGCTGTCCTCGACCAACATGGTCCCCAGCGCGTCCATGCACCGCTGCATGCGCTCGCGGTAGCGCTGGCGATCTTCCCTGGTGAACGTCCGACTGGACACATCCGTACCCATGCCGCCTCCCAATCGGTCGGGGTGCTCCGGCGGGCTCAGCGGAGGCCAACCGTGACACAGCGACCACATGCCCGCCAGCGTCCAAATCGGTGCTCTCTGTCACATGACGGTAACAATAAGCGACAAAGCGCAGGTTGTGAGCCCGGCCACGTTCGCGAGGGGTGTTCACGCGGTGGGAGGTGGGACACTGCCCCCGTGATCGAGATCGACGACCCGGCGGACCCGAGGCTGGACGACTTTCGGGACCTGTCGACGGCCGACCGCCGCCCGGACCGCCCGGGTGGGCGCGGCCTGGTGATCGCCGAGGGCGTGGTCGTCGTCGAACGGCTCCTCGCCTCGCCCTACCCGGTCCGCGCGCTGCTCGGCGTGCGCCGGCGCGTCGAAGCCCTCGGCGACCTCCCCGCCCCCGCGTACGTCACGTCCGCCGAGGTCATGGCCGAGGTGGTCGGCTTCCACCTCAACCGGGGCGTCCTCGCCGCCGCCGATCGCGCGCCGCGACCCGACCTGGCCGACCTGGCCGCCACCGCGACCCGCCTCGCCGTCCTCGAAGGCGTCGGCGACCACGAGAACCTGGGTTCGTTGTTCCGCAACGCCGCCGCGCTCGGCGTCGACGGCGTCGTCCTCGGCCCGGGGTGCAGTGACCCGCTGTACCGGCGCAGCGTCCGCGTCTCGATGGGCCACGTGCTGCGCGTGCCGTTCACGCACGCGCCCGACCTCGCCGCCGGCCTGAACACCTTGCGGGACAACGGCTTCGCGGTCGCCGCCCTCACGCCGCGCGCCGACGCGGTGAGCCTGGCCGACGCCGGGCTGCGCGGGCGCAGGGTCGCCGTGATGCTCGGTTCCGAGGGCCCGGGGCTCACCGACGAGGCCATCGCCGCGGCCGACGTCGCCGTGCGCATCCCCATGGCCGACGGCGTCGACTCGCTCAACGTCGCGACCGCGGGCGCCATCGCCTTCTACGCCATCGCCTGAAGCGCTACGTTGCTCTCCGAGCAGAGGAGGACGCAGGTGGAACTGCGGGTCCAGGACGGCCGCGCCGTGCTCGCGGGCAGCGACGACGCGGGTGAGCACGAGGTCGACCCCCACACCCTCCCGCTCGGCGCGGGCCTGGCCGAGGCGCTGCACGAGTGGGCGAAGGTGGCCGACGCCGTGAGCCGCACCGACTCCCCCTCCGAGGGCGTCGCGGGCGCCCTGGTGGCCAGGCGCGGCCGCCAGCTGGCCGGTCGCCTGGCCGCCGACATGGGCTCACCGGTCCGCTACACCGACCCGGTGACGGGCGACGTGGTGACGGTCGACGTGCCGGCAGCCGAGGACGAGCCCCGACCCGACGAGTCCCGACCCGACGAGCCCCGACCCGACGAGCCCCGACCCGGCGAAGCCCGACCCGACGGGCCGGACGACGCCGCCGACGCCGAGGCCGGGCAGGCGCCGGAACCCACGCCGTGGGGCACCGGCCTCACCGTCAGCCTGATCACGGCGGCGGTCGTGACGTTCACCGTGTTCACGCTGTCGGTGGGGCTCGGCGAGACCAGCCAGTGGCTCGCGCTGCTGGCGAACGTCCTGGTGGTCGGCGGCATCTCCCCCTCGGTGTGGCTGGCGCGCAGGGTGCCCGTGTGGCGCTGGGTGGCCTACGGCGTCGTCGCGGGCGTCCTCGCCGCGTGGCTGTCGCTCCTGCTCAACGGCCTCCTCTGACCACGCCCGGACACCCGGACGACAACCCGGACGACCTGGTCGGCGGTCAGGCCAGCGACTCCCGCCACGCGGTGTGCAGCGCCGCGAACCGCCCGCGTCCGCCGATCAGCTCCTTCGGCGTCCCGTCCTCCACGACGCGCCCGCCGTCGACCACCAGCACGCGGTCCGCGATGAGCACGGTCGACAGCCGGTGGGCGATGATGAACGCCGTCCGGTCGGCCAGCACGGTCTCCAGCGCGTCCTGCACCAGGCGCTCGGTGGGCACGTCCAGGCTGGACGTCGCCTCGTCGAGCACCAGCACCGCCGGGTCGGCCAGGAACGCCCGCGCGAACGCCACCATCTGCCGCTGCCCCGCCGACAGCCGCCCGCCGCGCTTGCGCACGTCCGTGTCGTAGCCCTCGGGCAGCGCCCGGATGAACGCGTCCGCGCCCACCGCCCGCGCCGCCGCCTCCACCTCGGCCCGCGTCGCCGACGGCCGTCCGAGCGCGATGTTGTCCGCGACCGAGCCGTCGAACAGGAAGTTCTCCTGCGTCACCATGACCACGGCGCGCCGCAGCTCGGCGTCCGCCACCGACCGCAGGTCCACCCCGTCCAGCCGCACCGCGCCCGAGGTCGGGTCGTAGAACCGGGCCACCAGCTTCGCGATCGTCGACTTGCCCGCCCCGGTCGCGCCGACCAGCGCCACCGTCTGCCCGGCGGGCACGGTCAGGTCGAACGGGGGCAGCACCACCGGCGTGGTCTCCGAGTACCGGAACCCCACCCCGTCGAACCGCACCGCACCCCGCACGTCGCCCAGCGGCGCGGGGTCCTCGGGTTCGCGGACCGTCGGCTCCTCCTCCAGCAGACCGGAGATCTTCTCCAGCGCCGCCGTCGCCGACGCGTACGTGTTCGTGAACATCGCGAGCTGGTCGAACGGGTCGTAGAACCGCCGCACGTACAACGTGAACGCGGCCAGCACGCCCAGCTCCAGCTGCCCGCCGGCCACCCGGAACGCGCCCCACGCCAGGATGATCGCCAACGACAGGTTGCCGATCACCCGGACGAGCGATGTGAACGCCGCCATCACGCCCATCGCCTCGGTGTTCGCGTCGCGGAACCGGGCGTTCAGCGCGCCCATGATGCCCGCGTTGCGCTTCTCCCGGCGGAACGCCTGCACCGCGCGGATGCCGTTCATGGTCTCCACGAACTGCACGATGATCTGCGCGATGGCGCCCCGCGTGCTGCGGTAGGCGCGCGCCGAGCGGCGGCGGAACCAGCGGGTCAGCAGGTAGAGCGGCACGAACCCGGACAGCACGACGAGCGCCAGCGGCAGGTCCAGGTACAGCAGCACCACCGAGATGCCGACGACCGACAGCAGCGACGTGAGCAGGCCGTCCAGGCCCTCCTCCAGCAGGTCCTGCAACGAGTCGACGTCGCTGGTCGCGCGGGAGATGACCTTGCCGGACGTGTAGGTCTCGTGGAACGCCACGGACAGCCGCTGCGCCTGCCGGAAGATGCGCTCCCGCAGCACCAGCAGCACGTCCTGGCCGATGCGCCCGGTGAGCCGGACGAACGTGAACCGCAGCAGCGTCGCCACGAGCCCGCACGCCGCGTACCCGCCGACGCACCACGCCAGCACCGCCGGGCGCCCGTCGAGCGCCGCGGGCACGCCCCGGTCGATGGCGGCGGCGATCAGCAGCGGCCCGGCCAGCGCGACCAGGTTCTCCACCACCACGATCACCAGCGCGAGCACCGCGGCCCGGCTGTGCGGGCGCAGCAGCTCGCCCAGCAGCCGCCGCGACCGGGCCTGGAGAAGCACGCCCGTGGCGTGGGTGATCTCCTCGACGTCCTCGGCGGCCACACCCCGCCAGTCCTGGCCCGACCGGGCGTCCTCGTCCTGCGGGACGTCCTCGACGACCGCGCTCACGCCGCCACCCCCTCGTCCTCCATCGTGGACAACAGCTGCCGGTAGGCCTCGTTGTCCGCCAGCAGCTCGGTGTGCGCGCCGACCGCGGCGATCCGCCCGTCGACGATCATCGCGACCCGGTCGGCGAGCTGCACCGTGCTCGGCCGGTGCGCCACGACCAGCGCCGTCACGCCCTTCAGCACGCGCCGCAGCGCGGCCTCCACCTCGGCCTCGGTGTGCACGTCGAGCGCGGACAGCGGGTCGTCCAGCACCAGCACCGCGGGGTGCCCGACGACCGCGCGGGCCAGCGCCAACCGCTGCCGCTGACCACCGGACAGCGACAGGCCCTGCTCGCCGATGCGGGTGTCCGCGCCCCACGGCAGGGCGTCCACGAACTCCTCGGCCCGCGCCACCCGCAGCGCCTCCCGCACCCGCGCCTCGTCCACGCCCTCCCCGCCGAGCGCCACGTTCTCCGTGACGCTCGCCGAGAACAGGATCGGCTCCTCGAACGCCGTGCCGACCATCCGCCGCAGCTGCGCCAGGTCCAGGTCGCGCACGTCCACGCCGTCCAGCGTGACCCGGCCGCGCGTGACGTCCGCCAGGCGCGGCACGAGCGCGGTGACCGTCGTCTTGCCGGACCCGGTCGCGCCGACCAGCGCCACCGTCTCGCCGGGCCGCACGTCCAGGTCGATCCCGCGCAGCACCTCGTCCTCCGCGCCGGGGTGCGCGAAGTGCACGCCCTCGAACCGCACGTGCCCGCGCACCGGGGTCGCCGGTGGCGTCGGGACGGCGGGGCCGCGCACGGTCACCGGCTCGTCCATCACCTCGTAGAAGCGCTCCACCGCGGACGCGGTCGAGTTCGTCTCCGCCAACAACCACCCGATCGAGTCGACCGGCCAGCGCAGGTAGGCGGTGAGCGTGACGGCGGCGACGAGCGTGCCCACGGTGGTCGTGCCGTCCGCGATGCCGACCGCGCCGAACGCGAGCTGCCCCGCGATGCTCAGCTCGGGCAGCACGATCAGCACCGCCCACAGCGCGGCGAACACCCGCACCTTCGCCAGCTCGGTGTCGCGCAGCTCGCGGGCCTGCCGCAGGAACCGCTTCGTCAGGTGCGGGCCGCGGCCGAACGCCTTGAGCACCCGGATGCCCAGCACCGACTCCTCGACCACGGTGGTCAGGTCGCCGGCCTGGTCCTGCGCCCGCCGCGCGACCACCTTGAACTTCGTCTCGAACAGGTACGACAGGGCCAGCAGCGGCAACGTGCAGGTCAGCGCGATCACGCCCAGCACCGGCGACAGCGCGAACAGCACGCCCAGGCCGACCAGCACCACGAACGTGTTCACCACGAGGAACACCATCGAGAAGCCGACGAACCGCCGGACCTGCGTCAGGTCGGTCGTGCCGCGCGACAGCAGCTGCCCCGACTGCCACCGGTCGTGGAACGACACCTGGAGGTCCTGGAGGTGGTGGTACAGGTCGGCGCGCATCCGCGCCTCGACGTCCGACGCCGGTCCGGCGATGAGCTTGCGGCGGGCGTAGAACAGGCCGGCCTCGGCGCACCCGAGCAGCACCACCACCGCCACGAGCAGCGGCAACGCGCCCAGGTCGCGGTCCGCGACGGGGCCGTCCACGATGCGCTGGGTGATCAGCGGTATGCCGAGGCCGCACAGCATCGCGAGCGCCGTCGCCGCCGCGCTCAGCGCGATCGGCGTGCGCACGGGTGTGAGGTACGGCCACAGCCTGCGCAGAGCCGCGGCTGTGGAAGTACGTTCTTCCGACACGAGTCCCCCTCCGGTCCACCCCGACGGTACGAAGGGGGACCGACACTCGGCATCCTGTTTTCCGGGGCCGGCACCCCGGTGACGACCCTGCAAGCTCTACCGCGGTGGAGGTCAAGATGGACATCCGGTTCCTGCGCGCCGAGCCGACCATGGCGCACCCGCGCGGCAGGCTGCTCGCCGTGCGCGGCGGCAGGCTGCACGTGTGGGCGCCCGACGGCTGGGACGTCGTCGGCGGCACCCGCCCCGAGGGGGCGCGCCCGATCAGCCGGGCCGAGGCCGAGGAGTGGTGCCGCGCGGAGGGCGTCGACGAGGCCGTGCTCGACACCGTCCCCCGACCGGTGTAGCCCCCGGTGGGCCCTGCCCGGGTGGGCCCTACTTGCGCCGGCGCAGCGCCGCGGGGGCCGTGAGCAGGCCCGCGAGGCCGTAGCTCGCCGCCGCGAGCAGGACGAGCACGGTCCACCGGTCGCCCAGCCCGGACCACTGCTCGGGCAGCGTGAAGTAGTGCGCGAGACCGAGCAGGACCGGCCCGATCAGCACGACCGGCCACACCGGGCGCACCGTGAGCAGCCACAGCACCGGCCCGGCCAGCAACGCGCTGACCAGCAGCGCGATCGGCAGCCCGACGACGACGAGCAGGATGAACTCGCTCAGCGTGGTCTCGTCGACGACCCGGTCGAGCACACCGGTGCGGTACGCCCAGATCCAGGCGATCAGCAGCGCCGCGCCCACCACCGCCGACACGACCACGCGCAGCAGCACGGTGAACGCGGCGCGTCCCGCGGTCGAGGTCTCAGCCACGCCGGGCAGTCTCGCGCACGTCGTGCCGCGCTGTCACCGGTGCGGCCAGCGCGAACCCCACCACCCCGGCCAGCACCGCGCCCGCCGGCACGTTCACCCAGACGGTCATCAGCGTGAGCACGGCGGAGAACGTCACCCCGACGGCCGCGAACCCCAGGGGTCGCGCCTGCCGCGCCACCGCGAGCACCAGCCACGACAGCAGCACGCCGACGAGCAGGCTCACCGGCATCGCCACCAGGCCCAGGCCCAGGCAGTCCCAGTCCTCCGTCGAGCACACCACCCCGGCCGCGATGAACTCGCGCAGCCCCCACCAGGCCGCACCGAGCCCGGCCCCGACCGCGACACCGACGACCACCCGTCCCAGCATGTCCGCCGAGTACCCGCCCGGTCACCCGCGGGAAACCGTCAGCCGCCCAGCATGCCGCCGATCAGGAACGACACCACGCCGATCAGCGCCAACCAGCCGGGTGTCGGCGAGTGCGACGCGGCGATCCCCATCAGCAGCAGGCCCACGCCCCAGCAGCACGTCGCCGTCACGCCGGGCCGCTCGACCCGCAGCAGCCGCAGCACGCCCCACACCGCGGGCAGTGCCAGCAGCACCACCACCGGGACCGACAGCGCGAACCCGATGCCGCACCCGATGTCCTCGTCGCCGCACGAGGCGCCCGCGTCGACGTACGCCCACACCGCCAGGCCGACCAGCAGCCCGACCGCACCCACCGCGCCGTACCGGCGCGCCACGTCGCCCATGCGGGAATGGTCCCCCGCCGGTGGCCGCCCGGTCGTGAGTACTACTACGCGAAAAGCCCCCCACCCGGGGCGGGTGGAGGGCCCTTCGACGCGATCTCAGCCCCGGTTGGAGCGGACGCCCAGCAGGACGTCCTCCCACGACGGGACGATCGGGTGGCTCTTCTTGCCACCGCGCTTGGGCGGGGGCTCCTTGCGCGGCGGCGGCTGCTTGGAACCGGCCGCCGGGGTCGGCTGCTGCTGCGCGGGGACCGGCGGGACCGGTTCCTCGGCCACGACGGGCTCCTCGACGACCGGCTCGGGCTCCGGCTCCCGCACGGGCGGCGGGGGCGGGGGTGCCACCGGGGTCGGCTCCTCGCGGGCGAGGATCTCCGGCTCCTGGCGGCGCTCCACCTCCAGCGCCTGGCGGGCCAGCGCCGTCACCGGGCGCAGGCTGCGCAGACCCCGGTTCGGGTTCGGGTCCATCAGGTCCACGGCGACGTCGTCCAGCGCGGTCACCGTGCCGCCCTGCACACCCGGGTGGAACGCCCAGTGCGCGCGGTTGTCCGAGCGGCCCGCCGTCCAGTGCAGCTGCACGACCCAGCGGCCGTCCTCGCCGCGCCACGAGTCCCAGCTCACGTCGGCGTAGTCCTGGCCGCGCAGGCCGAACGAGTGGGCGACGACCTCGCCGAGCGTCTGCACGTCCGGCCCGTCCTCGCGGACGGGGTGGGCGCGCTGCGCCAGGTCGGCCGTGCGGGACCGCTCCAGCAGCACCGGGTAGGCGAACCGCTCCACGCGGTGCTTCGGGATGCCGGCCGCCGAGGCGACCTGGTCCACCGACTCGCCGGCGCGGATGCGGGCCTGGATCTCCCGCGGGCGCATCTGCGACTCGACCTCGATCTCGATCTGGCCGAGCCGGGTCAGGTCGCCGCGCGCGGCGGCGCGCAGGCGCTCGTCGGCGGGGAGCACGAAGCGCTCGCCGCGATCCGGGTCCTCCAAGATGACGGACTTGCCGTCGTCTTCGAGCCCGATGACTCGCAACGCTCGCATCATGGCCTCCCGGATGACTCACCTCGCCGACTGCTGACGTTAATCCGGCGTGCCGCCTTGACGCCGGAGGCTCGCCGTGCCCATCGATATCTTCGTGTGATCTTGCCGCATGTCGTCCGTGTCCGCACGTCCGTTACGGCACACGTGCCCTGTTCAGGGTGCCCGATCGAACGCCTGATGGACACCCCCGGGCACGAGAAAGCACGAACGGCCGGCCACCCGAGGGGGTGGCCGGCCGTCCGGGGAACCGTCGTCAGAGCTGCCCGACGACCCAGTCGACCGCCTGGGTCAGGGTGGTCACGTCGGTCGGCTCGACCGCCGGGAACATCGCGACGCGCAGCTGGTTGCGGCCCAGCTTGCGGTACGGCTCGACGTCCACGACGCCGTTCGCGCGCAGCGCCTTGGCCACCGCCGAGGCGTCCACCGAGTCGTCGAAGTCGATCGTGCCGACGACCTGCGAGCGGTGCGCAGGGTCGGCCACGTACGGGGTCGTGTAGGACGTCGACTCGGCCCACGAGTACAGCCGCGACGACGAGTCGGCGGTGCGCTCGACGGCCCACTTGAGCCCGCCGTTGCCGAGGATCCACTCGATCTGGTGGTTCAGCAGGAACAGGGTGGCCAGCGACGGCGTGTTGTACGTCTGGTCCTTCGTGGAGTTGTCCAGCGCCGTGGTCAGCGACAGGAACTCGGGCACCCAGCGGCCCGACGCGCCGATCTCGGCCACCCGCTCCAGCGCGGCCGGGGACATCAGCGCGATCCACAGGCCGCCGTCGGAGGCGAAGTTCTTCTGCGGCGCGAAGTAGTAGACGTCGTAGTCGGTCGCCTCGACGGGCAGGCCGCCGGCGGCCGAGGTGGCGTCGATGGCGACCAGCGCGCCGTCGGACCCGGCGGGCCTGGTCACGGGCACCGCGACACCGGTCGACGTCTCGTTGTGCGCCCAGCCGACGAGGTCGGCGCCCTCGGCGTAGGTGATTTCGGGCGCGGAGCCGGCCTCGGCCTTGACCACGATCGAGTCGCCCAGGAACGGCGCGTCCGAGGTGACCTTGGCGAACTTCGAGGAGAACTCGCCGTAGGTGAAGTGCTGGGCGCGCTCGCGCACCAGGCCGAACGCGGCGGCGTCCCAGAAGGCGGTGGTGCCGCCGTTGCCCAGGACGACCTCGTAGCCCTCGGGCAGGGAGAACAGCTCCCGCAGGCCGGCGCGCACGGAGCCGACCAGGGACTTCACCGGCTTCTGCCGGTGGGAGGTGCCCATCAGCGCGGCGCCCTCGGCCGCGAGGGCCGCGAGGGCCTCGGGACGGACCTTGGAGGGCCCGCAGCCGAACCGGCCGTCGGACGGCCGCAGGTCGGAGGGCAGGACCAACGAGGTGGGGTCGGCGGTCTGGGTCATCGCGAAGCCTCCGGTCACGGGGAGGGGGTCGGCAGGCACGACCGGCGCCGTTGCCGGGGGTCTCAGTGTTGCAGCCGCATGGCCGAGCGGTGACGGCCGGGTGTCCCCGGTCACCCTGCTCCACCCGAACCCGGCCACGGCGAGTCGTAAGCCCAACCCGCGCGAGTCGTAAGCCCGACCCGCGCGAGTCCAACGTTCAGGACCCCCGAGTTCTACGTTCAGGTCTCCTCGTGAAGTCCTGAACGTAGAATTCGGGGGTCCTGAACGTACGACTCGCGGGTCCTGGACGTACGACTCGCGGGTCCTGGACGTACGACTCGCGGGTCCTGGGCTTACGACTCGCGGGTCTTGGGCTTACGACTCGCGCGGGTTGGGCTTACGACTCGCGCGGGTTGGGCTTACGACTCGCGCGGGGGAGGGGTCAGGAGATCTCGGACCAGCCTTCCACCTCGTCGGGAGTGCGGGGGGCGGGACCGGTGTAGGTGGCCGAGGGGCGGACCAGGCGGCCGGTGCGCTTCTCCTCCAGGATGTGCGCGGACCAGCCGGCGGTGCGGGCGCAGGTGAACATCGCGGGCATCATGTGCGGCGGCACCTGGGCGAAGTCCAGGATCACCGCGGCCCAGAACTCGACGTTCGTCTCGATCGCGCGGTCCGGGCGGCGTTCGCGCAGCTCGGCCAGGGCGGCCTGCTCCAGCGCGTCGGCCGCCTCGTAGCGGGACGCGCCCAGCTCCTTGCACGTCCGCCGCAGCACGCGCGCCCGCGGGTCCTCCGCCCGGTACACCCGGTGCCCGAAGCCCATCAGCCGCTCGCCGCGGTCGAGGACGCCCTTCACGTAGCCGCGCGCGTCACCGGTCCGCTCGACCTCCTCGATCATCGGCAGCACGCGGGCGGGCGCGCCGCCGTGCAGCGGACCGGACATCGCGCCGATCGCGCCGGACATGGCCGCCGCCACGTCCGCGCCGGTGGAGGCGATGACGCGGGCGGTGAACGTGGAGGCGTTCAGGCCGTGCTCGGCGGCCGACACCCAGTAGGCGTCGAGCGCCTTGACGTGCGCCGGGTCGGGCTCGCCGCGCCAGCGGGTGAGGAAGCGCTCGGTGATGGTGCGGCACTCGTCGATGCGGTGCTGCGGCACGGCGGGCCGGCCGATGCCGCGCGCCGACTGCGCCGCGTACGACAGGGCCATGACGGAGGCGCGGGCCAGTTGGTCGCGCGCCTGCTCGTCGGTGATGTCCAGCAGCGGCTGGTAGCCCCAGATGGGGGCGACCATGGCCAGCGCCGCCTGCACGTCGACCCGCACGTCACCGGTGTGCACCGGGATGGGGAACGGTTCGGCGGGCGGCAGGCCGGGGCCGAATCGGCCGTCGACCAGCAACGCCCACACGTTGCCGAAGGTCACCTTGCCGACGAGGTCCTCGATGTCCACGCCCCGGTAGCGCAGCGCGCCACCGTCGCGGTCCGGTTCGGCGATCTCGGTGCGGAAGGCGACCACGCCTTCGAGACCCGGTGTGAAACCGTCGTCCTCGCTCTGCACCACGCTGTGCGCTCCTTCTCGGCGAAAGTAAAGAGTTGCCAGCACCTTCCTCCTGGTGGGACGCACCCGCAATCAGGCCGGCCCGTGTCGTCGGTCACGATCAAGGAACCGATTCAGAACGGTTCCCGCGCGCCGCCCGCGCGCGAGGCGGTCGTCGAGCCCTCGTGCCGGCCCCGCGCCATGCCCTCGTGCAGGCCCCGCGTTAAGCCCTTGTTTCGGCTCCGCGTTCACGGCGTCGCGCGTGGTAGACCACCGGGATGCACCTGACGCCCCACGAGCGGGACAAGCTGCTGGTCCACGTCGCGGCCGACGTCGCGCGCAGGCGGCTGGAGCGCGGTGTGGTCCTGAACTACCCGGAGGCGGTCGCGCTGATCACCGACCACGTGCTGGAGGGCGCGCGGGACGGTCGCTCGGTCAGCGAGCTGATGGACGGCGGCAGGCACGTCCTCACCCGCGCGCAGGTGATGCCGGGTGTGCCGGAGATGATCGAGTCCGTGCAGGTGGAGGCCACCTTCCCGGACGGGACGAAGCTCGTGACCGTGCACGACCCGATCGCGTGAGGAGCGGCCCGTGGTCCCTGGCGAGATCATCCCCGGCGAGGAGCCGGTGGAGCTGAACCCCGGACGGCCGCGGACGACGCTGGTCGTGGTCAACGCGGCGGACCGCCCGGTGCAGGTGGGGTCGCACTACCACTTCGCCGCGGCCAACCCGGGGCTGGAGTTCGACCGCGAGGCCGCGTGGGGCAAGCGCCTGGACGTCCCGGCGGGCACGGCGGTGCGCTTCGAGCCGGGCGTGGAGCGGGAGGTCGTGCTGGTGCCGATCGCCGGGGCGCGCCGCGTGCCCGGCCTGCGGACCGAGTGGGCCGGCGACCTGGACGAGCGGGGGCCCGCCAGGTGACCGGGATCGACCGCCACCGCTACGCGGAGCTGCTCGGGCCCACGACGGGCGACCGGATCAGGCTCGCCGACACGAACCTCCTCATCGAGGTCACCGAGGACCGCAGCCGGGGCGCGGGCTCCGGTGACGAGGTGGTCTTCGGCGGCGGCAAGGTGGTCCGCGAGTCCATGGGCCAGGGCGTGGCCACGCGCGCCGAGGGCGCGCCGGACCTGGTGATCACCGGCGCGGTGGTCCTCGACCACTGGGGCGTCGTCAAGGCGGACGTGGGGGTGCGCGACGGCCGGGTCGTCGGCATCGGCAAGGCCGGCAACCCGGACACGATGGACGGCGTCGACCCAGCGCTGGTGATCGGCCCCGGCACCGAGGTGCTCTCGGGCAACGGCAAGGTCCTCACCGCCGGCGGCATCGACTGCCACGTGCACTTCGTCTGCCCGCAGATCGTGGACACCGCCATCGCCTCGGGCCTCACCACGCTCGTCGGCGGCGGCACCGGCCCGGCCGAGGGCACGAAGGCCACCACGGTCACGCCCGGCGCGTGGAACCTCGGCCGGATGCTCGCCTCGATGGACCACATGCCGGTCAACGTGCTGCTGCTCGGCAAGGGCAACACCACCCGCGAGGACGCCCTGCGCGAGCAGCTCCTCGGCGGCGCGGGCGGGTTCAAGCTGCACGAGGACTGGGGCACCACGCCCGCCGCGATCGACGCGTGCCTGCGGGTGGCCGACGAGTCGGGCGTGCAGGTCGCCATCCACACCGACACGCTCAACGAGGCCGGGTTCCTCGAATCGACGCTGGAGGCCATCGGCGGCCGGTCGATCAACGCCTACCACTCCGAGGGCGCGGGCGGCGGGCACGCGCCGGACGTCATCCGGGTGGTGTCGCACCCGAACGTGCTGCCGTCGTCGACCAACCCGACCCGCCCGCACACGGTGAACACGCTCGAAGAGCACCTCGACATGCTGATGGTGTGCCACCACCTGAACCGCTCGGTGCCCGAGGACCTGGCGTTCGCCGAGAGCCGCATCCGGCCCACCACGATCGCCGCCGAGGACGTGCTGCACGACCTGGGCGCCATCTCCATGATCAGCTCCGACTCGCAGGCGATGGGCCGCGTCGGCGAGGTCGTCATCCGGACGTGGCAGACCGCGCACGTGATGAAGGCCAAGCGCGGCTCGCTGCCCGGTGACGGCGGCTCGGACAACCTGCGCGCCCGCCGGTACGTCGCGAAGTACACGATCAACCCGGCGATCGCGCACGGCATCGACCACGAGGTCGGCTCGGTCGAGGTCGGCAAGCTCGCGGACCTCGTGCTGTGGGAGCCGAAGTTCTTCGGCGTGCGGCCGTCGGTGGTGCTCAAGGGCGGCTTCATCGCGCACGCGGCGATGGGCGACGCGAACGCGTCCATCCCCACCCCGCAGCCGGTCCTGGCCCGGCCGATGTTCGGGGCGCACTCGGCGGCGCTGAGCAGCGTGCACTTCGTGTCGCGGCAGGCGGTCGACGCCGACCTGGCGGGGCTGCTGCGGCTGGCCCGGCCGCTGGTGCCGGTCCGCGACACGCGGGGCGTCACCAAGGCCGACATGGTGCTCAACGACGCCCTGCCGGACGTGGAGGTCGACCCGGACAGCTTCGCGGTGCGGATCGACGGCGACCTGGTCGAGCCGCAGCCGGTGGCGGAGCTGCCCCTGGCCCAGCGCTACTTCCTCTTCTGATGGGCCTCTGATGGACCTCGTCGCGCTGATGCTGGCCGACTCCCGCTTCCCCGGCGGCGGTCACGTCCACTCGGGCGGCCTGGAGGAGGCGGCGGCCCGGCGGCTGGTGGTGGACGAGGCGTCGCTGCGGTCCTTCCTGGTGGGCCGGTTGCGCACGGCCGGGGCCCTGGCCGCGGTGTTCGCCGCGGCGGCCAGTGCCCAGGACGGGTACGCGGAGCTGGACGCGGAGCTGGACGCCCGCACCCCGTCCCCGGCGCAGCGCGCGGCCTCGCGCACCCAGGGTCGGGGCATCGCGCGGGCGGCCACGCGCGCCTGGCCGTCGGCGCGGCTGGAGGGGCTGCTCCGGGCCACACCCCGCCCGCATCACCCGATCGTGGTGGGCGTGCTGGTGGCCGACCCGTTCGAGGCCGCCCAGACCGTCGCCTACCACGCCGTGACCGGCCCGGCGACGGGCGCGATCCGGCTGCTCGGCCTCGACCCGTTCGGCGTGAACGCCGTGCTCGCCGGCCTCGCGCCGGAGATCGACGCGGTCGCCGGGCACGCCCGCGACCACGCCGGCACGCCGCCGGCCGACCTGCCCGCGCCCAGCGCGCCGGGCCTCGACCTGCTCGCCGAGGCCCACGACCGACACCACGCGGAAGAGGTGCGTCTCTTTGCCAGCTGACCACGGCCACGTCCACCCGGTGAACTTCGACCCGACCGACGCCGGTCACGACCCGCACGGTCACGACCAGGCGCACGCGCACGACCACGGCCGCCGCGCCGTGCGGCTGGGCATCGGCGGCCCCGTCGGCAGCGGCAAGACCGCGCTGACCGCGGCCCTGTGCCGCGCCCTGGGCGACGAGCTGGACCTCGCGGTGGTGACCAACGACATCTACACCACCGAGGACGCCGACTTCCTGCGCGCGGCGGGCGTGCTGGACACCGAGCGGATCGAGGCGGTGCAGACCGGCGCGTGCCCGCACACCGCGATCCGCGACGACATCACCGCCAACCTCGACGCGGTGGAGCTGCTGGAGCACCGGTTCCCCGGTCTGGAGCTGGTGATCATCGAGAGCGGCGGCGACAACCTGACCGCCGTGTTCAGCCGGGGCCTGGTCGACCGGCAGGTGTTCGTGGTGGACGTGGCGGGCGGCGACAAGGTGCCGCGCAAGGGCGGCCCCGGCGTGACGACCGCCGACCTGCTCGTCATCAACAAGACCGACCTGGCCCCCCTGGTGGGCGCCGACCTGGGCGTGATGACCTCGGACGCCCACCGGGTGCGCGGCGGGCTGCCGGTGGTCAGCCAGTCCCTCGTGGACACGCCGGACGCCCCCGCCGTGGCCGAGTGGGTGCGCGCCCAGCTCCGCGCCCTCGCCGGGGTCGGGTGAGGGCGCGGGCCCGCCTGGTGGTCGAGCTCGACGAGGCCGGGCGGAGCGTGGTGCGGGAGATGCGGTCGATGGCGCCCCTGCGGCTCGTGCCCGCCAGGGGGAGGGGTGGTGTCGCGCTGGTCCACCTCGTCAGCGCGGTCACGTCCCCGCTCGGCGGCGACGACCTGGAGCTGCACGTGCGGGTCGGCCCCGGCGCGGCCCTGGAGTTGCGGGGAGTAGCGGCCACCCTCGCGCTGCCCGGCCACCACCCGGGCGGCAGTCGCGCCCTCGTGCGCGTCGAACTGGGGGCCGGCGCGAGCCTGGAACACCTCCCGGAACCGACCGTCGTCACGGCGCGGGCGAATCACGAGGCGGTGTTCCGCGCGGACCTCGCGGACGACGCCCGTGTGCGCACCAGGGAAATAGTCGCGGCGGGCCGGCTGAACGAAAGAGCGGGTTCGCTCACCACCACTCTCGACGTCCGCCGAAACGGAACCGTGATCAGGCAGACAACCCGGTTGGGCGTGTCCGAGGTGGACGCGTCACCAGCCGGTCTGGCCGGCCGCCGGGTGCTCGGCACGGAGCTGCTGTGCTGGGGCCGCGACCTGCCGGCGGCCGTCGCGGAGGACTGGTGGTCGCTCGTCCCGCTGGCCCGCGGCGGCAGCCTGGCGACCGTCCTGGCGGACGACGCGGTGACCGCGCTGCGCGCTTTGGACGACGCGCGGCGAAGGCACCCGGGATCGGCGGAGGATCTTCTGACTCGATCTCGAACACGATTCCGAGCCGAATCTCACAGTTAGTCGCCCGGATCGGGTGGTAACCGTCACCACCCAGGCGGTTTCGCGAATAACCTGGAAGCCGTACGGTCGCGGCAACCCAGGCACCACGAGTGCTCAGCCCAGCTCCGGGAGGTCGGTATGACGGAGACGACGACCAACATCGCGCTGCCGTCGATGCGCGTGTCCTACGAGCAGGGTTCGCTCACGGAGAGCGACCTGGCCGCAAGCTGGCACGAGCAGCTGCAACTGTGGCTGGACCAGGCGGCCGGCGCCGGCCTGTCCGAGCCGAACGCGATGGTGCTCGCCACCTCCGACCCGCAGGGGCGCCCGTCGTCCCGCACCGTCCTGGCCAAGGGCCTGGACGAGCGGGGCCTGGTGTTCTTCACCAACTACACCTCCGCCAAGAGCCACGACCTGATGGCGACCCGCTACGCGTCGGCGACGTTCCCGTGGTTCGCCATGCAGCGGCAGGCCCACGTGCGCGGCATCGTCGAGAAGGTCGGCCCGGCGGAGACCGCCGCCTACTGGGAGAGCCGCCCGCGCGGTTCGCAGATCGGCGCCTGGGCGTCGCCGCAGTCGCGCGTGGTGCGCGGTCGCACGACGCTGGAGAGCGCGCTGCACAAGGTCGAGCGCCAGTTCGCGGACGCCGACCGGGTACCCGTGCCGCCGCACTGGGGCGGCTGGCGCATCCGGCCCGAGGAGGTCGAGTTCTGGCAGGGGCGGCGCGACCGCATGCACGACCGCCTGCGCTTCCGCCTCGGCCGCGACGGCTGGGAAGTGCAGCGCATCGCCCCGTAGGACCGCTCCGCAGGACAGTCCCGTCGACGAGCCCCGCCGGTGTTCCCGCCGCGGGGCTCGCCGCACGTCCGGGGCCGCGTGCCGGTGCCCCACCGCCGGGAAGTCCACGTCGTCCAGTGTGGCCGTCCGGGCGGTGCGCCACGTCTTCCAGAACGCCCTGTTAGTTGCCGTACGCTAACGACCGTGCGGAAAGTCCTGGGCCGGATCGCCATCGACACGCGGCCGCTGAAAGTCCTCGCCTTCCGGCGGCTGTGGCTCTCCACGGTGGTCACCGCCGTCGGCAGCCAACTGACCGCGGTGGCCGTGCCGAAGCAGGTGTACGACCTCACCGGGTCCTCGGCCTGGGTGGGCGTGTCGGCCGGCGTGGCGCTGGTGCCGCTGCTCGTGTTCGGGCTCTACGGCGGCGCCATCGCGGACGTCGTCGACCGGCGCAAGCTGCTGGTCGTCACCAACGCCGGCATCGCCGTGACGTCCGTGCTGCTGTGGCTCCAGGCCGCGATGGACGCGGACTCGGTGTGGCTCGTGATCGCGCTGCTCGGCCTGCAACAGGTGTTCTTCGCCGTGAACGCGCCCGCCCGGACGGCGTCCGTGGCCCGGCTGGTGCCCGCCGAGCAGATCCCGGCGGCCTCCGCGCTGTCGTCCACGGTGATGATGTTCGGCGGCGTGTTCGGCCCGATGCTCGCGGGCGCGCTCATGCCCGTCGTCGGGCTCTCGACCCTGTACCTGGTGGACGCCGTCGCGCTGACCGCGACCATCTGGGCGGTCTGGAAGCTGCCGCCCCTGCCGCCGCTCGACGGCAGCAGCCGCCGCGCCGGCCTGCGCGACGTCGTGGACGGCTTCCGGTACCTGGCGCTCCAGAAGATCCTGCTCGCGAGCTTCCTGCTCGACATCATCGCGATGGTCTTCGGCATGCCGCGCGCGCTGTTCCCCGAGATGGCCGAGAACACGTTCGGCGACCCGCCGGGCGGCGGCCTGGCACTCGGCTGGCTGTTCGCCGCGATCCCGCTGGGCGCGATGCTGTGCGGCCTGACGTCCGGGTGGACGTCCAGGGTCACGCGGCACGGCATGGGCGTGGTGATCTCGATCGTGGCGTGGGGCGTGGCCATGATCGGGTTCGGCCTGGCGGACGCGCTGTGGCTGGCGGTGGTCTTCCTGGCCATCGGCGGCGCGGCGGACATGATCAGCATGGTGTTCCGCAGCGCGATCCTCCAGACGGCCGCGACGGACGAGATGCGCGGCCGGATGCAGGGCGTGTTCATCGTCGTGGTGGCCGGCGGGCCGCGGATCGCCGACCTGCTGCACGGCACCGGCGGCGCGGCCGTCGGCCCCGGGCTGGCCACGGTGCTGGGCGGGGTCCTGGTCGTGGTGGGGACGGGCGTGGCGGTGCTGGCGATCCCGGCGATCCGCCGCTACCGCTTCGAGGCGAATCCCGCCAAGGTGACCGGGTGATCACCTACGACCGCCGGGCGCTGGCCAAGGCGTACGCCGACGTGCACCCGGATGCCAAGGACGGCTACTACTACAACGCCGCGTTCAACACCGCCCTGCGCGAGCACCGGCAGGAGGTGCTGGACGGCTTGCAGCGGCTGTTCGGCGTCGCGCTCGACGACCTCGGCGGCTGGCCCGCCGAGGTCAGGGCCCTGTACCTGCTGTTCCGCGGCACCATCAAGTCGTACGTGGCCGTCGACGGCCCCCTGTCCGGGTCGGGGGAGGCCGGGTTGCTCTACAAGCAGTTGGCCGGGACCGACCGGCAGCAGCACGTCCTGGCGTCGCTCGACCGCATCACGGCGTGCGCCGTGCGGTCGCGCGAAGCCCACCTCGACGTGCTGGAGTCGCTGATCGAGGTCGTCTTGGGCGACCGGCGCGACATGACGGTCACGTCGGCGGACCTGAAGGCCATCGGCGTGGACGACACCGCCGGGCCGAGGAGCGCGGACTACGACCTGTGGGAGGACTACTGAGCCGCCAGGAACCTCTTCCAGGCGGTGGCGGGGACGGAGAAGGTGGGCGCGGGGTTCTTCGAGTCCCGCGCCCCGACGCGGCCGGCGAGCTGGGCCACTTCAACGCAGTTCGCGGTGCTGGCACTGCGGGAACTCTTGCGCCACGCCACCTCCACGCAGTTCGCGGTGCTGTTGCTGTGCGAACTCTTGCGCCACGGGGTCATGCACCGATGATCCCACGCAGGTACGCGGCGGTGTCCTGCTCCGAGTAGGCCAATTCCCGCAACTGCCCCCACGTCTTCTCGTAGACCTCGATGTGCTCGTCCTCGTCGAGGAACAGGCTGGAAACCTTGTTCTCCAGCAGGACGAGGCTCGGCTCCTCGTCGTATTCCAAGATCACGAACGGTCCGCTGAGTCCGCCGTGGAAACCGGCTCCGGTCGGTACCACCTGGACGGTGATGTTGGGGCGCTCGGCGGCGTCGAGCAGGTGGCGGACCTGCCGGGCGTGTGCGCCGGGCTCGCCGAAGGGGCGCTCGACCGCGGCCTGCTCGATGATCGCGTGCAGCATGAGCGGGGTCTTGCGGGAGAGGAGGCCTTGGCGGGCCATCCGACTGGCCACCAAGGCGTCGACCCGGTCTTCCGAGAGACCGGGACCGGTGGCTTCGATCACCCATCGCGCGTACTCGGCGGTCTGCACCAAGCCGGGGATGACCAGGGGTTCGTAGAACAGCAGGCCGTTGGCCTCGTCCTCGAAGTCGGCCCAGGTCTGCCAGTCCTCGGGGTAGTTGTCGTTGGTGAGGCGGAGGAGGCCGCGCTGCTCGGCGTTCCGGGCGAGGTCGAGCAGGTGCACCCGCTCCTTCTTGGTGACCCGGTAGAAGTCGAGCAGCTTCTCGACGTCGTCCAGGTAGAGGCCGCTCTCCGCGCTCTCCACCCGGCTGATCTTGCTGGCGGACATCTCCACCGCCTTCGCCACGTCCGCTCCGGTCATGCCGGTGGCGCGGCGCAGCTTGCGCAGGGTGACGGCGAGGCGGCGGGAGCGGACGGTGGCCTGGGCGCGGCGGGGCATGGGGCAAAGCTAGGGCCGCCGGACGAGCAGCGGAAGTTTGTTCACCCCATCGAGTAATTGAGCGAAAATGTGCAAGCTTGCACGATAAGCGGCATGGAATTCATCAAGGTGGTCGAGCCGCGTCGTGAGTGGCTGCTGCGCTGCTACTCGGACAAGGAGGACGTGCTGTCCCTCGAAGTCCACGACGGCGCGATCTCCGTGCTGCTGCCCTCGGGGGTCGACCAGGTCTCCCTGAGCGCGCCGCAGATCGCCGCGTTCCGGGAAGCGTTCACCGAGGCCGTCTCACGTGCCGAAGCCGACCTCCGCGAGGTGGCCGCGTCCTAATATCAAGACTTGCCCAAGCCGTGGCTCGCCGACTGTGCACGCCAGGTGTGATCCGGCACACTCATCCGGCATGGCGGAAGCGACGAGCGCACCGGCGCAACCGGAACTGAAGAGGGCCATCGGCCCCAAGCTCCTGCTGTTCTTCGTGGTCGGTGACATCCTCGGCACGGGCATCTACGCCCTGACCGGCAACGTCGCCGGCAAGATCGGCGGCGCGCTGTGGGTGCCGTTCCTGATCGCGTTCGCGGTGGCCTTCCTGACCGCGTTCAGCTACCTCGAACTGGTCGGCAAGTACCCGCGCGCGGCGGGCGCGGCGCTCTACACCAACCGCGCCTTCAAGATCCAGTTCCTCACGTTCATGGTGGCGTTCGCGGTGATGTCGTCGGGCATCACCTCCGCTTCCTCCGCCGCGCTCGCCTTCGGGCGCACCTACCTCCAGTCCGTCATCAAGGAGTTCTTCTCCGACACGTTCACCGTCTCGGCCACGCTGGTCGCGATCCTGTTCATCATCGGCCTGGGAGTGGTCAACTTCCGGGGCGTCTCGGAGTCGGTCAAGGCGAACGTCGTCCTGACCTGCATCGAGCTGTCCGGCCTGGTGATCATCATCGCGATCGGCGTGTTCGCGGTGGCCTCCGGCGACGGCGAGCCCGCCCGCCTTACGCAGGTCGACCCGGCGCCCGGTCAGTCGGCGATGCTCGCGATCACGTCGGCGACGGCGCTGGCGTTCTTCGCGATGGTCGGGTTCGAGGACTCGGTGAACATGGCGGAGGAGTGCAAGGACCCCGTCCGCATCTTCCCGAAGGCGATGCTGTGGGGCATGGTGATCGCGGCGGTCATCTACGTGCTGGTCGCCATCACGTCGTCGCTGCTGATCCCGGCCGACGAGTTGTCCAAGGCGGGCTCCTCGGCGCTGCTGAGGGTCGTCCAGGTGGGCGCGCCGGGCTTCCCGCTGTGGGTGTTCTCGCTGATCGGCCTGTTCGCGGTCATCAACTCGGCGCTGATCAACATGCTGATGGCGAGCCGGCTGATCTACGGCATGTCGAACGAGCGGATCATCCCCAAGGTCTTCGGGGCGGTGCACCCGTTCCGCCGCACGCCGTGGATCTCGATCATCTTCACGTCCGGCGTCGCGATCATCCTGGTCTCGACGGCGGACATCGCGAAGCTCGGCGGCACCACGGCCCTGCTGCTGCTGATCGTGTTCACCATCGTCAACGTCGCCGTGCTGGTGCTGCGCCGGGAGAAGTCGGACCACGCGCACTTCCGCGCGCCGACGTGGGTGCCGGTGCTCGGCGCGCTCACGTGCGCCTACCTGGCCAGCCCGCTGTCCGGCCGGCCGTGGGAGGACTACAAGATCGCCGGCTACCTGCTGGTGGCGGGCGCGGTGCTGTGGGTGGTCAACCGGTTCGTGCACGGCAAGACCGAGTTCGACGCGGAGAAGCTGGCGAAGTGACCGCCGTGCCCGGCGCCGCCCGTGTCGGGTGGCGCCGGGCACGGGGCTACGGGGTCACGCGCACCAGGTGTTGCCGGTGTACTGGAGCTTGCCCGCCATGATCCAGCCCCACTTGCCGTTGTTGACGTTCGCGCCGTAGTGGCGGGGGCTGCCGTGGACGCGCACGTTGAACGTGTCGTCGATGAAGGCGTTCCCGATGTACGAGCCCCCGCTCGGCGCGTCGGTCATGTCGCCGTCCGCCGTCACCCGGTACTGCCAGACCTGCGTGCACGCCACGCCGGCTTCGCCGCCCGTCGTGACCGGTGCGGCGTGGGCCGTTCCCGCCGCCAGCACCAGGCCGAGGACGGGCACCGCGGTCGCGAGGGCGCGTGAGAGCGTCTTCAACTGGACTCCTCAGTGGGGAGGTTCACCGACGAACGCGAAGCATGGTGAACCACCGCCCGCCCCGACTAGCAGCGGACGGGTGGTCCGCCGCCCGGGGAAATCCCCCGAAGTCGTCACGAGGCGTGAGCGGGCGCGAACCGCCGCAGGTGGGCCGCGTCGTGCGCGTTGACGACGGTGACCCGGTCGGCGACCTCGCGCAGCCGCGCCAGGTTGGCCAGGCGCAGCTCGGCGATCGTCTGCATCCTCCTCTCGAACCCGGCGAGGCCGACCGGGATGTGCGGCGGGGTCGCCAGCTGGCCGTGGTGGAAGTAGGCGTCGCCCGCGTGCAGCAGCCAGCCGTCGCCAGTGCGCACCGCGACGCCGGTGTGGCCCCGGGTGTGGCCGACGAGCGGGACGAGCAGCACGTCCGGCAGGAGTTCGCGGACCCCCTCGAAGCCCGCCCACGTCTCGCCGGTCGGGTCGTGCGGCACGAGGTCGGCGTCCCGCCACTGGGCGGGGGAGTAGCGGGGGTTGGCGCGGTCGTCCAGCTCCTCGCGCAGGACGTGCACCCGCGCGCCCGGGAAGTCGCGCACGCCGCCCGCGTGGTCGACGTCGAGGTGGGTCAGGGCGACGTGCCGCACGTCGGACGTCGCGAGGCCGAGCGCCGCCAGCTGCCGCGCGGTGGTCTCGCGCTCGTCGAGCACGGGCCTGCTCGCGACCCGGAACAGGAGCGGCAGGGTCGCCTTCGGCGTGCGCACGTCGTCCAGGCCGAGGCCGGTGTCGACCAGCACCAGGCTGGCGGAGTCCGTCTCCAGCACGAGGGTGTGGCAGACCAGCTCGCCCCGGTGGAAGAACGAGCCGCGACCGGTCACGAGCCGCCCGCCGAAGGGGCGCATGGTGCCGCTGTTGAGGTGGTGGACCTTCACGGGGCGGGCCTCTCCAGGAGGACGCCCAGGTGGGCGCGGACGGCGTCGAGCGGGGCGGGGGAACGGCGGGTGCGGGCGAGCAGCAGCGCGCCCTCGACCGCGGCGAGCGCGACCGAGGCCAGGTCGTCGTCGCCCAGGTGCTCGGCGAGGACGGCCTGCCAGGAGGCGTAGACGTCCTCGCAGGCGGTGCGGATGGGCTCGCTGTCGGCGGTGGCGTCCAGCGCCACCGTGGCGATGGGGCAGCCACTGCGGTAGCCCGAAGCGCGCAGCTGCTCGCCGAGCAGTCCCAGCACGCGGGAAAGCGCTTCCGCGGGGGACGGCCCGGCGTCCAGCGCGGCGGCGAGGGCGTCGCGGAGGTCGGCCCCGGCGAGGGTCACCGCCTCGACCGCCAGCTGCTCCTTGCCGCCCGGGAAGTGGAAGTACATCGAGCCCTTCGGGGCGCCGCCCTCGGCGAGCACCTGGTTCACGCCGGTGGCGTGGTAGCCCTGGGCGCGGAAGAGGTCGGCGGCGGTGCGCACCATCCGCTGTCGCGTGTCGGTCCGTCGTGGCATGTTTTTACTATAGAGACCGGTCTAGTTACTTCGTCGAGCGGATACGCTCCTGACCCATGCTGGAGATCGCCCACGGCGCCGCGCGCGCCGTCATCGCACCGAACGGTGCCGGACTCAAGTCCTACGAGGTCAACGGTGTGCCGTACGTGGAGACGTACGACGACCAACCGCCCATGGGCAGCGGCGCGGTGCTCGTGCCGTGGCCCAACCGCACGGCGGGCGGCAAGTGGACGCTCGACGGCGAGGAGCTCCAGCTGGAGATCGGCGAGCCCGCGCGGGGCAACGCCATCCACGGCCTGGTGCGCCACGCCATCTGGGGCGTCGTGGAGCACACCGGGTCGCTGCTGTCGCTGGAGACGCCGGTGGCGGGCCTCGGCTGGCCGGTCGAGCTGCGCACCACCATCAGCTACGCGCTGGACGAGAACGGCCTGACCGTCTCGCACGGCGTCACCAACGTGGGGGACAAGCGCACCCCGTTCGGGGTCGGCACCCACCCGTACCCGCGGGCCGGGGCGTCCGAGACCGACGAGACGTCGCTGTCGCTGGCCGCGACGACCGTGCTGCCGGTGGACCCCGGGACCATGATCCCCAACGGCCCACCCGTCCCGGTCGGGGAGACCGAGTACGACTTCCGGGTGGCGCGGCTGCTGGAGGGCGTGCGGCTGGACACCGCGTTCGGCGGCTGCGAGCCGGTCGACGGGCTGGTGCGGCACGTGCTGCGCGGGCCGGCCGGCGCGGTCGAGATGTGGGCGGACCCCGACTTCAAGTGGGTGCAGGTCTACACGCCGGACGACTACCCCGGTCGGGGCCGCGCGGTGGCCATCGAGCCCATGACGTGCCCGCCGGACGCGTTGAACTCGGGCGTCGACCTGCTGTGGCTGGAGCCCGGCGAGTCGTGGGCGGGACGTTGGGGTTTGCGCCCGCTGGCCTAGGCCGTTAGCGTCGCTAACTATGAGCGTCGCAATCACGGGTGGGTACGTCGTCCCGGTGGCCGGTGAGCCGATCGACGGCGGCACGGTCCTGATCAGGGACGGCAAGATCGTCGCGGTCGGTGCGGACGTCGAGGTCCCCGACGACGCACGGGTCGTCGACGCGACAGGTTCGTGGGTGCTGCCCGGCTTCGTGGAGGCGCACGGCCACCTCGGCGTGCACGAGGAGGGCGAGGGCTGGGCCGGGCAGGACACCAACGAGATGACCGACCCCAACGGCGCGCGGCTGCGCGCGCTGGACGCCATCAACGCCGCCGACCAGGGCTTCGCCGACGCCCTGGCCGGCGGCGTGACGACGGCGGTGGTCAAGCCGGGGTCGGGCAACGTCATCGGCGGCCAGACCGTGGCCGTGAAGTGCTGGGGCCGCACGGCCGACGAGATGCTGCTGCGCAACCCGGTGAGCGTCAAGAGCGCGCTGGGCGAGAACCCCAAGCGCGTCTACGGCGACCAGAAGAAGCTGCCGTCCACCCGCCAGGGCGTGGCCGCGGTCATCCGCGACGCGCTCACCAAGGCGCAGGACTACGTGGCCAGGCGGGACGCGGCCGACGGGCCGTTCGACCGGGACACCACGTCCGAGGTGCTGGCGAAGGTCCTCTCGGGTGAACTCCCGTGGTGCCAGCACTGCCACCGCGCCGACGACATCGCCACCGCGCTGCGGCTGGCCGACGAGTTCGGCTACCGGCTGATCGTGAACCACGGCACCGAGGGCCACCTGATCGCCGACCTGCTCGCCGAGAAGGACGTGCCGGTCATCATCGGCCCGCTGTTCACCAGCCGCTCCAAGGTCGAGGTGCGCAACCGCTCGCTGCGCAACCCCGGCATCCTCGCCCGCGCCGGGGTGCGGATCGCGATCACCACGGACCACCCGGTCGTGCCGATCCACTTCCTCGTGCACCAGGTGACGCTGGCGGTGAAGGAGGGCCTGGACCCGAAGGTCGGCCTGGAGTCGATCACCGTCAACCCGGCGGCCATCATGGGCCTGGACGACCGGGTCGGCTCGCTGCGGCCGGGGCTCGACGCCGACGTCGTCATCTGGTCGGGCGACCCGCTGGACGTGATGAGCCGGGCGACGAACGTCTTCGTCGACGGCCGCGAGGTGTACCGCTACGAGAACGGCCGGGAGGTCGTCCAGAGCCCGTTCCACTCGGAGTGAACCGCTCCGGGTGACGGTGGTGCGGCGGGCGTCCTACCGCGATGGGACGCCCGCCGGACCGTTACTTCCGCAGTTCGCGCCCGATCACGAGGCGCTGGATCTGGTTGGTGCCCTCGAAGATCTGGAGCACCTTGGCCTCCCGCATGTACCGCTCCACGGGGAAGTCGCGCGTGTAGCCCGCGCCGCCCAGCACCTGCACGGCGTCCGTCGTCACCTTCATCGCGGCGTCCGTGCAGACCAGCTTGGCGATCGCCGCCTGCCGGCGGAACGGGAGGCCGCGGTCGCGGCGGCGGGCGGCGGACAGGTAGGTGGCCCGCGCCGACTCCACGGCGGCGGCCATGTCGGCGAGCAGGAACTCCAGGCCCTGGAAGTCGATGATCGGGCGGCCGAACTGGGTGCGGGTCTTCGCGTAGGCCACGGCCTCGTCCAGCGCCGCCTGCGCCAGGCCGACCGCGGTGGCGGCGATGCCCAGGCGGCCCGAGTCCAAAGCGGACAGCGCGATCCTCATGCCGTCGCCCTCCGCGCCGATCAGGCGGTCCTCGTCGAGGTGCACGCCGTCGAACACCAGCTGCGCCGTGGTGGAGCCGGTCAGGCCCATCTTGCGCTCGGGCGCGGCGGCGGTGAGGCCGTCCGCCCTGCCGGGGGCGAGGAAGCAGCTGACGCCCCGGCCGCCGTCGTCGGAGGTGCGCGCCATCAGCGTGTAGAAGTCGGCGACGCCGGCGTGCGTGATCCACGCCTTCGTGCCGTTGACGGTGTAGCCCCCGCCCGAGCGCACGGCCCGTGTGGACAGTGCGGCGGCGTCCGACCCGGCGTGCGACTCGGACAGCGCGTAGCCGCCCAGCAGGTCGCCGCCCAGCACGTCGGGCAGCCAGCGCGCCTTCTGCTCGTCCGTGCCGAACGTCGCCAGCGCGTAGCTGGACATCACGTGCACGGACAGGCCGACGCCGACCGACATCCAGGCGGCGCTGACCTCCTCCAGGGCCTGGAGGTACACCTCGTACGGCTGGCCGCCGCCGCCGAACTCCTCCGGGTACGGCAGGCCCAGCAGCCCGGTCTTGCCGAGCAGGCGGAACTCGTCGCGCGGGAACCGCTCGTGCTCCTCGGCCTCGGCGGCGTGCGGGGCCAGCTCGTCGCGGGCGATCTCGCGCACCAGGGCCAGCAGGTCCTCGGCCTCGGTGGTGGGGAGCAGGCGTTCGGCGGGCATCGTCGACCTCCGGACAGGTGTACTTGGCTCAGTACTACAGGACGTACTCCAGTACTGTACCGAGGGAGTATGACAGAGTCGCAACCATGACCTCGATCGCGCGCAGACCCCTGACGCCCCGGCAGGTGGAGCTGTTGGCGCGGCTGGAGGCGCTGGTGCTCGCCGAGGGCTTCGCGCACTTCACCCTCGACGACCTCGCCGCCCGCCTGCACTGCTCCAAGTCCACGCTCTACGCGCTGGCCGCCAGCAAGGAGCAGCTCGCCGTCCGCGTCGTCGGCCGGTACTTCAAGGGCGCCGCCGAGCGCATCGAGGCCCGGATCGAGGGCGTCCGCGACGTGCGCGCCCGCGTCGGCACCTACCTCGCCGGCGCGGCCGAGGAGCTGCGGCGCGCGTCGGCCCGGTTCATCAGCGACGTCGCGGCGTTCGCGCCCACCCGGTCGACCTACGAGCGCAACGCGCGGGCGGCCGCCGAGCGCATCCGGGAGTTCATCCAGGAGGGCGTGCGCGAGGGCGTGTTCCGCGAGGTGCACGCCACGCTCGTCGCCGAGATGGCCGGGCTGCTGATCGAGGGCATCCAGACCGGGGTGCTGACCAGGCGGGCGGGTGTGTCCGACGCCGAGGCGTTCACCGCCCTGGGTGAACTGCTGCTGGACGGTTTGCGGAGAGAACGGAGCCAGTCGTGATCGTGGTTGCCGGTGAGGCGCTGGTCGACCTCGTGCCCACGCCCGAGGGGAACCTCGCGCCGCGGCTCGGGGGCGGGCCCTACAACGTGGCCGCCGCCGCCGGGCGGCTCGACGCGCCCGTGGGCTTCCTGTCGCGGGTGTCGTCCGACCTGTTCGGCGACCGGCTCGTGGAGCGCCTGCACGCCTCGGGCGTGCGCACGGACCTCGTGCAGCGCGGCGACGAGCCGACGACGCTCGCCGTCGTGGGCCTCGCGGACGACGGGTCGGCGCGCTACTCGTTCTACGTGGAGGGCACCGCCGACCGGCAGGTGACCGACCCCGGCCCGCTGCCCGCCGGCACGAGGGCCGTGTCGTTCGGCACGCTGTCGCTCGTGCTGGAACCCGGCGCGAGCACCTACGAGCGCGTGCTGTGGCGCGAGGCCGAGCGCGGCGCGCTCACCGTGCTGGACCCCAACATCCGGGCCGGCCTCATCCACGACCCGGTGGCCTACCGCGACCGCTACGACTCGTGGCTGCCGCACGTCGGCCTGCTCAAGGTCTCGGTCGAGGACGCCCGCTGGCTGGCGGACCTCCCGGACACCGCCGGCGAGGACGAGGTGCTCGACGTCGTCCGCGTGTGGCAGGGCGCGGGGCCGGCGGCCGTCGTGCTCACCCGCGGCGGTGACGGCCTGGCCGTGCTGACCGCCGGGGGCGACGTGATCCACGTCCCACCCACGCCCGTCGACGTCGTCGACACCATCGGCGCGGGCGACACCGTGCAGGGCGCGCTGCTGGCCTGGCTGCACGAGCACGACGCGCTGTCGGTCGAGGCCGTGCGCGGTCTGGACGCCGACGCGTGGCGCGCCGCGCTGGCCTTCGCGGGCGCCGCGGCGGCCGTCACGTGCTCGCGCGCGGGGGCCGAGCCGCCGTTCCGGCACGAGCTGGGATGACCTAGCTCTCACCCCTTCTGAGGTGGACGAACACGCGCCACGGGTTACGGTGGGTGGGCACGCCAGTCACCCGCGCGACCGCGTGTGATGCCGGTCCCATCTCGCAGAATCGGTTCACACCCGGCTGTGGTGGGGGTCGTCCGCTGACTAGCGTGGGAAAACCGACAGGACCCCAACGGGGTGGTGCTGCGGTGCGGGGCAAGGCCACATCCGCCCTTCGCGCAGGCGTGCGAGACCCGCACGAGCCGCCCCGCCCTAGCGTGAGAGGGACTCTGCATGCCCGACGCGACGACTGCGCCGAACGACACCCGTACCGTCGCGCTGCGCCATCCGGGCGGAGAGCACGAGATGAAGGTAGTACCGGCCACCGAGGGTGCGCCCGGTATCGACCTCGGGAAGCTCCTGGCCACGACAGGTCTGGTCACCCTGGACAGCGGCTTCGTCAACACCGCGTCCTGCTCCTCCGAGATCACCTACATCGACGGTGACGCGGGCATCCTGCGCTACCGCGGCTACCCGATCGAGCAGCTCGCCCAGAAGTCGAACTTCCTCGAGGTCAGCTACCTCCTCATCTACGGCGAGCTGCCCACCCAGGCCCAGCTGGAGGAGTTCTCCTCCAAGATCAGCCGTCACACCCTGCTGCACGAGGACCTGAAGCGGTTCTTCGACGGCTTCCCGCGCGACGCGCACCCCATGCCCGTGCTGTCCTCGGCGGTGTCCGCGCTGTCGACGTTCTACCAGGACAGCCTCAGCCCGTTCGACGCCAACCAGGTCGAGATCTCCACGATCCGCCTGCTGGCCAAGGTGCCCACCATCGCGGCCTACGCCTACAAGAAGTCCGTGGGCCAGCCGTTCCTGTACCCGGACAACTCCCTGGGTCTGGTGGACAACTTCCTGCGCATGACGTTCGGCTTCCCCGCCGAGCCGTACGACGTGGACCCCGACCTGGTCCGCGCGCTCGACCTGCTGTTCGTGCTGCACGCCGACCACGAGCAGAACTGCTCCACCTCCACCGTGCGCCTGGTGGGCTCGTCCGAGGCCAACCTGTTCGCCTCGATCTCCGCCGGCATCAACGCCCTGTTCGGCCCGCTGCACGGCGGCGCGAACAGCGCGGTGCTCGACATGCTGGAGAAGATCCGCAACGAGGGCGGTGACGTCTCCGCCTTCGTGAAGAAGGTCAAGAACAAGGAGGACGGCGTCCGCCTGATGGGCTTCGGCCACCGGGTCTACAAGAACTACGACCCGCGCGCCGCGATCATCAAGACGACCGCGGACGAGATCCTCGGCAAGCTCGGCGCGTCCGACGAGCTGCTGGACATCGCGAAGGCCCTGGAGGAGACGGCGCTCGCCGACGACTACTTCGTCGAGCGCAAGCTCTACCCGAACGTGGACTTCTACACGGGCCTGATCTACCGCGCGATGGGCTTCCCGACGAAGTTCTTCACCGTGCTGTTCGCCCTGGGCCGCCTCCCCGGCTGGATCGCCCACTGGCGCGAGATGATCAACGACCCGGCCACCAAGATCGGCCGCCCGCGGCAGGTCTACACCGGTGCGGCGGAGCGGAACTTCGTGCCGCTCGACCAGCGCTGACGCACTACCGCACGACCAGCGCTGACGCGCTCCCGCTCGACGGAAGAGGCCCGCACCCCGCCGGTGCGGGCCTCTTCCGTCGTGCCCACCGGAACGTCCACTGCGGACTGAACGCGGACCCGGCCGGGTAAGGCGCCGGCCCGGTACCGGGCGATCAGGAGCCGATCACCTCAGGGCGTCCCGCAGCCGGACCCGCGCCCCGGTGCGCAGCACGGCGTTCGAGTAGACCCTGCCGCCCAGCCAGGTGATCGCGGCGACGGCGGCCAGCGCCAGCACGACCGCCAGCAGCACCTGCCACAGCGGCGCCACGCCCATCGCCATCCGGCCCGGCAGCAGGATCGGCGCGAACGGCGGCAGCACCGACAGCACCGCGACCGTCGTGCCGGTCGGGTCGGCGATCATCAGGTTGAAGCCGACCAGGAACACCACGACCACGGTCATGCTGATCGGCGTCAGCACCGACTGCAACTCCTCCTGCCGCGACACCAGCGACGCGGCGGCGGCGAACACCATGGCGTAGAGGAAGAACCCCAGCAGGTACCAGAGCACGCCGGCGGCCAGCGCGCCGCCGGCCACGCCCGCGACGTCGACCACGCCGGAGAACGACGCCAGGCCCAGGCCGATGCCGCCGATCAGCACGAGCTGGAGCAGCCCCACCGCGCCCAGGCCGACGACCTTGCCCAGCAGCAGCTGCCACGGCCGCAGCGCGGCCAGCAGGATCTCCACGACCCGGCTCGACTTCTCCTCCACCACGCCCTGCGCGACCATCGTCCCGTAGACCAGCAGCGAGTAGTACAGCAGCGCGGCGATCACCAGGCCGATCACGAGCCGCTGCCCGTCCGCCGCGTCACCGGGCTCCAGCGCCACCACCTCGACGCCCGCCTCGGCCACGTTCTTCGCCACCTCGGCCGGGTCCAGGCCCGCCTCGGCGAGCTGCGCGTCGAGCACCTGCTGCTTCACGATCAGGTCGATCACGGTGCGCAGCTCGTCGCCCAACGACTCCTCGACCACGACCCGCAGCGCGTCCGGGGCGCCGCTGATGAGCGCGTCCACGTCCCCGGAGCGCACCCGCTCCTCGGCCGCGGCGGGGTCGGTGGCGTCGACGACCTCCACCTCGCGCCCGAACGACGCCGCCGTCTGCCTGAGCGGCTCGGCGAGCACGGTGGCCTGGCCGCTCAGCGCGACCCGGTCGCGGTCCGCGCCGTCGAACAGCACGGCCTGGAGCAGCACGTACCCCGCCATCACGGCGACGATCACCAGCGTGCCCCACAGGAAGGACTTGGTGCGCACCTTGACCAGGAACTCCCGGCGCGCGACCAGGAACACCGCCCGGCCCGGGCTCAGGTCGCTCATGCCGCGCTCTCCTCGGTCACCACGGTGCGGAACAGCTCGGTCAGCGACGGCCGCTGCCGGGAGAACTCGTGCACGGGACCGGTGCCCAGGGCCGCGCGCAGCACCACCTGGTCGTCGGCGTCCGGGGCGAGGTCGAGGACCGTGCGATCGCCCGTGACCGACGACGCGCGCACGCCGGGCAGCGCGTCGGCCCAGCCCGGCGGGGCCAGCGGCGCGTCGACCACCAGCGTCGCCGACCCGCCCGCGCGCAGCTCGTCCACCGGGCCGCAGGCGACCATCCGCCCCGCGCGCACGATGCCGACCCGGTCGCACAGCCGCTCCACCAGGTCCAACTGGTGGCTGGAGAACACCACGGGCACGCCGGTGGCGGCCTTCTCGCGCAGCACCTGGCTCATCACGTCCACCGCCACCGGGTCCAGGCCCGAGAACGGCTCGTCGAGCACCAGCACGTCCGGCTCGTGCACCAGGGCGGCGGCGAGCTGCACGCGCTGCTGGTTGCCCAGGCTGAGCTTCTGCACCTCGTCGTGCCGCCGGTCGCGCAGGCCCAGGCGGCCGATCCAGTCCTCCGCCGAGCGGTGCGCCGCGTTCGTCGACATGCCGTGCAGCTCGGCCAGGTAGACCAGCTGGTCGAGCACCTTCATCCTCGGGTAGAGGCCGCGCTCCTCGGGCATGTAGCCGATGCGCCTGCGCGTCTCGAACGTGATCGGCGCGCCGTTCCAGCGGATCTCGCCGGAGTCGGCGGCGAGCACGCCCAGCGCGATGCGCATGGTGGTGGTCTTGCCGGCGCCGTTGCTGCCGACGAACCCGAACAGCTCGCCCGCCCGCACGTCGAAGGTCATGTCGGCCAGCGCGACGACCTCCCCGTAGCGCTTGGAGACGCGGTCGATCTCCAGCACCCCCTGTGCCACGGTGCCTCTCCTCCTGTTGGGCCGGCTCGGGCCCGCTCTAGCGGTAGACCTGGGTCGACAGCGGTTCGAACGGGCTCCGGCTGAACACGGCCTCCACCGGCAGCCCGAAGACCTCGCAGATCCGCAGCGCCAGGTCGAGGCTCGGGTACTGGTCGCCCCGCTCCAGCGCGCCGATCGTCTGCGGGTTGACCTCCACGGCCCGGGCAAGCCCCGCCCTCGTCATACCCCGTTCGACCCGGAGCACCCCTATCCGGTTGTGGATGGGTTGCCCGAGGCCTCGGCGCACCGGACTCATGCTACGAAGTGTTGCGAAAACCCAACAGATCGGCAAGTAAACAGTTCACACAAGAGGCCGACCGGACGCACCTCCGCCCGGTCGACCCGCAAATCACGATTCGGTGAAACGATACGGAGCTCGGAACCGAATCGACTCTCGACGACTCGAATGCGCAGTAGGGCCGCAAGCCCCGTTGCCGTGAGGGGTGACCATGGAGCCGGACCAGTGGCTCGCGCAGTACGGACAGAAGATCGAGCAGGCGAAGCAGAGCGCCACCGCGGTGCAGGAGCAGCTCGGCGACGTCGGCGGCAGCGCCACCTCGCCGGACGGCCTGATCACCGTGACCGTCAACGCCTCGGGGGCGTTGACGAACCTGGTCCTGCGGCCGCAGCTGCGGGGCGAGGACCCCGAGCGCGTCTCCGGCGCGATCATGACCGCCGTCGCCCAGGCGCAGCGCGCCGCGGCGGGCCAGGTCGTCCAGATCATGTCGGAGTCGTTCGGTGACGGTCCGGCGCTGGACTTCGTGAAGTCGAAGATGCCGAACGGCTATTCGGGTGACGGCACGGACGCCGTGGAACCGGAGCCGGAGGTCCAGCGTCGGGACACCAGGCCCGACGACGACTACTTCACCAACCCACCCGATGTCATGGCCTGAGCAGGGGGTAGACGACCATGTTCGACGCGTTCAACGTGAGCCCGGAGCAGATCCGGGCGCACGCCGGCACGGTCGACCAGTTGACGCAGCGGATGCTCTCGGCGACGAAGACCGCTGACCCGTCGCTGTCGAGCGAGGCGTTCGGCGTGTTCGGGTCGTTCCTGGCGGAGTTCCTGCTGAAGGCGGCGGGCAACTCCCAGGACATCCTCGGCCAGGCCACCGAGACCATCGCCGACATGTGCCAGGGCCTCAAGGAGGTCGCCGACCTCTACGAGAACGTCGACCTGGACAACGCGTTCGGGTTCACCGGAAAGGCGCGCGGATGACCACGCAGGCGAGCACGACGCAGGGCCGTGACCCGTCGTACCTGATCGGCGACGTGCAGGGCACCGTCGCGGCCGTCGAGCGCGGCGACTGGGTGCAGGCCGGGCTGGGCATGGCGAACACCGCCATGGGCATCGTCGGACTGGCGTCCAACCCCCTGTCGGGCTTCCTGTCCGCCGGGTTCAGCTGGGCGATCCAGCACGTGGACTTCCTGCGCGAGCCGTTCGACGCGCTGCTCGGCAGCCCGGAGTCGATCAAGAAGATGTCCGACAGCTGGCTGTCGGCGTCCAAGCAGATCGAGGGCATCGTCGCCGACTACCGGCGCACGTCGGTGCAGGAGACGAAGGGCTGGGCCGGCCGGTCCGCCGACGGCTACCGCGCGGCGAGCAAGAAGCACGCCGCCGGGCTGGAGACCCTCGCCAAGGCCACCCAGGGCATCTCGCAGGCCGCCAAGGGCGCGGGTGAGCTGGTCGCGACCGTCCGCAAGACCATCATGGACCTGATCAGCCAGGCCGTGTCCGACATGGTCATGAAGATCATCCAGTGGCTGGCGGCGTCGTTCCTCACGTTCGGCGCGGCCATCGCGGGCGCCATCGCGGACATCGTGCAGATGGCGTGCAACTACGCCAAGAAGCTCGCCGACTTCCTCCAGAAGCTCGGCAACTCGCTCAAGAAGCTCATCGACCTGATCAAGTCGGTGTCCTCGATCGCGCAGACCGCCAAGCAGATCCTCCAGGCCATCACCGCGATGACGTCGTCGAACAGGGGCGCGTCGGGCGGCGGCGGCTCGGGTCCGCGGCTCAGCCAGGGCGGGCTCGGCCTGACCGACGGGCAGCTGCGGGACATGGACCGCGGCGCGAACGACCGGTACACCAACAACCCGGGCGGGTCGACGAACCCGTCGGGTTCGGGCGGCCACACGGCCGGTCCGGTGGTGAGCCGCCCGCCGCAGGTCGGCGTGGGCTACGGCCAGGAGGCCCCGGCCGCCGGTGGCGGCGGGTACTACCCCGGCGGGCCGGGCGGTCCCGTGGTCGGCCGCCCGCCGCAGGTGGGCGGTGGCGGTGGCTCGTACCCCGGCGGCCAGTACCCGGGTGGCGGCCAGTACCCGGGTGGCGGCTCGTACCCCGGCTCGGGCGGTTACCCCGGCTCGGGCGGCTCCGGCGGCTCGACCGGCTCGCGTCCCGGTGGCGGCTCCGGTGGCTCCGGCGGTGCCGGTGGCCACTGGGAGCCGGGCCGATGGGTTCCGGACAGCGGTTCCACGGGCCCGAACACCCTCCCGTACCCGAGCGGCACCACGCACGCGACCAACGCGACCTCCGGCCTCGGCGGCGCGTACGTGCCCCCGGTCCGCCCGGCGACGCCCGACCTGCCCCACACCCCGAGCGTCGGCGGTGGCGGTGGCGGCGCGGGTGGCGGTTTCGGCGGCGGCGGCGGTGGCGGTTTCGCCGGTGGCGGTGGTTTCGGCGGCGGTGGCGCGGCCGGCGCGGGTGCCGGCGGCCAGACCCTCCAGGCGGGCGGCTCGTCCGGCGTCATGGGCGCGTCCGGCGGTGCCCCGGCGGGTGCCGCGGGCGCGGCGGCGGCGGCCGGCGGCGGTCGTCCCGGCGGCGGCATGGGCATGATGGGCGCGCCGATGATGGGCGGTGCCCCGCCCCAGGGCGGCGACGGCAAGGACCACCAGCGCAAGGTGCGCCTCGAAGGCGAAGCCCTGATCGAGGAGCCCCCGAAGGCGGCGAAGCCGATCATCGGCGAGTAACACCACCAAAAGGGGGGCCTCCGACACCGGAGGCCCCCCTTTCCCACATCCCGCGTGTCGTACGTTCGCGCCGCGCGTGTCGTACACCCATGCCGCGCGTGTCGTGCGTTCGCAGTACTCGGCGTGGTCATGAGTGCGTGACTCGCGGGCATGAACGCACGACACAAGGGGCGTGAACGTACGACTCGCGGGACGCGAACGTACGACTCGCGGGACGTGAACGTACGACACGCGGGTCAGGGGAGGGTGGACAGGGCTTCTGCCACTTGGCGGGTCACGTCCGGTTCGGCTGCCGCGCGGTCGGCGGGGACCAGGCCCGTGCGGGTCCGGCGGTCCAGGACGTCGGCCGCGTCGAGGGCGCCCTCGTGGTGGACCGCCCACGTCACCTCGCCCGTCCTGGCGACCTCGGCGGCTTCGGCGCCGTAGCGGGGGGTCAGGTGGGCGGGGCCCGTCGGAGGCCCGGCGCCCACCAGGGGGAGGGTGGCGGTCCGGCTGCGGGCGGCGGTGAGGGCGGTGGCGTCCACGGCGTCGGCGGCCATGCGGCGGTAGGTGGTGAGCTTGCCGCCCACGACCGTGGTCACGTTGTCCCGCTTGATGATCGCGTGGCGGCGGGAGAGGTCCGCGCTCGCGCCCGTGCCCGCCAGGAGGGGACGCAGGCCGGCGAACGAGCCCAGGACGTCCGAGCGGGCCAGGGGGCGGTCCAGCACCGAGGACGCCACGCCCAGGAGGAAGTCGACGTCGGACCGCGGGACTTCCGGCACGTCGGGGATCGGGCCGTCCACCGGTTCGTCGGTCAGGCCCACGTAGACGCGGCCGTCCCGCTGGGGGAGCAGGAGGGCGAAGCGGTTCCGGGTCCCGGGCACCGGGACGGTGAGGGCCGTGGTGGTCAGGCCGAGGGCGGAGGCGGCCAGGACCAGGTGCGAGCCGCGCGACGGGCGCAGGTCCACGTCCACCAGCCCGCCCGCCCACACGCCCGCGGCGTTGACGACCGCGCGCGCCGTCACGGTGAACGACTCGCCGGTCAGGGTGTCGGTGGCCGAGGCGCCCGAGGGGGTCAGGGCGTCCACGCGGGCCCGGGTGACGATCCGCGCGCCGAAGCCGGCCGCGGTGCGGGCCAGGGCGACGACCAGGCGGGCGTCGTCGACCAGTTGGCCGTCGAACCCGAGCAGGCCGCCGCGCAGGTCGGCGCGGCGCAGGCCGGGCGCGAGGGCCAGGGCCTCGGCGGCGGGCACGCGGCGCGGTGGCGGCAGCACGCGGGACGGGGTGCGGGCCGCGCGGCGCAGCACGTCGCCCGCGCGCAGGCCCGCCATCACCAGCGGGTCGTGCGAGCGGCCGTGCAGCGGCACGAGCTGCGGCAGGGTGCGCACGAGGTGCGGTGCCGTGCGGGTCATCAGGATGCCGCGCTCCACGGCGCTCTCGTGGGCCAGGCCGACCTCGCCCTGCGCCAGGTAGCGCAGACCGCCGTGGACGAGCTTGCTCGACCACCGCGACGTGCCGAACGCCAGGTCGTGCGCCTCCAGCAGGCACACCGACAGGCCGCGCGACGCCGCGTCGAGCGCCACGCCGGCGCCCGTCACCCCGCCGCCCACGACGAGCAGGTCCACGGCGGTCGACGAGACGTGGTCGAGGTCGCGGGTGCGGCGCGACGCGTTCAGCGACGTGGCCGGGAACGCGTTCGGCGACGTGTCCGGTGACGTGTTCGGGGGTGTGGTCACGACAGGGCCGCGTCCAGGTAGGCGGCCAGTTCGGCCAGCAGCTCGGCGAAGTCCAGGTCCGTGGTCGCGGGCCGGATCGACAGCACCAGCGACTGCGCCGTCAGCAGCACGAGCCGCGCCTGCGCGGCGGTCGACCCCGCCCGGATCGACCCGTCGGCGTGCCCCTCGGCGATCCGCGCGGTCAGGAACTGCTCGACGAGCTTCTGCGTGCTGCCGAGCCGCTGCACCAGGTACGGCAGCATCAGCTCGGCGTCCAGGTCGAGCACGCGCCGCATCAGCGGGTCGGCGGCGAGCAGCCGGATGCCCGTGACGGCCTGGTCGACCAGCCGTTCCCGCGCGGTCGCCCCGGTCACCTCGATGCGCCCGAGCAGCTGGGTGAACTCCCTGGTCATCAGGGCGCGCACGAGCGTCCCGACGTCGGGGAACCGGCGGTAGAGGGTCATCCGGCTCACGCCGGCGCGCTTCGCGATGTCCGTCAGCGTGGTGCGGCGGACCCCGACCTCGACCACGCAGTCGCGGGCCGCGTCGAGGAGCGCGTCATCACTGTGACGTTGAGACGTCATGTGTCACACTGTAGCGGTGACCGAGCGCATCGACCACACCCTCCGGGGCCGGTGGACCACCGAGCAGGCCCAGTTGCCGCCGCACGCCCTGACGTGGCTCCACGCACGCATCGGGACCGGCGCCGGGGCCGTCACGCCGGCGCGCCCGCCCGCCGTGCCCGACTCGGCCCTGGGCGACGCCGCGCGCACCGCGCTGGACGACGTCGTCGGTCCCGGCCACGTGCGGGTGGACCCCGGCTCGCGCCTCGGCCGCGCCGGCGGCCTGTCCTACCTGGACCTGCTGCGGCAGCGCGGTGACGGCGACCTCGCCGTGCCCGACGCCGTCGTACTGCCCGGCACGCCCGAGGAGGTCACCGAGGTCCTGAAGACCTGCGTCGAGCACGACGTGGCAGTGGTCCCGTTCGGCGGCGGCACGTCGGTCGTCGGCGGCGTCACGGCCCTGCGCGGCGACAAGGCCGCGGTGATCGCCCTCGACCTGGCCAGGCTCGACCGGCTCGTCTCGGTCGACCCGGTGTCGCGCCTGGCCGTGCTCCAGGCCGGCCTGACCGCGCCGGAGGCCGACCGGCTGCTCGCCGCGCACGGCTTCACGCTCGGCCACGTGCCGCAGTCCTACGAGCGGGCGACCGTCGGCGGGTTCGCCGCGACCCGCTCGGCCGGTCAGGCGTCCTCCGGCTACGGCCGGTTCGAGGACCTGGTCGAGGGCGTGCGGCTGAGCACGCCGGTGGGCGAGTGGCGGCTGGGCGCGGCGCCCGCGTCCGCCGCCGGCCCCGACCTCAAGCAGCTCGTCGTCGGCAGCGAGGGCGCGTTCGGCGTGATCACGGAGGTCGGCGTGCGGCTGCGCCCGCGACCGGCGGTCGAGCGCTACGAGGGGTTCTTCGTGGACGGTTGGGCGCGCGGCGCGGACGTCGTGCGCGACCTCGCCCAGCGGCGCGTGCTCGCCGACGTCACCCGGCTGTCCGACGTGGACGAGAGCGAGGTGTCGCTGGCGCTGGCCGGCGGCTGGAAGACCACGGCGCTCAAGGCCTACCTGAGGGCGCGCGGGATCGGGCGGCCGTGCCTGCTGGTGCTCGGCTGGCACGGCCGGGACCGGCAGGAGGTCCGGCGGCGCAGGCGGGAGACCCTGCGCGGCGTCGAGGCCGTGCGCCTCGGCACCCCGCTCGGCGAGGCGTGGCGGCACGGCCGGTTCAACGGCCCGCGCCAGCGCGACGCGCTGCTGGAGGCCGGTGTGTGCGTCGAGACCCTGGAGACCGCCGCGCACTGGTCGCGCCTCTCCGAGCTGCGCACCGCCGTGCGCGGGGCGCTCGTCGACGCGCTCGGCGACGGCTGCCTGGTCATGTGCCACATCTCGCACGCCTACGAGACCGGCGCGTCCCTCTACTTCACGGTCCTCGCCGCCCGCGACGCCGACGACCCGGTGCGCCAGTGGCAGGTCGCCAAGGCCGCCGCCGGCGAGGCCATCGCCGGGCTCGGCACGATCACCCACCACCACGCGGTGGGCACCGACCACGCCCCGTACCTGGAGGGCGAGGTGGGCGCGCTCGGCGTGGACGTGCTGGCCTCGGTCAAGCGCGCCCTCGACCCGACCGGCGTGCTCAACCCCGGCAAGCTGATCCCCGGCCGGACCCTCGCCGGCGGGTCCCCGCCGGCCGGGCTAGCGTCGCGGGATGACCGGTGACCTGCTGATCCGCTCCGTGCGGCCGTGGCCGAACGTCCCCGGCACGCCCGCCGTCGACGTGCTCTGCCGGGACGGCCGCATCGCCGCGACCGCGCCCGACCTGGACGTCCCCGCCGGCACCGCCGAGGCCGACGGGCGCGGCGGCGTGCTGCTGCCCGCCTTCACCGACGCGCACGCGCACCTCGACTCCACGCGCCTCGGCCTGCCGTTCCGCCCGCACAGCGCCGGCGCCGGCCTCGCCGAGCTGATCGACGACGACCGCCGCAACTGGCGCACCGCCGAGGAGTCCGTCGCCGACCGCGCCACCCGCACGCTGGGCCGCACCATCGCCGCCGGCGCCACGCACGTGCGCAGCCACGCGCAGGTCGACGTCGACTCGGGGCTGGACAAGCTGGACGGCGTGCTGGCCGCCCGCGAGGCGCACGCCGACCGCGCGCACGTCGAGGTGGTGGCGTTCCCGCAGTGCGGCATCCTGCGCGAGAAGGGCACCGCCGAACTGCTCGACGCCGCGCTGCGGTCGGGCGCGGACCTCGTCGGCGGCCTCGACCCGGCCGGGTACGACCGCGACCCGGTGCGGCACCTCGACCTCGTGTTCGGCCTGGCCGAGAAGCACCAGTGCGGGGTGGACGTGCACCTGCACGACGCCGGCTCGCTCGGCGCGTTCGAGGTCGAGCTGATCTGCGAGCGGGTCGCCGCGCTCGGCATGCGCGGGCAGACCACGATCAGCCACGCGTTCGCGCTGTCCACTGTGGACGAGGACCGGCGGCGCGAGCTGGTGGACCTGCTGGCCGAGCACGACGTCGCGGTCACCACGGTCGCGCCGGGCGTGCGGGAACCCCTGCCGCTGCTCGGCCTGCGCCGCGCCGGCGTGCGCCTGGGCCTCGGCCAGGACGGCATCCGCGACTACTGGTCCCCGTACGGCGACGGCGACATGCTCGACCGGACCTGGCAGCTCGCCTACCGCAACGGCTTCCGCCGGGACGACCAGGTCGAGATGTGCGCGGACATCGCCACCCGGGGCGGCGCCGCCGTGCTGGGGCGCACCCTGGGCCTCACCGAGGGCGCGCCCGCCGACCTGGTCGTGGTGCCCGGCGACACGGTCACCGCCGCCGTGATGGACCGCGCGCCCCGCACCCTGGTCGTGCACGGGGGACGCGTCGTCGCCGCCGACGGCGAGCTGGTCTAGCCGCGGCTCCGCAGCACGGCCCGCGCCGCCGCGCCCACCTCCGGGTCGTCGAGCAGCGGCGTCACGGCGGCGCGGATCGCCGGGAGCTGGTCCAGGCAGCCCAGCGCGGCCCGCGCCCACACCGCGTCGGCCAGCCCGTCGAGCTCGTACACCTCCTCGTCGCGGCCCTCGGCGATCAGCGCGGCCACCTCGCCGTCCACGTCCCGCGCGGGCCGCGCCAGGGACTCGAACTCCGCCCGTCGGTCCGGTCGGCAGCCGTCCAGCACCTCGTCGAGGAAGTCGAGCAGGTCACCGCGCACGTCGGCGGCCCGCGGGTCGGACAGGGCGGCCAGGACGGCGGGCAGGGCGTGCGGCGTCACCGACCACACCGTGCTCTGGTGCACCACCGCCGACCGAAGGTGGCGCGCGGCGCGGGCGCGCGCGGCCGGGTCGTCCCCGGTCAGCGCCGCCAGGTGGGCGGGGGTGTCGGACGCGACGCCGTAGGCGTGCAGCAGGCCGGAGAAGTCCGCCGCGCCGGGGACCCCGGCGGCGTGCCGCGGCGGACGGGGCGCGGCGGCGTCGCCGACCGCGCGATCCGGGCCGGGCAGGGCCGCCACGCTCCGGTAGGCGAACCCCAGCCGGCGGTAGACGGCGATGGCGGCCGGGTTGTCGGCGTGCACCATCAGCGCGCAGCCGCCGTGCTCCGCCAGGAGGTCCCGGGCGACGAACGCGCAGACGGCCGTCGACAACGAGCGCCCCCGGTGGTCGGGGTGCGTGGCCACGCCCGCGAGGAACCCCACGCCCGGCGCCGACCACGCGTCCGCCGCCACGGCCGCGAGCACGCCGTCCACCCGGATGCCGGCCCACCGGCTCGGCCCCGGCTCGTGCGGCCACACGTACGAGTGAGGGCTGGCCTTGCGCAGCAACGACTCGACGGCGTCCCGCTCGTCCTCACCCAGCCACTCCGGGACCCAACGCGAGGAGATCGGGTCGTCCGGCAGCCGCCCGTCGCGCTCCATCCAGCCGAACACGATCCGGTCCGGCCGGTCCAGCCCGACCGCCAGCTCCTCGGTGACCAGCGGCGTGACCCCCGGCCCGGTGTGCGCGCGGAGCAGCACGGCCACGTCGTCCACCGGTCCCGCCGCCACCAGCCGGTCGCGCCGGTTCAGGCCGGGCGCGAGCACGGCCACCGCGTCGCCGTGCGCCCACGCGGCGCCGCCGCCGCGCCAGTGGCCGGGCAGGAGGACCTGGGCGGCCCAGCGCACCAGGAGGTCGGGGTTGGCCGCGGCCACGTCGGCGGGGGTGGGCAGTTCGCGCATGACCGCATCATCACCCGGGGGACTACCCTCGCGCGCATGGACATCCGCCGCGTCACGTCGTTCGACGCCGTCCTGGCCGCGGGCCACCTGTTCGACGGGCCGCCGCGCGAGGACGCCACCCGCGCGTTCCTCGCCGACGACCGGCACCACCTGCTCGTCGCCTACGTCGACGGCGCGCCCGCCGGGTTCGCCTCCGGCGTGGAGACCATCCACCCCGACAAGGGCGTGGAGATGTTCCTCTACGAGCTGGGCGTGGACGACGCGTTCCAGCGGCGCGGCATCGGCACCGCGCTCGTCGGCGCCCTCGTCGAGCTGGCCCGCGAGCGGGGCTGCACCGGCGCGTGGACCGGCACCGAGAAGGACAACGCCGCCGCGCTGGCCACCTACCGCAAGTCGGACGCCGAGCTCGACTTCGACACCGTCGCCGTCTCCTGGGGCTTCTAGGCCCCCCGGACGGCCCGCTCAGGCGCTCTTGCGGCGCAGCAGCGTGCGCCGCTGGAGCGACTCCTCCAGCGCCTCGAACGCGCGGTTCATCGCCGCGTCGTACTCCTCCTGCGGGCGCGGCGGCACCGACTCGTCCGGCGCGGGCACCGGGGTCATCGTCATCCACCGCTCCTCCCAGAGCAGCTCGACGACGGCCTCCCAGTGCACCCGCACCACGGCGCGCACCAGCTTCTCCCGCTCGATGACCTCGACCACCCGCTCCTGCGACGCGGCCAGCCCGGCGATCAGCTCCCGGACCCGGTCCCGGTCGCGGGCGCGCACGCGGTCGACGGACTCGGCGGCGAGGCCGACCAGCTCCTTGTACCGCTCGACCGCCGAGACCGCCGGGACCGCCCCGACGTCGCCGGCGGCACCTCCGACAGCACCTCCGGCGGGCACCCCGCGGGTGCGCTGAGCCGGCACCGCGGACACGTGGCTGATCATGGTTCCTCCCCGGTGTCGAACGGGATGACGACCTCGGGCCGCGAGTGCTCGAACCGGTCGAAGAACAGGCCGCGACGCGGTCGGGGCGACCACGACAGCACCGGCTCCGGACCGAGCGACAGCAGCTCCTTGCCCTGGATGTCGAACGCCACCCACGCGCCGATGTCGTCGTAGGCGCCGGGCGACAGGCTGTTCTTCAACCGCTGCACGCCACGCCACCAGCCCAGCACGTGGGTGCGGTGCTCCGGGCCGTGCCGCAGCACGGTGCGCAGCCGGTCCACCCCGGACGTCTTGGACTCGTCCTTCTGCTCCAGGAGGGTGTGCGCCGCGTCCACGCCGTAAACCACCAGGTAGTGGGGAACCGGCGGGGCGGGCGTCTTGTCGGTCATCCGCCCACTGATGCCGACGGCGGTCCCGGTGATCAGCTGCTGCACGTCGTTGAGGTCCTTCAGGAACGCCTCGTGGCCCACGTCGTGCAGCTGCTTGCACAGCCTCTCGGCGAACGGCTTCGCGTCCTCGACCAGCCACACCACGCTGAACGTGGCCTCGCCGGGCTCGTGCTGGCGGGCCAGGGACAGCGCCGCGCCGTTCAGCACGGCCGCCGCCTCCGCGGCGATGGAGCCGAGCACCGCGACGTTGCGCCCCGGCGTGCGGGCCAGCCGCACCTTGGCCGCGCTGCCCGCCACGTCGATGACCTGGCCCAGCAGCACGGTCGGGTTGCCGTCGCTCGGCCGCAGCGCCCGGAAGTCCGGCAGCGTGGCCAGCGCGGGCACCTTGCTGCCGTCGAACAGGATCGGTTCGGCCAGGTCGGGCGGCCGGCGGCGATGCAGCTCGGCCTGGAGCGCGTCGATCGTGCCCCGGGCGGTGGCGTCCGGGATGCGCGCCACCTCGTTGCCCGGCCGCACGCCCGACTCGTGGTTGACCACCGCGTGCCAGCGCGGCAGTTCCGTGGCGGCGTCGTTCATGTCGGCCAGCACCCGCCGCGACTTGGGCAGCGCGATGCGCACGGTGAACTGCTCGAAGATCGCCGACCGGCCCCAGAACGCCTGGATGCTCGACACGTCCTGGCTCGACAGCACCAGGTGGATGCCCTGCGACCGGCCGCGCCGGGCCACGTCCTCCAGCAGCTGCGTCGCCTGGGCGGTGACCGGGTCGCGCTCGCCGAACATGTACTGGAACTCGTCGATCACGGCCACGATCCGCGGCCAGTGGCCGGTCGGGTCCTCCTCGCGCAGCTGCTCCAGCTTGGTGACCTCGTGCCGCTTCGCCGCGTCCGCCCGCCTGCGCATCTCGTCGGACAGGAACGCCAGCAGCGCCACGCCGAACTCCCGGTCGGTGTTGACGTTCACCCCGACCAGCCGGGCGTGCGGCAGCCACGTCGGGTCCTTGCGGCCCGGCGCGAACTGCGCGAACGACACGCCCTCCTTGAAGTCGAGCAGGTACAGCTCCAGCTCGTCGGGCGAGTACCGGGCGGCGAGGCTGCCCAGCATGGCGTAGAGGAAGTTCGTCTTGCCCGAGCCGCTGGGGCCGCCGATCAGCGCGTGCGGCGAGGTGTCGCCGAGCGCCACCGGCACCGGCTCGCCGTCCTGGTAACCGACGGGGGCCGCGACGCCGGCGGCGGACGACTCCCGCCACAGGTGCTCGGGCAGCAGGTCGGCGAACGTGCTCTGCCGGGTGCGGCGGGCCTCCCGCTCGTCGGCGATGGCCGCGCACGCCCGCGGCACGGCGGCGCGCGGGAACGGCGGGTCCAGCGCCACGGTGACGTGCGCGCCGGTCATGGTGCACGTCGCGGTCTGGTCCGGGGCGATCGTCACGGTCTCGATCGGCGAGTTCACCGTGATCGGGATGTCGACGATGACCAGCTCGATCCCCGCCGCGAGGCCGTTGCGGGCGACCCGCTGGAGCTGCTGCTGGTGCTCCTCGCGCAGCGGTCGCCGGTTGCCGAACAGCACGGCCACCCGCCACGGCTCGGTGCGCCGCCCGCCGGCGGCCCGCACCGACTGGTGGCCCTCCACCAGCACGCCGGTGTGCACCCGGCGGATGTGGTCGGACAGCTCGTCGAGCAGCTCGTGCAGCCGGGCCGGGTCGTGCACGGTGAGCAGACCCGCCCTGGTCAGCGGGTACAGGCCGGGCAGCGAGCCGGTGAGCGCGTTGACGTCCCACACGTGGACGTGCACCAGACCCGGCTGGAAGTGGCTGAGCACCCGCAGCAGGAGGTTCTCCACCAGCCCCTCGGCGGTGTGCCGGCTCTCGTGCGTGGACGCGACGTGCAGGTGCGCGTGGTCGAGCAGCGGGACCGCCACCGGGAACCGCCGAGGCTCCGGCGCGCTGCGCACTACGCCCGTGCCGACGCGCCACAGCTCCGGCACGGGCTCGCTGCCGTCCGCCGTGCCGGGCCGGCCGAGCCACGACTCGTGCGGCCGCGACGCCGGGCCCCGGGCGGCCGAGTCGACCAGGGTGGCCAGCTCGTCGGGGCCGTGCTCGGACCACTCGCGGAACGCCTCGACCCGGTCCACGAGCGCCCGCGCGAGCTGCTGGGAGAACAGCGGGTTCGCCAGCGCCCCGGCGAGCAGCGGGTCGTCCAGCGCCCGGTCCACGCCGTCGCCGCGCAGCATCACCTCGAACATGTCGCGGGCGCGCTCGTCGGCGAGGAGCCGGTGCTCCCGCGAGGCGTTGCCCAGCGCGGCGGCGACCGCCGCGCGGAACTCCTCGAAGGCGCCCTCGATCCTCCTGCGGCGTTCGTCGCGCCTGCTCACGTCACAGCTCCCCGGCCACGCGCTGGACCAGCTCGATGCTGCCGACGATCAGCTCAAGCTCGTCGGCGAACAGCTCACCGGCCTTGGTGAACTCCGGCGGCACGAGCGACTCCGGGTGGTTCGCGCTCGCGGCGACCAGCAGCCCGACCGCCTCGTCCAGCGCATCCCTGGCCTCCCTGACGCAGCGGTAGGCGTCGCGGAGGTACTCGCAGCTCTGGTCGAGCGCGACCCTGATGTCGCCCACCGTCGCCACGTCAGAGCCCGGAGTTGTAGCTCTCGGCCTGGTTGATCCCGGCCCGGAGCTGGTTCTGCAGGTCGGTGACGCCGTTGGCGACCTCGGCGAAGTGCGCGTTGGCCTGCTCGACCTCGGACTGGCCGCTGCCCTGGGTCGTCTGGCTCAGCAGCGCCTGCGCGTCCGTGGCCAGGTCCGCGGCCTGTTGCAGGGCGTTGATGCTGTCGTTCGCCTTGCTGACGGCCTGGGCGATCGCCGTGCGGACTTCTTCGACGGTGGCCATGTCGGGTACCGACCCCTCCTGCGCTTTCGCTGGTGTTCCTATAGTTGAAAGTAGTACCCAAGGTTTCGTGTTCCACAAGCAAGATCGGCTGACCGGGTGGAATGGTGAATCCACTCGTTCGGTTCAGCGAAGTGGATCTCAGTCGGGCACCGTCCACACGAATGCCGAGGCGGGCGTCGCTGTGAGTCCCAGAGCCGTGATCCCACTGGGTGGGACGGCTGCCGCTGACCAGCGCGTGGTCGCGGACCCCTCGGACCACTCCACGGACGTCCACCCCGAACGGCCCAGCGACGTGACGGCGTCCTGTAGCGCCACCTCGGCCGAAGTTTCCGCCGAACCGAGGTCGACGTGCACGCTCAGTACGTGCCCAAGGGGAGCCACCCGGGTGATCTTGCCATTCCTCGCGACGCGGCTCGCTACCGCCCGCGCCTGCCACTCGGCCCGCTCCACCCGATCCGTTTCCACGTCGACGCGCAAGAGGAGGCGCGTGGTCGGCCGTTCGGCCCCCACCGGCTCGGCCGGCTCGGCCGGCGCCTCCTCCCGGTGCGCCGGGTCGCCGCCCACCCACGCCTCCACCAGCAGCCGCTCCGCGCCCGGCAGCAGGCCGTCGAGCCGGTCCGGGTCGTCCAGCACCGTCCACGCCGTCGGCGGCTCGCACGACACCCGCGGCACCGGCAGGTCGTCGCCCAGCCCCCGGACGTACGACCGCACCGCGCGCGCCAGCGCGGCGGCCACGTTCCGGGCCACCCGCTCGCCGCTCGGGCTGCTGATCGTCACCGACCAGCAGCCGGGCTCCTCGTCGGAGCAGTCGGAGGCGCGCACCACCCGCCCGCCCAGGCGCAGCAGGCCGGCGCAGGCCGCGCGCGCCTGCCGCTCGTCGTCGGCCGCCACCACCGCGGTGATCAGCAGCTCCAGGTCTTCTCCCACCATGTCGGGACGGAATTGTCCACGACACGGACAGGGGTGTCAGCGGCCCTTTGCCGTCACCCACAAGCAGGGCTCACCGGACACCCCTCGTGATGAGCCCTGATCAGCGTGTTTTGGCACGTCGAAACAGCGCATCACCCGATGTGGTCGGCGGCGGGCGGCGGCGCGTCGCCGAGGTGACGATGACTGGCGCATGGTCACAAACACCCAGGAGGTTCCCATGCGCAGTGTCATCCGGTTCATCGCCGCCGGCGCGGTCTCGCTGCCCCTGCTGATCGGAGCCGCGGGCATCGCGTCGGCCGATCCCGGCACCCACACCGAGCACGAGAACTACACCGTGGCCGCCTCGTCGGAGGGCGCGCTCGTCCACGAGGTCCAGGCCGGTGCGCACGAGCACGGTGTGGCGTACTTCCACGAGAGCTTCGTGGGCGCCGGATCGGAAGGCGCCGGCTACTACGAGGTGAGCGCGGTGTCCTACCCCGGTGGCGCGCACTACGAGGACGAGTACGCCTTCGCGGGTCCGCACGGCGCGGTCGTGGGCGGTGCGGAGAGCAGCGCCGACAGCGGTGACTGGGACGACGAGGGCTGGGACGACTGACCCGGTCCCGACCTGACCCCCGGACCCGGGCGCGCGTCGCGCGCCCGGGTCCGGGGGTCACCCGCTCGACCCGGAGCGCTTTCCGGCATCACCCGGCCCGGTGATCAGTCCAGGTCCAGCACCCGCCGGACGAACGCGACCACGTCCGCCAGCACCTCGGCCGAGTTGGTCTCGTTGAACACCTCGTGCCGGGCGCCGGGGTAGACGCGCTCCTCGAACAGCAGGCCGCGCAGGCGGTCGGTGCCGGTGCGGGTGTCCGCGAGCGGCACCAGCCCGTCGGCTTCGCCGTGCAGCCAGAGGGTCGGCAGGTGCTCCAGGGACGGGCCGTAGTTGACCTCGTCGAGGGCCCGCTCCAGGGCCTCCAGCGTGGGGCGCTTGAACGGGCCGTGCCAGACCAGGGGATCGGCGGCGTAGCGCTTGCCGACCTCCGGGTCGCGCGACAGGGTGGCCGGGTCGATCGGCGTGTCCGGCACCTCCGGCAGCGCGAGCGCGTCCAGGCCCTGCCAGGTGCCCAGCACGGGGGCGGAGAGCACGAGGGCGGCCGGCGGGTGCAACTGCGCGTACCTCGCCGCGACCAGGCCGCCCATCGAGTGCCCGACGAGCACCAGCGGCAGGTCGGACGCGGCCGAGGCGATCGCCGCGCCGACGTCGGCGACCAGACCCTCGAAGTCGGTGATCAGCGCGGGCTCGCCGTCCGAGCGACCGTGGCCGACGTGGTCGGCGGCCACCACCAGCGCGCCCGCCTCGACCAGCGCGTCCGCGACGTGCCCGTACCTGCCGCCGTGCTCGCCGTACCCGTGCACGAGCACGGCGAGCCAGGAGGCGTCCAGGTTGGGCCAGGTGCGGACGGCGAGTTCCCCGGCGTGGCCGGGGACGTTGGACTCGATCACCTACGCAGCGTAGAACGCGCTGATGACGATCCGCCCCCCGGCGCACACCGGGCCGAAGTGCCAGTCCAGCGTCATCGGCTGGGTCTCGTCCGGCGGGATGGCCGCCGCCCGCGCCGCCTCCGGCTCGCACGGCCGCTCGACCGGCTCGTCACCGGTGGCCACGACCGTCCAGTGCAGGTTCGCCGCGGCCTGCGCCTTCGGCGGCAGCACCACCCGCGACGGGCCCGGGTCGGCCTCGCGCTCCAGGTCGGTCGGCACCGGCTGCCCGGCGGCGTCGAGCAGTTGGAGGCCGCTGTAGCCGTTGAGCGTGCACGGCGTCGTGCCGTTGTTGGTCACCACCAGCTTGGCGTAGCGGTTGCCGGCGGCCGCGTCGGCCGGCCGGACCTCGCCCGCGAGCACGGCCGCCGTGCAGCGGTTCGACGCCGGGCCGGCCGTGGCCTGGTCCGTGGCCGAGGGCTGGGTCGCCGGCGAGCTCGGCGGCACCGGCGCGACGCTGGTCGTGGCGTCCGAGGACGGCGGCGCGAGCCCGATGCTCGACTCGTTCGCCGCCGGTCGGGCGCCGCCGCCGCACGCGGACAGCACGACCGCGAGGGCGCCGACCGCCGCGGTTGCCGCGAGTGGTCGCCTCATGTCCACCTCCTGGTCCAGTGAGTGGTCCCCATGAGGAGGACGTACCCAACGGCCGGGAGGTTGGGTCGTTCTGCCAACAATTCACCGTATTGGGCGCGTCAGTGGTTGTTCTCGACCCAACCATCGGGCAGGACGGGCATGTCGTCCAGCTCGGCGGTCCACAGGTAGGTCCAGCAGACCCGCCCGTCGGGCAGCGTGACGCGCACGCGGGTGTACTCGTCGCCCTCGTACTCGTCGAGCACGGGCAGGGCGTCCTCGGGGTTCTCCAGCCGCAGCACGTGGCCGGGCACGCCGGGGCCGACGCCGCCGTCGGTGGTGGCGAGGGGGCGCAGCGCCGGGTAGCCGCGGCCGGTGTCGTGCAGCGTGCCGGGCAGGCGGGCGGGCTCCGGGTCGCCGCTGGTCAGCGGTTCCACGAGGGGCCAGGCGGCCATGCCGGGGCGGAGCGTGCCGTAGGTGAAGAGGCGGTCGGGCCAGTCGTCGGGGGACGGGTCGCCGTGCACCGGCGTCACGTCCAGGCCGTCGTTCGCGGCGGGCCGCCCGGCCAGGCGCGCCGCACCCCGTTGGTCCACGTCGGCGCAGCGCACCGGCCGCCCGTTGACCAGCAGCGGCATCCGCCTCGACCCGGCGCCGGTGTAGGCGAGCACGGAGTCGACGACGCCGCCGTCGAACAGGGTCACCCGGCCGGTGCGCAGCCGCACGAGCCGGTAGCGCAGCCCCCGGCCCTCGCAGCGGTCGAGCACCCGCAACTGCTCCGCGGTGGCGAACCACACCGCGTGCTCCTCCTCGACGCCCGGCACGGCGGCGAGCGTCGCCGGGCGCTGCCCGTCGACCTTGCGCAGCCCGGCCGCCCAGACGGCGGCCAGCCCCTCGCACCGGGCGCGCAGCACGACCGCCGGGCCGGTCAGGCCGAGTTCCTCGCGCAGCCAGGTCACCTTGGCGGGGTTGGCGTTGGAGCCGTAGGCGAGCACCGGCATCCGGCCCGCGAGGGGCGGTTCGCCGTGCTCGGCCAGCCACTCGTCGAGGTCGCGGCCGTCCGGGGCCACGCGCCACCCCGAGTCGGCGCCCGGGTCCGGGGTGACCGGCCAGCCGGCGCCGTCGAGGTGCACGAAGCAGTGTCCCGGCCGAGCTCCCGGATAGGGCTCGGCCGGGTGACTATCGTCCGTGAAGGGCTGCGTCATGGCGCCCATTCTGGCAAAGCCCACCTGGAATTCACCCGTTGTTGGGTTCGGCCGACCAGCAGAGATCCGATCTCTGGCCGGAATCGCCGAGGTTTCTTCCGGCAATCGGGCTGTGCGGATCGGTACAGATCGGATGTCCGGACGTGAGCTGTCACACGTTCCCGTCCCGCTGCGCGTCGTAGGCGCGCTGGGCCGCCACCAGCTCCGGCAGGTTCTCCTGGATCCACCCGAACAACCCCCTGATCCGCTCCGCGACGTGGGTACCCGCCGGGGTGAGCGAGTAGTCCACACGCGGCGGGATCACCGGGTGCACCTCGCGGTGCACGAGGCCGTCCCGCTCCAGCGCCTGCAACGTCTGGGCCAGCATCTTCTCGCTCACGCCGGTCACCGCGCGGCGCAGTTCGCCGAACCGCAGCGTGCCGTCCAGCAGCTTGCCCAGCACCAGGCCGCCCCACTGGCTCGTGGCGTGGCCGACGATCGCGCGGGACGGGCAGTTGCGGTCGTACACGTCACCCTCGGGCATCATGGCATCGACCCTACCTGCGAGCTTTCCTCGACGTAAGTACCCCACCAAAAGGTGGGTACTGTCGAATAGTTAGCGCTCGACCTAGCGTTGCCAGCATGACGATCCTGATCACCGGCGCGACCGGCCACCTCGGCTCCCTGATCATCGAGCACGCCCGGCGGCTCGCCCCGACCGGCGAGGTCCTGGGGTCGGCGCGCGACCCGCGCAAGGCGGAGCACGCCGGGGTGGAGGTGCGGCCGGGCGACTTCGCGGGCGACCTGTCCTCGACCTTCGCGGGCGTCGACCGGCTCGTGCTCGTGTCCGCCGACGGCCCGAACCGGCTCGACCTGCACCGGGCGGCGGTGCGGGCGGCCGTGGACGCGGGCGTGCGGCACGTGCTCTACACGTCGGTCACCGACGCCGACACCTCGCCGCTGTCGCTGGCCGCCGACCACGCCGCCACCGAGCGGCTGATCCGCGCGAGCGGCCTCGCCTTCACGTTCCTGCGCAACGGCATGTACCACGAGAACTACCTGAACCCCGGCCCGGTCGTGACGGCCGCGGGCGACGGGCGGATCGCGTCGGCGTCCCGGGACGACCTGGCGCTGGCCGCCGCCGTCGCGGCCACCACCGACGGCCACGAGGGCGTCGCCTACGAGCTGACCGGGCCGCGCGCGTGGAGCTTCGACGAGCTGGCCGCGCTGCGCGGCACCACGCACACCAAGGTCACCGCGGAGGAGCGCGTGGCCGGTCTGAGGGGCTTCGACCTGCCGGACTCCCTGGCCGAACTGCTGACCGACATCGAGGTCAACATCGGCCGCGGCGCGCTGTCGGAGGTGCGGCCCGACCTGGAGAAGCTGATCGGCCGCGCGCCCACGACCATCGAGGACGCCGCGCGCGCCGCGGCGTGACGGGTCAGTCGCCGGCGGGGCGCTCCAGGGCGAGGGCGGCGTCGATCTCGCGGTGCGCCTCGGGGTGCTCCTCCCACCACCTCGCGTAACGCGGGTTGCGGGGCAGCAGCGCCCGGTACGCCCGCGCGGCGGCGGCGAACACGTCGTGCGCCCGCCCGGCGGCCGGTCCCTCCCGCCGCGTCGCGAGCATCAGGTCCACCATCAGCGGGGCGCCGCGCAGGGGCCGGACGACGATGCCGTCGCCGCTGCGGGACTGCGGCAGCGCGAACGACACCGCGCCGTTGGCCACCAGGCCGCGCGCGGTGCTCGCCTCGTTCACGTGGTGGGTGAACCGGGGCGTGAACCCGGCCGCCGAGCACGCCGTGAAGATCGCGATGCGGTTGCCGAGCAGCTCGTCCGGCGGGGACACCCAGTCGCGGTCGACGAGCTGCGCCAGGTCCACCTCGTCCTGCTCGCCGAGCGGGTCCGTCTCCGGCAGCGCCACGAACTGCGGCTCGCTGACCAGCCGCCGGACCTCCAGGCCGCGCGTCTCCCGCCGCTCCAACCCCTCGAACCGGTCGAACACGCCGAGCTGGACCCGACCGGACACCAGCAGCTCCAGCAGGTCCGAGGGGCCCCGGGTGATCTCGGTGCGGACCTCCGAGCAGGGGATCGCGCGCCGCAGCTCCTCCACGAAGCGGCCGAAGAACAGCGTGGGCACGCCGCCGACGAGCAGCGGTCCGGGCGTGGCGCCCCGGGTGCGCTCGCGCGCCAGCGACACCAGCTGGTCGACCTCGTCCAGCACCAGCCGGGCCGTGCCGACGACCTGCCTGCCCAGGTCCGTGGGCGACGACCCGGCGGGGGTGCGGTCGAACAACCGGCCGCCGACGATCCGCTCCACGGTCCGCAGCTGGGCGCTCATCGCGGGCTGGGTGAGGCCCAGGCGGGCCGCCGCCTTCGTGAGGCTGCCCTCGTCGGCGATCGCGCAGACCGCCCTGAGGTGGCGCAGTTCGAGCTCGGGCATAACGCCCTTCTATCCCCCTTTCGCATGACCTGCCAGCCCCCGCGCCGGTCATAGTCGGTGGAGTCCCCGCGACGGAGGAGAGCACATGAGCCAGATCTACTGAGCCGCGGCCGTCCCGGTCCCGGCCGCGCCGGGGACCGGGGACGAGCCGGGGGTGACGGGCGGACGTCCCACCCCGTGCGGGCCGCCGGTCGCGACTGCGGAGCAGCGACCGGCGGCCCCGCTCCGTGATCGGCGCTCCGTGCGCGGGGGGCCGGACCTCGGTAGCGTCGAGGCCATGTCAGTAGTGGACAGCCCCGTCGACTGGGTGAAGCAGCACATCCAGCGCTACGTCGAGACGAACGGCGCCGAGGGCCACGAGTGGCGGCCGGGCGTCTTCACCCTCCTGCTCACCACGACCGGCCGGAAGTCCGGCCGGTCGCGCCGCACCGCGCTGATCTACCAGCCGCACGGCGACGCGTACGTGGTGGTCGCCTCCCAGGGCGGTGCGCCCGACCACCCCGCCTGGTTCAAGAACCTCGTCGAGGACGACTCGGTCGAGGTCCAGGTCGCGGCGGACAAGTTCCGGGCGCGGGCACGGGTGGCGACCCCCGAGGAGCGGCCCGCGCTGTGGGCGCTCATGACCGAGGTGTGGCCGGCCTACGACGAGTACGCCGCCAAGACCGACCGCGAGATCCCGCTCGTCGTGCTGGAACGCGCCTAGACCTCCCGGCCCGCGGTCTCCGCCGGGGTCTCCACCGGCGGGATTTCCACCGGCGGGATCTCCACCGGCGGGATCTCCACCGCCGCGCCGGTCACCGCGACCCGCGGGTCGTCCGGGGAGACGCGCACGGTCAGCGTGCTCGGCCGGCCCATGTCCACGCCCTGGTGGACGGTCAGCACGCGCGGCGCGGTCACCAGGCCCAGCAGGCGCAGGTAACCGCCGAACGCCGCGGCCGCCGCCCCGGTGGCGGCGTCCTCGACGACCCCGCCGACCGGGAACGGGTCGCGGGCGTCGAAGGTGTCCTCGTCGCGCTGGTGCACCAGGTGCGCGGTGACGGCGCCGCGCGCCCGCAGCAGGTCGCCCAGGGCGTCGAAGTCGTAGTCGAGCGCGGCCAACCGAGCCCGGTCGCGCACCGCGACCACGAGGTGCCGCGCGCCGCCGAACGCCCAGTGCGCGGGGTAGCGCGGGTCCAGGTCGGCGGCGTCCCAGCGCAGCGCCGCGAGTGCGGCGGCGACGTCCTCGTCGGAGGCGGGTTCGGACGACGTGGGGACGCTGGTCAGGGTCGCCGTGACGCCGTCGGTGTCGATCTCCACCGGACCGGCCGCGGTGTGGAAGCGCAGCGTGCCGGTGCGGCCGAGGGCGACCGCGGTGGCGACCGTGGCGTGGCCGCAGAACGGGACCTCCACCAGCGGGCTGAAATAGCGCACGTCGTACTCGCCGGCGGTGTCGCGGGGGACGGCGAAGGCGGTCTCGGAGTAGCCGATCGCGGCGGCGATCCGGAGCATCGCGGCGTCGTCGAGACCGGTGGCGTCGAGCACCACACCGGCGGGGTTGCCGCCCGCCGGGTCGCTGCTGAACGCGCTGTAGCGGAGGATGGCGGGTTCGGCCCGCCGGGTGCCGGGTGTCGCGGTGGTCATGGGACCCAGGGTCCCCCACGTGCCGTCATCGAGTCCAACGATTCCTCGTGATGGCCTCGATCGCTATCCTCGATCCGGTGGACACCCGCCTCCTGCGCACCCTCCTGGTGCTCGCGCGCACGAGCAGCTTCACCGCCACCGCGGCCGAGCTGCACCTCGTGCAATCCACGGTGACCAGCCAGGTCAAGGCGCTGGAGCGGCACCTCGGCGCGCGGCTGTTCGACCGCCTGCCCACCGGGGCCCGGCTGACCGAGGCCGGTCGGCAGGCCGTCGAGCACGCGCGGGAGGTGCTGACGGCCGAGCAGCGGCTGCGGGACGCGGTGCGCGGCGGCACCGCCGTGGAGGGGGACGTGCGGCTGGCCGCGCCGGAGTCCGTGTGCGCCTACCGGCTGCCCCAGCGGGTGGCCGACGTGGCGATGCGCTACCCCGGCATCCGCGTGCACCTGTCGCCCGCCGGGACCAGGCAGGCGCTCGCCGGCGTCCGCGACGGCACGCTCGACCTCGCCCTGGTGCTGGAGGACACCGTCGTCGCGCCGGGGCTGAAGGTGACGGCGGTCGGCGTCGAGCCGGTCGAGCTGGTGTCCGCGCCGGGTGTCGTCCTCGATGACCGGTACTTCCTGCTGGAGGAGGGCTGCTCCTACAGCGACCGGTTCGTGCGCGAGCTGTCGGCGGCGTCGAGCGTCACCCGGTTCGGCAGCATCGAGGCCGTCCGCTCGTGCGTGGTGGCGGGCCTGGGCTGGGCCGTGCTGCCCCGCGTGGCGGTCGCCGAGCACCTGGACGCGGGCACCCTCCACCGGGTGCGCGAACTCCCCGACAGCACCCTCTTCCTGGTCACCGACCCCCGCCGCACCCCCTCGTCCGCCGTCCGGGCCGTGATCACCGCGACGACCTGACCCGAACTCACGACTCACCCGACCCGGACTTACGACTCGCGCGACCCGGACTTACGACTCGCGCGACCCGAACTTACGACTCGCGCGGCGTGAACTTACGACTCGCGCGAGTCGTAAGTCCGGGCCCCGCGAGTCGTGAGTTCGGGTCGGGTGAGTTCTGCGTTCAGGTCCGGGTGGCCAGGCGGGTCAGCATGGCTTCGCAGGTGCGGACCACCACGGCGGCCGCCTGGCGCTGGGCGTGGTCGAGGGTGGGGTCGGCGGTGTGGTCGCGCCAGCGGTTCAGGGTGTCCAGGACCGCGTGCCGGAGTTCGGGGGCGGTGGGCTCGTACTCCATGCCCAGGCGGGTCGGCAGGTCCGTGCCCAGGCCGCCGACCAGGCGGGACGCCTCGGGCTCCAGGTCGTCGGGGAGACGGGTCCGGCCGCCTTGCAGCGCGGCCAGCAGGCGCAGTTCGCGGAAGTCGTGGGCCGTGGCCAGGACGCGCTCCAGGGCCGCCGCCAGCGGGGCCGAGCCGGGACGGGGTTCGGCGCGCAGCACGACGTCCAGCCCGAGCAGCGCGGACCGCGCCTTGAGCACCTCGCGCCGCTCGGTGAAGTACACGCCGATCGAGTCGCGCAGCTCGCCCAGACCGCTGCGCTGCACGAGCTGACCGGTCAGCTTGACCTGGGTGTCGAAGCCCTGGCGGATCAACGTCGTGGTCAGCCGCACGCCGAACACGCCGAACCGCTCCACCAGCCCACGCCGCACCGCCGGGTCCAGCCGCACCGGGAAGTCGTCGCCCACGAACCGGTCGGCGGACAGCAGGTGGTCCTCCAGCTCGGTGCGGGCGAGGGAGGCCAGTGCCGACAGCGCGGCGAACTCGTCGGCGCGGATGGTGCGCCCGGCCACCGCGAGCAGCCCGGCCACCGCGACCACGTTCTGGCACAGCGGTTTCACCGCCGCCTCGCGCCGGTAGCGGCGGGCGATCTGCTTGGCCGAGGACAGCGCGTCGATCCGGCCGCCGCCGATCTCGTCGGCGCGCGCCAGCACCAGCACGGTGTTCACCGGCGCGGCCCGCGCCACGGGGTGGTCGTGCGCGGTGCGCAGGAACCGCACGTCGTCGGTGTGCAGGTGCCGGGTCAGGTACAGCACGGCGTCGGCCTCGCCGTACACCTGCTCGACCGGCGTGCCGCCGGGCGTGTCCACCAGGGTGAGGTCGCGCAGCGACCGCGACGGCCACTGGACCACGACCCGCTCCGCGTCCGGCGCGTCGACGAACGCCCTGCCGTCGCGCCGCACCACGGGCACCTCGTACTGCCCGACCCAGGCGCGGGGCTGCTGCCCGTCGTAGTACCAGGTGGTCGCCCCGGTGGGCGCGAACTCCTCGCCGATCAGCGCGCTGACCACGGTCGACTTGCCGGAACGCGGCCCGCCCGCCACCGCCACCCGCACCGGCTCGGTGAACCGCTGCCGGTGCCCGCGCAGCCACGCCACCGCGCGCGGGCTGTCCCGGTAGACCGCCAGCGCCTCCTCCAGCAGCGACCACACCTCGTCACCGAGCGAGTCGGAAGGTGCGGGAGGGGCGGGGGAGTCGGGCGGGGGGAGGGTCATGCGCTGATGCCCAGTTGCGGGGCCTGCCCCCCGGCCAGCGCCTGCACGCGCTGGTAGAGGGCGACGAGGGCGTCCAGTTCGCGCTTGGCCTCGCGGTTGCGGCGCTCCCGCTCGGACGTGTCGTCCTGCACGGCGCGGCGCGCGCTGCGGGCCGATTCGAGCAGCGTCTCCTGCATCTCCTCGGCTAGCGTGGAGAAGTGGTTGCGCAGGTTGCGCTGCACGAGCCGGGCCGCGTCGCGGCAGTCCTTGCTGAACTTGATGAAGAAGTCGTCGACGTGCCGGGCGGCGGCGGCCTTCGCGGCGGCCTGGCGGCGGCGCAGCCGCTGGTCGCCCTCGTCCACGATGGACTTGCCGCCGAACAGCGCGCCCGCGCCCAGCGAGATGGCGTTGATCAGCGGCATCCCGGCGAGGCTGGTGGCCAGGCCGAGCATCAGCACGCCGCCGTACGAGCCCTTCAGGCCGGTGAACGCCTTCTGCGCCAGCGTGAACCTCTCGATCAGCGGCTTGTCCATCGGCGACACGCGGTCGAGCACGTCGTCCGGGAACAGCGACTCGGGCAGCAGGTCGTCGCGCGGCACGGGGAAGCTCCTGGCCACCTTCCCGGCCACCCACTCGGAGCGCTCCAGCAGCCAGGCGAAGTTCGCGGTGGCGGCCTCGGTGAGGTTGTCCTCCAGCCACTCCTCGAACTTCTCCCAGCCCAGCACCGGGTCCGCCGTCTCGAACGTCCGCTCGACCTCGCGCAGGATGCGCCGGGTCCGGTCGCGCAGGTCGTGCTCGATGTCCGACACCAGGTCGGCCATCTCGTCGGCCAGCACGGTCTGCCAGCGCGCGGACCGGCGGCGCAGCTCGTCGATGCGGCGCTGCGCCTCGTTCAGCGCGGCCAGGGTGTCCTCGGCGCGGCGCGACCCCTGGGCGGACAGCTCCTCGCGGATCGGTGCGACGAGCTGCTTGATCGCGGACGCGGCGGTGACCGCGACCGAGCGGCGGGCCAGCACGTCGGCGGCGGCCACGATGTCCTGCTGCACGCACGCCAGCAGCTCGGGGAACCCGGACTCGGCGTTCAGCGCCTTGTCGCCGGTCCTGGCGGCGCGCAGCCGCAGCGCGGCCGACACCGGGACGATCTTCACGGCCACGCCCGCGCGCGTCAGGTGCGCCCGGTTGCGCTCGACGACCCGTCGCCACTGCGGCGAGATGTCGATCTTGGTCAGCACCACGGTGACGTTCGGGCACGACGTCATGACCTGCTTGAGCAGCTCCACCTCGGACGCGGTCAGCTCGGCCGTCGCGTCGGACACCATGAGCACCGCGTCGGCCTGGAGCAGGGCGGCGAACGTGCTGGCGGTGTGCGCGGGCCGCAGGTCGCCGACACCGGGGGTGTCGATCAGCACGAGGCCGGAGCCGAGCAGCGCGCGCGGGATGCCGACCTCGGCGCGCACCACGTCGCCGCCGAGGTCCTGCGCGGCGCTGCCCAGCTCGTCCAGCGGCACGGGGATGCGCTCGGTGGGCGTGTTCGCGATGGTCGCGCCCCGCACGAGCGCCGCCGACGGCGTCTCCGCGTGCTGCACGAACGTGGGCACGGGGGTCGTGACGTCGTCGCCGACCGCGCACACCGGGGCGTTCACCATGGCGTTGACCAGTTGGCTCTTGCCCTGCTTCGGCTCGCCCATGACGAGCACCCGGAGCTTCGGGTCGAGCTGGCGGGTGCGCTTCTCGCGCAACCGCTCCGCCAGGTCGGGCCGGTTGTGCGCGGCGCAGGCCCGGATCGTGTCGTCGAGCACGTCGAGCCAGGGCGCGGACATCACCCGGAAGAGTGTGCCGCTACTCCGCCCCGGAGTGGAAGTGAGGGCCGGCCCCGCCGCGTGGGCGGGGCCGGCCCCCTGGTGCTCGGTCGGCGTCAGAACAGCAGGTCGTCCACGCCGAGGGAGTCCACGACCGGCAGGTCGAGGCCGCCCACCGCGCCGGTGACCGTGCCGGTGACGTTGGTCACGACGCCGTCGACACCGGCGGTGTGCGCGACGGCGCCCACCGTGTCGGTGACGGCCGCGAGCGGGGCGTCGTCCTCGACGGTGTGGTGCTGCCCCAGGCCCCGGCCGGAGACGTCCAGGTCGAGGCCCCGGCCGAGGTCGCCCGCGGGCAGGGTGCTGGTGAGGCCACCGGTCACGTCGCCGAGCACGCCGTGCAGCGTGTCGAGCGAGCCGAACGCGGTGCTGGTCAGGCCGTCCGCGCCGGGCAGCGAGCCGGTGACCCCACCCGCGGTGGCGACGGCGCCGTCGAGGCCGCCCGTCGCCGTGGAGGTCAGGTCGGAGACCTGACCGTGGGCGGTGTGCGGCGTGCCGTCCAGGGTGCCGGTCACGTCGTTCACCGCGGAGAAGTCACCCTCCACCGTCAGCTTGGCCGAGCCGGAGGCGTCGAGCAGGTCCCAGCTCGACACGCCGCCGAACACGGTGAGGCCGCCGGCGTCCGCGCTGAGCGTGCCCGCCACGGCGGCCTTCACGTCACCGGCGCCGGTCGCGCCCGACAGCGCGATCTGGTCGGTGACGGCCTTGAGCCGGAAGATGGCGCCCGCGTGCCCGGCGTCGGCCAGGTCCAGCGGCAGGTCCTCCAGCAGCGAGCCGTCGAGAGCGGGCAGGCTCCCGGTCGGCACGTAGTCGAGGACCAGCGGGATGACTTCCTGCACGTCCAGCGCGCTGATGTCGCCCAGGCCCGCCTTCGCCAGGGTGCCCGCCGCGTCGGCCTGGAAGTCGGCGAGGGCGGTCGGGTCGCTCAGCAGGTCGAGGACGAAGTCGTGCAGCGTGGTGGGGCTGGTGCCCATGTCTGTCTCCAGGTCGGGGATGGCGAACGCGAAGAGGCGCGGACCGGCAGGGGGAGCCCGGCGATGGGGATCACGTTACGAGCGGGGGGAAGCCGGGCCATCGGGGATTACTCCCTGTAGATACCGCATCCACGATGGGGTGGTACTCGTTCACTCCCTAGGGGATTAGGGGATGCGGTTGTGACCTCCTCGTGATCCATGTAGGTGTTGGTCGTACTTCGAACAGGTGACCAAGGGAGGCTCCGCGTTGCCGTACGTCCTCGGGGTCGACGTGGGCACGACGCGCACCGCGGCGGCCGTGTGCCGGCTGGGTGGCGCCGGTCGGGCCGAGCCCGAGCCGGTGGGCCTGGGCGGTCCCGGCGGCGGCGTGGCCTCGGTCCTCCAGCTCACCCCGGACGGCGCGTTCGCGGTCGGCGAGCCGGGCGACCCCCGGTGCACGGCCACCGGGTTCGTCCGCCGGGTCGGCGACGCCGTGCCCGTGTTCCTGGACGGCGAGCCGTGCACCCCGGAGGAGCTGACCGCGCTGCTGGTCCGCTGGGTGGTCGACCAGGTGGCCCGCCGCGAGGGCGAACCGCCGGCGCACGTCGCGCTGGCCCACCCGGTCGGGTGGGGCGTCCACGCCAGGGGCCTCGCGCACCAGGCCCTGCGGGCGGCCGGGGTGGACGCCTCCCTGGTCCCCGAACCGGTCGCCGCCGCCCACAACCACGCGTTCGGCAGGCCGCGCCCGGGCGGTCCGGACGCCTTCCCCCTGAGCGCGTCCCCCTTGGGCGTCTTCGGCCTGGGCAGCCACGGTTCCTGCGCCGCCGTCGTGGGCCGGGACTTCGAGCTGGTGGCCGCGGTCGACGGCGTCGAGCAGGACGCGGGCGCCGCCTTCGACGACGCGGTCGCCGCGCACGTCCGGGCCTCCCTCGGTCGCGAGCTGGACGAGTTGGACGCCGACGACCCGCGCACCCGCGGCCTGTTCGCCCGGCTGCGGCGCGACTGCGAGGCGGCCAAGCGGCTGCTGTCCGGCACGGTGGAGACGTCGATCCCCGTGCACCTGCCGTCCGGGCGCGTCGACGTGCCGCTGACCAGGGCGCGGTTCGAGGAGCTCATCCGGCCCCCGGTCGAGCACGCCGCGGCGGCGTTCGCCCGGCTCGTCGCCAACGCCGGCGGCGTCGGGACCACCGTGCTGGTGGGCGGCAGCGCCCGCATCCCGCTGGTCGCGGCGGCCGTGCCGGGCCGGGTGGTGCTGGAGGCCGCCCCGGAGACCTCGGTCGTCAAGGGCGCGGCGCTGGCCGCCCGGCGGTTCGTCGTCGGCCCCGAGGACGAGCCCGAGCCCATCGAGACGTCGGTGATGGTGCGGGACGACGACCCGCTGCTGCGCTTCCCCGTGGGCGGGCTGGACGCGTCGGACGCGGAGATCGCCGCGCCGCCGCCGCCCCGCCCGCCCGTCGACATCACGCCGCTGGACCTGCCGGAACGCCGCACGGTGAAGCGCGTCGTGCGCGCCCTCGCGGCCACCGGGGGCCGGCGTCGTGCCCGTGACCACGAGGACGGTCGTTGAGCCAGAGCATGATCGCGCACCCGGTGCTGCCCGAGCAGGTCTCGCGGGTGCTGGACGCCGTCGCGGACGGCGCGGCGCCCCGCTTCGGCATCGTCGCGCCCGGCGGGTACGGCAAGACGACCGTGCTGCGCGAGGTGGTGCGGGCCTGCGAGGACGCCGGGATCACCGCGACCACCGTGGACGACGCCCACCTGCTGCCCGACGCCGAGCTGCTCGCCCTGCGCGCCCGGGTGGAGCGCGGCGACGGGGCGGTGGTCGTGGCGTACCGGCCCTGGCCGAGGTCGCGGGCGCTGTCCGCGCTGGCCGAGTCGCTCGGCCGCGTCCGGCCCGCGCTGGCGCTGGAGCCGTTCACCCGCGAGCAGGTGCGGGCCGTGCTGCCCGCCCCGGCGCGCGCGCACGCCGACTTCGTGCACCGGCAGACCGGCGGCGTGCCGCGGTTCGTGCTGCGCTTCACCGGGATCACCGCGGCCGAGGTGCCGCCGGACGTCGTGGCGTCCTTCCGGGCCGACCTGGACTGGCTGGACGTCGACGTGCAGAAGTTCCTGCTGGCCGCCGAGGCGGGCGCGGCGCTGCGGCTCGACCTGCTCGGCGGGCTGCTCGGCGGCGACGTGGACGCGGTCGGCGACGTGATCGAGGCGGGCCGCGCCACCGGCCTCCTCGCCCCCGACGGCGCGCTGCTGCCCGTCGCCCGGCTGGCGGTGGCGGAGCTGAGCCGCACCGACCGGCGCATCGCCGTGCGGCAGCGGCTCGCCGAGCTCCAGCTGCGCTCCGGCGGACCGGTGCTGGAGCTGGTGCGGCCGCTGCTCGGGGCGGCCGGTCCGGAGGCCGCGGGGGCGGAGGCCGCGGGGTCGGGGGCCGCGGGGTCGGGGGCGACGGTGGCGGTGGCGGCCGGTCCGGAGATGGCGGCGGCGTTCCAGGCGGCGGCGGCCGAGGCGCTGCCGGCCGACCCGGCGCTCGCCGCCCGGCTGCTCGCCGCCGTCGGCACCCCGTCCGCGGAGGTGGCCGTGCGGCGCGCGGTGGCCTGCGCGATGGCGGGCGACCTCGACGCCGCGCTGCGGCTGGCCGACGGGGTCATCTCCTCCGACCCGGCGCACCGGGGGCGGGCGGCCGAGGTCGCCGCCATCGCCCTGGCCCACCGGGGCCAGCTGGCCCGCGCCACCGAGCTGCACCGCTGGTCGCCCAGCTCGACGTCCACCGCGTTCGCGGTGATCGGCGAGGTCGGCACGGGCCGGCTGCCCGCCGAGCCGCTGCCGGTCGCCCCGCCGACCATGCTCGACGGCGGCGCGTCGCTGATGGCGCAGGGCGTGCTGGAATCCGTCACGGGGTCCGCCACCACCGCGCTGTCCACGCTGGTGCGCGCGGCCGGGCTGCTGGAACCCGCCGGGAGCGCCGTGCTGCTGCCGGACTCGCCCGCCGCCCTGGCCGCGCTCGTCGCGCTGCACGGCGGCGAGCCGGCGGTCGCCGAGTCCGTGCTGGACCGGGCCGTGGCCACCTCGCTCGGCGGCGCGCTGATGGCGGTGCGGCACCGGCTGCTGCGGGCGTGGGTGGCGATGCTGCGCGGCAACCTGGCCCGCGCCCGGGAGACCCTGGTGGCGCTGCGCAGGACCGGACGCCCGCTGGAGCCGCGCGACTGGGTGTTCGCCATCGCGCTGGAGGTCGGCATCGCCCGGCGCAACAGCGACCTGGCCACGCTCAGGCGCACGTGGGAGCAGGCGTGCGAGGCCGTGCTGCGGCACCCGGTCGACCTGTTCACGTTCCTGCCGCTCGGCGAGTTCGCGGCGGCGGCGGCCCGGATGCGCGACCAGCACCGGCTCGCGCCGCACCTGGCCGAGGCCCGCGAGCTGCTGCACGCGCTGGGCGACCCGCCGCTGTGGGGCGTGCCGCTGCACTGGAGCGCGCTGCACGCCGCCGTCACCGCCGAGGAGACCCGCGCCGCCGAGGAGCACGCCGCGTCGCTCGCCGCGGTCGCGGACCGCAGCCGCTACGCGGGCGTCATGTCGACGGCCGCGGAGAACTGGCTCGACGTCCTCGCGGGCCGGGTCGACGCCGACCGGGTCGAGGAGGCGGCCCGCGGCCTGCACGCGGTCGGCCAGTGGTGGGACGCGGCCCGGCTGGCCGGGCAGGCGGCGATCCGCACGTCCGACCGGCAGGCCATGGTGCGGCTGCTCGACTGCGCCCGCCTGCTCCAGGGCCGACCGGCCGGCGGCACGGCCCGCGCGAAGGCGCCCGAGCCCGTGGTGGAGCACGACGGGGGCAAGCTCAGCGACCGGGAGCGCGAGGTGGCCGAGCTGGTCGTGCGCGGCCTGACCTACAAGCAGGTCGGCGACCGGCTGTTCATCTCGGCCAAGACCGTCGAGCACCACGTGGCCCGCATCCGGCAGCGCCTGGGCTGCGGCAGCCGGGCGGAGCTGCTGGACCAGCTCCGCCAGATCGTCGGCTGACGCGGCGCGGCCCGCCGGACCGCGCGGTCAGCCGCGCCGGGGCGAGGTCGAGTGCAGCAGGACCAGGCCGAGGCCGGCGATCACGAAGTTCTGGAACGCCGCCGCCAGGCCGTTCCAGTCCTTCGACTGCCACATCACGAACCACTCGCCGCCGAGGGCGATGAACCCGCCGCCGAACAGCAGCGCCTGCATCACCCAGCCCGTCGACGACAGCCGCCGGGCCGTCTCCTCGCGGCGGCGCAGCCACGTCACCAGCGCGGCCAGCAGCACCAGCGCGGTCACCGCCTCCCAGGCGATGATCAGCACGTAGGCCGCGGTGACCAGTGCCGGGCTGGTGATGGCGCGCCACGAGGTGTTGGGCGAGCCGAACGTGGTGTCCATCGCGAGGACGTGCCGCACGAACGCGTGGTTGGTCTCGTAGTCGGTGACGTTCCCGAACACGACGAGGGTCATGTAGAGCGCGCTGACGCCGGTCAGGGCCGCGATCGCCGCCCGAGGGCTCCCCACCCTGGAAAGAAGACGCATGTCCCGCAACCTAGCCACAATCCGAAGGAAATCCACGAAAATCGGTGCCCGCCGGCGGGCGGCCGTGCGGTCCGGGTCCCGCGCGGGTTCGGGGTGCCTCACCGGCAGGGCGGCTCGTAGTCCAGTTGCGGCAGGTGCTCCCGCCACTCCTCCTCCGGCAGCACGCCCTGCGTCTTCGCGCAGATCCGCTCCTCGGCGTGCGCCTGGTCGAGGTCCCACACCCGGACCGTGCTGTCCGTGCTGGTCGAGCCCAGCCGCGTGCCGTCCGGCGAGAACTCCAGGTCGCGCAGGGCGCCGTCGTGCCCGGTCAGCGACTGCCCCAGCGACGCGGGCCGCAGCGGGGTGCGCACGTTCCACAGCCGGATCGTGCGGTCGCCGCCGCCGGACGCCAGGACCCGCCCGTCCGGGCTGAACTCGACCGCGACCACGCTCTCCACGTGCCCGGTGATCGGCGCCCCGATCTGCCTGACCCGGTCCGGCGACGTCAGGTCCCACAGCCGGATCGAGCTGTCGTCGCTCGCGGTCGCCAGGGTCCGCCCGTCGGGGCTGATGTCGCCGGCGCGCACCGCGCCCGAGTGGCCCCGCAACGGCTGCCCCAGCGGTTGCGCGCCGGCCGGGTCGGCGGTGCCCCACAGCCGCACGGTCTGGTCCGCACCCGCCGTGACCAGGGTGCGGTCGTCCGGGGTGAACCCCGCGTAGTAGACGTACCCCTCGTGCCCGACGAGCGGTTCGCCGAGCCTCCTCGGGTGTTCCCGGTCGCCGATGTCCCACAGCTGCACGGTCTTGTCGTCGTGCCCGGTGAGCAGCACCCGGCCGGAGTGGCTGAACGCCACCGGCGAGCTGTACCGGGTGGCCGGCTCGATCGGCAGGCCCAGCGAGCGGGGGCGCGCGGGGTCGGCGAGGTCCCACAGCCGCACCGCCTTGTCGCTGGCGGTGGCGAGCGTGCGGCCGTCGTCGCTCATCGCCGTCGCCCACACCGGCGCGCCGTGGTCCACGACACCGACCGCGGTCGTGCCCCCCGGCGCGCCGGTGTCCCACACCCGCACCAGCCGGTCCTCGCCGGCGGACACGACGTACCGGCCGCCGGGGGTGAACAGGGGGCCGGTGGTGCGCGCCGCGTGACCCACGAGCACGTCCCGCGGCAGGGACCACAGCCGCACGACGGCGTCGTTGCTCCCGGTGGCCAGGGTGCGCCCGTCCGGGCTGAAGGACACCGCGTACACGGGTCCGCCGCGGCTGCTCAGGGGCCTGCCGAGCTCCAGGGGGTGCGTGGGGTCGGTGACGTTCCACAGCCGGGTCGTGCCGTCCGAGCTGGCCGACGCCAGCACCCGGCCGTCCGGGCTGAACGCCACCGACCACACGCCGTTGGTGTGCTCGGTCATCGGCCTGCCGAGCGCGTGCGGCACGGCCGGGTCGGCCACGTCGTACAGCCGCACGGACCAGTCCTCGCTGCCCGCCGCCAGCACCCGGCCGTCCGGGCTGAACGCGAGCGAGCGGACGATGTTGTCGAACCCGGAGATCGGGTCGCCGAGCTGCTTCGGGTGCGCGGGGTCGCGCACGTCGAACAGCACCGCGGTCCGGTCGTCGCCGCCGGTGGCGAGCAGCGTGCCGTCCGGGCTGAACGCCACCGAGCGCACCTGCCCGGTGTGCCCGCCCAGGGGGGTGCCGAGCCGGGCCGGGTGCGCCGGGTCGCCCACGTCCCACAGCCGGGCCGTGTGGTCGGCGTTCGCCGTGACCAGCGTCTTCGAGTCCGGGGTGAACGCGAGCAGGTAGATGGTGCCGTTCCCGCCGAGCAGCGGCTCGCCCAGGGAGCGCGGGTGCGCCGGGTCGCCCACGTCCCACAGCCGCAGGGTCCCGTCGTCGCCCGCGGTGGCCAGCGTCCGCCCGTCGGGGGAGAACACCGCCGAGGTCACCCAGCTCTGGTGGCCGATCAGGGGCGGCCCGAGGGCCCTCGGGTGGTCCGGGTCCCGCAGGTCCCACAGCCGCACGGTGTCGTCGTAGCTGGCCGAGGCCAGCGTCTTCCCGTCCGGGGAGAACGACGTCAGGTAGACCGCGCCGGTGTGCCCCGCCAGCGGGGCGGCCAGCGGCGACGACTGCGTGGACAGCAGTCGCGTCCGCACCTCCTGGTCGTCCGGGCGCATCCGGTGCGCCACCAGGTCGAACTGCGCGGACAGCGACGGGTCGCTCTCGCGCAACCGGTCGGCCTCGGCGACGACCTGCCGGAACACCGCGTCGTCGCGCTGCCGCACGGCGAGCACCGCGGCGGTGCCGGCGATGACCGCCAGCACGACGACGCACGCCACCGCCGCGCGCCTGACCCACGCGGCGCGCCTGCGGTGCTGCGTGGAGACGGCCAGGAAGTCCTGCGCGGTGCCGGTGAGGCCCTCGGGACCGGCCGCGCCCGCCCAGTGCCGCGCCGTCTCCAGCCGCGCGCCCCGGTAGAGCAGCGACGAGTCGCGGTCCTGCGCCGCCCACGTCGCCGCGTCCTCCTCCAGCCGCTGGCGCAGCAGCTGGCCCTCGCGGTCCTGGTCGATCCAGCTGCGCAGCCGGGGCCACGCCTGGAGCAGCGCCTCGTGCGTGATCTCCACCGAGCCCGCGTCCAGCGTCACGAGCCGGGCGCGGGCCAGCACCTCCAGCGCCTCCTCGCCCGCCGCCCGGTCCGCGGCCTGCCCGACCAGCTCGTGCCGGGTGGAGCGGCGGCGCGTGTCCTGGGTGTCCTCGCCGATGCGGACCAGCCGCAGCAGCAGCGGTCGCGCCGCGTGCTGGGCGCCCGGCGCGAGGTCGGCCCACGCCCGTTCCGCGGTGGCCGCCACCGCCCCCTGGATGCCGCCCGCCGCCCGGTAGCCCGCGATGGTGAGCTTGCCGGACTGCCGCCGCTGCCACGTCGCCAGCAGCGCGTGCGACAGCAGCGGCAGCGCGCCCGCGTCGTACGCGCCCTGGCCGCCCCGGGGCTGCACCCGCCCGCTGCGCACGCCCAGGTCGCGCAGCATCAGCTCGACCAGGCCCGGCTCCAGTTGGAGACCGGCGGCCCTCGCCGGCCGGGACACCGCCTCGCGCAGCTCCGCCGACGTCATCGGGCCGAGCACCATCTGCCGGTCCTGGAGCGCGTCGGCCAGCTCCGGGAACGCCAGGCACCGGCCGTAGAAGTCGGCCCGCACGCCCACGAGCACCAGCGCCGGGGCCGTGCCGCCGGGCACCGCGGGCGTGCACGCCACCGTGAGCGCCTGCACGAACACCTGCACCCGGGCCTCGTCCGGGGACAGCGTGAACGCCTCCTCGAACTGGTCGACGACCACCACGACCCGCTCGGCGCCGCGCCGCGCCGCGTGCGCCGCGAAGGCCGCCCGGATCTGGGCGGCGAACCGCATCACGCCCACCAGCGCCTGGCCGAGGTAGGTGTCCACCCCGCCCTGGCCGAACGCGGGGAACTCGGTGTCCGCCCCTTCCGGGCCGAACGCCAGGTCGAGGACGTCCGCCAATTCCGGGATTTCACCCACCAATTCCCCGATGGGGTCCGCGCCGGGGCTGATGACGATCGTCGGCCATTTCTCCGAGCCCGCTATCCCGAGCGCGCCGTTGCGGATGGACGGGATGACGCCCGCGCCCACCAGTGACGATTTCCCGGCGCCCGAGGCGCCGACCAGCATCACTATTCCGCCGGTTTCCGCGGCACTGCCCAACCGGGAGACGAGCGCGGCGGTGCTGCGCTCCCGGCCGAAGAACCAGTTCGAGTCCTCGCACTGGAAGGCGGCCAGCCCCCGGTACGGGCACACGCCGATCTCGTCGGAGCTGGGAGGCTCCTCGGGCTCACCCGTCGACACCGGGCTCGCCAGTGCCTCCTCCCACAGCCCGCGCCACGCGTCCAGGTCGTACAACCCGGCCACCGGGGGCTGCGGACGGGCCTTGCGGGCCTCGCCGATGAGGACTTCGAGGACTACCGAGAGTGCCGAGAACCGGGCCGGCACGTTGCGCCCGCGCCGCCAGTCGCTGACCCGCTGGGCGGTCGCCCGGACCGGCCTGCCGCGCTCGTCGGTGCGCCGCGCCCGGGACACGGACTCGGTCACCCGCTTCAGCGGAGGGTCGCCCGCCTCGGCGTAGAGCAGCGCGAACCGCTCGGCGAAGACGGTGCGGGGACCCGACCCCTGACCGGAACCAGCCATCCGCGGCGTGCCTCCTCGGGCCCGGTCTTCCGGACCGGAAAACCGGGTGTGAGCGCGTGAACAGGTCATTCGTGGACCGGTGTTGCTCCAGGAAGTCCACCCTAACGACTCACGCTGACAAGGTGTGGAGGACGTTCCGGTGGCGTCGTCGAGTTGCGCGGAGGGACCGGTCGAAGTGGTTTCGCAGACAGTCAGCGCGAGTGGCGGCACATTCTCCGCTGAGGGGTCCTGGGGGTCCTCTCAGCGGACGGCACGGGACGTGCCCGGTCGGTGGAACGGTTCGGCGACCTGCCATGCCGACCACCACCGGGGGTGATCCGACCGGCGTCACGCCGGTCACGGCCCGTGAGGACCGGGAACCCCCCGGTGAAGCACGGGTCTGCCCGATCCTGAGGACCGTCGCGGACGGCCACCGCCGGGGTCGGGCCGAGGTGGGACTGGCCCTGCTGGCCAGGATCGCCACCCCGGCGCGCGGCTAGCGCCCTCCCGGGGTGGCACGACCGGGTTCGGCAGGACCGGGTGCGCACAGCGCGGTGCGACCCGCCGGGCCTTCCACTCGATGTCGCATTTCCGCCAGCGGCGACGGCCTCCGGTGCCCGATGCTGGACCGGTGCACGAAGACACGGAACGCTGCGTCCGGGCCGTCCGGTCGAAAGACGCCCGCTTCGACGGGTGGTTCTTCACCGCGGTCCTGACGACCGGGATCTATTGCCGGCCGAGTTGTCCGGTGGCGCCGCCCAAGGCCGAGAACATGAGCTTCTACCCGAGTGCGGCGGCGGCCCAACAAGCGGGATTCCGGGCGTGCAAGAGGTGCCGTCCCGACGCGAGTCCCGGATCACCGCTGTGGAACCACCGCGCGGACGCCGTGGCGAAGGCGATGCGGCTCATCGCGGACGGCGTGGTCGACCGCGAGGGCGTGCCCGGCCTCGCCGCCGGGCTCGGCTACAGCGTGCGCCAGGTCGAGCGGCTGCTGCTCGCCGAACTCGGCGCCGGACCGCTCGCGCTGGCCAGGGCGCAGCGGGCGCAGACCGCCCGGCTGCTCGTCGAGACCACGTCCCTGCCGATGGCGGAGGTGGCCCTGGCCGCCGGGTTCGCCAGCGTGCGGGCGTTCAACGACACGGTGCGCGAGGTGTTCGCCCTCTCGCCCACGGAGCTGCGCGCCCGGCACCGCCCCGCGCCGGGGAGCCCGGGGAGGGGCACGCCCGGCGTGCTGTCGCTGCGCCTGCCGTTCCGCGCGCCGCTGTGCCCCGACAACCTGTTCGGGCACCTCGCGGCCACCGGCGTGCCGGGGGTGGAGGAGTGGCGGGACGGCGCCTACCGGCGCACGCTCCGGCTCCCGCGCGGGCACGCCGCGGTGTCGCTGAGCCCCGGACCCGACCACGTGGCCTGCCGGCTGGCGTTGACCGACCTGCGCGACCTGTCGATCGCCATCGCCCGCTGCCGCCGCCTGCTCGACCTCGACGCGGACCCGGTGGCCGTGGACGAGCAGCTGCGCGCGGACCCGCTGCTGGCGCCGGTCGTGGACCGCGCGCCTGGGCGCCGGGTGCCGGGCACGGTCGACCCCGTCGAGTTCGCCGTCCGCGCCCTGCTCGGCCAGCAGGTGTCCACCGCCGCCGCCCGCACGCACGCCGGGCGGCTGGTCGCGGCGGTCGGCGACCCCGTGGACGTCGACCACCCGGACGTCGACCACGCGGACGGCGGTCCGGGGGACGGCGGCGGCCTCACCCACCTGTTCCCGACGCCGGAGGCGCTGGCCGGGATCGACCCGGGGACGCTGGCCGTGCCGCGGTCGCGCCGGGCGGCGTTCCACGCGCTCGTCACGGCGCTCGCGGACGGCTCGCTCGACCTCGGGGTCGGCGCGGACTGGGCGAAGGCCCGCGCCGACCTGCTCGCGCTGCCCGGCATCGGGCCGTGGACGGTCGAGGTGATCGCGATGCGCGCGCTCGGCGACCCGGACGCGTTCATTCCCACCGACCTGGGCATCCGGTACGCCGCCCGCGACCTCGGCCTGCCCGACACCCCCGCCGCGCTGGTGCGGCGGGCGGAGGCGTGGCGCCCGTGGCGCGCCTACGCCGTCCAGTACCTCTGGGCCACCGGTGACCACGCGGTCAACCGGCTGCCCGCCTGAACCCGACCGGAGAACACGACGTGAAGACCCACACGACGATCGACAGCCCCGTGGGCGTCCTGACGCTCGTCGCCACCGGCGGCGTGCTGTGCGGCCTCTACATGACCGACCAGCGCCACCGGCCCGCGCAGGAGTCGTTCGGCGTCGAGGACCCCTCGTGCTTCGACGAGGCCACCGCGCAGCTGGGCGAGTACTTCGCGGGCCGTCGGACCTCGTTCGACCTGCCGCTGGAGCTGATCGGCACGCCGTTCCAGCGCACGGTCTGGCGCGCGCTGCTCGACATCCCCTATGGCGGGACCCTGTCCTACGGCGAGCTGGCCGCCGCGCTGGGCCGGCCGTCCGCGGCGAGGGCGGTCGGCCTGGCCAACGGCAAGAACCCGGTCAGCGTGATCGTGCCGTGCCACCGCGTCGTCGGGTCCACCGGCGACCTCACCGGCTACGGCGGCGGGCTGGCCCGCAAGCGGCAGCTGCTCGACTTCGAGCGCGGGGCGCACGCCCACCACCTCCTGTTCTGACCCGACCCCTTCCGACCTGCGCGGAACCCTCCCACCGACAAATTTATTCGTCTTGACAAATTGTGTCGTCGGTGGGACGGTTCCGCCATGCTCGAAGTAGCGGTGATCGAGGACCCGGCCGCGGCCGAGGTCTCGCTGGACCCGGTGCGGGTGAGGCTGCTGGCCGAACTGGCCGAGCCGAACTCGGCGACCACGCTGGCGGCCAAGGTGGGGCTGCCCCGGCAGAAGGTCAACTACCACCTGCGGACGCTGGAGCGGCACGGCCTGGTCGAACTCGCGGAGGAGCGCCGCAAGGGCAACATGACCGAGCGGGTCATGCGCGCCACCGCCGCGTCCTACGTGATCTCGCCGACCGCGCTCGCCGCCGTGCAGCCCGACCCGGGGCGCTCGCCCGACCGGCTGTCGGCCCGCTGGCTGCTGGCCGTCGCGGCCCGCCTGGTCCGCGACGTGGGCACCCTGATCACCGGCTCGACCAAGGCCGGCAAGCGGGTCGCGACCTTCGCGCTCGACGGCGAGGTCCGCTTCGCGTCCGCGGCCGACCGCGCGGCGTTCGCCGAGGAGCTCGCGGTCGCGGTCACCGGTCTGGTCGCCAAGTACCACGACGAGCGCGCCGAGGGCGGTCGCGCCCACCGCGTCGTCGTGGCCGTCCACCCCGACATCCCCGAGGAGTGACGATGGGTCACGCGTTCACGTCGGCAGACGAGGAGGAGCTGCCCGGCGTCACGCCCGAGCAGGTGTGGGAGGCCATCGCGACCGGCCCCGGCATCGACTCGTGGTTCATGGGCGTCAACGAGGTCGAGCCGGGGGTGGCGGTGAAGCAGGCGTTCGGCGCGTACCGACCGCGCCACCCGATCACCGCGTGGGAGCCCGGCGAGCGCCTCGCCTACGGCGGCGAGGAGGAACCCGACGGCCGGTTCGTCGCCCACGAGTTCCTGGTCGAGGCCCGCGAGCGGGGCAGCACGGTGCTGCGCATGGTCACCAGCGGCTTCCTGCCCGGCGACGACTGGGCGGACGAGTTCGAGGCCATGACGGCCGGCGGGCAGATGTTCCGGCGGACCCTCGTCACCTACCTGCGGCACTTCGCCGGGCGCACCGCGCGCCCGCTCACCGCGCCGGGACCCCGGGTGACCGACTGGCCCGCGCTGTGGGCGGCCCTGGGCCGGCGGCTCGGCCTCGACCGGGCGGCGCGGACCGGCGACGAGGTCGTGCTCGACGGCATGCCCGGCGTCGTGTACTTCGCCAACGGGCAGACGCTCGGCATCCGCACCGACGGCGCGCTCTACCGGTTCTTCCGGGGCATGCCGGACACCGTGACGGCGATGCACCACGTGTTCACCGACGACCACCGCGACGAGCGGACCTGGTCGACCTGGCTGGGCGACCTCCTGGTCGCGACGACCCGCTCCGAGAACTGAGGGAAGACGATGGGCACGGTCCTCTCGAAGGACGGCACGGAGATCGCGTACAGCCGGACCGGCTCCGGCCCCGCGCTGGTGGTCGTGGACGGCGCGATGTGCCATCGCGGGTTCGGCCCGTCGGCCGGGATCGCGAAAGCGCTTGCCGGGCACTTCACCGTCCACACCTACGACCGGCGCGGCCGGGGTGGGAGCGGCGGTGGCACCGAGCGCGACGTGCGGAAGGAGGTGGAGGACCTCGCGGCCGTGGTCGAGGCGGCGGGCGGGTCGGCGCACCTGTTCGGCATGTCCTCCGGCGGCACGCTGGTCGTCGAGGCCGCGCACCGGGGCGTCGCGGCGCGGCGGATCGCGGTCTACGAGTCGCCGATGACCCTGGACGGGACGCGCGCGCCGATGGACCCCGACCTGCCCGCGCGGGTCGACCGGGCGGTGGCCGAGGGGCGGCCGGGCGACGCGGTCAAGCTGTTCCTGCGCTACGTGGGCATGCCCGGCCCGATGGTCGCGCTGTTCCCGCTGCTGCCGGCGTGGAAGAAGATCAAGGCCGTCGGGCACACCCTGCCCAACGACTTCGCGATCGTCGGCGAGTTCCAGCACGGCGTCCCGCCCGCCGCGGACCGCTGGAAGGGCGCCGACGTGCCCGCCCTGGTGATCGCGGGCGGCAAGAGCCCGGAGTACCTGCGCAACGCGCAGCGCCACCTGGCCGAGGCCCTGCCCCAGGGCGAGCTGACCGTCCTCCCCGGACAGACGCACCTGGTGAAGGCGGCCGTCACCGCCCCGGTACTGGTGGACTTCTTCACCCGCTGACCGTCCACAGGGGACGGCAGCACGACGACCGCGCCCGCCGCACCCACCGCCCGGGGTGCGCGGGGCGCGGTCGTCGGTGTCCGCTACGGCTTGCGCCCCACGCCGCCCGCGATGCAGTAGCTCACCGCGTCCAACTCCTTGAGCCGCGGGCCGTCCGGCCACCAGTCGGCGCAGATGACGACACCGGGCTCGACCATCTCCAGGCCGCGGAACAGCCCGCGCAGCTCGTCCATGGTGGCGAACCGGCCGCTGCCCATCGGCGAGTGCAGGAAGGTGTCCTCCATGCGCCGCGCGATGGCCGAGTGCTCCTCGGTCTCCGGGTCCATGAAGTGCGAGATGCCGACGAAGGAGCCGGACGGCAGCGCGTCGATGTACTCGGCCATGATCTCGGCCGTGGACGGCGACGTGCCGTTGTAGTGGTGCAGCGTCCCCATCTGGAAGAACGCGATCGGCTCGGAGAAGTCGATGTGCTTGCGCACCACCGGGTCGTTCAGGATCTCCCGCGGGTTGAAGATGTCGGCCGCGGAGAAGTGCGTCCGGTCGTTCTCCTCCAGCAGCGCTCGGCCGTGGGCGAGCACCACCGGGTCGTTGTCGACGTAGACGACTCGCACGTCCGGGTTGATCCGTTGGGCCACCTGGTGGGTGTTCTCCGCCGTGGGCAACCCCGAGCCGCAGTCGAGGAACTGGGTGATACCCGTCTGGCTCGCGACGAACCGGGTGGCGCGGATGAGGAAACTGCGGTTGTCCACGGCCAACGTGGCCGCTTCCGGCGCGACCTGCTGGACGCGGCGCAGGACTTCCCGGTCGATCTCGTAGTTGTCCTTGCCGTTGAGGAACGCGTCGTAAACCCTGGCGATACTGGCCTTGGAGGTGTCGATGTAGACCGGGGCGGCGGCGTCCGAGGACGTACCCGACATTGTGTTGACCTCGCATTGGGGGAAGAAGGGGCCGATGTTTTGTGCACCGCGTCACAGTCCGCTTAGCGTAAGAGTATGGGCTCGACGAGTGAGCGGCCCTCGGGTACGCGAGACGACGGGATCAGGGGTGTACGTTCAGTGACCTTGCGAGTTCACCCACCTCGCGCGCAACCGCTGTTCGGGTGGACGGGGCACGACGGTCGGGAGGAGCGGCGATGGTGACGGTAGAGCCCACACCCGAACGGGAGAGCGGTCCCACCGCGCTGCGCATCGTGCTCGGCGCGCAGCTGCGCAGGCTCCGCGAGGCGGCCGAGATCAGCCGCGCGGACGCCGGGTACGCCATCCGCGGCTCGGAGTCGAAGATCAGCCGCATGGAGCTGGGGCGCGTCGGGCTCAAGGAGCGCGACGTCAAGGACCTGCTGACCATGTACGGCGTCACGGAAGAGGACGCGCGCACGAAGTTCCTGGAGATGGTGCGGCGGTCGAACTCGCCGGGCTGGTGGCACCGCTACTCGGACCTGCTGCCGGACTGGTTCCAGGACTACGTCGGCCTGGAGGAGGCGGCGGCGCGCATCCTCACCTACGAGACCCAGTTCGTGCCCGGTCTGCTCCAGACCGAGGACTACGCGATGGCGATCGTCAGCAGCGGTCGGCCGGAGCTGGCGGGACCGGCGGTGAAGCGGCGCGTGTCGTTGCGCATGCAGCGCCAGCGCATCCTGGCCAGGCCGGGCGCGCCGAGGGTGTGGGCGGTGGTCGACGAGTCGGTGCTGCACCGGCCCATCGGCGGCCGGGCGGTCATGCTCCGGCAGATCGACCACTTGCTGTCGGTGACCAAGGACGGTCCCGTCACCCTCCAGATCATCCCGTACCAGCTCAGCGGTTACGCGGCGGAAGGTCCGTTCACCATGTTGCGGTTCGGTGAGCCCGACCTGCCGGACATCGTGTACCTGGAGCACCTGGCGGGTGCGTTGTACCTGGACAAGCTGGAGGAGCTGGAGATCTACAGCCGGGTCTTCGACCGGCTGACGGTCGACGCGGAGACGCCCGACCGCAGCCGGCAGTTCCTGGCGAAGATCCGAGCGGACCTGTAGGGGTCCTCCGTCCGGGGGAGATTTGGTTTCGCATCTGCACGTGCATTTACCCGTGCGGGGACCACTGCTACGGTCTGTGCACAGTCGGATGCACGTGCAGATGCATCACTGCTACGGGGAGGGTGGCGTCGATGGCCGGCAAGGTCCACAACGGCATGTCCGCGGCTGATCTCATCGGCGTGTCGTGGCGCAAGAGCGCGCGCAGCGGCAAGTTGGGCAACTGCGTGGAACTCGCCAGACTCGGCGGCGGCGACATCGCCATGCGCAACTCCCGCTTCCCCGACGGCCCGGCGCTGGTCTACACCCGCGCCGAGATCGCGGCCTTCGTGGCGGGGGCGAGGGACGGGGAGTTCGATGACCTCCTCGACTGAGTACCCCTCGCGGACGACCTTCCAGCTGCGCGAGCTGGTCGCGCGCGGTTTCCAGTTCCTCCACCCGCGGGATGCCAGGGGAGAACTCGCGGCGGTGGTCGGGGTGCGGGCGCACCACGCCGTCATCGACGTCGTCCGCCTGCACGACGAGGACGACGCGGTGGCGATGAGGATGCCCGCCGACGAGGTGAACGTCCTGTCCCCCAGTCGTTTCTCCTGGCGCAGGCGCGGTCCGGCGACGAGCGTGCTGGAAGAGCTGCTCGAACTGCCCGACGACCGGATCGCCTGATGGACCACCCGTCCGCGCCGCGGTGGCGGACGGGCCGAGGGGCGCCCCAGGCCCCTCACCGGCGAACCTGACCTGGAGACGCAGCGGGAGTCGACACCGCGCCGGATGTCGGCACCACGCTCGGAGCGCAACTCCGTGTTCGTCGCGATCGGAGCGGGGGCCGAGGTCGGCTTCGGCCCCCGCACCGCTTTCCGGCACCGTCGTCCGGGAGCGCTGTCCGGGAGCGCTGCTCAGGGGCGGCGCAGACCGCCCAGCACGACCATGAGACCGCGCCGGAACCCGTCGGCGGGCGACACCGCCCGCGCCACGGCCGCCGTCTCGGCGAGCAGCGGGTGGTCCTCCACCACCCCGGCCACCGCCCCGGTCCAGTCCCCGGCCGGCGGGCCCTGGTGCTCCAGTCCGATCGCGCCGGTCAGGTAGCCGAGCAGGGCGCGCAACGCCATCGCCCGCTCCACCCCGGTGAAACCGGCCGCGGTCAGCACCTCCAGCACGGCCTCGTTCCAGCGCGCCGCGCTCGGGCAGCGGTGCCGGTGCGCCGTGGTGAGCGGCACGGCGTTCGGGTGCCTGCCCACGGCCTCGCGCACCCGTTCGGCGAGCACCAGGACCTGCTTGTCCCACAACGCGTTGCGCGGTGGCACGACGTCCACGCCGGACAGCACCAGTTCGGCGGCCAGGGCCTCCAGTTCGGCGCGGTCGGCGACGTACCGGTACAGCGACATGGTGCCCACGCCCAGCTCGGCGGCGACCGCGCGCATGGACAGCGCGGCCAGGCCGTCGCGGTCGACGACGGCCAGCGCGGCGGTGGCCGGCGCGGTCGGGGGCAGTGACCTGGGGCGGGGCATCGCCCTGAGAGCGTACAGCATACGCGCATAACCTCGATCGTGAGCGTACAGAGCACGCCAACAAGGGGGTGGCCGTGGACAACCGGTGCGCCGTGGCCGAACCGCCGATCCGTGCACAGGTTGTGACCAGCGGGGATCGAGTTGTCCACAGGCTTGTCCCCAGGTGTGGACGGATCGAACGCGTGTTCGATGTGACTCGTGGGGCGCACGTGGCGACAGGCCCCGCCCGGGTGGGCGGGGCCTGTCGCGGGGCGGTCGTCAGCCCACCGGCGGGGACATCACGAACCAGTTGAAGCCCTCGACCATCGGGCGCGACGAGCCGATGTACTCCGGACCGCTCAGCTCCCAGCGCTCCACCGTGCGGTAGGTGCCCGGCTGCTGGCTCTCGTCGACGGGCGTGGCCTCGTCGTCCTTCACCGGCACGTACTCGAACACCGACCGGCGCACGAGGGTCACGTCCAGCGCCTCGTACTGCGACTGCGTGTCCAGGTAGCCGGGGGTGCCGCTGTCGGCGGCGCGGCCCGGGTCGGCGAGCTTGAGCTGCACGACGTCGCCGCCGAACGCGCCCTTGGCCTGGACGACCGTCACGATGTGCCCGCCGTCGCGCACCATGCTGCTCCGCGGGCCGGTGACGTAGCGGCCGTACCACATCTGCACGGGCCCCTGGTTGAGCTTCTTCGCCAGCTCACCGGCGAAGTCCGTCGCGGTCGCGGTGCTCACCGCGCCGGTCGAGGCGGACCACCCGGCGTTCAGCGCCGGCTTCACGGCGACGTTCCACGCGGCGCGCAGACCACCCGCGCTGGAGCCGCTCTTGGCCGACCAGCCCGCGTCCGTCGCGACGCGGCCGATCGAGTTGGTGACGATGCCGTAGTCCGCCGGGTCCTTCGGGTCCAGGTCCTTGACCTTGGTGGTGAGCCAGCCGACGGGCGCCTTCTTCTCGTGCCCCCAGTAGTGCAGCACGTTGTAGAGCGACGCCGGCCCGCAGTGGGTGTTGCCGTTGCCGGCGAACCCGGCGCGGAACTGGTCGACGTCGCTGACGCCGCACTGGCGGACCTCGAAGTCCGGGCCGGTGACGTCGGCGACCCGCACGCACGGCTGGGGCGTGCCGAGCACCGGGTCGGCCGAGGCGGCACCGGGCAGGGCGAGGGCCGCGGCGGCGGTGACGGCGGCGGCGAGAACGGTCTTGCGCAACATGGTCTACCTCCTGTGGAGCGGGCCACCTCCCTGCGGCCCGTTCGTGGACCAAGACTGACCTGCGACGACGTCGAAGGCATGAGGGGTGCTCCCTCAACCTCGGAGCGCCGGAAGTTGGGTGTATCAGACCCACCCCCAGGCGACTCCTCCTCTGATCAGGCCAGTGCGCGGGACAGGTCGCGACGACCGCTGATGCCCAGCTTCGTGTAGATCCGGCCCAGGTGGTTCTCCACCGTCTTGGGCGTCACGAACAGCTCCTGCGCGATCTCCCGGTTGGCCCGGCCCCGCGCCGCCAGGTCCGCGACCCGCCGCTCGCTCGCGGTCAACGCCTCCGCGCCCGCGACGGAGAGGCGCCGCGGCCGGTCGCCCAGCGCCTCCAGCGCGTCCGCCGCCCTGGTGCGCAGCGCGGTCGAGCCGCACGCGTCCGCCAGGTCCAGGGCCCGGCGCAGCGGTTCCCGCGCGTCGGCGCGCCGCCGGTCCACCCGCAGCGCCTCGCCGAGGTCCACCAGCGACCGGGCCAGGCACAGCCGCGACGGCGCGCCCTCCAGCGCCCGCGCCGACTCCACGAGCAGGTCGGTGCGGCGGTCCGCGTCGGCGTGCGCGAGCAGCCGCAGCGCCGTGCCCACCTCCGTGGCGGCGCCCCACCGGCGGGCCAGCGCCACCTGCTCCTCGGCCAGCGCCACGGCCTCGGCGGTGTCGCCGAGCAGCATCGCCGCCCGCACCGCCGGCCCCCGCCACGGGATGGTCGGCGGGTCCACCTCGGCGGCGGCCATCGCGTCGCGCTGCCGGTGCGCCTCGGCGCGGGCCAGCCGGGGGTCGCCCTGGGCCAGGGCGACCCGGGCGCGCGGCTCGTGCAGCCAGATCGTCGGCATGATCTGCGGCGCCCCGGTGTGCTCCGCGTCGAACCGGGCCAGCACCGAGGCCGCGCCCGCCACGTCGCCGCGCTCGAACGCGCCGTAGGCCAGGAAGTGCGCGGCCGTGGCGCGCACGGCGACCACGTGCGGCACCGGGTCCTCGTCCCGCACCGCCGCCAGCGCGCCCTCCGACTCGGCCGTCATCCGGCGGACGTCGCCGGTCCGCCAGTGCAGGAACGAGGCGGCGTTGGCGACCATCGCGAACTCGACGGGCGAGCCGTGCGCCCGCACCCGCAGCCGCGCCCGCTCGACCTCCGGCCCCGCCTCCGCCACGCCGTCCGCGGCCATCAGGGCGAGCAGCGCCACCAGCCACGCCACCATCGCCTCCGTGCTGCCGGTGGCGTCGTCGAAGTACGCGCCGCGCGACAGCGCCCGCAGCGCGGTGGCGGCCACCTGGTCGGCGGGCCACACCTCGTAGCGCCCGGTCTGGGCGAGCAGGCCGAGCAGGGTGCGCTCGTCGGGGGTGCGCCCGGCGAGCCGGGCGTAGCCGCCCAGGTGCTCGGACGCGGTACGCCGGTGCCGGGGCGAGAAGGACCGCAGCACCGCCAGCCGCGCCTCCAGGTGCAGCCTGCCCGCGTCCGGTCCGCGCGCCGCGACCGCGTCGGCCAGCTCGGCGATCGCCGCCTCCGGCCCGTCCACGGCGGCGGTGGCGGACGCGGCGGCGGCCAGCAGTTCGGCGTCCGGCAGGTCCGCGGCGGCGGTGCGCAGCTCCCGGCGCGCCCGCTCGGCGTCACCGGTGCGCAGCAGCGCCCGGCCCAGCTCCGCGCGCAGGCCCGCGTCGTCCGGGTGCTCCTCCACGGCGCGCCGCAGGTGCGAGGCCGCCGTGTCCGGGTCGCCCGCCGCCAGCAGCGCCGCCGCCGCCGTCCGCAGCACCTCCGCGGCCCCCGGGAGCGCGCCGCGCGGGGCGTGCGCGAGGTGCGCGGCGACCCGGTCCGCGGGGGCCTTCGCCTCCCACAACCGCCGCGCCGCCGCCGCGTGCAGCCCCGCCCGCGCCATCGGGCCGAGGTCCGCCAGCACCGCCTCGCGCACCACCGGGTGCACGAACGCCAACTGCTCGCCGGTCAGCACGTGCGCCGCGACCAGCGCCTCCACCGCGCCGGGCAGGGTGTCGGCGGGCAGGTCGGCGACCGCGCCCGCGAGCCACGGGTCGCCGCCGGTGCCCAGCACCGCCGCCGCGCCGGCCAGCCGCACCGCCTCGGCGGGCAGCCGGCCGAACGCCGCCCGGAACACCGTGCTCGGCCCGAGGCCCGCCACCCGCCGCGCGGTGCCCGGCTCGTCCACCGGCAGCGCCAGCGCGTCCAGCTCGTCCGCCAGCACGCCCACCAGGAACGGGTTGCCCGCCGCGGCCTCGTGCAGCGCCGCCACCACCTCGGGCGCCGGGCGCACCCCCCGCGCCGCGACCAGTTCACCGAGGGCGGCCGGCGTCAGCGGGCGGGGCAGCAGCCGCTCGGCCTGCCGCGCCACGCTCAGCTGCGCCAGCGGGCCCGTGCTGTCGTCGGGCGGGCGGGTGGCCACGACCAGCGCGATCGGCAGGTCCGCGACCCGCCGCGACAGGTAGGCCAGGAACCGCAGCGACGGCGGGTCCGCCCAGTGCGCGTCGTCCACCGTGATCAGCAGCGGCCGGGTCGCGGACAGGTCGATCGCCACCCACCACAGCGCGTGCAGCGTGCGGGCCAGCTCGGCCTCACCCGGGTCGGCCGCCGCCGCGTCGAGCGCGGCCAGCGCGTCGCCCGACGGCCCCGCCAGGATCTTCTCCAGCACCTCGCCCCGGTACCGGGACACCGACCGCTCCACCATCTGCCGCACCACGCCCCACGGCATGGCGCTCTCCAGTGCGTCGCCGACCGCCTGGAGCCGGCCGAAGCCCCGCCGCTTGGCCAGGTCGCGGGTGTCCTGCACGAGCCGGGTCTTGCCGATGCCCGCCCGGCCCTCGATCACCACGACCCGGCCGTCGCCCCGGGAGGCCGAGTCCAGCGCCGCGGTGATCCGGTCCAGCTCCCGGTCCCGCTCCAGGGTGCTCATCCGACCAGGCGCTTCAGCCGGTCGGGGTCGCGCAGCGGGCGGCCGTGCCCGAACAGGACGAGCTTCGGGCGCAGCTCCGCGAGCCGGCGCATCGACTCGCGGTTGCGCTCGGCGTCGTGGGTGAGGAACCTCGGCGGCCCCGACAGCCGCAGCACGTTGAAGAACACGTCGCCGCAGAGGAGCACGCCGTCGTGGTCGCGCCACAGGGCGATGTGACCGGGGGAGTGGCCGGGGGCGTCCAGCACGGTGAACCCGGCGACCTCGTCGCCCTCCCGCAGGCCCCGGGCGACCGGGTGCGGGTCGGGCATCTTCATCTTCGCCAGCAGCGAGGGCAGCAGACCGGGCGCGGGCACGGGGCTCGCCGTCTCGATCGCCTCCGCGTCCCGCCGCCCCGTCCACAGCGGCACGTCGTACCGCTCGCACACCGCGTGGCTCGACCCGAAGTGGTCGGGGTGGGCGTGAGTCACGACGTGCGCGGCGAGCGAGCGGCCGTCGAGCTGGCGCGTGATGCGCTTGGCGGCGGCCGGTGTGCCGGCGTCCACCAGCACGTCCTCGACCAGGTAGGCGTTCATCATGTGGGGCGGCCGGCCGAGCAGCTGGTGGACCCCGGGAGCCAGTAAGCGCACCTGCGGGATCGTAGCGTCCCCGCTGCTCAGCGCGCCCGGTCCGCGCGTCGGTCACCGTTCCCCGTCGGTGGTCAGGTGCAGGGACCGGAGGCCGACCACGTTCGGCGACGGCATGAACACGGGCCGCCGGTCCGGGTCCGCGCGCAGGTGCGGGAACCGGTCCAGCAGGACGTCGAGCGCGACCCGGCCCTCCAGGCGGGCCAGCGGCGCGCCGAGGCAGAAGTGCACGCCCCGGCCGAAGGCCAGGTGCGGGTTGGGGTCGCGCCGGACGTCGAAGGCGTGCGGGTCGGGGAACCGGCGCTCGTCCCGGTTGGCGGCGCCCGGCCACAGCAGGACCATCTGGTCCGCGGGGATCTCCACGCCGCCGAGCGCGGTGGCGGCCTTCGTCGCCCGCGCCACCGAGGCGAACGGGGTCAGGTAGCGCAGCGACTCCTCGACGGCGCCGGGCAGCAGGGCGCGGTCCTCCCGCACGGCGCGCAGCTGGTCGGGGTGCGCGTCCAGGCACAGCACGGTGTTGCCGAGCAGCATGGTGGTCGTGATGTGGCCCGCGACCAGCAGCACGCTCGCGAAGTTGACCACCTCGGCGTCGGACAGCCGCGCACCGTCCACTTCGGCCCGCACCAGGGCGGTCAGCAGGTCCTCGCGGGGCTTCACCCGCCGTTCGGCGGCGTGCCCGCGCAGGTAGTCCAGCATCGGCGCGAGCTGCTCGACGCTGTCCCGCAGCGCCTCGCCCTGCTGCTCGGCGTCGGTGAGGGAGAACTGGTCGTCGTTCTCGAACATCGCGTCGACCCACCCCCGGAACAGGTCGCGGTCGCCGCTCGGCACGCCGAGGAGTTCGGCGATCACGATGACCGGCAGCGGGTAGGCGAGGTCCTCCACCAGGTCGAAGCCGCCGTCCACGCGGTCGAGCAGCTCGTGCGTCAGGCGGGCGATGCGCGGTTCGAGGTCGGCGACGACCTTCGGCGTGAACGCCCCGCTCACCAGCCGCCGCAGCTCGCGGTGCGCGGGCGGGTCCATCTGGATCAGGTTGCCGTCGGTGGACGACGGGTCCGGCCGCACCGGGAACAGCCGCAGCACCTCGGACGAGAACCGCTCGTGGTCGCCCAGGGCCTCGACGACCTCCGGGTGGCCGTGGACGTTCCAGAGACCCAGCCGCTCGTCGAACCCGACGATCCGCTCCGGTCGTTCCCCGCGCAGCCAGAACTGCGCCGGGTGCGTGTCCCACATGTCTTGTCCCCCTCGTGCTTCGTGATCAGGCGCGGCGGACGAGGATGTCGCCGAGCGTGGTGCGGCCGCGGACCTCGACCCGCTCGTCGGTCTCGCCCGGCGCGTCGGAGGTGCTCAGCTCGTTGCGCACGCGGCCGGTCCGGGAGCGCACGTCGAGCCAGGCGGCCGTGCCCTCGCGGACGCCCACCTCCAGCTCGCCGACCGAGGTCTCCAGCGTCACCGAGCCGCGCGCGACGTCGTGGACGCGGATGTGGCCGTGGGCGCTCCTGGCGTGCACGTCGCCCCCGGCGCGGTCGATGACGATCTCGCCGTTGGCCGCGTTGACCCGCACCTCTCCGGTGACCTCGCCCAGGCGGGTCGCGCCGTTGGAGTTCTTGATCTCGCCGGACCCGTCGAGCGTGCCGATGCGCACCTCGCCGGAGCCGGTCCGCACGTCCACCCGGCCCGACGCCCGCGCCACCGCGATGTCGCCGGTGGACGTCTCCAGGCGCGCGGCCCCGGTGTCCTGGAGGCGGATGTGACCGGCGGAGGTCTTGATGCGGCACTCGCCGAGCGCGCCCTCACCGCGGAAGTCGACGAGCTGCCCGCGCGCCGTGACGGCGGAGCCCGCCGGGAGTTCGACGACCAGGTCGACCGAGCCCGGCTTGGCGAGGAAGTTCGTGGTCCGGCGGCTGCGCACGGTCAGCCGGCCGTCGTGGAACTCGACGGTCGTGGTGCCGGCGGCCTTGACGTCCTTCTCCGAGGCCGGGTCGGTGGGGCGGACCTCGACGGTGGTCCGGTCGCGTTCGCCCGCGGTGAGCAGGGTGCCGCCGTAGACGAGGTCGAGGTCGACCTCGATCGGGTCGGGGGTGTCGAAAATGGGCATGGCTGTCCCCTCGGAATGGGTGGTGGGAGCGTTGTCGCAGGTGGGGCTAGCGGACCCAGCCCGTGTAGCGCTGGCCGACGCCGGTCGAGGTGGCGCCCGGGGCCGTGCCCGCCGTCCTGCCCGAAGTCGTCCTGCCCGGTGCCGTCCGGCCCGGCGCCCTCCCGGCCGGGCCGAGCCCGGCCGCCGCGGCCCGCACGAGCCAGGCGTTGACCGAGATCCCCTCGCGGGCGGCGGCCTCCTCGACCCGGACCTTCAGGTGCTCGGGCAGCCGGAGGTTGATCCGCGTCACCGGACCCTCGTCCGACACCACCGGTGGCACCTCGGTGGCATCATCCTGGTGTGTCGTGGCATCATCGGGCACCGCGACGACGAACTCGGGATCGCGCCCCCGCAACCGCACGTCGACGCTGCCCGGCGCCAGGTCCCGCGTGATCTCGTCGGCGGCGGCGGACAGGGCTTCGAGCAGCGTCAACCGCGTAGCCGACTCCAGCGGGAGGACCAGCCGCTCGGCCAGGGCGCGGGCCTCCGCGCCGCCGGCCTCGGCGGCGGCGGCCAGTTCCCGGCGGAGGTTGTCGACGTAGGGCGTCAAGTCCATGGCACCACTATGGCACCACAGTGATGTCACCGCAACCGCCTCGTGGTGCCACCGGGGTTCAGTCCTCATGGGTGATCTCGAACAGGTCGTCGAACTGCATCGGTGAGAGCGCCACGAGCGCGCCCGCGATGAACGCCCCGCCGGGACGGAGCGTCCCCTTGACCACGCGGCTGATCGTGGAGCGGTTCACGTCCATCGCCTGGGCGAGCGCGTAGTCGGACCGGAAGCCCGCCAGTCGCACGGCTTTGCTGAAGGCGGCGGTGCGGAGCTTGATGGTGTGCGGCATGCGGACCTCGGGCGGGTTGTGTGGTGGGCGCACAACGTCCAGTGTGTACTCGGGACCTTAGCTGCACGTTCCGGACGGCAACGGGCTTTCCCTTGCGCCACAACAACTCCGCACTTCGTGGGCGTGTTCCGGCGTGGTCGCCGTTGTGCACGCGCCACGTGTCGTCACACGTTGGTGGCCAATGTCCGGTCCCCGCCGTCGTCGGAGAAGGCGAACGCGGCGAAGTCGGCGACGGGGACGTACCCGATCCGCCGGTAGAGGGCGTTGCTGGTGGCGTTGCCGGGGTCCGTGAACAGCACGACGTGCGTGGCGCACGAGTCCAGCGCCGCCCGGCTCACCGCGACCGTGACGGCGGCCGCGTAGCCGCGCCCGCGGAGGTGCGCCGGGGTGTAGACGGGGTCCACCCGGGCCATGCCGGCGACCACCGACGTGGAGCCGGCCATGGACACGGGGGTGCCGTCCGGGGTCTCCCAGAACGTGTAGTGCTTGTCCGCGTACCGGGAGTCCGCCCAGGCGGTGGTGGGGGTCTCGTCGACGGCGGCCATGAACTCGTGGCACCAGCGGACGACCTGCCCGCGGTCGTGCGGTTCCTCGGCGCGGGCCCGGCCGGCCGGCGCGGGCTCCGGCGGGGTGAGCGCGCCGAGCCGGTGGAGGCGCACCCCCTGGCCGGGCACCGGGGTCGCCCCCGTGTGCCGCCGCCAGGCCTCGGCGAACGCGGCGGCGGTGTCCCGCACGGCGGTGACCCCGGCGAGCGGGCGGTCGGCCAGGCGGGCGGCGAGGGCGTCGGCCTGGCCGGGGGAGAGGGGGCCGGTGTTCAGCCGGCGCGACGACGGGAGCAGGTGGAACAGGGCGCGGACCCCGCCGCCGGACTCCAGCCAGCCGAACGAGGTGGCCGCGCCGCGGGTGCGCGCCTTCTCGGCGACCGTCGCCGTCATGGTGTGCAGGTCGGGGCGGGAGCGCAGGAAGTCCCCCGCCCGGGCGAGGAACTCGTCGACGTCATCGGTGAGGTGCCAGCTGTCCGAGCGCATGGCGCATCGTCCCCTCCGCCCGTCCCGAGCCGGGCGGAGGGGAACCGTGCGGGAGACCCCGGCGAAGGGTCAGCAGTAACCGTTGACCGGCACGGAGAGGCCGGTCCACATGTAGGCGTCGCTGACCCAGGTGCCGTCGGTGAGCCGGTTCCACAGGCTGGAGGTCCCCCACCGGCCGGTGTGGCTCGTGCCGTTGGCGGAGCAGGCGACGTTCACGGTCGCGCCGTCGGCCACCGTGCCCGCCAGCGCGTGCCCGGAGCCCGGACCGGTGCGCTTGTTCACCACGCCGCCGCCGTTGGCGTCCATGACGGCCTGGGTGAACCCGAGGGCGCCGTGGTTGTGGAGCGAGCCGCCCGCGTAGGCGCGCGCGCTGCCGTGCAGCGCCGAACCCTGGTAGGCGGCGGCCCCGTTCTGCAGCACCCACTTGCCGACGTCGTGGTTGGCGATGCCGATGTACGCGCTGTTCTGGCGCAGCGCGAAGTGCACGTGCCTGCCGGACGCGGCGCCGCCGCAGGTGACGTCCGTGCCGGTGTTGCCGAGGAACGCGCCCTGGCCGACGGACGCGCCGTTGACGTTGATGCTGTTCCACAGGTGGTAGTAGTCGGTGGAGTAGCCGCGATCGTGGATGACCCGGATCCACCCCGTGCACATCGTGTACGCCGTGCCGCCCCGGGCGGCGCGCACCACCTGGTCGCCGCCCGCCAGGTCGAGCGAGCTCCACGGCGCCGCCGCGCCGCTCCAGCCGTGGGGGCCGCCGGGCATCCCCCATGACTGGCCCACCGCGAACGGCAGGGCCATGCCGGTGCGCCAGTCCCCGGGCCCCAACGCCGCCGGGCGACCCAGCGCGGTCAGCAGCGGGCGCTCCGCCTCGGACACCACCGGCGCCCCCGCCGCGAGGTCGGCGAAGGCCGGCTCGCCCTCCAGGGCGACCTCCCACCCGGCGCCGTCCCGGTGGGCGACGAACAGCCAGCCCGTCGGGTGGTCGTCCGATCCCCGCGCGGTCGCCAGCACCGCGGTGCCGAACGCCCACTCCCCGTCCTGCTCGGTGACGTTCACCCGGGGCGTCGTCGACGCGGTCGCGGCGACGGGCGCGGCGGCGTGCATCCGCGCCGTCACCACCGAGGCGAGGTCGGCCACCGGTTCGGCGGCGGCGGTGCCGGCCACCGCCTGCGTGGCGACCAGCGCGACCACCACCGAGCCGGTCAGGAGTCGTGATCTCATGTCCTACCTCCGCTGTCGGGCGTGACGGCCGGGAGGGGGTCGGCTCATCCGGGGCGTTCACCGCTCCGGAGGACAGGGAAGCCGGCCGAGTACGCGAGTCGATTCCACCAGGGAGCCCGGTGGCGGCACGCGTTGTTTCCGGAGCCGCCGGTGATCGCAATTACTCCTCTGGCGCGGCACCGGGCCGCGCCAGCCACCAGCCCGCCGCCGCGCGGACCCCCGCCGGCAGGTCCGGCCTGCCCCGCACGTCCGCCAGGACGGACGTCGCGCCCTGCATCCCGGCCGCGTAGACCACGGCGCGCAGCACCTCCTCCGCGTCGTCGCGCCCGCTCCGCCGCCACGCGCCGCCGTGCCGGCGCACGGCCTGCGCGAACACCGCGGGACCGGTGCGCCCCGGCAGGTTCCCCAGGCCCACGGCCGCCTGCGCCGCCACCGCGGACGGCACCCGGCCGCCGAGCAGCGCCTCCAGCGCGCGCCGGTGCCCCGCGCCGCCGAGCGCGCCGAGCGCGAAGACCCGTTCGCCCAGCAGCGGCGACCGGCCGCCGTTCGCCGCCGGCGCGACCAGGTCGTCCGCCAGCGCGTCCCCCAGCGGCCCGCCGAACGGGCTCGCCGCCAGCACCGCCGCCGCGCCCAGCCGCACGTCCACCTTCCCGCTGAAGAGCAGCTCGTCCACCAGCCGCGACAGCATGCGGTTCTCGCTCGCCGAGGTTCCCCTGGCGGTCACGTCGAGCGCCGCCTCCGCCGCGGTGGTGAGCGAGGCGACCACCGCCGCGCGTCCCGCCGCGACGTCCTGGTCGCCACGACCCGCTCCGGCGGCAGGCCGCGTCCCGGGCGGCGCCAGCCTGGCCGCCAGGTCCACGGCCGCCGGCCGGACGTGGGCGGGCAGGCCGCGGTCGGCCAGGTGGGCGCGGACGAGCACGTCGAGCGCGGCGGCGTCCTCACCGCCGAACCGCCCCGCCTCGGCGGCCAGCTCGCAGACGGCCAGCGCGGCGTGCAGCGTCCGCTCGCTCGTCGGCGCGGCGACCTCGCCCACCAGCAACCGGGTCGAGTGCCGGTCGTGCACCAGCAGCATGAGCGGGTCGACGACGACCTGGCCGGCCGGGTCCGCGACCATCTCGGCCACCGCCGCGGCGATCGCGCCGCGGGCCACGGGATGGCCCTGCAACCTGCGCAGCGCCTCCCACCGGGGCAGGTAGGCGTACCAGCGCGAGACCGACATCTCGGCGAGCAGGCGGGTCGTGAGCAGGCCCCACGTGGCCCTCGGCAGGTAGACGTGGGGCAGCGCGAGCACCCGCGCGCTCATCGCGTCCCAGTCCGCGCCGCGCACCGGTGCGTCCCCGAGGCACCGGTCGAGCAGGTCGTCGAGCTCGGAGGCGAGGCGCGCGCCCGGGACGAACCGGCGGTCCAGGCGCGGTGCGCCGGGCCGGACCGAGCGGACCTGGTGCACGGTGTCGACCGCGGCGCTGAGACGCCCGGCGGGCAGCCCGAGGACGTGCTCGTAGGAGCGGATCACGCGGTAGGGCACGGGCTGCACGCCGTTCTCCCACCGGGAGATCCGACTGGGCGTGACCGGACCCAGGTGGGCGGACAGGGCCGTGACGCAGTGCCGCGCCACGGCCAGGTCGGGGTCGTGCCCGTACAGCCTGCTCGTCCGCAGCAACCAGGCGATCCGGGTGCGGCAGGCGAAGCGGCCCTCGTCGTCGACCATCTTGTTGGGGCGCCCCGTGGTCACCCTGCCGGTCGACGTCAGCACGCTCCGCAGTATCGGCGTCGTTCGGGGACAGGCACAAGACGGCGATCGCGGGGTTGTTGCGCGGGCCGGCGCGGCCGGGCAACAACCCCGTCGTCCGGTCACACCGGCGTTAGCGTCGGGTGCTCGGAGCCACGGAGGTGTCGACATGGGCAGGACCGTCCGGTGGGTGGCCGCGGTCGCGGTCGTGGTGGTGGGGTTCGCGGTCGCCGTCCCGGTCGCGGGAGCGGTCGTGGCGACCCCGGTGGCTTCGGGGGCTTCGGTCGCGGGCGCGGCCTCGGCGGACCTGGTCGAGCAGGTGACGCGGGCGGCGCGCGACCGGGCGGGAGCGGCGGAAGCCGCCCACCTGACCGGCGCCGAGGTGCGCGTGCTGCGGTCCGACCGACGGCAGGCGTACGGCACGGTCGTGCTCACCACGCCGCCGGGCGCGGACGCGCTGCCGAGGGACTGGCTGTTCATCGCCGAGCGCGACGGCGCGGGACCGGCCTGGCGGGTGGCCCTCGACGGGCAGCCCGCGTTCGCCGACCTCGCCGCGCGGTCCGGCGTGCTCTCGGAGCGGGAGAGCGCCGTGTTCGCCGCGCACGGAGGTCGGCTGAGCGCGGCGGTGAACGGCGACTACCGGACGGGCATGGGCCTGCCGTGGGCGGTCGGCCAGTCGTGGACCGTGCTCGGCGGTCCGCACGCCCACGACGCGGGCAGCGGACCGTGGAGCTCGCTCGACCTGGCGGGCGGCGACCAGCGGGTGCTGGCCGTGCGGGACGGGCTGGCCTACACCCCGTGCGTCGGCATGATCAGGATCCTGCACCCCGACGGTTACGCCAGCCGCTACTACCACCTGTGGAACCACCTCCGGGCCGACGGGACGCCGGTGTCGGCGGGCACCCACCTGGGCGACACCGGGACGGAGATCGGGTGCGGCGGCGCCGCGAACGCGCGGCACGTGCACTTCTCCCTGATGCACAACGGGAACTTCGTCGGCATCGCCAACCACATCATCGGGAAGTGGTTGTTCCGCAACGGCGGCGCCCAGTACGGAGGCTCGGCACTGCACGGCAGCCGTTCCGTCCCCGTGGGCGGCCAGGTGCAGAACTACGGCGCCCTCGGCCGCACCCAGGGCATCGTCGACGCCAACGACCTGGCCACGGTGAACCGCCGCTCCGGCCCGGGAGTCGGCTACCCGGTGTCCGGCACGGTGGCCGACGGGGCGACCGTCAGCATCGCCTGCTCGGCCGACGGCACCAGCCACACCGGCCGGTGGGGGACCTCCAGCCTGTGGAACCGGCTCACCGACGGCACCTGGGTCAGCGACGCGTACGTCTACACGGGGCTGGCCGGTCCCGTGAACGGCCGGTGCGGCCCCTGAGCCACCCGACGGCGACCACTCCTCGGCGGGACTCGTACGGGGTGCCACACGAACCCGCGGTCGCCGTGGACCGAGGGTTCCGCGAGGGCCGGTCGCCGTCGTCCGGGGCATCTCCGAACCTCCCGCTCCTGTGACACCCGAGCGGATCGAGGAACCACGACGGGGACTGCCACCCTCGGTGATGTCCGGCGTCGGGCAGAAGACGCACGGGCGGTGGATCGACCCGAGTGGCGGGGTCCACGAGGAAGTGAACGGCAAGGATGAGGGGCGCGGGAAGCTCTCCGGTTCTTCGCGGAGGGGATCAAGTCCCGTCGTGTCGCGGTCCGATGGGATGTGACGCGCTGGTTCCGGGTAGTCCCCCGCCCGGCTTCACGATGACGGTCTACGGTCCTGACGGGGGCAGGTTCGGGTGGGAATCGAGGGAGGCGGGACCTCGGAGTGGGTGCCTTGGACGTGTACTACCTGTACGAGCACGGCGATACTCCCGTGGGGGTGTCCACTGTGGACGAAGTGGACGACTTGGTCGACCGTGTGTGCGGCGAGTCTCCGCCGGCAGCGCCCATCCTGATGGACGTCCACTTGTCCGGCGACCCGTACGCGCAAGGGTTGGACATCGGTATCGCGGTTGATCACGGTGTGATCCGGTACTCCGGGCGGGCGTGGCCGCGCGGTGTCGTCAGTGCGGGCGAGGGGGCGGTGGACGGCGAACCGCGTTCATACTTCTACATGGGTCACCAGCGCGAGTTCCCTCCGAACTCGGAAGTGTCGATCGACGTTGTCCGGCAGGCCGTGAAGGAGTTCATGGAGTCGGACGGAGCGCGTCCCACCTGCGTCCACTGGCAGGACGCGCCGTAGACGACGGCCACACCCGCCGGCCAGGAGGTCGGGGTGATCTCCGTCTGAGGCGGCTGGTGGGTCCACGGCCGAGGCAGCGACCAGGCCGGACAGGTCGAACGCGCCAAGAACACCGCCACCGTGCTACATGGCGCCCGCCTGCAGCGCATCCTGGGCGAGGACCTCCTCTACGCCCACGCCGGACCAGCGAACAACAACGCACCGCCGCCCTGACGGTATGGAACATGCACTACAACCACCGTCGACCCCGCACCACCGCCGGAACCGACCACCAGCCACACCCCGGCGGATGGTCGAGGTGGGCCTTGGTAGGGCGGCCCGCCTACCGACTGCTCAAAGTCCGTTGAAAGGCGTTCTGCGACACGTGGCCTGCGACGGCTGCCGCTCTCCGTCCTCCGGTGGGACACTGGCCCCATGAGCCACCCGCATACCTTCACTGCCGCCGTCCACCAGGAAGAGGACTGGTACGTGGCCCAGTGCCTGGAAGTGGACGTGGCCAGCCAGGGTCACACGATCGACGAGGCGTTGACCAACCTCGCTGAAGCCGTGGGGCTGTACCTCGAGCACACGCCGGCACCAACCATCACCCCCGCTCCGCTGGTGACCCACTTCAACGTGCCCGGCAGCGCCGCATGAGCCCGGCCCTGGCCGACCTGCCGGTCCGCAAGGTCGAGCGCGTCTTGAAGTCCCTGGAGTTCGAGCACATGCGTACCAAGGGCAGCCACGCCGTATGGCGACACCCGATGGCCGCACCGTCATCCTTCCGATGCACGGCACCGTCAAGCGCGGCACGCTCGCGTCCATCGTGCGCCAAGCCGGTCTCACAGCCGCCGAGTTCTTGGTCTTGCTGTAGGCGCAGGGGTTGGTACAGACATCGCTTTGGGGCTCTGAACTGGTTTGACAGGCTGCCGGGTTGGTTGAGGCGGCGAGTTCGAAACCGCATCGACCTCACTCGTTTCGTACGACGGCCCTGCTGCTCCGTGCGGGTGGTAGGGCCGCATGGAGCTCCTCGCGGGCTTGTCGCCCGAACAACGCGGCCAGGTTGGACATAGCGGCTGGTCACGAAATGGCTCGCCGAACAAGCGGGGTGGTTCCCGGGGCACGCTGGATGCCAGTGGCGGTGGACGCCGTGGAGCGGGAGTTGATCCCGGACAACCCGTCGACCGGGGTGCGGCAGAAGGCCGACGAGTCGTCGCCAGGGGACGCGCGCATGGTCGCCGACCCGGGCCGAGTCGCGCGGCTGCTGACGGCCGTGACCTACATCGGGCGGCGCAACCAGGCTCCGGGCGCGCACCTGGCGGTGTTCTCACGCGGCGGCCCGGCCTGCGGAGGGCCTGGCGCTACGGGTCGATGACCGCGTTCTGCCGGCCAAGGGCCGGGGCGTCGTCATGCCGGCGAGTCGCGACCGGCGGCGGGGAAGCGACCGACTCTGGGAAGGCGCACGACTGGTGGGCCTGAAGCGCCGGGGCGCGAAGAAGGTGCGGCCGGTGCCGATCCCGCCGGTTTTGTTCGGCATCCTGCGGGACCACCTCGACCGGTGCGCCACCGGGTCGGACGGCCGTACGACCTGCGCCACGCGGCGGTCTCGCTCCGGCTGAACGGCGGTGTTCCGGCACCGGGGTAGCGGAGCGTGGCGGCCATGCGGTGGACGTGCTGCCGAAGGTGTGCGTGAATGCGTCGAAGGTCGGCGCGAGACGGTCGGCAAGGAGATCGAATCACTGCTCACTCGGTGAGTCAGATCACTTCCGGCCCTTTGCGGGAGACGCCCCGGAGGGCTGTCCTGATTCCGCGGACCCCGGCGGACAGGGGCGGATTCCGGCTGACGGCGACTGACGTAAAAGATCAGGCCCCGAGCGCGTTGCCGCTGCTCAGGGCCTGATTCACCCGGCGAAAGGTGAGTGCCCCCGGCAGGATTCGAACCTGCGACACACGGTTTAGGAAGGCGCGTGGCCCAAGTCGCGCTGTGCATCGCCTGACCTGCCCGAACCCGGTCCTGGCGCTCACCACGCCACACAGCCAGTCCGTGAAGAGTCCGTAGTCCGCGCGTTGCCCTCCAGCGGCTCTCACACCAGTGCGCCCAAGACCCGATGGCAAGGCGGCGCAGCCGTCGCGGCAGCCGATCGCCCCGGCCACCACCGTAGCTGGGCAACCGCGCGATCGTCCCGACCGGCAAGCCGCGGGACTCCTCGGCCTCCAGCTCCGTTGCGCCCAGACGGCGTTGCCCCGGTGCTCCCTCATGCCGTTGCCGCGACGCGCCGCCTCCGGACCACATGCACCGACTCCGCGCACGGCCGCCGGGTGGAGCGAAGCGGGAGCCCGGCGAGCCGTGATGCGGGAGTCGGCGCCGACGTGAGGACTGCCCGGCCGCGCGCTGCCGCAGGCGGCGCGCCTTGATCCCGTAGAGCAGAATTCGGCAAGCCGATTGATTAGCTAGGGAAGCCCTCGCCGAGAATGATGCCCCACTGGCGTTTAGCTTCGGTGTGGTCGCCTTCACGTTCCTTCTCTAGAGCGATCTCGGCCCGTGTCAGAGCTGTGGAAAACGAGCGGATTACTTCATCTCTCTTCGGCCAATTAAGGTAGCTGCTCAAGTAGCCGCTATGTCCGCCAGGGTCTTGAACGTCGAGATGGTTTGCTGCCCAGCGGAAGAAGTCTGTCAAGTTGCTTCTGTGGTTGCTACTTAGCTTAGAGAAGCAACTTGCGGCGATAGTCTCGAGGTGAAAAGAGGTCAACCGCTTGGAATGGGCTTTGTTCCACTTCTTTAGCAGGCGCACCAAGGGTGGGAGGTTGTATGACAGGTCAGCGTTTCGGCCCCTAAACCAAGTGTTGGCTTTGAAAGGGCTGGTGTAAATCCACGAGCCATCCCCAGCGGGTAGTAGATAATCGCCGCTACCGGCATCGAACACCGGTGCGATATCCACGTAGCCTCCTGTCTTATAGAAGACGCGTACCGCTTGGCCGCGCGCGCCTACCTGCTGAATCTGAGTTCCTTGGTAAGCATTTCGAATCTTGTAAAGAAACTTCTGTGAGTCGTAGCGGTAAGTGGAGTATGCATTATTTTCGTTGGAGAATATTGCTAGGAGGTCTGTATCTTCAACGGGGCGCAAGGCGGTCTTCTTTGCGGCGGATCCGATGAGGTATGCCTCGGAGAAGGGCATTTCGTGAGTCGGTGGAAACTTCTCAGTCAGCTTATCCTCGACCGACTCCTTCCTGGCCGGGACCATTGTATCCATGTGATAGTCCGTAGGGGTAAGATCTTCGAGGAAATCAACGAATGCTTGAGCTGTAGTGCCCATTATTCTCCCTGGGGCTCGTCGCGGTCGATGCCAGCCTCGACTGCTTGAGAAATCAACGCCTCGGTGCTCTCGATCATCACGGCCTCATGAGTGCCGTGATTTATTTTATTGAACCAGTCGGGTATGCTGGCGTTCGTCTGTCTTGCGATCAGGATTCGATCCTGAATGCTTCGGCAGTCCTGCTCTTGAAGATTTTTTCGTCTGGTGAGGGAAGCCTTCCAGAGTGTCATAACTTTCTGTTCTGCTGCGGCCTTACTGCGAGCGTTGTCGCCGTGCGTGTGGGCTTGCTCTGTCAGTTCTTTTATTAGTGGAAGTGCTGGGACGATCATGGATGCGAGCAGTTCTGCGAAGCTCAAACTCCATATCAGCGCAAGTATGACGATCAACGTCGTCAGAACGACAATCTCGCCGATTAGGACGGCCTGCCATTTTCGGTGTAGTGAGGATCCCCAGCCAAGGTTACTTCGTTGGCATAGGAGAATATCCAGGGGGCGCGGTATATTCTTGGTGTTGGAGTACCAATTCCGTAGAGGCTCTCCTTTATATCTGCGCGCCGCTTCTGATATCAGGGTCGCCGTTGGCTGATCGGTCAGCATTTCGTTGTACGGAATCTGGAACAGTTTCGTGTCAAGTTCTTCTTGTACGGATGCGGCCTCCTTGGCCTTGCGCTTCTCTTGCGCTCCGCCGAGAATTGAAATCAGAAAGAGCAGTGTTCCGGAGATGATTCCGATAGTAATCCTGGTTTGTGGAAATAGTGGAACCAAAATGACACTCGCTATGGTTCCTAGTGCTATCAAAACCATACGGGCGTTGTGAATCGTTTTGGCATCCGAATACAGCCTTCTCTGTGCCGCCAATAGTTGGAGTGCCCAAGGGTCATTTTGTCTTATGTAGATGTTCGGGCTTGTCGGCGGCACGTCGTCTCCACGGCTTGACGATGTCTCGGGTCTTAGGCGAAGCAGGTATCGGTTAGAGGCAGTAAACGTTGCAAGAGGCTGGCGGACTACACCCAAACGGGTGACAGTGCGCTTTAGGAAGGTCTCGTTCGAGTGATGTGTTTCAGTGAGTGACTGTACGATGACGGTATGGAGGCGGACGGTTCGGTAAGGCAGGCCATGCACCTAGCAGAAGTTTTGCTTAGGGAGGAATTCCCAATGCGGTGGCATCATGTGCAAGGCGTAGTGCGTCGCTCGCACTCCATAAGTATGCTGTTCTCGCGCCAAGATCAAAACATTCTTTTCGCGGCAAGCGCTTTGCATGATGTGGGCTATGCGCCGAAGCTGGCGGGGACTGGCTTCCATTCGCTTGATGGGGCTCGTTACCTCGAACGAAAGGGGTACTCGGCACGTTTGTGCGCGTTAGTCGCGCAGCACTCCTGTGCTTATATAGAGGCGAGGCTGAGAATGTACTCGGTAGAGCTTGCGCACTGGGTAGATGAGCGGACACCCCTGCGGGATGCGTTGTGGTGGGCTGACATGACGACCGGGCCGGATGGGAACACGGTCGGGGTTCATGAGCGAATCGCAGAGATTCGGGCGCGGTATGGGCCGGAGGATCTGGTGACGGTCTTCATTCGCGAGGCAGAGCCTGAGTTGGTTGCTGCGGTGGAGCGTACGGAGGCTCGGTTGAGGGCTGCTGGGGTTGAGGTCAGGTGAAGTAGGGCTCGGCCCCGTTGCTGAGGCCGTGTTCGATGCGAAGGCGAATCGACGGGTGGATGTCGAGGGTCGGTAGACGCTCGGGTTCTACCCAGTCGACCTCTTTGGATTCGCTGCTTGTGCGCAGCTCGCCTGCGATGGGTTGAGCGCGGAAGCAGATGGAAAACTCCTGGCGGACCTCGCCGTTGTCGTATGCGATGACGTGGTTGGGGTTGGAGTACAGGCCGACCAGGCCGGTGACCTCGACGTGGATGCCGGTTTCCTCTTCCACCTCACGGATGGCCGCTTGGGAGAGGGTTTCGCCCACCTCTTGGCCTCCGCCGGGGATGGCGTACTTGTCGTTGTCGGTGCGCCGGATCATCAGCAGGCGGCCGGTGGGGTCCTGGACGATGGCGCTGACGGCTACCCGGATGCTGTTCGCCTCCGGTGCGTTCGGGTCGTTGAGGTAGTCGGTCCTCGTCATGGCTCGACCCTGTCAGAAGGTGGCGCGCTTCGCTCCGGCCCAGACGGCTTCCATGCTCTCGGAGTAGGTCTCGAAGAGGTCGCCTGCGGAGAGACGGCGGAGGTGGAGGGCTGGTGCGTGGGCGCCGGGGAAGCCGTAGACGTGGGTGTTGACGATCATCTCGTCGTCGAAGCGGAACACCGAGTTGTAGAGGGTCGTCTTGTGGAGACGGACTTCGACGCCGGGGACGTCGGCGAGTGAGCGGACGAACGCCAGGGCGTTGCGGATGCGGGCGGCGACGGTGCCCTTGCCTAGCTGCTCCTCCTCGCTTCGCCTGGACGCTTCGCGGGCGGCTGGGTCGCCGAAGAGGAGGCGGACGCGGGTTCCGGCCTCGGCCTTGCGACGCAGCTCCTTGGCGAAAGTGGGGCGTTCGACCAGGAACAGGGCGGCCAGGGACAGCACTTCGATGTGCTTGGTGGCGTCGTTGAGGAGTCGGTCCCACAGGTCCGCGGGGATGTTGTTGCGGTGGGGGTAGACCTTGACCACCTCGGACTCGGCGATCTCGGCCTTGCGGTCCGCGGCCACCGCATCGGGCCAAAGATAGTTCTCGGTCTCTCGCACCATCGAGGCGATGGCGTGGCGGTGGCGGGGGTAGGGGACTCGGCCCCTGGTGATCCAGCGTTCGACGGTCTTGGGGTCCACGCCGGTCGCCCTTGCCACGTGGTCCAGGTCCAGACCGTTGCGGAGCAGGGCTTCTCGGAGGCGTTCGTTGGCCATCGGTACCTCCGTGGTGACGACTTGGGACGTCTTCAAAGTACCAAGGACGTCCGTAGAAGTCCCGCTATGCGGTGCTTGCGTCCTGCTGATCAGCCGAAAGTGGTGAGTGTCGAGATGCCGGACAGGTGGTCCGGCCGACGCTGACGACAGGAGAACGGCTGTGGCGATCTCGGGTGGGAGCAGGCTCCCCACGTCGCACGACTTCGTGTTCCCCCGTGGGGCACTGGTGATGGGTGTGGAGCCGGTGCTGCGGTTCCAGACGGCGGAGGAGCGGAGCAAGGGGCTGCCGGTCCAGCAGGAGACCGACAAGGAGTCGGGGCTGTTGGTGTGGTCGGTGCTGGTGATCGACCAGGCGGCGGAGCGGAAGACCGACGCGGTGGTGACGGTGAAGATCGCGGCTCCGCATCAGCCGGTGCCGCCGGAGGCGATTCCTGGCACGGACGTGCGGCCGGTGGTGTTCGAAGGGCTGACGGTCACGCCGTGGATCGATGACAAGGCGTGCCGGGGTGCTCATGGGGGTGAGCGGCATCGGTGCCGGGCGAAGCTCGGGTACAGCCTGCGGGCCTCGGGCATGGCGCCGGCCGTCGTCAAGTCCTCCGCCAAGGCCGCGTAGTCCCGTGGGTGCGGACATGGTGCGGGTCCACGTCACCGCCGACTTACCGATTCGCGGGTCGGCGCTGCCCTTCGCCGACCGGGTGGAGGTCCGGTTCGGCAAGGCGTTCCCGGTGGTCCTGGTGATCGACCGGGCGGCGCTCGGAGGACTGCGGGCCGCGCTGGAGCAGGGAGCGAACGAACTCGACAGTGCGGGAGGTGCGCTGTGAAGGCCAAGACCAGGACACCTGACCCGTGGGCTGCGGCGATGGCGGTGACGCTGCTCAAGGACGCGCACGAGATCGTGGGTCGGTTGATGCCTGCGCCGGATGCCGCGCCTGAGGTCTTGCGGGACTTCTACCTGCGGTCGGCCAAGGTCTACGACCGGGTCGCGGAGGTGGACCGGGGTCATCACCACGAGGCGCTGTACTGGGCCAAGCGGGAGCGGTCCAAGGGCCAGCGCATCGCCCGCGTGCTGGAGACCGGCGGCGATGACACCGAGGAGGTCGAGGCCGATGAGTAGCGCGGAGCTGTGGCCGTCGATCGTCGGGGAGATCTTCGACCGGGCTCCTCGGCAGCGGAGTCGGTACACGGTCTCGCTGCGGACGGACGTGTTCCGTAAGGCGACGGCTCTGGCCGGTTACTACTCGGACTACAGCCTCGCTCCGGCGATGGGGGTGCACCGGTCGACGATCTGTCGGGTGCGGTCGGGGTCCATCCAGCCGGGCAAGGCGTTCATCAGCGGGGCGTTGACGGTGCTCGCCCCGATGGAGTTCGAGGACCTGTTCGAGGTCAGCGAGAGGGACTGAACGCGCCGCGCTCGATGCGTGGGGCATGACAACTGAAGCGATAAGCCGGGTTGGTGTGGTCGCGGGGAACGGGCCGAGTCTTGGCGGGCCTAGCCTGTTCCCCGCGACGCATCGACCGGGCATCTTGCGCACTTTTCATTGACACACAAGGGATTCCGGTCATGGCAAGGCTATCGGTACTTGAGGGACGCGCGTCAAGTCGACGTGGTTCGTTCGATGTGTGGAAGCTTCCCAACGGTCGCCCCTGCGGGGCGTGCGGGCGGTTCGGTGTCTACGCCCCGAACCAGCTTGTCTGCTGCTCGTGCCTGGGGTGGCTGCCCCTCCTCTTCGGCCCCATCGGGGGTGTGCGATGAGCGGCGGGAAGTGGGTTGATCCGGCTCCGTTCGAGGGTGTTCGGCCTCGGGTGCCGTGGTGGGCGCTGGTGCCGGGTAAGGCGAAGTGGTTGGCGTTCCTAATAGCGGTGGTGTGGCTGGCGCTGGTCGGGGTCGTGCGCTTGGTGCTCGTCGTCGTCCGGTACCCGGTGGCCACGTTGGTGCCGTTGTCGGCGGCCTGGTGCTGGTGGCGGTTCGGGCTGTCGCCGCTGGTGCTGGCGCTGTTGTCGCTGGTGGCCGGCCTGGTCATCTGGGCAGGGCTGGGGCGTGACTCGTTCTTGCGACACGTCTGGTTCCGAGTGGTCACCGAGTGGCGGCGGGCGGTGGTCTACGTGCCTCGCTGGCGGTCGGTCATGCGACTGGCGGACCTCGCCAAGCGGGACCGAGGCCGTGAGTACCGGCCTTGGCTGCGGCGGGTGCGGTCCGAGGGGTGGCGGGACCGGGTTCGAGTGCGGATGGTGCCCGCGCAGTCTCCGGAGGCGTGGGAGCTGCGGCGGGACGGGTTGGCGCACTCGTTCGGGGCTCGGTCGTGTCGGGTGCGGGTGCTGCGGCCTCGGGTGATCGAACTGGACTTCGTCCACCGTGACCCGCTGGCCCGGCCGCTGTCCGTGCCCGCGCTGGTTGACGCTGAGGTGGACCTCAAGCGAGTCGTGGTCGGGCGGACAGAGACGGGCAAGCCGTGGCGGCTGCGGCTGCTCGGCTCACAGGTCCTCGTCGTCGGCGTGCCCGGTGCGGGCAAGGGCTCGGTCCTCTGGTCGATCGTGTGGCAGCTCGCTCCGGCGGTACGGGCCGGTCTCGTGCGCCTGGTGGGCATCGACCCGAAGGGCGGCATGGAACTCGGGCAGTGCCCTGACGCCTTCGACCGCGTGGTCTACGACAACGGTCCGGAAGCCGTTGCCCTGCTTGAGGGAATGGCAGCGGAGGTCAAGGAGCGGGCTGCCCGGTACCGGGGTGTGCGGCGGCTGTGGGCGCGCTCGACCGGGGAGCCGTTCACGGTCCTGGTGGTCGACGAGCTGGCGGACCTGATCGCCTACCAGCCGGACAAGCAGCTCCGGGAGCGCGCGGCTCGGGCCATCCAGACGATCACCTCGCAGGGACGGGCTCCCGGCTACGCGGTCGTCGGTCTGGTGCAGGACCCGCGCAAGGAGGTCGTGGGGTTCCGGCACCTGTTCAGCACCCGCGTGGCGCTGCGCCTGGACGAGCCACAACAGGTGGACATGGTCCTTGGCGACGGCGTTCGGCAGCGCGGGGCGGCGGCCCATGAGATCAGCGAGAACTCGCCTGGCGTGGCGTGGGTGAAGCAGGACGGGCAGCGGGAGCCGGAGCGGGCTCGGGCCTTTCATGTCACCGACGCGGACTTGGTCGAGCTGGCGGTGTTCCTGGCTGATGCAGAGGTGCGCGACTTCCCGACTCGGTCGGACGGCGCGGGGGAGGTGGCGGCGTGAGCGAGTACCTGACCCGTGCGGACCGCATGAGGCAGCCGGCGGCGCTCGATGTGGCTCGGGCGGTGGCCGAGGAGCACGGCGTCTGCGTCCGGCCACTGGCCAAGGAGCGGATCGACCTCGACACCGGGCGGGTGGACATCGTGCCCGTGCCGTGCGGCTCGACCGTAGCGAGCGTGTGTCCGACGTGCGCGGAGAAGAACCGGCGGCTGCGGATGGCGCAGTGCCGCGAGGGATGGCACCTGACCGAGGAACCCGACTTCACCCCGAACGCGCCGACCGAGGATCAGCGGGCGCTGACGGCGTTCCGGGCCGACCTGGTCAAGGCGTACCGGGCGGCGGTCGAGGAGGGCGACGAGATCGGCGCGGAGGAGGTGCGCGAGGAGGTCACCGGGGTTGACGAGGAGCTGCGGCAGCTCGGAGTCCGCGGGAAGCTCCCGGCCCTGGAGGCTCGGCCTCGGGCGGTGCGGAAGCGGTCGACCAGGAGGCGGCAGGACGCTCCCAACCTACCCCGGCGGCCCGTCACCAAGCGGACGGTGGGGCGGGTGTTCGGGGGCAGGTACCGGCCCTCGACGTTCCTCACGCTGACCCTGGACAGCTACGGCAAGGTGCGCAGCGACGGCACCCCGGTCGACCCGACGACATACGACTACCGGCGGGCGGCTCGGGACGCGGTGCACTTCGCGGCCCTGCTGGACCGGTTCGTGCAGAACCTCCGACGCTGCGTCGGATGGGACGTGCAGTACTTCTCCACCGTCGAACCGCAACGTCGGCTGGCGCCGCACTGGCACGCCGCCGTCCGGGGCTCCATCTCGCGCGCGGAGCTGCGGGCGGTCGCCGAAGCCACCTACCACCAGGTGTGGTGGCCCGCCCACGACGAGATCAAGTACAACGGCGACCACCGGCCGGTCTGGGACGCGCGGGCCAAGGGGTTCATTGACCCGGTGACGCGGGAGGCCCTGCCGACGTGGGAGGAGGCACTTGATCAGGTCGAGCGTCCGGCGCACGTCGCTCGGTTCGGGGTGCAGGTGCACTCCAAGGGCATCCTCGGCGGAACCGAGGAGGCCGGTCGACACATCGGCTACCTGACGAAGTACCTCACCAAGAGCATCGGCGAGTGCTTCGAGGCCCGGACCGACCGCCAGGAGGACCACGCCGAACGGCTCTGCGCGGAGCTGGCCGTCACACCCTGCTCGCCACAGTGCCCCGTCTGGCTGCTCTACGGAGTCCAGCCCAAGGGCGCTCGGCTCTCGATGGAACCCGGCAAGTGCAAGGGCAAGGCGCACAAGCGCTCCACCCTCGGCGTGGCTGGCCGGCGGGTGCTGGTGTCGCGGAAGTGGTCCGGCAAGTCGCTCGCCGACCACAAGCACGACCGGCTCACCTTCGTTCGGCAACTGCTCGCCGACGTCGGGATCAAGCAAGACGACCAGCCCAAACGGCTTGCCTGGAACAACATCCGGCCCGGTGACCCGAACGTGCCACCACGGCCACACCTGCTGCTGCGCGCGGTCGCGGAGCGGCGCAGGTGGAAGGCGGAGTACACGGCGGCGCTGCTCGCTGCGGCTGGTCCGCCCGAAAGTTCGGCAACCGTCCAAGCTGCATGAACAGGGGGAGATCATGAACGGCAAGGTGCGTGAGCTGGGTCAGTTGATGACCGTTCCGGAGATGCTAGAAGCGCTCGGAGGGGTCTCGCGGGACACGTTCTACAAGTGGCGGCAGACCGGCAAGGGGCCTCGGTGCTTCGCCCTCCCGAACGGCGAGCTGCGGTGCCGGAAGGTGGACTTCGTCGCCTGGCTCGAAGGGCTCTACGGGGCGGCGGCATGACGACCACGTTCAAGGTCAAGTTCTGGGAGATCAAGAAGCGGACGGGGCGGAAGCGGCCGTACCCGGTCCGGTGGCTGACGGACAAGCGTGAGCACTCGGAGTGGTACGCGACCAAGGCGTTGGCCGCCGGCCGGTTGTCCGATCTTACGCGGGCGGCGCGGAACGGCGAACCGTTCGACGTGGACACGGGGCTGCCGCTCTCCGAGATTCGGCAACGGAACTCCTTGTCCTTCCTGGAGTTCTGCCAGTCCTACATGGACATGAAGTGGCCGGACGCTGCCGCGACGACGCGGGCGAGCACCGTGGAAGCCCTGGCGGGGGCTGCGGCGGCGTTCGTCCGGGATGGAGTCGGGCGGCCGGAGGTGGCGGAGCTGCGGGGCGTGCTGTCTCGGTATCTGCTGCCCCCGACCACTCGTGACGACGAGCTGTCGTCCGGTGATCAGGAAGTGGTGTCCTGGCTCGTCCGGAACTCGCGCCCGCTGGTCGACGTGACCGACGCCGTGGCCGTTCGGGGCGTGCTCGACGCGTTGGCCTCGAAGCTCGACGGCAAGGCCGCGGCTGCGACCGTCTACCAGCGGAAACGGGCGGTGCTGTTCAACCTCCTGGCCTACGCCGTGGAGCGGGAGCTGATCGCGGACAACCCGCTGACCAGGGTGAAGCGGAAGGCCGTGAAGGTCGTGGAGCAGGTCGACCCGCGCGTGGTCGCCAATCCGGGGCAGGTGGCGCGGCTGCTGACGGCGGTGACCTACGTCGGGCGGCGGAACCGTGACCGGGGCGCGCACCTCGTGGCGTTCTTCGCGGTCGGCTACTACGCGGCTGCCCGGCCTGCTGAGGGCTTGGCGCTCCGTGAGGACGACTGCACCCTGCCTGAGGAGGGCTGGGGTGTTCTCGCGCTCGGTGAGTCGCGACCGGCGGCGGGGAAGCGGTGGACGGACTCGGGGGAGGTCCACGACCGGCGCGGCCTCAAGCACCGGGGGCGGAAGGAGGTCCGCCAGGTGCCCATCCCGCCGGTTCTGGTCGGCGTCCTGCGGAACCACCTCGACCGGTACGGCACCGGGCCTGACGGTCGGCTGTTCCGGTCGCCGAACGGCGGGATGGTCTCCTCGTCCACCTACTTCCGGGTGTGGGAGGAGGCGCGCCTGTACGCCCTGACGCCCTCCCAGGTGGCCTCTCCGCTGGCCGGGCGGCCCTATGACCTTCGACACGCGGCCGTGTCCCTTTGGCTGAACGGCGGCGTCCCGGCTCCTGAGGTCGCCGAACGGGCCGGGCACTCGGTGGACGTGCTCCTGAAGGTCTACGCGAAGTGCATCGACGGGCAGCGCGAGACGGTGAACAAGACCATCGAGGGACTGTTCACCGAGTGATCGGCCACGTCGTCGGAAGGCCCTCGGACATCCTCCGGGGGCCTTCGGCCGCTTGGGCGGACAGTGGGCAGGCCCAGTCCGTGATGAGTCCGTGGACCCTGGCAAACAGGGGCGGATTCCGGCTGACGGCGACTGACGGAAAAGATCAGGCCCCGAGCGCGTTGCCGCTGCTCAGGGCCTGATTCACCCGGCGAAAGGTGAGTGCCCCCGGCAGGATTCGAACCTGCGACACACGGTTTAGGAAACCGATGCTCTATCCCCTGAGCTACGAGGGCGCGAGCGGCAGCCTACCCGGTCGGCCGGCAGCGGGGGACGGGTGGGTTGTCACTCGGCTGGGGGTAGGACGGTGCACCGGGGGTGAGTACCGGGGGCCGGCCGCTGCGGCTGTCCGGGCGAAGTGGGGGTACCCCGTCTTCTCCGGATCGGTTCCGTGAGGTACAGAAGGGGTTGTCCTCCCCCAGGGGTCGCCTCCCCCGCAGGGGCGTCACCTCCCCTCCGACGAAAGCCACCCCATGACCAGTCGACCCTGGCCTGACTTCCGTCCCGGCCCCATGGACTCCGCCCGCTCCTGGTGGAGACGGGTGCGCGCGAAGCCTGACGCCGAGGCTTACACGTTCGTGCCCTCCTCGACGTCGCACCAGCACCCCTTCGAGTCGCCGCTGCCCAGCGCCGTCTACGGGCTGGACTTCCACGCGAAGATGACGATCCACTGGCGGGTCGACCTGACGACCGGCGCACGGCACAACGCGCCGCGCAGCGCGGCGATCAACGACGTCGTCCAGCGGGCCCGGGCGCTGACCGAGCGGGCGATGCTGGTGCACCACGCCCCGCTCCAGCACCAGCTCGGGGACGAGCTGGCGGCCGAGCGGCAGGTGGAGGGCACGCACGTCTGGGCGCGCGCCGAGGGCGTCGTGCTGACCGTCGTGGAGACCGACCTCCAGATGGCCCGCAAGCACATCGAGCTGCTCCAGACCACCACGATGCGCCAGGCCGAGCGGGACGCCGAGCGCGCCGAGATCAAGTACCTGCGCGACGAGGTGCTGACCGACCTGTCGAGCGCCACGATCTGGTGGCTCGTCCGCAACGGCTACCAGGTGGAGCAGGCCGTGCAGCTGAGCCGCCACCTGGCGGAGCTGGTCGAGATCGCCGCGAACCGCCGCGACCAGCACTGGGCCGACACCCTCGTGACGAGCTTCGAGAGCGCCCTCCCGCGTCTGGACGACGGCCACCGCACGGACGTCCGCCTGCACCTGGCCAAGGCGCTCGGCATCTACGGCGGCACGTCGGTGGCGGCCGAGTTCGCCGACCAGGTGGGCCTGCCGCCGGACACGCCGGCGAGCCTGCCGGCGCACGACGCCCCCGTGCGGCTCCCGCCCCAGGGGTCCCCGCCGCACGGCCTGCCGGCCCACAACAACGGTCATCGGCCGCGTTCGTGATTCCCTAACCTGACGGGGTGACCCAGAACTTGACCGAGGTGCGTGGCGCGGCCGTCGCCGGCGCGCTGCGCGTCCTCGCCCGGCTGACGCCGTTCGTCGAACCCGAGTTGGTCGGTCTGCGCGACGTGGTGCGCCCCGGCGACGTGTGCCTCGACGTCGGCGCCGCGCTCGGCCTCTACACCGTCACGCTGTCCCGCCTCGTCGGTCCACACGGGACGGTCCACAGCGTCGAGCCGCTGCTGTTCGCGCACCCGGCCCTGTCGTACCTGCTGCGCCCGCGTGAGGCGCGCAACGTGGTCCGGCACTCCGTGGCGCTCGGCGTCAGCGAGGGGCAGCACGTGATGAGCGTGCCGGTCCGCCACGGCACGCCGGTCACCGGCCGCTCGTTCCTCACCGCGGGTGCGGACGGGCTCGGCTCCAACGAGGAGTTCACCGAGCACGTCGAGGTCCTCGTCCGCACGGACACGCTGGACCGGTTCTGCCGGGCCAACGCCATCGAGAGGCTGGACTTCGTCAAGGCCGACGTGGAGGGCGCGGAGCTGAGGGTGCTGGAGGGCGGCGCGGAGACCATCGAGCGGTTGCGGCCGACGCTGCTGCTGGAGGTCGAGGAGCGGCACGTGCTGCGCTTCGGCTACCGGGCGCGCGACGTGCAGGACTGGCTGGCGGAGCGCGGTTACTCGATGCACGCGTGGCGGCACAACGCGTGGCGGCGCGTGGACCGGATCGACGACCGCGTGCGCAACTACCTGTTCAAGCCCTGACGGGCGAAGAGGTCCCGAGAAGGCGGAAGACCCCGGTCCCTGGGGGTGGACCGGGGTCTTCCTGTGGACCGGTCTACGAAACGTAGACCTCAAGCTCGTGAATCGAGTATCCGTAACCCGTGGCCCGTTGGATACCCGTCATTCGTACGAATCGTGCCGCAGAAGGTGCGAAGGACACAAGGTCCTGGCCGCCGTCACCGGTGGAAGTCGCGTACACCGTCCGCCACCGCACGCCATCGGATGACAACTCTATGCGATATCCCTTGGCATACGCGGCTTCCCACGACAGCACCACCCGACCGACCACGCGCACCGAGCCCAAGTCCACCTGCAACCACTGGTGGTCCGACCAGTCGCTCGCCCAGCGGGTGTCCACCCTGCCGTCCACGGCGTGCGCGGGCGGTGACTCGTACAGGCCGCGCTCGTGGCTGCTGGCGGTCGCCACCGCGCCCGCCGCGAGGTTCGCCACGGACGTCCCGCGGCGGGAGGGGAACTGCACGACCTGCTGGTACGTGGGCCGGTTCTGCCAGTTCACCTCGTCCTGCGTGATGCCGCCCATGGCGCGGTGCTGGATGGTGTCCGCGCACCACTGGTCGCCGGCCGCGCACGTGGCGTCACCGGGGTACACGGTGGTCGCGGGCACGGCCGCCGCCGCGCGCAGGCTGTCCAGCAGCACCTGGCGGCACGCGGCCACCGCGCCGCCGCCGCAGTAGCGCTGGCCGAGCGCGCCGTCCACGCGGTCGCCCAGCACGGCGCGCAGGTCCTTGTCCACGTAGCTCCACCAGCCGGTCTGGAACGAGGAGCCCTTGTGCGGCGCGGTGCCGTGCGCGTCCGACGGCGCTTCGTCGACCTGCGCGGCCCGGGTGAGCTGCCCGTAGAGGGCGTCACCGAGACCGGGCTTGAACTGGGCCTCCACCAGTCGCGGCCACCACGCGTCGAGCACGCGGATCGCGTCGGCGTGGGCGTAGGCCCTGCTGCCCCGCGCGGTCTCCTTGCGCAGCGACCCCGACTGGAGCCACGTCCGCAGCGAGGCCACGGTGGACGCGAGGGCCGGGTCGGTGACGGCGGCGGTGTCGATGACCCGCAGCAGGTCCGGCAGCACCTGCTCGGCCCGCAGGTCCGCCACGCCCGCCTCGGCCATCACCTTCGTCAACGACGCCCGGGTGACCGGTCCGCGCGCGATCAGCGCCCGCACGCGGTCGTCGAGCAGGTCGCCGCGGTGCACGGAGCCCATCGCGTAGCCGGCCGCCGAGTAGTCCAGGGCCTGCTTGTTGTTCCAGCTGATGTAGTAGTCCTGGTTGACCGAGTTCGGGTGCTGCGCGAACGGCGTGTACGACGCGGTGTTGTCGTCCGGGTTCCACCCCTCCCACTCGTAGGCGGGTTCGGCGCGGACCGGCAGGTGCGGGTCCACGGTGGCCTTGCGCACCGGGTTCGAGCCGGAGTTGAAGTACGCGGTGTCACGCGAGTCCACGTAGAACCAGTTGAACGCGTAGCCGACGTGCTCGGCGGCGCGCTGGAAGTCGGTGGCGGACCGGATGGCGTCGGGGTCGTTGAACGCCTGGAACCCGATGATCGAGTCCACCTCGTGCAGGTAGGTCGAGCGCAGCGAGGTGTAGGCGACGAACGTGCCGCCCACCCGGGCGCGGCTCTGCACCAGACCGTACTTCGTGCGGTACGCCCGCAGCGTGTACGACCCGGCGGGCGTGGGGTCGGCCACGGTGGGCTTCCACGCGTTCTTCCGCTCCAGCCGCTCCATCGGCAGGCACTGGCCGCGGAAGCGGTAGTGGACGGAGGACGCGGTGGGCGCGGCGCCGTTGGGCTCGCACAGCTCCACGGCGTAGGTGTCGGTGATGTCCTGCGAGGCGGACGTGGCGCTCCACGAGTAGTCGACGCCCCGGCCCAGCTGCACGTACATCGACACGCCCGCGAACGACACGCCGCGCGCCCGCAGGCCCGGGCCGTGCAGTTCCTGGAGCATGAGCAGCTGCGGCGCGAAGTACCCGGTCTGCGGACCCCACACGGCGATCGGGTTGCCGCTGTCGGTGTGCGCGCCGGACACGGCGAGCGCGTTGGACATGCCCTGCTTGCGGGTCAGCAGGTCGCGCGGCAGCACGCCGTCGGCGAACAGCCCCTCCAGCGCCGCCAGGTCGGCCGGGACGTCCACTGAGGACTGTCCGGACGAGACCTGGTCGTGCACCACGGGTTCCGGCGTGACGACGCCGCCGTCCGGCAGCGCCACGCCCTGCGGGGACGCGGGCGTCGTGCCGTAGGGGAAGCGCTGCCCGTCGTGCAGGGTGAGCACGGCCTCCGGGTCGTTCTGCTCGCGGAACGACCGCCACACCCGGTCGCCGACCTCGGCGCCGTAGCGGTTCTGCGCGGCGAGCTTCACCAGCGCGTTCTGCACCTCGCCGCCGCCGCCCGCGCCGAACAGCCCGCCGACCACGGCGGCGATGGCGACCAGGTCGGTCGGCTGGAACGGCCGGATGTCGTTCCAGTTGGTGATGGCGTCGGCGTGCCCGGTCAGCACGTACTCGCCGGGGAACGTGCGCGCCTTGACCGCCGCCGTGATGTAGGCGTTGATGCCCTCGACGTAGTCCTTCACGTCCTGGAGCGCCTGCGCGCCGCGCGGGCCCTTGGCGGCGACGGAGTCGATCTGGGCCTGGAGGTCGGCCTCGGTGTAGGGGATCTGGGTGTAGAAGCTCTGCTCCAGCGCCCGGTTGCCCTCGGCGCCGCCCGCGAAGCCGGACAGCTGTCCGCGCCCGAGGTGGCGGAACACGTCCATCAGCCACAGCCGGTCCTGCGCGGCGGCGTAGCCCGCGCCGAACTCCGTCCCCGAGCGGGTGGTCCCGTGGATGTGGGGGACGCCGGTCGCCTTGTCGCGCACGATGGTGACGTCCGCGCGCGGACGGATGGTGCTCTCGACCTGTCCGGCCGGGACGCCGAACGAGGCGTCGTTGAAGAAGGTGGCCAGCTGCTCGTTGGTCAGCCCGCCGTACCCGGACACCAGGGCGTCGTACTTGCCGATCTGGTCGGCGGAGTGCGCCGGTCGGGTGCCGAGGACCTGGTGGGCGAGGATGTCGGTGAGCGTGGCGTTGCCGTTCTGGCCGGGTGGCAGGACGTCGTGGCACTGGCCGAGGCAGTGGTCGTCCGGTGCGAACGCGCTGCTCCTGGGCTCCGGTGGGGGAGCGGCGGTGGCGGTGGCGGTGACGGTCACGGCGGTCGCGGCCAGCAGGACGACCGCGGCGATCGATCGGGCGGCTCTCCGCATGGCGCGAAGCTCCTTCCAGGCAGGGATCGTGTGACGCACGTTACTGTCCGGTACTCAATCGCGAAAGTACTTCGCGTTTGATTCGGCCGTCCGGGTGTGACTCATTGACGATTCGTGAATAGGTTGAGAAAACAGTTCACATGACGCGACGCCGAACGTTCCTGACCGGTCTCGCCGGCGCGGGTGCGCTCGCGGGCCTGGCCGCGCTGCCCGCGAGCGCGGCCGCGTCGCCCGTCCTGCCGATCCGCAGCTGTGCCGACTGGGGCGCCCGGCCGCCCTCCGCGCCGACGACCACCGTCCACGTGCGCCCCGTCCGCATCCTGATCCACCACACCGCCTCGGCGAACTCCACCGACTTCTCCCAGGCGCACGCCTACGAGCACGCCCACTGGATCCAGGACCTGCACATGGACACCAACGGCTGGCTCGACTCCGGCCAGCACTTCACCAACAGCCGCGGCGGGTTCCTGATGGAGGGCAGGCGCGGCAGCCTGGCGGCGCTGCGCGCGGGCGACCGCGTCGTCGAGGGCGCGCACTGCCCCGGCCAGAACACCGCCGCCATCGGCATCGAGAACGAGGGCACCTACCTCACCGTCGAACCGCCGCGCACCCAGTGGGACTCCCTGGTGTCCTTCTGCGTCTACACGTGCGAGCAGTACGGGATCGCCCCCGATCAGATCCACGGCCACCGCGACTACCGCGACACCCTGTGCCCGGGTGACCGGCTCTACGCGCTCCTGCCCCGACTGCGCTCGGAAGTCGCGGCGGTGCTGGCCTGACCTGGCAACTGTGAACAGGCGGCCACGCACTGCTTCCGTGGTGAGATAACGGTGAATTAACGTCAGCTTGCGTGCTCGTGCGCGATGCTGGACGGGTACGAGCACGAAACGCCAACTCGGGGAGGCGTCGTGATCAAGGTGATGCTGGCCGACGACGAAGACCTCGTCCGGTCCGGCCTCCGCATGATCCTCAGCAGCGCCGGCGACATCGAGGTCGTGGCCGAGTGCGACGACGGGCACCTGGTGGCCGACCTGGCGCGCCGGCACCGCCCGCACGTCGTGCTGCTGGACATCCGGATGCGGTCCTCCGACGGGCTCGTGGCGCTGCGCAGGCTGCGCGACCTGCCCGACCCGCCGAGGATCGCCATGCTCACCACGTTCGACGTGGACGAGTACGTCTCCGAGGCGCTGAGGCTGGGCGCGTCGGGCTTCCTGCTCAAGGACACCGAACCGGAGCAGCTGGTCAAGGCGGTGCGCGACCTCGCGGTCGGCGGCGCCGTGCTCGACCCGGGCGTGGCGGCCCGCGTGCTGGCCGCCGTCGCCGACGGCGAACGGGCCGCCGAGCCCGCGCGCCGGCTGCTCGCCTCGCTGTCCGAGCGCGAGCGCGAGGTGCTGGTCCTCATCGGACAGGGCATGTCGAACGCCGAGATCGGCGGCACCCTGCACCTGTCCGAGGCGACCGTCAAGGGCTACGTGTCGTCCGTGCTGGGCAAGATCGGCGCGGTCAACCGGGTGCAGGCGGCGCTGGTCGCCTTCCGCGGCGGGCTGATCGCCTAGCCGGCCCGCCCGGTCGCTAGACCCGCGGCCGGGCGTCCTCCTGGACCCCCACGCGGGGTTCCACCTCGACCCGGTTGCGGCCCTGGCGCTTGGCGCGGTACAGCGCCATGTCCGCCGCCGCGAACAGCTGGTCCAGCTTGGCCGGCCCGGCCGCCACGCCGATGCTCACGGTGGGGCGCCGGGCCGAGCCGAGCACCACGGTCCAGTCGTGGCCGTCGACCGCGGCGCGGATGCGCTCGGCCACCGCCGGCCCCGCGTCGCGCGCGCCGCCGCCCGCGTCGCCGAGCAGCACCACGAACTCGTCGCCCGCCCACCGGGCCACCAGGTCCGCGGCGCGGCACTCGCGGCGCAGCAGCTGGGCGATCTCGCGCAGCGTCGCGTCGCCCGCCGCGTGACCGGCGTCGTCGTTCACGCCCTTGAACCGGTCCACGTCGACCAGCACGAGCCACGGCACCCGACCCTGGCCGGCCGTGCCCTCCAGCAGCCCGGACGCCGCCCGCTCCAGGCCGAGGCGGTTCGCCAGACCGGTCAGCGGGTCGCGGGCCGCGGCCTCCTGCGCCGCCACCGCCAACCGCTGCGCCTGCACGGCCACCCGGCGCTGCTCCAGCGCCTGGCCCAGGCCCTCCTGCAACGTCTCGGTCGCGGTCCTGCCCGCCGCGACCGAGCAGCGCAGCGCCGCCGCCTCGCCCACGTGGTCGCCCATGCGGGCGCAGATGTCGGCGAGGTCCAGCGAGAAGCGCAGCAGCAGCGACGGGTCGTTGATGGCCTCCGACGCGGCGACGGCCCGGCTGGCCAGCGTGCGGGCCTCCACCAGGTCGTCCTGCTCGCGGCGCACGACGGCCAGCACCCAGTTGGACACCGCCGCCGCCCACTTGTCGTCGGCCTCGCGGGACTGCCGCAGCGTCTCGCGGGCGTGCTCCTCGGCCTCCTCCAGCTCGCCGACCCCGGCCAGCGAGCGGCTGTACGCGCCGAGCAGGGCGCGCTTCGACTGGGGGTCCCCGGTCAGCTCCAGGCCCTCCCGGAGGCACCGGCGGGCCTCCTCGAAGATGGCGGGCGCCAGCTCGGGCGGTGACGAGATCGCGCGGAAGTTCAGCGTGCCGCCGAGCCCCTGGAGGCACTGGCCGAGCACCTCGGGCACGCCCGCCCGCCGGGCCACCGCCACCGACATCCGCATCATGTCCACCGCGGCCCGCCGGTTGCCGATGCCCTCCAGCAGGTAGGCCAGCGCGTGCATGGCCTGGGCGGCGGCCGGGTTGTCGCCCTGCTCGCCGTCCAGGTCGGTCCAACCCTCGGCGGCCAGTTCCAGGGCCAGCGGGATGCGGCCCAGCCGCCACGCCAGCTTGGCCCGGTTCACCAGCACGAACGAGCGGACCCAGCGGTCGGCGCCCGGTGGCGTCCGGCTCACGAGCTGGTCGAACAGGCTGTTGGCCTCCTGGAGGCGGCCAGCGTTCAGCAACGCCTTGACCTCGAGGTCGTGCTGCGGCACCTGCCCCGCTACCAGCGGATCTCGCTGCTCCACTCGCGCTGACACTCCATTCCGACTCGGTGAGGCGGGTACGCGGTCCCCCTCACCGCCGGCACGGCCCCCACAGGCTACCGGCCGGAACGCCGCGTGTACCGCTCCTCGTGCAGGACTTCCTCCAAGGGCATCCGGTTGCGCCAGCCGTGCCGCTCCAGGTCGGGGGTGTCGGGCAGCGCCGCGACCGGTCCGACGCACAGCCACGCCACCGGCCGCACCGGCTGCGGCACGTCGAGCAGCCTGCGCAGCTCGTCCTCGCGGTAGAAGCTCACCCAGCCCACGCCCAGCCCCTCGGCGGTCGCCGCGAGCCACAGGTTCTGGATGGCCAGGCACACCGAGTACAGCCCCGCGTCGGCGATGGCGTGCCTGCCGAGGACGGCGGGCGAGCCGCGGTCCGGGTCGTAGGTGACGACCACGCCGAGCGTCGACTCCAGGATGCCCTCCACCTTGATGCGCGAGAACACCTCGGCGCGCTCGGCGTCCAGCTCGGCGGCGAACACGCTGCGCTCGGCCTGCACGTGGTCGCGGAAGGCCCGGCGGGTGTGCTCGTCGCGCACCAGGATGAAGTCCCACGGCTGGGACAGGCCCACGCTGGGCGCGGCGTGCGCGGCGGAGAGCACCCGGCGGAGCACCTCGGGCGGGATGGGGGCGCCGGTGAACTCGCCCCTGGTGTCCCTCCGGCGGTGCGCGACGTCGTAGAAGCTCATTCGGAGGATCGTGCCTCACGCGATGAGGTGAACCCGCTGCCGGAGGGGTGGCGTCCGTCTCACCGGGGGCGTTGAGTGCACCGTCATGATGGGTACGGCGCACGGGTCCGCGCTCGGCTTCGCGGGCGGCGTGGGGGTCACCGCCCTGGCCGGCTCCTGGCCGCCGGCCGCCCTGGCCGGGCTCGTCGCCGTGGTGGCGGCGGTGTCGTGGTGGACGACCCCGGCGGGCGCCGCGCTCACCGCCGCGCAGTGCTGGGGGCTGTACGCGAGCTTCGTGGTGGGGCACGGGGGTCACCTCGTGCCGGACTGGCCGGCGCTGGCGGTGCTCACCGCGGCCGGCGCGACCTCGCTGCTGCCCCTCCGCCCACGCCGGCCCCGCGAGAGTCCAACCCCGGGTCCCGAGAGTCCAACGTCCAGGTCCGGTGAGTTCTACGTCCAAGCCCGGTGAGTTCTACGTTCAAGCCTCACACCACGTAGACCCGAGTGTGGAACTCACCGAGCCCGAGCGTCGGACTCCCGGGGTCAGGTTTGCGTCTCCCCGTCGGGGGAGGTGCGCCACTGCTCGAACGGCCGGTCGAGCCGCCACGCCGCGCCGTCGTGCCACAGGACGCGCTCCTCGCACGTGTTCGGGTTCGACAGCGACTCGAACAGCTCGATGCTCCACCCGAACAGGCGGCGGCACAGCAGCCGGATCGTCAGGCCGTGCGACACGACCAGGGCGGTCTCCGGGTGCTCCGGCGCGCCCATCCGGGTCTCCAGGTCGGTGAGGAACGCGGCCAGCCGGTCGTCCACGTCCGCGCCCGACTCGCCGTTGGGCAGCCGGAAGAAGAAGTGCCCGAACGCGTGCCGCTGGTGCTTGAGCACCTCCTGCTGCACGGGGTCCTGGAGGTTGCCCCAGTCCTGCTCGCGCAGCCGGGGCTCGGCGACCACGCGCTCGGCCTGGTCGCCCAGCGCGAGGTTGCGCAGCGTGGCCCGGGTCCGCACGTACGGGCTCACGTACACCGCGACCGGTGCGCCGGCGAGCAGCCGCTTGACCCTGGGCCCCGCGTCGCGGGCCTCCCGCTCGCCGACCGGGGTCAGCGGCAGGGCGTGGTCGGGGATGCGGCAGTAGGCCGACTCGTCGACGTTGCCCAGGCTCTGGCCGTGCCGCAGCAGGATGATCCGCACACCACCCATGGTGCCGGTGTTACATTGCGACGCGAAACCGGCCGGAAGGTGTCACATGATCAAGTACATCGCGCTGTACCGGAAGCCCGCCGATCCCGACGCCTTCGACGAGGCGTACTTCGCGTCCCACCTGCCGGTCGTGGACCGCACCCCGGGCCTGCTGCGCACCGAGGTCGCCAAGGTCGCCGACGTCTACCACCCGGGCTTCCTCGGCGAGACCGAGCCGCACATCGTCGCCGAGATGTACTTCGAGTCCGCCGAGGCCATGAAGACCGCGTTCCGCTCGCCCGAGTGGCAGAGCGCCGGGGCGAACCTGACGGAGATCGGCGGCGTCGAACTGGTCGCCATGTTCGCCGCGGAGGTCGTGCAGCGATGATCACCGTGGTGATCGGCGGCGGCACGATGGGCGCCGGCATCGCGCACCTGCTCCTCGCCGGCGGCCACGAGGTCGTCCTCCTCGACGCCGCCGACCGGCTCGACGCCGCCCGCGGGGCCGTGGCGAAGTCCCTGGCCAAGGCCGCCGAGCGCGGCAAGCTCACCGCCGCGCCGGACGAGCTGCTGGCCCGCCTCGCCGTCGTCGACCGCCTCGACCCGACCCCGGCCGGGCTGGTCGTCGAGGCCGTTCCCGAGGACCTCGACCTGAAGCGCCGGGTCCTGGCCACCGCCGCGGACGCGTGCCCCGACGCCGTGCTGGCCTCCAACACCTCCTCCCTGTCGATCGGCGCGCTCGCCGAGGGCCTGCCCGGCGACCGCGTCCTCGGCATGCACTTCTTCAACCCCGTCCCGGTCCAGCAGCTCGTCGAGCTGGTCCGGCACGACGGCGTCGCGCCCGAGGTGGTGGCGAAGGCCCGCCGCTGGGCCGAGGAGCTGGGCAAGACCGTGATCGAGGTGCGCGACGCCCCCGGCTTCGCCACCTCCCGGCTCGGCGTGGCGGTCGGCATGGAGGCCATCCGCATGCTGGAGGAGGGCGTGGCGAGCGCCGAGGACATCGACACCGGCATGCGCCTGGGCTACGGCTGGCCGATGGGCCCGCTGCGGCTCACCGACCTCGTCGGCCTGGACGTGCGGCTGGCCATCGCCGAGCACCTGGCCGCCGAGCTGGGCCCGCGCTTCGCGCCGCCGGACCTGCTGCGCGCCAAGGTCGCCGAGGGGCACCTGGGCCGCAAGACCGGCCAGGGCTTCTTCACCTGGTAGGCGAGACCCACCTGGTAGGCAGGACGGCGTGCCGATCCGAGCGCTGACCGAGCGGGACGCCGACGCCGCGACCCGGTTGCGCCGGACCGCCCTCGGCCGTCCCGGGCGGCCCGTCCCGGGCCCCGGCGCGCGGGGCCTGGTCGCCGAGCTGGACGGCGACCTCGCGGCCGTGCTCACGATCGGGGACTTCCACCAGTTCTGGGGCGGGCGGACCGTGCCGATGGGCGGCGTCGGCGCGGTGGCCGTCGACCCGCGGGCGCGCGGCCGGGGCGTGACGGGCGCCCTGCTCGACGCGGCACTGCGCGACCTGCGCGAGCACGGGCAGCCGCTGGCCGCGCTGTACGCGCCCACGCCCGCGCCGTACCGGTCGCGCGGCTGGGAGCGGGCCGGCGTCCTGGAGTGGCTCGACCTGTCGTCCGACCAGGTCCCCGCCGGGCCCCGGCTGCCCGCCCGCGCCGTCCGCGAGGACGACCTGCCCGCGCTGCACGCCTGCTACGCCGACCTCGCGTCCACGGTGAACGGCCTCGTCGACCGCGCCCCGCCCGCCGTCGCGGTGCGGGACGTGCTCGACCTCGACGTCGCCTCGGTGCTGCCCGGCCACGACGGCGAGGTCCGCGGCTACCTCACCGCCGAGCGCACCCGGCACGGGCTGCGGGTGCTCGACCTGGTCGCCCGGGACGCCACCGCCCTGGCGGGCCTGCTGGGCGGGCTGCGCGACAGCGTCGGCCCGGCCGACCGGATCGCGCTGCGGGTGGTCGACCCGGCCGTCACCGGCCTGCTCACCGGGCAGGGCGTGGAGGTCGCCGTGACCGCCTCGCACTGGATGCTGCGCGTGGTGGACCTGCCCGCCGCCGTCGCCGCCCGCGGCTGGCCCGCCGCCGAGGGACTGCGCGACACCACCGTCGACCTGGACGTCGTCGACGAGCACGCCCCGTGGCACGCCGGCCGGCAGCGGCTCGTGGTCGAGGGCGGCGCGGTGCGCGTGGAGCCCGGCGGCACGGGCGCGGTCACCGTGCACGCCCGCGCGCTCGGCCCGTGGTTCGCCGGTACGCAGGACGGCCACGCCCTGCGCCGCGCCGGCCTGCTCGACGGCGACGCCCGCCTCCTCGATCGGCTGGTCGGCGCACCCGGCGTGCCGCGCCTGGCGGATTTCTTCTAGCCTGACCGGTCGTGCTGCTCGCCGCGCTGGAACTTGTCGGGATCGCCGCGTTCGCCGCCTCCGGGGCGCTCGCCGCGGTGCGCGCCCGGCTGGACGTGTTCGGCGTGACCGTCCTCGCCCTCACCACGGCGCTGGGCGGCGGCATCATCCGCGACGTGCTGCTCGGCGTGCACCCGGTCACGGCCCTGGTGACGTGGCCCTGGCTGGCCGTCGCCGGCGTCACCGGACTGGTGGTCTTCCTGTTTCACCCGACCGTGGCGAGGCTGCGGAGGTCCGTGCTGCTGCTCGACGCGCTCGGCCTCGGCCTGTTCGTCACGGCGGGCACCACGACCGCCCTCGACCTGGGCGCCCCGCCGTACGCGGCGTGCCTGGTCGGCATGACCACCGGCATCGGCGGCGGCGCGCTGCGCGACGTGTTGCTCCGGGAGATCCCGCTGGTCCTGCGGCGCGAGATCTACGCGGTGGCCGCGCTGGCCGGGGCCGTGGTGGTGGCGGCGGGCGACGCGGCGGGCCTGCCGGCGGCGCTCGTGGCGCTGGTCGGTTCGGCGATCGTCGTGGGCGTGCGGCTCGTCGCGCTGTGGCGGCGCTGGGACGCGCCGGTGCCACGGGAGGGTGGTACCCCGAAACTTGACGGGTAGCTCACACCGGCTTCTCAGGCGGCTCTCAGGACCGCGGGTGAGACTGACCCCATGCGCATCCTCGTTGTCGACGACGACAGGGCCGTGCGTGAGTCGCTACGCCGCTCACTGCAGTTCAACGGCTACCAGGTGGACCTGGCCGGCGACGGCCGGCAAGCCCTCGAATCCGTCGTCTCCCAGCGCCCGGACGCCATGGTGCTGGACGTGATGATGCCCCGGTTGGACGGGCTGGAGGTCTGCCGCAGGCTGCGCAGCACCGGTGACGACCTGCCGATCCTCGTGCTGACCGCGCGCGACGCGGTGTCCGACCGGGTGTCCGGGCTGGACGCGGGCGCGGACGACTACCTGCCCAAGCCCTTCGCGCTGGAGGAGCTGCTGGCCCGGCTGCGGGCGCTGCTGCGGCGGGCCACCACCGACACCACCCGGGAGCCCGCGGGCGCCGTGCTGCGGTTCGCCGACCTGGAGCTCGACCCCGGCACCCGGGACGTGCGGCGCGGCGAGCGGCCCATCAGCCTGACCCGCACCGAGTTCGCCCTGCTGGAGCTGTTCCTGTCGCACCCCAGGCAGGTGCTGACGCGGGGCCGCATCCTGGAGGACGTCTGGGGCTACGACTTCCCGACCTCGGGCAACGCCCTGGAGGTCTACGTCGGCTACCTCCGTCGCAAGACCGAGGCCGAGGGCGAGCCCCGGCTGCTGCACACGGTCCGCGGCGTCGGCTACGTGCTGCGGGAGACCCCTCCGTGAGTCCTGGCGGCTCCATGGTGGAGGCCGCGAACGGGCGCCTCCAGCGGGTCTCGCTGCACGCCCGCGTCACCCTGCTCGCGGCGTTCTGCGTCGCGGGCGTCGTGGCGGTGGTGTCGCTCGGCGCGTACATGACGGTGAGCAGCAACCTGCACAGCCAGATGGAGGAGAACCTCCGGCAGCGCGCGCAGGCCGCGGTGACCGCGCCCAAGGTGAACAACGACGTCGCCGAGATCCCCGGCGCGTTCCTGGCGGCGGGCGACATCCGGATCGGCGTGCTGGACACGGACACCGGCAAGATCTCGTACCCGAAGGGCGCCGTCGCGCCGCCGATCCAGCCCGCCGACTTCGACGTGGCGCGCGGGCTGAGCACCGAGAACTTCTGGACCGACACGCGGACCGGGTTCCAGGTGCTCACGCTGCCCTACGGCGACGGCCAGGCCATGGTGATCGCCCAGTCCATGAAGGGCCTGAACACCACGCTGGGCAAGCTGTCCGTGGTGCTGTTCGTCATCTCCGGCCTGGGCGTGCTGGTCGCGGCGGCGGCGGGCACTGCGGTCGCGCGCACCGGGCTGCGGCCCGTGCAGCGGCTCACCGAGGCCACCGAGCGGGTCGCGAACACCGGTGACCTGCGGCCGATCCCGGTGTCCGGCGACGACGAGCTGGCGCTGCTGTCCCAGCGGTTCAACTCGATGCTCGGCGCGCTCGCCGAGTCGCAGGAGCGGCAGCGCAGGCTGGTCGCCGACGCGGGCCACGAGCTGCGCACGCCGCTGACGTCCATGCGCACCAACCTGGAACTGCTGCTGGCCTCCGAGCGGCCGGGGGCGCCCACGCTGTCCGACGAGGACAAGGCCGAGATCAACGCCGACGTGCGGGCGCAGCTCGACGAGCTGACCCAGCTCATCGGCGACCTGGTGGAGCTGGCCCGCGAGGACGCGCCGCAGTTCGTGCACGAGCCGGTCGACCTGGTGGAGGTCGTGGAGCGGGCGCTCGACCGGGCCAAGCGGCGGGCCACCGGGGACGTGGACTTCCGCGTGCGGCTCCAGCCGTGGACCCTGCTGGGCGACTCGTCGGCGCTGGAGCGCGCCGTGATGAACCTGCTGGACAACGCGGTGAAGTTCAGCCCGCCCGGCGGCGTCGTGCGGCTGGACCTCGCGCAGCTGGGCGACGGCAGCGCCGTGATCGAGGTGGCGGACTCGGGCACCGGCATCGCCGACGCCGACCTGCCGCACGTCTTCGAGCGCTTCTACCGCTCGCAGGAGGCGCGCACGCTGCCCGGCTCCGGGCTGGGCCTGGCGATCGTGAAGCAGGTCGCCGAGCGCCACGGCGGCGCCGCCTACGCGGGCCGAGCGCCGGAGGGCGGAGCGCTGTTCACCCTCCGCCTCCCCGGCCGCCCCGCGCCGCTGCCCGCGCCGAACCCGGTCAGCCCTTCGTCGAACCCAGGGTGAGGCCGCCGACGAACTGCCGCTGGAGCACGAAGAACACGACGAGCGTGGGCAGCGCCACGAGCAGCGAACCCGCCGCGACGAGGTTGTTGTCCACGAAGAACGTGCCCTTCAGGTTCTGCAGCGCCGAGGTGATCGGCATCTTCTCGCCGGTCTGCACGAGCACCAGCGCCCACAGGAAGTCGTTGTAGATCCAGGTGAACTCCAGCGTCGCCAGCGCGGCGAGGGCGGGCCGGCACAGCGGCAGGATCACCTGCCAGTACTGGCGGAACACCCCGGCGCCGTCGACCCGGGCGGCCTCGCCCAGCTCGCGCGGGATGGTCTTCATGTAGTTGCTGAGCACGAAGACGCAGAACCCGGACTGGAACGCCACGTGGATCAGCACCAGGCCGAACTGCGAGTCGAGCAGCAGCCCGCTGTCGCTGAGCCACTCCGGCACCGGCGTGAGCAGGTACAGCCGGTACAGCGGGGTGACGACCACCTGCTGCGGCAGCAGGTTGCCCGCGGTGAACAGCATCAGCAGCGCGATGTTGAACCGGAAGCCGAAGCGCGACACCCCGAAGGCGACCATCGAGCTGAACAGCAGCACGAGCACCAGCGCGGGCAGCGTGACGACCAGCGTGTTCAGGTAGTAGTGGGGCAGGTCGGCCTGCGTCCACGCGTTCCCGAAGTTCTCCAGCGTCAGGCCCTCCGCGACGGAGAAGTAGCCGTTGCGCGCGGTGTCGTCGTAGGTGCGCAGCGAGGCGTAGAGCGCCCACAGCAGCGGGGCGAGCGTCGCCAGGCAGGTGAGGACGAGGAACGCGTGCAGCACGACGCGCGCGGGTTTCACGATCACGCCGGGTCCTCCTCGCGGAACACCTGGAACAGGTAGGTGACGATGAAGCCGAGCGAGATCACCAGCAGCACCACGGCCAGCGCGGAGCCCCACCCGATGCGGCTGGACTCGCCGATGATGTTGTCGGTGACCAGCACGGACAGCAGTTCCAGCCCGTTGCGGCCCTTGTTGATCACGTAGACGATGTCGAACGCCCGCAGCCCCTCGATGACGGTGACCACGAGCACCACCACGTTGACCGGCTTGAGCACGGGGAACGTGACGCGGAAGAACGTCTGCCACGCGTTCGCGCCGTCCAGCGCGGCGGCCTCCTTCAGCGCCGGGTCGACGGCCTTCAGCCCGGCCAGGTACAGCAGCATGATGTAGCCGGTGTGCCGCCACCCGGCGGCGACGAGCACCGCGTAGAGGTTGATGTCCGGGTCGCCGAGCCAGTTGACCGGGTCGGTGGCCGCGGTGCCCAGGACGTTGTTCAGCAGGCCTTGCTCGGGCTGGTAGACGAGCTGCCAGATGAAGCCGACCAGGGCCAGCGACAGCACCATCGGCAGGTACAGCACGCTCTGGTAGACCCGCCCGAACCGCAGCTGCCGGTCCAGCAGCACGGCCAGCAGCAGCCCGACCACCGTCGGTACGACGAGCAGGAACAGCAGCCACAGCAGGTTGTTGCGCACCGCCGGCCAGAACCGCGGGTAGCTCGTGACGATGTCGACGTAGTTCGACGCCCCGACCCACCGGATGTCCCCGAACCCGCCGATGCCGTCCCACGAGGAGAACGACAGGGCGACGGAGCCGAGCGCCGGCACCCACACCAGGGCGATGTGCAGCAGGGACGGGATGCCGAGCATGAGGCCCAGCACCAGCTTCTCGCGCCCGGCGAGCGCGGTGGCGCGGCGGCGCCGGGACGGCGGGCGAGGGGCGCCCGCCGTCCCGGCGGTCCGCGGCGGGTTCTGCGTCGCGGTCACGCCGTCACCCCGTGAAGATCGTCTTCGCCTGGTCGGCCATGCCCTTGAGGACGGAGTCGACGTCGTCGGGGTCCTGGATGAACGCGTTGAGCCCGTTGGTGGCGGCGTCGGAGGCGAACCGGGGGTCGGTGTCGCGGTCGAGGAACTGGGTGATGTGCGCGGCGTCCTTGATCACCTGCGCGGCCTTGAGCTGGAGCGCGTTGTAGCCCGACGTGTCGGCCTTGTTGGACGTGGCGATCGCGGTGGGGTCGGCCTTGAGGTAGGCGAGCTGCGCGGCGGGCGTGGCCAGGAACTCCAGCAACCTGCGCGCGCCCTCGGGGTTGCCGGGCTTGCGGGACATCATGTAGCCGTCGATCGGGGCCTCCACGGTGTCCTGCCCGTGCTCGGGGTTGATCTCCGGGTAGGCGAAGAAGTCGAGGTCGTCGACGTCGGCGCCCTTGAACTGCTGCGCGACGAACGAGCCGAGCAGGAACATGCCCGACTTGCCCTGCTGGAGGCTCTGCGCGGCCTCCTGCCACTCGCGGCCGAGGGCGTTCTCCTGGTGGAACGGCAGCAGCCGCTTCCAGGTGTCGAACACCTCGCGCACCTTCGGGCCCTGCCAGTCCTCCTGGCCCGCCATGAGGTCCACGTGGAACTGGTAGCCGTTGATCCGGAAGTTCAGCTGGTCGAACGTGCCCATGCCGGGCCAGCCCTGCTTCTGCGCGAACGCGATGGGCACGAGGCCGTCCGACTTCATCCTCGTGGCGAGGGCGACGAACTCGTCCAGTGTCTTCGGCACCTCGTAGCCGCGCTGCTGCCACACGCTCTTGCGGTAGAAGACGCCCCACGGGTACTGGGTGAACGGGATCAGGTACTGCTTGCCGTCCGAGGCGGTGGACGCCTCCTTCAGCGCGGGCTCGTACCCGGAGGAGACCTTCGACCACACGTCGGTCAGGTCGCCGGTCAGGCCCTTCTCGGCGAAGAACCGCATCCGGTAGCCCGCGAACCAGGCCAGCACGTCGTCCGGCTTGCCCTGGAGGTAGTTGTTGATCTGCTCCTGGTACTGCTCGTGCTGCTTGGTGTTGACCGCGACCTTCAGGCCGGACTCGCCCTCGAACGACCTCAGCACGGCGGTGATCGCGTCCTTGGGCACCTGGTCGGACTGGTTGTTGCCGAAGGACACGGTGTCCGCCGAGGTCCCGCCGCCGTCGGAGCCGCAGGCGGCCAACCCGGGCAGGGCCGCGGCGCCCGCTCCGGCGAGGATCAGTCGCAGCAACGCCCGTCGGTTGGGCTGCGGGGCGTAGAACGTCGTCATTGTCGCTCCTACGGGTGACACTCGGCGGGGGGTGAAACGAACAGAGAGTCAACAGAAGTACGCACAATGTGGTGGGACCCACAGGCGGTGTCAAGGCTTGTCGAGTGCTGTTGTTTGACTGTGTTGACGTTCGCGTGCAACGTCGAGCACTCTTGTGGCATGACGACTTGGCCCACCGGTGTGGCAGGCCCGGCCTGGGGCGCGGACTACAACCCCGAGCAGTGGCCCGAGTCCGTGTGGGCCGACGACGTCGAGCTGATGCGGCGGGCCGGGGTCAACCTGGTGAGCGTCGCGATCTTCTCGTGGGCGCGGCTGGAAGTGGAAGAGGGGCGCTACGAGTTCGGCTGGTTGGACCGGGTGCTCGACCGTTTGCACCAGGCCGGTGTGCGGGTGGACCTCGCCACCGCGACCGCCTCGCCGCCGCCGTGGCTCACCACCGCGCACGCCGACGAGGTGCTGCCGGTGACCGCCGAGGGCGTGCGGCTCTCGCACGGCTCGCGCCAGGCGTACTGCCCCAGCTCGACCGTGTACCGCGAGAAGGCCGTCGCGCTGGCCCGCGCCCTGGCGGAGCGCTACCGCGACCACCCCGCGCTGGCCGCGTGGCACGTCAACAACGAGTACGGCTGCCACGTGGCCCGCTGCTACTGCGACCGGTGCGCGACGGCGTTCCGGGCGTGGCTCCGCGCCCGCCACGGCACGCTCGACGCGCTCAACGAGGCGTGGGGGACCGCGTTCTGGAGCCAGCGCTACACGGCCTGGGAGCAGGTGCTGCCGCCGCGCGCCACGCCGTCGTTCGGCAACCCCGGCCAGCTCCTCGACTTCGACCGGTTCTCCTCCGACGCCCTGCTGGAGCTGTTCAAGGCCGAGCGGGACGTGCTGCGCGAGGTGACCCCCGACGTGCCGGTGACCACGAACTTCATGGTGACGTGGACGTTCGGCGCGCTCGACTACTGGAAGTGGGCCGCCGAGGTCGACTTCGTGTCCAACGACCACTACACGCGCGCCGAGGACGACGAGCGGCACGTGGAACTGGCGTTCTCCGCCGACCTCACGCGCGGGCTCGCGGGCGGCGCGCCGTGGCTGCTCATGGAGCACTCGACGTCCGCGGTGAACTGGCAGGTCCGCAACGTCGCCAAGCTGCCCGGCGAGCTGCGGCGCAACTCGTACCAGCACCTCGCGCGCGGCGCCGACGGCACGCTGTTCTTCCAGTGGCGGCAGTCGAAGGCGGGCGCGGAGCGCTACCACTCCGCGATGGTGCCGCACGCCGGCCCGGACACCCGGGTGTTCCGCGAGGTCGCGCGGGTGGGGGACGAGTACGGCCGCCTCGCCGAGCTGCTCGGCTCCACCGTCGAGGCGCGGGTCGCGATCGTCTACGACTGGGAGTCGCGCTGGGCGCTCGGGCAACCCGCCCACCCCACCTCGGACTTCGACTACCAGGCCAACGCGCTCGCCCTGTACCGCTCGCTGTGGCACGCGGGCGCGACCGTCGACTTCGTGCGACCCGGCGCCGACCTGGCGGGGTACCCGCTGGTCGTGCTGCCCGCCCTGCACCTCGTCGACGACGCCTCGCCGTACGAGGAGCACGTCGCCGGCGGCGGTCACCTGCTCGTCACCCACCTGACCGGCACCACCGACACGCGCGGCCACGTGCACCTCGGCGGCTACCCCGGCCCGTTCCGCCGGCTGCTGGGCGTGCGGACCGAGGAGTTCCACCCGCTGCGCGCCGGGCAGGTCGTGACGCTGGACGACGGGTCGGCGGCCGCCGTGTGGACCGAGCACCTGCACGTCGAGGGCGCGGAGGTCGTCGCCTCGTACGTCGACGGCCCGCTGCCCGGCGTGCCCGCCGTGACCCGCCACGAGCACGGGTCCGGCGTCGCCCGCTACCTCGCGTGCGGCCTGACCGGCGACGGGCTCGACCGGCTGGTGCGCGCCGCCCTCGCCGACGCGGGCGTGCCGCCCGGCGTGCCCGGCGTCGAGGTCGTGCGCCGGCGCGGTGAACTGTCCGGGACGCCCGTATCGTGGCTGATCGCGGTCAACCACGGAGGCTCCGACGCGGAGCTGCCCGCCACCGGGGTCGAACTGCTCACGGGTGCACGCGCGTCCGGTCGCCAGGTCGTCCCCGCCGGCGGCGTGGTCGTGGTCAGGGAAGAGGTGTGACGGTGCTGGCGCGGCAACGACAAGCGGTGATCCTGGAAGAGGTCCGGCGCACGGGAGCGGTCCGGGTGAGCGACCTGGTCGTGCGGCTGGGCGTCTCGGACATGACCGTGCGCCGCGACCTGGACGTGCTGGCCGCGCGGGGCCTGGTGGAGAAGGTGTACGGCGGTGCCACGTCCGTGGTCGGCCGCAGCACCGACGAACCTGGCTTCGAGGCCAAGTCCGTCCGCCAGCTGCCGGAGAAGGAGGCCATCGCCGCGCACGCCGCCGGCCTCGTGCGCCCCGGCACCGCGATCGGCCTGTCCGCGGGCACGACCACGTGGACGCTCGCGCGGTTCCTCGACGACATCCCGGACCTGACCGTGGTGACCAACTCGATCCGGGTGGCCGACGTGCTCCAGCAGAGCGGGCGCACCGACCGCACGGTCGTGCTCACCGGCGGCGTGCGCACGCCGTCCGACGCGCTGGTCGGACCGGTGGCCGTGCAGGCGCTGAGATCGCTGCACCTGGACGTGGTGTTCCTGGGCGTGCACGGCATGGCCGAGCGCTCCGGCTTCACCACGCCCAACCTGAACGAGAGCGAGACCGACCGCGCGCTGGTCGACGCGGCGGGTCGCGTGGTGGTGGTCGCCGACCACACCAAGTGGGGCACCGTCGGCATCTCCACGATCGCCGGGCTGGACGAGGCGAACGTGCTGGTGACGGACGAGGGGATGGCCGAGCCCGCGCGCGCGGTGCTCGGGGAGCAGGTCGGGGAACTGGTCCTGGCGCACGTGCCGGGGCGCGGAGAGGAACTGGCGTGAGGCGCACGGCGGGGAAACTTGCCGATGGTCGGGAGATCATCTACTTCGACGACACACCGGACGCGCCGCCGCGGCACGCCGTGGACACGCGTGACCTGCCCCGGACGCAGCCGCTGTCCGAGGTGCGGCGCGACCCGCTGACGGGCGAGTGGGTGGCCATGGCCGCGCACCGGCAGACCCGCACCTACAAGCCGCCGGCCGACCTGTGCCCGCTGTGCCCGTCCACCCCCGGCAAGCCGACCGAGATCCCCGAGTCGAGCTACGACGTGGCGGTGTTCGAGAACCGGTTCCCGTCGTTCGCGCAGGGCGTGCCGGACCTGCCGCCGACCGTGGACGGGATGCCGATGGTGGCCCGCGCGCCGGGGCGTGGCCGGGCCGAGGTCGTGTGCTTCACGTCGGACCACAACACCTCGTTCGGCCAGTTGCCCCCGTCGCGGGTGCGCACGGTCGTGGACGTGTGGGCCGACCGCACCGCCGCGCTGTCCGGGCTGCCGGGCGTCGAGCAGGTCTTCCCGTTCGAGAACCGCGGCGAGGAGATCGGCGTCACCCTGCACCACCCGCACGGCCAGGTCTACGGCTACCCGTTCGTGACGCCGAGGACCGAGCGGATGCTGGCGGTGGCCGCCGACTACCGGCGCACCCACGACCGCCCCGTCATGGGCGACGTCCTCGCGGCCGAGCGCGCCGTCGGCACCCGCGTGGTGGCCGAGGGCGAGCACTGGACCGCGTTCGTCCCCGCCGCCGCCCGCTGGCCCGTCGAGGTCCACCTGGTCCCGCACCGCCAGGTCCCCGACCTGCCGGCCCTGACGGACGCGGAGCGCGACGACTTCGCCGCCCTCTACCTGACCGTGCTGCGCCGCCTGGACGCCCTCTACGACCGGCCGCTGCCGTACATCGCCGCCTGGCACCAGGCCCCGGTCCGCACCGGCCGCGACCTGGCCTGGCTGCACCTGGAGGTCTTCTCCATCCTCCGCACCGCCGACAAGCTCAAGTACCTGGCCGGCTCCGAGTCGGGCATGGGCGTCTGGGTCAACGACGCCACCCCCGAACAGACAGCCGACCGCCTCCGCACCCCCTGACCCCGGAACCCCACCCCGCCCCCGCGAGTCGTAACCCCACCCCCCGCGAGTCGTACGTCCAGGTCGCGAGAGTCCAACGTTCAGGTCGCGCGAGTCGTACGTCCAGGTCGCGAGAGTCCAACGTTCAGGTCGCGCGAGTCGTACGTTGAGGTCGCGCGAGTCGTACGTTCAGGTCGCGAGAGTCGTACGTTGAGGACCTCTGAGTTCTACGTTCGGGCATACCGACCGGACGGCTGGAATGTAGAACTAACCGGACCTGGGCGTTGGACTCTTGGGGCTTGGACTTACGACTCGCGCGACCTGGACTTACGACTCGCGCGACCTGGACTTACGACTCGCGGGGGCTGGGGTTACGACTCGCGGGGGTGGGAGTGCGGAAGCGGTGGGCTGCGGCGGCGCCGGCTGCCGGGTCCCAGCCCGGGCGGGCGCCGATCACGGCGGTCAGCAGGGGTCCGGTGATGTCGGCGTCGGCGGCGATGAGGGCGTCGACCGCGTCCGCCGGGGCGGAAGACCCGGCGAACTCGGTGATCAGGTCCCGGCACCGGGCGTCGTCGGCGAACGGCGGGTTCAGCGAGTCGAAGCCGTCGTCCGCCTCGTACTCGGCACGCCGCCACGCGCCGTCCTCGAAGCCGTAGGCGAAACCGACCCAGTACCCGGTCTCCTGGGCGGCGGCCACGGGCGGCGCCCACCAGTCGGGCGCGCCGGCCAGCAGGTCGGTCTCCTCCTCCTCGAAGTACTCGGCCGCGGGGCCGTGGTACGTCTCGGAATACTCGTGGTCGTGCCCGATCAGCACGGCCCGGCCGCCGTCGAGGTGGTGGAGGTCGGCCCAGTTGCCGCCGCCGTCGTCGTAGTGCCACACCGCGCCGTCCGCGTGGCAGCTGTCGCCCCACCCGCGCGCGGCGCACACCGCGGCGAACGCCGCCCACCTCGCCCGCATCCACGCCGGGTCCGGCAGTTCCACCTCGACCAGTGCCACGTCCGCCTCCTCGGGATCGCGCACATCGTCCCAGTCCCCGGGCGGTGACCGAACGTGACCCCGTCTCGCGTGGTCACCCGATCCGGGTAGCGGGCGGTCGGGCGTCCGGTCCGTGACGTGCGCTTCTCCACCACGACGCGAAATCCGTCCGCTTTCCCCGATCGATCGAGGACTCACAACTGATGCCCAGTTTCGTTTAAGGCTCTTCTCAGGCGGGCACCGCAGAGTGGTGGACATGACCGAGAGCGAGCAGCCGCACCAGCCGCAGGAGCCCCAGCACCGCAGCCCCTGGGCCCGTGGCGCCGACCAAGGTCACGAGTACACCGGTCACCAGCAGCAGGGTGCTGGTCGGCCGGCTCCCGACGGATCGGCGGCAGGGGTCGATCGGTCGGGCATGGGGTCGGCGGGCGCTGTGCAGGGCAGCGCCGGCCGCCCCCACGACGATCCGGGCGCCGCCGGTAACGCGAACCCCGGCGCCGGCGACCCTGCCAACGAAGACGTCGACTCGCAGGCCGCCCCGCAGGGCGCCGCCGGCCAGTCGAGCCCCGGTGGGGCGGGTGCCGCGCAGGGCGGCGCCGGCCAGGCCGGGCAGGGTGTGACCGGTGCCGTGCAGGGCGGCGCCGGTCGGACCGACGACGGTGGGGCGGGTGCCGTGCAGGGCGGCGCCCACCCCACCGCCGGCCAGGCCGGGACGGGTGGGTTCGGCGCCGTGCAGGGCGGCGCCGCGCTCCCCGGTCCCGGTCTGCCGGGAACCGGGTCGGAGGCCTGGCAGGGAGGCTTCCAGCGCCCGGAGCAGACCGGCCCGTTCGGCGCCGCGCAGACCGCCGTCCAGGGCCACCCCGGCTCGCCCGCCCCCTCCCCTTCGGGCGGTCGGCCGGACGGGCCCGGCGCACCGGGGATGCCCGGTCAGCCGGGCCCCTACTACGCACCGCCCGGATCGGTCGTCACCGCGCCCCCGCGTCGGGGTCGGGGCAAGGTGGTCGCCGGGGTCGCCGCACTCGTGCTCGCCGTCGGAGGCGTCGCGGGCGGGGTCGGCGGCTACGTCGGCTACGAGGCGGCCGACCGGTCCGGGCCGGTGGCGAACGCGCTGAACCAGGTCCCGCCCGCCCAGCAGACGGGGTCGGCGCCCGAGGGCTCGATCGAGCAGGTCGCCCAGAAGGTGCTGCCGACCGTCGTGCAGGTGCAGGTGAGCGGCGGCGCGGGGTCCGGGTTCGTGCTCAGCTCCGACGGCCTCGTGCTGACCAACAACCACGTGGTCGAGTCGGCCGCGGGCGGCGGCCCCATCAAGGTGCAGCTCCAGGACGGCCGCTCGTTCGACGCCAGGATCGTCGGCCGCGACCCGTCGTCCGACCTGGCCGTGGTGAAGGCCGAGGACGTGCGGGACCTGCCGGTCGCCGAACTGGGCAACTCCGGCGACCTGAGGATCGGCCAGCAGGTCGTGGCGGTCGGGTCGCCGTTCGACCTCAACGGCACGGTGACCTCCGGCATCGTCAGCTCGCTCAACCGCCCGGTGCGGGCCGGCGGCGAGCAGGGCAGCCAGGCGACCGTCCTGAACGCCATCCAGACCGACGCGGCGATCAACCCCGGCAACTCGGGCGGCCCGCTGGTGAACATGCGGGGCCAGGTCGTCGGCATCAACTCCGCCATCTACAGCCCGAACTCCGGCCAGTCGTCGCAGGGCGGCTCGGTCGGCATCGGCTTCGCCATCCCGGTCGACCAGGCCCGGCGGACCGCGAAGGAGCTGGCCGAGACGGGCAAGGCCACGCAGACCGTGCTGGGCGTGTCGGTGGGCGACTCGAAGGACGGCGGCGCGCTGGTCCGGGAGGTCACGTCGGGCAGCGCGGCCGAGGCCGCGGGCGTGAGGACCGGTGACGTGATCACCAGGTTCGGCGACCGCCCGATCGACAGCTCCGACGCCCTGGTGGCGGCCGTCCGGTCCCGCGCGCCGGGCGAGAAGGTGCAGCTCACCATCGGCGGCGACCGGACGGTCGAGGTGACGCTGGGCAGTCAGCCCGTCGAGGTCCGCTAGCACCCGGGTCTTCCGGCCCGACGTGTCCCCGGGCCGCTCGCACGGCGTCGCCGACCAGCCCACCAGCACGCCGCGGACACCCCCAGCCAGACCGCGGCGACGGCCACCAGCAGGCCCGACGCGTAGTCGCGGTCGTGCAGACCGGGGTTGACCGGTCCCGCGTGCGGCCGCCACAGCAGCGGCACGGCCACCAGCAGCAGCACCCCCGACAGCACCCCGCCGACCACCACCGGCGTGCGCCACGCCGCCGGCGCCCACCGCGCGACGGCCAGGCCCACCCCGCCGAACAGCGGCGCGAGCAGCGCGTCGTGGACGACCGGCCCGGCGAGGAACCACACCGCCAACTCGACGTCCACCAGCGGCAGCAGCAGGAACGCGCCCCACAGCCCCGCCGCGACGCCGACCGCGCCGAGCACCCACCTGACCGCCGTCACGCCGCCACCCCCAGCCGCACGACCCACTTGGTCTGGAGCACGCCCGGTCGGTCGGGCGCGATGATCCGGCACGGGGAGCCGTGGTCGAGCGGCAGCGGTTCGCCGTCGAGGCGCAGCGCGAGCAGGGTCAGCGGGTCGCGGACGTGGCGCGCCGGGAGCGTCGAGGTCCGGTAGGGCCCAGCGCGCTCCAGCGACTCGACCACGACGTCGGCGGGTTCGAGCCCGGCCAGCGCCAGCAGGTCCCGGACGGGCACGCCGGTCCACGTGGCCGACGCGCTCCACCCCTCGACGCACGCGATCGGCAGGTCGGCGGTCGTCTGCGGCAGGGCCTCCAGCTCGGCCAGGCTGAAGCGCCGGTCGCCGACGGCGAGCCGCCAGCCGTCACCCGCGGCGGTCACGCCGGCCGCCCGCGCCGTCCGGTTGACCGGCAGCGGGGTGGACCGGGCCCCGAGCACCGACACCCGCCGCAGCCACGGCACCGTGCCGCCCGCCGTGGCCAGCACCGCCAGGGCCGCCGCGCCTCCTGTGGCGAGCAGGAAACCGCGTCGCGACAGCGCGCCGCGCCGGACCTCCTCGGCGGGTGTCCGGAACAGCGGCAGCTTCACGGCGACGTGCACGAGCAGCGCGCCGATCGCCACCCACGCGACGGCGTAGTGCGCCGGCGGGAAGAAGAAGCCCCAGGGGTAGTTCCGCGCCGCGTTGAACAGGCCGGTGACCAGTTCGAAGAACGCCGCACCGAGCAGCACGAGGACGGAGCCGCGCTCCAGGGCGTGCGGCACGCCGCGCACGAGGGGGCGCTCGAACAGCTTCGGGTGGACCGTCCACAGCTTGGCGAGCAGCAGCGGGATCGCCGCCACGCCCGAGGTGACGTGCACGCCCTGCGTGACCCGGTACAGCCAGACCGGTCGCGTCGGCCAGGCGAACCACCCCGGCGGGTGCTGGACGAGGTGGCTGAGCAGGCCGGTGAGGAAGCACAGCCCGAACGCCAGGCCCAGCCACGCGCCGAGCCGGGTCGCGGTGTGCGGGCTCGACGTCCGCGACGCCGCCCTCGCCGCCACCCCGGCGGCCGTTCTCCCGACCGCCCGCGCGACCGCCCTCACGACCGGCTCAGCTCGGCGAACCAGCGGCCGTCCCGCTCGGCGAGCCGGCACAGCGGCAGTCCGGCGCGCTCGCCGACCGCCGCGACGGCCGACGCGTCGACGCGGGCCCAGGCGAACCAGTCGCCGCCGTCGACCCGCGCCGCACCGCGCCACACCCCGCGACCCGGCGGCTCGACCTCGACCAGGGCGGTGCCGTGCCGGTGCAGCAGCCGCCGCGCCCGCCGGAGCAGTGCCACCGGGTCGCCGCCGATGCCGATGTTGCCGTCGGCGAGCAGCACGTGCCGCCACCGCCCGGCGCCGGGCAGCCGCCCGAGCACGTCGCGCCGCAGCGCCGCCCCGCCCCGCGCCCTGGTCAGCGCGACCGCCAGGGCCGACCGGTCCACCCCCAGCACGGTGACGCCGCGCGCCGCCAGCGCCGCCACCAACCGCCCGGGGCCGCACCCGAGGTCCACGGTCGCGCCCCGGCAGGCGTCGAGCAGCACCTCGTCGGCGCCGCCCGCGTCGCCGCACCACCGCGCGACGGGCAGCGCGAGCGAGTCGCCGTCGCCGAACTCCAACCGGCACCCCGCGCCGGCGAGCCCCACGTCGAACGCCGTCACCGGAGCACCCCCAGCCGCGCGAGCGCCCCGGCGAACCGCGTGCCCGGCGCCGCGCGCGCCACCTCGTGGGCGGCGGCGATGTCGTCCACGTCGGACAGCCCGGGAGCGATCGCGGTGACCCGGTCCCGGAAGGCGCGCACCGTCCGCGCCCCGGTGTCGTCGCGCGACATCGGCACGTCCTCCAGCCGCCGCGCCAGGGCGGGCTCCCGCAGCCCGAGCGCCCACCACCCGCCGTCGGTCGCCGGACCCACCACCACGT